>CAWCXH010000001.1:0-264586 GCA_963799495.1 uncultured Actinomycetota bacterium
CGCAGGCGGTGGCGTCCGTGCCCGATGGCCTCGAGGCCGCCACGCATATCAGCTTCAACGAGTCCTTCGCCCAGGGGCTCATCGATGACGCGCAAAGCCTGGGTGCCGAGGCGATCGTTGTCGGTGCCGCGGGTGACGGGCCCATCGGTCGTCACTCGATCGGATCGGTGACCGGCGAACTGCTGTATTCGTCCCCGGTCCCGATTGCGTTGGCGCCGCGCGGAACCCGGCACTCGAAGGTGGATCAGGTCCGCGAGCTGAATTGCGCCGTCGGCACGCGTCCCGGTGCGGAACTGCTGCTCGACACCGCGCTGCGCGCGAGCCGGGCCGCAGGGACGCCGCTGCGGCTGGTCTCCCTCGTCGCACTCGATCCGTTGGTCGGCGCGCTGCGTGGCGACGACAGCTTCGTCCGCGAGCACGCCGTCGCGCACGCCCATTCCGCGCTGGAGGTCGCGAAATCCGCGCTTCCCGCCGACTTCCCGGTGACATCGACCATCACGAACGCGGGTCGGGAGCGATCGTCCAAATGAGCAGCATGGGTGGACGTTTCACCTTCCCGGGTGTCGGCGCCTACTCGGCGACGAAGTTCACGTTGGAGGGGTAGTCGGAGGCGCTGGCCCAGGAGGTCGACCGGTTCGGCATCCGGGTGCTGATCGTCGAACCTGGTGCATTCCGGACCTCGTTCAACGGGCCCGGCGCGCTGCTGATGTCCAAGCCGATCCCGGCCTACGACGAGCAGATCGGTCCGCTGCGTATCGGCATGCCCCACGACGACGGCAAGCAGCCCGGGGATCCCGCCAAGGCCGCCGCGGCGATCCTGCTGGCGCTGAGTTCCGATGACCCGCCACTGCGGCTGGGCCTCGGCAACGACGCCGTCGACGCGCTGTCCGGCGCGCTCGACCAGGCGAAGGCCGAACTGGCGGCGTGGGAGCGGGTCGGCCGCTCCGCGGTGTTCGAGAAACTAGCGGCGTTCCTTCAAGGTCTCGATACGGGACCGGAGCATTTTGGAAAGCAGATCCGTCTCTCGTTCTGAGAAGCCGATCTCTGCGCATCGGTCGGTCCAATCCCGCGCCCCCTCGACGATGTCATCGATCATCCTGGCTATCGCACGTTCGCGAAGACCAAGTTGCGCAGCGGCTTCCAGGAAATGGGCGCGATTCAACCGATTGGCATGCCCGTAGAGGCTCAACGCCATTGGGTCGCGCCAGCCCGTATACGGCTGAGTCGTCAGCAAGTCGTAGGCCGGCGTCGGCCGCCAGACGTCGGGCTTGTAGATCGACAGGTTCTTGCGATGTAAGTCGCCGTTGCCGATGAGCCAGGAGAACACCACGGTCCGGAGGAGCTCGAGAACGGCTGCCGCTCGGGACCCACCTCCGCGGCCACAGGCGTCGGCGAGGGTGGCGATTGCGGTCTCCATGTGTATTCGGTACTTGGAGGCAGGGTAGAGGTCCGCCAATTGGCAGGCGTCTTCTTGAGCAATGCGGGTATCGCCGTGGCGGTCGAATCGGGTGACCAGTAATGCGTTGCGCCCGTGGGCGTCTTGGAGAAGCTGCGTCTTGGCGACCCGAAGGCCGCAGTCCGCGGCCACGCGCACGAAGAAGTGTTCGTTCTCTATCAGTCGGGGATATCCGGTCGGCGGGTTGAGTTTCAGCATTGCGGGTCCGAGAGTTGTGTTCGCCGGCGCGGACCACATGGCGGCACTTACCTTCGGTTGAACTCCGGATAGCCCGACCGGGTCTGCTTCCACCGAACCGGTGAGTCGTTCGAAGACCGCAAGGAAGTCCGTATCCCGCTCCGGCACGAACATCGGAAGGCGTGCAGGCGGGGCGACACCCGCGGGCATCACCCGAACGTTGCCGACGGTGTCCGCACCGATCGCAAGCAATAGCGTGAGGTGGTCGTCGGGCGATGTCTTGGTGGACGACACCACGACCCCGAGCCTGACTCCCTCGGGCAGCAGGCCGGCAAAGAAGGGCGGTACCGCGCCCCCGCTCGTTATGCGGGGGTACGGCGGTTACGAGAAGTGACCACGATACCGAGCAATCGCGGACCGATCTGCCATCGGCGCCAGCTGCGGTGTAGTCAAAAAGGATGTCGTCACCGGGGGTACGGCTAAGGCTCGCAACGATTTCGTCTCCTAGATAGACGTCCGCTTCGGTGATCGCACGGAGGTCGGCGGCATCCGCGGCGGTCATTGGTGGACTTCGTTGCTGCCAGTATTCAGCTCCAGACGCACCCCTAGGACATTGGCGATCTCGACGACGGATGCCAACTTCACCGACCCTGTCCCGTATTCAAGGGCCTGCACACTGGAGCGGGAAACGCCCGCGAGGTCAGCGAGGGTCTGCTGCGTGAGTCGAAGTTCGACGCGCCTCGCCGCAAAGCGTTCACCTATGCGTGCTATTTCAGGCATAGATCGGCCGCGGGTCGGCTGTGTCCTGCGCGGGTCAGCCAATGGTCTCCTTATGCATCATTTTCGAAGCATAGAGTCGATCGTTCCCGCAGAAACCGGGCTTGCCAAGTGTTATGCCTTGGTCTACAGGCATTAGCGCGGCGAAGGGCGTTCCTTCAGCAGGAACAGCGCCCACGCCGCGATCGACTGGGCGTCGGTGATCTCGCCGTCGCGGATCATCCGTTCGAGCTGGTCGCGGGTGAACCATTCGCTGTGCATGTCCTGCTCTTCGTGCTCGCGTTCGTGGTCACCCTCGGTGATGTCGGTGGCCAGAAACACCCAGCCGCGCTGGCTGCTCATCCCCGGCGCGACATCGAGTTGGCCGAGCACCGCCATCGTTCCGGCGCGCAGGCCGGTCTCTTCACGCAGCTCGCGGGCGGCGAGGTCGGCCGGTTCGGGCTCGCCCGCGAGGCCCGGCGCCGTGCCCTGGGGAAACTCCCAGCGCCGCAGCCCGAGCGGATAGCGGAACTGCTCGACGAGCCGGAACCGGTCGCCGTCGCGGGCCATTACCAACGCATACGTCGGCTTGTCCACCACTCCGTAGACACCGTCGGAGCCGTCGGGACGGCGGATCTGATCCTCCCGCACCACCATCCAGTCGTTGCGGTACACCTCACGGGACGCGATGCGCCGGATGGGATCCACTCGCCCAGTATCGCGGAGAGCGCCAGCGGGTAACCTCCATGGCGTGCTGCTGCCCTCGCTGAACCCCGCTGCCGTCGCCGCCGGCGCCGATATCGACGACGCCGTGCGTATCGACGGCGCCGGGCTGAGCCGCAGCGACCTGGTCGGCGCCGCCACGTCGGTGGCCGAGCGGGTCGGCGGCGCGCAGCGGGTGGCGGTCCTGGCCACGCCGACCGCGGCCACCGTGCTGGCGGTCACCGGTTGCCTCATCGCCGGGGTTCCCGTCGTCCCGGTGCCCGCCGACGTGGGTACGGCCGAACGCCGCCACATCATCACCGACTCCGGCGCGCAGGCGTGGCTGGGGGAGAAGCCCGACGAACCCGAAGGATTGCCGCACATCCCGGTGCGGGTGCACGCCCGCTCGTGGCACGGCTACTCGGAGCCGGCGCCGGACGCCACCGCGCTGATCATCTACACCTCGGGCACCACGGGCCCGCCCAAGGGGGTGGTGCTGAGCCGCCGTGCCATCGCCGCAGATCTCGACGCGCTGGCCCAGGCGTGGCAGTGGACGCCCGACGACACCCTGGTGCACGGACTTCCGCTGTTCCACGTGCACGGTCTGGTGTTGGGGCTGCTCGGGTCCCTGCGCATCGGAAACCGCTTCGTGCACACCGGAAAACCGACACCCGAGGCCTATGCCGCCGCGCACGGCACGCTGTACTTCGGTGTGCCGACGGTGTGGTCGCGGGTGGTCGCCGATCTCGATGCGGCGCTGGCGCTCTCGTCGGCGCGGCTGCTGGTGTCGGGCAGCGCGCCGCTGCCGGTCCCGCTGTTCTCCGAGCTGACCCGGCTCACCGGACACCAAGCCGTGGAAAGGTACGGCAGTACCGAATCGTTGATCACGTTGAGTACCCTGGCCGAGGGGGAGCGGCGGCCGGGGTGGGTAGGACTGCCGCTGGCCGGCGTGCAGACCCGACTGGTCGACGACGACGGAGCGCCGGTCCCGCACGACGGGGAAACCATTGGGCGGCTTCAGGTTCAGGGCCCAACGATGTTCGATGGGTATCTGAACCGGCCCGACGCCACCGCCGATGCGTTCGACTCCGACGGCTGGTACCGAACCGGCGACGCCGCGGTGATCGACGGCGACAGGATGCACCGCATCGTCGGGCGCGAGTCCGTCGACCTGATCAAGTCCGGCGGTTATCGGATCGGCGCGGGCGAGGTGGAGACCGCGCTGCTCGGGCATCCCGGCGTGGCCGAAGTCGCCGTCGTCGGGTTACCCGATGACGATCTGGGCCAGCGCATCGTCGCGTTCGTCGTCGGGGACGCCGAACCCGGGGAACTGATCGACTTTGTCGCACAGCAGCTTTCGGTACACAAGCGGCCACGCGAGGTACGGGTGGTGGACAGCCTGCCGCGCAATGCCATGGGCAAGGTGCTCAAGAAGGAGTTGGCGCAATGGGACTGAAGTTCGACGAGATCTGCATCGACGCCCACGACGCCACCGCGCTGGGAGCCTGGTGGTCGAAGGTGCTGGGCTGGCCGCAGGATGTCGACGACGACGGCGATGTGGTTCTGCATGCGCCGTCCGGTGCCGGACCGAACTGGCTGTTCGTGGCAGTGCCCGACGACAAGGTCGTCAAGAACCGCATCCACTTCGACTTCACGCCCGATGATCAGCAGGCCGAGGTTGAGCGGGTGATCGCACTGGGCGCGCGTCACGTCGATATCGGGCAGGGCGAGCAGAGCTGGGTGGTGCTGGCCGACCCCGAAGGCAACGAATTCTGCATCCTGGGGGGCGGGGCCTGACTCCGCCTTCTCCGCAAGCGACCAGTGTGTCTGTCCCGCGACACGCCGCGTATCAACCGCATTTGGGGTCGCTCGTGGGCGGTGAGAGTTCAGCTGCGCGCCATCGCTTCGATCAGGTCGGCGGCCTGCAACCGTCCTGGCGAGGCCTGCAGCCGCTTCGACGCCTCACCTAGCCGTTGCGCCAACTCCTCGTCGCCGAGCCGTTCGATCGCGCGGTGTAGCTCGTCATCTGTGAACTCGTAGGTGGACAGCCTCACACCGAAGCCGCACTCGTCGATCCGTTGTGCGTTGTCGTACTGATCCCAGAACAGCGGAAGGACGATCGTCGGCACTCCGAATGTAAAGGCTTCGCCCACAGTGTTATTACCACCGTGGGTGATCATCACATCGCATTGCGGCACGATCGCGGTCTGCCGCACGAACTGTTCGCCCCACATCCGCTCACCGAGCGTCAGCTGGTCGTGTAGCGGCCCCATCGAGACGATCACCCGGTGTGGCGTGTGGTCGAGTGAGTCGATCACACGCTGCATCAGCGGGATATCCATGCAGCCGAGGCTGCCCAGCGACAGGTAGACGAGCTTGCCTTCGGTGCCCACTTTCTCGGCGACGTCGAAGGTGCCGTCGGAATTTCGGGTTGAGGTGTCGATGCGGTGCCACGTCGGCCCCAGGGGTTTGGATCGCTGATAGTCGAGATCGGCGGGGTACATGTAGAGGTTCAGATATGGCGACTCGTAGTGAAACTCATTGTTCGGCAACGGCTGGTTGCCGCATTGCACATGGAAAGCCGACGCCCGTTCCTGCAGAGGGCCAGTCAGTCGCCGGTACTCGGCCCGGAACTCGTTCCAGCCGCTGCGGTCTTTCGTCGGATAGCCGGAGAAGACCGGCGGGATGTCGGGATCGGTCATCTCCAGCGGGTTGGCCGAAACCACGCGCACCCACGGACAGCCTGCCAGCGACACCGACGGGAAGCTGGCGACGCAGTCGTGCACTATTGCGTTGGGCCGCAGTTCGGCCCAGATCTCCGTCAGCCGGTCGTGTGAGTATTCGGCGCCTTCGACGAACTCGGCCCAGATCGGCGCCGTAACGGTTTCGAGCTGCTCGATCGTCGGCCGGCGGAACTGCGGGGAGGTCTCGCGCACGAATTGGGCCCAGCCTCCGCCGACGGTTTCGTCACCCTCGGGTGGCGGTGCGAACCGGAACAGCCGCTCTTCGAAGCCGCGCGCTGCCAGCTCGCCTGCAAAGGACTCCTTGATCACGAAGACGGTGCGGATACCACGTTCGAGCAGGTGATTACCGACGGCGACAAGGTTGTTCGTCGGCCCCCAGGCGCCTGGTTCGGGGAAGAGGGCGACGGTGGTCTGGCGGCTCATATCGGCGAAATCTACGCCGTTCGCGCGTCGCGAGCGTGCGCAAAATGCTGCTGGTCAGCGGCGTGTCGCACGGCAGACACGCACACTCGCGGCGGTTAGTTGGTGTGCAGGGCTTCGTTGAGCGTGATGCCGGTGCCGTCACGCTTGACGACCTCGACCGCCCCGGTGAGCGAATTGCGCCGGAACAGTAGGTTGTTGGCGCCGGACAGCTCGCGCGCCTTGACCGTTTGACCGTCGGCGGTCTGCACCTTCGTGCCGGCCGTCACATAGAGTCCGGCCTCGACGACACAGTCGTCGCCCAGCGATATGCCCAGCCCGGCGTTGGCGCCCAGCAGGCAGCGCTTGCCCACCGAGATCACCTGCGTGCCGCCGCCGGAGAGCGTGCCCATGATCGACGCGCCGCCGCCGACGTCGGAGCCGTCGTCTACCACAACCCCGGCCGAGATCCGGCCCTCCACCATCGAGGTGCCCAGCGTGCCGGCATTGAAGTTGACGAAGCCCTCATGCATGACGGTGGTGCCCGCCGCCAGATGTGCGCCCAGCCGCACCCGGTCGGCGTCGGCGACCCGCACCCCGGCCGGAAGAACGTAATCGACCATCCGGGGGAACTTGTCGACGCCGTAGACGGTCACCGGGCCGCGGCGGCGTAGCCTGGCCCGCACCACCTCGAAACCGTCGATCGCGCACGGCCCGTGGTTGGTCCACACCACGTTGGTCAGCACACCGAAGATTCCGTCGACATTCGCGTCGTGCGGCTTGATCAGCCGATGCGAGAGCAGATGCAGCCGCAGATAGGCGTCGTAGCTGTCGGCCGGCTTGTCGTCCAGTGACCCGATCACCGTGCGCACCACCACCGTCTCGGTATCGCGGTCCTCGTCGCGGCCGGCCAGTGCCGACATCTCGTCGGGAACCTCGGCCACCGACAGCCGCACGGTTCCCGACGGACCGTCCCCACTAAGCTCCGGCGCCGGGAACCACGTGTCGAGCACCGTGCCGTCGGCGGCCAGGGTCGCCAGGCCGACGCCTGAAGCGGAAGTCACGGAGCTACACGCTACTGGACTACCGTTGACACCCATGGGCCTGGACCTGCAGGGCGACCCGACCGCGCTGACCGCGGCGCTGGTGGACATTCCCAGCGAGTCGCGTCACGAGCAGCGCATCGCCGACGAGATCGAGACCGCGCTGCGCGAACAGACCGACGGCTTCGAAATCGTCCGCAACGGCGACGCCGTGCTGGCCCGCACGAACCTGGGCCGGGCGTCGCGCGTGCTACTCGCAGGCCACACCGACACGGTCCCGGTAGCCGACAATCTGCCCAGCCGCCGCGTCGATGACGAATTGCACGGCTGCGGCACATCGGACATGAAATCCGGTGACGCGGTGTTCCTGCATCTGGCCGCCACCATCGGCGAGCCGGCACACGACATCACGCTGGTGCTCTACGACTGCGAGGAAATCGAGGCGAGCGCAAACGGTTTGGGCCGCATCGAACGTGAGCTGCCCGACTGGCTGCAGGCCGACGTCGCCATCCTCGGCGAACCGTCTGGCGGATTCATCGAGGCCGGGTGTCAGGGCACGCTCCGCGTCGTGGTCAGCGCGACGGGCACCCGCGCCCACTCGGCGCGATCGTGGCTGGGCGACAACGCCATTCACAAGCTCGGCGCGGTGCTCGACCGGCTGTCGGCGTATCAGGCCCGGAACGTCGAGATCGACGGGTGCACCTACCGCGAAGGGCTGTCCGCCGTCCGCATCGACGGCGGGGTGGCCGGCAACGTCATCCCCGACGCGGCGTCGTTGACGGTGAATTTCCGCTTCGCGCCAGACCGCAGCATCGAGCAGGCGCTGGCGCATGTGCGTGAGGTGTTCGACGGCCTGGACGTGCACATCGAGCAGACCGACGCCGCGGTCGGCGCGCTGCCCGGGCTGACCAAGCCCGCGGCGGCCGCACTCGTTGCGGCCGCCGGCGGGCAGGTGCGCGCCAAGTACGGCTGGACCGACGTCGCGCGGTTCGCTGCGCTGGGCATTCCGGCGGTCAACTACGGCCCGGGCGACCCGAACCTCGCGCACCGCGTCGACGAGCGGGTGTCGGTTGCGCAGATCACTGCGACCACAGACATGCTTCGCGGCTACTTAACCGGTTGACGCGCATCGGTACGATGGATCGCATGCTGGGAGACGACGACATCTCCGGGTGACCCCCGAGAGCTCTCTGATTAATCGTCCTGTTCCATTCTGCGGTGCCGTGCCGCCCGCGGCCCACGAGGATTTCCCTGCATGTCTGACGCATCAATTGTTTGTTCGAACCTGTCGTTCGCCTGGCCCGACGACACGCCCCTGTTCACCGACTTGTCCTTCACGGTCGGCGCCGGCCACACCGGCCTGGTCGCGCAAAACGGTGCAGGCAAGAGCACGCTGCTGCGGCTGATCGCGGGCGAGTACCGGCCCAGCGCCGGCACCGTCACGGTCGACGGGACCCTCGGCTACCTGCCGCAGACTCTGCCGTTCGATGCCGACCGCAGCGTGGCCGACGTGCTGGGTGTCACGCCCGTTATCGATGCACTCGCCGCGCTGGCCGCCGGAGACGCCGGCGAGGAGGTTTTCGCCGCCATCGGCGACGACTGGGACATCGAGGAGCGCCTGCGCGCGCAACTGGACCGCCTGGGTCTCGCCGATCTCGCGCTGGACCGGCGGCTGGGCTCGCTGTCCGGTGGCGAAGTCGTCTCGGTCGGGCTGGCGGCGCAACTGCTCAAACGCCCCGACGTCTTGCTGCTCGACGAACCGACCAACAACCTCGACCTCGACGCGCGCCGCAAGCTCTACGGCACACTCGACGACTTCAAGGGTTGCCTGCTGCTGGTCAGCCACGACCGGGTTCTGCTGGACCGGATGGACCGCATAGCCGAGCTGCACCGTGGCGAAATCCTGTTCTATGGCGGCAATTTCAGCGAATACGATGAGGCTGTCGATTCGGCGCAGCGCGTCGCCGAGAGCAATATCCGCAACGCCGAGCAGCAACTGAAGCTCCAGAAGCGTCAGATGCAGCAGGCCCGCGAGCGAGCCGATCGGCGTGCCGGAAACGCCGCCCGCAACGTCAAGAACGCCGGCCTGCCGAAGATCGTGGCCGGCAAGCTGAAACGCGATGCCCAGGAGTCGGCGGCCCGCTCCGACGAGGTGCACGCCAAGCGCGTCGTCGAGGCGCGGTCACAGCTGGACGACGCCGAACGCGCGCTTCGTGACGATGATGCGATCGTGCTCGACCTGCCCGACACCAACGTGCCAGCCGGCCGCACCGTGTTCGTTGGCGAAAGACTGCAGATCAGCCTTGGAGGCCGAAAGCTGTTCGCGGCCAACGGCATTGATCTAAGCATCCGCGGGCCCCAGCGGATAGCCTTGACCGGTCCGAACGGCGTGGGGAAGTCGACGTTGTTGCGCATGATTTATGGCGACGTGCTCCCGGACAGCGGGACCGTTCAGCGCGCCGACGGCCGTGTCGCCTATCTGTCGCAGCGGCTGGACTTGCTCGACCCCGACCGCACCGTCGCGGAGAGCCTGGCCGATCACGCGCGCAGTCTGACTCACACCCGCCGAATGCATCTGCTGGCCCGATTCCTGTTTCGCGGCAACCGGATTCATCTGCCGGTGTCAGCGCTGTCCGGCGGTGAGCGGCTGCGCGCCACCCTGGCCTGTGTGCTCTACGCCGAACCGGCGCCCCAGCTGCTACTGCTTGACGAGCCGACCAACAACCTCGACCTGGTCAGTGTTGGTCAGTTGGAATCGGCGCTGAACGCCTACCAGGGCGCGTTCGTCGTGGTCAGCCACGACGAACGGTTCATCGCCGAGATCGGGGTGAACCGGTGGCTGCGGCTATCGGAGGGTCGACTGGAGACAAGTAGTCAGCCGTGATCAAGTCTGATGCGCCATTAAGCGAGTCAACAGCTATCGGCGGCGCGGTAGCGTTGATCCCCGTATCGGAGCATGTTCGGTTCACTGATGCAACGGGCCATGCAGGCGGCCCAAGGCGGGAGGCGGTCAGTCATTCGGCGGGCAGGAAGCGGGCGGTGAAGGCGGCACAGCAGGGGTTGCCGGCCAAGGTTCAGCTGGCGTAGGCGGACAACCGCAGCGGCCACGCGACGACGCCCTCGAGGCCAACGAGGATCAAGAGGGCCAGATCGAGGAATCCCGGCGCGACGAACGCGAGACCTTGCAGCGCGCCGAGACAGACGACCGCGCGATGGCCGGACCTTCCGGACCCGAGGACGGCCGGCGCGGCGCGGGCCCGGTTCCGGTGACACCGCCCGAGCACCCGCGCCACAGTGGCGACGAGGACGTCGCTCGCAGGATGTAACCGTTCGGCACGCGGGGGATTAGTGCGACTGCGGACGCGTCTGAGCGGGCTCGGCACGCTCTGCCCGCGGTAGCTCGGGCGCCCTGCCGGTGCCGGCGGATTCGCCGGGCGCGGCCTCGGCAAGCTGCGCGGGCCCGGCGCGATGCTGTTGTTCGTCGTGGGCCGGGCCGCGCGAATCTTGGTCGGGTGCAGTCGGATCGCCTTGACCGGGGACCTTCGGATCGCCGGGCGTTTTCAGATCGCCGCCCGCCTGGCTCGCCTGCTGGACACCCTGCATCACCTGCTGGGGCACTTGCTGCAACGGCTGAGCAAGGGCCTGCAGCGGAGCGCCTGCCGCCTGGGCCATCTGTCCGACTTGTCGCCCCACTTGTCCCAGCTGGCCGAGCATCTGGCCCGTCATCTCAGACTCGGCGCCGCCTGCGCCTGCCGCAGCGGCCCCAGCGGCTGTGGGGCTCCCCGGCGCACCCGATCCGCCGGGCGCGTTAGCGCCTTCCATTGCCTCAGCCGCGGCGCGCAGTGTTTCCGCGCCCTTCTGGTCGCCCTGCTCGTAGGTTTGCGCCGCCTTCTGCAACAACTCCGAGATCGTGTTACCGCTGGTGGCCGTGGTCTGGATGGTGCCTTGGCGCGCGCCGAGCAGCTCGCCCAGAGCAGTGCTCACCGCCGAGGCGATCGGTCCGTGCGACGTCTCTACACCTGTCGCGGCCGGTGCGGCTGCGCTGGTCAGTTGCGACAGGCCGGACGCGACGTCGGCGTGGGTCTGCGAGAAGGTTCGCAGGCCGTCGGTCTGGACGAAGAGGTTACCCGTCATCTGGATCCTCCTTGTGGACTGCGGACGATGCGGCTAGCCGCTGCGTTCATATTGACGCCAAGGCGCGGTCACTTGGCTTCAAACGGCCAGCCAGGTAACGGCTCGCCGTGCGGTGCAGGCTGATCCTTGAAGCCGGTCATCATCGCGATGCGTTCCGCTTCTGGCTGCGGCATGCGGTCACTGCATTGGCGCTTTAATTCGGGTGGGGGAAACCGCTCAGGTTCAGCTGCGTCAATTGGTCCCCAGAATGACGAGCTCATTCCGGTAAAGAACCACGGGCCGAAGACGTCTTGGTCGGGTGCGGGCGCGGGTCCTCGCTGGGCAGCGGTAACAGCGGCCGGTGGGTTCGGCCCCACGCGTGGATCCTGCTGGGTGAGTTCGATTCGGACTACGGTGACGGTGTCGTCGTCTGATCCTTGTATCTGCGCAGTCTTCGGATTAACGGAAGGCGAGACAAATTTGCCAGGTCTGGCGTTGCTCTTGATGTAGTTGGCATAATTTCCTTGGCATATAAATGCGCGAAGTCCATTTTCAGCACTGTCGATTCTCAGGATATGAAATGGTATGTAGCCGAAGTGTGCGACCGCGTCCTCCGATTTGGCCACGACACCGTTGAGTGGCCGTATCCAGGCGAGCTGTGCGAGGTAATGCCCGTCGAGTTCGTCGTTTTCCGGAGTAGCCCTCATGAATCCGGGATAGACGTTGTCTAGGTTCGCACTGAACGAAGCGACGTAATACGACTCGAGATACGCGCGGATTGGGACCGCGGCGCCCGCGATGATGTCAATGTTTGGATCGGCTGTCCAATGAAACCGAAATTCGTCGAGCGATGCCGGCCAGTTAGGGAATTGTTGGCTGCGATTTTCTGACGGGTCAGAGGATTGTGTCGAGGCATTGTCGGGCGCGCATCCGATGCTCACTGTGAAAACCACAACGGCGCTTAGTGCGAGAAGAAACCCCTTTCTCATCAGTTACCACCCGTTTGTGGCGGAGCATTTAGGTACGCGCTGGAATACGTCTCCCAGTAGGTGTCCATCAGCTTATCGGCGCCGTGAATATCTGTGAAGTAGGAGGTTATATTGTCGTAGAAATCGTTATAGCTGGCAGGATATTCCGTCGACGACGGAACATTGAAGTGCCCGTTGGGATCGAGCTTTTCTTGTAGCCAGGCGCCGATTTCGGCATTGCCGACGTTGTCGTCTATCAAGGCTTCTGCCAATTTCACTTGTACGGGGAAGTCGTTACGTGGCGAAGCGATGGGCGTCACAGCATCGCTAGGCGGCAGTGCTCCGATGATTACGTCTTTCAGATACGGACTTAGGAGCGATGCGGGTGCAAATGCGGGGTTGTCGGTCACCACACCGGAAGCGACATCGTACAACCCAGAACGCCGGGTATATGAATCCTGCACTGCTTGCTGCGCGTTCTGCAAACGGTCGTAGGATTCATCGAACGAACCGAGGTCCAGGGCACTCTGGAGTTTTCCGGCCGCCCGCATCGCAGAGTTGTCGCTGGTCGGTCCCTGGTCGGTAAGCGAAGTTGCTGCCGTTTCAATGTACTTTTCGATATTGGTACCTGCTTGGTGAAACATGATGTCCGATGCTTCGTGGTCGGAGTACATAACGCTCATCAATGCGCGTGTCTTGAGTGGTTGTTCTTCGGCGCCGTTCAAAGGTGCAAAGTCAGCGTTATTGCCACCGGCGTTACTCCCGACCATGTCATCCAGATACGGCGCAAAGGCCCTGGACCAATGGCGGGTCAATTCTGGGTTGACCTGGCCCAGCGACTGCGAATCGGTGCCGGGCAGGTTGAGCAGTTGGTTGGAGTGAGTACTTGTGTAGTCCGCAAGTGCATGAGCGGTGTCCGCGGCGCGCCCCGTCGGGTCGTTGGCCGCGGTCTCACTAACCCAGTCGAACAGTCCCCCCGCGGCCAGCCCGTTGTCCTGCCACCGGTGTTGCGTGAGGTTGTCCAGGAACGCGCCGGCGCCGTGACCCGTGACCGCGTCGTGAATGACCATGTCGTCCTTGTTCAGCGCGTTGAACATGTTCTGCAGCGTGGGGTCGACGTTCTCGTGATACCAGCGAGGACCGTCCTGCATCGGATCGGATCCCGGGCCGGGCGCTTGCGGGATAGGCCACTGATTGGACTGCGCCAGCATCTCTTGGCTTTTCGACATCAATCCGGAGTCGAGCGCTGTGCCGACTTGGAGGTCTCGGTTTCCGCGTTGAATGACGTCGGCGAGATCATTCAGTCCCTGGGTCGGCTGTAGGGGGCCGGTCGGTTCGGGCGGAACAATCCATCGCCCGTCTTGGAACACTCCTTCCGTGAACGGCTGGGTCAAAGCCGGTCCGTCGAGCACCTTCTGAATGCCGTCGGGCAATGCGTACTTTCCACCGCTCGAAGGATCACTGATCGACGGCGGTTGTGTTTCCGGCAGCCCTGTCCTGATGTTCGGGTTCGAGGCGAGCTGGAACACGTCGGCGACGCGCCCACCCTCGGGTCCGGCTTTGTCCATGATCGCTTCAATTTCAGCGGGCGTCTTGTCGGCGAAGGCTCGCGAATAGCCCTGCAGGTATGACATCTGCTCCGGCGGAAGCATGAGTGTCCCGTTGTCGAGGGCGATCTGCTGCTCAGGCGTCACGGTTGTATTTGCGATGAGCCTCTCGCGCTGCTCCTGCGTCAATTCGCCGTTCTGCAGTGCTTCCGAGTCCTCGGCGCCGACCTCTTCTGGCTTCTTCTCGCCGTCTTTTCCTTCCTTGTCCGGCCCAGCGAACTGCGGCCCTTCTTTGGGGCCACCGAACTTCTGGTTACCGAGCGCCTGGTACTCCTCGCCGAGGCCACGGATCTTCCCGCCGATGGCGTTCAGATCGCCGTTCGATCGTTGGATGATCTCCTGGACCTGACTGAGTCCCTTCTGCACGATCGCCATCTGCATCCGCTCACCGGCGGCGTTTTGGGGAGCGCTCGCGGCGGCGTCCACCACCCACTTCCGAACGGCGTCGAGTTCGCGACGCCCGGCGCCTACCACCTGCGCTGATCGGTCGACCTCGGCGGCGACCCGTTGGTCCAGGCCGGCCATCTGTCCCAGCACACGACCGTGGTCCTTGTTGACGGTTTCGTACGCGCTCGACGCCGTGCCCGTCCACCGCGAACCGGGCGCCGCCGACTTCACGTCGGCTTCCAACTGTTGCAGCGTCGGGCTGCTGTCGAACTGCGCGCCCCCTTCCGGGCTGCCGGCTCCGAACGTCTCCCGCGCACCAGTCCACGTCGCCAAGAAAGCGTTGAGCACGCTCACCCGACACCTCCTGTTGCAATGCGACTGGCTAACAAGTCTATGGGCGCCCCGCGGTGGCCTCCGACATAGACTTCCGGGTTTGTCGCTCGTGGGCAGGTTGTCGCTTAGAGCGTTCACGGGGCTGCGCCCCGGTGTGGGGACATGAAAATCGCGGGCTGGTGCGGTTGGGTGCGTGGTTGCGTTCGCGGTGGCCCGGGTTGACGCTTAAACGGTGTTTCGGCGACCCCGTCCCGCCTTGTTGCCGGTGAGCACGCCTCTAGAGCGTTGGGCTGGAGGGCATCCCTTTGCGGTTGTGCGAGGGGTGTGGATTGTTGCCTGTGAGCACGCGAGTGAGACTTCTGTTCTTGTCAGCCCTCCCCGAAACACCATCCATGACAACAGATTTGAGTGCGAAAGGGGTGAATTGACATGGAAGTGATTCATCCGCGGTGTGCGGGCATCGACGTGTCGAAGAAGGACGCCAAGGTGTGCGTGCGAGTTCAGGGCCGCGGCCGCAAAGCCACGTCGTCGGAGGTGACCACGTGGACATCGATGACCAGCAGCATTCTGGCGTTGCGGGAGCATCTGATCACCGAGCGGGTGACGTGTGTGGTGATCGAGTCGACCGCGGCGTACTGGAAGCCGTTCTACTTTCTGCTCGACGACGCACTGAACGTGATGCTGGTCAACGCCCGCCACGTTCGCAACGTGCCCGGACGCAAGACCGACGTCTCTGATGCGGCCTGGCTGGCTGAGCTGGGCGCCCATGGGCTGGTCCGTGCCTCGTTCGTGCCGCCCGAACCCATCCGGGTGCTGCGGGATCTGACCCGGGCCCGCACCACCATCGCCGGGGCCCGTACCAAAGAGATTGGGCGGCTGGAGACGCTGCTCGAAGACGCCGGGATCAAACTGTCGTCGGTGGCCTGCGAGATCACCGGGGTTTCGGGGCGGGCGATGCTCGAAGCGCTCATCGCTGGCCAACGCGACCCAGCCGTGCTGGCCGATCTGGCTAAACGGCAGCTACGCAAGAAGATCCCCGCACTGACCGAGGCGCTGCAGGGACGATTCAACGACCACCACGCGTTCATGGTGCGGCTGTATCTGGATCGCATCGACGCCCACGAGGCCGACATCGCTCGCCTGGATGCCCGCATCGAGGAAGAGATCCAACCCTTTCGACCCGCCCGGGACCTGCTCGTGAGCATCCCGGGCTGGTCACAAGTCGTCGCCGATGTGTTCATCGCCGAGACCGGCGCCGACATGAGCGTGTTCCCCACCGCCGCGCACCTGGCGTCTTGGGCAGGAGTCTCGCCCGGCAGTGACGAATCAGCCGGCCGGATCAAATCGGCAAAAACCCTGCCCGGCAACCGCCACCTCAAAGCCGCCCTCGGGGTGGCCGCCCTGTCAGCATCGCGCAGCACCAACACCTACTTCGGCGCCCGCTTCCGACGCATCGCCGGCCGCCGACCAGCCCGACCCGGAACCAAGAAGTCGCGCCGCCAGTCCGCCGCCGGACAGACCGCCGTCGTTGCGCTCGAACACAAGATGCTCACCTGCGCCTGGCACATGCTTGTCAACGGCACGTTCTACCAAGACCCCGGCCCCGACTACTACACCCGACACCACCCCGCGAAAACCAAAGCCAGCGCCATCAAACAACTCCAAGCCCTCGGATACAACGTCACACTCGAACCCCGCACCCAAGCCGCCTAATGGGAACCGATCAGCGTGTCCTTAACGGGAATCTTGGTTCGTGAACGGGAGGCTGATCACCGAGCCGCCGGTCGGTGAGCACTGTTGCCGCCTGGAGTGATGGTCGATTCCTAGTGTTAGATCGTGCCCCGGCCGGTTGGTGAGGTCATCTGTAGCGCTGGTGGGATGTCGTGCCGGTTCGAGCACTGATCCATTAGGTCGCCGCCGGATGTCCTTGGGCTCGAACAGGATTCACCCGCATTGAACCAAGGGAGGTCAATCGATGCTGTTCGTCGGCGACGACTGGGCAGAAGACCATCACGACGTGTATCTGATGAACGACACCGGCGACAGGCTGGCGTCGCGGCGGCTGCCCGAAGGCCTGGCCGGGATCGGGCGGTTGCACGAGATGATCGCCGAGCATGCCGAGGACCCCGCCCAGGTGGTGATCGGTATCGAAACCGATCGCGGCCTATGGGTGGATGCCTTGACCGCGGCCGGCTACCAGGTGTTCGCGGTCAACCCGCTGGCAGCGGCCCGTTACCGCGACCGCCACCACGTTTCGGGAGCGAAGTCCGATGCCAGCGACGCCAAACTCTTGGCTGATCTGGTACGCACCGACCGGCACAACCATCGCCCGATCGCCGGCGACAGCCCGGATGCCGAGGCGATCAAGGTGCTGGCCCGTGCACACCAGAACCTGATCTGGGTCCGCACCCGGCACACCAACGGTCTGCGCTCGGCGCTGCGTGAGTACTATCCGGCCGCGCTGGAGGCCTTCGACGACCTGGCCGACCGTGACGCGCTGGCCATCCTGGGCCGCGCCCCGACCCCCGTCGACGCTGGGCGCCTGAGCCTGTCGAAGATCCGGTCAGCACTCAAAACCGCTGGGCGACAACGCAACCTCGACACCCGGGCGCAAAACATCCAGGCCGCGTTGCGGACTCCGCAGCTCACCGCCCCCGCCGCGGTCACCGCCGCATTCGGCGCCACCACCCGGGCTACCGTCGGCATCATCGCTGAGTTGAACCGTCAGATCGCCGACCTCGAAGCCGAACTGGCGACACATTTTGAGACACACCCGGACGCTGACATCTACCTCTCCCAGCCAGGACTCGGTGTCATTCTCAGCGCCCGGGTGCTTGGTGAGTTCGGGGACGACCCGAACAGATACACCGACGCCAAGTCTCGCAAAAACTACGCCGGAACTTCCCCATTGACCGTCGCGTCGGGCAAGAAACGCGCCGTGCTGGCTCGCCACGTCCGCAACCGCCGCGTGTACGACGCCATCGACCAGTGGGCGTTCTGCGCCCTGACTACCAGCCCCGGCGCCCGCACCTTCTACGACCACCGCCGCGCCGCCGGCGACCTGCACCACCAAGCCCTGCGCGCCCTGGGCAACCGCCTCGTCGGCATCCTGCACGGCTGCCTACGCCACCGCACCGCCTACAGCGAACACACCGCCTGGGCACACCGCCAACCCACACCCGACACCCGCCCCGCTTGACAACTTACGACCCTGGGATGTCTAACACCAGTGCACAGCCCACTCACCAGCCCCTGGTCACCTTGAATTTTCGAGTGAGGCGGGCAATTCCCTATTGCCGGCGAATCGCTATCTGGGACACGTCAGTTGATGAACGGGTTGGTCCCCTCAGGACGGTCCAGCAGCGGAGGCGTCTCGTTGAGAATGAAGCTGCCTGCCGGGCTGATCACAAAGCCGGACTGACTGCGGCTGTCGACGCAGGTTGTCGTCGTGCCGTCGTTGCCGCAGCTAACGGTCTGGTAGCTGATCCGCGAACCGGCCGGCAGCGGTTTGGCCGCACCGGCCGCGGCGAACACCGAGCCGGGCGTGTTGGCGAAGCCCGGTACGCCGCCCATCGCGCCGCTCACAAGATTCGCACCTTCGGGTGCACCCGGAATCGGACCGCTGCAGCCGTAGCTGCCCGAGCGCTGCAGCACGCACGTCAACCCACCCATGCTGAAGGCGTACCACGCACCGTCCATCACCGCATACTCGGACAGCTTCACCGGTGCCAACGCATTGACATTGGGCAGCGGAGGCGGTTGCGGCGCAGGCACCGGTGGCGGCTCAGCCGCCGCAACACCTGGCACGCCGACGACGGTCGCTGCTCCCAAAACGCCTATCAGAACTCTGCTCAGCACTGCCATAGCCTATGTGTCGCAGAAACGGCCAGCAGTGTTTCTATCGAACGTGTAGCTGCCCTCGGGGCTGAGAACAAAACCCGACTGGTCGGCGCTGTTCAGGCAGGTCGTCGCGAATCCGTCGGTGCCGCAGCTGACCGTGCGGAAGCTCAGCCGCGTATTCGGCGGCAGCGCCTTCGCGCCCGCGCGGAGTTACCGACCGGATCTCGTTGGACGATTGCCGCGTCCCGGATCGAGGCGCACCGTGCCGGTGCCGTCGCATTGCAGGCAGTCGAGCACACTGATCCCGATGCAGTCGTCGGCGGGCCAGTCCGCGGTTGCGCTGCGGGGTACCCACATGGCCGCTTCCAGGTCGTAGGCGAGCTGCCCGTCGCCGGCGCATTCGTCGCAGACCGTCTCGACTGGCTGTGCTGCGATGGCGGTTGTCGTGGTCACGTGGACTGCTCCGATCCCTTGTTGGGCAGACGGTTACGCGCGGGTGCCGCCGCAGGGCCGCGGCGAAGTCGAGCCGGTCGGGGTCGCCGCTGGTGCGTACCACGGTCGGCTTGGTCAGGTTGACCAGGAAAGTCCAGCCACCGGGTAGTGCGCGGCCGGTGCGGTCGACCCGATTCACCTGTAAATACCCCGGATGGTCGGGCATCGGTCGCGCCGCGATCGGGAGGAAGCGGGTTTCGGGGCGCGGTGCCGAACCAGCGCCACCGCCGCGGGCGCGCGTGTCAACGGTTTCGATGCTCATAAAGTCGGTCACCTCCTGCCCCGACTTCCGCAGTTCGTAGGCACATTTTGGGGTAGCGCGGAGCGATTGTGCTGGTAGGAGGCTTGGGGAGTCACCGAAACGCGAATTCGTGTAGGCACACGATTTCGGGCGTGTCGCTGGATTTCACCAGCAGATATGTGCTAGTGGTGTAGGGGTGTACCTGCGGGAGACGAAGCGACGCAACCGCGACGGGTCGACGGTGTCGTACCTGCAGCTGGCGCACAGCGAACGCCACCCGGTCACCGGGGTGCCCTCGGCGAAGGTGATCCACAACTTCGGCCGCGCCGAGGCCGTGGACCGCGACGCGCTGGCCCGGCTGGTCGCCTCGATCTCGCGGTTCCTCGACCCGCAGCAGGCGATCACGGCCGCGCACACCGGCCAGATCGAGATCCTGGACTCGCGCCGCGTCGGCGGGGCGTGGCTGCTGGACCAACTCTGGGAGCGGCTGGGCGTCGGCGCGGCGCTGCACCGGGTCGCCGCCGACCGGCGCCTGGACGCGGACGCGACCGAGCGGGTGCTGTTCGCGCTGGTGGCACAGCGGGCGCTGGAACCGGGCAGCAAGCTGGCCGCCACCGGCTGGGTCGGCGAACGGGTCGCGATCGCCGGCTGCGCCGGGTTTTCCGACGACGCGGCCTACCGGGCGATGGACTTCCTGCTCGACGCGCTGGGCGAGATCGCCGCGGCGATCTTCGACTCGGTCGCGCACCTGCTCAACCTCGATGTCGACATCGTCTTCGTCGACACCACCTCCACCTACTGGGAGGTCGACGTGCCCGATGACCTGTCCGACCTGGCGCCCGAACCCGAGGTCGACGACGGCACCGGCAAACCGGTCGAGCGGGCCGCGCGCCGGTTCGGCAAGTCCAAGGACCACCGCGACGACCTGCCCCAGGTGGTGATCGCGATGGCGGTCACCCGCGACGGAATCCCGGTGCGCTGCTGGACCTTTCCCGGCAGTGAGAGCGACCAGCGGATCATCCGCACCGTCCGCGACGACCTGGGGTCGTGGAACCTGCACCGGCTGGTGTGGGTCGCCGATGCCGGCTTCGCCTCCGCCGCCAACCGCGCCTACCTCACCCGCGGCGGCGGGCACTACATCCACGCCGAGAAGCTGCGCCACACCAACGCCGAGGCCGCCGCCGCGCTGGCCCGCCCCGGCCGCTACCACGACGTGGCCGACAACCTGCGGGTCAAAGAAGTCCGGGTGGCACCCGGCGGCGGCACCAATGAGGGGGCGCGCGCCGAACGGTTCGTGGTGTGCCACAACCCGGACGCCGCCGCCCGTGACGCCGCGGTGCGCCAGCGGCTCATCGAGCACCTGCAGGGCCTGATCGCCGGCTCCGATGCCTGGCCGAAACGCAAGCGCGACGAGCTGGTCGGCTCGCTGCGCAACAAGCCCGGGCTGCGCAGGTTGTTGCGCCGCACCAAGGCCGGGCTGCTGCGCATCGACCGCGCCGCCGCGCAACGGGAATCCCACTACGACGGCAAGTGGCTGCTGCGCACCTCCGACCCCACGCTGACCGCCGAGGACCTGGCCGCCGCCTACAAGCAGCTCATCGCGGTGGAACGCGGCTGGCGCGACTGCAAAACCAGCCTCGGGCTGCGCCCGGTCTACCACCACCGCGAGGACCGAATCCGCGCACACGTCCAATTATGTTGGCTGGCGCTGCTTCTCATCCGCGTCGCCGAAACCCGCACCGGCGGCACCTGGCGCAACCTGCGCCACGAACTCGACCGCATGCACCTGGTCACCTTCGCCACCGCCGACGGCCGCGTCGCCCAACGCTCGGCCCTCACCGGCGACCAGAAAACCATCCTCGCCGCGCTCGACCTGCCCGAACCGCCCAAGTACCTCGACTTCACGCCCTTCGAAGCCCCCGCGGCCGACTGACGGCCCCGCCCACACCCAGGGGCTGTAGTAACACGACCCAAACCGGCTCATCCCGCGTTTGCACTGGTCAACGCCGAAATCCGGCGATCCGTGTGCCCACAATCTGCGGAAGTCAGGGCTGAGCCTGCCGACAGCGCCTCTTCGCGGTTGCGCATCTGCGCTGCTACAGAGCGTGTGTACGTCGCGGCGGCCCTATCGCGTTGCCTCAGGTTCCGCTGAGGTCGAATGAGGGGTGCAACGACATCGGCGAGTCAGAACTCACTGGAACTATGTGAGGTCCGCCCGTTTGGTCAACCGTCGGCAGGACGCGATGTGCAGCATCGGTTACCGGTTCCAACCGTTACTTCGACGAGATGTCGGTTGGGGGGCAAGTGCCCTCGCACACGTCCAGGCCCGAAAACGACCGACCTGTCCGTGACTTGCCGCTGATCTAATCGACAGTCAAGTACGCGGGATCTGCACATTATCCGGGGCCAGCCAAGTGACCGATATCGTCGGATTTCCTATCGGTTTGGACATGTCAAAGCGGTGCTTGTTCGTTCGTGCAACGATCACGATGTCCGCGCGATTAGCCGCCCGGCAGGTGTGTGCGCAGAAACCTGTCTCAAATGGGAGCACGCCCGCAACGACTTTAGCGGTGCGTGCTGACCGCTCTGTCGCTCGTATCGGGGCTCGCGTCGCTTTGTCCCCAAAGGCGCACTGCGAGCACGCTATAGGCCGTTCTTGCTATGGTGCTGTATGGCTGCGGTGGCGTATCCTGCTGACGAACAACTTAATACACCGCACGCCTCGCGGAGCTTGAGTGAGACAGGGCCTCACGCCAACGGATCGACTTGTGGGTGACGCCCCGAGGTGGACAGTCGGTGCGGGAGCGGAACTGGTGCACCGAGTCGGACGGCACGTTGACCGGACGTACGCGGCAACGTTGGCCTACATGTGCACTGGGCAATCGGATCAAGCGATGTCAGTGTGAGCGGTGAACCAGGAGCTGCGAGGCGCGCACACAACTCCATGGCATCCAACACACGGTGCGGCGGCTGCGAGACCTGTAGTGCCGCTGTAGGAGCTGCGAAGTTGTCGGCGAGCATGTCCATGGAAGTACCTCAGAGATACCAAGAACTACAGATGTACCCACGAAGTTCTTTCCCTGACAGACTGGGATCGACGATCACCGTGCATCTTCGCCGGATCGAGGAGAACGACATGTCCGTGGCCCACGCGCTCGACACCCCTGTCGACGAGATCATGGAGTCATCGGCGTTGTTCTCGCGCAATGGGTTCCATCTTGAGCCGCGATGCCGCGTGTGCCGGAACGATGTGCTGCGCAAGAAGGTCAACGATCTGCTGGCCACCGGGGCCAGCTACGCGCAGGTAGTCCGCGCACTCGCGGCGGACAACACCGAACTCGACGAGAAGGACCGGGTAACGATCGACTCGGTCAGGAACCACTGCGGGCGCCACTTTCCCGTGCAGCAGACCACTCATGCCACGTACCGGGAGATCCTGGAGCGGCGGGCTCGCGAGAATCAAGTCGACTTCGTCGAAGGCGTCGCCATTGCGCTCACCCCGCTGGCGTTCTACGAGGTCGTGATGGCCAAGGCGTTTCGCACCCTGGTGGACGACGGCACCGAGGTCAGTGTGGAGACCGGCCTGCGAGCCGCCGAGAAGCTCCAGTCCGTCTTCGACGGGCGTGGGCGGGGCACCGACGTCCTGGAGCTGAAGGTCCAGCTGGGCCAGATCGGTCAGGCGGTGCGTTCTGTTGTCCCGCAGGAGATGTGGGCGGCGATCGTCGAGAAGCTGGAGGAGCTGGAGCAGCACTCGGGGGCGCTCGGCGCCGTGGAGGACGGCTTCGATGACGCTGACGACGACGCCTACGACCCGACCGAGGTCATCGACGAGGACGACGAGCTTTGATACCGTCCGCCGCGCCCAGATGCCGATCGGATGATTCAGTTCGGGAGAGTGCCAGCCGATAGGGCGGAATAGTGGAGCCGATGGCAGATCCCGATGAGCGGACGCCGGCCGCAACCGGATCGCTGCTCGCCGGCTGGGTGACGGGGCTCGCGCCGTGTTCGACGGCGACTATGTGCGTGAGCACATCACCCATGGGTACGCCGTGCTCGGCGAAAACACAAGTCGCGCAGCGCTGTACGTGGCGATGACCCGTGGCCGGGAGTCCAACAGCGCCTACCTGTACGAGCGCGTGGCCGAGGCGTCCGAATACAGCGATGCCGGCCCCGACGGGCTGCACGTGCTGCGCCGCGGCTCGAGCCGCGCGGCCGCCCAGCTGTTCGGGCATATCATCGCCATCGATGCGCGCGCACAGACCGTACACGAACTCGCCGCCGAAACCGGTCGAGAACGTCTGCCAATGTGCGTGGCAGCCCTGCTCATCGACCGCCGCACCCACACTGTGCAGACACGGCGAGCCGCCTACCGCCAGTGGTGCTCAAAGGCCCAGCAGCGGTCGGCCGGTCACGAACAGAGCACCGACCAACACCGACACCAATCGCTTGACTACGGCCTCGACTTGTAGCGCAGGACCTCGCAGCGGCATGTGGTGAGGAGTTTCTTTACCTGCTATCAAGGCCGCTTACTACAACGAGTGCGTAGCGTCGACTCCTGGGGGCAATCATTGCGGTCCCGGCGCTCCTGATGGCTAACTGCGGTTCTCGCGAAGGCAAGCCCACCAGCGGCGCGAAACCGTGACAACTGCTGTGGGCTAAAACCCCGCGACTTTACGGCAAGTCATTCGGTCCCGAGGGTGGTGAGCACTTGGTCGCACCCGCCGCAGCAGGTCGCACCCGCCGCAGCAGTTTGTAGCCGATCGACGTCCCGGTTGATGATGTGCATCGGCAGCGGTCTGGGTCCCTCTACCTCGGGCCGGGGCGGGCATTGGCGCGATATGACGCGAAGGCTGAAACCCGTCCCACTTCGGGGAATACCCGAAGTCCTGCCACTTCGGGTTATGCCCTAACGTTGGCCACCTGGCGTCATAGCCCAATCCGCGCCACTTGGGATTGTTGGTGTGGGGGAACACCGCAGGCATTGCTTTGGGCGAGGTGAAGATCTGCACGTTGGCCGGTCCCTGGTAGATGGTTGGTGCCTCTGCCTCTAAGCAGTGCTGTTCTAAGCAGTGCTGTTCACTCGGCGCGGCCGACGCTATCGGTGCGATGCCGACCGCCATGGCGGCGGCCACTATCGCCACCGTGCCGGCGACGGATCCGGCTAACACGATCCGTCGACCAATCGCCACGTCATGCCAAGCCATCGGCGTTGGCAATGTTTGACGTGTGGCTGGGCGCGGTCCGGTTCTGCGGGCCGCGGGTCGGGCGTCGGCCGGCGAGGAGACGGACCCAATGTGCGCCCACCGCGGCCAACAGCAACATGCCCCAGATCGGCGGCGGCGGATGGGTGAGTTCCGCGGTGAATACGGCGGCGAACACCGGCGCCCGCTGGGTGATCCCCAGCACGGCCGCCCCGCCGATCAGGGCGAGGGTCGGGACGCTGGCGCAGCCGCCGAGCCTGTCGACGAGCAGCGCGATGGACGCGCCGGTGGCGACGCCGGTGGCCAGCGACGGGGTGAGCATGCCGCCGACGGCACCGGCCCGGATGAACAGCGCCGTGAGCACCGGCTTCAGCCCATCGCCACCGTGACGGCGATCAGCGTGTCGCCGCCAGCCAGACTCTCCACGATGATGCTCTTGCCATTGCCGGGCATCTGCGGCATCCAGATCGAGCAGGCGCCGGTGAGCAACCCGGCTAACCCGATCGTGACGAGGAGGGTCCACGAGGCCGGCGGCGACTTGGGCTGCGCGCGTCGGATCAGCCCGTTGAAGCCCGTTCCGACTGCCGCGGCAACCGGCATCAGCGCCACGGTGAACAGCAGCGCCGTCCAGCTGTAATGCGTGTCGGGCCACGCGAAGGTCGGATCACCGTGGCTGACCGGCCATGCGGTCACCGTTGCGATGCACGACGTCGCGACCGCGACCAGCACCGCGACGGGCCGCCAACTTCTCAGCACGATGCCGCAGGCGTATAGGGCGCCGGCCGCCGGAACGTTGTACACCGCGGCAAGGCCAGCGCCGGCGGCGCTGGCGAGCAGGATGCGACGGTAGGGCGCTGGGATCGAGCCCAACCGGATCGTCAATTCGGTGGCCGCCGCCGCGAACAGCCGGGGCGCTTGTTCGCGGCCCAGCGAGGCACCCGACCCGACGGCCAACACCTGCAGCAGCGCATCGATCGCCATCGGCACCTGCGAAAATCGCGTGCCCTGTCTGATGGACTCGTTAAGCCCGGGCACCGAGGTCTTGCGCCGCAGCAGCCACCAGCCAAGCCCGGCCAGCGCGCATCCGATCGCGAGACCGATCAGCCGGCGCTCGATGGACGCATCCCTGACCCCGATCAGCAGCGGCCCCTGGTCGTATCCGAAGCTGAGGTGCTCCAGGGTGCGCACCAGAACAGTCGTGAACACGCCAACCACCCCACTAAGGACGCCGGTCACCAGGATCGCGGCCGCGAACGTGAGGTAGCGCTGCGAACGGCTCACCGCTCGACCAGGCCGCCCACCGTCAGACACCATCGATCCGTCGCAATCTTTCGGATCAGGCCGTGATTGCGGGCTGTAGACGGTGGCGATCGGGGTGATGTCACTTTCGGCGAGCGCCGGCCGGGTCGCCTCGGCATCGAACGGCGAGGTGTCGTAAATGATCCCCTGTCCGCTCATGCGGTCCAATGATCGCTTCTCGGGTTGGGCGTGTCTTTACCGCCAGCGCTGGACTTCGGTACCGGTCAGCAGGAGCCCGAGGATTGCCGTTAGCGGCAACCCATCACGGGCGCTCGTGGTGATGTGTTGCCCCGTCATCGATGCCACCCTCTCCTTGTGAGTGGATCGCCTACGTCCCGGCCACAAGGCCACCTTGTGGACCGCAACGCCCGGCTCGGCGGGCGACGAACCATCAAAGACATCACCACCCGACCCGGAGACACCCCCGGTGACGAAGTCGACCGATGAGTTGGACGCTGTCCAGAGGTCCAACCAGATGTGGGGTAAGCGCCCCGACATGATTGTGCGTGGCCGGGTGCCGTTCAATGCCGAGCCACCCGCTGCGGTGTTGGCCGATGGCGAGATCACCGCGCTGGATGCCTTTTACAGCCGCAACCACGGCCCGTTTCCCGACATCGCGCCCGAGCAGTGGCGACTGACCGTCGACGGCGCGGTCGACACGCCGCTCGAGGTGACCTACGACCGACTGACCAGCGAGTTCACCGCCCACTCGGTGGTGGCGACCCTGGTCTGCGCCGGCAACCGGCGCGCTGAACTGCTCAACGTGCGTCCGATACCGGGCAAGGACCCGTGGGCCCACGGCGCGATCTCGACCGCCGAATGGCGCGGAGCGCAGGCTGGCCGACGTCCTCCACGCCGCTGGAGTCCACCCTGCCGAGGGCTTGCACGTCGCGTTCGCCGCCCCCGACGTCGCCCCGGAAGCCGTCCCCGTGCAGTCCTACGGCAGCTCCATCCCGCTTACCAAGGCGCTGTCCGGACGAAGTGCTGCTGGCCTGGCAGATGAACTCCGAACCGCTGCCCCGCGCCCACGGCGGCCCGGTGCGGGTGGTGGTGCCCGGATATATCGGGGCGCGCAGCGTCAAGTGGGTCACCGCGATCACCGTGCAACCCGTTCCGTCGCAAAACTACTTCCAGGCCCTCGACTATCGGCTCCTTCCACCAGACACCGACCCCGACACCGCGGCGCCGGGCGACGGTATTTCGTTGTCGTCGCTGCCGCTCAACTGCGACATCCTCGTCCCCGGCGACGACGAGGAGATACCCGCCGGCCCGTTGACCATCCGCGGGTGGGCACTGGCCGGCGACGGCCGCAGCGTAGTCCGCGTCGACGTGTCCCTCGACGACGGCGGCACCTGGCGACAAGCCAACCTGGAACCTGCGATCAGCCGGTGGGCCTCGCGGCAGTGGTCTATCACCGTGGAAACCCAACCCGGGCCACTCAGTGCCACCGCCCGGGCGTGGGATGACACCGGCGTCACCCACCCCGAATCGCCGGCAGCGGTATGGAATCCACGCGGATACGGCAACAACGCCTGGGCCCACGTCACAGCGTCCGCGCGATAACGGATCCGTGATCCGGTAGATCGGTTCGCGCGTTCAGTGGATCGAGCACTGCGGTCCCGGGGGAACCGTAACGGGTAGGGCCGGCCTCGGTCAGCGCCCTACACGCGGCGAAGTGTTCACCGGCGGGTCAAGCTCGTTGATGGCAGATGTTGAGACTCGCTGCGACCAGTTCGTGATGCGGACGGGACCCCGTGAACCGGGCACGGCCCAGAAGCGCTTGAGGCACCCGCGCTCGCGTCAGAAGGTGACTACCAGGTCGGCCTTGTGCCGGATGCGTTCGATGCGTTCGGTATTGACTTCGTCGACGTCACGTACCCACGCATCCGCTTGATCGGGCGACTTGCCGAACTCGACATGACGAGCGGTAAGGCGGCGCAGACGCTCAGGTTGTGGAGTTTCGACGAACCAGACTTCGGAAAGCTGTTGCCGTACCGACGGCCACGGCGGGTCGTCGTCGAGGAGGTAGTTGCCCTCGGTGACCACGAGCGTCGCGTCCGGCGGCACCGCAATGCTGCCCGCTATCGGCTGTTCGATGTGGCGGTCGAAGGCCGGCGCATAGACGACCTCGCCGGTCTGCGCGCGAATGCGTTGCAACAGTTCGAGAAATCCGTACGCGTCGAACGTGTCGATTGCGCCCTTGCGGTCGCGTAGCCCCAGCCGCTCCAGTTCGGCATCGGCAAGATGGAAACCGTCCATAGGAAGCTGCACGGCGTTATCAAATGATGACCTGACCAACTCGGCCAAACTTGTTTTTCCGGCGCCGGGAGGTCCGGTGATGCCGAGGATGACGCGGCGCTCAGTCTCGAGAAGCGCGTCAATTCGCGTGGCTATATCTGACCGGCCCACGGAACAGACGGTAGTTGTGCCCGCCTACGAGCGACAAAGTCGCTACGAGGCGGGCACATAGTCAAGCGACGCGTCGAACTCGGGGTGAGTTTGCGTCTGCTCGGCACAATAGGCATGTGCCCGCCACCGATCTACAGCAGACCGTCGATGCGGTGTGGCGGATGGAGGCCGCCAAGATCGTCGCGACGCTGACCCGCACGGTCGGCGACGTCGGACTGGCCGAGGATCTGGCGGCCGACGCGTTGGTCTATGCGCTGACGCAGTGGCCGGACACCGGTGTGCCGCGCAACGCGGGGGCATGGCTGACCACCGTCGCCAAGCGCAAGGCGATCGACTACTGGCGCCGCCAGGACACCCTCGACACCAAGTACGCGACGCTGGCCCGCGAGCTGGAAACCCAAATCGACGAGCCGGCATGGGATCCCGACCGAATCGACGACGACGTGCTGCGGCTGATCTTCATTTCGACGCACCCGGTGCTGTCCCGCGAAGGACAGATCGCGCTGACACTGCGCGTGGTCGGCGGACTCACCACCGAAGAGATCGCCCGGGCATTCCAACTTCGTCGAGGGCGTGGCCACCGCCCTCACCCCCATTGCGTTCTTCGAGACGGTCATGGTGAAGAGCTATGAGAACCTTGTCGACTCGAACACCAAGGTCGATGTCCACACTGGCATCGTCGCGGCGGGTCGGCTGCAGTCGCTGATCGATTCCAGGGAATACAGCCACGATCTATTGGTGATGAAGGTCCAGATGGACCAGATCTGCGACGCGGTCAAGTCCACAGTGCCGCAGGAGATGTGGGGCGAGATCATCGAGAAGCTGGAGGAGGCGGAGCAGCGTCAGGAGGCGCTCAGGGTAGACACGGACTCCTACGATTACGCTGACGACGATCCCTACGACCCGACGGAGTTCATCGACGACGACGACGACGAGTTCTGACCTCCGTAGCGCCCGCCGTCACCCAGGGCGATGGGGACCGCTGCCGGTGGGGCCGCAACTGTTCGGCGGCCAGTGTGGTGCGGCCAGAGGCGGTCTGGCGGATCGCCAGCAGATGGCAGAGGGAAACGAACGCCACCAGGCTGCGCGCACTGCGCTGATCGCGATCGATCGACGAGGTCGCGCTGCGATCGCGTTGGCCGCCTATCCCATCACACCGGCCAGGTCGTGATCGTCGCTCTACGGCGAGCACAGCTGCCCGTTTGGGCGCCCGGAGTGCGAATCTTGGGCAGACCGCCCATTATTCGCAGGCGATCGCGCACTTCGTCGATCGCGCAGATTCGCGCGAACGATCGCGATCGCGGACCTGCCCGGTACCGCGAGCAGATCGCGGAGCGCAAGGCCCGAGAGGACGCCGGTGAGCGCGATGGGTGGGGTCCGGGCGGCTACAAGTGGCGCCAGTGGGATCACCTCCGCGAGGAGAAACGCCGGTCAGAAATGGAGGCCCAGGGACGTGCATCGGTGGCCGACCTCTACGACTGAGCCGTGGTGTCAACGAACGACGGCCTTCTGCCTCGATTCGCGTAAGCCCCGCACCGTTCACCGACGGCGGACCATCGGAGCCGGTGTGCCGCGAGTGCCGACGGACAGCCGCGTCATTGCGGCGACGCTGGGACTACTTCCGGCTTAGTCTGTTCGAGCGTATAGCGACGTGGCTTACGACCACCATCTCTCAACCGGCCTACGGGGGGCTTGAGGTTGCCCGCGCCAGCGTCTCCCAGGGGGCGTTAGCCGTTGAATTTCTTCCCCATTTGGCTTACGCACCAGGGTGATTCGCTCACCGGGGAGGGGTGGTGATGGGACGTAAAGTTGCGTTGTCAATCGTCGGGAGGGCACCTCAAACCCATGGATGTAACCGCTGCCAAAGATTGAACGATGACGAGGATTGACGATGGTGGCTCGCTATGGCGGTGAGGCTACGGCGGAGGCTTCCCGCTGGGATACTGGCTACCCAGCAGACGGCGTCGACCACACCTTGTCGACGCTGATCTTCAACCGCGTGCTGAACGCGGCGAGATGCTCGTCGCCCATCCCCTTGCTGACGGCGTAATCGTGGTACTTGGCCTGATATTGCTCGTCCGCGAGCGAATCGGCCCCGACCGCGTCGACCCTGGCCGCACCGGCGACCACGACGGTCCCCCTACCGTTGCCATCGGAATCCAGATTCAGGCTGACCTGCGGGCGGGCCTTGATGTGCGCGATCTTCGCGGCTTTCGGCATCGAATACACGGTCACATCCTTGCCGTCGAAGAAAAACCACACGAGCCGGGGTACAGGCTGGCCGGATTTCGCCACGGTGGTCAACCACACGAAGCGATCCGATTCGAGCCTGCGGGAAACCTCTTGCGTCAGTTCGACTGTCATGATCGCGAATGTAGTCCTAACCAGTACTGTTCGGTCCCGATCGTGGTGTCGTCGCCGTGACCGGTGTACACCACCGTCGAGTCGCGGTAGACGTCCTTGTCAGGGCGAACGTGACGTGTTGAAGTCGGTGTAGCGCTGCTCGTACACGCCGTCGCGTTCGGCGAACCGGAGCGGTTTCGTGGCGTCCACGACGATTTCGGTCGCCTCGGGCTCCTCGGTCAGCAACGCCATGGTCTCGGCGATGTATTCATCGAGGGGCATAGCGTCGGGTTCGTTGATACGCTCGTCGCGCAGGCCAGTCTGGACCCCCGGCGGCATGATCTCGATCACCTGAACCGCCGTATTCCGCAGTTGAAAACGCAGCGATTGGGTGTAGGAGTGCAGCGCGGCCTTGGTGGCGCAATAGGTTGGCACCTGCGCCTTGGGCAGGAAGGCCAACGCCGAGGTGACGTTCAGAACGGCTGAACGGGGCTGAGCGAGCAGGCCCGGCAGCAACGCAGCAGTGAGGCGTATGGGACCAAGTAGGTTCGTGATGATCATGGCCTCCGCGTCGGCGACACGGCCAGCGGTGAGGTCCTCACTGTGTTGGATACCCGCGTTGTTGATCAGAACGTTGAGGTCCGGGTGGCGTTGCGTCGCCTCCGTGGCGAAACGCTCGATGTCTGCCGCATCGCTCTGATCCAAGGTCAGCAATTGCATTCCGGGATTGGCCGCAGCCACGCTCTCCAGCTGCTCGCGGCGGCGGCCAGCGATAATCACCTGGTTGCCCAGACGATGAAACGATTCAGCCAGGCCACGACCGATCCCCGACCCGCCACCCGTCACCAGAATCGTGTTCTGGGCTGTCTGCATGGCTTCTGCCCCCGCTGAGTCGGTGTTGAGTGAAAATTATCATCCGTGCGGCAACGCCCCGTGTGCAATCTGGGCGGCAGATTGACGAGCCACGATTGTTCCTTGCGGTATCGGTGGGTCGACGAGGGACTCACTGAGCCTGGCGGATGAACAGCAACAAAACGGTCGTCGCCCACTCGACATTGTCGTCGCGATAGGGGTTCGTGAGCCAACAACAGAGGTAGTGTCCCGTGGACCGGACCAAGCGGACAGGAGAACCTAGATGTCGGGGATCGATGGTGACTGGAGCAAGCCTGCGGCGATGGCCATCCCGAAGGAGGGCTATTTCGAACTCGAGCGGGGACGCTACGGCCCACTCTTTCCCAGGACACCGGCGTGTTACGGGTTCTCCATCATCGCCAAGGTGAAGGAGGGCCGCGAGGAGACGGTCCGGGCATACGGCAAGACGATCGAGGAGACGATCGCGAACAGCCCGGAGGCGCTTGCGCCGTTGCGGCTGCATTACCTGCGGTGGGTGCTGTTCGATGTCGGGTCGGGCTTGCACTTTCAGTATCAGGGCATCTTCGACACCGACTTCGATAAGTACACCGAGGATGCGGTCGCTTTGTTCAGCGCGACCGGGATTACGACGGTGTTCACGAATCTTGAAGGCTTCCCTGAGGATTGGAAGGAAAACCCGGAGGCATTTATCAAGTTCGTGCGCGAACACCAGTGCCCCAGTTTCCTCGAATACGGTGAGTATCCGTATGTCACCGCCGATGAGATCAAGAAGGCGCTGCGCCTGAAGGCGGCCTTCTCCGACATGCTCGACCAGATGCAGTAGATGCTCGAGTTCGACGATATTCAGCACATCCTGCTGACCCGCACTCCGGCGATCACCGGGCGCTACGAGTTCCTGTCGTTCGACACCCCCGCAGGTGGCCGGGCGTGGCTGACCGAGTTGCTCGACAAGGTGCAGTCGGCGGCGGATGTGCAGGCCACCGCGGATAGCTCGGATCGCTGGGTCACGTTGGCGTTCACGTGGAATGGCCTTCGCGCGTTCGGGGTGCCCGAGGAGTCTCTGGCCACCTTTCCCGACGAGTTCCGCGAAGGAATGGCAGCCCGCGCGGACATCCTCGGCGACACCGGCGCGGCGGCTCCCGAACGCTGGGTCGGCGGCCTGGCCGAAGACGACCTGCATGCGATCGCGATCTTGTTCTCCCGCACCGACGAGCAGTGCAGGCGCTCGATCGCGGAGCACGACAAGCTGTTGGCGAGGACCGACGGCGTCCGGAGTCTGTCCTTCCTCGACCTCAACGCGACACCACCGTTCAACTAACGCCCACGACCATTTCGGGTTCCGCGACCGACTCTCGCAGCCGGTGATGAAGGGCTCCGGCGAGGAACCCACACCCGGTTCGGGCGCGGCCCTGGAGCCGGGTGAGTTCATCCTCGGCTATCCCGACGAAGACGGCCCAGTCGCTAATCTTCCCGAGCCGGAGGTGCTGTCGCGCAACGGTAGCTACATGGCGTATCGGCGGCTGCAGGAGCATGTCGGGGCGTTCCGTGACTATCTGCGCGAGAATGCCGACACGCCGGAGGGTGAGGAACTGCTGGCCGCCAAGTTCATGGGCCGCTGGCGCAGCGGCGCACCGCTGGTACTGGCGCCCGATGCGGACAACCCGCAACTCGGCGCAGATCCGATGCGTAACAACGACTACAACTACAAGCAGATGGACCCGTTCGGCTACGCGTGCCCGCTGGGAGCACACGCCCGCAGGCTCAATCCCCGCGACACCGCTCACCGCATGAACCGGCGCCGGATGATCCGGCGCGGGGCGACCTACGGGCCCGCGCTGCCCGACGGTGCACCCGATGACGGCGTGGACCGGGGCATCGCCGCGTTCATCATCTGTGCGAGCCTGGTGCGCCAGTTCGAGTTCGCCCAGAACGTCTGGATCAACGACAAGACCTTCCACGAACTCGGCAACGAACACGACCCCATCTGCGGCACCCAGGACGGCACCCTGGATTTCACCGTCCCCAACCGACCGATCCGCAAGGTGCACAAGGGGATACCGGCCTTCACGACGCTCACCGGCGGGGCGTATTTCTTTCTGCCAGGAATCAACGCGTTGCGCTACCTCGCCACACTCGGCAACTAAAAGGATCATCGTCATGCACGCTCGCACCTACAACCAGAGCCACACCCCCCGCGAGCACACCGGAGGGCGGCGCATCAGCCTCTACTGGACGTGGAGCTACCCCTGGGAAGCACAACGGGATCCGGCCTCCATGGAGAACCGGTTCTCCACAATGACCGAGGTGCGCAACGTCTTGTGGCCGGGCTACGAGACGCCGGAGTACGACGCGGCGAACTTCCTGCAGGGCATCGCGGGCACTTTGGAACTCTTCCACCGCTCCGCACTGGCTTTCCAGGAACTGGCCCAGGAAGCCACCGGGCACCCAGTGGCAGTCTTCCAGCGCATCGACCAAGCCGGTTACAAGCTCCCGATCGACGAACGGGTGCTGGCCGACACCGACACGCTGATGGTGTTCGGTCTCGACCATCTGCTCTCCGAACAAGAAGCCGCCCCCGAAGAGATCGCGGCGATCACCGAGTGGCTCAAAAGAGAGGGCACCTGTCTGCTTCTGGCGCCCCACCACGATGTCGGCTTCACCGACGACTACAGCCAGCGCCAGATGGAGTACGAACACCACGGCGACCACCTGGTCCCTCGCCAACAACGCTTCAGCCAGTACACCCGCTCGCTGATGCGGGCACTCGACGTGCCCGTTCACAACATTTGGGGGCTGCGACCCGCCGTCGTCGAAGGCACCAGGGAAATCGCGCCACTGACCGCCATCCGCGACCTCGACAGCCCTCGACTGCTCGACAACGTCACCACCTTCAACTTCCACCCGCACCTGCCGCACTACGAACTTACCGCGCCGGAAAGCGACGGATTACGGGTCCTCGGACGCCAGCGCGTCGACCCGAACAGGCCGCATCCGTTCACGGAGGCGGGCAACACGGAGTTCAACGCGCTGATCTGGATGCCGCCCGCCGCCCAGCGCGCGGGCGACATCGTGCTCATCGACTCCACACACTTCACCACCCTGTTCGGCGGCACCGACAGCCTTCGCAACCTCTGGCACAACCTCGCCGCTCCCCGCCTCGATCGCGACCAGGACGGTATCGCCTGCGAAATAGATCCCCGGTAGAACCCCGGTCGACTAACCGCCTCGGCGGGCGGTAACGGCCACGCTCCACGTGGCGCATCAACGAAAAGCCCCCAGGATCTAACCCGAAGTTACGGCGGTTCATGGTGGGGGTTTGGGGTTTGACCTGTGGCGATAGGTGTGAAACGCCGCAACTGTGTAGCCACAAAATTCGTGTGTCATTCCCACGATGTCAACGGTGAATCCGGTAGAGTTCAACATGTGACAGCACTCAGAGGCGCGATGCATGTAGCCCGGAACAAGAGTTGGTATGTGGCGAAGTCGGGCGAGGAGCGCGTCTACGAGTCGGTGCTGCTGCGGCGCACCTACCGCGAGGGCGGCAAGGTCAGCACGAGACGCTGGCCAACCTGTCGAGGCTGCCCGCCGAGGTGGTCACCGCACTGGAGGCGACGCTGAAGGGGCAGCAGCTGGTGCCGGCCGGCGGCGAGTTCAGCATCGTCCGGTCGCTGCCGCACGGGCACGTGGCCGCGGTCGCCGCGATGGCGCGCCAGCTGGGCCTGCCCACGCTGCTGGGGCCGGCGTGCCGGCAGCGCGATCTCGTGCTGGCGCTGATCGTGTCGCGGGTGGTGCGGCCGAAGTCGAAACTGTCCACGCTGGCCTGGTGGCCCGACACCACCCTCGGGGTGGATCTGGGCGTGGCCGGCGCGTCCACCGACGAGGTCTATGCCGCGATGGACTGGCTGGCCGAGCGGCAGGACACGATCGAGAAGAAGCTCGCGGCCAAACACCTTGCCCCGGAGGTGAATCCGGGCCGGATGGCGTTGTTCGACCTGACCAGCGCGTGGGTGACCGGCCGGTGTTGCGAGCTGGCCGCGCGCGGCTACTCCCGCGACGGCAAGAAAGGCTGCGAGCAGATCGAGTACGGGGTGCTCACCGACCCGGCCGGACGCCCGGTCGCGGTCCGGGTGTTCGCCGGCAACACCGCCGACCCGGTCGCGTTCACCGAGATCGTCACCGTGATCCGCGACGAGCTCGGCATCCAGCGGCTGGTGCTGGTGGGCGATCGCGGCATGATCACCTCCGCGCGCATCGACGCGCTGCGCAAACTCAACGACGACCCCGACACCGCAACCGATTTCGGGTGGATCACCGCGCTGCGCGCACCCGCGATCGCCAAACTCGCCCGCGCCGACGGCCCGCTGCAGATGAGCCTGTTCGACACCCAGGACCTGGCCGAGATCAGCCACCCCGACTACCCCGGGGAACGGTTGATCGCCTGCCGCAACCCCGCGCTCGCGGCCGAACGTGCCCGCAAACGCGCGCGACCTGCTGGCCGCGACCGACAAGCTGCTCGCCGGCGTCGCCGACCGGGTCACCCGCGGCACCCTCACCGGCGCGGGCGAGATCGGCAAGGCGGTGGGCAAGGTGATCGACAAACACAAGATGGGCAAGCACTTCCACACCACCATCACCGACACCACCCTCACCTACCGTCGCGACCAGGCCCGCATCGACGCCGAAGCCGAGCTGGACGGCATCTACGTGCTGCGCACCAGCGTCGACGCCGACGCCCTCGACCCCGCCGCGGTGGTGGACAGCTACAAGAACCTCGCCAACATCGAACGCGACTTCCGCATCATCAAGACCGATGACCTGGACCTGCGACCCATCCACCACCGCCTCGAGGACCGCGTCAAAGCCCACGTGCTGATCTGCCTGCTCGCCTGCTACCTCGTCTGGCACCTGCGCAAGGCCTGGGCGCCAATGACATTCACCGACGAACACCCACCCCAACGGGACAACCCGGTCGCCGCGGCGCAGCGCTCCGCCGCCGCCGACGCCAAAGCCGCCCGCAAACACGACCCCACCGGCAACCCGCTGCGCAGCTTCCGCGGCCTACTCGACCACCTGGCCACCCTCACCCGCAACCAGATCCGCTACCACCACACCAACATCGAGGTGCCCATGCTCGCCGACCCCACCCCCGACCAACGCCGCGCCTTCGACCTCCTGAACACCCCGATCCCGCTCACCGCCGCCGCGTAGCCAGAACAACCACCCCAGCCAATCAGCGAATCCCCAGGTCAACCCGGGGATTCACCCATTCGGCCGACGTAACTTCGGTCTAACCCTGGGGCTTTTTGTTTCTACAGCAATGTGATGAGAGGGTAGCGGTCATGGTGTGCCGCCACTGCAATCATCCCCGTGACGAACACAACGAAACCGGCCACTGCCAGCGTCAGCTGTTCCAGGACGGGCGCTGCGACTGCCATAACCCCGAGCCGTCTCAGCGAAGATAGGTCGGCGTGATACGGGCCGAACACCAGTGTCTTGAAACAGACGACATATGAGGGTCTCAAAACTCGGTTTCGGAGGCACGCCAACGTGAACGCCGTCGATACCACGCGGGCAAGACTCACAGGAATCGCCGGATAGGTCGACGGAGTCCATCCCGTTCACGTCGGAGCATCGGGATCGACCGGAGAGTCGCCTGGACGTCGGGCCAGCACGTCCATCACGCTCGTGCGCCTTCTACCGACTGCTTCCTCGAGGCGCCCGTTTACGGCGTCTCGGACAGCATGTGCGACAGGTCTGATCGGTCAGGTTCGCGAGCCCGGCGACAGCGCAAACCACTGTTGTGTACGGCACGTCCCGGCGTAGGAAGGAATGGCGGGTGCCATCGGGCCTCGTTCATCATTTGTCCGAGACGTGAGGAAGTTCGGTGCGAATCATCACCGTCGAAGAGCATTTTCATTATCCCGAGGTCATGGCCCGTGTCCAGGAATTGTCGGGGCAGTGGCCGCCGCCGCCGGTCGTTTCAGACGACGGCTTCGGCAGATTCCTTCAGGGCTTCATGCCGGACAAGGATTCTGCGGAACAGCTGGGCGGGCACCGATTGGCGCACATGGATCGGGTCGGAATCGACATCCAGGTGGTGTCACATGGCGCAAACAGCCCCAGCAGGCTCGACCACCCTGAAGCCGTCCAGCTGTGCCGAAAAGTGAACGACAGTCTTGCCCAGCAGATTTCGGAGCATCCCACCCGGTTCCGGGGATTCGCCACCATCCCGTTACACGACCCGGCGGCGGCAGCAGACGAAATGAGGCGATGCGTCAACGAGCTGGGCTTCGTGGGAACCCTCATCATGGGAACCTGCGGCGGGTTATTTCTCGACGACGAGCGGTTCGACCCGGTCCTGGCCGCAGCCGAGGAGGTTGACCTGCCCATCTACGTCCACCCGGAACTCCCGCCAGCCCCGGTGTCGACGGCCTATTACGCGGGAAATTGGCCAGCGGCGGCCCATTTCCTGTTCTCGGGACCCGCTTTCGGCTGGCACGCCGAGGCTGGCATCCACGTTCTGCGGCTCATTTTGTCGGGGGCGTTGGATCGTCACCCGAGCCTCAAACTCCTCAGCGGCCACTGGGGCGAGTTCGTGGCGGGCTGGCTCGACCGACTCGACGAGTTCATCGGCTGGGGCACGCACCTGGACCGCACAGTAAGCGAGTACTACCGCGAACATGTGTGGGCGACGCCGTCGGGCATGTACAGCCAGAATCAACTGCAATTCATTCTCGCTGAGATCGGCGCCGAGCGGATCATCTACTCCGAGGACTTCCCCTACATCATCCGCGACAACGTGTCGGACTTCCTCGAACAGGCCCAACTCACCGACGACCAGCGAAACGCAATCGCTCACCGCAACGCCGAGAACGTGATGCGGATCAAAGCAACGTAACCGGCAGAACCGTGTTGATGCTGCGCCGTGAAAGCGCGTCTATGCCTGTCCCAAAACAGACGGGTTACGAGAGTCTCGTTAGTTCATGTGCTGAACTAGCCGCACCGTCCCCACCAGTTCCGCGCACACTTCTCCGCGAGGGACTAGGGTACGGCCACGAGAAAGCGGAGGCGCGTCGTGCCTGACTCTGACGATCCAATGACTGCAGTGCTGCAGTATGTCGATGCATTCAACAACGGCGACTCTGCAGCGATGGCAGCGACATGCGCTGATCCCATGCAGATCCTCGACGGAATGTCGCCGCATGTGTGGCAGGGACCGACAGCCGCCGAGGACTGGTATAGGGACGCGCTTAACGAGGCTGAGCACGCAGGGGCTTCGGGCCTCCACATCGGCGTGGGCGAGCCACGGCATGCAGACGTCACCGGCGACTACGCGTATGTCGTAGTTCCCGTCACCTTCGCGTACAAGCTTCCCGACAAGCAGGTCAATCAAACAGGCGCGGTCTTCACGGTGGCGCTTCGCAAAGTCGACGCACACTGGCGGCTTACGGCCTGGGCGTGGGCGAAAGGCGATCAATAGGTTATCTATGCTGGCGGCAACTGAGACCTCAGCCTTGGCACGCCGTTGTCTTGAAATAGACCACATCTGCGACACGCATCGAACCCCTTGCAGGGCGCGTTATTCCGCACGTCGCGATGTCTCAGAAGTTCGTCTCACAACCACGTGTCTCCTCTTCCGCCCCCAAGGTAGTAATGAGACGCCTGCCGAGATCAAAACGAGGATTGCAGAACCACCGCCGTCATGGCATCGCCTCGGCCCACTTCATATGCCCCTCGAAGCCAAGGGATGTCGCCATCGCCCGGTAACGATCCCGATAGTCACGGTAGCCTGCCTCGTCACCGTGAGCCCGTGCCAACAGTGCGCGCAACCGCAGTAGCCAGATTTCGCGCATCACCAGTCCGTCGTCGGCTGGCGCGTCCGCCAGCCTGATGATCGCGGCCTCGGCTTCGGCCACGTCACCGTCGGTACCGCGGTCCAGCAGCGTCTCTACCAGAATGCCGGTGGCTGCAAAGCAATACACGAGCTGTCCTGAAGGGAGCAGGTTGTCGACTGCTCCACGCAGTGGCGGTATTGCGCCGTCGCGGTCTCCGCACCTGGCCCTCTCCCGTGCGGTGTAAACATCCACGGACGGAAGCGAGGACAAGTAGAACCGCCCGTGCAGGCACATGTCGCGAACCTGGGCCAGCACCGCCAGTCCGCGCTCACGCTCTGCCGGGGAGTCGCGATGCACAAGCGCGATGCCCATCGTCAACCGGGCCAGCCCCAACGCGACATCCTCACGGGATTCCGCGGTGACCGCAGCGCCTCGTCGATGTCGCGCAGGACCCCGTCGTCGGCCAGCAGCACACCATTCGCAATCGCATGACCATAGGCGAAGATGATGACGACGGTATGTATGACGACGGAATGCCACCACGGGCCAGCCCCGCGGGCCATGGCGACGGCCCGGTCGTAATCGCCGCGCCACCCCGGAAGGCCAAGCGCTCACCGGGCGGTGCCGCGCCCCGCCAACGGCGATCCGATAACGACGTTCCCTTTGGCCCCTTTGGCGGGTTCGCCGTCGGACGGGTCGATGACGGTCTGCGACCACCGCGGCACCTCGGCCATCTCGCCGGTCGAAAGCTTGACGGCGATCGGCACGACGGCGAGCCCGACAGTCAACGTCGGGTCACCGACAGTTTCGATGAGCGCCATGGTTCGCTCACCAGCCGGGAGGCTTCCGCACCAGCTGCTACGTCATTACCACCGGCGTCAGGCCGGGCGCCGGGTCATAGAGCAGCGGCTCCCGCAGACATTTCGTCGGATGCGGTGTCGCACACGGGCTTCCGCTCGATGCGGGGCGGCTTCCCAGCCGCAGCCTGAATTGGTGGACACCTGAGCCGATAGCCCAACCGTGGTACCGCAACCCGCATTGGATAGCCATCAGCACCGCGGCGGCCGCCGCCGCAGCGGTGATCGCTGGCGTCGTGGTGGTGCTGCGCAGTCCCGCCCGCGCAGGGGAGTCGACACCCGTGGCGCCGAGCGCAGCGAGCAGCGTTCGTGTCGCGCCCACTCCGGGTGGGCGGCCCGCATCTTCGAGCACTGCCTCGGCTGGGCCGAGTACGCCGCCGCCTCCCTCTGCGGCGTCCCCGCCTCCGCCGCCATCAACGACGGCCGAGCAGCTCACTCCGCCACCGGTTATCGTCAGGTGCCGTCTCAGTCCGCGCCGACACCGACGAAGGGGCCCGGGATTGGGGTGACCCGCGCTCCGATCAGCGTGGCCGGACCGCGCCCGGTCGTGGCAATTCCGCTACGCCGGGGGATACGCTCCGGCGCGGCTGGCCATGGTGAGCAGCCCGATTTCGCAGCGGCCCGGCGTCGGGGTGTCGACGAATCGGTTAGTTCCACCAGGGGGCTCTGATTCGGACTGCGCGACCACCGACGGCAACGTGGCGCTATCGTCGTGACGTCCGTTGCCGCTCGGACGAATCAAGCTGGGAGCTGTTCCTTGGATGAGATTACACCGTATCAGTGGGCATCCCTTCACGTCGCGCTGATGAGGACGAGACAGAAGGGTTGGCACGTGGTGCGAGGGGACCTCATCGAGCTCGCTCACCGGTTGAAAGAGGCGGCCGCGAGCCAAAGCGGGCCGGGGCCGTTTGCACGAATAGTTCGTGCACGCCGTTCCGATGATGACGTGCAGGTGCTGCATCCGGTCAGGCAAGCCCAAGCGGCGTCCCGTTCGTTGAGTGCGCGATACGGCTGCGGCCCGTTTCCGTTTCATACCGACGGCGCTCATCTCGACGTACCACCCGACTTTGTCCTTCTTGCAGCGAAACACGTTGGGGGACAAGATGTGCGCACGCATCTGCTACGACTGCCGATACCCCCGTCACCGGCAGTTGCCGATGACATGAGGCTTGGAGTCTTTCGGGTGGACGCGGGTAGCACCGGTTTCTACACCGCCTGCCAATACGCGGACGGGGTTTCAACTGACTGCATCCGGTTCGACCCGGGTTGTATGAGTCCGATCGATCCGCGGTCACGTTGACTTGCTCACACAATATCCTCAACCAATCCTGATCACTCACACTCCTGGCGGCATTCTTCCGGAGAAATACTGATCATCGACAATCACCATGTTCTGCACTCGCGCGATGACGCCGGAGATGCGCTTGGGCGCGAGATCTATCGACTACTACTCTCGGATGTGAGGCTGTGATGGCGTCCCGCTCCTTCGATTACGATGCGATCTGGCTGAAAGCGGTTGCCTTCATCAACCGAGCGCTCGACGAGGCCGATGACTTTGAAGAGCGGGCGTTCTGGGCGGCGTGTTGTCTGGAATTACTGGCCAAGGCGGCGCTGACCAAGATCAGCCCCGTGTTGATTGCTGACATCAGCACGGATGGCAATTCGCTCTTGATTGCCGCTGGGCTTCACGAGGACTCATCCACCTTCGTGTCCGTGCAAGCCAAGACCGTGTTCAAGCGGTGTCAGTCCCTCGCCAAGCAGTTCGACGCGCCTAGGGCCAACAAGATCGCGGCAGATCGTAACGGCTACCTGCACTCTGGTGCCCCGTTCTGTACGGTCATCCCTGCCGCTCGATGGTGGGAAGAGTATTGGCCGCTGAACCACCAGCCGGCCGCCGTGCTCCTGTGCCAAGCAGACCGTGACATGCCTCGTCGAGGACTTCTTCGCCCATGGCTTGGCCGAGCCAAGAGCCGAATTGTCGGATGTGGCATTGCAACTGCCGGCTGCCTTCGAGCTCCGTGCATGGAAGGCGATCGACCAGCACGAGCGCAGCGAGGGCAAACGGACGGGTCGGCCTCTCGTCAAGCTAGTTGACGGCGCGGCTCTGCTGGCCGTCGCCCGTCAGGCGGTCACCGAACAGCACGGTTCGGTACCGGACAACATCGACGCAATCTCGTCGGTCACCGAGGAGCACATCAGGCGTGGCTGATCAGTTGGAAGCAGTGGAAACACCGCAAACAGTCGCTGACTGCGATGATTCTGACGCCGAAGATCTCGGGCCCCGAGGCAACCGTTCGTGATATGAAAGCGCAATCGGGATCGTCATTACCCGACGCGTGATGCATTACCTTCCACTCGTCGGCATGGCGCTCCTCGCGGCCGGAATCGTGGTGATCCGCATCGGTATTCCGTCCAGCCAGCCTCTTGTTCTGAGCGCGCGGTTCGGGTCGTGAAATTCGGCGTAGGCACTACGCAGCGCATCCAAGATCAGCGCACGTGCTCGCCGCTACGTTGATTCATCTGATGCATCATCGCCGCAGCACTATGTCGAAATACGTTGCGGGAGAGGATGGTACGCTACCGGTAACTCGCCATATTCGATCTCGCCGTATTCAGCAATGAAGCGCTCTAGGGGCAAAGACAACAACACCCTCCGCGACGCACCGGCGCTCCAGTCAACCGGCCGTATCGGTAGCTGCGCCGCCGGGCGGTATCACCTGGTAGCTGTAACGCCACCCGACCTCGGCGCCATACTCACCGCCGACCGGCCGTGATCCGTGGAGATGCAAAAAGGCCACCATGTCATCGTCGCCGACTTCAGCTTGAGCCTTCCGCTGCGCCAGCGCCCTTACTTGGGCCGGGCTCATCCTCTCGGGCACCACGATGGTGTCGTGCCGCACGTTCGAGGCATCAGCCATAGCGCCAGGCTGCGGCAAGTTGAGCGCTTCCGTTTCCCAACAACACGCGCCCTCACACAATCGTGATCGACAGGTGCTCCACCTGCGACGCAACCACCGCGGTCGCCGCCGACGGTCAGCGGATAGGCCGAACGCCGACCTCCTCCAGCCGGGTCAGCATCTCGGCCGGGTCGGCGTAGACGCGGTACGCGCCGGACCGCTCGAGCTCCTCGCGGCCGTAGCCACCCGAGAGCAGTCCGATGCCCAGGGCACCGGCCCGCTGTGCGGCGAGCAGGTCCCAGACGCTGTCGCCCACCACGAAGCAGTGCGCCGGGTCGACCCCGAGCCGGCGGGCCGCAGCGAGGAACAGGTGCGGGTCGGGCTTGGCCCGCTCCACCAAGTCGCGGGTCACGACGGGCACGTCGTCGGGCAGACCCAGCAGCGCCAGCGCGGAGCCCGCGGTGTGCCTGGCCCCGCTGGTCGCGATCGCGAACGGCACCTGACGCTCGTGGAGGTGCGCGAGCAGCTCGCGGGCCCCGGGCAGCGGGACCACGGTCTCGTGCCGGCGCAGGTAGGCCTGCGCGTGGAGCTCACGCAGCCGCTGGGACAGCTCTTCGTCCAGGCGGACCCCGGTCTCACGACTGAGCGCGTCGATGAACAGCCCGCCGCTCATGCCGATCCGGCGGTGGATCCGCCATACCGACAGCTCGATGCCGCACGTGGCCAGCGCCTCCTGCCAGGCGATCACGTGCTGATACACCGAGTCGACGAGAGTGCCGTCCAGGTCGAACAGCAGCGCGGGCTGCGGGACCTGGATATCGAGGCCGTCCTGCACGGTCATGGCTTCCCCTTTCCACCGGCGGCGAGCTCGCGGCCGCGATCTCGTGTCGCCTCGAGCAGCGAGAACATCGCCGCCCGCACCCATGGTTCTCCATCTCGCGGATCGCGTTGAATGGTAGTGCCGGGGCCAACGACATCACGGCCTCCCGCCAGGCGCAGTGGTAGCGCTCCAGGTCGTCCGCGGGCGCCGCGAACGCGTCGGCGACCCGCGCGTCGATTATCAGCACCGACCCGCCGTCGGCGAATACCGCCCGCACCGCGCGGTTCAGGCCCTATCGGGCCCGGGCGAGATCGCAGGGGTGATCATGCTCTCGCCGAAGAATAGTGCGGCGCCGAAGAGGCCCAGCGCGGCCAGCGTCATGGCGGTGCGACGACCCCGCGCCCCGCCGTACCGCCGCAGCAGCGTGATGAGCGCCATGATGCTGCCCCCGCCGTCGTTGTCGGCGCGGATCACCAGCGTGACGTAGGTCAGGGTGACGATGATCATCACCGACCAGAAGATCAATGACACGACGCCGTACACGTTGTCCGTACTGATCGCACGGGGAGCGGGTCGTTGGGGTTGAAGGCCGTCTGGATGGTGATCGGGCTGGTCCCAATGTCGCCGAACACGACACCCAGTGCGCGGACCACCATGGCCAACGGAACCGTATCCGCACCGCCGACTGCGAGAAGCGGCGACGCAGGTTCGGAGTTCGTATCCACGCGAGGTGGCCGCGAGCTTACCCGCCGCTCACTGACAGCGGAGTAATCGGGCTTGTTGACACGGGCTTCTGTCCGGATAACGATGCTTCCCGCGTCGCGGCCGTGAGACGCCGGGTGCCGCAGTTGCTGCTTGCTCTGTTGGGAACGGATTTGGGAACGAAACGTGGCGCAACTGCCGCGATGGCGTGAGACGCGGCGCGATGGCTGGGACAGGAGATTGAGCGTGACCTGCGCAGATGAGGCGGACCAGGCGACTTGAGACGGCGACTGGTTGGCTCATAACCCAGAGGTCGCAGGTTCGAATCCTTTCCCCGCTACCAGCGGAAATGACCCCAGAGGTGTGACCTCTGGGGTCATTTTCATGCCCGTTGGACACGTATTTGGACACATTAGCTAGATTTCCTAGTTAACTGTCCTGTATCTTCGTTCCTGGATTCCAGCCTTTTGCCGGGCGTGACGGCGTTCCCCTTCTTCGGCGGCGCTTCGGTGATGGTTTGCCAAGGCGTTGATTTGCTCGCCATTCGACCTGGGCGCCCACCAAGGAGACACCGCAGCAGCGACCGCGAAATGTCATGGTTAACAGCGGTTATCCATGCGCGGGCGTTTCCGGCGTGGCTTGCCCGGGACACCCCGGTGCTGGCTTGTATGGCAGACCAGGACGCGAGAGTTGGACTCTTCAGAGTTTCGTGAGGGGACCTTGCATTGTCGAGGACATGTCCGACATGGACGATCACCGTCGCTTATCAACTGCACCTGTCGCCGTTAACCGGTAAGGCCGCATTTCCGATCATCTTCGCTGTTTGTCGAGATGCAGCGAAGATTAGCAAGCGGCACCCTGTTGTTTAACTAGAGGTCGTAGTTGAATGATTTCTGGCCGCGCCGACTGTTCCGATGACTGGCTTCCGGCCAGGATTCGACCGGTGCGGGGCGAGTCCTTCGACTCGTTGTGTCGCCGGCTCGCCGCGGCGAATGGCATCACGACTACAGGGCTGCTGCGGGGGTGCATGTCCAGGCACCCAGACGCGCACACTTCTATGGAAGCGGTTGCCCATTGCATCGGAGGTCGCGGCCTCGATGGGTGGCTCGTGGGGCACGTCGAAGGGCAGCGATTCGCGGGTGGGATCGCCGCCGTAGTCGGCGGGCGGGCGGCCGGAGACCGCGATGTTGGATACCGGGTGGCGTCCCCAATACACATTCGACGAAGCGCTGCAAGACTATCTGAAGTGGCTTAGCGAACACCCCTACTGCGCCTTGCGCACGAGGGTGCGAGCCTGCGTGAGCAGGGTCTCCATGTACTGAACCACCTGCGCCCTAATCTCGTTGTGGGTCAAGCCCTTCCAGTACTCGCTGGAAGACATCAGTCATGGTGGCGATCTCGTCGTCGTCGAGCAGGTCGATAAGGTATCGGCGAACGGCGTCGGTATGCGCGGGGGCAGCGTCAGTAATCGCCCGGCGCCCCTCGTGGGTGAGCTCGACCACGGATCCGCGGGCATCGTCGGCGCACGCGCTTCGGCGGACGAGTCCCCGCTGCTGCATTCTGGCAACCAAGTGTGACAACCGTGTCCGATCCCATCCGAGTTCTCGGCACAAATCTCTGGCCCGAAGTTTCTCCGCTGGTGTCTCCGACAGGGGTACAAGCACGGCAAACTCCGCGCTGGAAAGCCCGGAGCCCGCAAGTAACTCGCGGTGCAGTACCCCCTCCAGATGATGCTGGACATCCACGTACAGCCGCCAGAAGCGCTGTTGATTCTGATGGAGCCATCGGTCCTGCGCCATGGTGACAGCATAGCGAAGTTTGTTGACGCATCAACATAATGGGTGCTAGGTTTTGTTGACGCGTCTACATCCTGGGGGTTCGGCCCTTGGAGCGTGGCAACAACTATTCGATTCGAATCAGATTGGAAATGTAGAGATGGCGCGAACAGTGCAGTTCTCGGAATACGGCGGCACGGATGTGCTCGCTGCGGTCGATGCGCCCGCGCTGACCGCCGGGCCCGGGCAGGTCCGGATCGAGGTGCGGGCCGCCGGTATCAATCCCATCGACTGGAAGATCATGCGGGGCTTCATGCGGGAGATGATCCCGTTGACGCTGCCCGCGGGCCTGGGGTCGGATGTCGCCGGTGTGGTCGATCAGGTGGGTACGGGGGTCACCGAATTCCAGGTGGGCGATGAGGTGATGGGCCGCTCGCTGACGCCCGCCATCTCCGAGTCCGCGCTTGCAGATCCGGCCAACCTCATCACCAAACCCGCGGACATCGGCTGGGACGTGGCCGGCAGCGTGGCCGGCGCGGGCGGCACCGCGTGGGCCGTGCTTGACCAACTGGGCATTAAGGCGGGCGAGACGTTGCTCGTGCACGCCGCCGCCGGTGGGGTGGGTACGTTCGCGGTTCAGCTCGCGGTCGCGCGCGGGGCACGGGTAATTGGTACGGCGAGCGAGCGCAATTTCGAGTACCTGCGATCGATTGGCGCCGAGCCCGTCTCCTACGGCGACAGCGTCCTCGAACGTGTCCGCGCCGTTGCGCCAGACGGAGTCGATGCCGTCCTCGATGCGTCCGGCCGTGGCGAGATTCCGCTCTCGATTGAACTCGCCGGTGGCCCCGACCGTGTTCTGACACTCGTCGCGTTCGACGCCGCCGACACCGGAATTCAAGTCTTCGTCGGCGCAACAGAGGATGATTGGGGCCCTGCGCTGCGCGAGATCGTCTCCCTTCTCGAGCAGCGGCGGCTCACCGTCCCCATCTGGCGGACCTTTCCTCTGGCAGAGACGGCAGCAGCGCTAGATACCAGCAGTGCCGGGCACCTCAACGGAAAGATCGTCGTCCTGCCGTAACCCCGACGTCGAGTACCCGTGATGCCAAAACCACGGGTAACGGGCAAGCGCAAGGAGCCGACGCTGAAGAGCCGCATTGCCGGTGTTGCGCTGGCGTGCAGGCCGATTGCCACGACCGCTGCAGCGCTAGCCACGAATCCATCACCGCGCATTTCAGACCAGGAGGAAGCCATGGGAATACTTGACAAGAAGGTCGTGCTGATCACCGGCACCGGAGGAGGTCTGGGCCGCGTCGCGGCACAGACCTTTGCGCGAGAAGGTGCAAAGGTTATCGGGTGCGACATCAAGGTTGATGCCAACAACGAGACGGTCGAGCTCATAGGTCGTGCCGGCGGTCAGATGACTGGCATCGCGCCGATCGATCTCACCGACCCCGACCAGGCGAGCAAGATGGTTGAGGATGCCGTGGCCGCCTACGGCGGGCTCGACGTGGTCTGCAACAACGCGGGCATACAGTACTTCGGTCCGATGCCCGATTTCTCCATCGATGACTGGCGGGCGACTATAACTGGCGAACTCGACATTCCCTTCTTCGTGTCGAAGTTCGCCTGGCCGCACCTGGTCCAGCGCGGTGGCGGTGTCATCATCAACGTCGCGTCCCACGCAGGCATGATCGCCGCAGAGACCCCCCCGTGGGTCGGGCACGCCGCAGCGAAAGCCGGCGTCATCGCCATGACGCGACAATTGGCGCTTGAAGGCGCACGCTATGGGATCCGTGCGGTCGCGATCAGTCCCGGGCCTTTCCTGACCCCGGCCGCCGAGCGCGACCTTGGCGACAACCAGGCGGCCCGGGACGCGATAACCAGAAAGACGCTTCTCAAGCGCTTCGGTCAACCCGGGGAGGTCGCGGAGCTCGCGGCCTTCCTTGCTTCTGACCGGGCGTCTTACATCACAGGCGCCAACTACCCGGTCGACGGCGGCGCGACCGCTTGGTAGGAGCCACAGGCACGGCCAATGCGAGGTGATGGCGCGTCCGAGCCTTGGGATCGTCGGTGACCAGATCTTGTCGAAGTGACGCGAACTCGGCAGCGATGGCGCGGGAATCGCGATCCTGGCGAATGCTGACTGCTCGCTGCGTGCACTGATGCGACTCAGCCGGCGCATCACCGTGACGTGGCGGCGAGCCGATGAACTGGCGGTTCTGCTTGCTCGCGTGATCACCCGCCGTTCGTAGTCGTTGCCGCTGGTTTTTGGCTGCCCGCGCCGACGGGCTGCCTAGATCGCGCGCATGCCGAGCGATCGACAGCAAATCGGGTCGACGACGTGGGCAGATGCCTACAATGACTGCACTGCAGTGGCAGTTCAGCAAACGGTAGACGGGACACCCCGTGGGGTCTTCAACCGGCCTTTTTGATGTCGGCGGCCAGCGGCTCGCAGCTCCGCCGGTTCGGGGCCGGGCGGGCGAGTTGAAGGTGATCGGCGCGGTGGTGACGGCGCTGGCGCGGGGGCACGGGGGCGTGCTGGTCATCGAGGGCCCGCCGGGCATCGGGAAGAGTCGGTTGCTGACCGAGGTGATGGCGCTGGCCGACCAGGGCGGGGTGCGCACCTTGTTCGGTGAGGCGTTCGAGTATCAGCAGACGGTGCCGTTCTTCCCGCTGTTCATGGCCACGCTGGGCGCCGATCCGCCGGTTGGAGACGCCGACGCGTTGCGCCGGCTGGGCGGCTCGGCGGATCTGCGCTACTGGGTGGTGCACGATCTGGCCGACGCGATTGGTGCGGCGGCTGCAGAAACCCCGCTGGCGATTGTGCTGGAGGATATCCACTGGGCCGATAACGGCACGTTGTTGGCGTTGCGGTCGCTGGCCAGCGCGCGGCCCGATGTGGCGGTGCTGTGGGTGCTGACCGTTCGTACCGGGGCTGGCGGGCCGGCAGTCCAGGAGACCTTGTCGGTGCTGCACCGCGCGAATGCCGCAGTTCTGCGCCTGGCCGCGATGTCGCCGGGCGCGGTCGCCGATATGGTCTGCGACGCGGTGCGAGCGAACGCGGACGAGTCGCTGTTGAATCTGGCCGCCAAGGCGCACGGAAATCCCTTCCTGGTCAGGGAGCTGGTCGGGGGTTTGGACGAGGAGGGCCGGCTCAATGTGAGCGGCGGGCGTGCGGTGGCCAGCGGACACGGGCTGCCGCGACGGCTGGGCGCAGGTATGCAGCAGCGACTCGACCTGCTCTCCGACGGTGCGGGCGAGGTGGTGCGGGTGGCCGCGGTGTTGCCGGACCGGTTCTCGGCCGGTCTGCTGGCCGCGATGCTGGACCGCCAGCCGGCGTCATTGATGGCGGCTGTCCAGGAGGCGGTGCGCGCGGATCTGCTCGTCGAAGACGATGAGCAGCTGAGGTTTCGGCACGATTTGCTGCGCGAGACCACCCGACAGTCGTTGCCGCAGTCGCTGCGGCGCGCGATGGAGCGCCAATCGGCGTCGATCATGCTGAGGATGGGCGCGGCGCCGGCCGAGGTGGCCACCCAGCTGGCACGCAGCGCCGAGCCCGGGGACAGAGAGGCGATCAGCGCGCTGCGGCAGGCCGCGCAAGCAATTGGCCACAGTGATGCCAGTGCGGCCGCGGACTTGAGCACACGCGCGTTGGAGCTGTTGGCGGCCGGTGACGCTGAGCACGGGCTACTGGTCGCCGAAACGGTGGGGTGGCTCAACCGGGCCAGCCGTTATGAGGAGGCCGAAGAGTTGGCCGTTGCGGCGCTCTCGGAGGTGGCGTCGCCCGAGCAGGAGGCCGAGATTCGGCTGCGCCTGGCGACGCTCACCAAGCACAGTGCACAGCGGCGCGTCGAGGAGAATCGCCGAGCGCTGCAGTTGGCCGACATCAGCGAGGTCACCCGGGCACGGCATCTGGCCTGGCTGGCCTACAACCTGGCGATGCAGGACCAACGTGGGCAACGGCGCGCGGCGGCCAACGAGGCTGCCGCGGCCGCGGCATCGACCGGTGATCTCGAGGCCACGATCCTGGCCGATCTCACCCTCGCTGTGCTCGACTGTGGGGAGGGGTACGTGGGCCGCTCGGTACGCCGCCTCGAGGAGCTTTGCGCGCTCGCCCGAACGAGTGATGCGACCGCAGCTCATGACTTGGCCGCACTCTACTGCGCGATGCTACTGGCGGTGGTCGGCCGGTTGGACGACGCTGCGGACCAGATCGCGGACGGAACAGCGCAAGCCCGCCGGGAGCACAACGCGATGGCCCTTGATATGTGGGCCACCATGGACGGAGGTGTCCACCTGGCTGCGGGCCGGTTGTCTGCCGCCCTCGCCGCGACCGAGTCCCTGGCGCCCCCACAGCAGACAGGCGTGAGCGAGCAGGACATGGTGCGCACGGCCATTCTGGCCGAGGTGGCGGTGCGCACCGATGACCGAAACTTGTTGCAGCAGACGGTCAATGATGCGCGCGACGCCTACCCCACTGGCTCATCTGTGGTACGTCGGGGAGCGGCGCATGTGCTGGCGCTGGCGGCGTGGCAGCGCGACGACGTGCAGGACGCGATGCGCTGGCTCGGCGACATCACCCTATTCGAATCACCAATCTGGCCCCAGGTCTTAGATCAAGTGATCTTGGGTGCGCGGGTGGCGTCGGCCGCCGGCGATGCCGGCTTGCGCGCACGTGTCCTGCAGGCCACGGAGCTGCTCGAGCGTGAGCGGCCGGCGATCCCGTTGTTCACCGGGGTCGCCGGGCATGCCCGCGGGATACTCGAACGTGATGCCCAGGCACTGCTGGCTGCCGCCGACGTGCTGCACGCGTCGTCGCGGCCGCTTCTTTACGCCGCAGCTGCCGAGGACGCCGGCGCTGAACTCGCACAGGCCGACCGGGGTGGGCAGGCGCTGGATCAGCTGAATGCCGCATTCGACACCTACCTGCACCACGAAGCGCTCGCCGATGCGCGCCGGGTGGGCCGCGCGCTGCGTGGACTGGGTGTGCACCGTCGTATCGTCAGCCAGCCGCGGGCAAAAACGGGCTGGGACAGTCTCACCGACTCCGAGCTCAAGGTGGTCCACCTGATCGCACAGGGCGCGACCAACCAATCCGTCGCCACGCAACTGCACCTTTCCCTGCATACGGTGAAAAACCACGTCCACAATGCGTTCGCCAAGCTGGGCATCAACTCCCGCGCCCAGCTAGCGCAGCTCATGCGCGGGTCTGATTGACCAGTTGCGCGGACAGTGGCATGGCCGAGGCTTGGGCCTGATCTTTCGGCCATGCACGGCGACGAGGTGCAGAAACGGGTCGCTGAAGTGGCGAAAGCGCTCTACCAGCGCGGCCGATGATCTGGCGGTTCTGCTTGCCCGCGCGATCACCCGCCAGTCGTGGTCGTCGCCGCTGATGTTCGGCTGTCGGCGCGGCGGCGCTGCCTCGATGGCGTGCACGCTGAGCAGCATCGATGTGTATTCCGCGTGGATGGGCCGATGCCTACAATGACTGCACTGCAGTGGCAGTTCAGCAAACGGTAGACAGGACACCCCGTGGGGCCTTCAACCGGCCATTCAGATGTCGGCGCACAGCGGCTCGTAACTCCGCCGGTTCGGGGCCGGGCGGGCGAGTTGAAGGTGATCGGCGCGTTGGTGACGGCGCTGGTGCAGGGGCGCGGCGGCGTGCTGGTCATCGAGGGCCCGCCGGGCATCGGGAAGAGTCGGTTGCTGACCGAGGTGATGGCGCTGGCCGACCAGGGCGGGGTGCGCACCTTGTTCGGTGAGGCGTTCGAGTATCAGCAGACGGTGCCGTTTTTCTCGCTGTTCATGGCCACCCTGCGCGCCGATCCGCCGGTCGGAGACGCCGACGCGCTGCGCCGGCTGGGCGGCTCGGCCGATCTGCGCTACTGGGTGGTGCGGGATCTGGCCGACGCGATTGGTGCGGCGGCGGCACAAACCCCGCTGGCGATTGTGCTGGAGGACATCCACTGGGCCGATAACAGCACGTTGTTGGCGCTGCGGTCGCTGGCCACCGCGCGCCCGGATGTGCCGGTGCTGTGGGTTTTGACCGTCCGCACCGGGGCCGGCGGGCCGACGCTGCAGGAGACCTTGTCGGTGCTGCAACGCGCGGATGCCACAGTTGTGCGGGTGGCCCCTATGTCGCCGGACGCGGTCGCCGATATGGTCTCCGACGCGGTGCGAGCCAACGCCGATGAGTCGCTGTTGAATCTGGCCGCCAAGGCGCACGGAAATCCCTTCCTCGTCAAGGAGCTGGTCGGGGGTCTGGACGAGGAGGGCCGGCTCAATGTGAGCGGCGGGCGTGCGGTGGCCGCCGGACACGGGCTGCCGCGACGTCTGGGCGCAGGTATGCAGCAGCGACTGGACCACCTCTCGGCCGGTGCGGGCGAGGTGGTGCGGGTGGCCGCGGTGCTGCCGGACCGGTTCTCGGCCGGTCTGCTGGCCGCGATGTTGGACCGCCAGCCGGTGTCGTTGATGGCGGCTGTCGATGAGGCGGTGCGCGCGGATCTGCTCGTCGAGGACGATGAGCAGCTGAGGTTTCGGCACGACTTGTTGCGCGAGACCACCCGGCAGTCGTTGCCGCAGTCGCTGCGGCGCGCGATGGAGCGCCAGTCGGCGTCGGTCATGCTGAGCATGGGGGCGGCGCCGGCCGAGGTGGCCACCCAGCTGGCGCGCAGTGCCGAGCCCGGGGACAGGGAGGCGATCAGCGCGTTGCGGCAGGCCGCGCAATCGGTTGGCCACAGTGATGCCAGTGCGGCCGCGGACTTGAGCACAGCGCGCGTTGGAGCTATTGGCGGCCGACGACGCTGAGCACGGGCTACTGGTCGCAGAAACGGTGGGGTGGCTCAACCGGGCCAGCCGCTATCAGGAGGCCGAAGAGTTGGCCGTTGCGGCGCTCTCGGAGGCAGCGTCGCCCGAGCAGGAGGCCGAGATTCGGCTGCGCCTCCCGACGCTCAATAAGCACAGCACACAGCGGCGCGTCGAGGAGAATCGTCGAGCGCTGCAGTTGGCCGACATCAGCGAGGTCACCCGGGCACGGCATCTGGGGTGGCTGGCCTACAACCTGGCGTTGCACGACCCACGTGCGCAACGGCGCGCGGCGGCCAACGAGGCTGCCGCGGCCGCGGCGTCGACCGGTGATCTCGAGGCCACGATCCTGGCCGATCTCACCCTCGCTGTGCTCGACGGTGGGGAGGGGTACGTGGGCCGCTCGGTACGGCGCCTCGAGGAGCTTTGCGCGCTCGCCCGCACGATGGATGCGACCGCAGCTCATGACTTGGCCGCAAACCACTACGCGATCCTGCTGGCGGCGGTCGGCCGATTGGACGACGCTGCGGCCCAGATCGCCGATGGAACAGAGCAAGCCCGCCGGCAAGGCAACGCGATGGCCCTTGATATGTGGGCCACGATTGACGGGGTTGTCCATCTCGCTGCGGGCCGGTTGTCTGCTGCGCGCGCCGCGACCGAATCGCTGCCGCCCCCACGGCCGACAGGCGTGACCGAGCCGGACATGATCCGCATCGTGATCCTGGCCGAGGTGGCCGCGCGCACCGATGACCGAAACTTGTTGCAGCAGATGATTAATGACGCGCGCGACGCCTACTCCACTGGCTCATCTGTGGTACGTCGGGGAACCGCACATGTGCTGGCGCTGGCGGCGTGGCAGCGCGACGACGCCCATGACGCGATGCGCTGGCTCGGCGGCATCACCCTATTCGGCTCACCAATCTGGCCCCAGGTCCTAGATCAGGTGATCTTGGGTGCGCGGGTGGCGTCGGCCGCCGGTGATGCCGGCTTGCGCGCACGTGTCCTGCAGGCCACCGACCTGCTCGAGCGTGAGCGGCCGGCGATCCCGTTGTTCACCGGGGTCGCCGCGCATGCCCGCGGGATACTCGAGGGTGATGCCCAGGCACTGCTGGCTGCCGCCGACGTGCTGCAGTCGGCGTCGCGGCCGCTTCTGTACGCCGCGGCTGCCGAGGACGCCGGCGCTGAGTTCGCGCGCGCCGACCACCCTGACAAGGCGCTCGATCAGCTCAATGCCGCATTCGATACCTACCTGCACCACGAAGCGCTCGTCGATGCGCGCCGGGTGGGCCGCGAGTTGCGCCGGTTAGGGGTGGAACGTCGCATTGTCAGCCAGCCGCGGGCCAAAACGGGCTGGGACAGTCTCACCGACTCCGAGCTCAAGGTGGTCCACCTGATCGCACAGGGCGTGGCCAACCGCGACGTCGCCATACAGCTGCACCTTTCCCTGCATACGGTGAAAAACCACGTCCACAATGCGTTCGCCAAGCTGGGCATCAACTCCCGCGCCCAGTTGACGCAGCTCATGCGCGGGTCTGATTGACCAGTTGCGCGGACAGTGGCATGGCCGAGGGTTGGGCCTGATCTTTCGGCCATGCATGGCGACGTGGTGCAGAAACGGGTCGCTGAAGTGGCGAAAGCGTTCTACCAGCGCGGCCGATGATCTGGCGGTTCTGCTTGCCCGCGCGATCACCGGCCGTTCGTGGTCGTCGCCGCTGATGTTCGGCTGTCGGCGCGGCGGCGCTGCCTCGATGGCGTGCACGCTGAGCAGCATCGATGTGTATTCCGCGTGGATGGGCGGATGCCTACAATGACTGCACTGCAGTGGCAGTTCAGCAAACGGTAGACAGGACACCCCGTGGGGTCTTCAACCGGCTTTTTTGATGTCGGCGCACAGCGGCTCGCAGCTCCGCCGGTTCGGGGCCGGGCGGGCGAGTTGAAGGTGATCGGCGCGGTGGTGGCGGCGCTGGCGCGGGGGCGCGGGGGCGTGCTGGTCATCGAGGGCCCGCCGGGCATCGGGAAGAGTCGGTTGCTGACCGAGGTGATGGCGCTGGCCGACCAGGGCGGGGTGCGCACCTTGTTCGGTGAGGCGTTCGAGTATCAGCAGACGGTGCCGTTTTTCTCGCTGTTCATGGCCACACTGGGCGCCGATCCGCCGGTTGGAGACGCCGACGCGTTGCGCCGGCTGGGCGGCTCGGCGGATCTGCGCTATTGGGTGGTGCACGATCTGGCCGACGCGATTGGTGCGGCGGCGGCACAAACCCCGCTGGCGATTGTGTTGGAGGATATCCACTGGGCCGATAACGGCACGTTGTTGGCGTTGCGGTCGCTGGCCAGCGCGCGGCCCGATGTGGCGGTGCTGTGGGTGCTGACCGTTCGTACCGGGGCTGGCGGGCCGGGGGTGCAGGAGACCTTGTCGGTGCTGCAACGGGCGAATGCCGCAGTTCTGCGCCTGGCCGCGATGTCGCCGGGCGCGGTCGCCGATATGGTCTGCGACGCGGTGCGAGCCAACGCCGATGAGTCGCTGTTGAATCTGGCCGCCAAGGCGCACGGGAATCCCTTCCTGATCAAGGAGCTGGTCGGGGGTTTGGACGAGGAGGGCCGGCTCAATGTGAGCGGCGGGCGTGCGGTGGCCAGCGGACACGCGCTGCCGCGACGGCTGGGCGCAGGTATGCAGCAGCGACTGGACCACCTCTCGGCCGGTGCGGGCGAGGTGGTGCGGGTGGCCGCGGTGTTGCCGGACCGGTTCTCGGCCGGTCTGCTGGCCGCGATGTTGGACCGCCAGCCGGTGTCGTTGATGGCGACTGTCCAGGAGGCGGTGCGCGCGGATCTGCTCGTCGAAGACGATGAGCAGCTGAGGTTTCGGCACGATTTGTTGCGTGAGACCACCCGACAGTCGTTGCCGCAGTCGCTGCGGCGCGCGATGGAGCGCCAATCTGCGTCGGTCATGCTGAGGATGGGCGCGGCGCCGGCCGAGGTGGCCACCCAGCTGGCGCGCAGTGCCGAGCCGGGGGACAGAGAGGCGATCGACGCGTTGCGGCAGGCCGCGCAATCGGTTGGCCACAGTGATGCCAGTGCGGCCGCGGACTTGAGCACACGCGCGTTGGAGCTGTTGGCGGCCGGTGACGCTGAGCACGGGCTACTGGTCGCAGAAACGGTGGGGTTGCTCAACCGGGCCAGCCGCTATCCCGAGGCCGAAGAGTTGGCCGTGGCGGCGCTCTCGGAGGTGGCGTCGCCCCAAGAGGAAGCCGAGATTCGCCTGCGCCTGGCGACGCTCATTAAGCACAGTACACAGCGGCGCGTCGAGGAGAATCGTCGAGCGCTGCAGTTGGCCGACATCAGCGAGGTGACCCGGGCCCGGCATCTGGGGTGGCTGGCCTACAACCTGATGTTGCACAAGCTTGGGGAAGCGCGCGCGGCAGCTGACAAGGCTGCCGCGGCCGCGGCATCGACCGGTGATCTCGAGGCCACGATCCTGGCCGATGTCACGCTCGCTGTGCTCGACTGTGGGGAGGGGTACGCGGGCCGCTCGGTACGCCGCCTCGAGGAGCTTTGCGCGCTCGCCCCCGCGAGTGGGGTGGCCGCAGCTCATGACTTGGCCGCAAACCACTACGCGATCCTGCTGGCGGCGGTGGGCCGGTTGGACGACGCTGCGGCCCAGATCGCCGATCGAACAGAGCAAGCCCGCCGCGAAGGCAACGCGATGGCCCTTGACACCTGGGCCACGTTTGACGGGGTTGTCCATCTCGCTGCGGGCCGGTTGTCAGCTGCGCGCGGCGCGATCGAATCGCTGCCGCCCCCACGGCCGACAGGCGTGACCGAGCCGGACATGATCCGCATGGTGATTCTGGCCGAGGTGGCGGCGCGCACCGATGACCGAAACTTGTTGCAGCAGATGGTCAATGACGCGCGCGACGCCTACTCCACTGGCTCATCTGTGGTACGTCGGGGAGCGGCGAATGTGCTGGCGCTGGCGGCGTGGCAGCGCGACGACGTCCAGGACGCGATGCGCTGGCTCGGCGACATCACCCTATTCGAATCACCAATCTGGCCCCAGGTCTTAGATCGGGTGATCTTCAGTGCGCGGGTGGCGTCGGCGGCCGGTGATGCCGGCTTGCGCGCGCGTGTCCTGCAGGCCATGGACCTGCTCGAGCGTGAGCGGCCGGCGATCCCGTTGTTCACCGGGGTCGCCGGGCATGCCCGCGGGATACTCGAGGGTGATGCCCAGGCACTAGTGGCTGCCGCCGACGTGCTGCAGTCGGCGTCGCGGCCGCTTCTGTACGCCGCGGCTGCCGAGGACGCCGGCGCTGAACTCGCCCGCGCCGACCACCCGGACGAGGCGGTCCATCAGCTGAACGCCGCATTCGACACCTACCTGCACCACGAAGCGCTCGCCGATGCGCGCCGGGTGGGCCGCGAGCTGCGCCCGTTAGGTGTCGAACGTCGCATTGTCAGCCAGCCGCGGGCAAAAACCGGCTGGGACAGCCTCACCGACTCCGAGCTCAAGGTCATCAACCTGATCGCACAGGGCGCGACCAACCAGTCAGTGGCACAGCGTCTGCACGTCACGCCTCACACTGTGAAAGCCCATCTGCACAATGCGTTCGCCAAGCTCGGGATAAATTCCCGCGCCGAGCTGAGCAAACTCATGCACGGCACCGGCCACCCCACCAATTAGATTCTGGCGACTTAGGCATTAACCTACGTGGCCCTAAACATGAATCCTCGGGCCATGGTGCTGGGCCGCCCGCGCGGCGACCGTAGTAGTCGTCAACTAATTGGGTTCTCACTCGAACGACGGCCGAGGCTAGGCCAGACACCGCGCTCGTGAGCACACGAGGAAAGAGCGAAAGATGCTGAGTGCAACGTTTGGAATGCTGGCGATGGTGCCGGTGGTGTTCGGTGTCGCTGGGTGGGCGATGGTGTCGCGATGACCGCAAACTCGCCCAGCTCGGTCGCCGAATCAGCAAGTAGCACTATCGATCCCGACGCGCAGGCAAGACGCGCGAACGATGGCGAACTGAGCGCGGGGTTTCCATCTGACCTGACGATCGACGAGGTTGCGGTGGACGGACTCTTAACCGCCGAGGAACTTGCTGCCGCTGCTGAATTCGACGAAAACCTGGACGATGGCACGTTGTACGCCAAGTATCGTCGGCTCACCGCCGAACAGGCCGCCCTGCGCCGAGTGGCCACGCTGGTCGCGCGCGGCGTTGCACCGTTGGAAATATTTGGCGCGGTGGCCGAGGAGATGCGCCGATGCGTGCCTGCGGACACCGCCGGATTGTGGCGCTTCGAATCGGATCGCGAGATTACCATCGTGGCCGCCGCTGCCGATCCCGCGGCGCTGGCACGATGGCCGGTGGGCACCCGAACCCCGGTGGACGGCGACACCATCGCAACGCTGGTGCAACGCAGCGGGCGGCCCGCACGGATAGACAGCTACGACAACGTCGCCGGGCCGATCGCTGCGCGCGTGCGCGCGGTGGGCGTGCGCGCGGCGGTGGCGGTGCCGATCATCGTTGATGGACGCGTGTGGGGCCTGGCGGCGGTCGGGTCCCGGCAACCCGGCCCGATGCCAGCCGACACCGAGGGCCACATCAGCCGCTTCGCCGAACTCATCGCCACGGCACTGGTGGCCGGTTATCGCGACGAGCAGAACAGGCAGCTCCTCGCTGAGGCGTCACGGCGGTCGAATCTGCTTGACGCGCTGCTGGAGGGACGGGCTTTCGACGAATGGGGCCTGTGGCAGGTCGCCGGTGATCTTCGGCTGCCGTTCAATGGTCCGTTTGTGGTCATCGCCGCCCACATTCCCACCGCGGGTGATGAGCCGCTCGCCGAGGTCGAGTCGAAGCTGCGCAGTCTCGACATCTTTTCGGCGTGGCGGCTGCTGCCTGATTTGCAGGTCGGGGTCGTGCACGTCGCGTCCAATCGACAACTCGACAGGGTTGTTGCCCTGATGTCGCGGATGACGACGGTGCGGGTGGGGGTCAGTGCGGCCTTCAAGGATTTGCGCGATACGCCACGAGCCCTGCATGTGGCAAGGGTGATGTTGCGGGGCCCGACCGACTCCACCTCCTCGGTCGCTGTGTTCGACGGCTCCCTCCTGGCCACCGCTGCCGTGAGTGCGCCGGAGGCGATGATCCAAACGGTCGGCGCTGCATTGGCTGGTTTTGCCAACCTTCCCGACTACGACCGGGAGCTGCTGTTAGAAACGTTTCGGGTGTGGCAGGACAACGATGCGTCGGTGGGCGGTACGGCTGAGGTACTTCATTGCCACCCGAACACCGTGCGCCACCGCTTGCGCCGAATCGAGAAACACACCGGCCGATCCCTCTCGCGGCCCAGGGATGTCGCCGAACTGTGTTTGGCTTTCGAGGTACACCGCCGTCTCATGTAGCCGAAACCCATTTGACGCTGTCGATGAGTGGGAAGGTCGTCACGGTGGAATATCGCGTCGTCTGGGCATGCGCATACCTCGTCATGATCGAGCACTTCTGGTGACTCGCGAGGTGGGCGTGTCACAGTTTGCGATGTCTGACGCGACATCCATGCTGCACCAACGCTATAACCGAGGCTATCCGTAGCTTTCCTAAACAGCCCAGGCCGCACCCGCCAACGGCAGTCGCGCACCGGTGTTCCCTGCTACACCAAATTGGATTCAGCGCTGTCATCGGCGCCAATGACGTGAGTTCCCTGACAGGCAATAGTCAGGGCATGACAGCCGGGGTGGCTTCGAAAGTTGAAAGGGACCGATATGAGCAGCGATAGTTTGGTTGCACCAACAGTGTCGACAGCCTTCGACATCAACGCACAGTTCCGCGCTGTCATGAGCGATCTCGGACTGTCGCCCGAAGACACCGGCGGCACAATAACTTTCGTTGGTGAGGATCCCATCTTCCCGAGCGTGCATCGACTCGGGGCCTGCATCGGCATCCCGATCATGGCCGGGGCCGCGGGCATCGCCGACATCTGGCGCCAACGCAGCGGCAGCGGCCAGGACCTAAGCCTTGACCTGCGCAAGGCCATCCACGGCATCAACCCCATGTACAAGTTCATGCCCACCATCAACGACTACCCTTATCAGCTTCCGTATTTCATCGGCAACCCGATGGGGTTCGACCTGTACCAGACCAGGGACGGCCGGTGGTTCCTTCCGACGGGGGCCTATCCGCGCCTGCTGGATGGCATGTGCACGTTCCTGGGGTGCGCGCCGGACAAAGACAGCATTGCCAAGGCCGTGTCCAAGTGGGACGCCATGGAACTCGATGAGGCAGCCGCCGACAAGGAGCTCGTCTTCGCCGTCGTGCGCACGCCCGAAGAGTGGGCAGCCCACCCTCAAGGCAAGCAGCTCGCCGAACAGCCGTTGGTGGAAATCGTCAAGATCGGCGACAGCGATCCCGAGCCGTTCACACCGGCGGCACGCCCCCTGTCGGGATTGCGGGTGCTGTCGGCGACCCACGTCATCGCCGGCAACGTGATGTCGCGCACGTTGGCCGAGCACGGCGCCGAGGTGCTGCAGATCGCCCACCCCGAAGAGTTTGAGCACGAGGCCCTGATGCAGGACCCGTGCGCCGGGTTCACCTCCTCGGTGTGGCTGGACCTCAACCAGACCGACGCCCGCCAGAAGGCCTACGAACTTGCCGCCGGCGCGGACGTGTTCGTCGAAAGCTACCGCACCCGCAAGATCTCCAACCTGGGTCTTTCGCCCGAGGAACTTGCCGCCCGCCGCCCCGGCATCGTCTACGCGTCCGCACGCTGCTACGCCTACGACGGGCCGTGGCAGAATCGGGCTGGGTTTGACATGGAAGCCCTGTGCGTCACCGGTTTCACCACCGAAGAGGGCACCCCCGAACAGCCCGCGTTCCCCCCGACCCACGTCATGAACGACTACATCGCCGGCTACCTCGGCGCGGCCGGCATCCAAGCCGCTCTCATCCGCCGCGCCAAGGAAGGCGGCAGCTACCACGTGCGCGTCAACCTGGCCCGCTGCGCAATGTGGTTCATGTCTTTGGGCAAGTTCGACAATAACGCCCCAATTCCCACCGGCGAGCAGCATCAAGTCCTGGCCCCGGACAGCATTACCGCGCAAACCCCGTACGGTGAACTGGTCCGACTCGCCCCACCCGTGAAGTTCTCCGAAACCAAGCCCTACTGGAAAGACCCGGTACTCGTGGTGCGCGGATCCAGCAAGCCGCAATGGAAGGACAGCTGACTCCTCGGGTTATGCGGTAACAATCACGAGCGCCCGCTCACGCCGTCGAGCGCAGTGGCTGGATCAGGCGTGGCGGTACTCACGGGCGGCCGGCTCGGCGAACTTGTCCAATTCCGGGAGGTTGACGACGATGGGATCGGTGCCTGAACGGGTAACGGCCCAGACGGTCGGGCTGTCGGTGGATGCGTTGATCTCCTGGTGCACCGTATGCGCCGGTATGAAAACGAAGTCTCCGGGACCCGCCTCAACGACATGCTCCAGACGCTCGCCCCACCGGTACCTTGCGACGCCTTCAACCACGTACAGGATCGTTTCTTGATCGCCGTGGTGGTGCGCACCGGTGGCCGCACCCGGTAGCACGGTGCTTAGGAAGGCGCTCAGTACCTGGGCGTCGGGATTGCGGCTGTCGAAAGCGAGACGCCGCAGCAATCCCGAAGTCTGCTCGGTGTCATCGGAGAGCTCGTCTCGCCGGACAACGCGGACCGAGCGTTGGTGGACCAGCGGTGAATCTTCGAAATGGTGGCCGCCAGAACCGGGGGTGAGGCGCTCGGATTGCTCGCTCATGTTTGTCTCCTGTCGTGGGTGCTGACAACCACGTCGCTTACTCAATGATTAAGCTTCGCCAAATGGATGTCGCTCCGGCTGACTCCAATCAGGGTCCCCGGGCAGCTGCCAATCGTGCCTACCTGTCAGCGTGCCCCCAACACGCCCGTTTTGCCCTCCTTGGCCGTCGCGTCTGTGCGCCTGCCGCGACGCTCGTCGGCCGGTGATCGGCAGGCGCGTGCTCGCCGTGCTCCATCCTGGCGCTATGGGGGCGGCGGTGGCCGCGTGCCTGGTCGGTCGCGGCCACGACGTCGGCTAGTTACGCACCGGCCGAAGCGAAGCGACATCACGGCGGGCTGGGCAGGCCCGATTGACTCCGTTCGACGACCTTGCCGAGCTGCTGGCCCACAGTGACATTGTGTTCTCGATTTGCCCGCCGCACGGGGCGCTCGACGTGGCCCGACGGTTGGCGGGTTACCGGGGATCGTGTTGGACGCCAACGCCATTAGCCCTAGACGTCGGTGCTCATCGGTCGCACACTCACCGGTGGCGGCGCGCGCAGCGTCGACGGGGGAATCGTCGGCCCGCCCCCCGTCACCGCCGGGACGACGCGGCTCTATCTGGCCGGCGATGACGGCGAGGTCGCGAACCTGTTCGGCGGATGTGCAGCAGGCCGATTCATAGCAACGTGTATCTACCTGCCTTGGTGAGATCGTGCAGTGCTGCGTTTCGGGCGGCTTGGATGTCGATTCCGAGCCCACGTAGCCGATGCATGAGCGATTGTTCTGAAATGTTGTCCGGCGCGGGTTCCGGGGAAGAGCCAGGGGCATTGGTGGTTCTGGTGCGGTGGTCGCCGCGCCCTGCCGTCATACCTCGTCCTGTTCAACTCACTCCGTACATCTTGCCTTGGCGCAGCCCGCGATGAAGATCAAGTCGACCCTGGAACCCACAATGCGTTCGGGTACGCATTGTGCACGCCCGTGGCGTGCGCATCGTGCAATGGAGAAACGTTCCTGCCTGGTGTGGTGGCCACGGATTTGGACACAGAACACGGTGGAACAGATGCGAACTAGCGGGACGGGGCGAGACAGCTGGGACGGCTGAACGTCGATGACCTGCAGCTATGAGACCCGAGAGGTGACTGGAGCCGGCGACTGGTTAGGACACGCGAGTAAATTAACGCTACGTTCGTGATTTCTGTCTTACTCTGTGTGATGTGGTGACGGCCGCCGATCGTGAAAGCGAGGTATCGCGCAAGTTTGCGCTGCTCTCGCCGGTGCTGGATGAGCGGCAACGCAGGCTGTGGATGGCGGTGGAGGCGGGTGAGGCCGGGCGGGGCGGGATCACGATGGTGGCGCGCGCGACCGGGGCGGCACGATCGACGGTGACTCGGGGTGTGGACGAACTCGACAGCGGCGCAACCGATTCGGTCCGGGTTCGCCGGGCCGGTGCGGGGCGCAAGCGAGCCGAGACGGTGGATGCGGAGCTGGCGGCGGCGCTGGAGCGCCTGGTCGACCCGGACACCCGCGGCGACCCGGAGTCGCCGCTGCGGTGGACGATCAAGTCGACGCGGCAGCTGTCGGCGGCGCTGACCGGTCGGGGGCACCGGTGCAGCGAATGGCTGGTGCGGCGGCTGTTGCACGACGCCGGCTACAGCCTGCAGGCCGCGGCCAAGCAGATCGAGGGCACCCAGCACCCGGACCGCGACGCCCAGTTCCGCTATGTCAACGACCAAGTGCGCGAGCATCATTCGGCGGGGCAGCCGGTGATCAGCGTGGACACTAAGAAGAAGGAACTCGTCGGGCAGTACAAGAACGGCGGCAGCCAGTGGCGGCCGAGCGGAAACCCGCAGCGGGTGAAGACTCACGACTTCCCGGACCAACAGCTGGGCAAGGCGATCCCGTACGGGGTCTACGACATCGCCGCCGACTCCGGCTGGGTGTCCGTCGGCGCCGACCACGACACCGCCGCGTTCGCCGTGGCCACCATCCGCCGCTGGTGGCAGGCGATCGGCGCCGACCGTTACCCGCACGCTGAGAAGCTGCTGATCACCGCCGACGCCGGCGGCTCCACCGGCTATCGCACCCGGCTGTGGAAGACCGAACTCGCCGCGCTGGCCGCCGAGGCCGGGCTCGCGATCACGGTCTGCCACTTCCCGCCCGGCACCTCCAAGTGGAACAAGATCGAGCACCGGCTGTTCTCCCACATCTCGTCGAACTGGCGCGGCCAGACCCTGGCCAGCCACGAGGTCGTGGTCAACCTGATCGCGGCGACCATCACCCGCACCGGGCTGACCGTGCACGCCGAACTCGACCACGCCGAATACCCCAAGGGAATCAAGATCAGCGACAGGCAGATTCGTGAACTGGAATCGCGCGCCATCACCCGCCACGACTGGCACGGCGAATGGAACTACACCCTGACCGCCGCGCCGCCGGAACCGTAACCAGCCGACCGGTCAAATGCACGTGTTATTTCCTCGCAACTCCTTAGCTCATAACCCAGAGGTCGCGGATCCGATGTCCTCGCTACCAGCGGAAACGCGTCCGGAGGGCTTCGCCCCTGCGGTTGTCATGCCGCTCGTGAACACGGATCGACTTGTCAGCTCTCGGCGCTACCTCATGGTGCAGCAGCGCGAACGACGGTTTGCATGCTTGGCTTCCTGAAGCCCTCGGACCGCTCATCCGGGCTTCGTTCGTTCGGACCCTCAGAAGCCGACCACAGCGGAAGCCTGTCCGGTTCACGTCCTATGCAGCAACGACTCGTATACGTCGAAGCAGGTCAAACGTTCTCCATTCAGCGCATGGAAGTGCTTAAGCCGCAGGTCGGCAGCATTCACTGCCGCCTCACACGCGGAAGGTCGCTGGTTCGAAACCAGCCGGGACCACCACGAATCTCTGCTGCTCAAGAGCTTATTTCAACGCCGCTGCGGCTGTTTGAAACGGCGCCCGGTTCTATGGGCCAAAATTGGGCCAAACTTTTAGACGCGGCCGACGTTCCGGTCGTCGAGGGCATCCGAGGCTGAGGCAACGTCGTCGAGTTCGTCGTCGTAGAGATCGGCGTAAATGTGGGCCGTCACCGTGATCGACGCGTGCCCCATCGTCTTTCTGGAGGAGCCGCAGATCGGCGCCCGCCCGTCGCGTGAGGGAGGCGTAAGTGTGCCGAAGGTCGTGGACGCGAAGAGTGGGCCGCCCGATCTTCAGAATTACCTGCCGCCACCTCACGGAGCGCTTCCAATTCTCGAGACCGAGCCGTGAGCCCGGTGCATCCACCCCTTGAATCCGCCGGGGGGTGAGTCATTGCATCCCTCGCCACCTCACCTCACGCACGAAGCGCTTCCCGGATCGCGCCGACAACTGCCTGCGGCTTCTCCATGTGCGCCATGTGTCCGGCGCCGTCGACGATGTGCACCGTGGCGGCGTTGCCGACACCGGCGGCGTTCGTAGCAGGCACGATCTTGTCTTCGCGGCCCCAGACCGCAACGGCGGGTCCGCCGAACTCGGCCAGCTCCGCCGTGACGTCGACGGCGGACTTGTCCCCCTCGACAAGGTTCTCTACGAGCAATCGGAGTGCCTGATCCACGCCGTCGAGACGCTTGTACTTGAGCAGATCGTCGATGAGCTGCCTGGTGACCAGTCCCGGGTCGGCGAACAGCTCAACCAGGTGCGGTTTCAGTTCCCGCCTCGACTCCGATTCGGCGAAACCACGCAGATAGCCGGCGTTGATCTCGGGTCCGAAACCGGCCGGTGAGATGAGAGTCAGCGAGGCGACCTTGCCGGCGGCAGTGGGATCGGCTGCCGCTGCGGTGACGACCGCGGCGCCCATCGAGTGGCCGACGAGATGGATTCGGTCCACGCCGACTGCTTCGAGGAAGCCGAGGACGGCACGTGCGAGGGTACGGATGGCCCCGTCCCCGACATCCTTCGACGACGCCCCGTGCCCCGGCAGGTCGAGGGCGTAGGTAACGCGGTCGGCGGCGATCGGTTCCTGCACGAAGAGCCACGAGTTCTTGTCGCCGCCGTAGCCGTGCACAAACAGCACCGGATCGTTCCCGGACTCGGCGTCGCCGAGCACGGCGTATGACAACTGCCGGCCATCCACGTCGACCGTGAGGACATTCGGTCCTGAATCATCCTCGATAGCACCGGATTCGAGCTGTGCACGCGCCTCGGCGACGACAGCGTCGATGTCCTCCTGCGGCACGTCGGCCGGGGCGACGACAGCGATCGTCCCGCCGACCGGGACACTCTCGTTCACGTCGACGACCAATGCACGGACCACTCCGGTCCATGTCGACTCCAGCTCGCCGGCGATCTTATCGGTGTCGATCTCGCACACCTCGGTACCCTCGTCCAGCTCGTCGCCAACCGCGACCAGCCATTCGGTGACCTTGCCCGCCTCCATGGACAGGCCCCACTTGGGCATCGTCACCCGCTGAATCCGATCATCTGCCATCGAGATCACTTGCTCCACTCGGTCACGGTCTTGGCCGCGTTGACGATGTCCTGCACTGACGGGATGTAGAGATCCTCGAGTGGCTTGGCGAACGGCACCGGCACGTGTGGCGGGCTGACCATCTTGATCGGCGCCCGCAGGTCGCCGAAGGCCTCCGACGCGACCTGTGCAGAGATGTCGGTCGCCAGGTTGCACCGCGGGCTCGCCTCGTCGACGACGACAAGCCGGCCGGTGTTCTCCACCGACTCCAGGATCGTGTCCAGGTCAAGCGGGCTGACCGTGCGGGGATCGATGACTTCCGCAGAGACACCCGACGATTCGAGCTCGGAGGCGGCCTGCTCAGCGAACGACACCATCCGCCCGAGCGCGACGATGGTGACGTCGTCGCCTTCCCGAACCACGTTCGCCTCACCGAACGGGATGGTGTAGCTCTCCTCGGGCACGTCGCCGGTGACGTCGTACATCGCCTTGTGCTCACAGAAGATCACCGGGTCGTCATCCCGGATCGACTGGATGAGAAGCCCTTTCGCTTCATATGGGCTGGACGGCAACACCACCTTCAGGCCCGGTAGGTGGGTGAAGACCGGGTAGAATGCCTGCGAATGCTGTGCCGCCGCGCGCAATCCCGCCCCATACATGGTGCGGATCGTCACCGGCGTGACCGCCTTGCCGCCGAACATGTACCGGAACTTCGCGGCCTGGTTCATGATCTGGTCCAGGCAGACACCGGCGAAGTCGATGAACATCAGCTCGGCGACCGGTCGCATGCCCCGGGTCGCAGCGCCGACCGCGGCGCCGACGAACGCGGATTCGGTGATCGGCGTATCGAGCACTCGGCCCGGAAACTTGTCGTAGAGGCCCTTGGTGACGCCGAGCACGCCGCCCCAGGCGTCGTCCTCTCCCGGCGCGCCCGCGCCGCCCGCGTTGTCCTCACCCATCACGATGACCGACGGGTCGCGCTCCATCTCTTGGCTGAGCGCTTCGTTGATAGCTTCCCGATAGCTGAGCTTGCGTGTTGCCATGATCGGTTGTTCTCCTTCGTGTTCGTGTCGCCGGATCAGTATTTGACGTAGACGTCGGTGAGCAGGTCCTCCGGCGTGGGCAGCGGTGCGGCCTTCGCCTCGGCAACGGACTCATCGATGAGCGTGGCGACCTGGCTATCCACCTGGTCGAGCTGAGCATCTGTGAGACGTCCGGATTCGACGACGCGGCGGCGGAATCGGCTGAGGCAGTCCAGGTTCTCCCTGGCGTTCGCGACTTCGTCCGGGGCACGGTACTTTTGCTGGTCGCCTTCGAAGTGGCCGTAGTACCGAGTGAGCTTCACTTCCAGCAGGGTCGGCCCGCCGCCCTGCCGGGCACGTTTGATCGCCTCCCCGGCGGCCTCGTACACGGCGAAGAAGTCGAATCCGTCGACGATGACGCCGGGCATGCCGAAACCTGCGGCGCGGTCGGCGATGTTGTCGGCCGCGACCGACCAGGTCGAACTCGTCGCCTCGGCGTAGCCGTTGTTCTCCGCGACGAAGATCGCGGGCAGGTTCCACACCGACGCCAGGTTCATCGCCTCCAGCGTTGTGCCCTGGTTTGAGGCTCCGTCACCGAAGAACGCGACACCGACACCGCCGTCGCCCTTGAGCTTCGCCGCCAACGCGGTGCCGCAGATCAGCGGCGGTCCGCCGCCGACGATCCCGTTCGCGCCGAGCATGCCCTTCGAGAGGTCGGCGATGTGCATCGAGCCACCCTTGCCATGACACGATCCTGTCCTTCGTCCGAAGATCTCGGCCATCATCGGCTTGATGTCGACACCTTTGGCGATGCAGTGACCGTGGCCGCGGTGCGTGGACGCGATGGTGTCGCGATCGGGATCGAGGTGTGCGCACACTCCGGTCGCCGATGCCTCCTCTCCCGCATACAAGTGCACGAAGCCGGGGATGTCACCCGTTGCGAACTCGTCGTGCACGCGGTCCTCGAAGGCTCGGATGGACCGCATGGTGCGGTACACGTCGAGCAACTGAGTCTCGTTGAGACCGGACGCATCGGGTGCGTCCGCGCCGAGTGAGGACAGTGTCTGTGTCATCGGATCTCCTCTGCAATTGACTTCATTGATACGGTTGAGCAGCAAGAACATTCGCCGGATAACACCGCGCGAACATCGATCACGCGAGGACCGTCGACGGCGAGCGTGACCCCGATCCGGTCGCCTGGACCGAACTCCAGTTCGCGTTCACCGTCGAACGCGAGAGTCCCCCGCGCGAGCCCGACACGGCGGGTGACAGCGGGTTGCAAGGGCTCGCAGCCGTCGACACTGACCGACTCCAATAGTCCCGGCGCGATGGGTGCGAGCACGGTGCGCGGTGATGAATCGGTTCGGCCGATTCGGACGGCGACGCCGTGCGGCGCGGTGCGGCCCGTCGGCATGATCCGCCCCGGGATGGACGACAACCCGATCGCATCCGGTTCGGCAAAGGTGCAGTACAGCTCGCGAAGCGTGTCCGTCTTCCAGAGCGCCCGCGAGCCGACCTCGCTGATCGTGTTCACACACACGTCGACCAGGGCGATCTCGTGGCGGCGGGTGCCGTCGGCGCGGGCGACGTCGACGTGCAGCACCTTCGCGCGGGTAACCGGGGCGTGCGCGCGACCGGTCGCGATGAGTCCCAGTGCCATGCCGGCGACCGTGGCCTCCAGCATGATCGGAAACGCGTTGTTGGTGCCGGTACTCAGCGCCAGCATGGGGGTCTCACCGAGTGCCGGCGCGGCCGCTCGCATGGTGCCGTCGCCGCCGAGCAGCACCACCGCCGCCGAGCATCGCCGGGTGATCATCCGCGCGTACTCCGTTGTGTCGGTGGCAGATCCGGTTGGCCGCGGCAGTGTCAGAAACTCGATCTCGGGCAGCCGCACGCGCGCGGACGGTGGCGCGGCGCGAAGCCGGTGAACCTCCCGCAACACGCCCGCGGCGATTCCGAACGCGTCGGTGGACAACAGCACGCGTTCCACACCCAGCGCCCCGACCGCACGGATGATGCGCAGCACCATCGACGTCTTCTCGGTGTTCGGGAAGACCGATGCTTGCGATACCACGCGTCGAATGTCTCTGCCCGACATCGGATTCGGAATGATCCCCACCGAGCTGCCGGGGACGAGGGGAGTGGGATGCTCGGCCACTGTCGCTTCTCCCCCCTCGCAGGTCGACCGGTTCGTTCCTGCCAGTATGTGAGTTGGATCACTGGCGTCAAAGAGTTGCATGAAGTTTGCACCTACCCGCCAAGAACTGGGTCGCCGGGTTAGCGGTAGACCAGTCCGCCGTCGATCAGGCCGGACTGGCCCGTCATGTAATCGGCGTCCGGGCCAGCCAGGTAGGCGACGAAACCGGCGACATCGTCGGGGGTCTCGGCCCGGCCCAAGGCGATGCCGCGGACGAACTTGTCGTACGTCTCACCCTCGGCGGCACCGGTCAGTTCGGCAAACCGTTTGTCGATCTCCACCCACATGTCGGTGCCGACCACACCGGGGCAGTACGCGTTGACAGTGATGCCGTCGGCGGCGTGCTCCTTGGCCGCGGCCTGCGTAAGCGCCCGCACCGCGAACTTGCTGGCGCTGTACACGCCCAGCATCGCGAACCCGTCGTGCCCGGCGATCGACGACGCGTTGATGATCTTCCCGCGCCGGCCTAGCTCCTTGAACTTGGCGATCGCGGCCTGGATGCCCCACAGCACCCCGTTGACGTTGATCGCCCAGACCCGCGCCGCCTCCTCGGGAGTGACGTCGGTGATCGGACCGACCAGCGCGATACCGGCGTTGTTGACCATGATGTCGAAGCCGTCCAGTGCTGCGGCGGCATGGTCGACGGCCGCGAACACCTGCTCGCGGTCGCTGACATCGGCAACGAATGTGGTTGCCTTCGAACCGAGTTGGCTGACCTCGTCGGCTACGGCGTTGATGCCGTCGGGCCGGACGTCGATGAGGGCAATGTCGGCGCCGTCGCGGGCCAACCGCAGCGCTATACCGCGGCCGATGCCCCGGCCGCCGCCGGTGACCACGGCGACCTTGCCGGTCAATGGTGAAGTCATGTCAGACCTTTCGTAATCAGATTGTGGGATCGACGAGCACTTTCATCTTGGTCCCGGCGTGCAGTGCCTCGAATCCCTCATCGATGACGTCCTCGATGGGGATTCGGGTGACCCAGCCGGTCGTGTCATAGGCGCCCTTGGCCATCAAGGCGATGACGGCCGCGAAGTCGGCGCCGGTGTAGCACAGCGAGCCCTGGATCCGGGACTCGTTCATCACCAGGTTGAGCAGCGGTGTCTCCAACGGCTTTTCGTAGATCGCCACGCTGACCATCGGCTTGCGCGCGCCCACGCAGGCCAAGGCGGTCTTCACCGCCGGGACAACGCCGGCGGCATCGAACACAGCGTCGGCGCCGTCGCCGCTGGTGTGGTCGGCCATCAACGCCGGAACGTCCACCGCGGTCGGGTCCAGAGTGCGCGCACCGAGCGCCTCGATCGAGGCTCGGCGCGTCGGTGAGGGCTCCACCACGAACACGTCGTCGAGACCCTTGCCACGCAGCGCGAACCACAGCCCGATCCCGATCGGGCCAGCGCCGAAAACCATCGCGGTGTCACCGGCCCGCACCTCGCCGAGGGTGGCCGCGTGATAGGCCACCGACATCGGTTCGACCAGCGCACCCAACTCCAGCGACACGTCGTCCGGCAGCTTGTGGAGCATGTCGGTGGGCACCACGGTGTACTCGGCCATGCCGCCGTCGGACATCAGGCCGTGGAAGGCGATCTGCTGGCAGACGTTGTAGTTGCCGGCGCGGCACGACGCGCAGTGCCCGCACTTGTAGACCGGCTCGATGGCCACCCGGTCGCCCTCGGCGAAACCCGTGACACCGTCGCCGACAGCGGTGATGGTGCCGGCGAATTCGTGGCCGATGGTCAGCGGCATCTGCTGGCCGGTCAGCGGATGCGGTTCGGTCGGCACGAAGATCGGACCCGCGTAGTACTCGTGCAGATCGGTGCCGCAAATCCCGTTGAACCCCACCTGTACCTTCACCGTGCCCGCGCGCGGCTCCGGCTCGGGTACATCAGTCACCTCGACCTTGTTCGGTCCGTAATAAACAGCTGCTTTCATGCACCCGTTCTATGTGACCTGCGACACAGTGCACAAGAGTTGCAATGGGTTGCAACCCCGGGTGGCCGCGCTGGCCTGGGTAGGGCGCAGTCTGGGAAAACCCCCACCGGTCGGCTCATAACTCAGATGTCGCAGCTCCAGTCACAAGACCGTGGGGCCAAAATGGGGCCAACCTGCAGGCCGGGTGCTCCAGCCCGCCCGATTAGACATACCTGATCCAGTTTCACCAGTAGAAACACATCGATGTAAGCCACAGCTCCGCCTGAAAAGCGGAAGGTCGGTTCGATTCCACCCGATCTTGATTCAGCGGCCGTCGGTGGTGGCATCGAACTGGAAGTCCACCGCCGCACCCTGTTTGGCGCAATCCGCCGTCGGTATTCGCGGTGCGGTGCTGGAGCCATCGGGTTGCGTGCACCCGCAGACCCTCGTCACGCCAGAGCGCTGGACGTCCTTGTCATTCACGATCTAGGAGCCTGGGTCGGCAACACGCCGGGCGGGGTGATCGGGCGAGGGCAGGCTGCCCGGCATGATGGGTGACTGATGAGCTCGGTGGCGGTGGATTGTTCGAAGTAGCTCTTGGACAGAGCGCAGACGCGCATTTCGGGAGGCCGAAGCCGCCCGGTGGACAAGACGTTCCGCGTGTTCGACCCGGATCAGGGATTGTTGCCGCCGTCGCTGAAGACTGGTTGCCGGCCGAGCACCTGGCCCGGTTCATTGCCGAGTTGGTCGACGAGCATGTGGATCTTGTCCGCCCTCGGGCGGCCAACACCGCGGGGCGAGGCGCGTCGCCCGATGATCCGCGGCTGGTGGTGCGAATCCTGTTGTACGGCTACATCACCGGGGTGCGCTCGTCGCGGGTGATCGAACGCAAATGCGTCGATGACGTGGCATTTCGGTGGCTTGCTGATGGGTCGGCCCCGGACTATCGGGCGATCGCCCGATTCCATAAGCGGCACCTGTCTGCGCTCGGGCACCTGTTCGTGCAGGCGTTGGCGTTGTGCCAGGACGCGGGCATGGTGCGGCTGGGCCGGGTCGCGTTGGACGTGCCGTTGGGCAAGAGCAGTCGCGGCGACGAGTCGACAGAGCAGCTGTGGCGACACGAGACTCGGTTTGCCAAAGTTCGCGAGGCGAATGCCGCCCTGATGGCCGAGGCTGGGCAGCGAGATCGGCAGCGGGCCGCTCCGAAACGGACGGCGCAGCGCGCGCTGGTCGGCGCCCTCTTGCTGGCGTTGACCTTCGCGGGCGGCTACGCCGTCGCGGTGCACAAGACCGTCACGCTCACCGTCGACGGCTCACCAATGACGGTGTCGACTATGAAGTCGCGGGTGATCGACGTGGTGAGGGACAACGGCTTCGCCGTCGGTGACCACGACGATCTCTATCCGGCCGCTAATCAGCCGGTCCACCAGTCCGACACCATCGTGCTGCGACGCGGCCGGCCGCTACAGGTGTCGGTGGACGGCCAGCAGAGCCGGCAGGTGTGGACGACGGCATTGACTGTCGACGAGGCTCTCAAGCAGCTGTCGATGAGCGACGCCGCCCCCGCCGCGGCGTCTCGCGCCAGCCGCTTGCCGCTGGCCGGCATGGCGCTGCCGGTGGTCAGCGCGAAGGACGTACACATCAACGACGGCGGTGTTGCCAGCGACCGGCGCCTAGCGGCGCTCAACGTGGGCCTGCTGCTGGCCGCGGCCGGCGCACCGCTGGAACAGGACGACAAGGTGGTGCCGCCGGCGTCGACGCCGGTCACCGAGGGCATGCAGATCGCGGTCACCCGCATCCGGATGCAGAAAGTCACCGCGCGCATGCCGCTGCCGCCGTCGACGCACCGCATCCAGGACCCGACGATGAACATGAGCCGCCACGTCATCGAGGACCCCGGCACTCCCGGCACCCAGAATGTCACCTTCGCGGTGTCGATCGTCAACGGTGTCGAAACCCGCCGACGGCTTGTAGCCCACGACATCGTGACACCCGCCCGGCCGTCGGTGCTGCGAATCGGTGCCAAGCCGGGCACCGTGGTGCCGCCGGTGAGCAACGGCGCGACCTGGGACGCGCTGGCCGTCTGCGAGTCCAGCGGCAACTGGGCCATCAACACCGGCAACGGCTTCTACGGCGGCGTGCAGTTCAACCAGAACACCTGGGAGCGCCACGGCGGATTGCGGTACGCGCCGCGCGCCGACCTGGCCACCCGCGAAGAGCAGCTCGCGATCGCCGAGGTCACCCGGGCACGGCAGGGCTGGGGCGCCTGGCCGGTATGCAGCAAGAGACTGAGGACGAAGTGACGATCAGCGCAGAGGTAGCGCGCCGTGGTGATCGGTTGATGGCCACGGCGGGGAACGGGAATGAATACGTGCGCCAACTAACAGCCGCACTCGCCGTTGCTAGCATCTGCATTCTCACCGCCGGGTGCAGCAGCGGCAGCAACCAAGGCATCGAAACATCGACAACCAGATCCACGACCACCACGACAACTGCGCCCCCTCTTGCCGACACCGCGCTGCCGGGGTTGCTGCTCAGCCCCGAGCAGGTCAACACTGCCATGGGGGCAACCGAAATGACGGTCACCAAGACCCATTTCGCGATGTCTGACGACAGCGCCACGATGGAGCCCAGGGAGTGCCTAGCCATCGACGGCTCGGCGCAGGCCCAGGTATATGCCGGCAGCGGTTACACCGCCGAGCGCGATCAGACACTGCAGGAGGGCGATAACTTCACTCATTATGTCCAGCAGGCAGTGGTACTCTTCCCCTCCGCCAAGCAAGCCGGCGCCTTCTTCACCGCCTCCGCTCAACAGTGGCCGGCCTGTCGCGAGTACACCCACATCCAGTCCGGGTCGCTGTGGGCGGTGGGGCAGATATCCAACACGAACGACACACTGAGTACCACCGCAACACAGCAGAACGCCAACGCCCCCGGCTGGGGCTGTGGGCGGGCGCTGGCGGCAAAAAACAACGTCATTATCGACGTCAACACATGCAGCGCCAACCCCGCGGACTCGGCTGTCAACATCGCCAACCAGATCGCCGCCAAAGTGCCCACCTAAATGTGCCGCCGGTTGTGGGCGGGTCGTTCCTGGGCTTGCGCGACCGTTCTGCAGCAGGAGTCCAGGATTCGTTGATCGGTGCGATCCATCCTGAGGTCTCAGGGCGGTCGTTCGGGGGCTGTGATTTTCCGCGTTTCCGCGCTTCGGCGAACGCGTCACCGACGCGGCCGTGAATACCGCGACCGCGCCGGCGCAGATCGTCGGAGTGAGTTAATTACCCCGTCTGGAATGTCACGACGGCGGGCGGGTGGACTCGCCGTAGCGGTGGACGATGTACGTCGAGAGCCGTTGGGCGATCATGGCGAGGGTCGTGGCAGCGGGATGCTGGGGGTCCCATGCCGCGAAGAGGTGAATGCTCAGTTCGTCGCGTCCGACGGTGATCCGCACGGGGTGCAGGGCGAAACGCGGATCGTCGGATACGACGGCCACCCCGCGGCCGGCGGCCGCAAGGGCCTGCGCGACGGGGCCGCTGCTGCCCTCGATCACGACCCGCGGTGCCAGCCCGCAGCCGAGCGCCGCGGCGTCCAGCGCCTGCCGTGCCGTGAACGTCGGCGGGAGGCCAATGACGTTGTCCGCGAGCAAGTCTGCGAGCCGCACGGTATCGCGGCCGAACCACGCGTGCCCGGCCGGAACGTAGGCCCACACCGGCAGCACGGCCAGCGCCAGCACGTCGAGCTGATCACCGGGTCGACCGTTGGTGATGACCAGGTCGGCACCGTGCCGCAGCGCGGCCTGCGGCACCAGCGCGTCGGACGCGAAGACGGACGGCGTTGGGTCATCCTCGGCGAGGGTCGCGATGAAGGGCGAGACGACATCGGCCAGCGTGGTCGCCGGGGCGGCGAGCATCAGGCGCTCCAGCCGCCCCTGCGACAGGGTCGCGGCCGCGACGGCCAGACGTTCGGCGCGGGTGAGTACATCCCGCGCGAGCGGCAGCAGCTCGCGCCCCACCGGAGAGAGCAGCAGGCGCCCACCCACCCGGTCGAACAGGTTGGTGCCGAGCTCGCGCTCGAGCTGACGCAGCTGGCGGGACAGGGCCGGCTGGGTGACGTGCACAGCGTCGGCTGCGGCGCTGACGGTGCCGGTGTCGGCGGTCTCGACGAAATACCGCAGGGTGCGCAGCTCCATCGACTCTCCTATGCTCTGTAGGCATGGTCCGGATGCCTAACAAGTATTGGACGGCATGGCAGCGAGCCGCAACACTGGGCTCCAGACATTTGATCCCACTGCACCAACGGAGGCACCCTTGACCGAGCAGATCACCCAACGCCGTCACCTCGTGACCGCAATTCCCGGACCGCGATCGCAGGAACTGATGGCGCGTAAGGCGTCCGCGGTCGCCCACGGCGTCAGCACGACGATGCCGGTGTTCGGTGTGCGGGCCGGCGGCGGCATCGTCGTCGACGCCGACGGCAACAGCCTGATCGACCTCGGATCCGGCATCGCGGTCACCACGGTCGGCAACAGCGCTCCGCGCGTCGTCGACGCGGTCAAGGCCCAGGTCGAGGCGTTCACCCACACCTGCTTCATGGTCACGCCCTACGAGAGCTATGTGGCCGTGGCCGAGGCGCTCAACCGCCTGACCCCGGGCGAACACGAAAAGCGCACGGCGCTGTTCAACTCCGGAGCGGAAGCGGTCGAGAACGCCATCAAGATCGCCCGCGCCCATACCGGGAAGCAGGCCGTCGCCGCGTTCGACCACGCCTACCACGGCCGCACCAACCTCACGATGGCGCTGACCGCCAAGAACATGCCCTACAAGCACGGCTTCGGCCCGTTCGCCCCCGAGGTCTACCGCCTGCCGATGTCCTACCCGTTCCGCGACGCCAAGCAGGTCGACGGCGAACTGGCCGCCGCCCGCGCGATCGACCGGCTGGAGAAGCAGGTGGGCGCAGACAATCTCGCCGCGCTCGTCATCGAGCCCATTCAGGGCGAGGGCGGCTTCATCGAGCCGGCGCCCCGGTTCCTGCCCGCGCTGCTCGAGTGGTGCCGCGCGCACGACGTCGTCTTCATCGCCGACGAGGTCCAGACCGGCTTCGCCCGGACCGGCGCGATGTTCGCCTGTGACCACGAGGGGGTCGTGCCCGACCTGATCGTCACGGCCAAAGGCATCGCGGGCGGCCTGCCGCTGTCGGCGGTCACCGGTTCGGCGGCCATCATGGACGCCGCACACGTTGGCGGCCTCGGCGGCACCTACGGCGGCAACCCGCTGGCCTGCGCGGCGGCGCTGGCGACCATCGAGACCATCGAGGCCGACGAACTGGTCGGCAGGGCCCAGCAGATCGAGCGGCTCATGAAGGATCGGTTGCACCGCCTGCAGGCCGACGACGACCGCATCGGCGACGTCCGCGGCCGCGGAGCGATGATCGCCGTCGAACTCGTCCGCTCCGGCACCGATGAGCCGGCTCCCGACCTGGCCAAGGCCGTCGCCGCGGCGGCGCACCAGCGCGGGGTCATCGTCCTGACCTGCGGCACATTCGGCAACGTGCTGCGCTTCCTGCCCCCGCTCGCGATCGGTGACGACTTGCTCACCGACGCGCTCGACATCCTCACCGACGTTTTCAAGGAGATCCGATGACCGACACTCTCGACACCACCGCGGCGACGAGATCCCCGCTGGATGACGCCCGCTCGCAGCTCGCCGACGCCATCAAGGTGCTCGGCTACGACCAGGGCATGTACGACCTGCTCGCCGCCCCGCGTCGCGAGCTCACGGTCAGCATCCCGCTGCGCCGCGACGACGGCAGCGTGGAGATCATCACCGGGCACCGGGTGCAGCACAACTACTCCCGCGGGCCGGCAAAGGGCGGGCTGCGCTACAGCCCGCACGTCGACCTCGACGAGGTCCGCGCGCTGGCGATGTGGATGACGTGGAAGTGCGCGCTGCTCAACGTCCCGTACGGCGGCGCCAAGGGTGGCGTGGTCATCGATCCGCGCGACTACTCGCAGGCCGAGCTCGAGCGCGTCACCCGGCGCTACACCTCGGAGATCATGCCGCTGATCGGTCCCGCGCACGACATCCCCGCGCCCGACATCGGCACCGACGAGCAGACCATGGCCTGGATGATGGACACCTACTCGGTGAACACCGGCCACACCGTCCTGGGCGTCGTGACCGGCAAGCCGATCAGCCTCGGCGGCTCGCTCGGCCGGGCGTCGGCCACCTCGCGCGGCGTCGTGCACGTAGCCCTGGAGGCGCTCACGCACCTGGGCATCGCTCACGACGCTGCGACCGCGGCCGTGCAGGGCTTCGGCAAGGTTGGTCGTGGGACGGCGCGCTTCCTCGCCGAGGCCGGCGTCAAGGTCGAGGCCGTGGGCGACCAGTATGGCGCAATCCATGCGCCCGGCGGCATCGACTTGCCCGCCCTCGAGGCCTACGTCGACGAGACGGGCACGGTCGTCGGGTTCGACGGCGCCGGGCCGATCGACGCCGGGGACCTGCTCGAACTCGCTGTCGACCTGCTTGTACCGGCGGCGGTCGAAGGCGTGCTGCACGCCGGCAACGCCGAACGTGTCCGCGCACGCCTGGTCGTCGAGGGCGCCAACGGCCCGACGACGTCCGAGGCCGACGACATCCTCGCCGCCACGGGCGTCACGGTGGTGCCCGACATCCTGGCCAACGCCGGCGGCGTCATCGTGTCGTACTTCGAATGGGTTCAGGCGAACCAGGCGTACTGGTGGACCGAGGACCAGGTCGAGGCCCGGCTGGCCGATCGGATGATCGGCGCCTGGCACTACGTCCTCGACCACGCGAAGACTCACCAGCTGACGCTGCGCGCGGCTGCCACCAGTCTCGCGGTGCAGCGCGTCGCCGAGGCACACCGTCAGAGAGGCCTGTACCCGTGAGCACCTACCTCGACTCCCTCGACGTGGCCCGTGGCGTGTTCGTCGGTGGCACCTTCAGGCCCGGCGGTGCCGGCGTCTTCGACGTCGAAAACCCGGCCGACCGCACGGTCGTCGCGCAGGTAGCAGACGGCGACACCGCCGACGCGACGGCCGCCGTGGAGGCTGCAAACGCCGCGCTGGCGAGCTGGCGTCTCACCCCGGACCGCGAGCGCTCGGAGATGCTGCACCGCACGTTCGACCTGATGATGCGCGACCAGCACGAGCTGGCCGAACTCATCGTCGACGAGAACGGCAAGTCCAGCACCGACGCCCGCGCCGAGGTCGCCTATGCCGCGGAGTTCTTCCGCTGGTTCGCCGAGGAGGCGGTCCGCGCCGGTGGCGACTACGGCGCCTCCCCGGCCGGCGGCGTCCGCACGGTCGTCACGCACCGCCCCGTCGGGGTGGCCGCGCTGGTCACGCCGTGGAACTTCCCGGCGGCGATGGCGACGCGCAAGATCGCGCCCGCACTGGCGGCGGGCTGCACCGTGGTACTCAAGCCGGCATCCGAAACACCGCTTACCGCAATTGCTCTCACGCGGCTGCTGGTCGAGGCCGGTGTTCCGCCCGGCGTGGTCAACGTCGTGCCGACCACCGACGCCGCCGGCGTCGTGACGGCGTGGCTCGAGGACCCCCGGGTCCGGAAGATCTCCTTCACCGGCTCCAACCGCATCGGCCAGGTGCTGCTGCGCCAGGCGGCCGACCGTGTGGTGAACTCCTCGATGGAGCTGGGCGGCAACGCGCCATTCGTCGTCACCGAGGACGCAGACATCGACGCCGCCGTCGCGGGCGCCATGGTCGCCAAGTTCCGCAACGGCGGTCAGGCCTGCACCGCGGCGAACCGCTTCTACATCCACGCCGACGTCGTCGATGAGTTCACCACCCGGTTCGGTGCGGCGGTCGAGGCACTCACCGTCGGGGCAGCAGCGGACGGCGCGGAGATCGGCCCGCTGATCTCCGGGCGCGCCGTGGAGGGCGTCGACGCGCTCGTGCGGCAGGCCATTGCTTCCGGAGCGCGCATCAGCCATCGCGCGCCGGTGCCCGACAGCAAGGGCTGGTTCTACCCGCCAACCGTGCTGGCCGACGTGCCCGCCGAGGCCGACATCCTCGACGCCGAAATCTTCGGCCCCGTCGCACCGATCGTGGCGTGGCACGACGACACCGAGCTGCTCAAGTTCGTCAACGCCTCCGAGATGGGGCTTGCCGCTTACGTATACGCCGGTGAATTGCAGCGCGCGATGCGCCTCGGTGAGGCGTTCGACGCGGGCATGGTCGGCGTCAACCGTGGAGTCGTGTCGGACCCGTCCGCTCCGTTCGGAGGTGTCAAGCAGAGTGGGCTCGGCCGCGAGGGCGCCCGCGCCGGTCTCGAGGAATTCCAGGAGACGCAGTACCTGAGCATCGACTGGCCGGTGCACGAGACGTCGGTTTCCACGAGATCGGCTGGTTGAGTCGAGGGTCGCCGGTGACCGGCACCAGCCGGCGAGCTCTCGGGCGATCACGGCGGGGATCGCCGAACGGGCCGCGGGGAGTGTGGATGTTGCAAACAGAGATCCCTCAGCCTCTGAACAGCCTCACGCGCGGAAGGTCGCTGGTTCGAACCCAGCCGGGACCACCACAGTTATGGAGTCGCCCGGTTAGCGGCGCCGCCTCCAGATCACGATCCCGGCGGCGAGCCCACCGATCAGGAGAAGCGCAACCACCGGCAGCGTCTGCTGGGGGTTGTCGGTCGCCGCGTGCTGCAAGGTGTGGGCCTTCTCGACCACCTGGTCCTTGGTGTCGGCCACTTTCTCCCTGGCGCGTTCCTTGACGTCGAGCTTGGCCTGCAGCGCTTCGACGGTCTCGCCGAGTTCCTGGCGCGTCTGGTCGATGTCTGCCTGAATATCGTCGACATCCGCGTCCGGACCGGGCTCGGGTCGGGTGGGATCAGCGGTCATGGCGCGCGTCCTTCACTTCTTGGATGTCGGCTTTCACGTTCTCCACGGTCTGCGGTGCCGCCGGCGTCACCTCCGCGGCCTGTTTCTTGCTCAGCAGCGCCGCAATGCCGGCCGCAGCGAACAGTGCCGCCCCCACGATCAGCGCGGATGCCCACACCGGCAGCACAAGCGCCAGGGCGGCGACGGCGGCGGCGATGAAGGTCGCCAGACCAAGCACCGCCAGCAGTCCGGCCACACTGAGCAGACCGGCGCCGATGCCCGCGTGCTTGGCCGATTCCTGGAACTCCTTTTGTGCCAGGCGCAACTCGTCACGAACCAGCCGCGACGTCTGCGCCGACAGCTGACTCATCAACTCGCCGATCGACGCGTCCGCGGCCGGCTTGGATTCGACACTCATCTCACATACCAACCTTCTGACTTGCTGGATCTGCAGACTGTGATGCCCGCCGTGGCGCGAGGCGAAACCCCCGGAAGCGACAAAATGGGTGTATTCGGTCGGCCCGCCTTGCTCGAGCCCTGGACCCGCTTCTTCCAAGCCGCGGGCTTCGAAACCCACGCACCGACGCATCCCGGCCGCGACCCGACGCGCGACGACGTGCTGCGCCGGACCGGCATCAAGGACTGCTTCGATGTCGCGCTGAAGGCCTACGACAGCCTGACCGAACCCCCGATCGTGATCGGCCACAGCATGGGCGGACTGCTGACCCAGAAGATCGCCGCGGCACGCACGCCGCGCGCGGCCGTGCTGCTCGCATCCATCCCACCCGGCGTGCTCTGGCCGCAACTCAAAGCGCTACCGCACCTCTTCCCGGTGCTGCCCGCGGTCCTCGCGGGCAAGCCGTTCTTGCCGTCGGCGAGGACGATGCGTGAAGTCCCGCTCAACACGCTTCCCAAGGCCGAACAAGACGACCTGATCCCAAAACTCGTCCGCGACTCGAGGCGCGTCTTCCGGGAGATGTCGATGGGATCATCCTCGACCCGGGTGAACGCCTCCGACGTGACATGCCCGGTGCTGTGCGTCAGCGCGGGATCGGATCACAATGTCGCACAATGGATCTCAAGACGCATCGCCAAGAGGTACAACGCCGAGCACCAGGTACACCCCGGCAAACCGCACTGGATCGTCGTCGAGTCGGCGCTGGACGACGTGGCGCCGCCGGTGCTTCAGTGGCTTCGAAAAACACTCAACATCGCGCAGCCGCACTGAAAGCCGTCCCCGCATTTAGTCCCTGGCTATGCTCGTCGCAGGGATCCGATGATGGACGGCGATCCGTTACAGACGCAACGCGACGTGGGCTCTGCCGTCGTCACGGAATTGCCTGCTGCCGGGTTCGATAACGCCGAAGAAATCGGTCGCGGTGGTTTCGGCATCGTCTACCGCTGTACACAGGTCGACCTGGACCGCACGGTGGCGGTGAAGGTCCTCACCGCCGAACCCGACGAGAACCGGGAGCGGTTCCTGCGCGAGCAGCGCGCGATGGGCCGGCTCACCGGGCACCCGAACATCGTGAGCGTGCTGCAGGTGGGGGAGACCGACAACGGTTATCCGTACCTGGTCATGCAGTACCACCGGCAGGGTTCGATGGAGGCGCGGATCCGCCGTCTGGGCCCGCTGCCGTTGGATGAGGTCCTGCGGCTGGGAGTGAAGATGGCCGCCGCGCTGGACACCTCGCACCGCGTCGGGATCCTGCACCGCGACGTCAAGCCGGCCAACATCCTGCTTACCGACTACGGCGAGCCGGCGTTGAGCGACTTCGGCATCGCCCACATCACCGGCGGATTCACAACCGCCACCGGCACATTCACCGGCTCTCCGGCGTTCACCGCCCCCGAGATCCTCAGCGGCGATCCGCCGAGCCGATCCTCCGACGTGTACGGGATCGGCGCCACCTTGTTCTGCGCGCTCACCGGCCATGCCGCGTTCGAACGCCGCAGCGGCGAGCAGATGGTTGCCCAATTCCTGCGCATCGCCAGCGAGTCGGCGCCGGATCTGCGCGAGAGCGGCATCCCCGATGACGTCTGCGCGGTCGTCGAGAAGGCGATGGCGCGCGACCCGCACCACCGTCCGTCCGCTCAGGAACTGGGTGTCGAGATTCAGCAGCTGCAGACGCGTCACGGCCTACCCGTCGACGAAATGGCGCTGCGGGCGGAGCCGGACGGAGAATCGCGGCCACGGGCGGCGACCACAGGTGCTCACCACACCATCGGGAACCTTCCTTTGGAGCTGACCAGCTTCGTTGGTCGTCGCACCGAGCTGTCCGAGGTGCGCAACATGCTTGCCGCGTCGCGGATGGTCACGTTGGCCGGCATCGGAGGGGTCGGCAAGACGCGGCTGGCGCTGCGGGCCGCGGGCGCCGCGCGGCCCGATTTCCGCGACGGGGTGTGGCTGGTCGAGTTGGGCGAGTTGCACGACGGGTCGCTGCTCCTCTACACCGTCGCCGCGGCCCTTGGTGTGCGCGACGAGTCGGCCTTACCGTTGCGTGACGTGCTGGTCGAGTTCCTGGCGCCGCGTAGGCTGCTGCTGGTACTCGACAACTGCGAGCAAGTGGTCGAGTCGGCGGCGGAGCTGGCGGAGGCGTTGTTGCGGGCGTGCCCGGAAGTGCGCGTCCTTACGACAAGCCGCGAGGCCTTGGGTATCGGCGGGGAGGCGGTACTGCGCCTGCCACCGTTGGAGTTTCCCGACGCGGACCGCGAGCCGACGCTGGGCGGGCTGCCCGGCTACGACGCGGTGGCGTTGTTCGCCGATCGGGCGGCGGCCGCTGTGCCGGGTTTCGAGCTCACCGACGACAACAAGGCCACCGTCGCCCGCATCTGCTCCAAACTGGACGGGCTGCCGCTGGCGATCGAACTGGCGGCGGCGCGGCTGCGGGTGATTTCTCCCGAGCAGATCCTGGAGCGGCTGGCCGACCGGTACACACTGCTCACCCGCGGCAGTCGTGGTGCGCCGACGCGGCAGCAGACTCTGGGCTGGAGCGTCGGCTGGAGCTACGACCTGTGCACACCCATAGAGCAGCAGCTTTGGGGCAGGCTCTCGGTGTTCGCCGGCGGCTTCGAACTCGAAGCGGCAGAATCGATTTGCGCCGAGGACCTGTCTCCGGACGAGCTACTCGACGGGCTGTCCTCGTTGGTGGACAAATCCATCCTGATCCGCACGGAATCCAAGGGCGTGGTGCGGTTCCGGCTGCTTGAGACGCTGCGGGAGTACGGCAGGCAGCAGATCACCCAGACCAACCGGTACCAACTGTTGCGGCGGCGACACGCCGACTGGTACCGGCGGTTGGTCGCCGACGCGACGGCCGATTGGTTTAGTCCGCGACAGGTCTACTGGCTGCAGCGCGTGGAGCGTGAGAGGGCGAATATCCGCGCCGCGCTCGAATCCAGCCTGACCGACTCACCCGAGACCGCGCTCGAAATCGCGGGAACGATCCATCCTTTCGGGCTCGCCCGCGGAGCTCACACCGAGACGCGCCGCTGGCTCGACCGCGCGTTGGACGGTACGCCGCCCGAACCGACCAGGGAACGGATCGGCGCGCTCTACGGCTCGGTGTTGTTGGTCGGGCTGCAGCGCGACCTGCCGGCGGCAACCGCCCGGGTGGCCGAGGGACGGATGCTCGTCGAGCAGATGACTGATTCCGAGGCGCACGGCATGGTAACGATGGCCGACGGGCTCACGGCTCTGGTCAGCGGCGAATTCGACGGTGCCTGTTCACGATTCGAGGAAGCCCTCGACGCGGTCGACGACCCTACGCTGCGGGTCTCGGCGATGCTGTTGCTGGGATGGGGCCTGGAGTTCGGCGGCGAGCTCGGTCGGGCGCTCATCTGGCAGGAGAAAGCGCTCGCCTTTGCCGAATCCAGCGGTGAGTCGGTGTATCGAGGATATGCGTTGTGGTCGTTGGGAGTTGGCTGGTGGCAGAACGGTAAGCCCGATAATGCCGAGCAACTGCTGACCGATGCACTACAAGTGTCACAGTTGGTGAACGATCCCCGCCAGGCCTCGGCTTGTCTGGAGGCCCTGGCATGGATCGCCGACGCAAAGCAAGACCCGCGGCGTGCCGCCACGTTGATCGCCGCCGCTGCGGGGTTGGGCCGGTCCGTCGGAGCCAGCACGGTCGTGCTTCCGCATCTGCTTGTGTTCCATGACGGATGCGAGCGCAGCGCGCGGGAGGCGCTCGGGGCCAAGGAATTCGAGGCAGCCCAGCGGGAGGGCAGCGCATTGAGTTTCGACGAAGCCGTCGCGTACGCAGCGACCGATGCTTAGCTCTCCGAAGTCTGCGCCTTGGCGACAAGCTCCTCGGCGATCTGGGTGAGCCGCACGTTCGAATCCTGCGACAGCTTGCGCAACAACTCGAACGCTCGAACGGCGTCAACGCCGTAGCGTTCCATGATCATGCCCTTCGCCTGGCCGATGATGTCCCGGCTGGCCAACGCGCGCTTGAACTGCTCGTCGCGGCGGGCCGTGTTCCACGCCACCGACGAGTGGGCCGCGAAGACCAATCCGATATCTCGCGATTCCGGCCCGAACGCGTTCGCGTTTTCAGCGTAGACGTTCAGCGCGCCCATCGTCTCGTCGGCGATGAACAACTGGAACGCCATGATCGACCGGATCGGTGTCTGCGCTAATGCGTCCCGGCGGTACAGCGGAAATCGGACATCGGTCTCCAGGTCGGCGACGTGCACCGTCCTTTCCTCCCAGGCCGCGGTCAGGCACGGGCCCTCGCGGTGCCGCTGCTGAATCTCGTCCAGCAGTATCGGCCAGCGGTGGGTGGCCGCAGGTGTATCGATGTTCCTGGCGTTGCGGGTGATCGTCACTCCGGCGTACTGAGCACCGGGCACCTCGACCGCGGCGTGCTCGGCCAGCTCCGCGATGACGGTGTCGGAGTCGGCATCGATTCGGCTGTGTAGATCGTGGATGATCTCCGCTATCCGGAAATGGGTGGCCTCTACCCCGGACGGCTCGTTCACCAGCACCATCCCAACATCATGCTCCGATAGGTTGCTTAAGGCTAACGCGGTGCCGGAAGGCGAGGAAGTATGGACAACCATCGTCGCACCCGCCACGGGGTGCTCACCCGCAGTGCCACCGGTCCGAGCGCCGCCGAGGCGTTCATCCTCATCGCCATCGCGACCATTGTGATCACCCGGCTGTATCTGCAACTCACCGGTTATCCGCAGGTCGGCGGCGGGAACCTGCACATCGCGCACGCGCTCTACGGCGGCGCATTGATGATGCTGGCGCTGCTCATCGGTTGGATGACACTGGGTTTCGGGGCCCGGATCCTGGCCGTTGTGCTGGGTGGAATCGGGTTCGGGTTGTTCCTCGACGAGGTGGGCAAGTTCGTAACCAAGGACAACGACTACTTCTACGGTCCCGCCGCCGAAATCATGTACATCCTGGTGGTAGTTATCCTGGTCGGCGCCCGGATCGTGCGCGACTTCAAGCCGCTGACGCCGCAGGAGTGCCTGGCGTCGGCCGCGGCGATCGCCGCCGACGGCGTGGCGCGGGGCCTGGCGGACCATCGGCGCCAGATCGCGTTCGAGCTCGTCGAACAGGCCCGGGTCGGCGGTGCCGACCTCAGCGACGTCCACAGCGTCCGGGCGCTCCTGACGGCCGCCGACCACGCCCCAGACCGGTTGTACCGACTGCAGCAGTGGGTCCCGCGGCTCATTCCCGACTTCTTCCGCAGTCCGCGCTGGGTCCCCGTTGTCGGCTGGCTGATGGTTGCCGGCGCGCTGGCGGGCCTGCTGTTCGGTGCGCTGGGCATCGCGCTGGGCGGATACCTCTACGAGCACGGCGACATCACGCTGCGGCTGGACGGGGGGAGCCCCGCGGCGGTCATCCTGCTCATCAGCGCGGCGCTGACCTTCGGGATGGCGCTGCCGGCGATGATCGCGCTGCGACGAACCGACAGCGTCTGGCCGCTGCGCTGGCTGCGCAACGCCGCGCTGATCTTCACCTTCCTCAATGCGCTCGTCGATTTCGCCACCGAGGGTTTCGGGGCGCTGGTCAACATGTCAATCGGCCTGTTCACGCTGGCGATCCTGTCCTATCAACTCGATATCGCGGCCCAGGAATACCCGCCAAGCGCAGACCGCCAAGACGCCGAAGACGTTGTGGCCTAACGGGTCTCGTCGTCGACCCCGTCGAGAAAATCGCGGACATGGGTGAAGCCGTCGCGCCTCCACGCCTCGAACGCCCAGATCGCGGCGATGATCGGCAGCGGCCCGAATGCCGCCCACCACCGCGCACTGGACGGCAGCGCGTCGGCGATCACCTGAGCACGCGGCGTTCCGTCGACCATGGCCGGTAGCCATTCGTTGAGCAGGATCGTCAGCATCCGGGTGGTCTCGAACGGGCCGACGATCGTGGCAACCATCCAGCTGAGGCAGGCGATGAGCAGCGCCCACGGCCAGGCCAGCATCAGCGACTGATCGTCGACGATGCCGGCCGCGCACCGGATCGACTCCGCGACGAACGCGAACCCCAACGCGGCCAGCAGCACCGCGATCTGCGCGGTGAGCAGGTCATCGAGCACCGAATTGGCCAGTTCGTCGCCGCGTCGGGTGGGCAGGCCGATCGCCAGCGAGATCAGCGCGGCCACCAGAGCGAGCAACGTGATGTGCGAGGTGGCGTCGCTGACCCGCTCGAAGGATTCGGTGAGCGTGCGGACCACGAGCTGCGACGACGCGCGCGGCCCGGTCCGGTACAGCACCATCACTACCAGGCCGGAGATGACGATCGACACCAGCCAGGCGACCACGGCGGTGCAGATGATGGCGAGCGCCAGCGAGCCCACCAGAGGCACCAGCAGTGCGTCGGTGTCTCCTCCGTTGCGGATGACGATGAGCGGTACCAGGCCGACGGCCAGCACACCGACGGCCCGCACCAACAGCGGGAAGGTGAAGGAGGTGATGTCGCCGGCGTCGAGGTCGGGGTCGCGGCGGCGGATCGCGGCGACCTCGGCCGACAGCACCGCACGTGCGCCGCCTAGCGACACCTTGCCTGGCACACCGAGATCGTAGAAGTCAGAGGGCTTCGAGGTACCGGTTCGTGATGACCCGCTGGGCCAGCGAGGTGACGGGCGCGCCCAGCCTGCTCCACCACGTCGCGTGCCGGGAGAACGCGATGACCTCCGCAACGACCGCGCCGGTGGCCGGGTCGTAGCGCACCGCGAACAGTTCCTCACCCGACTCGGCGTGACCCGGCAGCGTGCCGTAGGCGAACCCGCGCCGATCGGGTTCGTCGACGACGTAGACCACCCGGCACGGCGCGCGGATGGGACCGATGCCGACGATCACGTCCGAACCAACCTCGGCGACCTCGGTGCTGGCCTCGACACGCACGCCGGCGCCGCGCAGCATGCCCCAGCGCATCACCGCAGCGGCGGCGTCTTCGAAGCGGCGCCGTCCGTCGCCGATCACCGCGGACTTGCACACGTAGTGGTAGCCGGCGGGCGGCGGGCCCGCGGTCGCGCCAACCTCGCGATAGGTGAACGGCAGCACCGCCAGATCGCTCAATCTCACCCGGTCACTCTGTCATCGTGGCTCGTCGCGACGCGTGCGTGTCGTCCGACCGCCTCGCCGAACCCTACGGTTACGCTGGCCGCAGCGGTCGATTCAACGGTCGATCTGGCCGATGGAAGGCGGTCGTCATGCCGGGTCGGGATTCGAAAGGTGCTGAACCTCATCGGTTTTCGCGCTTCCTGCACGAAAATGGTCTGTTGCTGGCGTGTCTGGCATTGTTCTTCGTCTTCTTCCTCGGCATGATCGTTTCCGGCACCGCGACCTACAACCAGGAACAGCTCGCGCACGGTTCGACCGAGCAGATCTCGGTGCTGGGATATCTCACGACCGGTGCGTTTGTGGAGGCCACCTTCGAGAACTGGGAGTCGGAATTCCTGCAGATGGGCATGTATGTGGTGTTGACGGCACTGCTGTACCAGAAGGGTTCGTCGGAGTCGAAGCCACTGCGCAAACATGTGCCCCAGGACGACGACCCTCGGGACGTCGCGCCGTCGCCCGACTCGCCCTGGCCGGTCAGGAAAGGCGGTTGGGTGCTCAGCGTCTACGAGCACTCGTTGGCGATCGCGTTCTTCGCCTTGTTCTTTGCGTCCGTCGCCCTGCACGCCCTCGGGGGCGCCCGCGCGTATAACGAAGAACAGATCCAGCATGGTGAGGCGGCGGTCTCGACGTGGCGCTATGTGACCACGTCGCAGTTCTGGTTCGAATCGATGCAGAACTGGCAGAGCGAGTTCGTCGCCGTCGCCGCCATCGTCGGTCTGTCGATTTTCCTCCGGCAACGTGGCTCGCCCGAATCGAAACCCGTCGCCGATCCGCATTACGAGACCAGTGCCTGACCACCGCGGTTTGCGCGTACGGTCGGAAACGTGACTACTCAAGCTGTCGCTCAAGCGTCCGGAACGTTCACCCTCGGCGGCGATCTCACGGTCAACCGGCTCGGATACGGCGCCATGCGCCTCACCGGTAAGGGCGTGTGGGGCCCGCCGGCCGACCGCGACGAGGCGGTCCGCGTGTTGCGCCGCGCCGTCGAACTCGGCGTCAACTTCATCGACACCGCCGACAGCTACGGCCCCTACGTCTCCGAGGAGATCATCCGCGAGGCGTTGTACCCGTATCCCGACGGCCTGGTCATCGCGACCAAGGCCGGCCTGCTGCGCACCGGGCCCGACGAATGGTCATCGCTGGGCTTTCCGGACTACCTGCGCCAGGAGACCGAGATGAGCCTGCGCCGCCTGGGCGTCGAGCGTATCGACCTGTTCCAGCTGCACCGCATCGACTCCAAATTTCCCGCCGAAGATCAGCTCGGGGAGCTGGTCGCGCTGCAGCGGGAAGGCAAGATCCGCCACATCGGCCTGTCCGAGGTCAGCGTCGAACAGCTCGAAGCCGCGCAGAAGGTCGCGATCATCGTCTCGGTGCAGAACATGTACAACGTCACCGTTCGCACCGCCGAGCCGCTGCTGGACGCGGTGGCCGCACAGGGCATCGGTTTCATCCCGTGGTTCCCCCTGGCGGCCGGCCCGCTGGCGTCGCCCGGCGGCCCGCTGCAGCGCATCGCCGACGAGCATCACGCCACGCCGTCCCAGCTGGCGCTCGCGTGGCTGCTGAAGCGCTCGCCCGTGATGCTGCCGATCCCCGGCACGTCGAGCGTCGCGCACCTCGAGGAGAACGTCGCCGCCGCCGAAATCAGGCTGTCCGACGACGAGTTCGACACACTGAGCAATGCCGGGTCGGCCGGCTGAGTCCGCAGGCAATACGGTGACCAGGTGGCCACCGAGGAGTCCGTAGACGAGCACCGCGGCGGCGGATTCAACCCGCCTGTCCCCACCGCCCGTGGCGGATCCGACTACGGCCGGTTCGTCGAGGCGGTCCGCACACTGCAGGACCGCACCCGCGCCGCCGACGCGCCCGACGAGGTGATCACCGAGGCCGCCGACCTGATCGAGAAAGTGTCGGAGCTGCTGGCGCCCTACGACGGCGACGAGTGGTCCTCGCCGTCCGGCCGGCGCATGGACCTGCCCAACCGCGGAAACATCCTGCAGGTGCCGGCCAAGCTCGCCAAGACCGCCGATGGCCGGGTCGGCGGCATCGCGCAGTTCCGCCGCTATCACCTCGGCCGCAACGGCGCCGTGCACGGCGGTGCGATCTCACTGCTGTTCGACTCCGTGCTGGGCTACACCGCATTCAAGCTCGGCGAGAGCCTGTACCAGCGCACAGCGTTCCTGCACGTCAACTACCGCAGGATCGTCCCGATCGACAAGGAGTTGCAGGTCGACGCCGGCATCGACCGCGTCGATGGCCGCAAGATCTTCGTCACGGGGCGGTTGCTCGACGGCGAGGCCGTGCTGGTCGAGGCCGAGGCGTTGTTCGTGCGGTTGCTCCCGGGCCAACCGTGACAGCCGAAGAGCGAAGTGGGATACGCCGCCAATGGGCGCGCTGGCGCGACCGGTTGCGGCATCGGCCGATCGCCGACTTCGTATACCGCGCCGCTATTGCGGTGGTCGGGCTGGCGGTGTTGTCGGCCGGCATCGTCGCGATCCCGTACCCGGGGCCGGGCTGGGCAATGGTCTTCCTCGGCCTGGGCATCCTGGCGACGGAGTTCCGGTGGGCGCAACTGGCTCTGCACTGGGTCAAGGCCCAATACGACGCCGTCATGGCGTGGTTCAGCCGTCAGCACATCGCGGTGAAGGCCTTGGGCACCGCGTTCACCGCCCTGGTCGTGGTCGCGACGTTATGGTTGCTCGGCCCCCTCGGCTGGGCGGCCAACTTGGTGGGTGTCGAATGGGCCTGGTTGAAGAGCCCTATCGGCCTGGGGGCGTGACGCCACGCCCCGATAGCATGGTCGCGTTCGTAAAAACCCCCGAAACCTTGGAGAGTCTCCGATGAGCGCCGCCGCCAGTCCCGCCCCCGCAGCCCCGATCCGGGTTGCTGCCGGGGCCACCGCCGGGGCAGCGGTGCGCGACGCCGGGCTGCCTGGCCGTGGCGCGCCGGACGCGGTCGTCGTCGTCCGCGACGCCGACGGCCGGCTGCGTGACCTCAGCTGGACACCCGACACCGACGTCGAGGTGTCACCGGTCGCCGCGGACACCGAGGACGGCCGCAGCGTGATCCGGCATTCGACGGCGCATGTACTGGCCCAGGCGGTGCAGGAACTCTTCCCCGAGGCCAAGCTTGGTATCGGACCGCCCATCACCGACGGCTTCTATTACGACTTCGACGTCCCGGAGGCGTTCACGCCCGAGAACCTGGAGGCGCTCGAGAAGCGCATGCGCCAGATCGTCAAGGAAGGCCAACTCTTCGCCCGGCGCGTCTATGAGTCCAAGGACCAGGCGCGCGAGGAGCTGGCGAACGAGCCCTACAAGCTGGAACTCGTCGACGACAAGTCCGGCGACCCGGAGGTGATGGAGGTCGGCGGCGACGAGCTGACCGCCTACGACAACCTCAATCCCCGCACCCGGGAACGGGAATGGGGGGACTTGTGCCGCGGGCCGCACATTCCGACGACGAAACACATCCCGGCGTTCAAACTGACCCGCAGCTCGGCCGCCTACTGGCGGGGCAACCAGGACAACGCAAGCCTGCAGCGCATCTACGGCACCGCCTGGGAGTCGCAGGAGGCGCTCGACAAGCACATGGAGCTGATCGAGGAGGCCCAGCGCCGCGATCACCGCAAGCTCGGTGCCGAGCTCGACCTGTTCAGCTTCCCCGACGAAATCGGTTCCGGCCTAGCGGTTTTCCACCCCAAGGGGGGCATTGTCCGTCGGGAGCTCGAGGACTACTCGCGGCGCAAACACACCGATGCCGGCTACCAGTTCGTCAACAGCCCGCATATCACCAAGGCGCAACTGTTCCACACCTCGGGACATCTGGACTGGTACGCCGACGGCATGTTCCCGCCGATGCACATCGACGCCGAATACAACGAAGACGGCACGGTGCGCAAGCCAGGCCAGGATTACTACCTCAAGCCGATGAACTGCCCGATGCACTGCCTGATCTTCCGGGCCCGCGGTCGGTCCTATCGTGAACTTCCGTTGCGGCTGTTCGAGTTCGGCACGGTCTACCGCTACGAGAAGTCCGGTGTGGTGCACGGACTGACCCGGGTGCGCGGCCTGACCATGGACGACGCACACATCTACTGCACCCGCGACCAGATGCGCGACGAGCTGAGGTCTCTGCTGCGTTTCGTGCTCGATCTGCTCGGCGACTACGGCCTGACCGACTTCTACCTGGAGCTGTCCACCAAGGATCCGGACAAGTTCGTCGGCGCCGATGAGGCGTGGGAGGAGGCCACCAACGTCCTGGCCGAGGTCGGCGCCGAATCCGGGCTGGACCTGGTGCCCGACCCGGGAGGCGCGGCGTTTTACGGCCCGAAGATTTCGGTGCAGGTCAAGGACGCGCTGGGCCGCACCTGGCAGATGTCGACGATCCAGCTGGATTTCAACTTCCCGGAGCGATTCGAGCTGGAGTACACCGCCGCCGACGGCACCAGGCAGCGCCCGGTGATGATCCACCGTGCGTTGTTCGGGTCGATCGAGCGGTTCTTCGGCATCCTCACCGAGCACTATGCGGGCGCGTTCCCGGCGTGGCTGGCACCGGTGCAGGTGGTCGGTATCCCGGTCGCCGACGGTCACGTCGCTTACCTGGAAGAGGTTGCTGCGCAACTGAAGTCGCAGGGAATTCGCGTCGAGGTGGACAGCGGCGACGACCGGATGGCCAAGAAGATCGTCAACCACACCAACCAGAAGGTGCCGTTCCTGCTGCTCGCGGGTGACCGTGATGTGGAAGCAGGGGCCGTGTCATTCCGGTTCGGGGACCGCACTCAGGTCAACGGCGTGCCGCGCGACGAGGCGATCGAGGCCATCGTTAACTGGATCGCCAACCGCGAAAATGCCGCCCCCACAGCCGAACTGATCAAGGTGGGCACGTCGACGTGACGAACCCGGACGACCGCACGATCGCCGACCAGGGGGTCGGTGAACCCGATCACCTGCAGCGACTGTGGACGCCACACCGGATGAACTACATCGCCGAAGCGCCGCTGCGCCGCGACAACACCACCGAGGCGCAGCCGTTCACCGACATTCCCACTCTGTCCGACGAGGACGGTCTGATGGTGGCGCGCGGCGAGACGGTCTACGTCGTGCTCAACCTCTATCCGTACAACCCGGGCCACCTCATGGTGGTGCCGTATCGGCGGGTCTCGGAACTGGAGGACCTCACCGACGCCGAAAGTGCCGAGCTGATGGCCTTCACTCAGAAGGCCATCCGGGTCATCAAGAGTGTCTCGCGGCCAATGGGTTTCAACGTCGGGCTAAACCTGGGCACGGTGTCCGGCGGCTCTCTGGCCGAACACCTGCACATGCATATCGTCCCGCGCTGGATCGGCGACGCCAACTTCATCACCATCATCGGCGGCGCCAAGGTCATCCCGCAGCTGCTGCGCGAGACCCGCCAACTCCTGGCCACCGAGTGGGAGAAGCAGCCGTGAGCGACTTCTACCTGATGACCCGCGCGGCCTACGCCAAGCTGTCCAGGCCGGTCGCAAAGGCCGCTCTGCGAGCTGGCTTCACCCCCGACAGCATTACCATCCTCGGCACCGCCGGCGCGGTCATCGCAGCGCTGACGCTGTACCCGATGGGGCAGCTGTGGTGGGGTTCGGTGGCGGTCTCGTTCTTCGTGCTGGCCGACATGCTCGACGGAGCGATGGCCCGCGAACGCGGCGGCGGCACCCGGTTCGGGGCCGTGCTCGACGCGACTTGCGATCGGATCGGCGACGGCGCGATATTTTGCGGCCTGGCGTGGTGGGCGGCGGTCGGCATCCACAGCGCGTCGCTGGTGGTGGCGACACTGATCTGTCTGGTCACGTCGCAGGTCATCTCCTACATCAAGGCCCGCGCCGAGGCCAGCGGGCTGGAAGGCGGTGGCGGGATCATCGAGCGACCGGAACGGCTGGTCATCGTGCTGAACGGCGCCGGCCTGTCCGGCCTGTTTGGGGTGCCGTTGTTGCTGCACGTGGCGATGTGGGTGCTCGCGGGCGCCAGCGTCGTCACCCTGTTGCAGCGGCTGCACACCGTGCGCACGTCGCCGGGCGCGATGGACCGCCTGGAAAAGTCCGGCGAGAAGTCCGGCGGGCAGGAGCCAAGCGACCCGGGAATCAGCAGGGGCGCGGACAATTCCGGCGGCGAGAAACCCGAGACGAGCGCGCCGTGACCACCACCCCGGCGGGGCCGAACGCCGATCGCGGCAACCGCTTCCCGCTTGGGGGCCAGTTCGCCGACTGGGGGTATGCGGCCGGCTGGCGGCTGGTGCGTGCAATGCCGGAAGTGGTGGCGCGCAATGCATTCGGCGCCGGAGCGCACTATGCCGCCCGCAACGGCGGACCCGAACAGCTGCGCAAGAACCTGGCCCGGGTCATCGGCGTCACACCCGACCGCGTGCCGGACGGGCTGATTCGTGCTTCGCTGGCCTCATACGCGCGATATTGGCGGGAGGCCTTTCGCTTGCCGACCATGGATCACCAGGCAGTGGGCCGAGAGCTTACCGTGGATGACATCGAATACCTCTGGGCAGCGCTGGACGCCGGCCGGGGCGCGATCCTCGCCCTGCCGCACAGCGGTAACTGGGACATGGCCGGGGTGTGGCTGGTGCAGAACAACGGCACCCCCACCACGGTGGCCGAGCGGCTGCGACCCGAGTCGCTGTACAACCGGTTCCTCGCCTACCGGGAGAGCCTCGGATTCGAGATTATTCCCCTGACCGGCGGGGACCAGCCGCCGTTCGAGGTGCTCGCCGAGCGGCTTCGGGATAACCGGGTGGTGGGCCTGATGGCCGAGCGTGACCTCACCCGCGCCGGCGTGCAGGTCGACTTCTTCGGCGAGCCCACCCGGATGCCGGCCGGGCCGGCGAAGCTGGCCATCGAAACCGGTGCCGCGCTGCTGCCCGTGCACTGCTGGTACGAAGGCGACGGCTGGGGCCAGCGCGTCTATCCCGGGCTGGACACGTCCTCGGGCGACATCGCCGCCATCACCCAGGCGCTGGCCGACCGGTTCGCCCGCAATATCGCCGCTCACCCGGCCGACTGGCACATGCTGCAGCCGCAGTGGCTGGCCGACCTGCCCGAGGAGCGGCGCGCGAAATTGGGGGCCACCTGATGCGCATCGGGATGGTCTGCCCGTACTCGTTCGACGTCCCCGGCGGCGTGCAGTCCCACGTGCTGCAGCTGGCCGAGGTGATGCGGGCCCGCGGTCATTACGTCAGCGTGCTGGCACCGTCGTCGCCACACGTCGAACTGCCCGACTACGTGGTGTCGGGCGGCAAGGCCGTCCCGATCCCGTACAACGGGTCCGTCGCCCGCCTGCGGTTCGGCCCGGCCACCCACCGCAAGGTCAAGCGCTGGCTCACCGAGGGCAACTTCGAGGTGTTGCACCTGCACGAGCCCAACGCGCCGAGCCTTTCGATGCTGGCGTTGATGGTCGCCGAGGGGCCCATCGTCGCGACGTTCCACACCTCGACCACCAAATCGCTGACGCTGTCGGTGTTCCAGGGCATCCTGCGGCCGTGGCACGAGAAAATCGTCGGCCGCATCGCGGTGTCGGACCTGGCGCGGCGCTGGCAGATGGAGGCGCTGGGCTCGGACGCCGTCGAGATACCCAACGGTGTCGACGTCGCGTCGTTCGCGTCGGCGCCGCGGCTGGACGGCTACCCGCGGCCCGGTAAGTCGGTGCTGTTCCTGGGTCGGTTCGACGAACCCCGCAAGGGCATGGCCGTGCTGCTGGGCGCGTTGCCGACCCTGGTCAAGCGCTTTCCCGACATCGAAATCCTGGTCGTCGGCCGCGGCGATGAGGACGAACTGCGCGAAGACGCCGGGAAGCTGGCCTCCCATCTGCGCTTCCTCGGGCAGGTCGACGATGCCGAGAAGGCATCGGCGATGCGCAGCGCCGATGTCTACTGCGCGCCCCACACCGGCGGCGAGAGCTTCGGCATCGTGCTGGTCGAGGCCATGGCCGCGGGCACCGCGGTGGTCGCCAGCGACCTCGACGCGTTCCGGCGGGTGCTGCTCGACGGCACGGCTGGTCGGTTGGTGCCCGTGGACGACGCCGATGCACTTGCGGCTGGCCTCATCCAGGTGCTGGATAACGACGCCGCCCGCGAGCGTTACGTCGACGCGGCCGCCGAGGCCGTGCGGCGCTACGACTGGCCGGTGGTGGCCCGCCAGATCATGCGGGTCTACGAGACGGTGGCCGGGTCCGGGACGAAGGTGCAGGTGGCGGGATCGGCGGGCAGGAGCGAAGCGACTAGGGGTGTCAGTTGATCACCTGGGTCGTGGTGATCGCACTCGTGGTGCTGGCCGCCGCGATCGCCCTGGTGGGTGCGTGGGCCTATCAGACCGCCAACCGGCTGGACCGCCTGCACGTGCGCTACGACCTGTCCTGGCAGGCGCTCGACGCCGCGCTGGCCCGGCGGGCGGTGGTGGCGCGCGCCGTCGCCGTCGACGCCTACGGTGGCGGGCCGGAGGGCAAGCGGCTGGCGGCACTGGCCGACGCCGCCGAACGCGCGCGGCGTAGCGCGCGTGAAGCCGCCGAGAACGAGTTGTCGGCGGCACTGGCAGTGGTGGCCCCGGCATCACTGCCGGTGGCGCTGGTCGCGGAGTTGGCCGACGCCGAAGCCCGGGTGCTGCTGGCCCGGCGATTCCACAACGACGCCGTCCGCGACACGTTGGCGCTGCGCGAGCGGCCCGCGGTGCGGCTGCTGCGGCTGGGCGGAACCGCGGCGCTGCCAACCTATTTCGAGATCGCCGAACGCGCCGAGACGTCGCCCCGGGAGATCGGACCGGTCAGCCGCCGCACGTCGGCCCGCGTCGTGTTGCTCGACGAGGACGGCGCCGTGCTGCTGTTGTGTGGCTCCGATCCGGCCAACGAGGACGGCACCGCGCCACGCTGGTGGTTCACGGTCGGCGGGGCGGCCCAGCGGGGCGAGACGCTCGCGGAGGCCGCGGCCCGCGAGCTCGCCGAGGAGACCGGCCTGCGCGTCGATCCGGCCGACATGATTGGGCCGGTCTGGCGGCGCGACGCCGTCATCGACTTCAACGGGTCGGTGATCCGCAGCGAAGAGATGTTCTTCGTCCACCGCACCCGCCGCTTCGACCCGTCCACGCGTGGGCGCACAGCGCTGGAGCGCAGCTACATCCACGGCCACCGGTGGTGTGACGCGGCCACGATCGACGAGCTGGTCGCCGGCGGGGAGACCGTGTATCCCTTGCAGCTGGGCGAGCTGCTGGCGGAGGCCAATGCGCTGGCCGACGCGCGCGGGCCCGCAGCGCGGCGCGAGCTGCAATCGATCCGCTGATGCTGCGGATTAAACACATTTGGCGCCCCCATTAGACTGGATCAGTATCAATTTGGAGGAGATAGCAGTGGATACCGCACCTGGATCGAACGGGGTCCCCGAGGGCAGGAGCGCACCGACCCGGGATTCAAACGGCGTCGGCAGCAACCAGACCGGGACGGCGCGCGTCAAGCGCGGAATGGCCGAGATGCTCAAGGGCGGCGTGATCATGGACGTCGTCACACCCGAGCAGGCGCGCATCGCCGAGGGCGCCGGCGCGGTGGCGGTCATGGCGCTCGAACGGGTACCCGCCGACATCCGCGCCCAGGGCGGGGTGTCGCGGATGAGTGACCCCGACATGATCGAGGGCATCATCTCCGCGGTCACCATCCCGGTGATGGCCAAGGCCCGCATCGGGCATTTCGTCGAGGCGCAGATCCTGCAGAGCCTTGGCGTCGACTACATCGACGAGTCCGAGGTGCTCACCCCGGCCGACTACACCCACCACATCGACAAGTGGAAGTTCACCGTGCCGTTCGTGTGCGGTGCCACCAATCTGGGCGAGGCGCTGCGCCGCCTCACCGAGGGCGCGGCGATGATCCGCTCCAAGGGCGAGGCCGGCACCGGCGACGTGTCCAACGCGACCACCCACATGCGCGCGATCGGCGGCGAGATCCGTCGGCTGACGTCGCTGTCCGAGGACGAGTTGTACGTCGCGGCAAAGGAATTGCAGGCACCCTATGACCTGGTGGTCGAGGTGGCGCTGGCCGGCAAGCTGCCGGTGACGATGTTCACCGCGGGCGGCATCGCCACCCCGGCCGACGCGGCGATGATGATGCAACTGGGCGCCGAGGGCGTGTTCGTCGGCTCGGGCATCTTCAAGTCCGGCGACCCCGCGCAGCGAGCCGCCGCGATCGTGAAGGCCACCACCTTCTTCGACGACCCCGACGTGCTGGCCAAGGTGTCACGCGGGCTGGGCGAGGCCATGGTCGGCATCAACGTGGAGGACATCGCGGCCCCGCACCGGCTCGCCGAACGCGGCTGGTAAACAAACCGCATGGCGATCGAAGAGATCCTTGATCTTGAGCAACTCGAGGTCAACATATACCGCGGCCGCGTCTTCAGCCCCGAATCCGGCATGTGGCAGCGCACCTTCGGCGGTCACGTCGCCGGCCAGTCGCTGGTGTCAGCGGTGCGCACGGTCGAGGAGCGCTACCAGGTGCACTCGCTGCACGGTTACTTCCTGCGACCGGGAGATGCCAAGGCGCCCACGGTTTTTATCGTCGACCGCCTCCGCGACGGTGGCTCGTTCAGCACGAGGCGGGTCAACGCGATCCAGCACGGCGAGACGATCTTCGTCATGTCGGCGTCGTTTCAGACCGACCAGACCGGCATCGAGCACCAAGACGCGATGCCGCAGGCGCCGCCACCGGATGATCTTCCGGGGATGATGTCGATGAAGGCGTTCGACGACGCGGGATTCCGCCAGTTCGACGAGTGGGATGTTCGCGTGGTGCCACGGGAAAAGCTGCAACGCCTCCCTGGCAAGGCTTCCCAGCAGCAGGTGTGGTTCCGCCACCGAGATCCATTGCCCGACGACCATGTGCTGCACATCTGTGCGCTGGCCTATATGAGCGACCTCACGCTGCTGGGCTCGGCGCAGGTCCATCACCAGGAAGAGCGCAAGCATCTGCAGGTTGCGTCGCTGGATCACGCGATGTGGTTCATGCGGCCATTTCGTGCCGATGAATGGCTGCTCTATGACCAGTCGTCCCCGTCCGCGTGCGGTGGGCGCGCGCTGACGCAGGGCAAGATCTACAGCCAGTACGGCGAGATGGTCGCGGCGGTCATGCAGGAGGGGCTCACCCGCTACCAGCGCAACTACACACCGGCACAAGAATGAGCGCACCCCGCGTCGGTGTGCTGGCGTTGCAGGGCGACACCCGGGAACACCTGGCGGCGCTGCGCGAGGCCGGGGCCGACGCGTCGACCGTGCGTCGGCGAACCGAGCTCGACTCCGTCGACGCCCTTGTGATTCCTGGCGGGGAATCCACCACGATGAGTCACCTGCTGCGCGAGTTCGAGCTGCTCGAACCTCTGCGGTCCCGGCTGGCCGAGGGAATGCCCGCCTACGGATCGTGTGCGGGCATGATCCTGCTGGCGACTGAGATCCTCGACGCTGGAGCAGCCGGGCGGGAGGCCACTCCGCTGAAGGCTATCGATATGACGGTGCGGCGCAACGCCTTCGGTCGCCAGGTCGACTCGTTCGAGGGCGACATCGCGTTCGACGGCCTGGACTCCGCGGTGCATGCGGTGTTCATCCGGGCGCCGTGGGTCGAGCGGGTCGGCCCCGACGTGCAGGTGCTGGGCCGCGCCGCGGGCCACATCATCGCGGTCCGTCAGGGCCCGATGCTGGCGACGGCGTTTCACCCGGAGATGACCGGCGACCGACGCATACACAAGATGTTCGTCGAGTTGGTCACGGGCCGGTTCTGAGCGATTTCGGCGTGACCGGTCGCGCTCAGCGCGACCGGTCACGCCGAAATCGCCTGCACGTAGACTCGTCTAGCGAACTTTGAGCAGAAAGAGGATGTACCTGCATGAGCGGCCACTCCAAATGGGCCACCACCAAGCACAAGAAGGCCGTCGTCGATGCACGCCGCGGCAAGATGTTCGCCCGGCTCGTCAAGAACATCGAGGTGGCCGCGCGCGTTGGCGGTGGCGACCCGGCCGGCAACCCGACGCTGTATGACGCCATCCAGAAGGCCAAGAAGAACTCGGTGCCCAACGACAACATCGAGCGGGCCCGCAAGCGCGGCGCCGGTGAGGAAGCCGGCGGTGCCGACTGGCAGACCATCACCTACGAGGGCTACGGACCCAACGGTGTCGCGGTGCTGATCGAGTGCCTGACCGACAACCGCAACCGCGCAGCCGGCGAGGTCCGCGTGGCGATGACCCGCAACGGCGGCAGCATGGCCGACCCCGGTTCGGTGGCCTACCTGTTCTCCCGCAAGGGCTTGGTCACCCTGGAGAAGGACGGCCTGACCGAGGACGACGTGCTGACCGCCGTGCTCGACGCCGGCGCCGAGGACGTCAACGACCTGGACGACAGCTTCGAGATCGTCTGCGAACCCGGTGACCTCGTCGCCGTGCGCACCGCGCTGCAGGACGCCGGCATCGACTACGAGTCGGCCGAGGCCAGCTTCCAGCCGTCGGTGACGGTGCCGGTCGACCTCGACGGCGCCCGCAAGGTGATCAAGCTGATCGACGCGCTCGAAGAAAGCGACGATGTGCAGGACGTGTACACCAACGTCGACATCCCCGACGGGGTCGCCGCGGAACTCGACGAGGACTAGCCGTCAACTACCGGTGGTGTCCACCGTGGTGGAAAAGCAGGCTGCCGAAGTCGGGGTACTGCGGCGTGTAGTGCACGGGCGGTGCGTCGTTGATCTGCACATTCCCGGGTGATTGGACTACGGTGTGCCCGCCGCCCAAGTCGGTGGACGATGGCGCAGCCAGGGCCGTGGGTGCCGCGGCGATCGAGACCGCGGCGGCCGCCGCCACCAGCGCCGGTGCGATGTAACGCTTCCTTGACATCGTGTTTCTCCTCAATAGGAAACTGGACGTTTAGTTTCCATAAGGGAAAACCCTGGTACACCCCAGTTACTTCCCAGCTTGCTCGGTGTCGTCCGTCACAAGCCTCGGGGTGCCGCGCATGTGTCTGGGCTTCACTCATCCAGACATACGCCAGGCAGCGGGCTAGCTTCCTCTGCGTAACGTCAATCTTGGCGGTCAGCCCGGGCCGCAACAGCTTCCGCAATCGGGGTGTCGCCGGAGATGACCTCGAAGGTCTGACCGCTGGTGCCCGGGTTGTCCAGCACGGCGACCAGCACGGCCGCGACGTCTGCGCGCGGGATGCTGCCACGCCCCGTCGAGTCGGCGATCGTCACCCGGCCGGTGCCCGGGTCGTTGGTCAGCAGCCCCGGCCGCACGATCGTCGGGTTGAGGGCCGTGCGGGCGCGTACCGCTTCGTCGGCGGCGGCCTTGGCCCGCAGATAGGCCGCGAACACCGGGTCGGCCGCGCCGCCCCGGGTCGGATCGTCGGCGCCCATGGCGGAGATCATCAAATATCGGCTGACTCTGGCGGCCTCCGCGGCATCCGCCAGCAGAATCGCTGCGTTGCGGTCAACGGTTTCCTTGCGGGCCGCTCCGCTGCCCGGTCCCGCCCCGGCGGCAAACAGCACGGCGTCGGCTCCCCGCACATGCGCGGCGACCTGGTCGACGGAGGACTTCTCCAGGTCCACGACCATGGCTTCGGCACCGGCATTGTTCAGGTCACCGACCTGTGCCGGATTCCGGATGAGTCCTGTCACGGAGTCGCCGCGCTCGGAGAGCAGCCTTTCGAGAATGAGGGCGATCTTGCCGTGTCCGCCGGCGATGACGACCCGCATCACGCGGCAAAGACCTGTGAATCGTCGGCGAACGCCTTGAACTCCAGCGCATTGCCGGCGGGGTCGAGCAGGAACATCGTCCATTGCTCGCCGGTCTGTCCCTCGAAGCGGACGTGCGGTTCGATGACGAACTCGACATCCGCCGCTCGCAGTCGGTCGGCAAGTTTGTGGAACTCCGGAATGGTGAGGATCACTCCGAAGTGCGGCACCGGGACGTCGTGCCCGTCGACCGGGTTGTGGATCCGCTGCGGTTGGTCGGGCGCCAGGTGCGTGACCACCTGGTGGCCGTGCAGGTTCCAGTCGATCCAGGTGTCTGCGCTGCGGCCCTGCGTCAGGCCGAGGACTTCGCCGTAGAAGTGGCGGGCGGCGGCCAGGTCGTCGACGGGCATCGCCAGGTGGAATCGGGGGATGGGGGAGTCAAGAACGGTCACGTCTCCATAGTGCCCGCCCGTCAGCGGCACAGAAACGCGCCGATCGCTTCGGCGGTGGGCCCGGGCTGGTCGAGCATGACCAACACGTAGGCGTCGTCGACGCGTCCGAGTTCGCTCTTGGGCAGCAGCGCGGCGAGTTTCTCGCCGTGGTGGGCCGGCATCACCGGGTTGTCGCTCCACAGCACCAGCGCCGGGCCGGTGAACTCCGAGAGCCGGTTCGTCTTCCGGATCAGGTCGGCGCCGTCGAACGTGGGCGGCAGTAGGAGACCAAGTCGCGGCGGATGCGCCGATCCGCCAGCCCGGCCGCGAACCATGCGTCGACAATGTCTTGTGGCACTGGCTTTTTCGCCATCTGACCGAACATCAACCACTGCCGGCGCAGCCAGCCGACCTTGAGCTGGCGCATCGCCGTCCAGACGGTCAGCGGACTGCGACTGGCCAGCCAGGCGACCTTGCCGGGGAATCCGGGCGGGAAGTTGTCGAACGCCTCGGACGGGCAGATCAACAGCCTGCCGACGCGTTTGTCACGCTCGATGTCGGTGAGGAACATGGCGCCACCCCAGTCGGTGATCACCAGCGTGACGTCGATCAGGTCGAGCGCGTCGAGGAAGTCCGCGACGATCCCGACCATGCCCGGCAGGGTGAGGTCGGCGTCGTCGTTCATCGGGATGCGATGCCCGCCCATGGGCAGCACCGGCAGCAGATATCGGAAGCCGTTCGGCAGCAGCGGTAGCGCCAAATTCCACTGCGCGTCGTTCATCAACAACCTGTGCAAGAGCACCACGGGTGGACCGGTCGGATCGCCCTCCTCGCGGTATTGCAGGGTTCCGGCGGTGACATCGACGGTCTGCATGGCGTTCCTCGGGATTAGAACAACTATTCTAGAATCTATGCTCTAGTCTGTAGGCGGGAGGTGGAAATGGCAAGGTCCACCCGGGAGGCGATCCTCACCGCGGCCGCGGAGCTGATGCGGCACAAGGGGTACGGCGCCGTGGGCATTAAGGACATCGCGCAGGCCTCGGGCTTCCCGATCGGCTCGCTGTATCACCACTTCCGTGGCGGTAAGGTGCAGATCGCCCGGGAGGCCCTGGTCAACGCCGGTGCCGCATATGCCCTGCTCATCCCGTCGATCGTGGACGAACACACCGACCTCGGCACCGCCATCGAAGCGGTCTTCGCCCAGGCCGCCGACGACATGGCGGTGACCGGATTCGCAAACATGTGCCCGGTCACGAGCGTCGCCGCCGAGGTCGCAGACACCGTCGAGGAGCTCCGCGACGCTTCCGCCGGGGTGTTCGTCGACTGGCTGGATGGAGGCACCGCCTACTTCGCGCGGCGAGGGCTGCCGGAAACGACGGCGCACGATGTCACCACCGCGATAGTCGCTGCGCTGGAGGGCGCGTTCGTGCTGGCCCGGACGTTGCGGGACACCGAACCGCTACTGGCCGCCGGCCGGGTGCTGGCTGCGCAGTTCCGCGGTGTCCACCTGCTGCCGCGTGTCGTTGCCGAAGACGTCGGATCGGCCCACTAGGCTCTCGAACAGCTGTTCTACGAAAGGGCCGCCGTGCGGGTGATGGGAGTCGATCCCGGGTTGACGCGCTGCGGGCTGTCCATGATCGAGGGCGGGCACGGACGAAAGGTCGTCGCGCTGGACGTCGACGTCATCCGCACGCCCTCCGACGAACCGCTGCAACTGCGGCTGCTGACCATCAGCGACGCCGTCGAGCACTGGATGGACACCCACCGTCCCGACGTGATCGCCATCGAGAGGGTGTTCTCGCAGCAGAACGTGTCGACGGTGATGGGCACCGCGCAGGCCGGCGGCGTCATCGCGCTGGCGGCGGCTAAACGCGGCATCGACGTGCACTTCCACACCCCCAGCGAGGTGAAGGCCGCGGTCACCGGCAACGGCAGCGCCGACAAGGCTCAGGTCACCGCCATGGTCACCAGAATCCTTGCGCTGCAAGCCAAACCGACGCCGGCCGACGCTGCTGACGCGTTGGCGCTGGCGATCTGTCACTGCTGGCGCGCCCCGATGATCTCCCGGATGGCGGCCGCCGAGGCAATGGCCGCCGAGCAACGCCGCAAGTACGCGGCCAAACTGAAGGCGGCCAGATGATCGCATCGGTTCGCGGTGAAGTGCTCGACATCGCGCTGGATCACGTCGTCATCGAGGCCGCCGGGGTCGGCTACAAGGTGATGGCGACGCCGTCGACGCTGGCGACCCTGCACCGTGGCGGTGAGGCGAGGCTGATCACCGCGATGATCGTGCGCGAGGACTCGATGACGTTGTACGGCTTCGCCGAGTCCGACGCTCGCGACCTGTTCCTCACGCTGCTGTCGGTCTCCGGCGTGGGACCCAAGATCGCCCTGGCCACCCTGGCGGTCTACGACGCACCCGCGTTGCGGCAGGCCCTGGCCGACGGTGATGTCACCGCGCTGACCCGGGTGCCGGGCATCGGCAAGCGCGGCGCCGAACGCATGGTGCTCGAATTGCGGGAGAAGGTGGGTCCGGTCACCGCGGCGTCGGGCGCACCCACGCTCAACGGCCACGCCGTGCACGGCCCGGTCGTGGAAGCCCTTGTCGGCCTGGGCTTTGCGGTCAGGCAGGCCGAGGAGGCCACCGACAAGGTGCTCGCGAATGAACCGGAGGCCACCACGTCCAGCGCCTTGCGTGCCGCGCTGTCGATGCTGGGTAAGAAGTGATGGGCCGCTTCGCCGAGGACGACGAACCCGAGGATCGCGAGGTCTCGCCGGCGCTCACCGTCGGCGAAGGCGATATCGACGCCAGTCTGCGGCCGCGATCGCTGCGCGAATTCATCGGCCAGCCGCGGGTGCGCGAACAGTTGCAGCTTGTCATCGAGGGCGCCAAGAACCGCGGCGGCACACCGGATCACATCCTGCTGTCCGGCCCGCCGGGGTTGGGCAAGACGTCGCTGGCGATGATCATCGCCGCCGAACTCGGCACGTCGCTTCGCGTCACGTCCGGCCCGGCCCTGGAACGCGCTGGCGACCTGGCCGCGATGCTGTCCAACCTCGTCGAGCACGACGTGCTGTTCATCGACGAGATCCACCGCATCGCCCGGCCCGCCGAGGAAATGCTGTACCTGGCGATGGAGGACTTCCGGGTCGACGTGGTCGTCGGCAAAGGCCCTGGAGCCACGTCGATTCCGCTCGAGGTGGCACCGTTCACGTTGGTCGGGGCCACCACCCGCTCCGGTGCGTTGACGGGGCCGCTGCGTGACCGGTTCGGCTTCACCGCGCACATGGACTTCTACGAGCCGTCCGAGTTGGAGCGGGTGCTGGCGCGCTCGGCTGGCATCCTCGGCATCGAGGTGGGAGCCGACGCCGCCGCGGAAATCGCCCGGCGTTCCCGCGGCACCCCGCGCATTGCCAACCGGTTGCTGCGCCGGGTCCGCGACTACGCCGAGGTCCGGGCCGACGGTGTGATCACCCGCGATATCGCCAAGTCCGCGCTGGAGGTGTACGACGTCGACGAACTCGGCCTGGACCGCCTTGACCGCGCCGTGTTGTCGGCGCTCACCCGCAGTTTCGGCGGCGGCCCGGTGGGGGTGTCCACGCTGGCGGTGGCGGTGGGGGAGGAAGCCGCAACAGTCGAGGAGGTGTGCGAGCCGTTTCTGGTGCGCGCGGGGATGATCGCCCGCACGCCGCGGGGCCGCGTCGCCACGGCACTGGCATGGACACATCTGGGCATGAGCCCGCCCAGCGGCGTCAGCGGCCTGGGCCACCCGGGGCTGTTCGACTAGGAGGCGTGTTGGTCACTGCGGGCCTCATCTTCGCCGCTCTGGCAGCGCTGTTGCACGTCTACATTTTCGTCATGGAGTCGTTCACGTGGACGACGCCGCGCACCCGCGCCACGTTCGGTACTACGGCCGAAGAAGCCGAGACCACCAAGCTGCTGGCGTTCAACCAGGGCTTCTACAACCTGTTCCTCGCGATCGTCACCGTGATCGGCATCATCGCGGTTGCCATGGGGCACACTGCGATTGGGGCCTCGCTCGTGTTCGCGGGCGCCGGGTCGATGGCCCTGGCGGCGATCGTGCTGGTGGCGTCGTCGCCCGACAAAGCGCGTGCGGCGGCCACGCAGGGCACGTTCCCGTTGATCGCCGTCGTGCTGCTGGCGATCGGCCTCGGTGTCACCTCATAGCAGCCCGAGCAGTTGCAGGTCCGTGATGTACTTGACGATGATCGGTGCCGAGACGTGCGGGATGTCCTTGTCCGGGCCGACTTTCGCCTCCTGCACCGCCGCACGCAACCGCTCGGTCGGTGCGTACGACCCGTTGATCGGCTTCTCGGGCCGCTGGTAGTTGTGCAGTAGTGGCAGCAGCGAGGCCTAGCGTTGCTTGTCCGGCAGGGCGCGCAAGGTGGTCTCGAACCGTTGCAACCACGTCTGGTAGTGCGCTGGATCGAGTAGCCGGCGTCGATAAGCCAGTCCACGTACTCGTCGAGACCGATGCCGTCGTCATACGGGTTCATGACGTGGTAGGTCTCGAACCCGTCCACTACCCGTTCGCCCAGGGTGGAGATCGCCTCGGCGATGAATTCGACGGGCAGGCCGTCGTCGTGTGCACGCTGTCTGTTGCCGTCGGGATCGAGTTCGTAGAACGAGCCGGGCGCGATTCCGGTGGCGACGAGGCTCAGCATCATCCGGGTGAACATATCCGGCAGGTTGAGTTGGCCCGCGTAGGGGTCTGCGGCTCCTTGACGAACTGAACGGCGCGTTGGCCGAGCGCCGGGCGGTCGGTGTGGCCCTCCATGACGGTCTGCACGATCTGTGGCCGTCGTAGGCCGGGCGCCTCTACAGCGGAAGAAATCGCCGCACTGGGCCGAGCGTCGGCGAACTGCTGGTCGTTGGCATACAAATTGGTCCTCTGAGAAAGCGCTGGGAACATCTGTTGTGGGGCGGCGTTGCACCCGGCACACACTACGTTAGTAAAACTAAGTATATTCTGCGAAACCACCTTTGCGGGCTGTCAATCTGCTGTGAATCTGCGCCCGGGTGTGTCACGCGTCACATCAAACCCGTTGTCGCTCAAGTCAATTCGGCAGGGCTTCAGTAGGCCGGGTGGGCCTCACCGAATCGCCGGTGCACATCGACGTGTCCATCGCTCCCAGGCATCGGCCAACAGATCGCGCGGGATGGGGGCATCGAGGCGCATACCGCCAGCGTAGGCGTGTTACGCGCCCACACATTCTGGGTACCCGTTCGACAACTAAGGAGGCAGCATGAGCAACGTCGATTCTCAACTGCGCCACCGTGGCGGCAGGATGCGGATACCCCGCAGCCGCGGCGCGGCCAGTGGATTTCTGCTGATTCTCTTGGGCGCCTGGGGCGCGCTGATCCCGTTCGTCGGGCCCTACTTCGATTTCGCATACACCCCGGGGCAGGAATCGACGTGGACGACCGCGCGAGGCTGGCTGGAGGTGCTGCCCGGTGTCGCCACCGTGGTCGGTGGTCTGCTGCTCTTCACCTCGCGCAACCGCGCCACCGCCATGCTCGGCGGCTGGCTCACCGTGGTGGCTGGCGCATGGTTCGTGGTCGGCCGGGCGTTCGCGGGCCTAATGGGCCTCGGTGACGTCGGTGCGCCGGTCGCCGCCACCGATACGAAGCGGGTTTGGTTGGAGCTCACGTACTTCTACGGCCTCGGGGCTTTGATCATCTTCCTGGGTGCGCTAGCGCTGGGCCGCCTGTCGATTCGCAGTGCACGCGACGTTCAGTACGCGCAACGCCCGATCGCCGCAGCGGTTCAGCCGCGACCGGAACCGATCACCGAACCGGCGACGGTGGAGCAACCGGTGACGACTCCAACCGAGCCGCGGCATCGCGGCTGGCACGGACTCTTCGGGCGCCGCCACGCCCACCGATGAGTCGCGGCGGGTGCCCGAGCCGATTTGTTGACTTGCCGAGGTCGACCACCGGCGGTCCCGAGGACGTCGCAGCCAAACCGGGAAGCGAGATCTGCGATCGTTTCGGCTGAAGTGTCTTTGACCGCATATTCGATTGCTCAAATCCGCCCGGGGTGAGGTTTGCCGGCAACCGGCTTTCCAGCGCGACAGTATTGCGCCGGCTGTGCGGCGTGTTTGAGGAACCGTCGGCGGCTCGAAACCGGAGACGCTTTAGCCGACGCGGATCAGCTTCTTGTTCACGAACTCGTCGATACCGAACCTGCCGAGCTCGCGGCCGAAGCCCGACCGCTTCACCCCGCCGAACGGCAGCTCGGCACTGTCGGCGCCGACCACGTTGACGTAGACCATGCCGGCTTCGATCCGGTCGGCGACCCGCTTGGCCTGTTCCTCGTCGGTAGTGAACACGTAGGACCCCAGCCCGAACGGTGTGTCGTTGGCCAGTTCAACGGCCTCCTCCTCGGAGGTCACCTTGTAGACCGTGGCGACCGGGCCGAACAGCTCCTCCTTGTACGAGGGTGAGTCGGGTGAAACATTTGTGAGCACACCGGGCGGGAAGAACGCACCCTTGCGCTGCCCTTCCGAGACCAAGGTTGCTCCGTTGTCGACGGCCCGGTTCACCTGTTCGTCGAGCCGTTCGGCCGCGGCGACCGATGACAACGGCGGCAGGTCGCCCGCGGTCTCGATCACCTTCTTGGTGAACTTATCGACGAACTCGTCGTAAACGTCCTCGGCGATGATGAAGCGCTTCGCCGCGTTGCAGGCCTGACCCGTGTTCTCCATGCGGCCCGCGATAGCTGCCTCAACGGTTTCGTCGAGATCGTCGGTACTGAGCACGATGAACGGGTCCGACCCACCGAGCTCGAGCACCACCTTCTTGAGGTTGCGGCCGGCGACCTCAGCGACCGCGGCGCCCGCGCGCTCCGAACCGGTCAGCGAAACCCCTTGCACGCGTGGGTCGGCGATTGCCTTGGCGATCTGCTCATTGGTGGCATACACGTTGACGTAGGCACCCTCGGGATAGCCGGCATCAGTAAAGATCTGCTGAATCGCGGCGGCCGACTCGGGGCACTGCGGTGCGTGCTTGAGGATGATTGTGTTGCCGAGCGTCAGGTTCGGGCCCGCGAACCGCGCGACCTGATAGTAGGGATAGTTCCACGGCATGATCCCGATCAGCACGCCGACCGAGCTGCGGCGGATCAGCGCGCTGCCCTCACCACCATCCGCCAGTTCGATGGGCTCGTCCGCGAGGAACTTCTCAGCGTTGTCGGCGTAGTACTCGTAGATCGCCGCACTGAAGTCGACCTCACCGAGCGCCTGGTCGAGCGGCTTGCCCATCTCGCGCTGGATGATCTTGGCGAGCTCGTCGCGCCGCTCCGTGTGGAGCTTGGCGACCTGCTTGATCAACGCGGCCCGCTCGGCCAGCGTCGACGTGCGACCCCATTCGCGGTGTGCCTTGGCCGCCGCGGCCAGCGCTTGCTCCATTTGTTCGTCGGTCGTGGTCGGGTACTCCTGCACCACATCCCCGGTCGCGGGATCGACCACTGCGTACAGACTCATGTCATGCCCCTTACCCATGGTTCGGATCTCGGTGTGGAGGTGGTGGCGGTGCCGAAGGCATAACGTGTGTCCACCTCGCACAGCATCTGTCTTACCCCCATTTGTAGTTCTTTGCGGCCATTTGTGTAGTCGGCTTAGGACACAGCATTACCACCACCTTGCGCAGGGACGAGGGAAGTACTCGAGGATGCCGAGTGGTTCGGCAAATCTGCACCTGTAGGGGCGGCCGCGTCGGTCCAGACCGCCGACAGCGGATGCCTGACCCCGTCGATGCCGATACCGAGGGCAACGACACAGCAGGACTCGGCGAAATGCGCGCCGTCGATCATCAACGCCACCACGTCCAGCCCGGACACATTCCGCGACAGCAGCTCGGCCAGGGCGGTTTCGGTCATCGCGACCCGTCGGAGGCCCGCACCTGCTGCCGGGTGCCGCGGTGCGGCACGGCCGTGAGCGCGGGTCGGTGACCCTGGGCGGCCAATATCACGACGGGTTCGTCACGACACGACCCGTACACTGCACGGCCTAAGCGGCGCCGCACGATTAGTTTCTAAACCATGGTCGCCGAGGCAACTTGGTGTTCGACGATGACAGTGCAGGCGTGACAACGCAGGCGAAGTACGACACGGACACCCGTGCCGGAGCAGGCGTTCCGACGTCCGAAATACGCAAGCGGAAGGTGACATAGTGCAGAAGACGAGCGACTTCGCCAACGGCGACGTGTCGTTCTGGTTCCGCGACATCGGTCTGCCGCCCCGGCGCACCCCGCTGACAGGGCCGATCGACGTCGATGTAGCGATCGTGGGGGCGGGTCTGACCGGTCTCTGGACGGCCTACTACCTGGCCAAGGCCGTGCCGGAACTGAGCGTCGCGATCCTGGAGAAAGAGTTTGCCGGATTCGGCGCGTCCGGACGCAACGGCGGTTGGTTGAGCGGCGAACCCGCCGGCCAGTTCCGGCGATACGCCAAAGCCCATGGTTCGCACCGAGCCAAAGAGTTGCAGCAGCATATGTTTTCGTCAATCGACGAAGTCATCGAAGTGGCGAAGAACGAGGGCATCGAGGCCGATATCGTCAAAGACGGTCTCATCCATGTAGCCACAAACAACGCGCAACTGCGTCGACTTACCTGTCACGTGGAGGAACTTCGCACCCAAGGGTGGGACAAGGACGATCTTTTCGTGTTGTCACGCGAGGAACTTGATGAACGCGTCAAGGTAGCAGGGGCCCTGGGGGCGTTCTGGACACCTCACTGCGCGCGTGTCCATCCGGCCAAATTCACGGTCGGGCTTGCACGTGCCGTGGAACGACTGGGCGTCACCATTTACGAAGACACGCCAGTTACCAGCATCACGGCCAGAGTGCTCAAGACATCGCGGGGTACCGTCACGGCCAAATACATCGTGTCCGCGCTGGAGGGCTACACCGACAGCCTTGCCGGCCACCGGCGCCAGCTGCTCCCAATGAACAGCAGCATGATCGTGACCGAACCCCTCCCGGAGTCGGTTTGGGACGAGATCGGCTGGCGCGGCGCGGAATTGGTCGGTGACATGGGGCACACCTTCGCCTACACTCAACGGACCGCCGATGGCCGCATCGCGATGGGCGGTCGCGGTGTTCCCTACAACTTCGCGTCATCATTTGACCCAGGGGGTATGACCGCGACGAAAACCATTGACCAGTTGATGCAAAAGCTGCAGTCCCTTTTCCCCGCGCTGTCGCAGCGATCGGTACAGCACACCTGGACGGGGGTATTGGGTGTTCCTCGGGACTGGTGCGCCGCAGTCAATTTCGACCGCGGATCCGGCATCGGAAGCGCCGGCGGATACGTTGGGCACGGACTCACCGGCACCAACCTCGCCGCCCGGACGCTACGGGATCTTATCCTCGACCGCAACTCCGAAACCACCCGGCTGCCCTGGGTTGGCCGTCATGCCCGTCGTTGGGAAATCGAGCCCATCCGATGGATCGGCGCGACGGCGCTGTATGCCGCATATCGTCAAGGGGATCGCCAGGAAGCAGGCTCGTCGAGCGACAAGACGGCCGCGGCCGCCCGAATTGCTAATGCGATCGCCGGCCGTTAACCGCCTGTTGTTGGGCGGCTGCACACACCACGGCCTAGTAAGCGCAAGATTGCTCGACATGTGGACCGCGATCGGTTCTCGTTGTTGTTCAGTCCTGTCAAGGTGGGGCCCGAAGCAAGAACCGGCGGGGTCGGGCACTGCGCCGGGCGCGACGGCGATCTGACGGGACGGCGACTACTCGTTCAGCACCCGCCACTCGGGCACATGCTCCGGCCAGGGCGGCGTGGCGCAGTGGTAATGAGTTCGAGTCACTCAGGTCGAAGACCGTGGCGTCCATGGCGCCTCGTTGGCGATTGGCGGTGGACCCGCGAGCCCAACCCCGACGACTTCGTGATCCGCTGAGGCGCTGGGTCAGCTCCCAATTCATGTTCTTGGAGAAGGACCGGACGTCATCGGAGATGGTTCCGATCCTGTGGCACCGCTGGATGTACTCCTGCACCATCACCAGGAAGTTCATCGGGTGTCGGCGTCTTCCTCATAGCCCCACAGCCCGTCGCCGGCGCGGATCGGTTCGCGGCCGTGCAGGTTGCCGTATGCGTGCTCGACATAGGTTGCCTCCTCGGTGAATTGGTCGGCATACCGCGACCAGTCCCACGTTTCACCTCGCCTCGCCCTCCTGGGTGTGGGGCGCGCGATGAGTTCAATCCTGATAGGGCTCGAGTGCTATGTCGGCGTGGGCCGTCAAACTCAGCGGAAAGCGGAATATCCGGTCAGGGCTCTGCCGATGGAAAGCAGATGCATTTCGCTAGTGCCTTCGTAGGTCAACACGGATTCCAGATTGTTCGCATGCCGAAGCGGCGAATACTCGAGGGTTATTCCACTGGCGCCCAGGATCGTTCGGCATTCCCGCGCAACGGCCAGCGCTTCGCGGACGTTGTTCAGCTTGCCCAGGCTTATCTGGGCCGGCGTCAAACCGACAGAGTCCTTCAGCCGGCCGAGATGCAACGCCAAGAGCATTCCCTTGCCGAGTTCCAGCGTCATGTTCGCGAGCTTTTCTTGGGTGATCTGATAGCTCGACAGAGGGCGATCGAAGACATCGCGGGTGTCGGCATAGTCGATCGCCGCCTCCAGGCAGTCCCTTGCCGCACCGAGTGCGCCGAAGACAATCCCGAACCGCGCCTCATCCAGGCACGACAGCGGCGCGCTCAGGCCGACCGCGTTCGGCAATTGCGCAGAAGCAGGCAGGCGGACCTCGTCGAGCACGAGTTCGGAGGTGATCGAGGCCCGCAGGGACAACTTTTGGTGAATGGTGTTCGCGGTGAAGCCGGGCGCGTCGGTCGGTACCACGAAACCACGGATACCCTCGTCGGTCTGCGCCCATACCGTGGCCACATCGGCCAGTCCGCCGTTGGTGATCCACATCTTCGTTCCGGTCAGGATCCAGTCCGACCCATCGCGTCGTGCCCGGGTGCGCATCCCCGCCGGGTTGGAACCGAAATCCGCCTCTGTGAGGCCGAAGCATCCGATCGCCTCGCCGGACGCCAGACGCGGCAGCCATTCCTGCTTCTGCTCGTCGGAGCCGAAGCGGTGAATGGAAAACATCGAAAGCGACCCCTGCACCGACACAAAGCTGCGGAATCCGCTGTCACCTGCCTCCAGCTCAAGGCACGCCAGGCCGTAGCTGACCGCGTTGGTGCCCGCGCACCCATAGCCGTCGAGGTGCATCCCCAGCAGCCCAAGCTCACCGAACTCCTTGGCCAGCTCGCGCGGCAGGCTTGCCGACTCGAACCAACCGGCGATGTCGGGTCGCAGCCTCGTGTCGACGAATCGCCGCACCGTCGCCGCGATGTCGCGCTCGTCGTCCTCCAACAGTGTGTCGATACCGAACATCTCGACTGGCCGGAGCCGCTCGGCCCGCGCCGGCATCATCATCGTGGTCATCCTTGTCCTTCATGTCTGGTAGCGCTATCGCTCTATAACTCCCGACTATAGGGACGAAAAGCGTGGTCGCCGATGTCCATTTTGTCGATCAATTTGAGCCCTGTGCGACCTTCAGTACACCGTTCTCGCCTATGCTCAACTGATTCCCGGCATCGACGAAGGTGGCCAACGGAATCACGGTGGATAGACAACGCGCGCACCGGGGGCTGTCGTCATGGCGATGACGGTCCGGCGTCTGATCGCGGTCCGCAAGCTTGGATTGTCGCTGGCGGCGGGACGCGCCGGCCTCGATCGCACGATCACCTGGGCCCATGCGATCGAACTCGCTGATCCCAGTCCGTGGCTGTCCGGGGGTGAACTCGTGATGACCACCGGCCTCCACCTTCCCGACACGGACGCCGGCCAACGTGACTACGTGCAACGCATCGTTGACTCCGGGAGTGCGGCATTGGCCTTCGACACCGGCGTGCGTTTCCCCGAGGTTCCGCCGGCGGTCTGCGCGACCGGCGACGAGTTCGGGATTCCGGTATTAGCCGTCGCTCCGGCGACACCATTCATCGCGATATCTCGCGCGGTGATCGACGAACTCACCGCGGATCAAGTCCGGTTGGTGCAACGGGTGGTGCAGGGACAGGAGAATCTCGCCCGGGTGACGGTGCACGGGGGCATTCCGGCGTTGGTGGACACGTTGGGTCGCGTGATTGACTCCGCGGTATGTGTGATCGACCGCTCTGGAGTCGTGCTGGCAGAGTCGGGCGCGGACACGGTTGATCTAGTCAACCGCGTCCGAAACCAGCTGCATCGCGATCAGCGGCGGCGAAGAGGTGCCAGCCGTGCGGTTGTCGACGAGTACGGCAGCCTGACCATTCAGCGGCTGCCCAGCGCTGGAGAAAAGCCAGGCCACCTTGCGGTTTCGTCGGCCCGGCCACTCGACGACACGGAGCGACTACTGGTGGGTCACGCGGTCGCCCTGCTGTCCATCGAGCTTGCCAAACCCGCCAGGGTGATCGATGCCGAACATCGCCTCCGCAAGGCCGTCACGCTGGCCCTTCTGCAGGACAACCCAAACGTCGATCCGAGTCTTCTCCGGTATTTCGGATTCACGCCGGATACGTCAATCACCGTGGTGGTTTTCACCGATGTCGGACCGTTGTTGCCAGCCGAGCAACAACTGATCGCTGCACTCGAGGACGAATCGGCTCGTTATCTGATGGCCAATCTTCCTAACAGCGAGGGTATCGCCCTCTTGGTCAACACCACCACCGCCGAGGATATCGCCCAGCGCGTGTACGCGCGGGTGCGAACCCGTCTGCGGCGCAAGGTAAATGGTGGCATCGGCAACGCGACCACCGCAGCGAGCGCCAACGTCAGCTTGCAGCAAGCACTTTCAGCTGCAGGGGTTGGCGAGGTAGACGGTCACAAGCTTGTCTCGTTCTCAGAGCTCGGCACCTTCAGCCTGCTCCTGAGCACCCAGTCACAGGACGTGCTCCGGGCGATCTGTGCCCGCTGGCTGGGACCGATCGAAGAGCACGACAGCAGATACCACAGCGACCTGGTGAAGTCGCTTGGGTCGTTCCTGAACCACAACGGACACTGGGAGGCGGCAGCGGCCGAACTCGGCGTGCACAGGCATACGCTACGCAAGCGCATCGACCGTGTGGTGGAGTTGATCGGCAGGGATCTCGAATCGGCACACACGCGGTCTGAACTGTGGATCGCGCTCAAGGCAAGGGAATTGCTGTCGCTGGAGTCCAACCGGCGCTAGGTCGCCACCTTCATTTCATCGTGGTTGGCCGAGGCGGCGGCAGGCGATACTGCGGCGGCGTGATCGACATCTGTATCGGGTTGGCAACCTGGGGTGCGGCCCCGCCCGGGATCTCCACGGCAACGTCGAGCCCCAGCCGCTTTGCCATATCGAAGGCCTGGCCGATGTCGTTGATGGGGCCGGCCGGCACACCGGCCTCGGAGAGGATCGCGAACCACTCGTCGGAACCCCGGGCCGCCAACCGCTTGGACAGTTCTGCGAACAAGGTCTCCCGATTCACGACCCGAGATGGGTTGTCTGCATAGAGATTCGAGTCTGCCAACCATTCACAACCCAACGCCCGGACCAGCGCCCGGAACTGTTTGTCGTTGCCGACGGCGAGTGCCAGGGGCCGATCCGCGGTCTGGAAAACCTCGTAGGGGGCAATGCTGGGATGCCGGTTACCCATCATCCCCGGAATGACCCCGGCGCCCAGGTATGCTGACGCCTGGTTTACCAGCGAGGACAGCAGCGTCGACATCAAGTTAGTCTCCACCTTCTGCCCCTGCCCGGTCACGCTGCGGTGATGCAACGCGGCGAGGATTCCGCTGAGCGCGTGTAGACCCGTGAGGACATCGACCACCGCCACTCCAACCTTGGTGGGCGACCCAGATTCGGGCCCGGTGACACTCATCAGCCCGCCGACGGCCTGCACCAGCAGGTCGTATCCCGGCAGATCGGCTCCCTGATCGGGTCCGAACCCGGTGATGGCGCAATAGATCAGGTCCGGCCGGATCGCCCTGAGATCCTCATAGCCGAGGCCCATGCGCTCCATGGTTCCCGCGCGAAAGTTCTCAACCACGATGTCGGCCCCGGCCACGATGTCCCGCGCCCGCGCCACGCCATCGTCGCTGTGTAGGTCGAGCACCACCGAGCGCTTGTTGCGGTTGACCGAATTGAAGTACGTCGCTTGACCATTCGCGTCGAATGGCGGTCCCCATGCGCGGGTGTCATCGCCGCAGCCGGGCCGCTCGATCTTGATGACGTCGGCGCCGAAGTCGGCTAGCATCATCGTTGCATACGGGCCGGCCAGTACCCGGCTGAAATCAGCGACGACGATACCGTCGAGTGCACCAGCGGAAATCACAAAGCCTGCCCTGCCCGCAGGTAGACCGTCGTCGTGTGGGTGAAGAACTCCCGTGCGGCCTGTCCTTGTTCCTTCGGCCCGTATCCGCTTCGCTTGGCGCCGCCGAAGGGCACATGCGGGTCCGCGCCGGCTGACTCCGAGTTCACATGCAGCACGCCGACATCGATGTCATCGATCGCTTCGAGCGCCCGACCCAGGTCCTGGGTGAACACCGCCGCGGAAAGGCCGTACTCGCCCGCATTCGCCAGCGCGAACGCCTGCTCGACACTCGATGCGCGCTGCACGCTGAGCACCGGACCAAACAGTTCCTCCGACCACAGCGCTGCGCCGGGGGACGGTACCTCGAGCACTGTCGGTGCCACGAAGTGGCCATCGCCAAAGCCAGACTGCCCGCCGTCGGCGGCCGCGACGATCCGGGCCCCGTCGGCAACGGCTTGCTGGACACTCTGCTGGATGTAGTTCTGTGCCGATTTGTTGATGACTGGGCCGACCGCCACCGATGGTCGCAACGGATCGCCAACCTCCAGCCCCTTGACCCGGATCGCCACTTCGGTCAAGAACTTCTCGGCGATCGCCTCGTCAAGGACGAGGCGCGAAGTGGCCGTGCACTTTTGGCCGGCAGAGCGGAACGCTCCCAGCATCACCTGGTCGGCGGCCAGGCTCAGGTCGGCATCGGCGAGCACTATCGCCGCGTTCTTGCCTCCCATCTCCGCCTGCACCGGAACACCCCTCGCGGCGGCGGACGCGGCGATTCGGCGTCCCACCCCCGTTGATCCGGTGAAGGTAATGGCATCGATACCGGCATGCTCCGCAAGCGCATTACCGACCCCGCCATCGGTGAGCAACAGGTTGAGCACGCCCGACGGCAGACCGGCTTCGGTCAGCGCTTGCGCCAACCGCATCGCCAGCAGCGGAACCGAGCTGGCCGGCTTCCATACGACTGTATTGCCGTAGACCAGCGCCGGCGCGATCTTCCAGGCCGGGATGGCGATCGGGAAGTTGAACGGCGTGATGGCGGCGACAACACCAATCGGCTTGCGGGTGACCAAGATCTGCTCACCAGCACGCGGGGACGAATAGAGGACTCCGGCCTCCCGGTCGGCCGCTCCGCCGCAGTAGCGCAGAATCTGCGCCGCACGACGAACCTCGCCGACACCCTCGGCGAGGGTTTTGCCTTCCTCCCGGGTCAGTTCGCGGCCCCATGCCTCCGCGGACCGCTCGACGAGTTCGGCCGCCCGGGTCAGGATCGCGGCACGGGCATGTATCGGCTCCCGGGCCCACGATGTCGCGGCCTGCCGCGCCGCCTCGACCGCGGCGTCGAGTTCGGCCAGGCCTGCCAGACCACCGATGGCCACCACTTCGTCAGGGTGCGCCGGGTTGTTGTCGACGAGGTTGCCGGCGGTACCGTCGATCCAAGATCCGCCGATATGGCTACGCAGCGCAACCACATTGTCCATGGCCGTCACAAGGTCTCCAATCTTGTCAAAGTCTGGCAACGGCGTCGCGGATGACGCCGAGGCCCTCGAAAAGAAGCTCATCGGAGATCGTCAATGGCGGCAGGAAGCGCAGCACATTGCCAAAGGTGCCCGCCGTCAGCACCAGCACGCCGTTGGCTTGCGCATGGCGAACCACCTCCGCGACGGCTTCCTTGTTGGGCGCGTTGTCTGGGCCGCTCACGAACTCCATCGCGATCATCGCGCCGCGTCCGCGGACCTCGCCGATCACCTCGGTGTGCGGTACTAGCTCGCCCAGTTCTCGATAGAAGATGTCGCCGATCTGTCGGGCCCGTGCGAGCAGGCCCTCGCTCTCGATCGTTTCGAACACTCCGAGCGCTGCCTCGCAGGCCACGGGGTTGCCGCTGTACGTGCCGCCGATGCCTCCGGCATGCACGGTGTCCATCACATCGGCCCGGCCCGTGACCGCCGCCAGCGGCAGGCCGCCGCCCAGTCCTTTCGCGGTGGTCACCAGGTCCGGCACGATCTGTTCGTACTCGCTGGCAAACCACTGGCCGGTGCGGCCGATGCCGGTCTGGACCTCGTCGGCGATCAACAGGATGCCGTGATCGCGGCAGAAGTCGGCAATCCTTCGCAGGAATCCGGCGGCGGGAACGATGAAGCCACCTTCTCCCTGGATCGGCTCGAAGACGACGGCGGCGACCGCGTCCGCGCCAATCTGTGTCTCGACCGCGAGGCGGAATTGTTGGAAGGCCTCCTGTGCCGCATTCTCCGGCCCGCTCGGCCAACGGAACGGATACGCCGTCGCGACGCGGTAAACCTCGGGCGCGAAGGGTCCGAAGTTGTGCTTGTACGGCATGCTCTTGGCCGTCATCGTCATGGTCAGCAGGGTGCGGCCATGGAACGCATGATCGAACACCACCACCGCCGGTCGACCGGTCGCCGCGCGGGCGTATTTGACCGCGTTCTCGAGCGCCTCGCTGCCGGTGTTGAACAGCGCGGTCCGCTTCCGGTGGTCGCCTGGAGTGAGCCGGTTCAGGATCTCGCAGACCTCGAGGTAGCTCTCATAGGGGTTCGCGAGAAAACAGGTGTGGGTGAATTTCGCAAGTTGCCGGGTGGCGCGGTCGACAACACGCGGCGCGCTGTTGCCGACGCTGGTGACCGCGATGCCACTCCCGAGATCGATGAACGAGTTTCCGTCGACATCGACCAGTACCCCATCACCCGCCGCGGCCGCATAAACGCCCGAGGCACTTGTCAGGCCGGCGGGCACGGCGGCGCTGCGACGAGCCGCCAGTTCGGTCGACCGCGGCCCCGGGATCGCCGTGACGATCCGCCTTACCTGTGGCAGGCGCGCTGTGCCGACCGGCACTTCTACAGCCGTCATTGATGCCCTCCTCGAGGTCGGTTCCCTCGACTCTAGAAAGGGCATCCCGCAACCCCCTATGTCCATCATGTACACGATGGTTGTAAAAACTGGACGAACTGTACCCTCCTGGTCCACCGGGGGCAGGATCGGCGGCGGATGCTTCGCCGAGGTGTCCGGATAGGCGGTCTCGGGACGCTCAAACCGGCTCACCGGGCCCCTTGTCCCCGGCGGCCACCAGCTCTTCGTCGCTTTCTCGACATCGTCGGCGAAGCCGAGCAGGCGCCTTCTGCCGGTGCGACGGCGTGGTGCGCCCAGTCGGCGAACGCCTTGGCCGCTGCCGCGTAAGCGTTGTCGATGTCGTACTCGTTGGAGGTCGGCGCCCTGCCGTACTCGGGTGGTCGGGTCGACCAGCGGCATCGTCGCTCCGCTTACCGAATCGACCAGCTCGCCTCCGATGAATTGCGAACCGTTGTCATGTCAGTTAGAGGTCGGCGAGGATCAGGGCGAGGACGTCGAGACCCTCCATCAGAAGGTCATCGCTGATGGTCAGGGGCGGCAGGAAGCGCAGCACGTTGCCGTATGTCCCGCAGGACAGCACGATGACGCCCGCGGCATGGGCGCCCGCGCACAACGACTTGGTGAGGTCGGCGTCGGGCTCGGTGGTTCCGGGTTTGACGAGTTCCATCGCGATCATCGCACCGCGGCCGCGCACGTCGCCGATGCGGTCGTCCTCGGCCTGCAGCCGGCCCAGCCGGTCCTTCATCACCTGCTCGATCTCGCGCGCCCGCGCCACCAGCCCGTCGGATTCGATGGTCGCGATGGTGGCCAGCGCCGCCGCGCACGCCACCGGGTTGCCGCCGTAGGTGCCACCGAGCCCGCTGACATGCGGCGCGTCCATGATCTCGGCGCGGCCGGTTACCGCCGACAGCGGCAGTCCGTCGGCGATGCCCTTGGCGGTGCAGATCAGGTCGGGGTCGATGCCCTCGTGTTCGCAGGCGAACATCGCCCCGGTGCGCGCGAAGCCGGTCTGCACCTCGTCGGCGATGAACACCACGTTGTTCTTGCGGCACCAGTCCAGCAGCGCGGGCAGGAAGCCGTCCGCCGGGACGATGAACCCGCCCTCGCCCTGGATCGGTTCGATGATGACTGCGGCCAAATTATCGGCGCCCACCTGCTTGTCGATGACGTCGATCGCGCGTTTGGCGGCCAGCTCGCCGTCGGTGGCCAACTCCTTGCCGAACTCGGCGTCGCGGAACGGATAGGACAGCGGCGCACGATAGATCTCCGGAGCGAACGGGCCGAAGCCGTGCTTGTAGGGCATCGACTTCGCGGTCAGCGCCATGGTCAGGTTGGTGCGGCCGTGGTAGGCGTGGTCGAACGAGACCACCGCCTGCTTGCGGGTGTACGACCGGGCGATCTTGATGGAGTTCTCGACCGCCTCCGAACCGGAATTGAACAGCGCCGAACGCTTTTCGCCGCTGCCCGGGGTCAGCCGGTTGAGCGCTTCGGCGACAGCGACGTACTCCTCGTACGGCGTGATCATGAAGCAGGTGTGGGTGAAGTCGGCGACCTGCGCGCGCACCGCGTCGACGACCCGGGGCGAGGCGTTGCCGATCGTGGTGACGGCGATGCCCGAACCGAGGTCGATGAGCCGGTTGCCGTCGACATCCTCGAGGATCCCGCCGCCGGCGCGGGCAGCGTAGACCGGCATCGTGTTGCCGATACCGCGCGACACCGCGGCGGCCTTCCGGTCGATCAGGGCCAGCGACTGCGGACCCGGTATCGCGGTGGCGAGATAGCGGCTCTGCTCGAGGGTGGTCACGTCTGTCTCCTCTGGCACGGGTGCGAGACGGGGTGCCGCGTCGGGTGTCGAGCCTAGTCGCCGGCACCGCGCGAGCGGCCGGAAACGTCAGTCGCAACCCATGTTCGACGTGGATTGTGGGGCCGAGCGGCGCCCTTCTTCGCGGTTTCGGTAACCGGCCGGCATCGCCTGCGCGGGCCGGCGATCGGTGCGCGGCGGCGCGTCGGTGACGGGGTACTCGGCCGCCAGCTGCCGCAATGGCACACTGGTCAATTACGAGGCCCCGTGACCTGCCGGTCCGGGTGCCGAACCGCAAGACCGATACGAAGGACAGTTGCTGCCATGGACCTGGTCGTCTTCCTACCCTTGCTCATAGTTTTGGGCGCGTTCATGTTCTTTGCGTCCCGGCGCCAGAAGAAGGCGATGCAGGCCACCATCAACCTGCACAACTCGCTGAAGATCGGCGACCGGGTGCACACCACGTCGGGCCTGCAGGCCACGATCGCGGGCGTCACCGACGACACCGTCGACCTGGAGATCGCGCCCGGCGTCGTCACCACCTGGATGAAGCTGGCCATCCGCGACGTCATCGGGTCGGACACCGACGTCGATGACGACGGCGACGACGGCGACGACGCCATCGACGCCGCGTCGTCCGCGACCGAGATCACCGAGAGCCCGACCGTCTCCGACACGTCGGCGGACCCGGACCGGCGCACCGGCTGACCAAAGACTGAGGACTCAGCGCAAGCACGTACCCTTTGCGGTGCTGACGAACCGATCTCGAGGAGACCCAAGAAACGTGGCATCGTCTTCGCCGCCGGTGCACCCTGCCCGCTACCTGTCGCTCTTTTTGGTGCTGCTCGTCGGCGTCTACCTATTGGTCTTCCTGACCGGGGACAGGCAGGCCAAGCCGAAGCTCGGCATCGATCTGCAGGGCGGCACCCGCGTCACGCTGACCGCGCGCACCCCGGATGGCTCAGCGCCCAGCCGTGACGCGCTCACGCAGGCCCAGCTGATCATCAGCGACCGTGTCAACGGGTTGGGGGTGTCGGGCTCCGAGGTCGTCATCGACGGCGACAACCTGGTGATCACGGTGCCCGGCGACGACGGCAGCGAGGCCCGCAACCTGGGGCAGACCGCGCGGCTGTACATCCGACCGGTGGCCCATGCGATGCCGGCCCGGCCCGCTGCGCCGCAAGCCGGCCAGCCGCCGGCCCAGGCGCCGCCGGCCGCACCGTCGCCGGGTACGCCACCGGCCGAACCGGCCGAACCGCCGGCCGAAGCGCCGCCGGGCGGGCTGACCCCGCCGGCCGAACCCGCACCGCCACCGGCCCGGGCGCCGGCGCCGCAGCCCCGCCCGTATCCCCAGGAGCCGCCGCCCACCCCGGTCCCGCCGCCCACCCCCGCCCCGACGCCGGGCGCACCGGCCACGCAACCCAACGAGCGCGCCGACCTGGCGCAGCGCATCGCCGACGAGAAGCAGCTGCGGCAGAGCACGGATCCGCAGATCCAGCTGCTCGCCCTGCAGTTCCAGGCCACCCGCTGCGGCGAGGAGGACGTGCTGGCCGGCAACGACGATCCGAACCTGCCGTTGGTCACCTGTTCCACCGACGACGACACGGTGTATCTGCTGGACAAATCGATCATCAGCGGCGATCAGATCGAGAACGCCACGTCGGGACTCGATCAGCAGCGCGGCGAATATGTCGTCGATCTGCAGTTCAAAGGCGACGCCGCCAACGTGTGGGCCGACTTCACCGCCGCCAATGTCGGCACGCAGACCGCGTTCACCCTCGACTCGCAGGTGGTCAGCGCCCCTGCGATCCAGGAAGCCATTCCCGGCGGCCGCACCCAGATCACCGGCCAGTTCACCGCCGACTCGGCCCGCGAACTGGCCAACGTGCTGAAGTACGGATCGCTGCCGCTGTCGTTCGAGTCCTCGGAAGCTCAAACCGTTTCGGCCACATTGGGGTTGACATCGCTGCGGGCGGGCCTGATCGCGGGCGCGCTCGGGCTGGTGCTTGTGTTGATCTACTCGCTGCTGTACTACCGGGCGCTCGGGCTGCTGGTCGCTTTGTCGCTGACCGCATCGGGCGCAATGATTTTCGCGATCCTGGTGTTGCTCGGTAGATACATCGGCTACACCCTCGACCTGGCCGGCATCGCCGGTCTGATCATCGGTATCGGCACCACGGCAGACTCGTTCGTGGTGTTCTTCGAACGCATCAAAGACGAGATCCGCGACGGCCGGTCGTTCCGATCGGCCGTGCCGCGCGGCTGGGCACGGGCCCGCGCGACGATCCTGTCCGGTAACGCGGTTACGTTACTGGCCGCGGTGGTGCTCTACGTCATCGCGGTCGGACAGGTGAAGGGCTTCGCGTTCACCTTGGGGCTCACCACGGTCCTCGATACCGTGGTGGTGTTCCTGGTGACGTGGCCGCTGGTGTTCTTGGCTTCGAAGTCCACCACCATGGCCAAGCCCGCGCTCAATGGCCTCGGCGCGGTTCAGCAGATCGCGCGGGAACGCCGCGCCGCCACACAGGCGACGGGACGGGGATAGGAAATGGCTTCCCACAGCAACGACAACGCCGGCGGCGCGGCCGTGGAAACGACCGAATCCCGGTCGGTCGAGCTGACCGCTGAGCCGCCGAAGCACGGCTTTTTCACGCGGCTCTACACCGGCACCGGCGCGTTCAATGTCATCGGACGCCGCAAGATGTGGTTCACGGTCAGCGGCGTGATCATCGCGATCGCAATCGCGAGCATCCTGATCCGCGGCTTCAGCTTCGGCATCGACTTCCAGGGTGGCACCACGGTGTCGTTCCCGAGCGGCAACGTCACCGCCGAGCAGGTCGAGGAGGTCTACCGCAACACGCTGGGCCACGACCCCGAACAGGTGGTGCTGGTGGGCAGCGGCAGCTCGGCCACCGTGCAGATCCGGTCGGAGGCACTGTCGAACGACGAAACCGCGAAGCTGCGCGACGCGCTGTTCGAAGCGTTCCAGCCCAAGGGCGTCGACGGGCAGCCAAGCAAGCAGGCGATCAGCGATTCGGCGGTGTCGTCGACATGGGGTGACCAGATCACGAAGCGGGGGCTGATCGCCCTTGCTGTGTTCCTGGTGCTCGTCGGCCTGTTCATCATGGTTCGCTTCGAGCGCTACATGGCGATGGCGGCGCTGGCGTCGCTGGTGTTCGCCCTGACAACGACCGCGGGCGTCTACTCGCTGGTCGGTTTCGAGGTCAGCCCGGCCACCCTGATCGGGCTGCTGACCATCATGGCGTTCTCGCTCTACGACACCGTCATCGTGTTCGACAAGGTCCAGGAGAATACCCACGGCTTCGAGCACACGACCCGGCGCACCTTCGCGGAGCAGGCCAACCTGGCGATCAACCAGACCTTCATGCGGTCGATCAACACCACCCTGATCTCCATCATCCCGGTGATATCGCTCATGGTGGTCGCGGTTTGGCTGCTCGGCGTCGGCACGCTGAAAGACCTGGCACTGGTGATGCTGGTCGGCGTCATGTGCGGCACCTACTCGTCGATCTTCTTCGCGACGCCGCTGCTGGTCACTCTGCGCGAACGGACCGAACTGGTCCGCACCCACACCCGCAGGGCGCTCGACCGCCGCAAGCCGGCAAAGGCCGCGCAGAAGGCCGCTGCCGCCGTCGAATCCGGGCAGTCGGGGGCCGAGCAGGAGGCCGTTGCCGCCGCCCCCGCGGCCGCTAGGAATGCGGTGGCCGACAAGCCGGCGCCGGGCGCGCGCCCGGTCCGGCCGACCGGCGCCAGGACTGGACGGCCGTCGGGTAAGCGGAACCCCCGGCGGCGGTAGCCCGGATGACTCGCCGGAAGGCGCGGGGAACAGCCATCGCGGCGGTGCTGTCCTTGGCCGGCGCGCTTGGCCTGACGTCGTGCTCGGGCAGCAACGCCGACGAGATCGCCTACGCCGTCGACGGCGCGCTGACCACCTACAACATCAACACCGTCGCCGGCGCCGCATCGGGCGGGCCCCAGGCGTTCGCACGGGTGTTGACCGGCTTCACCTACCACGGTCCGGACGGGCAGATCGTCGGCGATCACGATTTCGGCACGGTGTCGGTGGTCGGGCGGGCGCCACTGGTGCTCGACTATGTGATCACTGATAACGCCGTCTACTCCGACGGCAAGCCGGTCACCTGCGACGACATGGTGCTGGCGTGGGCTTCGCAGTCCGGCCGGTTCCCGGGTTTCGACGCGGCTAGCCGGGCCGGTTACAGCGATATCGCCACCGTGGACTGTGTGCCCGGGCAGAAGAAGGCGCGGGTGTCCTTCGCGCAGGACCGGGGGTTCGTCGATTTCGGCCAGTTGTTCGCGGCGACGTCGATGATGCCGTCGCACGTCATCGCCGATGTGCTCGGCGCCGACGTCACGACGGCGCTGCTGAACAACGACGGCCCGGCGGTCGAACGCATTGCCCAGGTGTGGAACAACACCTGGAACCTGAGCCCCGACCTGGACATGAAGCGGTTCCCGTCGTCGGGGCCCTACAAGCTGGAGTCGGTCACCGACGGCGGCGCGGTGGTGCTCGTCGCCAACGACAAGTGGTGGGGCGGCAAACCCATCACCACCAAGGTCACCGTGTGGCCGCGCGGCGCCGACATCCAGGACCGGGTCAACCAAGGCTCGCTCGACGTGGTCGACATCGCGGCGGGCTCGGCGGGAACACTCAACATGCCCGACGACTACGTGCGGTCCGACAGCCCCTCGGCGGGCATCGAACAGCTCATCTTCGCGCCCCGGGGACCGATGGCAGCCCCGCCGGCGCGTCGGGCCCTGGCGCTGTGCGCCCCGCGCGACGTGATCGCCCGCAACGCCGCGGTGCCGATCGCCAACTCGAGGCTCAACCCGGCGGCCGAGGACGCGTTCGGGGCCGCCGAGGGCGCCGCGGAGACCGGTCAATTCACCGTCGCCAACCCCGACGCCGCACGCGCCGCACAACGCGGCAGGCCGCTGACCGTGCGCATCGGCTACCAGAGCCCCAACGCCCGGCTGGCCGCGACCGTCGGGGCGATCGCCAAGTCCTGCGCGCCTGCGGGTATCACAGTGCAGGATGCCGCCTCGCCTGCCACCGGCCCACTTACGTTGCGCAACAACCAGATCGACGCGCTGCTGGCCAGCACCGGCGGGGCGGCCGGCAACGGCTCGACCGGAGCGTCGTCGATGGACGCCTACGCGCTGCACACCGATAACGGCAACAACCTGTCGGGCTACGCCAACGAGCGCATCGACGGGATCATCGGCGCGCTGGCGGTGACGTCTGATCCCAAGGAGCTTGCGCGCCTGCTCGGCGAGGGCGCGCCCATCCTGTGGGCCGACATGCCCACGCTGCCGCTGTACCGCCAGCAGCGGACCCTGCTGACATCGAAGAAGATGTACGCGGTGAGCAGTAATCCGACTCGATGGGGCGCGGGGTGGAACATGGACCGCTGGGTGCTGGAACAGTGATGGACATCTCGGCCCTCATCGCGTCGCTGACCCGCGAAGTGGCCGATTTCCCCGAGCCGGGCATCCAGTTCAAGGACCTGTCCCCGCTGTTCGCCGACGCCCGCGGCTTCGCGGCAGTCGTCGATGCCCTGGCCGCCGTCGCGTCCGGTAGCGACTTCGTGGCCGGCGTCGATGCCCGCGGCTTCCTGCTCGCGGGGGCGGTCGCCCTGCGACTGGGCACGGGCGTCCTGGCCGTCCGCAAGGGCGGCAAGCTGCCCCCGCCGGTACACGGCGAGTCCTACAACCTCGAGTACGGCACCGCGACCCTGGAGATCCCGGCGGAGGGCGTCGAGATCGCCGGACGTACCACCGTTATCGTCGACGACGTGCTGGCCACCGGCGGCACGGTCTCGGCCACGGCGCGCCTGCTCGGCAAGGCGGGCGCAACGGTGACCGGCGCCGCTGTGGTGCTGGAGTTGGGGGCTCTGAACGGCCGCGACGTGCTCAAACCACTACCGGTCAGCAGCTTGCGCGTCGTCTGAGCGATATCCTCGAAGTCTGGCGACGAGGAGGTGACCATGGCTGACGATCCCGGCACGGGGCAGGCCGTGCAGACGCCGCCGCTGCCTGGCCAGGTACCGGACGTCGCGCCGGCGGAAACCGCGAAGTCCTCGTCGAGCGCGTCGCGGCGGGTGCGGGCCCGGTTGGCCCGCCGGATGACCGCCCAGCGCAGCACCGTCAACCCGGTGCTCGAGCCACTGGTCGCGGTGCACAAGGAGTCATACCCGAAGGCCGACCTGTCGCTGCTGCAGCGGGCATACGAGGTGGCCGAGCAGCGGCACGCCGACCAGTTGCGCCGCTCAGGCGACCCCTACATCACCCATCCGCTGGCGGTCGCCAACATCCTGGCCGAACTCGAAATGGACACCACCACGCTGGTGGCCGCGCTGCTGCACGACACCGTCGAGGACACCAACTACAGCATGGAGGCGCTTGCCGCCGACTTCGGTGATGAGGTCGCGCATCTCGTCGACGGCGTGACCAAGCTGGACAAGGTAGCCCTGGGCACCGCGGCCGAGGGCGAAACCATCCGCAAGATGATCATCGCGATGGCGCGCGATCCGCGGGTGCTGGTGATCAAGGTCGCCGACCGGCTGCACAACATGCGCACGATGCGCTTCCTGCCGCCGGAGAAGCAGGCCCGCAAGGCCCGCGAAACGCTGGAAGTCATTGCACCGCTGGCACATCGGCTGGGCATGGCGACCGTCAAGTGGGAGCTGGAAGACCTCGCGTTCGCGATCCTGCACCCGAAGAAGTACGAAGAGATCGTGCGGCTGGTCGCCGACCGGGCACCGTCGCGTGACACATACCTGGCCAAGGTGCGCACCGAGATCACCAAGACGCTGAACGCGTCCAAGATCAACGCCGTGGTGGAGGGCAGGCCCAAGCACTACTGGTCGATCTACCAGAAGATGATCGTCAAGGGCCGCGACTTCGACGACATCCACGACCTGGTCGGCGTGCGCATCCTCTGCGACGAGATCCGGGACTGCTATGCCGCTGTGGGCGTGGTGCATTCGCTGTGGCAGCCGATTGCCGGGCGGTTCAAGGACTACATCGCCCAGCCGCGGTTCGGCGTGTACCAGTCGCTGCACACCACCGTCGTCGGGCCGGAGGGCAAGCCACTAGAGGTGCAGATCCGAACCATCGATATGCACAAGACGGCGGAATACGGCATCGCCGCGCACTGGCGTTACAAGGAAGCCAAGGGCCGCAACGGAGTTCCACATCCGCACGCCGCCGCCGAGATCGACGACATGGCCTGGATGCGCCAGCTGCTCGACTGGCAGCGGGAGGCCGCCGACCCCGGCGAGTTCCTGGAGTCGCTGCGCTACGACCTTGCGGTGCAAGAGATCTTCGTGTTCACCCCGAAGGGCGATGTGATCACGCTGCCGACCGGGTCCACGCCCGTCGACTTCGCCTACGCGGTGCACACTGAGGTCGGCCACCGTTGCATCGGAGCCCGGGTCAACGGCCGGCTGGTGGCGCTGGAGCGCAAGCTCGAAAACGGGGAAGTAGTCGAGGTTTTCACGTCCAAGGCGCCCAACGCCGGCCCGTCGCGGGACTGGCAGACCTTCGTGGTGTCGCCGCGCGCGAAGGCCAAGATCCGCCAGTGGTTCGCCAAGGAGCGCCGCGAGGAGGCGCTGGAATCCGGTAAGGATGCCATTGCCCGCGAGGTGCGCCGCGGCGGACTTCCGTTGCAGCGGTTGATGAACGCCGAGTCGATGTCGACGCTGGCCCATGAGTTGCGGTACGCCGATGTGTCCGCCCTGTACACCGCGGTGGGCGAGGGCCACGTGTCGGCGCGCCATGTGGTGCAGCGGCTGGTGGCCCAGTTCGGTGGTGACGAGGAGGCCGAGGACGAGCTCGCCGAGCGGTCCACTCCCGCCACCATGCCGCTGCGCCAGCGCAGCACCGACGACGTCGGCGTCGCGGTGCCGGGTGCGCCCGGCGTGCTGACCAAGCTGGCCAAGTGCTGTACCCCGGTGCCGGGCGACAACATCATGGGATTCGTCACCCGCGGCGGCGGGGTCAGCGTGCACCGCACCGACTGCACCAATGCGGCGTCGCTGCAGCAGCAGGCCGAGCGGATCATCGACGTGCAGTGGGCGCCGTCACCGTCGTCGGTGTTCCTGGTGGCCATCCAGGTCGAGGCGCTCGACCGGCACCGGCTGCTGTCGGATGTCACCCGGGTCTTGGCCGACGAGAAGCTCAACATCCTCTCGGCGTCGGTTACCACGTCCAACGATCGGGTGGCGATCAGCCGATTCACCTTCGAGATGGGCGACCCCAAGCATCTCGGGCATGTGCTCAACGTGGTCCGCAACGTCGAAGGCGTCTACGACGTCTATCGGGTCACCAGCGCGGCCTGACGGGTCTGCTCGCAGGGGTTAGTGCAGCCGTATCGAGGTGATCGTCACCGCCGTCGCCGGCTTGCCGTCGTCGCTGCCGTCGGCGACACCCGCCGCGGCGATCTTGTCCACGGTGGCCAGCGCGGTGTCATCGATGTTGCCGAAGACGGTGTAGGTCGGCGGCAGAATAGAATCCCGGTACACCAGGAAGAACTGGCTGCCGTTGGTGTCGGGCCCGGTGTTGGCCATGGCCAGCGTGCCGCGCGGATACAGCACCGGCACGTCCATCGCCGGGTCGGCCACGCGGTACTGGTTGGTGGGGTATTCGTTGGGGAACCGGTAGCCGGGCCCGCCGGTGCCCGTGCCCGACGGGTCGCCGCATTGCAGCACTCCGACCTCCGGCGAGGTGGTCAACCGGTGGCACGGCGTGTTGTCGAAATAGCCCTGCTGGGCCAGGCTGGCGAAACTGTTGACGGTGCAGGGCGACGTGCCGTTCTCGAGTTGCAGCCCGATGTTGCCCCGGCTGGTGGCGACGCTGGCGCTGACCAGGGCCGGATCGGTGGGCACCCGGCCGGTCCGCGGGGGATTGGCCGGTTTGCTCGCCGGCTCGGAGGTGGGCGGGTACTGGCAGTTGGCGCCGAGGTTCGGCGGCGGGTCGAACGGCGGCAGCTGGTTTCCGGGCGCCGACGGGTACGCGGTGGCATCGGGATAGTCGGGGCTCAGATCGTCCAAGCTGCTGTTGACATTGCGGGCCAACAGGACGAAGAACACCGCGCTGGCCACCACCACGACCGCCAGCGCCGTCGCCACGTAACTGATGACCAGCCCGGCGATGGCCAGCCCGCGGCCGTCCTCGCCGGTGCGCTTGATCTGCGACAGCGAGATGTGACCGAACACGATGCCCAGCGGCGCGAACAGGAAGGCGCAGACCAGGGACGCGATGGCCATCGCGTTGGTCGGCCGCGGCCGCGGATAGCCGTAATACTCCGTCGGATAGCCGCCCTGCGGCGGTGGCGGATACGCGCCGTACGGCGGCGGAGCGGTCACTACCCCGTCAGTCCAACTGGATCGACTTGATCATGACATCGAGGGTCGGCTTGCCGTCCTGCTGACCACCGGCCACCCCGGCCTCGGCGATCTTGTCCAGCGTGGCCAGCCCCGTCTCGTCGACGGTGCCGAATGCGGTGTAGTTCGGCGGCAACTCCGAATCCCGATACACCAGGAAGAACTGGCTGCCGTTAGTGCCGGGACCGGCGTTGGCCATCGCCAGCGTGCCGCGCGGGTACACCACCGGCTGCTGCAGCGCAGGATCGTCCGGCTGGTACTGGTTGGTCGGGTATTCGTTGGCGAACTGGTAGCCCGGCCCGCCGGTGCCCTGACCGGTCGGGTCGCCGCACTGCAGCACCGCCAGTCCTTCGGTGGTGGTCAACCGGTGGCACGGCGTGTCGTTGAAGTAGCCCTGCTGGGCCAGGCTGGCGAAGCTGTTGACCGTGCACGGCGACTTGCCGTTGTCGAGTTGCAACCCGATATCGCCCTGGTTGGTCTCCATGCTGGCGCTGACCTGCGCGGGGTCGGTCGGCACCTTGCCGGTCCGCGGCGGGTTTACCTGCTTGCTCGCCGGCTCCGTTGACGCCGGGTACTGGCAGTCGGCACCCAGGTCGGCGGGTGCAGCGAACGCCGGCAGCGGCGGGGTCGATTGCGGTGCCGCCGGCTCCGCTACGGCCGAGGTCGTGGCCGTGGTTGTAGTGGTGGCGGCCGAGGCGGTCCGGTCGCCTGAGTCGCGGTTGGTGATGACGACCGTGGCCACCACCGCGCCGATCACCGCGATGGCGGCGACGGTGGCGCCGATGATCGTCAGGATGCGCCGCTTGCGGGCTTGGGCCGCCCGACGTTCCAGCTGTCGCTCGAGCTTGCGCTTGGCCGTCTCACGCCGCTGTTCATTGGTCGGCACCGCCGCTGTCCTCCTCGTGTTCGTCCGTGGTCGGCAACGAGTGTGCCAGGCGTCGCTGAGTGTGGCACACGAGGCGCGCCCGGGGCTGCGGGGTGCGGGTGGCACACCCGTGGTTGGCCAGCGGCCCGGAACGGCCGCAGGGCTTGTCCTAGAGCGTGTCGAACAACTGGGATCGGTCGAGCCGGCTGAGTCGTAGGGCGATTTGGCTGAGAATCAGGAATCCTTCGTGAGCATCGAGGGTGACCTCGTAGTGGCGGTCGAGTCGTCGGCAGTGGTTGATCCAGCCGTTTGGTGCGTTCGACGACCCACCGGCGCGGTTGGACGACGAACCCCCGACTGGGTTTCGGCCTGACACGAGGTCGATGGTCACCCCGGCCTTGGCGGCAGCGGCGGCGACGGCTGAACCGGTGGCCCTTGTCCACCCAAACAGGGCAATGGTCAGGGCGATGCGTTTGGCCTTGCGCAGCAGCTTTGGAAAGGCGGTGCGGTCCGGCACGTTGGCCCGGTGACGACGACGGCGAGCAGGATGCCGTAACTATCGACGAGGACGTGGCGTTTGACGCCGTCGACCTTCTTCGCGCCGTCGAATCCTCGTGGCCCGGCCACCGGCGATGCGTTGACGCTGGCGGAATCGGCCACTGCAGCCGTGGGTCGCCGCCGGCGGCCAGCGCGGGTGCGAGCTTCACCGCGGATCGCGCTCAGGATGCCAGTCCACAGCCCGCTGCGGCACCAGCGCAGGAAATGCTGGTGGGTTGCCGACCATCCCCCAGGGTGAAATCGTGCGGCGAGTGCCGCCACGCGCAGCCGGTGCGCAGCACGCTGAGCGTGGCGTCGACGTACTCGCGGCAGGCCGGCGCGGCGGCTCGGGGTCACATGACCGCCGATGGTGATCACATGGGCCGACATGTCGCGGCCCGCCCGATTTGTCGGAGGGCGGTGGGATGCTCGCGGGTGCGATGACCCGGCACACCACGTTCCGCTTCTGCCTCGACCCGACGGTCGAGCAGCATGACGTGTTAGCCCGGCATGCCGGGGCGGCCCGGTTCGCGTTCAACCAGTGCCTGCGTCTGGTGAAAACCGCGCTCACCCAACGCCGTCGCGATCCGGACGTGGAGGTGCCGTGGACGGGGTTTGATCTGATCAACGCGTTCAACGCGTGGAAGAACACTGAGGACGCTGGCCGGGTGTTCGCCGTCGATGCGAACGGGTGCGCCGAGACGGTGGTCACCGGGTTGGCGTGGCGGTCCCAGGTGTGCCAGCAGGTGTTGGAGGAAGCCGCCGTGGACTGCGGGCGCGCGCTGAGTGCCTGGTCGGACTCGCGGTCGCGGAAACGCCGCGGCAGGCGGGTCGGCTTCCCCCGCTTCAAGAAGAAAACCGGGGCGGTGCCGTCGTTTCGGCTGCGCAACAAGCACCCAAAGGGCCGCCCGCCGGCGATCCGGGTCGGCGATAACGATCGCCCCCGTGCGGTGACCCTGCCCGGCATCGGGATCGTGGCGGTGCATGACGACACCCGCCGGCTGCGCCGCACGCTCGCCACAGGTCGGGCGAAGATCCTGTTCGCCACCGTTTCCCGCCGCGCGGGCCGCTGGTGGCTGTCGCTGAATGTCGAAGCCGCCGAGCTGCATCCCGCCCACACCCATCCGGTGCCCGATCAGTCCGATGCCGGCGGCTGGGTCGGTGTTGATCGGGGCTTGTCGACGTTCCTGGTGGCCGCCAACGCCGCCGGCGCCGAAGTTGCCCGCATCGCTGATGCACCCAAGGCGCTTCGGGCCGGGATGAATCGCCAGCGCCGCCTCGCTAAGAACCTGTCGCGCAAGCAGAAACGATCACGCAACCGCCAAGACGCTGCCGCCAAACTGGCGCGGCACCACCACCACGTCCGCAACGTGCGCCGCCATTTCCTGCACCAAGTCTCCAACGCGCTGGTCAAGACTCACGACCGGCTCGTCCTCGAAGACCTCAACGTAACCGGGATGCTGGCCAACCATCGCCTGGCCCAGGCCATCTCCGATGCGGGCTGGGCCGAGTTCGCCCGGCTGCTGGGCTACAAGCAGGCATGGCGCGGCGGCCGAGTGTTGACCGCTGACCGCTGGTATCCGTCGAGCAAGCGATGCCCGGTCTGCGCGGCCATCTGCGGCGACTTAACGTTGGCTGATCGGGTGTTCACCTGCGGTTGCGGACATTCGGCTGATCGCGATCGCAACGCCGCGATCAACCTCGCCCAGTGGGGCCAGAAACACGAGTATCACCTCGATCCCCGGACCCCCAAGCATGGGGGCCGGGCCACCAACGCCCGCCGACGGGACGGCGCTGACCAGCACCCCACGCGTGCCGGTGAAACCAGCCCGGTAGAAGCGAGAACCGACGTTCACACCGCACCCGCGGCCTGAATCGACGACGCCCGAGAAGGGCGGTGCCGAACACTCAACAGAGTTGTTCGACACGCTTTAAGGTGTGATCGCTCGTGACCCGGTCAGGCCCAATCGCGTGACCAACCACCGCCGCAAATCCGGGCCGTAGTCGTCACGATCCAGAGCAAAGTCAACCGCGGCCTTCAGGTAGCCGCCGGGATTTCCCAGGTCATGTCGGGAGCCCCGATGCACGACCACGTGGACTGGATGACCATCCTCGATCAGCAGCGCGATGGCGTCCGTGAGTTGTACCTCGTCGCCTTCGCCGGGCTTGGTGCGTCGCAACGCGTCGAAGATCGCCCGGTCCAAGACGTAGCGGCCCGCGGCAGCAAACGGCGAGGGCGCGTCCTTGGACTTGGGTTTTTCGACCATGCCCCTGACTTTGAGCACGTCGGGGTTCGCGGCGTCGGGCACGGTCTCGACGTCGAAGACGCCGTATGCGCTGATCTCGTCGGCGGCGACCTCGATGGCGCAGAGCACCGAGCCGCCGCGCTCGGCGCGCACCTTCGACATCGCCCTCAGCACGCCCGTGGGCAGAACCAGGTCGTCGGGCAGCAGCACCGCGACCGCGTCCTCGTCCGGCCGCAATCTGGGCTCCACGCAGCCGACCGCGTGGCCCAGCCCAAGGGGTTTGGATTGCACCACTGATTCGACCTTGATGAGGGTTGGCGCACGGCGAACTTTCTCCAGCATGAGGTGCTTGCCGCGGGCCAGCAGAGTGCCCTCGAGAACGAGGTCCTCGACGAAATGCGCGACGATGCCGTCCTTTCCCTCGGACGTCACGATCACCAGTCGGTCGGCGCCGGCCGCGGCGGCCTCGGCGGCCACCAGCTCGATACCCGGGGTGTCGACGACGGGCAGCAGCTCCTTGGGGACCGTCTTGGTGGCCGGCAGAAATCGGGTGCCCAGACCGGCGGCAGGGACGATCGCCGTCCGCGGAACAGAGACCTCAGGCAGCATCACAGGCTCAAGCTACAGCAAACGGATCTCATTTACCAGACCCAAACCGCCATGCAGATTTGAGCGTCTCTAGGTACAGAAAATGTTGCGTCCGTGGAAATTTAGAACCTCGATAACCGACGATTGCTGTGGCTACAACGTTGCTCGGCGATGATGCGGACGGATCGGGCGGGACGTCGCGGGGGCCCGTGGCGGCGTACATGTGGGCGAAGCGACCCATGGAAACACAGGATGGGAAACTTGATGCCGTGTTGATCACCGGATTTCCGGCCGGCATGTTGGCGTGTAACTGCTACGTGCTGGCCCCGCGCCCCGGGTCGGACGCCATCGTCGTCGACCCCGGTCAGCGCGCGATGGGCCCACTGCGCCGGATCCTGGACGAGAACCGGCTGACACCTGCGGCGGTGCTGCTCACCCATGGGCACATCGACCACATCTGGTCGGCGCAGAAGGTGGCCGACTCCTACGGCTGCCCGGCCTACATCCATCCCGAGGACCGGTTCATGCTGACCGACCCGATCAAGGATTTCGGGCCGCGGCTCGGCCAGGTCCTCTTCGGAGCGCTGTTCTCCGAACCCAAGCAGGTGGTGGAACTCGACAAGGACGGCGACAAGATCGAGCTCGGCGGCATCACCGTCGCGGTCGATCACACACCCGGTCACACCAGGGGGTCAGTGGTCTTCCGTGTCGCCGACGGTCCCTCCGACGTCGTTTTCACCGGTGACACCCTGTTCCGTCAGTCGGTGGGCCGCACCGACCTGCCCGGCGGCAGCGGCCGGGATCTGCTGGGCTCGATCGTGACAAAACTGTTGGTGCTCGACGACGACACCGTGGTACTACCGGGACACGGCGAAAAGACCACCATCGGGCTTGAACGCCGCACCAACCCGTTCCTCGAAGGCTTGACCCTGTGACCGAATTTCAGGCGCCCAAGGGCGTACCGGACTACCTGCCGCCCGCCTCGGCGCAGTTCGTCGCCGTCCGCGACGGCCTGCTGGCGGCGGCCCGGCGCGCCGGATACGCCGATATCGAGCTGCCCATCTTCGAGGACACCGCGCTGTTCGCCCGCGGGGTGGGGGAGTCCACCGATGTCGTCTCCAAGGAGATGTACACCTTCGCCGACCGCGGTGACCGGTCGGTGACGCTGCGTCCGGAGGGCACCGCCGGCGTGATCCGCGCGGCGATCGAGCACGGCCTGGACCGCGGCCCGCTGCCGGTAAAGCTCTGCTACGCCGGCCCGTTCTTCCGCTACGAACGCCCGCAGGCCGGGCGCTACCGCCAGTTGCAGCAGGTCGGGGTGGAGGCCATCGGCGTCGACGATCCGGCACTGGACGCCGAGGTGATCGCGGTTGCCGACGCCGGTTTCCGGTCGCTGGGGCTGGACGAGTTCCGGCTGGAGGTCACCTCGCTGGGCGACGACAGCTGCCGCCCGCAATACCGGGAACTGTTGCAGGACTTCCTGTTCGCACTCGACCTCGATGAGGAAACCCGCCGACGCGCCGAGATCAACCCGCTGCGGGTGCTCGACGACAAACGCCCGCACATCCGGGAGATGACCGCCGACGCGCCGGTAATGCTCGACCACCTCTCCGATGTTGCCAAGCAGCACTTCGAGACTGTGCTCGCGCATCTGGACGCGCTCGGTGTGCCGTATGTGATCAATCCGCGGATGGTGCGCGGGCTGGACTACTACACCAAGACCACATTCGAGTTCGTGCACGACGGGCTGGGTGCGCAGTCCGGTATCGGCGGCGGCGGCCGTTACGACGGGCTGATGAGCCGGCTCGGCGGAAAAGACCTGTCCGGCATCGGGTTTGGCCTCGGTGTGGACCGGACAATGCTGGCGCTGAACGCGGAAGGCAAGACCGTAGGCGATAGCGCCCGGGTCGAGGTGTTCTGCGTGCCCCTTGGAGAGCAGGCCAAGGTGCAGTTGGCGGTGCTGGCCGCGAAGCTGCGGGCCGCGGGCGTGCGCGTCGACCTGGCCTACGGCGACCGCGGGCTCAAGGGCGCCATGCGCGCCGCGGATCGCTCCGGTGCGGTGATCGCATTGGTGGCCGGCGATCGCGACATCGAAGCGGGCACCATCGGGGTGAAGAACCTGGCGACGGGCGAACAGGTCGACGTCGACGCCGACGCCGTTGTCGCCGAACTCCTTTCACGCCTTCGCGGCTAGCCCTGAGCCTGCCGCTACCGCGGCGCCACGATGTCACGACTGACGGTAAAACCTTGAGCGCGACCATTGATTCGACCTGCGGAGCGTGCTTGGCGATGTTGGCCAGCGATTCCTGCATGATGCGGTACAGCGCGAGACTGTGCAATAGGCATTCTGATCACGATGCCATCGTGGCAACCTTTGCGGCCCTCGGCCGCGGGGCTGCTGGGCCGGTGGTTCTGGTGGCCGGCGCGGCTGCACCCCAACACAATCGACGTCGGCGTGAGTGGCGAGGCTTGCTCACGCATTACCTCGGTCGACGCAGCCCGCGTGGATGACATCGACGATGCCATCGATGAAAGCGGCTTCGAGCGGCTCACCGGTGACCAGTAGACGGAAGTAGAGCGGCCCGAGCAGCGCCTCGATCACCGGTCGAGTCGCGGTCCCTGCATCGACTTCGCCGCGAGCCCGGGCCCGCTCGACAATCGTGCGGTCCAGCCGCAGACGTTCCGTCCAGAACCGCCGACTCGCGGCAGCGATTGCGGGATTGCCCGGCGCTTCACCGGCGACCGCGCGAACCACCGCCTCTCCGGCGGGTGAGGTCTGGATCGCGGCCGAGCGGTGGGCCAGCTCCAGCAGGTCACCGCGAAGTGAGCCGGTGTCGGGCACGGCGACGGTCTGCGCGGCCTGCTCCAGCATCGCGTCGAGGACCAGTGACTCTTTGGTTCGCCACCGTCGATAGACGGTGGTCTTGTGCACCTCTGCACGCGCGGCGACGGCGTCGAGGCTGACACCGGAGTAGCCGCGCTCCGACAGCTCCGCCAGCGTTGCGGCCATCACGGCCGAGCGCACGCGTGCGCTGCGACCGCCGGGCCGCCGGGCTGCCGCGGACACTTCCGTTTTACCGGCCACACGGCTAATCTTAACGCCACGAAATGTAGCTTTTGGGGAGGCATCCATGAAGCGCTACGACGAGGCCGGCGCTTTCCCGCGAATGATTCGACGGACGGCGGGAACCCGTCCGATGACATGGCTCTACGGCCACATCCAGGAACCGCTCGATCGGTTCGTTTACCGATGCACCGCTGGCAGGACGACGATGTCCTCTTGGCTCAGTGGCATGGAGATGACGATGCTGACCACAACCGGGGCCAAGACGGGCCGGCAGCGGACCCATGTGCTGCTCGGCCTGCCCGACGATGACCGGGTGGTCGTGGTCGCGTCCAACTACGGCCGCGAGCACCACCCGAACTGGTACTACAACCTGGTGGCCAACCCGCGCGCCTCGATCGTGATCGGCGGCGTGTCCCGCGTGGTGATAGCCCACGAACTGGATGGTGCGGAGCGAGAACGCTACTACGAGCGAGGCATCGATCTCTATCCCGGATTCAGTCTCTACCGCCGCCGGGCGCACCGCCGGATCCCGGTGCTGGCGCTCGACCCGGTGACAAAGTCGTAGCGGTCGTCAGCCGCGAGTGACCACAAATTGCCAGCCCGCGCCGGCGTGTCGGCGTGAAGACACGATCGCTCGTGGGGAGTGCTAGGTGGCCGAACACACGGCTCTTGACGCAGGGGCGCCGTCCAGCCAATCCGGTCTCTGATGCGCAGAAACCTGCGATACTGCGCACATGGCGATGTACCGGTACCGGTGCGTCGTGGACGGCGTTTTCGACGTGAACCTGCCGATGGGAACGGCCGGGTCTCGAGCGCCATGTCCGGTCTGTAACAGCGAGGCGGTGCGGGTCTTCTCGGCGCCGATGCTCTCGCTGGCGCCTCGTGCGCTCGTGGCCGCGATCGACAACACCGAGAAGACCCGCGACGAGCCGGAAGTGGTGTCGGCTTTACCGCCACACCGGGCCCGCACGCGGAGGCCAGCGGCCGCACTGAACCCAGCACTGCAGCGCCTGCCGAGGCCCTAATCATGCGCATCTGCCCGGCAAGTGTGTTTCCCGAGCGACAGCCCGCATGGGCCGGTAAAGACCTTCCGGCCGCCGGGCGTTCTGCTGAGCACACTCGGCGCCGTGAGTGCGGAGGTGTATACACGCCTGGTTGCTGACCGGGCGCGCCCAACTAAACCCATCAGGAGATGCAATGCCGAAAGTAGTGTTTCCCCTAGATTCCTCGAAGAAGTTCACTGAGCAGAAGATCGTTGGCCACAACCGGTGGCATGGGGACATCCCGGCCCAGGTCCAGGTCAAACCGGGCGATGTCTTCCGCGTGCACTGTCGCGAGTGGTTCGACGGTGCCATCCACAACGATGACTCCGCCGAGGATGTTCTTAACGCGCCGCTTCCTAGCGTGCACGTGCTCAGCGGGCCGATCGCCGTCGCGGGCGCGGAACCTGGCGACCTGCTCATCGTCGACATCCTCGATGTCGGCCCGATCCCGCAGGAGGACTCGGGGCCGTTGTCCGGCCAGGGCTGGGGCTACACCGGCGTATTCGCAACCAAGAACGGCGGCGGGTTCCTCACCGAGCAGTTCCCCGACGCCTACAAGGTGATCTGGGACTTCCGCGGCGGGGTCGCGACCTCGCGGCACGTGCCGGGGGTCTCCTACACCGGTATCGTGCATCCCGGGTTGATGGGTACCGCCCCCTCGGCGGCGCTGCTGGCCAAGTGGAACGCGCGCGAGCAGGCCCTGATAGACACCGATCCGGACCGGGTGCCGCCGTTGGCGCTACCCCCGCTCCCGGACTCCGCCATCCTCGGCAGCCTCAGCGGCGCCGAGTTCGATCGGGTGGCCGCCGAGGCTGCCCGCACGGCACCCCCGCGGGAGAACGGCGGCAACCAGGACATCAAGAACTTCACCAAGGGGACCAGGGTGTTCTATCCGGTCTTCGTCGACGGTGCGAAGCTCTCGATGGGTGACTTGCACTTTTCCCAGGGTGACGGCGAGATCACGTTCTGCGGCGCCATCGAGATGGGCGGATTCATGGACCTGCACGTCGACCTGATCAAGGGCGGCATGCAGACCTACGGCGTCTCCGAAAACGCGATCTTCATGCCGGGGAACGTCGACCCGCAGTACAGCCAGTGGCTGGCGTTCTCCGGGACCTCGGTCACCCTCGACGGCGTGCAGCACTACCTGGACTCGCACCTGTCCTACCAGCGGGCCTGCCTGCACGCCATCGACTACCTCGAAAAGTTCGGCTACAGCCGCATCCAGGCCTACATGATCCTGGGTTCGGCGCCGATCGAGGGCCGGCTGTCCGGCGTGGTCGACATCCCGAACTCGTGTTCGACGGTGTACATCCCAACCGCGATCTTCGATATCGACGTGCGCCCCTCGGCCGCCGGGCCGGCGCAGGTCACTGGCGGCATGGATGTGCCGAAGGCCAGTTTCTGACGCCTCACCCGGCGTCAGCGCCCGCTCGAGCGCTGGCCGCGATGCATCGTCCGGCGCTGGGCGGGTTCCCGAGACGTCCGTAGAACACGCCGGAGGAGGCGGTCATGACGATGGCAGAGCCAACCGAGCAGCGCGGCGCGCTGCGATGGGTGGACGGCACGATGCCGGCCCTGCAAGAGCGGGTGCTGGACATTCCCGTTGTGGGGTTCATCGAGTACTGCCTCCGCGGAGTCGGTCAGGTCGTGTTCATGAACAGTCCGATCACCGGCCTGCTGATCCTGGTGGCCGCCTGGACCTATGACCCGTGGTTCGGTTTCGCCGGCACGATCGGGGTGATCGCTTCGACGCTCGCCGGGATCGCGCTGGGCTTTGATCGTGGGGCCATCCACGCGGGACTGTATGGGTTCAACGGGGTACTGGTCGGATTGGGGCTCGCGCTCTTCCTGGACCCGCCGTGGGATGTGCTCGTCATCGTGTGGATCATCGTGCTGAGTGCTGTGTCCTCGGTGCTGATGGGGGCGCTCGCTGCCGTGTTTGGTGGAGCGTGGGGGGTGCCCCCGTTCACGTTGGCCTTCAACATCACCACCCTGCTGTTTCTCGTTACGGCGCTGAATGTCGCGTTTGGCCGACTCAGTGCGCTGGTGGAGCCCGCGCTGCCTGCCGTCAGCGGGCCGGGCGTGACGGTCTCGTTGCGGGAGACCGCGGACGCCACTGGGAGCACCGACGCGATGGCGATCCTGAACGCCATCTTCCGTGGCATCGGGCAGCTGTTCTTCCTCAACAGCATCCTCGCCGGCGTCCTGATCATCATCGCGATCCTGTTCTGCTCCCGGATCGCCGCCGCCTTCGCCCTCGTCGGCTCGACCGTTGGGATGCTCACTGGTATGGCACTCGGCGCCGACGGCGTGGCGATCTACAACGGGCTGTGGGGGTTCAACTCGTTCGACGCGGCGCTGGCGATCGCCGGAGTGTTCTACGTGCTGACCTGGCGCTCGGCGTTGTTGGGCGTCGCCTGTGCGGCGTTCACCGCGTTGCTTTTCGGCGGCATAGCCTCGATCTTCGTGCCCTGGGGGCTGCCCGCCCTGACGCTGCCCTTCTGCTTTGGAACGCTGGCCTTCGTGCTCCTGAAGGACGTGTCGAACCACTTCACCTGGGTACCACCGGCTGAGGTCGTCACACCGGAGGAACACCTGCGTCGGGCGCGCCAGGAGAGATCAGCCCCGACCGGTGACGTCGAGACCCAGACCGGATGAACGGCCGCCCGTGTTTCTGCCAAATGTCTGTCTGTGATGAACAATTAAGCCGCCGCTCGGCTGGTAGTGGCGATTCATTTATCCCGGCGTAGCTGCAAAGTCACGTGTGTAACACTCCGGTCGCGTTCGGCGATGTGACGGGCATGCGAAAAGCGTCAACCAGGGTCGGGGCGGCGGTCGGAACGGCTGCGCTGGTGGCTGCCGCGGGAATCGCGGTCAGCCACGGCATCTCCGGCGCCGAGCCTGCCGCCCACAAGGTCACCTACACCGTCACCACCGGCAGCGAGCTGAACGCGCAGATCTACTACATGGCAGCCGAACCGCCCAGCCAGGCCGCGTTCGACGCCGACTCGTCGCAGTTCCTCACCAACGTCAAGGTGAACGTCAACCCGGCCGCCCCGTGGGTTTTCGAGACCACGCTGAACGATCCCAAGCAGTGGGCGATCCTGAGCGCCAGCGGCGTGCTGCGGACCAACCCGGCCTTTCACTGCGAGATCGCCGTGGACGGCGCCGTGGTGGTGACGCAGGACGGCGGCAGCGGCGTGCAGTGCGCGCTGCGCCCTTGGTGATTCAGCCGGAGAAGACGTACACCCACGCGTGATCGCCTGAGCGCAGCGGCACCGCGACGCGATGATAGTCGTCGACTTCGTACTCGTCGGCGGCCGCCAGCTCGCTTTCACTGATTGCGAACACCGTGCCCTCGACCGCGGCCTCCGGACGCTCCGTTGGCTTCAGAATGGGGTGACGGTTGCAGCCGCTGGTGGCGATCACATGCGGGTCGGTGACGGTGACGTAGTGCAGCTCGTAGCCGACGATCGCATCGGGCCGGCCGTCGAGTTCGCGGCCGAAGGTGCTCAGCTGCACATCGCGCTGACGCAGCGTGCCGTAGGAGAACAGCAGTTCCGTCACGCGCGCCAGTCAAGCATTCGATGCGCGCAGCTGTCGAACGAACTGCGCGACGGCCGCGCCGATCTCGTTGGGGCTGTCCTCCTGGATGAAATGCACACCGGGCACCGTGATTTCGGTTTGGTTGGGCCAGCTGCGGACGAATTCACGCTGTCGCCCGGTCAGAACGCTGCCCGGTTCAGCGTTGATGAACAACTTCGGGACGTCGCTGCGTGCGAGCCAGGACCCGTAGTCGCTCACGACACCGACAACCTCGGGCGGCTCACCCTCGATCGGGATATTGCGCGGCCACGACAACGTGGGGCGTCGACCCTCGCCGGGATCGGCGAAAGGCTCTCGGTAGTGGGCCATTTCCTCAGGGCTGAGGCTGCGGAGGACGGACCCGGGCAGCACGTTCTCGACGAATACATTCTTCGCCAGCACCATCTGCTCGCCCGCGGGCGAACGGAATCCCTCAAAGATGCGGCGACCCGCGCCGGGAAAGTCGGCCCACTCCAGTGGCGTGACAATCGCTTCCATATAGGCGATGCCCTGCACCCGGGCGCGGTGTTGGTTGGCCCAGTCGAATCCCAGCGCCGAACCCCAGTCGTGCAGAACCAAGATCACGCGATCGCCGAGATCGAGGGCGTCCCACAGCGCGAACAGGTAGTCGCGCTGCTCGGCGTAGTGGTAGCGATCCGGCCCCGAATCGTCGAGCTTGTCCGAGCCGCCCATACCGATCAGATCGCAGGCCACCAGGCGGCCCAGCCCTTCCAGATGGAGCATCACGTTGCGCCACAGGTACGACGAGGTGGGGTTGCCATGCTGGAAGACGATTGCGTCACCTTGGCCTTCGTCGACGTAGGCCATTCGCTTGCCGGCGATCTCCTTGTACTGCAGCTGCCCGTACGGCTTGGCTCCGGCCATGACATTCTCCTCAATTCGGTTGGGTGGCTGCGAGTTTGGCGGCAGCTACCCGTACGACCCGCAGGATTCGGCTCGAGAACTTCGGATCGACGACCGCGCGGGACAGCGACATTCCACCGACGCAGATCGCCATCAGCGCGATGGCATCGTCAAGCCGGTCGTCGGTCTCGTCGTCGCCGCAGATGGCCGCCAACGAGGTCCGCAGTTCATACTCATAGCTGGCGCGGAACTGAGCGGACGCGTGCGCGGCATCCGAGCTCAGGGCCGCGAATCCGCAGCTGTTCGAGAGATCGTCGCGATGCGCCGCAGTGAGATACCGCTTGGCGAGGCCGGTCAGCCGGGCACTCCATGATTCGCCCCGCATCGGTTTGATCCAATGCGGCCGGCCGGTGGTGATCGCACGCCCGAAGGCGGCGCTGGCGAGGTCGTCCTTGTTGGCGAAATGCGAGTAGAACGCGCCGTGGGTCAATCCGGCGTCGTGCATCACGGGGACGATCGCCGCGCCGTTCAGTCCCTCCTCGCGCAGTCGGTTGGCGGCCGCGTCGAGGATCTTCTCCAGCGATTCCCGCTTACCGTCGGCACGCTTGCTCGCTGCATTTCGCATGATAGGCATCATGCTAGTCGCATGATGGACATCATGCGAGTGCCGCGACTTCGTCCTCCACAGGCGCATCCCAGTCGATGGTGTAGCGCTGCTCGACGCCCATCGTCTTCTCCAGATCCATCGTGCGCATCATGACCGGCAGCAGCACCCGCATCATGCGCTGTGCGATGGGTCCGGGCGCCTTGGCGCGGCTGATCCTGGCGCCACGGGTGGCGATCTTCTCGACTCGGGGGCGCCGCAGGCCCTCGTAGGCGGCCAATGCCGACGGCATATCGGGCAGGTCGCGCAGGCAGCGGGCCAGCTGGAACGCGCTCTCCATCGCCAGCGACGCGCCCTGCCCGGTGCTATTCGACGGCGCATGCACCGAGTCGCCGACCAGAACCAAGCGGTCGCGGTGCCAGTGCGGCACCGGCGGCATGATATGCAGGCCCCCGACGGCCTGAAGAATGTCGGGTGTGGTTTCCGCCGCAACGCGTGCACCTGGTGTGTCGTCGGCGTAGGCGACCCGCAGCCTGTCCAGCCAGTCCTCGGCCGGAATCGCGCGGGCCTGCCTCAGGCTGACGTGTTGCGATGACGGCAGATTGGCGCCCCAACCGATGCGGCCATCGGGCCGCTTCCAGTACAGGTAGTAGGCGCGCCTGCCGAAGGCGAACATCATCGTCCCGGGCGCCAGGTCGGCGGTATCGGCGGCGTCGTCGACGAGGCCCTCGAAACCCTGCAGCCCCGTGTAGCCGGCTGCGGGTGCGCCCGGGTCGATCAGCCGGCGAACGGTGGAGTGGACACCGTCGGCACCGATCAGCACGTCCGCGCTGGCGTGGGTGCCGTCGGCGAAGTGGGCGGTGATGCCGTCCACACGCTCGTCGACGCCAACCAGTCTCCTGCCGTCGAGGATTCGCACCCCGGCCCGGTGCGCCCGCTCGCGCAGGATGTGGTGCAGAGCACCTCGGTCGATGAGCTGTCGGGGCGGAAGTCCGGGTGGGGCGGGCACCTCCCGGCCCGGCTTGCTGGCGATCGACATTACCGACCTGGTGATCGGGATTGCGGCCTTTCGCACGGCGTGGTCGGCGTCGATGATGCGCAGCGCGGCCAGCCCATTGGGTTCCAGGGCGAGGGAACCACCAATTCCATTGGCAGCGGAGGGATCTGCGGGGCGGGATTCGTACACGCTCGCTTCGATACCGACCTTGGCGAGCGCGGCGGCCGCGACGGGTCCGGCGATGCCGCCGCCGATGACGAGTGCGGTGTGTGCTGCGGGCATGCGACCTCCTACTTGTCGTTATCCGTGCCTCGTTGCGCTGCCTCGTTGAATTCGGCTGGAATCTGGCCGGTTTCGTGCCAGCTCTGCCATGCGTCCAGATGCGGGAAGGTGCCCGCGGACAGTTCGTCGAGCAGCGAGCGCGTCCATTCGGCCTCGGCTTCGGTCATCGCGATCCGGTACTCGTCCTCGATGAGGAAAAGCCGGGGGACGAGGGCGCCCGCCGCCGCGAGCGTTGCCCGCCGCTCGGTGATCAACTCGGTCAGCCGGTCCAACCGCTGCCGCAGCACGCCGATCACGTCTCGCGGCGTCATTGCCGTCAGCACCGACAGCCCCGCGACGAACCGGGTGTGTTCCGGTTGGGGATCGGCGATCAGCTCGCGGGTCCACTCGACGAGCTCGCGGCGGCCGGCGTCGGTGATCTGGTAGACCGTGCGTTCGGGGCGAGCGCCCTGCCGGGTGACCCCGATCGTGTCGAGGAAGCCGTTTTTCTCGAGGTTCTGTACGACGGTGTAGAGCGAGCCCCACTTGATATCCATGTCACGGTCCTTGCCGCGGGCGCGCATTACCGAGGCCATCTCGTAGCGGTGCATGGGGCGCTGGACGACGGTGGCCAGGACCGCCAACGCCATCAGGTTGGCGACCTTGCGTTTCTGCCCCATGACCACCTCGCAACAAATACTCGGCCACGAATATACGCACACGAGTATCATGGTGGCAAGCTCGGTGCTTGACAAAAACTCGAACAAGAGTTCGAATGAAGTGTGCGATGGGATCGCCAGGGTGTCAGCGTCGACGACGGCGCACTGCCCGGTCTGCAGCGCATCGGCTTCGTCCGAAGCGTGCGCACCCCGCAGTTCGAGGGCATCACCTTCCACGAGGTGCTGTGCAAGTCCGCGCTGAACAAGGTGCCCAACGCGGCGATGCTGCCATTTCGGTACACCGTCAACGGCTACCGCGGGTGCTCACACGCGTGCCGGTACTGCTTCGCTCGTCCCACCCATGAGTATCTGGACTTGGACTGCGGCAAGGATTTCGACACTCAGGTGGTGGTCAAGACCAATGTCGCCGACGTGCTGCGGCACGAGCTGCACCGGCCGTCGTGGCAGCGCGAGACCGTCGCACTAGGCACCAACACCGATCCGTACCAGCGCGCCGAGGGCCGCTACGCGCTGATGCCCGGAATCGTTGCGGCGCTGGCCGATTCGGGCACTCCCTTTTCCATCCTCACCAAGGGCACGCTGCTGCGGCGCGACCTGCCGCTGATCGCCGACGCCGCCCATCGTGTCGATGTCAGCGTGGCGATCTCGTTGGCGGTTGGCGATCCCGAACTGCACAAGGATGTCGAGCCGGGGACGCCGTCACCGCAGGCCCGGCTCGCATTGATATCCGCGATCCGTGACGCCGGGCTGGGCTGCAACGTGATGGTCGCCCCGGTACTGCCGAGGCTGACCGACTCGGTCGAGCACCTCGACGGTCTGCTCGGCCAGATTGCCGCGGCCGGTGCGACGGGGGTGACGGTGTTCGGGCTGCACCTGCGCGGCTCGACCCGCGGCTGGTTCATGTCCTGGCTGGCACGCTCGCATCCCGAAATGGTCGGCGAGTATCGCGAGTTGTACCGCCGCGGAGCGTATCTGCCGCCGGACTACCGCAATATGCTGCACGACCGGGTGACGCCGTTGGTGGCCAAGCACGGCCTGGCTCCGGATCGTCGGTCCTTCAGGGCGACTGAAACCCCGGCGGCCGCGACCGCCGCGGTCCTGCAGCCGACCCTCTTCTAGGAGGGGTCTGGATCCGTTCAGATGTGGTATCGCGTGCGCCACGGCTTTTCGACACCCAACATGCCCGACTTCGCGGTGCTGGCGTGGCGGGTGTGGCTGCGGTCCAGCCCTCAGCTCTTGTTGCGCTTGACCTGATTGAATGGCACAGCGCGGTCGGTGGCGTATTCCCGGGGGAAGCCCAGAATCCGCTCGCCGATGATGTTGCGCGCTATCTCGGTGGTGCCGCCGCCGAGCGAGGCGGTCTGGCGCGACAGGTACCGGCTGCCGTATCGGGCCAGGCCACTGGAATCGTCGACGACGCCGGCGCTGCCCGCGATCGCCAGCGCGGTGTCGATCTCGAACTGGATGGTCTCGGCATGGGTGACGCGGATGATCGAACCGCCCGCCGGCGGCAGGGAGCCGTCGAGCACGGAGCGGTAGACATGATCGATCAGCTGCGCTTGGACGGCGCGGCGCACCAGCGCGCGTCCGGCCATCTCCTGGATCCGCTCGTTGTCGGCCTGACCGGTCACCTCCAGCAGGGCGGGATAGTCGATCGCTTTGTCGGTTTCGCCCTCGGCGCCGATGCCGCTGGCGAATTCCGATCCGCCGCCGACGGCGCGCCGCTCGTGGTAGAGCTGCCGCGAGGCCACCGCCCAGCCGCCGTTGACCTCTCCGACGACGGCGTCGTCGCCCAGTTCGAGGCCGTCGAAGAACTCCTCGCAGAACTCGTTACCCCCGTCGACCTGCTTGATGCGGCGCATGGTGATGCCGGGGCTCTTAATGGGTACCAGGAACATCGTCAGGCCCTCGTGCTTGGGCACGTCCCAGTCGGTACGGGCCAGCAGGAGTCCGTAGTCCGCGGCGAATGCGCTGGTGCTCCACGTCTTTGCGCCGTTGATCACCCATTTCTCGCCCTTGCGGTCGGCGCGTGTGATGACACCGGCGAGGTCCGATCCGCCGCTGGGTTCCGACAGCAACTGCATCAGCACCTCGTCGCCCCGGATCGCGGCCGAAACATGCTGCCGCTTCTGCTCTTCGCTGCCGGTGTCGAGGATCGTCGCGGCGCAGATTGTGAACGACGGCGTGTTGAGAATGATCGGCATCTCGTAGTCGCGGGATTCAGTGTCGAACGCCTTCTGGTATTCGATCGGATGTCCCATCCCGCCGTATTCGCGCGGGAAGCAGATGCCGGCGAATCCACCCTCGTAGAGCTTCTTCTGGAGTTCGCGGGCCCGCAGCCACGGCCCTTCCTCGCCCCGATCAGCGTCGGGTGGGTTGGCCGGGTCGACGCGCGGCAAGTTGTCGGCCAGCCACGCCCTGGCGCGCTCGGCGAACTCCGCGACCGATTCGGTGGTATCGGTGCGCACCGATGTCGTCTCGGTCATGAGGCGGACTCCAGCTCTTTGGTCAGCGCGTAGACGCGCAGGTTGTGCTCTTCGGGCGTACCGAACATGGAGCGGTACAACGTAACCCGCCGCAGGAACAGATGCAGGTCGTGTTCCCACGTCACACCGATTCCGCCGTGCAACTGGATGCAGTGCTGCAGCATGCCCGGGGCATGTTCGCCCACATAGGATTTGGCGACACTGACCGACATTTCGGCGCCGGGCGCCCGTCCGGACACGTCCGCGATCGCCGCGCGAGTCGTTGCCCGGCACGCCTCCAGCCAGATCTTCATGTCCGCAAAGCGGTGCTTGAGGGCCTGGTAGGACGCCAGCGGACGGCCGAAAGAGTGCCGGTCGAATGCCCATTGCACCGTCATGTCCATCACGGTGTCGAGGATTCCGACGACCTCAGCGCATTGCAGGATCTGCGCGATCTGGCTCTGACGTTCGATCAGAGTCGCGGTCTGCTCAACCGTGCCCACCGCGGCCGACTCGTCGACCGCGACGCCGTCGAAACGCACTCGGGCATAACGCTTCACCAGGTCGAGGGACCGTTGCTCCTCGACCTCGACGCCCGGCGCATCCGTCGGAACGAGGAACTGGCGGACCGCGCCGTCGCACTGCGCGACGACCAACAGCACGCCGCTCTGGACGCCGGCCTCGACCCGGTTCTTCACCCCGTCGATCCGGTAACCGGTGTCGGTCGGTGTGGCGGTCACGGTGCGCGCCAGCGGCGCCCACGGCTTTCCAGGTTCGTAGACGGCCCACGACGCGACGAGCTCACCCGAAACCAGCGCCTCGATGGTGGCTGCGTGCCGGTCGTTGTCCTCCGCGTCGACCAGCCCGGCGAGCACGGTGCTCACCGGGTGCAGCGGGCCCGGCGCAACGGTCTTACCGATCTGCTCGGCGACCAGCGCCAGGTCCGCCACTCCATTGCCCGACACGCTGCCGCCGCCGAGTTCCTCCGGCACCAGCAGGCTGGCCCAGCCCAGCTCGGCGGCGCGCCGCCACCAGCCGGGTTCGAACGAGGTGCCCGCTTCGTGCAGGGCGCGAACCCGGCTGAGAGGTGCCTCCTTCTCGAGGAACGCCTGGGCCGTCGACGCGAAGAGCAACCTCTCCGGGGATACGGCCTCTGTCACGCGTGAACCGGAGCGTGGTCACCGACTTTGAACAGCTTCATCATGTTGCCGCCCATCACCTTTGCGACTTCCTCGTCGTTCATGCCCTCGAGGTGATCGACCAGGTGGGTCGGCTGCGCCAGACCCTCGGGGTGCGGCCAGTCCGAGCCGAAGATCACGCGGTCGATGCCGATCAGGTCGGCCATCTCCTTGAAGTTGTCCTCCCAGAACGGGGCGACTTAGACGCAGCGCTTGAAGGCCTCGATCGGGTCCTCGGCGAACTCCTGCGGCATCTTCGAGTAGACGTCCTTGAACTGGTAGAACAGGTAAGGCACCCAGGACGCGCCGTTCTCGATCGACAGGATGCGCAGATCCGGGTTGCGGGACAGGGCGCCGTGGCAGACCAGCGCGGCCATGGCGTCCTCGATCGGGCGCTTGCCCATGGCGACCATCCGGAAAGAGGTCGGCTTGAACGGCAGGAACTCGTCACCCGGCTCCCACACGTTGAGGAACTCGGCGTAGCCGCTGTCGGAGGCGTGCATCGACACCGGGATGTCGGCCTTGACGCAGGCCTCCCAGAACGGGTCGAACTCCGGGAGCCCGAACGAACGGGTGCCGCGGAATCCGGGCACCGGCGCGGGGCGCACCAGCACCGTCTTGGCGCCACGCTCCAGGCACCATTCGAGTTCCTCCAGCGCGCGGTCGACGATCGGCAGGCTGATGACCGGGGTGGAGAAGATGCGGTCCTTGTAGTTGAACTGCCACGTCTCGTACATCCACTGGTTGAGCCCGTGAACCACGTCGTGGATCATCTCCGGATCGTCCTTCATCCGCTCCTCGACCAGGCTGGCAAGGGTCGGGAACATCAGGCTGTAATCCAGACCGAGTTCGTCCATGACCTCAAGCCGCGGCGCAGGCTCGCGGAAGGCGGGGATGGCCTTCATAGGCTTGCCCATCACCTCGCGGTAGCTCTTGCCGCCGCTGCCGTGGCGGAAGTACTCCTCCTGGGCGCCGGGCCGGGCAACCACCTCGAAGGTGGGGTTGGGGATGTACTCGCTGATGTGGCCGCGCACCACGATCTTGGTGCGCCCGCGGACGTCCACGTAGTCGATGGCTTGCTTGCGGTTGTCCGGCAGGAACTTCGTCAGCGCTTCCTTGGGTTCGTAGAAGTGGTTGTCGGCGTCGAACACCTTGAAGGGAAGCTCGCGGGGCGACATGGCGTCCTCGTGGAAGTCTCATTGGCTGGAAAGTGGTAACTACGTTACCACGCCGGTACCTGGGAAAACGAGTCCCCCTTGGCGATCTGTTTGAAAGTGCGTTCTCATCTGCGGAAACGTGCTTCACCGTACCGCCGCGAGGGTTAGCTCGCGGGTTTGTCGCCGGTGAGCCCCCGCATGCAGAACTCGTAGATGTCCGTCCCGTCGACGGGGGCGCCGTTCAATTCGGCGCCGAGGGCGCGCAGACGCATGGCGCCGAGTGAGGACTGCATGATCAGCGCGGAGGTGGTATCGACATCGAGATCGGACCGGAAAGTCCCCTCGGCGGCACCGCGCTTGAGGATGTCGCCGATCAGTTGGTGCAACGGCGCCAGGACGCGGGCGTATTCGCGCGGCAGCGTCTCGGCCAGATGGTCGTTGTAGAAGGTCAGGCCCCTGTTGATGCCCTCCTGGGTGCTCGAATGGGCCGGGGCGCTGATCCGGTCTACCAGCACGCGAAGCGCCGCGACGGCGTCCAGGCCGGTGGTTTCCTCGCGCCACCGCTGCGTCGATTCGGCCATGATCTTGTCGATGAGGGCGAGGAGCAGTTCGTCCTTGGTGGCGAACAACTGGTAGAACGCCCGCAGCGAGGTCTTCGATCGCTCGACGACCTCGAGCACGGTGAAGTCGGTCCGACCCGTCTCGCCCAGAATGGCCAGTGCCGACTTCATGAACCCCTCGGCGCGGGACTCCGCCTTGCGCCGGCTGGCGTCGAGGGAGTGCTCGACAGCCCGCTGCCGCAGGCTCTCGCCCGTACCCATCGACTTCGCCATGAGAATGACGTTACCGCTTTTGTAGAGTCCGCAGTGAGGTTGCGGCTACTGTGTTGCCCCGACGGTGGGGGAGGCGCACTTGGCCGTCATCGAACTTGGAGAGGTGGAGGCATGACAACAGACAGTGAGCAGGCGCAGTGGTCGGTTACCCGACTGCTGGAATTGTTCGACGCCCAACCCGATGGAACCGACCGGTTCACCGCTGCCACCGGTCCCGCCGGCGAAGACGAGCGCCAGGTGGTCGAGGGCACCCAGGTTATGGCGCAGGCGATTGTCGCTGCGGCCAAACGGTTTCCGGAGAAATCGATACGTTCTGCGCACGCGGTGTTCGCCCGCGCCGTCATGGTCGGCGCGCCGGTTGAACTACTCGTCGACATCGTCAACGAAGGCCGCTCGACAGCCACCGCCGTCATCACCGCGCAGCAGAACGGTAAGCGCTGCATCACAGTGACGGTCCTGGCCGACGTCCCGACAGCCGACGTCATCCGGCACCACCTACCGCGTCCCGACGTCGCCGCGCCCGCCGATTCGAACGTCTCCAGGATGCCGATGAGCGGGCGCGAACTGCGCCTGGTCGACGTGGTCGACGTCAACAGCCCCGACGAGGTGGGGCCGCCGGAGTTGTACGCGTGGCTGTACTACGACCCGATTCCGACCCGCGACGACCTGGCCAAGGCGCTGATCGCCTACTTCACCGGCCACCTGGGGATATCCACCACAATGCGTGCGCACGGGGGCATCGGCACTTCTCAGGCGCACCTGACGGTGTCCACCGCGCCGATGACCGTGACGGTCAGCTTCCACGAAGCGGTCTCGTGGACCGGCTGGCTGCTCTATACGCACGAGAGCACCCAGGTCGGCGCGGGAATGTCGTATGTCCGCGGCGCGGTGCACACCGAGGAGGGTGAGCTGATCGCGTCGTTCGCGCAGGATGCGCTGATCCGCCCGCTGCGCACCACCGACACGTCCATCAAGGCCGAGTCGCGGCTGTAGCTCAGGTCGTCAAATAGCCCTTGTCCGCGGGGATTTGGGCCGTGGTCACTAGTGATTAGGGCACTGGTCAACTAACTCAGTGAGGTCGCGGCGGCTGCGAGGAGCCGGCCGGCGCCGGACGGGATCGGCTCGCCGTGCCCGAAGCATGCCGTCTCGACATCGAGGGCAGCAAGCCGCAGGAATGACTCGACGGCGCGGACGCGGTCCTGGTTGAACGTGCCGAGCATGACGGTGCCGACGTTGGCGATGGTGTCGCCGGTGAACAGCACCCGATGGCGCGGCAGGTAGACCGCGATGCTGCCCTCGGTGTGGCCGGGCACCGCCAGGATCTCGGCCCCGGCGCCGAAGTCCAGCACGTCGCCGTCGTGCAGCTGCTGATCGACCGGCACGTGCGGCGCGGCGTCGGGTAGCCCGGCCGAAACGCGCTCGTATATCGGCAGTTCCCAATCCTCGAACACGGGCGGGGGCAGAGCAGTCCCGGCACTGATCGCCGCAGCATCACCGGCACCGGCCAGCACCGGAGTCCCGGTCATGTCGTGAAGTTCGGCCGCCGACCCGCAGTGATCGACATGTCCGTGCGTCAACACGATCCGGTCCAGCCCGGGCACCGCCGCCGCGATCTCGGCGCCCGCACCCGGCGCACCGGTGTCGATCAACGTGCAGGTGTCGTCGTCACGCCACACATAGACCTGCCAGCCCTTGATTCGCAGCATGGTCAGGCTGGGTGTAACGGCCACCGACTCCATGTATCGACGCTAGAATCCAGCAGCTTCTGCCGAAAGCGAACACGCCGCCGGCGTAACGACGGTTAGTCGCCCGGACCTAGCGGCACGTACGGATTGGCTCCCGGACTGACGGCGGGGACGCCGACGATCTGGGCAGTGCCCGATAGGTCCGCGGTGCGGCAGGCGCTGTTGAGCGAAATGTCGTTACCGGTGCAGACCGGTATCAGGTCGCGGTCATCCGCGACGACGGGCGCCGCAAACCCCAGCGACAGGGCCGTCAGCCCGGTCGCGACGGCGGTGACGAGCCTAAGCTTCTTCACTCAAGTGAAAACAGCCAGCAGAGGTGTGAGAGTCCCGGTTGGCAGGATGTTGCTCAGACGTGGCAGGAACGCGGTCTCACGCCGCCAGCAGCGCCGACTTGAGAACATCGAGCGGCAGGCCGCCGAGATCCAATGCGCGGCCGTGGAACTCCTTCAAGGACAGCCCGCGGGAAAGCATGTCGTCGCGCAGTCGCTGCCAGATCCGCTGCCCGACCGCGTACGACGGCGCCTGACCGGGCCAGCCGAGGTAGCGGTCGAGCTCGAAGCGCAGTGTCTCCTCGGCCTGAGCGCAATGGCTGCACAGAAACACCCACGCCTTTTCGGCATCCCAGATACCGCCGTCGGGGGCGGTCAGTCCGCAGTGCATCCCGATGTCGATGACCACCCGCGCGGCCCGGAAGCGTTGCGCGTCCAGCATTCCCATCCGGTTGCCGGCATCGTCGAGCCAGCCGAGGTCGGCCATCAGCCGTTCGGCATACAGCGCCCAGCCCTCGCCGTGGCCCGAGACCCAGCAGCCCAGCCGACGCCAGCGGTTCAACCGGCCGGCCATCATCACCGCCCGGCCGATCTGCAGGTGGTGTCCGGGTACACCTTCGTGAAAGACGGTGGTGGTCTGCTGCCAGGTGTGGAAGTCCTCGACGCCGGGCGGAACAGACCACCACATCCGTCCCGGCCGGGTCAGATCCTCCGAGGGCCCGGTGTAGTAGATGCCGCCCGTCTGTGTCGGCGCGATCCGGCATTCCAGGCGGCGCAGCGCCGGGGCGATGTCGAAATGGTTGTCGGCCAACGACTCGACGGCTCGGTCCGACAGGTCCTGCATCCAGGCCTGCAGCGCCTCGGTGCCGTGCACGTTGTATCGGGGTTCGGAGTCCAGGCGCGACAGCGACTCGGCCACCGATGAGCCGGGATACAGCCGCTGAGCGATCGACTCCTGCTCGGCAACAATGCTTTTCAGTTGCTGCATGCCCCACTGATAGGTCTCGTCCAGATCCACCGTTGCGCCCAGGAACGCCCGCGAGAACAGGCGGTAGGCGTCGCGCCCGAATGCGTCGGTGCTTCGGGCGTGCGGCGCGATGTCGTTTCGCAGCACGTCGGCGAGTTCGCGGTAGGCATCAGCGGCCGCCGCCGCGCGGTCCTGCAGTTCGGCGTGCAGGGTGGTGGGGTTTCCGGGAGCGGCGTCCGCGACCATGTCGATGAGCAGTTGCTGGATCTGGGCGGCCTGATCGACGCCGCGGGTCACCTGCCGTACGGCCGGCGGATGCCCGGCGGCCACCGCGGCCCGCAACGCTCGGGCGTAACCCGCCGCGCGGTCGGGCAGCCGGGACAGCCGCCTGCTGATCACCGCCCAATCGTCGTCGGTGTCGGTGGGCATGAGGTCGAACACGTCGCGCATCGTCTGCAGCGGCGAGGCGATCACGTTGAGGTCGCCGACATCCAGGCCCGCGTCGTGCAATTCGATCAGCACCCCGAGGCGGTCACGCATCGCGGCGATCGTCACGGAGTCGACGTCGTCGTCCGGATCGACGCCGTCCAGTTCCCGCAACGCCGATCTGGCGGCTTCGGCGCGGGCGGCCACACCGTCTGGCGAGTAGTCGGTGATGTCGTCGTCGTGACCGGTTATGCCCAATTCCGTTGCTGCGCAAGGGTCAAGAGCGGCGAACGACTCGAGATAGCGCTCGGCTACGGCATCGACGGCCGTGGGGCGCCTACCCAAGGTTGTCTGTGGCGAAGGTGTCGCACTTGTTGGGGTCGCCGGTCTGGTATCCGATCGTGAACCACTTCTGCCGCTGCTCGGACGATCCGTGCGTCCACGATTCGGGGCTCACCCGCCCGGTGGCGGCCGCCTGGATGCGGTCGTCGCCCACCGCTGACGCGGCCGAGAGCGCGTCGGCGATGTCCTTGTCGCTCAACGGCTCCAGGTACGGCACGCCGGTGCTCTCCTGCCTGGTGATGGCGGCATAGTGCGCCCAGACCCCCGCGTAGCAGTCGGCCTGCAACTCGGTGCGCACGCCGGCGCCCAGCGGGCCTTGCGCGCCCTGCTGTGCTCGGCCGAGCACACCCAACAGGTTCTGCACGTGGTGGCCGTACTCGTGGGCCACCACATACTCCTGGGCCAATGGGCCACCGCTGGAACCGAACTGGTCGACGAGCACCTGGAAGAATTCGACGTCGAAGTAGGCGGTCTGGTCGACCGGGCAGTAGAACGGCCCCACATCGCTGGTGGCCGGACCGCATCCAGTGTCCACCGAGCCGGTGAACAGCCGCACCTCTGGGCGTTGGTAGCCCTGCAGCAGCTGTGACCACACCGCGTCGACCGAGTTACCCGTGGCGACCACACGACACTCGGGGATTCTGTTGGCGTCCTCGCCGGTTTTGCACTGGCTCAGGTCAAATCCCGGTGCCTCGACGTCCTGAGTGTTGATCTGTTGCTGAGTCTGCAGTGCCGTGCCGGGATCGATGCCGAGAAACAGCGCGATCAACAGGACGATTATGCCGCCGATGCCGCCGCCGATCGCGAGACCGCGGCCGGGCCCGCGGCCACCGCCGCTGGTCGACGTGGTGCTCGTGTCGATCTGCATGCCCTCGCTGAAGGTCATCGCACCGCTCCGTTGCACTTGAATTCCACGGCTGGCCGCCAGCCAGGTTCAGCTTCCCACACTACGATTCAGGCGTGTCCGTCGTTGCCCAAGATTTGACCATCGCGCACACGTCGTTGGGCGATCTGAGGGGCACCACCGAGGGCGGAGTGCGGGTGTGGCGGGGCGTCGCCTATGCACAGCAGCCGGTCGGGCAGCGCCGATTCCTCGCGCCCGCCCCGCTGGAGCCCTGGACGGGGGTGCGCGATGCCGTCGAACACGGACCGCTGCCGCCGCAGGGCAGGTCCTTTGTCGGCGGTGGACGCGACGACCCCAAGATCCGCGACGAGGCCTGCCTGACGGTCACAGTGTGGTCGCCGGACACCGGCGGGGCGTTGCCCGTGATGGTGTGGGTCCCCGGCGGCGCCTTCGTCTACGGCGCCGGCCAGTTGCAGCTGTACAACGGCTCCCGGCTGGCCGCCAACGGCAACGTCGTCGTCGTCAACGTCACCTACCGGATCGGCGTGTTCGGAGGTTTCGAGCTCGGCGACCTCGGTGACGGATTCGACGACAACCTTTGCCTGCGCGATCAGATCGCGGCGTTGAACTGGGTGCGGGACAACATCGCCGCGTTCGGTGGCGACCCCGACCGGGTGACTGTCTTCGGCGAGTCGGCGGGCGCGACATCGGTTTTGGCGTTGCTGGCCAGCCCGGCCGCCGAGGGCCTCTTCGCCCGCGCGATCGCGCAGAGCCCGGCGCTGCCGCTGATCGCCGACCGACAGACCCGGGCACGTCAGTCTCGGCGATTCCTGGAGCGCCTCGGCGTTGGCGCCGACGTGATCAAGGCGCTCCCGCAGCGTCAGCTGCGCCGCGCAGCGGGACTGCTGCAGCGGGAGAGCGCCTCCCAGACACCCACGCTGGCTTACGGCTTGACCTACGGGGTCGAACTGCTGCCGCAGCATCCGATCGAAGCCGCGCAGGCCGGGAGGGTGCACCAGATTCCGCTGATCATCGGCACCAACAGCCACGAAGCGTCGATGTTCGCGTGGACCAAGCCGCCGATGCTGCCGACCACGCCGGAGAGCATTGACGGCTACTTTGCGCGCCGCGGGCCGGAAGCAAAGGACCGGGTGCTGGCTGCCTACCCGGACTATCCGCGGCGCCGCGCGCTGGTCGCGATCGGGTCCGACGCGATGTTCGTGGCCCCGGCCTGGGCGTTCGCCGACGCCTACAGCGTGCACGCGCCCACCCACGTGTACCGCTTCGACCACACCACCTGGACGCTGCGGGCGCTGGGGCTGGGCGCCACCCACGGCAGCGAGATCGTGCACATCCAACACAGCTACTCGTCGTATCTCGGCCGCAAGCTGCACCCACTCGGGCGGCGGGTGCAACCGGCGGTGGGCCGGCGCATGCAGCGGACCTGGCTGGCCTTTGCGACCAAGGGATGGGACAGGGGCGAGTCGTGGTCGGATGACTGGCCGCTCTATGACACCGAACGGCGACGGACCCGTGTCATCCGGTCGGCCCGCGACGTGACCATCGACGACCCCGACGCTGTCAGGCGTTCGGCGTGGGAGGGTCTGTACTGACCGTGGCGAAGCCCTTGTCGGTGTAGCGCCACAGGTTGGTGAGGAATCGCTGCCAAGTCAGATGGCGGGGGTAGAGCACTCGGTCCCCGAAAAGCCATGTGACTGTACGGATCCCAGGCCAGGAACCCCCTTATCCGGGACCGTCGCTGGCCGCGGCCAGAAGCGGCACCACCACGTCGCTGATCGGGGTGGCCAGCCCGTGAGCGGCGGCTTTGCGGGCGATGACACCGTTGCGGATGTCCCACTCCAGTCGGCGGTTAGCCTCCCGGTCGGTCAGCATCGACGTGGTGAGGTCCCTCGGCGCCTCGCCCAACATGCCGACGATCTCGTCGATCACCCCGTCGTCGAGGTTGGCGCCCTCGGCCCGCGCGACCGCAAGGCATTCGGCCAGGTAGCGACGTGCCAGCGCGGCCACGTCGTCGCGGCGGAACATGCCCGAGCGGCGTCCGGTCAGGACCATCAGCCCGACGACCGAGTTGACCAACAGCTTGTGCCAGGCGGCGGTGGTGAAGTCGGCGTCCAGCTCGACGGTTATCCCGGCGCACCGAAACAGGCCGGCGAGCGATTCGGCGGCATCGTTGACGGGCAGTGTCAGGCGCGCGTCGGTCCGCAGCCGCACCCAGCCCTGTGGCTGTGGCTCGGCCGAGATCCACACGGCAGCGGGCACTACCGTTGACGAAGGACAGAATCGGCCCACGCGCTCGACCTGCTCGACGCCGTTCTGCAGCGCGCACACCACCGTGTGCTCGTCACACAGCCGCGCCAACCACGCGTCGGCCTGCCCGTTTTGGGTGTCCTTGACCGCAAGCAGCACCACATCGACGGGGCCCGCGACGTCGGCGGGATCTGTGTGCACCGGGCCCGGCACCACAATCGGGTCCTTATCGTCGGGCCGGACCTCGATCGACTCGCGGGCCGTATGCCCGCACAGCATCACCGCCTGGCCGGCGGCGTGCAGGAGAGCCGCGACCGTCGAACCGATCGCGCCCGGCCCGACGACCGAAATGGTGGTGCCCACGCTCGCCAAGCTACCGGCGGATTCGCCCCTACTACACTGTGGCAGTCGTTTGTCAGGCCATTCACAGGAGTATTCGTGCTGCGCAGTCATGCTGCAGGTTCATTGCGGGTCGCCGACGCCGGGCAGAAGGTGACACTGGCCGGCTGGGTGGCACGCCGCCGCGACCACGGCGGCGTGATCTTCATCGACCTGCGCGACGCGTCGGGGGTGTCGCAGGTGGTGTTCCGCGAGGCCGACGTGCTGACCCGGGCGCACCGGCTGCGCGCCGAGTTCTGCATTGCGATCGACGGTGTCGTCGAGATCCGGCCCGAGGGCAACGCCAACCCCGACATCGCCACCGGCGAGATCGAGGTCAACGCAACGTCGTTGACCGTGCTCGGCGAGAGCGCGCCGCTGCCGTTTCAGCTCGACGAGCCCGCGGGCGAGGAAGCGCGGCTGAAATACCGCTACCTGGATCTGCGCCGCGACGGGCCCGGCTCGGCAATTCGGTTGCGCTCCAAGGTCAATGCCGCCGCGCGAGAGGTGCTTGCCGGCCACGACTTCGTCGAGATCGAGACGCCCACATTGACCCGCTCGACGCCCGAAGGTGCGCGCGACTTCCTGGTTCCGGCGAGGTTGCAGCCCGGCTCGTTCTACGCGCTGCCGCAGAGCCCGCAGCTGTTCAAACAGCTGCTGATGGTGGCCGGGATGGAGCGCTACTACCAGATCGCGCGGTGCTACCGAGACGAGGATTTCCGCGCCGACCGCCAGCCGGAGTTCACCCAGCTGGACATGGAGATGAGCTTCGTCGACGCCGACGACGTCATCGCGATCTCCGAGGAGATCATCACAGCGCTGTGGGCGCTGATCGGCTACGACGTGCCAACCCCGCTGCCACGCATGACGTACGCCGACGCGATGCGCCGCTTCGGATCGGACAAACCCGACCTGCGGTTCGGCCTCGAGCTAGTCGAGTGCACCGACTACTTCAAGAACACGCCGTTCCGGGTGTTCCAGGCGCCGTATGTCGGCGCCGTCGTCATGCCGGGCGGAGCGTCGCAGCCGCGCCGCACCCTGGACGGCTGGCAGGACTGGGCCAAGCAGCGTGGGCACCGCGGGCTGGCCTACGTGCTGATCGGTGACGACGGGACACTCGGCGGGCCGGTCGCCAAGAACCTGTCGGACGCCGAACGCGACGGGCTGGCCGCGCATGTCGGCGCGTCGCCGGGGGACTGCGTGTTCTTCTCGGCGGGTCCTGCCAAGTCGTCGCGCGCACTGCTGGGCGCGGCGCGCATCGAGATCGCGCGGCGGCTGGACATGATCGACCCGAATGCGTGGGCGTTCACGTGGGTGGTCGACCCTCCGCTGTTCGAACCCGCCGACGAGGCGACCGCCCACGGCGACGTCGCGGTCGGTTCCGGCGCGTGGACGGCGGTGCATCACGCGTTCACCGCTCCCAAGCCGGAATTCGATGCCGCGATCGACACCGACCCGGGCAGCGTACTGGCCGACGCCTACGATGTGGTCTGCAACGGCAACGAGATCGGCGGCGGTTCGATCCGTATCCACCGGCGCGATGTGCAGGAGCGGGTGTTCGCGGTGATGGGACTGGACAAGGCCCAGGCAGAGGAGAAGTTCGGATTCCTCTTGGAGGCGTTCATGTTTGGCGCGCCGCCGCACGGCGGCATCGCGTTCGGCTGGGACCGCATCACCGCGCTGCTGGCCGGAATGGATTCCATCCGCGAGGTCATCGCGTTCCCGAAGTCCGGCGGCGGCGTTGACCCGCTGACCGACGCGCCCGCGCCGATCACCGCGCAGCAGCGCAAAGAATCCGGAATCGATGCCAAACCGAAGAAAGAGGGTGAGAGCAATGGCCGAGAAGCCTGACTCGGGCGCGCTGAAGAACCAGAACGCCGCGATCATCGACGAGTTCCGCGCCAACGGCGGCAAGGTGGGCGGGCCGTTCGATGGCGCCAACCTGTTGTTGTTGACTACCACCGGCGCCAAATCGGGTCAGCAGCGCCTGAACCCGACGATGTACTTCCCGGTCGACGACAAGATCTTCGTCGTGGGCTCGTATGCCGGCGCCGATGTCGACCCGGCGTGGGTGCACAACCTGCGGGCCAACCCGCGGGCGCACATCGAGGTGGGCACCGACTCCTTCGACGTGACGGCCCGCGAGTTGCCGCGCGACGAGCGGGACGAGCTCTACCCGAAGGTCGTCGAGGCGGCACCGGGCTTCGGCGACTACGAGAAGAACACCAGCCGCGTCATCCCGCTGTTCGAGCTACAGCGGGCCTGAGCCTGCGGAGAGCCGAAGGGGTTTAGCTCATTCGGAGAGGAGGCCCGGCAGTGACCCTGCCGGGCTTCTGTCATTTACGACGAATCGGTGTCGCCACTCGTGCCGTCGTAAAGACTGTCGAGGTCTTGGGAATTCACGTGCTCCATAAATGCATCGCCGAGCTTCTCCGACTGATCCTTCAGAATCTTCAGCAGGATGGTGCAACACTGCCCAAGCTGCGTGACGAGGTCAGGTTGAGGCTCTGAAAGCGTTACCGCCAGCACAGCAATCCCGGCGACGGCGCGTGGCATCGGTGGTGGAGTTAGCAAGGCTGCTGCGACGTCCATATGTTCGCGCTCGTCAACTCGATGGGCAATGTGCCGGTTAGCCAAGTCCAACACCTGGTAATGCGCCTCCAATTGCTCAGGGCTGAGCACTTCCGTCCAATGATCGGGCACCGCGCCAGCCACGCCACCAGGTTCCCGCCGTCGTCCATCGACAAATCGTCACATCGCCCGCCGGTACACATCGGGAGACGCGCCGAGGTTCCACACTTGCTACGCGCTGAGGGTCGCGCAGGGCGGCGAACGTGCCCAGAGAAAAGCCGGGGCTACGGAAGGCACCACCGCAGCCCCGGCCTTGGTCAATCGGCTACAACCGCTCGATGATGGTGGCGTTGGCCATGCCACCCGCTTCACACATCGTCTGTAGCCCGTAGCGACCGCCGCGCTGTTCCAACGCGTTGACTAGCGTGGTCATGATGCGCGCACCGCTGGCGCCCAGCGGATGCCCGATCGCGATCGCCCCGCCGTTTACGTTGGTCTTGGCCAGGTCGGCGCCGGTGTCGTGCGCCCACGCCAGCACGACGGGGGCGAACGCCTCGTTGACCTCGAACAGGTCGATATCGGCAAGCGTCAAACCCGAACGCGCCAGCACCTTCTCGGTGGCGGGAATGATACCGGTCAGCATGTAGAGCGGATCGGAGCCCACCACCGTCGTGGTGTGAATCCGGGCCAACGGGCGCAGGCCCAGCCTCTTGGCGACGTCGCCACTGGTGATCATCACCGCCGCACTGCCGTCGGACAGCGGTGACGAGTTGCCCGGTGTGATCACCCAATTGATTTGAGGGAAGCGGGCTTTCACGGCTTCGTTGTAGAACGCCGGGTTCAGCCCCGCCAGCGTCGCGACGGTGGTCGCGGGGCGGACGATCTCGTCGGTGGTCAGCCCGGCGATCGGTGCCAGCTCGTTGTCGAACAGCCCATCCTTGGTAGCCCGGGCGGCCTTCTCATGGCTGCCCGCGGAGAACTCGTCGAGCTGAGTGCGGGAGAAGCCCCAGTCGGCGGCGATCAACTCCGCGCTGATGCCCTGCGGCACAAGCCCGTCGGGGTAGCGGGCGTTCATGCCCTCGCCGAACGGGTTGCTGCCCGGTGTCACCGCCGATCCCATCGGCACCCGGCTCATCGACTCGACGCCGCCGGCGATGGCGATGTCGTACGCCCCGGCGAGCACGCCCTGCGCGGCGAAGCTGATCGCCTGCTGGCTGCTGCCGCACTGGCGGTCGACCGTCGTCCCGGGAACGGTCTCCGGGAACCCGGCGCCCAGCAGCGCGTTGCGGGCGATGTTGACGGCCTGATCGCCGACCTGGGTCACCGCGCCGGCGATCACGTCGTCGACCTGCCCGGGGTCGACACCGGTGCGGTCCACCAGCTCCCGCAGGCTGTGTGCCAGCAGATCGGCCGGCAGGACGTCGTGCAGCGCCCCACTGGCCTTGCCCTTGCCGACGGGGGTGCGTACCGCTCCCACGATGACGGCGTCACGCCCTGAATATCCGGCCATGCTTCCTCCTGAGACTCCGCGCTGAGTACTGCTTCCTATACTCAGGTGTAACACCTGGGTATAGTGTTAACAACCCAGAGATGGAGTGACTTGCATGACAGTTCTGCGCGGGGCCCTGGCGAACCGCGACAAATGGTCGGCCGTCGGGGAGTGCCCGATCGAGAAGACGATGACGCTTACCGGCACCAAATCGGCGATGCTGATCATGCGGGAGGCCTACTACGGCACCACCCGGTTCGACGACTTCGTGCGCCGCGTCGGCATCACGAAGGCCGCGACGTCGGCGCGGCTGGCCGAGTTGGTCAACGCGGGGATGCTGACCCGCAAGCCCTACCGCGAGCCCGGTCAGCGCATCCGCGACGAGTACGTGCTGACCGAGGCGGGAATCGACTTCATGCCGGTGGTGTGGGCGATGTTCGAGTGGGGCAGAAAGCATCTGCCGCGGCGCTCCCCACTACGGCTCACGCACGACGGCTGCGGCGCCGAGGCGAGCGTGCAGATCCGCTGCGCGAAGGGACACGAGGTACCGGCCGACGAGATCGCGGTCAGGATCAGCCGACGCTGAGGCTCAGTTCGTGAAGCAGTACGAGTCGCTGGACGCGTCGCCGCCCGCCAGCCGGGTCTGGTGCACCCGCAGGCCGCGGAAGTCGTTGCCGTGCGGGAAGAAGCCGGTATCGGCGACCAAGCCGCCCGCCGAGATGTCGGCGTCCAGCTTGGCCATCCACGCGCCGACGCCGTCGGGATAGAACACCTCGTCCCACGCCGCATACAGCGAATTGGTCACGTAGACCCGCCGTCCGTCGCGGCTGATCTCCACCATCTGCGGCCCGCCCCGCAGCGTTAGATCCGGGGCGGCCGGGTGTGGCTGGCGCCGCACGACTCCGCCGAGGCGAACCGATGCCGTCTCTTGCGGGTTGAACGGGTCGCTGACGTCATACTGTTTGAGTTCGCCTGTGCCCCAGCAGGATACGTACAGCCAGCGATCGTCGACCGACAGGTCGATATCGGACACCAGCGGCGGCACCGCGCCGAACGGCTTCAGCGCCGGCGGCAGGTCGTCGGCGTCTGCGGGTTCGGCGGGAATGGTGATCACCTTGTCGACGGCCCACCGGTCGCCGTCTCGGTGCCACAGCCACACCGACGCCGACAGGTCCTCGACGCTGATCACGACTCCGACGAAGCCGAACGTCTTGGTTGGGTCGTGGGCCGGACGCAGCTCGAGCACCATTTGATGCTCGTCGCCGAGGTCGATCCGCTGAGTCAGTTTGCGCTCGGACATGCTCCAGAAGTTGATGTGGTGCCCGAACTTGCGGCCGAGCAGGTCCTCGGGATTCAACCCGTTCTCGATCATCGACGGCGTCGCCCACTCCGAGGTCACCACGGTGTCCTGCCGCAGATGCCACCACACGTCGTAGGCGAAGAACTGCGGTCCCCGGTCGGACTCCCACGGCCCGATCACCTCGAACGTGTCGTGGTCGATCAGCGCGACGCCGCCGGGACCGTCCTCGCCGTTGGCCCCGCCCAGCGCGGACATGAAGATCCCGCCGGGTCCACAGTGCACGGTGTGCGGCCGGGAATATCCGGCCTTGGCGGCCAACTCGCCGGCCTCGATGGTGTGCGTGAGCACGGGCTTGCGTGGATCGGGCTGGGTGTCGAGGACATAGGTGCTCGACGAGCGCAGGCCGGGTACCAGGAGGTAACGCCGCTCCAGCTCGGCGTGGCCGTGGTGACCCTCGTGACACAGCGCGCTCGAGCATGCGTTCCACCCGAAGTGGTGCAGCTCGTTGCCGGCCGTCGGCAGTTCGCTCCAGCCCACCACGCCGCCGTACGTCGACGAATCGGGGTCGCAGTCCACGACGGCGAGTGCGTCGTTCACCCGACCTGCCGGATCGAACGCGGCAACGTAGGCGAGTTGCTCGGGTGCGGCCGCGACGGCAGCGCCCGGGCTGCGGTAAAACGTGGGATCTGTCGTAGGCATGCTTCCTCCTCGCCTCAGAATCCGCTGCCAGCGTCCCGCCAAATTGCGGCCAGGGTCGTGAATTGGCGAAAATTACAGCCCTGGATGCAATTTGGACGCGCCTAGTCCCTCCCTAGGAACCTCTTCACCAGCGTCTTGGGCGCCTGCGCGAGCCAGGCGTCGGTGACGAGCTCTTCCAGCTCCGCGACGCTGATCTCGGCCAGCCGGACCAACACCATCGGGTAGCCGTCGAAGTGCGGGGTGGTGAAGTACACGCCGGGATCGTCGGCAATCAACGCGAACTTGATCCCTTCGTCGGAAACCCGCGCACCGAGGATGTCGCCGTCGGGTGCGGCGTCTCCCAGGGCCGCGTAGTCGGCCTTGCGCAGCGGGCGCTCCCAGACCATCAGCTTTTTGCGCACCCGCCAATCGCGCGGCGACGCCTCGGTCGTTTCCGGAAGTTCACCGACAATGCGGGCGACATCCTCCCAGGTGGCCACGGAGACGATTGTCCGCCGATACTCTCCGATCGTGCTGCACTTGCGGGTGATCGCTCCCGAAGAACTGCGGGATCCGGTCATCGACGTCTTGCGTCGCGAGGTGGGCGTCGCGAACGTGTTGCTGTATCCGGGGGCCGCGCTGGAACCGCCGGGCGACGAGATCACCGCCGTCATCGCCCGCGAGAGCGCCAACGACGTGATCAAGGAACTGAAGGCGCTCGACGTGCAGCACCGCGGCGCGATCACGCTGACGGCCCTTGACACGGTGCTGTCGACGCGGGCGCACAGGGCCGAGGACGAGGCCGAGGGCGATCCCGCCGACGCCGTGGTCTGGGATGAGCTGATCGCGCGAACCCGCGAAGAGTCGACCCTAACGGTCACGTTCTTGATGTTCCTGACCCTGGCGTGCCTGATCGCGGCGATCGGGGCGGTGACCGACTCGACGGTCACCGTGGTCGGTGCCATGGTGCTGGGCCCGGAGTTCGGGCCGCTGGCCGCCCTCTCGGTCGCGGTGGTGCAGCGACGGTTCGACCTCGCCCGACGCGCCCTGCTCGCCCTGCTCATCGGGTTCCCCATCGCGATGGGCATCACCGCGGCGGCCACGCTGGCCGGCGAGGCGGCCGGCTGGCTGAGCCTGGAGCAGGTCAAACACGTCAGCGAGGTCGACTTCATCTTCCAGGTCGGGCCGGTGTCGTTCGTCGTCGCGCTGCTCGCGGGCGCTGCCGGAATGCTCTCGCTGGTGTCGTCGAAATCCGCGGCACTGGTGGGGGTGTTCATCTCTGTGACCACCGTGCCCGCGGCCGGCTTCGCCGTCGTCGCGGCGGTGCTCGGCGACTGGGAGGTCGCCGCGAAGTCCGCGGCACAGCTCGTGGTCAACCTGTTGGGCATCACCGTGGCGGGCGTGCTGGTGCTGGTGCTGCGGCCCCGCGGCACGTTGATACCGCGCTCGGCGCAGACTTAGGCCATCGAGCGCGCGCGATGCGGGTGTTCGCCCGTTGTGATGGGATCAGCAGATGGGCATCAAGGTGGCGCTGGAGCATCGCACCAGCTACGCATTCGACCGGCTGGTGGAGGTGTATCCGCATGTCGTGCGGCTGCGCCCGGCTCCGCACTCGCGCACCCCGATCGAGGCCTACTCGCTGCAGGTTGAGCCGAGCGACCACTTCATTAACTGGCAGCAGGATGCTTTCGGCAACTTCATGGCGCGGCTGGTGTTCCCGACCCGGGCGCGCAGCCTGACCATCACCGTCGGCTTGATCGCCGACATGAAGGTCATCAACCCGTTCGACTTCTTCATCGAGGACTGGGCCGAACAGATCGGTTTCGAATACCCCAAGGCGCTGACCGAAGACCTCAAACCCTATCTGCGCCCGGTGGACGAGGAAGGCGAGGGCGCGGGCCCCGGTGACCTCACCCAGGCGTGGGTGAAGAACTTCTCGGTCGCACCCGGCACGCGCACCATCGACTTCCTGGTCGCGCTCAACCGTGCGGTGAATGCCGACGTCGGCTACAACGTGCGGATGGAACCGGGTGTGCAGACACCCGATCACACGCTGCGCACCGGGATCGGGTCGTGCCGCGACTCGGCGTGGCTACTCGTGTCGATCCTGCGTCAGATGGGCCTGGCGGCGCGCTTCGTGTCCGGCTACCTGGTGCAGCTGACCTCCGATGTGGAGGCGCTCGACGGTCCGTCGGGCCCCGCCGCCGACTTCACCGACCTGCACGCCTGGACCGAGGTGTACATCCCCGGCGCCGGATGGATCGGGCTTGACCCGACGTCGGGACTGTTCGCGGGCGAGGGCCACATTCCGCTGTCGGCCACCCCGCATCCGGAATCCGCGGCGCCGATCACCGGTGCGACCGAGCCGTGCGAGACGACGCTGGACTTCTCCAATGTCGTCACCCGCGTGCACGAGGACCCGCGGGTCACGCTGCCCTACACCGAGGCCGCGTGGGGTGCCATCTGCGCGCTGGGCGCCCGCGTCGACGAGCGGCTGGCCGCGGGTGACGTCCGGCTCACCGTTGGCGGCGAACCGACATTCGTGTCGATCGACAACCAGGTCGACCCCGAGTGGACCACCGACGCCGACGGGTCGCACAAACGCCAACGTGCCTCCGAGCTGGCGGCGCGGCTGAGGAAGGTATGGGCGCCCCAAGGTCTGGTGCAACGCGGCCAGGGCAAGTGGTATCCCGGAGAACCCTTGCCGCGCTGGCAGATTGGCCTTCACTGGCGCACCGACGGTGAGCCGCTGTGGACCGACGACGCGCTGCTGGCCGACCCGTGGCCGTCCGGTTCGGCGCTGGAGCCCGTCGACCCCGAGGCGGCCCACAAGGTGCTCGGCGCCATTGCCGACGGGCTGGGCCTGCCGGCCTCTCAGGTGCGGCCGGCCTTCGAGGATCCGCTGAGCCGCTTGGCCAGCGCCGTCCGCCAACCGGCGGGCGAGCCCGTCGCGGCCGAAGACGATCTCGAGGCCGACGCCGCCGGCCGCCGCGCCGAGCTGTTGGCCCGGCTCGACGAGACCGTCACCGAGCCCGCGGCCTATGTGCTTCCGCTGCACCGCCGTGAAGACGACTCCGGCTGGGCCAGCGCCGACTGGCGGCTGCGCCGTGGCCGCATCGCGCTGCTGGAAGGCGATTCGCCGGCCGGGCTGCGGCTGCCGCTGAAATCGATCAGCTGGCGTCCCCCGCGCACGACGTACGAGGACGATCCGCTGGCCACCCGCGATCAGTTGCCGGTGGACCCGGAGACCGGCGAGGCGATAGTCGACGACGACGAGAGCGCGCCGACAACGGCGCTGGTCGCCGAGATTCGCGACGGGCTGCTCTACATCTATCTGCCGCCCACCGAGGCGCTGGAGCACTTCATCGACCTGGTCACCCGGGTGGGGGCGGCCGCCGCGAAGGCCGACTGCCCGGTCGTCATCGAAGGCTACGGGCCCCCGGCCGACCCGCGGCTGCAGTCGATGAGCCTCACCCCCGACCCCGGCGTCATCGAGGTCAACGTCGCCCCCTCGGCCAGCTTCGCCCAGCAGCGCGAGCAGTTGGAAACCCTCTACGAGCAGGCCCGGCTGGCGCGGCTGTCGACCGAGTCCTTCGACGTCGACGGCACGCACGGCGGCACCGGCGGCGGCAACCACATCACGCTGGGCGGCATCACCCCCGCGGATTCGCCGCTGCTGCGCCGACCCGACCTGCTGGTGTCGCTGCTGACCTACTGGCAGCGGCACCCGTCGCTGTCATACCTGTTCGCCGGCCGGTTCGTCGGGACCACCTCGCAGGCACCGCGCGTGGACGAGGGCCGTTCCGAGGCGCTCTATGAACTGGAGATCGCTTTCGCCGAGATCGCGCGGCTGACCAAGGGCAAGGGTCGGGCCAAGCCGTGGGTGACCGACCGGGCGCTGCGGCACCTGCTGACCGACATCACCGGCAACACCCATCGCGCCGAGTTCTGCATCGACAAGCTCTACAGCCCCGACAGCGCCCGCGGCCGACTCGGGCTGCTGGAGCTGCGCGGCTTCGAGATGCCACCGCACTTCCAGATGGCGATGGTGCAGTCACTGCTGGTGCGCTCGCTGGTGGCGTGGCTCTGGGACGAGCCGGTGCGTGCCCCGCTGATCCGCCACGGCGCCAACCTGCACGGCCGATACCTGTTGCCGCACTTCCTAATTCACGATATCGCCGACGTCGCCGCGGACCTACGGGCCCACGATATCAACTTCGACACAAGCTGGCTGGACCCGTTCACCGAGTTCCGGTTCCCGCGCATCGGCACCGCCGTGTTCGACGGCGTCGAGATCGAACTGCGCGGCGCCATCGAACCGTGGAACACCCTCGGTGAGGAGGCCACCGCCGGCGGCACCGCCCGCTACGTCGACTCGTCGGTGGAACGCATCCAGGTGCGGCTCATCGGCGCCGACCGGCACCGGTACGTCGTCACAGCCAACGGATATCCGGTGCCGCTGCTGGCCACCGACATCCCCGACGTGCAGGTCGGCGGCGTGCGGTTCCGGGCCTGGCAACCGCCCAGCGCGCTGCACCCCACCATCACGGTCGACGGGCCACTGCGCTTCGAACTCGTCGACACCGCGACGTCGATGTCGCGCGGCGGCTGCACCTACCACGTGTCACATCCGGGCGGTCGTTCCTACGAGACGCCGCCCGTCAACGCCGTGGAGGCGGAATCGCGCCGGGGCCGCCGCTTCGAGGCGACCGGCTTCACACCGGGCCAGGTCGACATGTCCGACATCCGCGAGAAGCAGGCGCGCCTGTCAACCGACGTCGGCGCGCCTGGCATTCTCGATCTGCGTCGAGTGCGTACCGTTTTGCGCTAGTGACTTCTCAGACGACTGAAGCCGAGCGCTTCGACTCCGGCCGCAGACTATTCTCGGCTGTGCACCCGGTTGTCTCTCCGGGGCCGCCCGAGGGCCCAGCCCAGGCCCAAGGCGAATCATACGAGAGGCTACCGACAAGCATCCGGCGCGGAGCGCAGGGTGTTCCGATCCCCTCGACGGCGAAAGCCGCTGGTTCTCACGGGGTGCGCTAATGGTTCTTCCCGCAAGCGGTGCACCACAGCCACTTCCCGCCGCGAGTGCACACGACCTCGACAGCCTGCTGGCCGGGTACCGCGCCGCCCGGGCCCAGGAGTCGCTGTTCGACGTGCGCGGCGGTGCGGGCACCGGTTACGACGAATTCCTCGACGCCGCAGGCAATGTCCGGCCTGCCTGGCAGGAGCTGGCCGAATGCGTCGGCGAACGTGGCCTCGGCGGCCTGGACGGGCTGCGCGCGGTGGTGCGGAGTCTGGTCGACAACGACGGCATCACCTACATCCAGGTCGACCGGCACGGCGACGCGGTCACCAACGGTGACGGAACGGCGGAGCCCGGGCCGTGGCTCCTCGACGCGCTGCCGCTGCTGATCTCGGTGTCGGACTGGGACGCGCTGGAATCCGGTCTGGTGCAACGGTCCCGGCTGCTCGACGCGGTGCTCACCGATCTGTACGGGCCACGCCACGCTGTCACCAGCGGGGTGCTGCCCGCGCAGCTGTTGTTCGCACATCCCGGCTACGTCCGGGCCGCCCGCGGCATCGAGGTGCCTGGCAGGCATCAGCTGTTCCTGCACGGCTGCGATATCAGCCGAAGCGGAGCCGGGGCCTTCCGCGTAAACGCCGACTGGACGCAGGCGCCGTCGGGAGCGGGGTATGCGCTCGCCGACCGGCGGGTGGTGGCCCACGCGATCCCCGACCTCTACGAGAGGATCGGGCCGCGGCCGGCCTCGCCGTGGGCGCAGGCGCTGCGGCTGGCCCTGATCGACGCCGCCCCGGAGTCGGCCGAGGAACCCGTGGTGGTGCTGCTGAGCCCCGGCACCCATTCGGAGACCTCGTTCGACCAGGCATACCTGGCCAGCGTGCTCGGCTTTCCGTTGGTGGAAAGCGCCGACCTGGTGGTGCGGGACGGCAAGCTGTGGATGCGGTCGATGGGCACACTGAAGCGGGTCGACGTGGTGCTGCGGCGGGTGGACGCCGACTTCGCCGACCCGCTGGACCTTCGCGCCGACTCCCGGCTCGGCGTGGTCGGGCTGGTCGAGGTGTTGCGTCGCGGGGCGGTGACCGTGGTCAACACACTGGGCAGCGGCATCCTGGAAAGCCCTGGGCTGCTTCGCTTTCTGCCCGAACTGGCTGAGCGGTTGCTGGGTGAGACGCCGCTGCTTGAGACGGTCCCGGTGTACTGGGGTGGTATCAATGTGGAGCGTTCGTACCTGCTGACCAACCTGTCCTCGCTGTTGATCAAACCGGTAACCGGCGGGGACGCGATCGTCGGACCCGCGCTGTCGGCGCGGCAGCGGGAGTCGCTGGCGGCACGCATCGAGGCCACGCCGTGGCAGTGGGTGGGCCAGGAGTTGCCGCAGTTCTCCTCGGCGCCAACCGATTACTACCCGGGCGGGCTGTCGTCGGCCAGCGTCGGCATGCGGCTGTTCACCGTGTCCCAGCGCGGCGGCTACGCACCGATGATCGGCGGGCTGGGTTACCTGCTGGCGCCGGGCAACGCCGCCTTCACGTTGAATACCATTGCAGCCAAAGACATCTGGGTGCGCACGCCGACGCGGGCCAAGGTCGAGCGGGTTCCGACCGCGCCGGTGGAACTGCCCGCGGTTACGCCAAGCCCCACCCGGGCGGTCAGCTCGCCACGCGTGCTGTCCGACCTGTTCTGGATGGGCCGCTACGCCGAGCGCGCCGAGAACATGGCCCGGCTACTCACCGTCACGCGCGAGCGCTACCACGAGTACCGCTACCGCCAGTACATGGAGGGCAGCGAGTGTGTGCCGGTGCTGCTGGCCGCGCTGGGACAGATCACCGGAACCGATAGCGCAGCCGGCGGTGACGACACGGAAACTATCGCGACGGCGCAGTCCACCCTCTGGTCGCTGACCGCCGATCGGCACCGCCCCGGGTCGCTGGCCCAATCGGTCGAGCGCCTCGGGCTGGCCGCGCGTGCAGTGCGCGACCAGATGTCCAACGACACCTGGATGGTGCTGGCGGCGGTGGAACGCGCGCTGCTGCACGCGCCGGATTCACCGCCCGAATCGCGAACCGAGGGCGACGCGTTCCTGTCGTCGACGAACAACCTGGCGCTGGCCGGGATGCTGGCGCTGTCCGGGGTGGCCGCCGAGTCGATGGTTCAGGATGTCGGCTGGACGATGATGGACATTGGCAAACGTATCGAACGTGGGCTGGGGTTGACCGCGCTGCTGCGTGCAACCCTGACGACGGTCCGAAGCCCCGGTGCCGAGCAAACCATCACCGAGTCCACGCTGGTGGCGTGTGAGTCTTCGGTCATCTACCGACGGCGCACGCTGGGCAAGGTTAGTGTGGCTGCGGTGGCCGACCTGGTGTTGTTCGACACCGAGAACCCGCGGTCGCTCGTCTACCAACTCGAGCGGCTGCGCGCCGACCTCAAGGCGCTGCCCGGATCGTCCGGTTCGTCGAAGCCGGAGCGGCTGGTCGACGAAATCGCCACCCGGTTGCGCCGGCTCGACCCGGCCGACCTGGAAGGGGTCACCCCCGACGGACGACGTGCTGAGCTCGACGACCTGCTCGACGGCATGCACCGCGACCTGCGCGACCTGTCGGGCGTCATTACCACGACCCATCTGTCGCTGCCGGGTGGCATGCAACCGCTGTGGGGTCCCGACGAGCGCCGGGTGATGCCGTGACCGACGGGCCCACCGGCACTGCGGCCAGCCGGTGCTACCAGATCACGCACCGCACGGTGTACCGCTACTCCGACGTCGTCACCAGCTCGTACGGCCGTGGCTTCCTCACCCCGCGCGACACGGCCCGCCAGCGCTGCCTGTCCCATGAGCTGGTAATCGAACCGGAGGCCGCCGACAGTTCCACCAGCCGTGATGCCTACGGCAACATCAGCTCCTACTTCCATGTCACCGAGCGGCACCAGATGCTGACGATCACCAGCAACTCCGTGGTTGAGGTGGACCCGGTACCGCCGGAGCTGTACGGCAGCGGGTCGGCGCTGGCGCCCTGGGAGATTGCCCGGCCGGTCGGCCTCGACGGTGCGCTGGCGACGGAGTTCATCCTGGACCTGCAGCCGCCGGAGATCACCGACGAGGTGCGTGCCTATGCCGCACCGAGTTTCGAGCCGGGCCGCCCGCTGGTCGAAGTGCTTGCAGACCTCAATTACCGCATCTACTCCGAATTTACCTACCGGTCCGGGTCGACGACGGTGTCCACCGGGGTCAGCGAGGTTTTGGCGGCGCGGGAAGGGGTATGTCAGGACTTCGCGCGGCTCGCGATCGCCTGCTTGCGTGCCAATGGGCTGGCCGCCAGCTACGTTTCGGGGTATCTGGCCACCGACGCGCCTCCCGGGAAGGAGCGCATGTTCGGCATCGACGCGACCCACGCCTGGGTATCGGTGTGGACGCCGCAGAATCAGTGGCTGGGTTTGGATCCGACCAACGACCAAATGGTCGACGAGCGCTACATCGTCGTCGGATTCGGCCGTGACTACGCCGACGTGCCGCCGTTGCGGGGCATCATCTACACGGATTCGGAGAGCAGTGTGATCGACGTTGCCGTCGACGTGGTGCCGTTCGAGGGGGGAGTGCTGCATGCGTGACTTCACGTGTCCCAACTGTGGCCAGCGATTGGCGTTCGAGAACTCGGTGTGCCTGTCCTGCGGAAGCGCGCTCGGGTTCTCGCTCAACGAGATGGCGCTGCTGGTCATCGCGTCCGGGCAGGACAGCGACCATGGCGGTGCCGTCGACTCGAGTCAGTACCAGTTGTGCGCCAATCTTCATCTGGCCGAATGTAATTGGCTGGTGGAGAGGGCGCCGGTTCCGCGGATGTGCACGTCGTGTGCGTTGACCCGAACCCGCCCGAACGACACCGACACCAAGGCGATGGCGGCGTTCGCCGAGGCGGAGAAGGCCAAACGGCGGTTGATCGCCGAGTTGCACGAACTGAAACTGCCGATCGTCGGGCGCGACGAGGACCCCCAGTACGGGCTGGCGTTCGACCTGCTCTCCAGCGAGTTCGAGAAGGTGTTCACCGGCCACGAAAACGGCGTCATCACGCTGGACCTCGCCGAAGGCGACGACGTACACCGCGAACAGTTGAAGAAGGAGATGGACGAGCCGTACCGCACCCTACTCGGCCACGTCCGCCACGAGATCGGGCACTACTACTTCTACCGCCTCGTCGCCCCGTCGATGGCGTTTTCGGAGCGGTTCCGCGAGCTGTTCGGCGACCCCGACTCCGACTACCAGGCGGCGCTGGACCGTCATTACAACGAGGACGCGCCGCCGGGTTGGAAGGACATCTACGTGTCCTCCTACGCCACCATGCATCCCGCCGAGGACTGGGCGGAAACCTTCGCGCACTACCTGCACACCCGCGACACCCTGGACACCGCCGCGGCGTTCGGCTTCGCGCCGGCGGCCGCAACGTTCGAACGAAAAGTGCTGGGTCCCAGCGGGTTTGACACCATCATCGACATGTGGCTGCCGTTGGCGTGGGCGCTGAACATGGTGAACCGCTCAATGGGCAAGGAGGACCTCTACCCGTTCGTGCTGCCGCCGGCAGTGCTGGAGAAGATGCGGTTCGTCCACTCCATCATCGACGAGATCACCTCCGACCCGGCCAAACTCGCGGGAGTCAGCGGCGGGGGTTCGTAGCCCTCGCGCTTTCAAACGCACGCCCTACGTTGGGTTGGGATTGGCGACCCCGCTCGAGTTGACGATGAACTTCCCGCTCGGGGCGCCGTTGAAGGTCGTGCTGGTGATCCATTCGATCAGGGCCGCCTTGACAGTGGAATGCGCGCCCGCCCAAGGCTGCCCGGGCACGCCGCCGTACGGAGTGTCCAAGGTCGGCATGCACCGCGGGGCACTCGAGCAGCCCTCCCACAGCATGGAGTGGGTCGCGCAATCCAGCTGCACCAGTACCTTGTTGGTCATCTGCAGCGCGTAGTGACGGCGGGAGCGCTGGCAGCCCCAGCTGGCAAACCGGTGTCATCTACACCCTGCATGACCAAGGTGGGTGGCGTCAGTTGTCCCGCTACGCCGGTGTTCCAGTCGTATGTGGAGAAGGTCGGCGTGCGCAGCAGTCCGGCCGGGTTGTTCTTGTCGGGGCCGCCCCAATCGCGACCGAGATCGTCGTGGGCCATCAACTGCGCCCACATCTGATCCTTGCTGCCGTCCACCTCGTAGCCGGCGCACGCCGCCTCACGCTGTTCGTTGGGCATCGCCGTCGCCGTGGCCGTTGTGCGGTCGCTGAGGGCCATTGGAAACGTGACAAATCCCGTCAGCGGCGTCGTCTCCTCGGAAGGTGCCTGGACGTTTGGCGCGACGAAGAAGAACGGTGACAGGAACACCGCCTTTTCGACCTTTGCGGCGATGTCGGGGAATTTGACCATGTTCAGGCTTCGCCCGGCCCGCACCGCGCCAAGGGAGTGGCCGACCAGGGTCACCTTGCCGCCGGCGGGCTGCGCCTGGGCGATCGCGTCGTCGATGACCTGGCCGATGTCGCGGACCCACACGTCGATTCGGGCAAAACGCGCGTCGCTCGAATGCGAACGGCGTTGCCCGTGAAGGGGATTACGGAGAAGCAGCTTGCCCTGCTGATCGAATTCGAAGTTCGGGTTGTGGGTGCGGTCGCACCCCTCGGGGGTCCCGCAGGTGCCTCGGGAGCGAAGCCCGGGAGGCTGGCGTTGGCGGGATCGTCCAAACCATCTGTGAACGTCGTCGAGTGGCCGTAGCCAAGCAAGCTCGGGGCGAAGGTGTCGATCCCCGCACTCGCGAGTGCTTCCTGAACACTCAGCGTGCGGCCACCGGGTGCGGGGTGTTGCAGATCGAACGCTACCGGGCCGGGGACGGCACGGCCGTGGATCAGCACGGCGGCCTTGTTGAGCACTTCCGGGCATTTCTTGCTCGCGTACACCGGTTGGACACGCCGCACATGGAGCTTGGCGGGGCGATTGTCGAACTGCTTGTCGGGCATCAAGCCGGGCGGCACCGTGAAATGCAACCAGTAGTCACTTCTTTCGACACCGGTCGGCACCAGGTCGCAGTCTTCTGCCCAAGACCTGATGCTGGCCGTCGCCATCGAAGTGCCACTGAGGATCAGACAAAGGCACATCAGGGAGACCAGCATGCGAAACGGCTTTGGCCGACGAGTTCCTTGGGCGTCAAGCAACTTCGTACGACGGTGCATTGCGCCTCCCGCTAGGTCGTGAGCCGCAGGTATGCCCGGCCTCGCGGGGACAGCCGGTAGCCCACGTCGAGGCTGATGGTCAGGCCCAGGCCCTTGAGCTGGCGCACGCGGCGCTTGAACCGCGGCACATCCAGTCCGACCCGGGCCGCCAGATCGGGCGCACGGACCGCCTCGTTGGCGCCGATCATCTGCAGGTACTGCCGCGTCCACGGCGAGCCGACCGCGTCCCAGCGGTCCAGGCGGGTGGTGATCGCATCGACATCGGCATCGGAGAGGCGATCGTCGACGGCGAGATCGGGCCGCTCGTCGGGCGCGAGGTAAGACACCGCGATCGCATACGTGTGCCGGGCGGGCCGGTGATCCAGCTCCTCTTGCGCGGTCTTGGCGTCCGGATAGCCGGCGGCGCGGGCCTGCGCGGCCGTCACCCGGTAGCGCCCCGGATATTCGGTGACGTCGTCGATGCGGATGGTGCCGGCCACCGTCCGCTGGGTTCCGCCCGGCTTCGCCCGCGCGGTGTCCCATCGCCGCAGGACCAGCGTGACGCTGCCGTTCGCGATGCCCTCGGCGGTGGCGCGGTTGAGCAACACGCGGCCGATATTATGCCGAGACGGCCGCGGTCGTCCTTACGATCACCCGGTGGCAGATCCGTATGGCACCGATGTCCTCGCCAACGACCCGCACAAGCCGCGCAAGGCCCGCTCCACCGAGCAACCGGTGAAACTCGGCATGGTCGTCGAGGACGTCGAGACCGGGTATGTGGGCGCGGTGGTCCGCGTCGAGTTCGGGCGGATGGAACTCGAGGACCGGCACGGCCGCCGGCGGCCGTTCCCGATCGGGCCCGGATATCTGATCGACGGTCGACCGGTCACCCTTACCGCGCCGCGGCGCTCAGCGCCGAACGCCGCGGTGCGCACGGCGTCGGGCTCGGTGGCGGTTCCCGGAGCGCGCGCCCGGGTGGCGCTCGCCGGACGGATCTATGTCGAGGGTCGCCATGACGCGGAGCTCGTCGAACAGGTGTGGGGCGACGACCTGCGGATCGAGGGAGTGGTGGTCGAGTACCTCGGCGGCGTGGACGATCTCGTCGAACTCGTCGACGATTTCCGGCCCGGCCCGGCGCGACGGCTCGGCGTGCTCGTCGACCACCTGGTGACCGGGTCGAAGGAGGCCCGCATCGCCGACGCCGTCCGCCGGAGACCGGGTGGTTCGTACACGCTGGTCGTGGGGCATCCCTACGTCGACATCTGGGAGGCCGTGAAGCCCGCCCGCCTCGGACTGCCGGCATGGCCGGTCGTGCCGCGCGGCGTGGACTGGAAGCGCGGCGTGTGCCAGACCCTGGGCTGGCCGCACGCGGAGCAGGCCGATATCGCCCGGGCCTGGCGGCGGATCCGCGCCAGCGTGCGGGATTGGAACGATCTCGAGCCGGCGCTCATCGGCCGGGTCGAGGAGCTCATCGACTTCGTCACGCAACCGCCGTCGTAGGGACGTGGTAAGCAGAAAACGTGTCCGACGGTCTTTTCGACCTGCCCGGCGGTTCTGGCCTGACCGATCGCGGTCCGGGCGCGTCGGCGTCTGCTCCGTTGGCGGTGCGGATGCGCCCGGCGAGCCTCGACGAGGTGGTGGGGCAGGACCATCTGCTGCAGCCGGGCTCGCCGCTGCGCCGGTTGGTCGAGGGCTCGGGCGCGGCGTCGGTCATCCTCTACGGACCACCGGGCACCGGTAAGACCACGCTGGCGGCGCTGATCTCCGGAGCCACCGGCCGACGGTTCGAGGCACTGTCGGCGCTCTCGGCCGGCGTCAAGGAGGTCCGCGCGGTCATTGAAAGTGCGAGAAAGGCGCTCCTCTACGGCGAGCAGACCGTGCTGTTCATCGACGAGGTGCATCGGTTTTCCAAGACCCAGCAGGACGCGCTGCTCTCGGCCGTCGAGAACCGGGTGGTGCTGCTGGTGGCGGCCACCACCGAGAACCCGTCGTTCTCTGTCGTCGCGCCGCTGCTGTCGCGGTCGCTGATCCTGAAGTTGCAGCCGCTGACCGCCGACGACATCCGCACCGTGGTGCGCCGCGCCATCGACGACCCGCGCGGCCTGGGCGGGCAGGTCGAGGTGGCCGACGACGCCGTCGACCTGCTGGTTCAGCTCTCGGCGGGCGACGCGCGGCGGGCGCTGACCGCGCTCGAGGTGGCGGCCGAGGCCGGAGAAGCAGTAACGGTCGAGATCATCGAGCAGTCGCTGGACAAGGCCGCTGTCCGCTACGACCGCGACGGCGATCAGCACTACGACGTCATCAGCGCGTTCATCAAGTCGGTCCGCGGCTCCGACGTCGACGCCGCCCTGCACTACCTGGCCCGGATGCTGGTGGCGGGGGAGGACCCGCGGTTCGTGGCCCGCCGGCTGATGATCCTGGCCAGCGAGGACATCGGCATGGCCGACCCGACCGCGCTACAGACCGCGGTCGCCGCCGCGCAGACGGTCCAGTTGATCGGCATGCCGGAGGCGCAGCTGACGCTGGCGCACGCCACCGTCCACCTGGCCACCGCGCCGAAGTCCAACGCGGTGACCACGGCGCTCGGGGCGGCGATGAGCGACATCCGGGACGGCAAGGCCGGCCTGGTGCCGACCCATTTGCGCGACGGCCATTACTCGGGGGCGGCCAAGCTGGGCAACGCGGTGGGCTACATGTACGCCCACGATGACCCCGACGGCGTTGTGCCGCAGCAGTATCCACCCGATGAGCTGGTCGGCGTCGACTATTACCGGCCGACGAGCCACGGTGCCGAACGCGAGATCGCCAACCGGCTTGACAAGCTGCGGGCGATCATCCGCAAGAAGCGCTGAAGGCGGCGCGTCGTCGTGCGTCGGTTTTCATCGAAACCGACTTTTTGCACGCCGCTACTCGCACTTTCTCTGCCAAACGTCGGTTTCGGCGCAACTGTGAAGTGGGCCCTTGACACCCGCCGCACCACCTCCTAACTTGGTAGTCAATCGATTGATTGATCAAATGCAAGGTTGACAATTGGGGAGTGATGAAGATGCAGAGGCCCGGCTGGACCGTGCCTTCATGGCGCTGGCCGACCCGGTTCGGCGGACCATGGTGGCTCGTCTGTCCCGCGGACCGGCCACGGTCAACGAGTTGGCCGCGCCATTCGACATCACGAAACAGGCGGTGTCCAAGCACATTCAGGTGCTCGAGCATGCGGGGCTGGTCACCCGGACCCGCGAAGCACAGCGCCGGCCGGTCCATCTCGACGCGTCCGCGCTGGAGCGGCTGACCGCGTGGATCGACCGATATCGGCTTGACGCCGAGCGCAACTACCGCCGGCTGGATGACCTGCTGGCGGTATTGACCGACACAACAGAGAAAGGGAACCAACAATGACGAACGCACTGAACCTGAACGCCCCGGTCGACACCCTGGCGATGGAATTCACCCGGGAGTTCGACGCGCCGGTGCAGGCGGTGTTCCGCGCGCACGCCGAGCCGGATCTGGTCAAGCAGTGGCTGGGGCCGCGGGGTCTCGAGATGGACATCGAGCACTGGGACTTCCGCACCCACGGCGGCTACCGCTACCTGCACTCCGACGAGAACGGCGAGTACCGGTTCAACGGCACCTTCCACAAGGTGCGTGACAACGAATTCATCATCCAGACCTTCGAATTCGAGGGCGCACCAGACATGGTGAACATCGAGTACATGTGGTTCGAGGACCTCGGCAGCGGCCGCACCCGGCTGCGGGGCCGGTCCATCTGCCCCAACACCGAGGCCCGCGACGCGCTGCTGTCCTCGGGCATGGAGGGCGGCATGACGGAGGGCTACGAGCGCCTCGACGAGCTGCTGAAGAGCCAGTCGTGAACTGGACGCCCGAGGTCGTGTCCCCCGCAAGCGGGAGGTGCCCCCAGGTCCCCCTTCAGCGACGTTGACCGGGCCATCGCCTTCTATCGCGACCAACTGGGCTTTCATCTCGACCACGACACCCGGGCCGGGGAGATGCGGTGCGCCCAACTCACACCGCCCGGATCGGGCTGCTCCATCGTGCTCGGTGGTCAGCAGGCGATGGCGACCGGGCTCGCTGCAGGGCCTAGAGCTCGTCGTCGCGGACGCCTACGTGGCGCGCCAACAACTCATCGAGCGGGCCGTCAATGTCGGCGAGATCAACGTCATCGACGAGCGCGACGGCGGCACGCTGTTCGCCGACCCCGACGGCAACGGCTGGGTGGTTCAGCAGATCAAGGCGCGCGCGGAGCGGCCGCTGATCACGCGCTGACGCGCTACCGGAGCAGTCCGGAACGCCTGCCTCCAAACAGGCCGGTACGCCTGCGGCCCATGAGCGCCGACACGAGCGCCACGCCGAGAGCGGCGACGATGACCTGAACCAGCAGTTCGAGCCAGTCAATGCCGTTCGTGACGGTCGGGATGCCCATCGCCCGGGCGAGCGCCGTGCCGATGAACGCCGAGACGATGCCGACCAGGATCGTCAAGAGCATCCCGATCGGCTGCTTGCCGGGAACCAAGAGTCGGCCTATCACGCCGACCACGATGCCGATCAGAATTGCGCTGATGATGCCGGTGATAGTCATAGTTCCTCCTACGGACAAGGTTGCAGCCGGAATACCCTGAAGGCCGCGGGGAAAAACGATCCGTAGGCTCGGGAACGTGGACACCGAGGTAATCGACGTCGATACCGCGCGGCGCCGGATCGTCGACCTCACCGACGCCGTGCGGTCGTTCTGCGGCGACCACCGGGACGGCCTGTGCAATGTTTTCGTGCCGCACGCCACCGCCGGGGTCGCGATCATCGAGACCGGCGCGGGGTCCGATGACGACCTGGTGGACACGCTGGAACGGCTGCTTCCGCGCGACGACCGCTACCGGCACGCGCACGGTTCGCCCGGTCACGGCGCCGATCACGTCATGCCCGCGCTGGTGGCGCCGTCGGTGACGGTGCCGGTACAGGGCGGTGAGCCGCTGCTGGGAACCTGGCAGAGCGTCGTGTTGGTCGACCTCAACCGCGACAATCCGCGGCGCTCGGTGCGGCTGAGCTTCATAAACGCCTAGATCTGGCACCATCGGCCGCGCCTGTTCGTTGTCCTTCTAGTACGGCTTCCAAGACCGGTACTGTAGTGCGGTCGAGATAGAAGAACCGCGAGGTGTAGGGACGTGCAGACACACGAGATCAGGAAGCGTTTCCTCGATCACTTCGTGACGGCGGGCCACACCGAGGTGCCCAGCGCCTCGGTGATCCTTGACGACCCCAACCTGCTGTTCGTCAACGCGGGCATGGTGCAGTTCGTGCCGTATTTCCTCGGCCAGCGCACCCCGCCGTACCCGACCGCCACCAGCATCCAGAAGTGCATCCGCACACCGGATATTGACGAAGTCGGCATTACCACCCGGCACAACACGTTCTTCCAGATGGCCGGGAACTTCTCGTTCGGCGAATACTTCAAACGCCGTGCCATCGAGTTGGCCTGGACGCTGCTTACCAATCCGATCTCCGAGGGCGGTTACGGGTTCGATCCCGAAAAACTGTGGGCCACCGTCTATCTGGACGATGACGAGGCGGCGCAGTTGTGGCAGGAGGTGGCCGGCCTGCCGCCGGAGCGCATCCAGCGGCGTGGCATGGCCGACAACTACTGGTCGATGGGCATCCCCGGACCGTGTGGCCCGTCGTCGGAGATCTACGTCGATCGCGGCCCGGAGTACGGCGTCGAGGGCGGCCCGGTTGCCAACGAGGATCGCTACCTAGAGATCTGGAATCTCGTGTTCATGCAGAACGAACGCGGTGAGGGCACGTCCAAGGAGGACTTCGAGATTCTCGGGCCGTTGCCGCGCAAGAACATCGACACCGGCATGGGCGTCGAGCGCGTGGCATTCCTGCTGCAGGGCGTGGACAACGTCTACGAGACCGACCTGCTGCGGCCGGTCATCGACACGGTGTCCGCGCGCGCCCCTCGTGGGTATGGCGCCGGGAGCCACGAGGACGATGTGCGCTACCGGATCATCGCCGATCACAGCCGCACCGCGGCGATCCTCATCGGCGACGGGGTCAGCCCCGGAAACGACGGCCGCGGCTACGTGCTGCGGCGACTGCTGCGTCGGGTGATCCGGTCGGCCAAGTTGCTGGGCATCGACACCCCGATCGTCGGGGACCTGATGGCCACCGTGGGCGACGCGATGGGCCCGTCGTATCCGGAACTGGTCAACGACTTCGACCGGATCCACCGCATCGCGGTGGCCGAGGAGACCGCGTTCAACCGCACCCTGGCGTCGGGGTCGCGCCTCTTCGAGGAAGCTGCGAGCGCCACCAAGGCTTCGGGCACCACCGTTCTGTCCGGCACCGACGCCTTCACCCTGCACGACACCTACGGCTTCCCGCTCGAGCTCACCCTCGAGATGGCCGCCGAGGACGGCCTCTCGGTCGACGAGGAAGGTTTCCGCGGGCTGATGGCCGAACAGCGTCAGCGCGCCAAGGCCGACGCGGCGGCACGCAAGCAGGCCCACAGCGACCTGTCCGCCTATCGCGAGCTCGTCGATTCCAGTCCCACCGAGTTCACCGGCTTCGATGAATTGGTCTCCGAGGCAACGATTCTGGGCATCTTCGTAGATGGCAAGCGAGTTCCGGTGGTGACCCACGGTGGCAACGGCGACCAACCACCCGACCGTGTCGAGTTGATCCTGGACCGCACCCCGTTCTACGCGGAGGCCGGCGGACAGATCGCCGACGAGGGCAGCGTCAGCGGCACTTCGGGTGCGGCGAAGGCTGCCGTCACCGATGTGCAGAAGATCGCCAAAACGCTGTGGGCGCACCGCATCAACGTGGAGTCCGGCGAATTCGTCGAGGGCGACACCGTCATCGCCGCCGTCGACCCGCGGTGGCGGCACGGCGCTACACAGGGCCATTCCGGCACCCACATGGTGCATGCCGCGCTGCGTCAAGTGCTGGGCCCCAACGCTGTTCAGGCCGGCTCGCTGAACCGGCCGGGGTATCTGCGGTTCGACTTCAACTGGCAGGGGCCGCTCACCGAGGAGCAGCGAACCCAGATTGAAGAGGTCACCAACGAGGCCGTCGAAGCCGACTACGAAGTACACAGCTTCACCACCGACCTCGACAAGGCCAAGGCGATGGGCGCGATGGCGCTTTTCGGCGAGAATTATCCCGACGAGGTTCGCGTCGTCGAGATCGGCGGCCCGTTCTCGCTGGAACTGTGTGGCGGTACGCACGTGCACAATTCGGCGCAGATCGGTCCGGTCACCATTCTCGGTGAAGCGTCGGTGGGCTCAGGGGTGCGACGGGTCGAGGCCTACGTCGGCCTGGACTCGTTCCGCCACCTGGCCAAGGAACGCGCGCTGATGGCGGGGCTGGCGTCGTCGTTGAAGGTGCCGTCCGAGGAGGTGCCGGCCCGGGTGGCCAATCTCGTCGAGCGCCTCAAGGCCGCCGAGAAGGAACTCGACCGGATGCGGCTCGCCAACGCGCGGGCGGCTGCGGCGAATGCCGCCGCGGGCGCGGAGCTTGTCGGTAAGGTCCGTGTCGTGGCGCAGCGGATGGCCGGCGGGATGTCGGCGGCGGATCTGCGCAGTCTGGTCGGCGACATCCGTGGGAAGCTCGGCTCCGACCCGGCAGTCGTCGCGTTGGTCGCCGAAGGCGAGAACGGCACAGTGCCCTACGTGGTCGCGGTCAACCCGGCGGCCCAGGATCTGGGTCTGCGCGCCAACGACCTGGTGAAACAACTGGGTGCGGCGGTCGACGGCCGAGGGGGCGGCAAGGCCGATCTCGCACAGGGTTCCGGTAACGGGGCGGCGGGTATCGACGCGGCACTGTCGGCACTCCGCGCGGAGATAGGCCGGAGCTAGCTACGTGGCCGATACCGAACACCGTCTGCCGGATCGGCCCGGGGGTGACGACCCCGGACGCGGACGACGGCTCGGTATCGATGTGGGTAGCGTTCGCATAGGCGTGGCCACCAGTGACCCGGACGGCATTCTGGCCACGCCGGTGGAGACCGTGCGCCGGGATCGATCCGGGCGAGATCTGCGACGGCTCGCACAGCTGGTCAACGAACTGGAGACGGTAGAAGTGGTGGTGGGCCTACCGCGCACCCTCGCCGACAAGACGGGGCAGGCCGCGCAGGAGGCGATCGATTTCGCCGAACTGCTGGCCGGGCGCATCGCGCCGACGCCGGTGCGGTTGGCCGACGAGCGTCTGACCACCGTCACCGCGCAGCGGTCGCTTCGGGAGGCCGGCGTTCGCGCCAAGGGTCAGCGGGCCATGATCGATCAGGTCGCGGCCGTCGGCATCCTGCAAAGCTGGCTGGATCAGCGGCGCGCCACCCCGGCCGCGCACGGAGAGGGCGGTAATGCCTGACGACTGGGACCGGGAACGCGCAAAGCCCGTAGCGGTGGGACCACCGCGGCGCCGCGCCACCCGCGCCGAGCGGATCCGTGCCGCCCGTAGCCGTCGCAAGCGTCGCATTGTGGGCGGTTTCTCTTTGGCCGTGCTGATCGCGGTGGTGGTCGGGGCGATATTCCTCGGCTCGAAGCTGTGGCACACCGTGTTCGGCGGAAGCAACGACTATGCCGGCGACGGGGTTTCCGACGTCGTCATCGAGGTCCACGACGGCGACTCCACGACGGCCATCGGCCAGACGTTGCATGACCACAAGGTGGTGGCGACGGTCAAGGCTTTCGTGGACGCCGCGGAGGGCAACTCCGCAATCTCCGCCATCCAGCCCGGTTTCTACAAGGTCCGCACCGAGATTCCGGCGTCCAACGCCGTTGCGCGCCTTGCCGATCCGCAGAGCCGGGTAGGCAAACTGGTGATTCCCGAGGGGCGCCAGCTCGACGACATTCAAGACATCAAGACCAACGTGGTCACCGAGGGCATCTTCACCCTGATCTCGAACGCCACGTGCGTGAATCTCGACAACCAGCGGCAGTGTGTATCGGTGGCCGACGTACGTACGGAGGCGGGTACCGCGGCGCCCTCGACGCTGTCGGTGCCCAATTGGGCCGCCAACGCGGTCAAAGCGTTGGGCAACGACCACCGCCGCTTGGAGGGGTTGATCGCGCCGGGCACCTGGAACATCGACCCGTCGGGGTCGCCAGAGCAGATTCTGTCCACGCTGATCGGCGCCAGCGCCACGCTGTACGCGCAGCGCGGGCTGCTGGACACCACCAATTCGCTGAAAATGTCGCCGTATCAGATCCTGACCGTGGCGTCTTTGGTGCAGCGCGAGGCCAAGCCGCAGGACTTCGCGAAGGTCGCGCGCGTCATCTACAACAGGCTGGCCGAACACCGCACCCTGGAGTTCGACTCGACGGTGAACTACCCGCTGGATCGCCAGGAGGTGGCGACCACCGACGCCGACCGGGCGCAGCACACGCCATGGAATACCTATGTGCGCCAAGGTCTTCCGGCCACACCGATCTGCTCGCCGGGCGAGCCGGCCCTGACCGCCGCCGAACACCCCGCATCGGGGGACTGGCTGTACTTCGTCACCGTCGACATGCAGGGCACCACGCTGTTCACCCGGGATTACCAGCAGCACCTCGCGAATATCGAACTGGCCAAACGCAACGGTGTCCTCGACAGCGCGCGATAGCGTTTCGGGTCCACGCAGGGCGGCGGTGCTGGGGTCGCCGATCGCACATTCCCGCTCACCGCAACTGCATCTGGCCGCCTACCGTGCGCTCGGCTTGGACGGCTGGACCTATGAGCGGATCGAGTGCAACGCCGACGAATTGCCAGCGCTGGTAGGTGGTTTCGGACCGGAATGGGCGGGCGTATCGGTGACGATGCCCGGCAAGTTCGCGGCGCTACGGTTCGCCGATGACCGCACACCACGGGCGGAACTGGTCGGGTCGGCCAACACGCTGGTGCGCTCGCCGCACGGCTGGCGGGCCGACAACACCGATATCGACGGCGTGACGGGCGCACTGGGTACGGCCTCGGGTCATGCGATCGTGGTGGGATCCGGCGGCACCGCACCCGCCGCGGTGGTCGGGCTGGCCGAGCTTGGTGTGCAACGGATTACGATCGTGGCACGCAACCGTGCCAACGCGGCACCACTTATGGATCTCGCGGCCAGCCGGGGCGTCGAAGCCGGTTGGCATCACATCGACAGCGAACAACTGGCGCGGGTTCTGGCAGGCGTGGACGTGGTGGTCAGCACCATCCCGGCCGATGCGGCGGCATCGTTTGCGCCCCTGCTGGCGGCGACGCCGCTGCTGCTCGACGCGATCTATTACCCGTGGCCGACACCGCTGGCGTCGGCTGTCGAAGCGGCCGGCGGCCGGGTGATCAGCGGCCTGCAGATGCTGCTGCATCAGGCGTTCGCACAGGTCGAGCAGTTCACCGGGCTGCCGGCGCCTAAAGAGGCGATGAGGGCCGCGCTTTTCTGACGTTAGCCTCGGTCCATGGGGGCGGGGTTTTCTGTTGTGGTCATCGCGTGGCTGACGGCGCTGAGCATCTACGACATCCGGGAGCGGCGGCTGCCGAATTTCTTGACGCTGCCCGGCGCCGCCGCGATCCTCGGCGTCGCCGCTGTGGTCGGACGCGGCCTGCCCGCGCTGGCCGGCGCTGCCGCGCTTGCGCTGTTGTATCTCGTCGTGCACCTGCTGGCGCCGGCGGCGATGGGCGCCGGCGACGTCAAACTCGCGGTCGGTGTGGGCGCGCTGACCGGTGCATTCGGTTTTCACGTCTGGGTTCTGGCCGCCCTGGTGGCCCCGCTGCTGACCGCGGTGTGGGCGGTCGTCTCCGTCATCCGTCGCACCGGATCGGCCGTGCCGCACGGCCCGTCCATGTGCCTGGCCAGCGCCGCGGCCGTCACCCTGGCGATTTCGGCGTGATCGGTTGCGTACAGCGCGACTCATCACGCCGAAATCGCCAGGAAAGCGCGTCATGGGAAGATGGGACACGTGTTGCGATGGACCACAGCTGGTGAATCCCACGGCCGCGCGTTGGTGGCCGTGGTGGAAGGCATGGTCGCCGGCGTCCACCTCACCTCCGGTGACATCTCGACTCAGCTGGCCCGGCGCCGGCTCGGCTACGGCCGCGGCGCGCGGATGAAGTTCGAAGCCGACCAAGTCACCATGCTGGCCGGCGTGCGGCACGGCATCACGCTCGGCGGTCCGATCGCCATCGAGGTCGGCAACACCGAATGGCCCAAATGGGAAACCGTGATGGCCGCCGACCCGGTCGACGCCGCGGCCCTCGACGTCGCGCGCAACGCGCCGCTGACCCGCCCGCGCCCGGGGCACGCCGACTACGCCGGCATGCTCAAGTACGGCTTCGACGACGCCCGCCCGGTGCTGGAACGCGCCAGCGCCCGCGAAACCGCCGCCCGCGTCGCCGCCGGCACCATCGCCCGGGCCTTCCTGCGCGAGGCGCTGGGCGTCGAGGTGGTCTCCCACGTGATCTCCATCGGGGCGTCGAAGCCCTACGACGGACCGCCGCCGCTGCCCGGCGACCTGGCGGCCATCGACGCCAGCCCGGTGCGGGCGTATGACGAGCAGGCGGAGAAGTCCATGATCGACGAGATCGAGGCCGCAAAGAAGGACGGCGACACCCTCGGCGGCATCGTCGAGGTCGTCGCGCACGGCCTGCCCGTCGGGCTGGGTTCGTTCACCAGCGGCGACAACCGCCTCGACAGCCAATTGGCCGGAGCGGTGATGGGCATCCAGGCGATCAAGGGCGTCGAGATCGGCGACGGCTTCGAAACCGCGCGCCGCCGCGGCAGCGTCGCCCACGATGAGATGTACCCGGGACCCGACGGCGTCGTGCGTTCGACGAACCGGGCCGGCGGCCTGGAAGGCGGCATGACCAACGGCCAGCCACTGCGGGTTCGCGCCGCGATGAAGCCGATCTCCACGGTGCCGCGGGCACTGGCCACCGTCGACATGGCCACCGGCGACGAGGCCGTCGCCATCCACCAGCGCTCCGACGTATGCGCGGTGCCCGCCGCCGGCGTGGTCGTCGAGACCATGGTCGCGCTGGTGCTCGCGCGCGCGGCACTGGAGAAGTTCGGCGGAGACTCGCTGGCCGAGACACGCGCCAACATCGACACCTACCTGCGCGCCGTGGCCAGCCGCGAGCAGGCCGCCCCGGCGCAGGCCTCCGGCTGATGGCGCCCAAGGCGGTACTCGTGGGCTTGCCCGGCTCGGGCAAGTCCACCATCGGCCGACGGCTGGCCAAGGTGCTCGACGTGGCGATGCTGGACTCCGATGCCGTGATCGAGGAGAAAACCGGACGCACGATTGCCGACATCTTCGCCAATGACGGCGAGAAGGAGTTCCGCCGCATAGAGCAGGAGGTTGTGCTGGAGGCTCTCGCATCGCACGACGGCGTGCTGTCACTCGGTGGTGGGTCGATCACCAGCGCCGGTGTCCGCGAGGCGCTCTCCGGTCACACCGTGATCTACCTGGAGATCTCCGTCGGCGAGGGGGTGCGCCGCACCGGCGGCAGCACCACACGGCCGCTCTTCGCCGGCGTGGACCGCGCCGAGAAGTTCCGGTCGCTGATGACCGAGCGGACCCCGCTGTACCGGCGGGTCGCCACACTTCGGGTGAACACCAACCGCCGCAACCCCGGTGCGGTGGTGCGCAACATCGTGTCGCGGCTGGAGAACCCGCAGCAGCCAACCCCGCCGCGACGGCGCCGTCGCCCGGCCTGGCGCCGCGGTCCGACGAAACTGACCCCGCCGCCGTCGACCGACGCCGCGCCCACACCCGCGACGCCGGCGGCGCTGGCCGCGCGCAATGCGGAGCGCTCGCACAATGAGTGACCCCGTGACCGTCGACGTCCTCGTCGACCCGCCCTACCCGGTGATCATCGGCACCGGGCTGCTGGGCGAGCTGGGCCGCTTCCTCGACGGTCGCCACAAGGTCGCCATTCTGCACCAACCCGTGCTGTCGCAGACCGCCGAAGCCGTCCGAAACCATCTGGCCAACAAGGGAATCGACGCCCACCGCATCGAACTCCCCGACGCCGAGGCCGGCAAGGAGCTGCCCGTCGTCGGCTTCATCTGGGAGGTGCTGGGCCGCATCGGGGTTGGGCGCAAGGACGCGATCGTCAGCCTGGGCGGTGGAGCGGCCACCGACGTGGCCGGGTTCGCGGCCGCCACCTGGCTGCGCGGCGTGGACATCGTGCACGTGCCCACCACGCTGCTGGCCATGGTGGACGCGGCCGTCGGCGGCAAGACCGGCATCAACACCGACGCGGGCAAGAATCTGGTCGGCGCGTTCCACCAGCCCGCAGCCGTCCTGGTCGACCTGGCCACACTGGAGACGTTGCCGCGCAACGAGATCGTGGCCGGCATGGCCGAGATCGTCAAGGCGGGATTCATCGCCGACCCGGCGATCCTCGACCTCATCGAGGCCGATCCGGAGGCGGCGCTCGATCCGACCGGGGAGGTGCTGCCGGAACTGATTCGGCGCGCGGTGGCCGTCAAAGCGGAAGTCGTCGCCGCCGACGAGAAGGAATCGCAGTTGCGCGAGATCCTCAATTACGGCCACACGTTGGCGCACGCCATCGAGCGGCGCGAGCGCTACCGCTGGCGCCACGGCGCGGCGGTGTCGGTGGGGCTGGTGTTCGCCGCCGAATTGGGCCGGCTGGCAGGACGACTCGACGACGAAACCGCCGACCGGCATCGCACGATCCTGACGTCGCTTGGGCTGCCGGTCAGCTACGACGCGGACGCGCTGCCGCAGCTGCTGGAGTTCATGGCCGGCGACAAGAAGACCCGTTCGGGTGTGCTGCGCTTCGTCGTGCTCGACGGGCTCGGCAAGCCGGGACGGCTGGAGGGTCCCGATCCGTCACTGCTGGCGGCGGCCTACTCGGAGATCGGAGCCGAGCCCAAACCATGACGACCGTCAACGTGATCAACGGCCCGAACCTCGGCCGGCTGGGTCGTCGTCAGCCCGAGGTCTACGGTGCCACCACCCACGACGACCTGGTCGCCTTCATCGAGCGCGAAGCCCTCGAGCTGGGACTGAAAGCCGTTGTGCGGCAAAGCGACAGCGAAGCCGAGTTGCTGGACTGGATCCACAGGCCGCCGACGCCGGCGAGCCGGTGGTACTCAACGCCGGTGCGCTGACCCACACGTCGGTGGCGCTGCGCGACGCCTGTGCGGAACTGCGCGCGCCGCTGATCGAGGTGCACATCTCGAATGTGCATGCCCGCGAAGAGTTCCGGCACCACTCCTACCTGAGCGGGGTGGCCACGGGTGTGATCGTCGGCCTCGGTGTGCAGGGCTACCTGTTGGCGCTGCGGTACTTCGCCAGCCTCAGTTAGTGCGGTCCTCGCCGTACGGGCGCGCCGGCGTGGTGTCGTCGGGGCCGTCATGGCGGACGGCGGCGAACACATCGGTATCAGCGCGGTCCTCGTCTGAGAACGCGCCGTGGTGATGGATCTCCTCGGGATGACGGTCGACGAGCCAGTGGCCGACCGCGACGCCCGCGATCGCCGCCAGGAACGTCAGCAGTGCGGTGAACGCGGCGAACGTGGTGACCTCATTGAGCAGGGCTTCCACGTAGAGGTTCTCGTAGAACAGCGAGATGAACCAGGCCACCAGGCCGCTGACCACGCCGGCGAACAAACCGGCCAGCAGCCACGTCATCGCCAGGTCCGCCCGGCGGTCGGGGTCGGGATTCGCCCGCGCGTCGGCGCGGCCGTCGGCCAACCCCCAGAGGAACACCGCGATCGCGTAGAGCGCCACCAGCGAAACGCTGATCATCAGCGCCTTGGTCTCCCACGCGTTGATCATCGCGCCCTGCACCAACCGGACAATCACCATCAGGGCGGCGAACACCAGTCCGCGCAGCAGCCACTTACTCATGGGGGGACAGCCTAGCGAGTAGCGTCAAGTGCTGTGACAATTTCACAGCGCCGGGACCGGCTACGGCAGCGGCTGGCCGCCGCGGAGCTGGACGCCATGCTGGTAACGGACCTGGTCAACGTGCATTATCTGTCGGGATTCACCGGGTCCAACGCCGCCCTGCTGATCCGGGCCGACGACGAAACCCCGGTGCTGGCCACCGACGGGCGGTACCGCACCCAGGCCGCGCAGCAGGCCCCCGACGCCGAACTCTGCATCCAGCGTGCCTGCGGGCCGCACCTGGCCGGGCGGGCCGCCGCCGACGGGGTCCGCCGGCTCGGTTTCGAAAGCCACGTGGTGACCGTCGACGGCTATGACGCGCTCACCCGCGCACTCGGGGAGGCCGCCGGTGGCGTCGAACTGGTGCGGGCGGCCGGGACCGTGGAGGCGTTGCGCGAGGTCAAGGATGCCGGCGAGGTCGCGGTGTTGCGGCTGGCCTGCGAGGCCGCCGACGCCGCGCTGGCCGACCTTGTCGAGCGCGGCGGCCTGCGCCCCGGCCGCACCGAGAAGGAGGTCGGCCGCGAACTCGAGGCCCTGATGCTCGATCACGGCGCCGACGGGGTGTCCTTCGAGACCATCGTGGCCGCTGGCCCGAACTCCGCGATCCCGCACCACCGGCCCACCGATGCGGTGCTGACGACTGGCGACTTCGTCAAGATCGACTTCGGAGCCCTGGTCTGCGGCTACCACTCCGACATGACCAGGACGTTCGTGCTGGGGCAGGCTGCGCAGTGGCAGCTCGACATCTATGAGCTGGTGGCCACCGCGCAGAAGGCCGGGCGCGAGGCGCTGGCGCCCGGCGTGGCGCTGCGCGACGTCGACGCCGCGTCGCGGCAGGTCATCGCCGACGCCGGCTACGCCGAGAACTTCGGCCACGGGTTGGGTCACGGCGTCGGTCTACAGATCCATGAAGCGCCGGGAATCAACGCCGCGGCCGCCGGTACACTGCTTGCTGGCGCCGCGGTGACCGTGGAGCCCGGTGTCTACTTGCCCGATCGCGGCGGTGTCCGCATCGAGGACACCCTGGTCGTGGGCGAGAAGACGCCCGACCTGCTTACCCGGTTCCCCAAGGAACTGGCCATCCTCTAAAGGAGTAATACCGACCGTGGCATCGACCGCCGACTTCAAGAATGGGCTCGTCCTGCAGATCGACGGCCAGCTGTGGACCATCACCGAGTTTCAGCACGTCAAGCCCGGCAAGGGCCCGGCCTTCGTGCGGACCAAGCTCAAGAACGTGCTGTCCGGCAAGGTCGTCGACAAGACCTTCAACGCCGGTGTGAAGGTTGACACCGCGACCGTGGACCGGCGTGACACCACCTACCTGTACCGCGACGGCTCCGATTTCGTGTTCATGGACAGCCAGGATTACGAGCAGCACCACTTGCCGGATTCCTTGGTCGGCGACGCGGCGAATTTCCTGCTCGAGGGCATGCCCGTGCAGGTGGCGTTCCACGACCGCAACCCGCTGTACCTCGAACTGCCGGTGACCGTCGAGCTCGAGGTCACTCACACCGATCCGGGACTGCAGGGCGACCGGTCCTCGGCCGGCACCAAGCCGGCCACGCTGGAGACGGGTGCGCAGATCAACGTGCCGCTGTTCATCAACACCGGCGACAAGCTGAAGGTGGATTCGCGCGACGGCAGCTACCTCGGCCGCGTTAATGCCTGATAAAGGCCGCCACCAGGCCCGCAAACGCGCGGTCGACCTGCTGTTCGAGGCCGAGGCGCGCGGGATCACCCCGGCCGAAGTGGCCGACGCGCGAAACGCGTTGGCGGAGAAGCAATCCGACGTCTCGCCGCTGAACCCGTACACCGTGACGGTCGCTCGCGGGGTGACCGAACACGCGGCCCACATCGACGATCTGATCTCGGCGCATCTGCAGGGCTGGACGCTGGACCGGCTGCCCGCGGTCGACCGGGCCATCCTGCGGGTCGCGGTGTGGGAACTGCTGCACGCCGAGGACGTACCCGAACCGGTGGCCGTCGACGAGGCGGTAGAACTGGCCAAGAAACTGTCGACCGACGAGTCGCCGGGGTTCGTCAACGGCGTGCTGGGCCAGGTGATGCTGGTGACGCCTCAGATCCGGGCGGCCGCCGCCGCGATGCGGGGGACAGCGGAAGGTTCCTGACTGGCACGCCTACTTCTCGCCGTTCTACCCACGCGAGAATGACACTCGTCAGGTAGCCAAAGGTTCCGATCATGAACAGGAGCCCCCACGCCGCGGGCGCGTCGAAGCGCTGCTGGCTTTCGACCAGCAGCCGTCCGATTCCCGCTCCGGCGCCCAGGATGTCGACGAGCAGCGTGATGATCAGGGCCAGCGCCGACGCGACGCGTACGCCGAGCATGATTCCGGGCGCGAGCGACGGCAGGATGACCTTGCGCCAACGCTGTGCCGGTGACAGTCCAAGGGTGCGTGACATTTCCAGCCGCACCGCAGGGATGGAGCGCATGGCCGTCGCGGCGTTCAGCAGGATCGGCCACGAGACGATCAGGGCGACCACCGCCACGCCACTGATCAGAGTCGGGCCGAGCAGCAGGACGGCGACGGGGACCAGTGCCGCACCCGGGATGGCGGCCACGAAATCGATGGACGGAGTCAGGGCGCGATCGATGCGGCGCGACGCGCCTATCGCCACACCCACCGCGGCGCCGATAGCGGTGGCGAATGCCAGCCCGAGCACATACGTCCCCAGCGTCTGCGCGATCGCGGGTGACAACAGACCCTCGCGGTGCAAGCGCACGATGGCCTCCAGCCATTCATCCGGCGGCGGAAAGGACAGCGAGTCATCGGTTGCGGCGAGCTGCCACACGATCAGCAGGGCGGCTATGGGCAGCAATCCCTGCGGTGCCGCGGTGGGCGGGCTAGGGGTCGGCGCAACGGTGACGGTTACGTCGCGCCCGGCACTTGCCGTACTGCCGGGAAGTGCGAGCCGAACCGCACGTCGCAACCCCGCGTTGAGCAGGAAGCCGACGACTCCGCATACCAGTGCATAGGCCCACATGCGTGCTGGCGCAAGCGCGTTCAGCGATTCGATCAGCCCGCCGCCGAGGCCCCGCGGGTACATGATCATCTCGGCGACGATCGCAACGAGCAGCCCGATGACCGCGGCCAGTCGCGCCCCCACGAGCCACGCCGGCACCGCCGCGGGAATGACGATCTTGCGCACCGTTGTCGCGGGCGAGAAGTGGAACATTCGTGCGACGTCGTATTGGCGCGGGTGTACGGCGGCAACACCGCCGGCCGTGTTCAGGACGATCGGCCACAGCGCGGCGTAGACCGCGAGAATCAGCTCGGTCGTGACAGCCGGCCCGAAAGTCAGGACCGCAACCGGCACGAGTGCGACGGCCGGGATTGTGCGCAGGAAGTCGATCGAGGCCATCACGTAGCGCCGCATCGTCGGTAATAGCCCAATGGCGAGTCCTAGTGCACCGCCGAGTGTCAGCGTGATCACCGCCGCCAGAAGTGCCACGCCGAGTGTGTGTACGAGGTCGCCGGCCAGCTCCCCGCTCTTGACCAGGACTGCGAGGGCAGCCACGACCTCGCTCGGGGCTGGAAGATATTCGTAATCAAGCAGTTTGGTGGACACCAGAAACTGCCAGGCGGCAATCGCAGCGAGCGGCACAAGCAGTCCGCTGAGGTTCACCTCGTGTCGACTAGCCATCCTCGGCTCGCAGCGCCTGTCCCAGTTGGTGGCGGACCCGCAGATAGCGAGGCAGTTCCCGGGACGCCAATTGATCGCGGGGGCGAGGCAATTCGGTCACGCGGTGAGCGCGATGGCACCGGGCCGGCCGCTGATGACCAGCACGCGGTCGCTGAGATAGATCGCTTCATCGAGATCGTGGGTGATGAACACGACCGTCGCGTCGGTCTCGCCGTGCACGTCGAGAAGCACGTCCTGCAGACGACGCTTTGGTGATGGCGTCGAGCGCTCCGAACGGCTCGTCCATCAGCAGCACCTTGGCTTCGAGCGCCAGCGCACGGGCGATCTGCACCCGTTGCGCCATGCCTCCCGACAGTTGCCACGGATAGTCCGCGCCGCGGTCCTCGAGTCCGACCATGCGAAGTGCGTCCGCCACCCGCCGCCGACGCTCGATTCGTGGAATGCGGCCTTCCAGTCCGAGCGCGGTGTTACGGGCAACCGTTCGCCAGGGCAGAAGCGCATTGCCGTAGTCCTGGAAAACCATGACCGCTCCGCTCGGCGGGTGACGTACCACTTCACCATCGAAAATGACTGTGCCGCAAGAATGCTTCGAGTAGCCCGCCGAGAACCCGCAGCAGAGTCGTCTTGCCGACGCCTGAGGGGCCGACGATGCCGATGATCTCTCCAGCACGGACGTCGAACGAGACGTCTTTCAAAATCGGGCGCAGACCGTCGGCAGCAGGAAGCCGAACATCGACCGCGTCGACCTTGTACAGAATGCGGCTCACGGGCCTTGCCACACCAGCGAGTTCACGTCGGGGTCAGTCTTGGTCGAGCCGACGGCTTTCGAGATTGTGATGTACGGTGCAAGCTCCTGCGGCGTTATCTCGACCGACCAATCGGGAAGTGGCGCACGCTGCGCGATCTCAGCGGGAATCTTGAGCCACTCCTGCATCATCATGCGCGCTTCGGATTCGTTGCCGTTGAGGAAGGCGATCGCCTCGGTCAGCGATTCGCGCCATGCGACAATCGTTTCGGGGTGCTCCAGCGCGTACGTCCGCGACGTGTCCCACACCGACGTAATGCGGTCTCGACAGCGCCGTTGCTCGCATCCCGCACCGCCTCGACGACGACGTCGTCATGCAGTCGAAAGCCGCGTGCCGCGATGGCGGCACTGAAGGGTATCGTCGCGACGACGGCGTCTACGCGGCCCGCCTCCAGCTGATCGCCCATGGTCGGAAACGGTGTCGCAACGAACTTGACCTCGTTGCGCTCGACCCCGCTGCGCTTCAGCAGGTACACATGGCGAATCGGTGATTATCCCGGTGAGCGACGGCACACCGATGGTCTTGCCCTCAAGCTGCGCGACGCTGTCGATAGAGCCATCCTTGGTGATCCACACGGCATTCGGGCGTTCTCGCGAGGACCGCTGCACGCTCGACACGACCTGCAGATCAAGGCCCTTCTCGGCGCCGATCAACACCAGCGTCGGCACGCCCTGCGCGATGTCGTACTGGCCCTTGGCAAGAGCAGCCATGAAGACGGGGAGGTCCTGACCCTCGGTGAGCTCAATTCGAAGGCCGTTACGTTCGAAAATCCCTTCGGTGAGGGCCGCGTGCACCGGCAGCGTTGCCCCGGCGGGAAACATCGCCACGCGGATTGGGGTGAGGTTCTGCCCGCCCGGCGCAGCAGAGTCTTCGCCGCAACCGACAGCCACAAGCGCTGTCGATAGAAGTACAGCCAGTAATCGCAGCGCCCTGAGTCGCATCTTCTCGCACCCTCCCCGTGCCCTATGCGCTCGAAGGTTAGGGCAGTTGTCGCCGTCCCCACGCTGAAATCAGCACCATTGATGCCGGATATGGGCAATTGGGACGCCCCAGGACCGAGCGAAAATGATCGAGTTGCGCGGTGTTCATCAACCCCGCCTCCACGATCGCCGACTCGAGTTGATCGATGTTCGCCCTGGCGAGCCCAGCGACTGCGGGAGTACGAAACGGGACAAAATAGCCTTCCGCACCGAAATCCGTCAGGCCCACGGCGGTCACAAGTTCCGGAAGCTCGCGCGCGAAGAATGGATCGCCACCGCGGCGGCGAATGATCTCCACGATTGCGTGACGGCCTTTCCGCGCAATCTCGACGTCGGGCTCGTCGGGCGGATCCAACGCCTCGGTGACGGGGGTGACCAGCTCCTCGACCAAGAGCCAGCCGCCGGGCTTGAGTGCAGCGACCATCCGCATCAACGCCGACTGCCGTTCGGGAACGAATGTCAGGACTGCCCTGGCGTGGACGATGTCGAAGGCACGTTCGGGCAGCGGATCGATGCCGACGTCGTGGCGACGCAGCTCGACGTTGGCCGGCAGCGATCCGGCCATCCAGTCGATGTTGATGTCGGTCGCCACCACGTGGCCGGTTGGCCCGACCCGCTCGCTCATGAAGCCTGCGACGGACCCACCCCCGGCACCCACCTCGAGACAGTTCCAGCCGGCACCGATGCCGAACCGATCGAGGTGTCGGCGGGTGACCTCGTCGTAGAGCGTCGCGAGGGTCGCGAAACGGTCGCCGGCCTGCGGAGCGGCGTTATCGAATGGATAGTGCGATTCGGGACACTGCGGAATTCACGATCGGCGTCACCACCGAGGTGCTCTCATGTAGAAGATGATCGTGCGAAAGGGGGGCTCACGACAGAGTTGATGCCCGAAGTATCGGCCGAAGTCTTTTCCTCGGCGAGCAGCCCGCACACCTGCTTTTCGATCGTGAGGACGATCTCGCCGCGATCGATGCCGCGCTCGCCGAAGCGGTCGCGGGAGCGGGCGGCGTTCTGTTGATCGAGGGCCCAGCGGGAATCGGCAAGACCGTGCTGCTCGATCAGCTTCGCAGGCGTGCCAGCGCATTGAAGATGACCGTGCGGATCGCACGCGGCGGGGAACTCGAGCGTGGCTTCGGGTTCGGAATCGTGCGCCAACTGCTCGAAGCTGCTCTCGTCGGAGCAGACGCCGCGGAGCGTGATCGGTTACTGGCCGGCGCGGCACGGTTGGCCGAGCCGGTGTTCACCGACGTCTCGACGGCCGAGGAGACCAGTGAGGTCGCGTTCGCGACGTTGCACGGCTTGTACTGGCTTGTCGTGAATCTGACCGAGCGTGGCCCGCTGGTCCTCTCGGTCGACGACGCACACTGGGCCGACGAGCCGTCGTTACGGTTCTTACTTCACCTCGCACACCGCCTCGCGGGAATGCCGGTCGTGGTGGCGCTGGCCGTGCGGACGGGCGCCGACCGGCACCGTCAGGACTTGGGCTCGCTGATGCTGGAAGCGCGCTCGCCCATCCTGCGTCCCCGACCGCTGGGTGAGTCTGCGGTCGCGAGCTGTGGTCCGGGCCAGCCTTGGCGACGAGGCCAGTGCGCAGTTGTGTCGCGCGTGCGCCGAGGCTACCGGTGGCAACCCGTTCCTTCTCTCGGAACTTCTCGGCGAATTTCGCCGCGACGGACGACCCGCCAGTGAGATCGACCCGAAAGCGGTGGACCGGCTCGCACCGGAGCGCATCGCGGCGGCGGTACTGCTCCGCGTCAGCCGTCTCGATCCGGAGGCACCCGCCCTCGCCCGATCGGTGGCCGTACTCGGCGAGCAGGCCCGGCTGAGCCTGTGTGCGCAGCTGGCCGGAGTGGATCCGCGAAAGGCCCGTACGTTGGCTGCCGGCCTGGTCGACCTCGCGGTTCTTGTGCCGGAGAGCCCCTTCGCTTCGTCCACCCCGTGGTGCGGACCGCGATCTATGAAGATCTGTCGGCCGCCGAGCAAGCCGACCTGCACGCACGCGCCGCAGGGTTGCTGGCCGATCAGCGCGCCGATCCCGGCGCGATCGCGGTGCATCTGCTGGCGACCAGCCCAAGCGGTGACGGCGACGTCGTCACCATGCTGCGTGAGGCGGCGCGGTCCGCGCTGGTCGGCGGTGCACCCGACACCGCCGCGACGCTGCTCCGTCGCGCACTCGATGAGCCACCCGACGCGACCGATCGACCGTCGGTCCTGTTCGAGCTCGGAAACGCCGAACACGAAATCGGCGACGCCGCGGCGCTGGGTCACCTCCGCGAGGCCGGCGAGACCGCGACCGACCCTCTTATCCGCGCACGCGCATTCACCGCGCTGGCATGGACCACCCACCCCGATGCCCGCCGCCAGCGCGAGCAGCTGCCCGTTCTACGAGCGTGCGGCCGCGGAAGTCGACCCGCACGATCGTGAGCTCGCGCTGCAGCTCGAGGCGGCAAGACTGGGTGCCCTGCTGCTCAATCCGGACCTGCCCGCAAGGTTCGAAGAGGAAGCCGAACGTTTTTCAGACTTGCCCGCGCTGACCGCCGCCGAGTGCCTGTTGCGTTCCTTTGTCGCCCGCAAAGCGCTCGAGGGAGGCCCAATTGCCGTTGCGGGCGATCTGGCCGAACAGGCCGCGGCGCACCCCGCGTTGGTCAGCCAGGGTGGACATCCGTTGTGGCGCACGAATGTCACTATCTGTCTGGTCGAGGCGGAGCGCTACGAGGTCGCCGAGCACATCCTGTCTCGCGCCATGCGCCACGCCGAGCGCAACGGCTCGCCGCAGTGGTTGGCACGGGCATTGTGGCTGCGTGGTCTGGCCCGACACCGGCGCGGCGACCTACGCGCCGCGGAGGCGGACGGGCGCGCCGCGGTCGATCTCCAGGGGCCGGCCTCCGACTACACCAAGACTCCGGGACTCGTCGTAGTGATCGACTCGCTGGCCGACCAGGGGCGTGCCGATGAGGGTGAAGCCTTGCTGGCCGAGCGGGGCATGGACGGTGAACTGGCGCCCACGCTGTTCTCGGTGCTGCCGTTGCTGGCGCGGGGACGGTTGCGTGCCGCTGCGGGTGACAACGTGCGGGCGCGTGCCGATCTCGAGGATGCGTTGCGCCGAATTCAATTGAGTCGCGGGCTTTTCCCGTGGGCGGTTGACGCCTGGGTGGCTCTGGTTCCGGTGTTGCGGGCCCTCGGTGACGACGACGCGGCGCGGGCCGTCGCCGAAAAGGCTTTGGCCGCGGCAACGGCCGCTCAGTCGCGGCGCAGGATCGGCGGAGCGCTCCGAGTCCGCGGCCTGGTCGAGGGCGGTAGGCCAGGCCTGGAGCTGTTGCACCAAGCGGCGGACACGCTGGCCACGTCACCCGCTCTGCTCTGGCGCGCGCAGGCGTGCGTCGACCTCGGCGCGGCCCTGCGGCGCGCCCGACAAGCCGTCAGCGCGCGACCGATCCTGCGGGGAGGCCTTGACCTTGCACACCGATGTGGGGCCACACCGCTCGCCGACCGGGCTGTCGAAGAGCTGCGCGCCGCCGGCGGGCGACCCCGACGGCGAGCAGGCACCGGTGCAGACGCGCTTACCGCCAGCGAGCGCCGGGTCGCCGAGCTGGCCGCCAGCGGCGTCAGTAATAAGGAGATCGCGCAGTCGCTGTTCGTGACGTTGCGGACTGTGGAGCTGCACCTGTCGAATGCCTACAGCAAGCTGGAGATCCGCTCGCGCCACGAACTGGCCACAGCTCTCGAACGCTGAGCGTCCCGATCGAAGGAAAAGACTTCGGTTGATGCTTCGGTCGCGTCCTATGGCTGTGCCTCCTCGGCAGGTCAACACTTAGACGTGCGTGCAGTGCAGCAGTTGGCTACTGAGTCCGTCGTACCCGGGAGGGAAAACGACGGTATTGCGGCGGGTCGTTCGCTGTTGGGCGCATAACTGAACACCGTTCGCCAGGCCGGCGGGAGGAACTGTCATGGGTTACTCGACATATATCGGGCGTGTTGGTGCGTTGGCGGTCGCTCTGGGGATTGGCGCGGCGGTGGCGAATACGCCGGGGGTGGCGTGGGCCGAACCATCGGATTCTAATTCGTCGGGTTCCTCGTCGTCGGAGTCGGACGAATCCCCCGATAAGCCCGCAGAGTCAGACGACGACGAATCGCCGGCAGAGCGGGATGCGGAATCCGCAGACGACCGACACGACATCGACGAGTCAGACGATTCCTTAGATTCCACCGGGGGTATGAAGGTCAGTGCGCAGACAACGACCTCGACCGGCAGTCGCGCGTCCGGCGCGACGGACGGCGACGCCGGGCCGGTGGTGGCCGACGGGTCCAGTGTCAACTCAACCCGACAGTCTTCCTCACCGACTTCGGTGTTACCGAAAAAGCGAGCGCTGCAATCTGTTTCGGAGTCCGTTGGGGAGCTGCGCCAGCGCGGTTCGGATAGCGTGCGAGTTGGCGTCGATGTCGAGAAAGCCCAAAGCCCTCGCGGCGCGGCGTCGTCGGTGTCTGAAGCCTCGCAGGTTCAGCGGTCCGTCGATGCCGTCGATGCCGTCGCCGCCTCGACCGGTCAACGCGCTGCAGCCGTGACCGCTGCGCAGACCCTCACCCCGGTATCTGCCGCACAGGCCGCACCCGTTCAGAAGCAAGCGGTTCCCGCGGTGATCAGCGAACGGCCGACACCGCAGACGACGGTGCCGGATGTGGTGTCGGGGGTGCTGACGGCGGTGGGTGTGAGCCCGGTGTCGGGTAATGAGCCGGGTGCCCCGGTGGAGTCGCCGGCTTCGGTGGCGTTGTTCGCCGGTTGGCGGCGCCTGTCTGAGCAGGGCCTGACCGATGAGACGTCGATTGCCCGTTCTCAACCCGCCCTCACCAGCCAGACCGAGGACGAGTCCGGGTTAGCCTTTGCCTCGCTGGCTGTCATGGCGGTCAGCGCGCCGGCCGTCCCGACGGTGGGGTCGCCCAACCTGGTTACTGGAACGGTCAGCGGGTCGCTGAACGGCTACACCGTCCCCGGTCAGCCGGCCAGTGGAAAGGTCGACGTCGTCGGGGATACCTATATCTACACCCCGACCCAGGGGGCCAGGCTGCGCGCTGCGGTGACAACGCAGCCTGATTACGACAGTTTCGCGGTGGCCATGAGCGGCCAGCCCGCCACCAGTGTCACCGTCGCGGTGTTGCCGGGAGTGCTGTCGAACTCGGCGATGCCGGGCGCGGCTGTGCTGAACAATCCGACCGGGGTGGCGGTGCACGGCAATTACGCTTATGTGGCCAATCAGGGCACCAACAGCAACACCGTGTCGGTAATCAACACGACAACCGGGGCCGTCGACTACACCATCACCGTGGGGAGTCAGCCATCGGCCGTCGCGGTCAGTCCGGCCATCACGGGCTCCACCACCGGCTTGGCCTATGTCACCAACCGCGCCAGCGGCACCGTCTCGGTGATCAACACCACGAACAAAACCGTGGTGGGCTCGGCCATTGGGGTCGGGTCCTTGCCGCAGGATGTGGCGGTGGCGCACACCCCCACGATCACCCGGGTCTATGTGGCCAACTCCGGCGGTAACAACGTGTCGGTGATCGACACCCGCGACAGCAATCGGGTCAGCTCGATCAACCTTGGCTCGGGCAACTCGCCGCAGGCGGTGGCGGTCAGCCCGGACGGCACCCGCGCCTATGTCGCCTATCGCACTGCTGCCGGGGCCGGCCGGGTGTCGGTGATCAACACCGCCAACAACAAGGTCGTCGCGACGGTGAATGTCGGATCCTCGCCCCAAGACGTCGCGGTCAGCCCGTTGGATAACCGCGTTTATGTGGCGAACAACGGCAGCAGCAGCGTGTCGGTGATCAACCCGGCGGCCAACAACAGCGTCAGCACCATCAATGTCGGTAGCTTCCCGACATCACTGGCGGTCAGTCCCGACAAGTCCGTTGTCCTGGTGGCACGAAGCAACGACAGCGTCGCGATGATCGACACCAAAACCAACACGGTGATCGGGGCGCAGCACCTGCTCGACACCACCGTCGGAGACGACGGCGGCCATATCGTGGCGTTCAGCCCCGACGGCCGCGGCTTTGTCACCGACGCCGTCGACCGCACCGTACGCGTCATCGGCATGACCCGCGGGAACACCGCACCCGTCGGCGGCGCCGCCACGGTCGTTGCGCCGAACCCGGTTTCGGGCTTGGTCAGCGGATCGGTGCAAGCCACCGATGCCGACGGCGACGCGCTGATCTACAGCGTCACCGCGCAACCGTCAGCCGGTGGAACCGTCACCCTCGACAGCGTCGCGGGGACGTTCAGCTACGTTCCCTCCGTTGCGGCCAGAGACCTGGCCGCAACGACCACCAACCAAGACTTCACCACCTTCACCGTGACTGCCACAGACAGACAAGCCGCGACGGCCATCCCGGTAACCGTAGAGATCGCGCCGCAAGGCACCAACCACGCTCCGGTGGCCGGGTCTCCGTATTACGGGGCCAATCCCGCGACCGGCACTGTCACCGGCGTGCTGCGCTTCACCGACCCCGATGGCGACCCGCTCACATTCCAGCTCGGTAACGGGCCATGGGATGGGACCATCACCTTGGACTCGTCGACCGGCGCTTTCACATACAACCCGTCCTACGATGCTCGCGTTCAAGCGACGCTGTACCCCGAGTACAACACCGACTGGATGACGTACACGGTCAGCGACGGCCAAATCACGGTGGCCGGCGAAGCGTTCCTCCAGATTGTCGCGATGCAACTTCCGCCGACTGCCTGGACCCCGCCCAGTGTGAATTCTGCGGATCCCGCCACCGGCAGGCTGACGGGGTCGATTAATGCGTTCGACCCCAATTACGACCCGATTGCGTACGCCGTAACCCGTGCGCCAACCAGCGGAACCGCCACGGTCGACGCTAACGGCACCTACACTTACACGCCCCATGCGGCGGCTCGAACTGGCGGCGGAGTCGACAGTTTCGCCGTTACGGTCAGCGATGGCCAGGGTGCCTCCACATTCGAGGTGACCGTCCCCATCCGGCCGCCGGAGTTGGCGTCAAGTCAAACGCAGATTCCGCTCACCGGTACGGGGCCCACAATCGCCGTGCACGACTCACGCGCATACGTCTTCAACAAATATCACTGGACGGTTTCGGCGATCGACCTCGATACCAACACGGTGATTCGCACGTCCGCGCCGCTAGCCTCCGGGTCGACCCTAAGCTATCCGGGCAATGTGGCGGTGACCCCCGACGGGGCCCGTGTTTACGTTGCCAATTGGGTTGAGGGCAAGATCCACGTCCTCGACTCCAACACACTGGCGCCAATCGGTCAGCCCATCGCCGTTTCGGGCGGTGGGGACGACATGCTGTTCAGTCCTGACGGCAGCCGCCTCTACCTGGCGCACGACGGAGCGCCCCAGACGATGAGCATCATCGACACGGCTAGCAGGACCGTCATCGGATCCGTGTCCATAAGCTCCGACACCACGGACATGGTGATCAGCGCCGACGGTTCGACGATCTACGTCACTGACGGATACAACAACAAAGTGCAGGTGATCGACACCGGCACCAGGGCGGTCGTCGGATCGATCACGCTGGGTGCGCCCACGTACAGCAGCACCCCGGGCGGCATTGCGCTCAGCCCTGACGGTAGGTGGGCCTATGTCACCAACACAATTGACGGCACGGTCTCAGTCATCGACATCAACACCAGAACCGTGGTGGGAGTGCCCATCGTGGTCGGTGTCCCCCGTTATCTTGCCGACACCCTCTACTGGCCAACAGGCATCGCCGCCAGCCCGAATGGCAGCCGTATTTATGTCGCCAAGGGTGATGACGTCGTGGTCATCGACGCAGCCACGCGTACGGTGCTCGGTTCGGTCCGCGTGCCCGCCTGGGGCAGCGATGGCTCGAACAGGGCATCCCAGGGCATCGCCGTCGACTCAAACGGCGACATCCTTGTCTACGGCGGCAGTGGCATCGTGTCGGTATCTCTCGGCGCGGCGAATCCCGGGCAGACCAGTCTGATCCTGGTGAGTGAGGACGCGGCGGGGGCCGCCACGGAGTCGGCCGGGTCGGCGCGGATGGCCTAGCTGGCTGCCATGTCTGCCAGCGCGCCGGCCGTCCCGACGGTGCGTGTGCCCAACACGGTCACTGGGGCGCTCAGCGGGTCGCTGAATGGCTACACCGTTACCGGTCAGCCGGCCAGTGGAACGGTCGCCGTCGATGCGGATACCTATACCTACATCCCGACGGCGGTTGCCCGGCTGCGCGCTGCGCTGACAACGCAGCCTGATTACGACGGCTTCCCCGTCGCGATGACCGGTCAGCCCGCCACCACGGTGACGGTTCCGGTGTTGCCGGCGGTGCTGTCCAACTCGGCGATGCCGGGCGCGGCTGTGCTGACCAATGAGAATCGGTTCGACGATCCGTCGGATCTCTTGGAATCCTCAAAGGTGTTCACTAGCTTGAAGTTTGGCGACAGAGTTGAGTTCAGTCTGCGGTCAAGCTTCACGTCGAATTGATGACGCTGACCGTGGGTACCTGCGACGAAATTGCGTTGTCGTCCCGGAGTACGAAGCACTCAGTCGGCAGCGAATCCGAATGGATGGATGGCTGAGCGCGCTGACATGGTGATGCGCTTCCCGCGTGCGATCTGACAGCAGCTCGGTGGCGCTACAGATCCAGCGCCCGGTAGGTGCGGTGCACGAACTTCGGTAGCGCGGTCTGGAGTTTGGCCAGTGACGTGTTGCCCGCGACAGCGGCCGCGGCGTCCGCTGTCAGGTCGGGGTGGTTCTGAATCAGGTACAGCAGAACGACATCCGCGGACGGGTCGGCCTGCCACCAGGTCCCGTAGGCACCGGGCCAGGTGAACGTGCCCAGCCCGCCCGGGCCGAACAGCTGACGCGACTTCGCCGGATCGGTCACCACCGACAGGTTCAGCCCGAACCCGCGGCCCACCCAATACGGCGCTCCCAGAAAGGGATACCGCTTCTGCTCGGCGGTCAGCCGGTCGGTGCGCATCAAGCGCACCGACTCCTCGGAGAGCACCCGCACCCCGTCGACAATCCCGTGACCGAGCAGCATCCGCGCGAACCGCAGATAGTCGTCGGCGGTCGACCACAGGCCGGCTCCGCCCGAGCAGAACGTCGGCCGGGTGATCGGAGCCGGCCCCATGACGTCGTGGCGCAGCCCGTTGTCACCGTCGAGTTTGTACATCGTCGCCGCACGCTGCCGTCCGGTCGGCCCGACGTCAAAACCGGTGTCGCTCATGCCCAGCGGTTCGAAGATGCGCTCGGCCATGACGTCGGCCAGCGGCTTGCCCTCGATCCGCGACATCGCAATGCCGAGCAGCGTCGGTGGCGTGGCTGTAGGTGAGACGTTCGCCGGGCTGGTGCGCCAGCGGAAGCCCGGCCAGTTCGGCCAAGCCAGCGGTCCTGCTCCTGGCGCTTCAGAAATTTTGCGTAGGCGCGACCCAGCGGGCCGGCCACGGAGAACGCGTAGGCCAGGCCGCTACGGTGCGTCATCAGATCGTCGAACGTGATCGGCCGCCGTGCCGGCTCCGTCTTGTCCAGCGGACCCTTCGCGTCGACGAGTACCCGCATGTTCGACCAGTTCCGGCAACCACTTCGCCACCGGATCGGTCAGCGCGAACTTTGCCCTCTTCGAGCAGCGCCATCGCGGCGGCGACGGTCACCGGCTTGGTCATCGACGCGATGCGGAACAGCGTGTCGCGCTGCATCGGCAGGCGGGCCTCGACATCGCGGTGACCGATCTCGTTGACCTGCAACAGCTCGCCGGACTGCCACACCAGCGTGACCGCACCGGCGAGCAGGCCCGAGTCGACGGCTTCGCGGATGGAAGCCTGGTTGCCGTTCAGATTCACCGGCCCGAGGGTATCAGCGCGTCGGCCGCTCACAGCCCGGGCGGCAGGGACCGCGACTTGACCAGGGCGTGGATGAACGACGGACCGCCCGTGTGGGCCTTCGCCGAGGCCAGCGCGGTCCGCAGGGTGGCGACGCTTTCGGCGCGTGACACCTGGCCCACGCCCATCGCGCGGGCGAAGCCCTCGTAGTCCCACGGCGCCAGCACGGCATAGGGCAGCGGCGCCTCGGTCTGGCTGTTGTAGTACGACCGGCCCAGCAGGTACTGCTCGTAGCCGTGCAGTCCGTTGTCCACCACGATCACGATCGTGTTCTGCCGCATCCGCACCATGGTGGCCAGGGCCTGACCCGTCATCTGGAAACCGCCGTCGCCGCATACCACGACGGGCCGCTTCTCCCCGGGGATGGCGGCACCGACCGCGGCGGCGACGGAGTGGCCGATCGACGCCCAGATGGCGTCGGCCATGAACGAGTTCTGTGCGGGCATCGTCATCCGGGCCGCCGGGTAGATGCCGAGGTAGGTGTCGGCGATCAACGACAGCGACGTGTCCCAGAACGCCGGCTCGGCGACGGTGTCGAACAGCTCCTGATAGGTGAGCCCGGTGGCGATCGGTGTCGGACTGGCCGCGGGCACGGGATCGGCAGCGGCGAGGGCGATCTCGGCTCCTCGGTCACCGTCCCACGCGCTTTCGCCGTGTTCGTCGAAGTACTCCGCGGCCGCCGGGACCGGACCGACAAACCCAACCGGCGGAGTGACGACGCCGGCGGCGTCGAGCGCCGCCACGAACGGCGGGGTGTGCATGGGCTGCGGCGGGCCGCCGCGGATGACGAGCGAACCGTCCCAGATGCGTATGGTCTTGTCGAACTTGGGAAGCATCATGCTGGCGTGCCCGGACCCGAACACGGCGCCCAACGCGATGATGAGGTCCGACGTCTGGATTTTGGTTTTCAGCGCCGCCGGTGCCCTCTCCCCGTTGAAAACTCCCAAGAACTTCGGATGCTGTTCGGGCAGAACCGATTTGGACAACACCGTGGTCGCCCACGGCAGGTTCAGCCGGTTCAGGATGGCCAGCACCGTGTCGGCCAGCTTGTATCGCGCGATCTCCACACCGATGATCATCAGCGGGTTGGCCGCCGCCGCGATCGCCTGAAGCACCGATTGCGCTGCCGCCGCGGCGGATCCGGCGGGCAGGCCGAGATCCAGCGGGCCCGACGGCGGTGAACAGGGCCTGCTCCACCACGCCTGCGGCACTTCGACATACACAGGGTGTTTTCGGGTGAGGGCGGTTGTCAGCGCGCGGTCGATCAGGGCGGGCACGCCAAGTTCGCTTCCAGCCCGTTCACACAGCGCCGTGAACGGAGCGAACGCCTCCATGTCGCTGTGCGGGCGGCCCATCGAATGCGAGAACAACACCCCGGCGCTGTTCAGGTCGTCGATGTTTTTCTGTGACGGTCCCCCGTTGAGCACCACGACGGGGCTGCGTTCGATGTAGGCGCCGGCGATGGCGTTGACGAGGCTCAGGGTACCGACGCCGTAGGACACCGACACCGCGGATAGGCCGCGCACCCGCGCGTAACCGTCTGCGGCATAACCGGATTCGAGGTCGCTGCTGTTGACGACGGTGCGGAACGTCCGGGCCGGGGTATTCGCCCGGGCCGCGGCGGCGAACAGTTCCGCCCCGTACACGGCGGGGACCCCGAACAGTGCCTCGACGTTCTGCTGCATCAGCCGTTCGATGACATAGTCCGCGATGAGATAGGCCACTGTCTCCTCCGAGATCTAAACCGACCTGGGCAGCATCCACGGCTCGCGCTCATAGGCCGCGAGGGTGGCGCCGGCGAACGTGTTCCTGGCCAGCCGCAGAATCTTCTGTATGACTACCTCGTCGACCTTGTCGTCGTCGGGGTCGAGTTCATAGCTTCCGCCGACCACGACGTGGTCTTCGCGCGGAAATACATACGTCTCGCCCGAGCTGTAGAGGTAGTCGAGTTCGGGTTGGGCCTTCACCAGCACCAGGTGGCCCTTGATGGGCACCACTTTCGGGTCACCGAAGATCTGCCCGGCGCCCAGGCCCGTGCAGTTCACCACGACCGGCTGGGAGAGCTGCGCGACGTCGGCGAAGGAGCGGAACGTGCGCAGCCTGAACGGCAGATCCGGGCGTAGGTCGTTGCGCAGGCGGTTCAAGAAGATCGGCGGCTCGACGAGTAGCGTGTGATAACCCCAGCCGCTGGAGTTCATGTTCGCGAACGGGAGTCGATTGAAATGCGTCGGCGCGGGGATGAGATCGCGCGGAACCTTGCTGAACCCGGTGTCCGAACCCAACTTCGAGTAGTTGATCCGGCGAGACACGCCGAAGCCCTGGCCGATCTGAGATACGAAGGTGTTGAACGAGATTCGCAGGATGGTTTCGAAGCGAACCTTGGCGGCCGGGAGCGTTTGCTCGAATTCGACAATCGACGGTTTCCACTGCCCACCCGCGATGTCGGAGGTCGTCGCCGACAGCGACGCGGCGTAGACCGTGACGGTGTATCCGGCCTGCCGCAGCAGGGTCGCGGCGGTCAGTCCCATCACCCCGGCGCCCAGCACCGCCACCGGTTCCGGCGGCGCGGAGTGCTGGCGGACCAGGTCGCACACCAGGGTCGCGCAGCCCCAACTCATGGTGATTCCCGCGCCGCCGTGGCCGTAGTTGTGAACGACGAACTTGGTGCCCCGGACTTCGGAGTCCAGCCGGTACGTCGTGGACCGGTACGGCCGGTACGCGGCGATGCGCAGGCAATCGGGTGGCCCGACGCAGGTGAAGTCGGGATCAGGCTCCAGCGTCGCGCCGGTCACGGTGCATCAGCGTACTCAGCGGCGCTGCGCCTGCACGAGCCAAATAGCTGCGTCGGTGTCCTCGTGGGGGAGCTGCACGGTCTCCGACGTCAGCGAGGTGATCTCCCAGCACGCGCCGCCGAGGGTTTCGCGCAGCGTCTGCTCGGTGACCATCGCCCGGGACCACTCCCGGTCCTGGGCGTTGGCGTCGGAGAAGGCGCCGAGCAGCAACGTGGCGCCCGGACGGGTGGCCCGGTGTACGGCTGCGGCATAGCTGCGCTTGCCGTCGTCGTCGAGGCAGTGATACATCCCGCTGTCGATGACGGTGTCGAACGCGTCGGCATAGCCATCCAGCTCGGTGGCGTCGGCGACGGCGAACCGCACGTCCACACCGGCGTCCTTGGCGCGGCGTTCGGCGGTGATCAGCGCGGTCGGGGAGATGTCCAGACCGGTGACCGAATGGCCCTGAGTGGCGAGGTAGATGGCGTTATCGCCCAGGCCGCAGCCGATGTCGAGCACCTCGCCGTGCACCAGCCCGGCCTCGTGCCAGGCGATGACATTCTCCTTGGGAGCCTTGGTATCCCATGGCGGCGTGGTGATCGCCGGCACGCCTTCGGCCGGGCTTTCGCCGCGGTACAGGGCATCAAAATCGAATTCCGGTGTTGTAGGGCCCGTCATTTTCGCCAGACTAGCGCGCGGTGCTAGGCTCCCCGCAGTTCGACATCCTTTAACGATCCGTCCAGAGAGGCGGAGAAGGAGGTCAGAGTCACTTGGGCTCTTCAGGCAGCGACCGGGAATTGATGTCCGCGGCCGACGTCGGCCGCACCATTTCCCGCATCGCCCATCAGATCATCGAGAAGACCGCCCTGGATGGTCACGACGCGCCTCGCGTCGTCCTGCTCGGCATCCCCACCCGCGGCGTGACCTTGGCCTCCCGGCTCGCGGACAAGATCAACGAGTTCTCCGGTGTCGCGCTGCCGCACGGTGCGCTTGACATCACGCTCTACCGCGACGACCTCAACATCAAGCCGCCGCGACCGCTGGAGGCGACGTCGATCCCGGAGGGCGGCATCGACGACACGCTGGTCATCCTCGTCGACGACGTGCTGTACTCCGGACGCTCCGTCCGCTCGGCGCTGGACGCCCTGCGCGATATCGGCCGGCCGCGCACCGTGCAACTGGCGGTGCTGGTCGACCGTGGCCACCGCGAGCTGCCGCTGCGCGCGGACTACGTCGGCAAAAACGTCCCGACCTCACGCAGCGAGAGCGTGCACGTGCTGTTCACCGAGGACGACGATCGAGACGGGGTGGTGATCTCGAAATGAGCCCGAGGCATCTGCTGTCGGCGGCCGACCTGTCCCGTGACGACGCGACGGCCATCCTCGACGACGCGGACCGGTTCAGCGAGGCGTTGCTGGGCCGCGAGGTCAAGAAGCTGCCGACGCTGCGCGGCCGCACGGTCATCACGATGTTCTACGAGAACTCCACCCGCACCCGGGTGTCGTTCGAGGTGGCCGGCAAGTGGATGAGCGCCGATGTCATCAACGTCAGCGCGTCGGGATCGTCGGTGGCCAAGGGCGAGTCGCTGCGCGACACCGCGCTGACGCTGCGCGCGGCGGGGGCCGACGCGTTGATCATCCGCCATCCCGCATCGGGCGCCGCGCAGCAGCTCGCCGAGTGGACGGCCACCGAACACGGCGGGCCGAGCGTGATCAACGCCGGCGACGGCACCCACGAACATCCCACGCAGGCACTGCTGGATGCGCTGACCATCCGCCAGCGGCTCGGCGGCATCGAGGGCAAACGGGTGGTGATCGTCGGCGACGTCCTGCACAGCCGGGTGGCCCGGTCCAACGTGCTGCTCCTCGACACGTTGGGCGCCGAGGTGGTGCTGGTCGCGCCGCCGACGCTGCTGCCGGTCGGGGTGGCCGGCTGGCCGGTGACGGTGTCGCACGACCTTGACGCCGAGCTGCCGGTCGCCGACGCGGTCCTGATGCTGCGGGTGCAGGCCGAGCGGATGAACGGCGGCTTCTTCCCGTCCGCCCGCGAGTACTCGGTTCTCTACGGGCTGTCCGAGAAGCGTCAGGCCATGCTGCCGGGCAACGCGGTGGTGCTGCACCCCGGACCGATGCTGCGCGGCATGGAGATCTCGTCCTCGGTGGCCGACTCGACGCAATCTGCGGTGCTGCAACAGGTTTCCAACGGTGTCCATATCCGGATGGCGGTGTTGTTCCACCTGCTGGTGGGCGCCGAACAGGAGGCGATCAGCGCATGAGCGTTCTGATCCGCGGGGTGCGGCGCTACGGCGAGGACGAACGCGTCGACGTGCTCGTCGCCGACGGCCAGATCGCCGACATCGGTGCGGAACTGGCGATCCCGGACGATGCCGACGTCATCGACGCGACCGGCCAGATCCTGCTGCCGGGCTTCGTCGACCTGCACACCCATCTGCGCGAGCCCGGCCGCGAGTACGCCGAGGACATTGAAACCGGTTCTGCGGCAGCGGCTTTGGGCGGCTACACCGCGGTGTTCGCGATGGCCAACACCACCCCGGTCGCCGACAGTCCCGTCGTCACCGACCACGTCTGGCACCGCGGCCAACAGGTGGGGTTGGTCGACGTGCATCCGGTGGGCGCGGTGACGATGGGCCTGGCCGGATCCCAGCTCACCGAAATGGGCATGATGGCCAACGGTGCCGGACAGGTGCGGATGTTCTCCGACGACGGCATCTGCGTGCACGACCCGCTGGTGATGCGCCGGGCGCTGGAGTACGCCACCGGTCTGGGCGTGCTGATCGCCCAGCACGCCGAAGAACCGCGCCTGACCGTGGGCGCCGTCGCGCACGAAGGACCCAACGCCGCCCGGCTCGGCCTGTCCGGCTGGCCCCGCGCCGCCGAGGAGTCCATCGTCGCCCGCGACGCGCTGCTGGCCCGCGACGCCGGCGCGCGGGTGCACATCTGCCATGCCTCCACCGCCGGCACCGTCGAGATTCTCAGATGGGCCAAGGCGCAAGGCATTTCGATCACCGCGGAGGTGACTCCCCATCACCTGCTACTCGACGACACCCGGCTGGCCACCTACGACGGCCGCAACCGCGTCAACCCGCCGCTGCGCGAGGCCGGTGACTCCGAGGCGCTGCGGCAGGCCCTGGCCGACGGCGTGATCGACTGCGTGGCCACCGATCACGCCCCGCACGCCGAACACGAGAAGCTCTGCGAGTTCGCCGACGCCCGTCCCGGCATGCTCGGCCTGCAGACCGCGCTGTCGGTGGTGGTCGAGACCATGGTGCGGCCGGGTCTGCTGACATGGCGCGACGTGGCGCGGGTGATGAGCGAAAACCCCGCGCGCATTGTGGGTCTGCCCGACCACGGCCGCCCCCTCGACATCGGCGAACCGGCGAACCTGACGGTGGTCGACCCCGACGCCACGTGGACGGTCAGCGGGTCGGATCTGGCGAGCCGGTCGGACAACACGCCGTACGAATCGATGACGCTGCCGGCGGCCGTCACCGCGACGCTGCTGCGGGGCAAGGTCACCGCACGCGACGGGAAGTGCCCGGCGTGAATACCGGCACGCTGGTCGCGTCGCTGATCATCGCCGTCGTGCTGGCGGTGGGAATCGCGGTGCTGATGCAGGCGATGATGCGCGGATGGCGCCGCCGCGCCGAGCGGCAGGCCGAGCTGATCGGCACGCTGCCGCCGCTGCCAGATTCGGTGGGGCCGCCCATCATTCGGGCGACGAAGGGTCTGTACGTCGGCAGCACCCTGGTGCCGAACTGGAACGACCGCATCGCCGTCGGTGACCTCGGCTATCGCACCAAGGCCGTGCTGACCCGCTATCCCGAGGGAATCATGTTGCAGCGCAGCGGTGCGCACCCGATCTGGATTCCCGACGAGTCGATCACCGCCATTCGCACCGAGCGCGGTATCGCGGGAAAAGCCTTGACCCACGACGGCATCCTGGCCATCAGATGGCGGCTGCCGTCCGGCACCGAGATCGACACGGGATTCCGCGGGGACGACCGTACCGAATACGCCCGCTGGGTAGGGGAGGAGGTGGCATGACCAGGGCGCTGCTCGTCCTCGAGGACGGCCGCATCTTCACCGGCACCCCCTTCGGCGCCGTGGGCGAGACACTCGGCGAGGCGGTGTTTTCCACCGGAATGTCCGGCTATCAGGAGACGCTGACCGACCCCAGCTACCACGGGCAGATCGTGGTGGCCACCGCCCCGCAGATCGGCAACACCGGCTGGAATCACGAGGACGCCGAGAGCCGCGGCGACAAGATCTGGGTGGCCGGCTACGCCGTGCGCGACCCGTCGCCGCGTGCGTCGAACTGGCGGGCCACCGGCACGCTGGACGACGAGTTGGTCCGCCAGGGCATCGTCGGCGTCGCCGGTATCGACACCCGGGCGGTGGTGCGCCACCTGCGCAGCCGGGGCTCGATGAAGGCCGGGGTGTTCTCCGGTGATGCGCAGGCCCACGCCGACGAGCTGCTGGCCCGGGTCCGCAGCCAGCCGTCGATGCTGGGCGCCAACCTCGCCGGGGAAGTTAGTACCGAGGCCACCTACATCGTCGAACCCGATGGGCCGCAACGGTTTACCGTGGCCGCGATCGACCTGGGCATCAAGACCAACACCCCGCGCAACTTCGCCCGCCGCGGAATCCGCAGCCACGTGCTGCCGTCGTCGGTGAGCTTCGGCCAGATCGCCGACCTGCGACCCGACGGCGTGTTCCTGTCCAACGGCCCCGGCGACCCGGCCACCGCCGATCACGTCGTCGGCGTCACCCGCGAGGTGCTCGACGCCGGGATCCCACTGTTCGGCATCTGTTTCGGCAACCAGATCCTGGGCCGCGCGCTGGGCCGCTCGACCTACAAGATGGTGTTCGGCCATCGCGGAATCAACGTTCCGGTCATCGACCACGCCACCGGCCGGGTCGCGGTGACCGCACAGAACCACGGGTTTGCCTTGGAGGGTGAGGCGGGGGAGCGCTTTGACACCCCGTTCGGCCCGGCGGAGGTCAGCCACACCTGCGCCAACGACGGTGTGGTCGAAGGCATCAAACTTGTTGACGGGCAGGCGTTTTCGGTGCAGTACCACCCCGAGGCCGCGGCCGGCCCGCACGACGCGGAGTACCTGTTCGACCAATTCGTCGACCTGATGGCGGGGGAGAACCGGCAATGATGCACCCTCGTCTTGCCGCGAGCGTGCGCAAATGTCAGCCGTCGACGGCGTGTCGCACGGCAGACACGCACGCTCGCGGGGAGGAGAGTAATGCCGCGTCGTGACGACCTGCACCACGTGCTGGTGATCGGCTCCGGGCCGATCGTCATCGGACAGGCCTGCGAGTTCGACTACTCGGGCACCCAGGCCTGCCGGGTGCTGCGCGCCGAGGGCCTGCAGGTCAGCCTGGTCAACTCGAACCCGGCCACCATCATGACGGACCCCGAGTACGCCGACCACACCTACGTCGAACCGATCACCCCGGCGTTCGTCGAGCGTGTCATCGCCCAACAGGCCCAGCGCGGCAACAAGATCGACGCGCTGCTGGCCACCCTTGGCGGCCAGACCGCGCTCAACACCGCCGTCGCACTGTACGAGAACGGCGTGCTGGAGCGCTACGGGGTTGAACTCATCGGTGCCGATTTCGAGGCGATCCAACGCGGTGAGGACCGGCAGCGGTTCAAGGACATCGTCGCCAAGGTCGGCGGCGAATCGGCGCGCTCCCGGGTGTGTTTCACCATGGACGAGGTCCGCGAGACCGTCGAGGACCTCGGGCTGCCGGTCGTGGTGCGGCCATCCTTCACGATGGGCGGCCTGGGCTCGGGCATGGCATACAACGCCGAGGACGTCGAGCGGATGGCCGGCGACGGGCTGGCCGCCTCGCCGAGCGCCAACGTGCTGATCGAGGAATCCATCTACGGCTGGAAGGAATTCGAGCTCGAGCTGATGCGCGACGGCCACGACAACGTGGTGGTGGTGTGCTCCATCGAGAACGTCGACCCGATGGGCGTGCACACCGGCGACTCGGTCACGGTCGCGCCGGCGATGACGCTGACCGACCGCGAATACCAGAAGATGCGCGACCTCGGCATCGCGATCCTGCGTGAGGTCGGTGTCGACACCGGCGGCTGCAACATCCAGTTCGCCGTCAACCCCGCCGACGGCCGGCTCATCGTCATCGAGATGAACCCGCGGGTGTCGCGGTCAAGCGCGCTGGCGTCGAAGGCCACCGGCTTTCCGATCGCCAAGATCGCCGCCAAGCTGGCCATCGGCTACACCCTCGACGAGATTCTCAACGACATCACCAAGGAAACGCCGGCCTGCTTCGAGCCGACGCTGGACTACGTCGTCGTCAAGGCGCCGCGGTTCGCGTTCGAGAAGTTCCCCGGCGCCGACACCACCCTGACCACCACGATGAAATCCGTCGGCGAGGCGATGTCGTTGGGCCGCAACTTCATCGAGGCGCTCGGCAAGGTGATGCGCTCGCTGGAGACCGGCCGCGCCGGGTTCTGGACCGCCCCCGATCCCGACCTCGGCGTCGACGAGCTGCTGGACGGCCTCACAGACGCCGACCGACGGGCGGCTCTACGACATCGAGCTGGCGCTGCGGCTGGGGGCGACGGTCGAGCAGGTGGCCGACGCCTCCAGCGTCGACCCGTGGTTCGTCGAGCAGATCGCCGGACTGGTGGCGCTGCGGGCCGAGCTGATCGACGCGCCGGTGCTCGACGAGCAGTTGCTGCGGCGGGCCAAGCACAGCGGCCTGTCCGACCGCCAGATCGCCGCGCTGCGACCGGAACTGGCCGGCGAGGTCGGCGTCCGCGCGCTGCGCGGACGGCTCGGCATCCACCCGGTGTTCAAGACCGTCGACACCTGCGCCGCCGAATTCGAGGCCCGCACGCCGTATCACTACAGCAGCTACGAACTCGACCCGGCCGCCGAGACCGAGGTCGCCCCACAGGCCGAGAAGCCGAAGGTGCTCATCCTCGGCTCGGGACCGAACCGGATCGGACAGGGCATCGAGTTCGACTACAGCTGCGTGCACGCCGCGACCACGTTGAGCCAGGCCGGTTTTGAGACCGTGATGGTCAACTGCAACCCCGAGACGGTGTCCACCGACTACGACACCGCCGACCGGCTGTACTTCGAACCGCTGACCTTCGAGGACGTCCTGGAGGTGTACCACGCCGAATCCGCTTCCGGTGCCGGCGGTCCGGGCGTGGTCGGCGTGATCGTGCAACTCGGCGGGCAGACGCCGCTGGGCCTGGCGGAGCGGCTCGCAGAACGCCGGCGTGCCAATCGTGGGCACCAGGCCTGAGGCCATCGACCTGGCCGAGGACCGCGGACTGTTCGGTGAGCTGCTCAACACCGCGGGGCTGCCTGCGCCGCGGTTCGGCACCGCGACCAGCTTCGAGCAGGCCCGCCGGATCGCCGCCGACATCGGCTACCCGGTGCTGGTCCGGCCCTCCTACGTGCTCGGCGGACGCGGCATGGAGATCGTCTACGACGACGACACCCTGCAGGGCTACATCACCCGGGCCACCGAACTGTCGCCCGAGCATCCGGTGCTCGTCGACCGGTTCCTGGAAGACGCCATCGAGATCGACGTCGACGCGCTCTGCGACGGCACCGAGGTGTACCTCGGCGGGATCATGGAGCACATCGAGGAGGCCGGCATCCACTCCGGCGACTCGGCGTGCGCGCTGCCGCCGGTCACGTTGGGCCGCAGCGACATCGAGTCGGTCCGACGGGCCACCGAGGCCATCGCACACGGGATCGGCGTGGTCGGGCTGCTCAACGTGCAGTACGCGCTGAAGGACGACGTGCTCTACGTGCTCGAGGCCAACCCGCGGGCCAGCCGCACGGTGCCGTTCGTCTCCAAGGCCACCGCGGTGCCGCTGGCCAAGGCGTGTGCGCGAATCATGCTGGGCGCCACCATCGCCCAGCTGCGCGAGGAGGGCGTGCTGGCACGAACCGGCGACGGCGGCAGGACCGCGCGCAACGCGCCGGTTGCCGTCAAGGAGGCCGTGCTGCCGTTCCACCGGTTCCGTAAGGCCGACGGCGCGCAGATCGACTCGCTGCTGGGGCCGGAGATGAAGTCGACCGGCGAGGTGATGGGCATCGACCGCGACTTCGGCAGCGCGTTCGCCAAGAGCCAGACCGCCGCCTACGGTTCACTGCCGGCCGAGGGCACGGTGTTCGTTTCGGTGGCCAACCGGGACAAGCGATCACTGGTCTTCCCGGTGAAACGGCTGGCCGACTTGGGATTCCGGGTGCTGGCCACCGAGGGCACCGCGGAGATGTTGCGGCGCAACGGCATTCCGTGCGACGAGGTGCGCAAGCATTTCGAGCCGCCCGGTGACGGCAGGCCCGCCGAATCGGCCGTCGACGCCATCCGGGCGGGCGAGGTCGACATGGTGATCAACACCCCGTACGGCAACTCCGGGCCGCGTATCGACGGCTACGAAATCCGTTCGGCGGCAGTGGCGATGAACATCCCCTGCGTGACGACGGTGCAGGGTGCGTCCGCGGCGGTGCAGGGCATCGAGGCCGGTATCCGCGGCGATATCGGCGTGATGTCGCTGCAGGAGCTGCACAGCGCGCTGGAAACCGGCTAGGGATGGCGGGTTTCGGGTCGCGACTGGCCGACGCGGTGTCGCAGCGCGGGCCGTTGTGCGTCGGTATCGACCCGCATCCCGAGCTGTTAGCGGCGTGGGGGCTCTCCACCGACCCCGACGGGCTGATCACTTTCTGCGCGGTGTGCGTCGAGGCGTTCGCCGGGTTCGCGGTGGTGAAGCCTCAAGTCGCGTTCTTCGAGGCGTACGGCGCGGCGGGCTACACGGTCCTGGAGTGGACGATCGCCACGCTGCGCTCCGCCGGGGTGCTGGTGCTCGCCGACGCCAAGCGTGGCGACATCGGCTCCACGATGACCGCCTACGCCGCGGCGTGGGCCGGTGACTCGCCGCTGGCCGCCGACGCCGTCACCGCCTCGCCCTATCTCGGGTTCGGCTCGCTGCAACCGCTGCTGGACACCGCCGCCGAGCATGGCCGCGGCGTGTTCGTGCTGGCCGCAACCTCCAACCCGGAGGGCGCCGATGTGCAGCGCGCCGACGCCGGCGGGCGCACCGTGGCCCAGTCGATCGTCGACGCCGCCGCGGCGGTCAACCGCGACGCATTGCCCGAGCGCGGCTCGGTGGGGGTGGTGGTCGGCGCCACAGCCACCGAACCGCCCGATGTGAGCGCGCTGCGCGGACCGGTGCTGGTGCCCGGTGTCGGCGCCCAGGGCGGGCGACCCGAAGCGCTGGGTGGCTTCGCTGGCGCACGCTCCGGCCAGTTGCTGCCGGCGGTATCGCGGGAGGTGCTGCGCGCCGGACCCGACGTTGCGGCGATGCGAGCCGCCGCCGAGCGGATGCGCGACGCCGTGGCCTACCTGGCCTGAGGCGCGACCGCCGATTCGCCACCAAGAGCGCGTCGAAATCGACGTTTTGCAGGAGAAGTTCGAGTAACCGTCTGCGAAACGTCAATCTCGACGCATCAGATCGCCCAGCCCGAGCGAAGCCGACTCATGGCACCCGATTTGTGGAACCGGAACCTTATCTCGACGCCATTGCGACACGCGCTGCCGCGAGCACCATGAGCACCGGCAGCACCAGCTCGACCACCAGCATCGCGAGGTAGAACGGATGCGGCGTGCCGGCGAGAGCCACCGCCAGGAGTCTGCCGATCCCGCCGACGAACAACACCGCGGCCAGCGGGTTCACATATACCCGCTTGTCTTGCACGTCGCGCGTGCGCACCACAGCAGCGCGACGCCGTAGCACAGGAACAAGCCGGCGTAGAACCGGTATACGCCATCCGATGTCGGGTTGACGTCGGCGCCGCCGACGATCGCGGCCGGGCCGATGGCGAAATGCGCCAGCGAGCTGGCGATGACGATGCTGCCGAACAGGACGAGAAACGCCTGAAAAGCGCGTCGCATAGGACCGCTCCCGGTGCCGCGGACAGGTGTCTACTACACAATGTAGTTGATAGCTGGCCGCGGCACCAGATCCCACCGACCGTTTCGCATTCATTTGCACCCGCCAACTGACGCGATCGTCAGCGCGACGACACGCCCGACACGCCGTGACCAGGCAAAATTTTCTGCACTCAGTGGAAGTCGCGGCCACCGGCCGCCCGGTCGCGCCCGCGTGCCCGGGCACACGGCGTCCAGGGGCACGTCGAAAAGCCTTGATATGCAGGCACATCCACCGCCACGGTGCTCGTCACGGGCGAAAAGACCGCCGACGGGGCGGCCACGACGGCCGTCTGCGCGCGCACTACACGCTGGGCTTTTGAGGGCACAACCAGGGGGTGGGGTTAGCTTTCGTCAGGATGCGTGGGTACGGTCGTCGTCGCTGGCTGGTTTCACCCACCAGCCGAGACAAAACAAGAGATGGCGATGAGACGGAGGAACCCGTGGCCCTTCCCCAGTTGACCGACGAACAGCGCGCGGCAGCGTTGGAGAAGGCTGCTGCCGCACGTCGAGCGCGAGCCGAACTCAAGGATCGGCTCAAGCGCGGCGGCACCAACCTCAAGCAGGTGCTCAAGGATGCCGAGACCAACGAGGTCTTGGGCAAGATGAAGGTTTCCGCGCTTCTGGAGGCGTTGCCCAAGGTCGGCAAGGTCAAGGCGCAGGAGATCATGACCGAGCTGGAGATCGCCCCGACCCGCCGGCTGCGCGGCCTCGGCGATCGTCAGCGCAAGGCCCTGCTGGAAAAGTTCGACTTCTCCTAGGCGAGCAAGTGAGCGCCGGCCGAGGGGCCGGGCGGGGCGACGAGCCATCAAGTGCTCGCGTCGTGGTGCTGTCCGGTCCCTCTGCCGTCGGGAAATCCACCGTCGTCCGCTGCCTGCGAGAACGCGTTCCCGACCTGCACTTTTCCGTCTCCGTTACCACCAGGGCGCCCCGCCCCGGGGAGGTGGACGGCGTCGACTACTCGTTCGTCACAACCGAGCGGTTCCAGCAGCTGATCGATGCGGGCGCGTTGCTCGAATGGGCGGAAATCCACGGCGGCCTGCACCGTTCCGGAACCCCGGCGCAGCCCATCCGGGACGCGACCGAGGCGGGAGAACCGGTTCTGATCGAGGTCGACCTGGCCGGCGCGCGGGCCGTCAAGAAGGCGATGCCGGAGGCACTCACCGTCTTCCTCGCGCCGCCCAGCTGGGAGGCGCTGGAGCGCCGGCTGCGGGAGCGCGGCACCGAGACACCCGAGGTGATGGCCCGCCGCCTGCAGACCGCGCGGGCCGAACTGGCAGCTCAGGACGACTTCGATGAGGTGGTCGTCAACAGCCAATTGGAGTCTGCCTGCGCAGAATTGTTATCCTTGCTGGTGGGCACCGCGCCGAACACGGCGTGATCCTTCCCGAGAGCCGCCTAAGCATTCCCGCAAACCGCCAGGAGTTTTCTACGTGACCACCCCGCACGCCGACGCGCCGCTGACCGCCGTGGACGACATCGACTCGTCCGCCGCGAGCGCCTACGACACGCCGCTGGGCATCACCAACCCGCCCATCGACGAGTTGCTGGACCGCGCGTCGAGCAAGTATGCGCTGGTGATCTACGCCGCCAAGCGCGCGCGCCAGATCAACGACTACTACAACCAGCTCGGCGACGGCATCCTCGAGTACGTCGGCCCGCTGGTCGAGCCCGGCCTGCAGGAGAAGCCGCTGTCGATCGCGCTGCGCGAGATTCACGAAGACCTGCTCGAACACACCGAGGGCGAGTAGCTGGCCCGGGTCGGCTGATGGAGCGCAAGCGGATCATCGTCGGCGTCGCCGGAGGCATCGCCGCCTACAAGGCGTGCACCGTGGTCCGCCAGCTCACCGAGGCCGGCCACACCGTCCGCGTCGTCCCCACCCGGTCCGCGCTGCGGTTCATCGGGGCCGCCACCTTCGAGGCGCTCTCCGGCCAGCCCGTGCACACCGGCGTCTTCGACGACGTCCACGAGGTGCCGCACGTGCGAATCGGCCAGGAGGCCGATCTGGTGGTCGTCGCTCCGGCCACCGCCGACCTGTTGGCCCGCGCCGTGGCCGGGCGCGCCGATGACCTGTTGACCGCGACGCTGCTGACCGCGCGTTGTCCGGTGCTGTTCGCGCCCGCCATGCACACCGAGATGTGGTTGCACCCGGCCACCGTCGAAAACGTCGCCACTCTGCGCCGCCGCGGCGCCGTCGTCCTCGAACCGGCGTCGGGCCGGCTTACCGGCGCGGACAGCGGTGCAGGCCGGCTACCCGAGGCCGAGGAGATCACCACGTTGGCCGAGCTCCTGCTGGCCCGCGGCGATGCGCTGCCCTACGACCTCGCCGGGGTCAAGGTGCTGGTCACCGCCGGCGGCACCCGCGAGCCCATCGACCCTGTGCGGTTCATCGGCAACCGCAGCTCGGGAAAGCAGGGATACGCCATGGCGCGGGTGGCCGCACAGCGCGGCGCCGATGTGACGTTGATCGCCGGCAACACCGCCGGACTGGTCGACCCCGCCGGCGTGGACGTCGTCCACATCGGCTCGGCCGGCCAGCTGCGTGACGCGGTGTCCAAGCACGCCCCGGACGCGGACGTGCTCGTGATGGCCGCCGCGGTCGCCGACTTCCGGCCCGTCAACCCCGCCACCGCGAAGATCAAGAAGTCCAGCGATCCCAACGCCGCGACTCCCGCCATCGATCTGGTCCGCACCGACGACGTGCTGGCCGGCGCGGTGCGGGCGCGCACCGACGGTCAACTGCCCAACATGCGGGCGATCGTCGGGTTCGCCGCCGAGACCGGCGACGCGAACGGCGACGTGCTGTTCCACGCGCGTGTCAAGCTGCGCCGCAAGGGCTGCGACCTATTGGTGGTCAACGCGGTCGGCGAGGGGCGCGCGTTCGAGGTCGACAACAACGACGGCTGGCTGCTGGCCGCCGACGGCACCGAGGTCGCCCTGGAGCACGGTTCGAAAACTTTGATGGCCAGCCGTATCGTGGACGCGATCGTGGCGTTCCTGCACAACAGCGGCGGCTGATTGCGGGGCAACGCATCAGGCTGCGTTGAAGAGTTGCGCGCGATGCGGGCGCACGCTTGGATGTGGCAGGACACAGGTATAATTCGTATAACTAAGTTTCGGAAGGAGGACACCGTGAGCAAAGGTCGGCTGTTTACCAGTGAGTCGGTGACCGAGGGCCACCCCGACAAGATCTGTGACGCCATCAGCGACTCCGTGCTCGACGCGTTGCTGGCCGCGGATCCGCGCTCGCGGGTGGCGGTGGAGACCATGGTGACCACCGGTCAGGTGCATGTCGCCGGCGAGGTCACCACGTCGGCCTACGCCGACATCCCCAAGATCGTCCGCGACCGCATCCTCGAGATCGGCTACGACTCGTCGACCAAGGGCTTCGACGGCGCCTCGTGCGGTGTGAACATCGCGATCGGTTCGCAGTCGCCCGATATCGCCCAGGGTGTCGACACCGCCTACGAGGCGCGGGTTGAAGGCGAGAGCGACCCGCTGGACGCCCAGGGCGCCGGCGACCAGGGCCTGATGTTCGGCTATGCGATCAAAGACACGCCTGAGCTGATGCCGCTGCCGATCGCACTCGCGCACCGGCTGGCGCGCAGGCTGACCGAGGTGCGCAAGAACGGCGTGCTGGACTACCTGCGGCCCGACGGCAAGACGCAGGTCACCGTCCAGTACGACGGAACCACCCCGGTGCGCCTGGACACCGTGGTGCTCTCCACTCAGCATGCCGACGGCATCGACTTGGAGAACACCCTCACCCCCGACATTCGCGAGAAGGTCGTCAACACCGTGCTCGGCGACCTCGCGCACGACACCATGGACACCTCCGACTACCGGCTGCTGGTCAACCCGACCGGCAAATTCGTGCTCGGCGGTCCGATGGGCGATGCCGGTCTGACCGGGCGCAAGATCATTGTCGACACCTACGGCGGCTGGGCCCGTCACGGTGGCGGCGCGTTCTCCGGCAAGGATCCGTCCAAGGTGGACCGTTCGGCCGCCTACGCGATGCGCTGGGTGGCAAAGAACGCGGTCGCAGCCGGCCTGGCGGAGCGGATAGAGGTGCAGGTCGCCTATGCGATCGGCAAGGCCGCCCCGGTCGGTCTATTTGTCGAGACATTCGGCACCGAGACCGTCGACCCGAACAAGATCGAAAAGGCCATCACTGAGGTCTTCGACCTGCGGCCCGGCGCCATCATCCGCGACCTGGACCTGCTGCGTCCGATCTACGCGCAGACTGCGGCCTACGGGCATTTCGGCCGCACCGACATCGAGCTGCCGTGGGAGCAGCTCAACAAGGTCGACGACCTGAAGTCGGCTGTCAAGGAGCTTTAGGTCCCGCAGAAGGTTTGATAGAGACCGAAACGCCTTGGCCTGCAGCCGACACCCCAGGTTCGTGAAATTAGGAGCAGTCCGGTGACCCTCAACACCATCGCGCTCGAGCTCGCGCCGCCGAACGTGGACAGTGGTCGTAAGCAGGCGCTGGAAGACGCGCACAAGGTGCTGCGGTGCTCCGCGGAAGCCGGCATCGAGGGTCGCATCCGGCACGTGATGATCCCCGGGATGATCGAAGAGGATGACGACCGTCCGATCGAGATGAAGCCGAAGATGGACGTGCTGGACTTCTGGTCGACCATCAAGTCCGAGTTGCCCGGGATGAACGGGCTGTGCACTCAGGTCACCGCGTTCATGGACAAGCTGACTCTGCGTCGGCGGCTGACGGACCTCAGCGCGGCCGGCTTCGACGGCATCGCGTTCGTCGGCGTCCCGCGCACGATGAACGACGGCGAAGGCTCCGGCGTCGCGCCGACCGATGCCCTGTCGATATACGACGGGCTGGTGCCCAACCGCGGCGCGATCCTGATCCCCACCCGAGCGGGCGAGCAGGGCCGGTTCAACTTCAAGTGCGACCGCGGCGCGACCTACGGCATGACCCAGCTGTTGTACTCCGATGCGATCGTGAGCTTTTTGACCGAGTTCGCCCAGACCACCGACCACCGGCCCGAAATCCTGCTGTCGTTCGGCTTCGTACCGAAGATGGAAGCCAAGGTCCGTTTGATCAACTGGCTGATCCAGGATCCGGGTAATGCCGCCGTCGCCGGCGAGCAGGAGTTCGTCAAGAGGCTCGCCAGCGTCGAACCGACCGAGAAGCGCAAGCTGATGCTCGACCTGTACAGGCGGGTGATCGACGGGGTCGCCGACCTTGGCTTCCCATTGAGCATCCACCTCGAGGCCACCTACGGCGTATCCACGCCGGCGTTCGACACCTTCGCCGAGATGCTCGCCTACTGGTCGCCGGACATGCCGTAAACCGCTGCGGCGCCGCTCCCGCACCGACTCCCGTTGATCGATCGCTCGATGCCGAGAAGAGCGGTGCCGAACACTCAACAGAGTTCGACACGCTTTAAGCGCTGAACTCGTAGTCGTCGAAGTCGAAGCGGCGGCTGCGCCAGTACGCCTCGAGCGTGGACGCCGGCCGCAGCGGGACGTCGCCGTGCTTGTCGAAGTAATAGCTATTGGCCAGCCGGCAGCTGTCCTGCCAGAAGATCTGCCGGTGCCGCTTGCGCATCATCTCGCCGAAATACCGGGCGTTGGCCTCCTCGGTGACCTCGACCCGGTTGGCGCCGCGGCGTCCCGCACGTTTCAGGCAGCGCACGATGTGGTGCGTCTGCGCCTCGATCAGCGCGAAGTACGACGAGCCCACATACCCGTAAGGCCCGAAAACGGTGAAGAAGTTCGGGAAGCCCGGCACGCTGACGCCCTCGTAGGCCTGGAGCCGATGCTCGTCCCAATGCCGGCTCAGCGACCGGCCTCCCCGGCCGGTGACCGGATATGTCAGGATCTCGTCGGCGTCCAACACGTCGAACCCGGTCGCCAGGATGAGCACGTCGACCTCGTGGGTGTCGCCGTCGGTGGTGGCCACGCCGGACCCGGTGATCTTGTCGATCGGCTCGGTCACCAGCCGCACATTGTCGCGGTTGAACGTGGACAGGTAGGTGTTGTGGAAACCGGGCCGCTTGCAGCCCACCGCGTAGCGCGGCGTGAGCTGGTCGCGGACCACCGGGTCCTCGACCTGCTTGCGCAGATAGGCCTCGCCGACCTCGTTCATCCGCTTGGCGAGCGGATTCACGGTGAAGTACTGCGCCGCCAGTGGAAATGTGATCTCCACGTATGCCTGGCTCAGCGCCCGCTGGACCGCCTTGCCGCCGGGAACCCGCATCGCCCAGCGCGCCGCCGCAGGCAGCGGCACGTCGTACTTGGGAAAACACCAGATCGGCGTGCGCTGAAACACGGTGAGGTGCTTGACAATTGGCGCGATCTCGGGAATGACCTGTACTGCGGAGGCGCCGGTGCCGATAATCGCGACACTCTTCCCGGTCAGGTCCTGTCTGTGGTCCCACCGTGCGGTGTGCATGGTCAGCCCGGCGAAGGAGTCGACGCCGTCGATATCGGGCAGCTTCGGTGTGATCAGCACGCCGCAGGCGTTGACCAGGAACCGTGACATGAGGATCTGGCCGGAGTCGAGCTGGACGCGCCACAGATCGTGCTCATCGTCGAAATCGGCGCCCAGCACCTTCGTGTTGAACCGGATCTTGGGGCGGATGTTGTACTTGTCGACGCAGTGGTCGGCGTAGGCCTTCAGCTCGTGCCCCGGCGCGTACGTCCGCGACCACCGCGGGCTCTGCTCGAACGAGAACTGATAGGAAAACGACGGAATGTCCACGGCGATACCGGGATACGTGTTCCAGTACCAGGTGCCGCCCGCTTCGGCTCCGGCCTCGATCACCAGGTAGTCGTGCAACCCGGCCTTGTCGAGTTTGATGGCCGCCCCGATTCCGGAGAATCCGGCGCCGATGATCACGGTCTGGTAGTCAGGCGTGGTCATCGGTACCCCTTTTCCGTCCGATGACCTGCACTCCGTGTCTGGGGCGCAGCGTCAGGGTGGCTTCGAGCTCGACCGGATAGTCGGGCCGCAGATCGAATGTGAATTGCTGACTCATTATTGCCGCCATCAGCACCATCTCCATCAACGCGAAACTCTGCCCGATGCAGATCCGTCGTCCGCCCCCGAAAGGAAGGTACGCCGATCGCGGCCGGGTCCTTCGCCGCGCCGCCATGGGGGCACTCCCCTCGCAAGCTGGGGCCCCACCCGCTTGCCGGGGAGAAGCGGGTCGGATCGAACGCTTCGGGGTCGGGCCACCAGCGGGCGTCGTGGTGGATGTGGTGGATCGGGATGATCACCGTGGTGCCGGGACGGATGTGGTTCCCGTCGATGACGTCGTCCTCGACCGCCTCCCGGGCGATGATCCACACCGACGAGAAGTAGCGTTGCGTCTCCTGGACACCAGCGGGCCGAAGTCTTGGCTGAACAGCGCATTCGCGACGACACGAAGCTTTGCCTCGACCATCGTCGCGTGCATGTCGAACTCGATCCGGTCGCCCCGGGCCGCCAGACCCGCGGTGACGTGTTCGATCGGATCGATCATCAGGTCGACCATCTCGTTGAGGTGACGCCGAGCGAACGTGGGGTTCAGGGCCGCCCGGTGCGTGGCCCACGAGTCGCCCTCATCGGTGAGCAGGTTGATACCGGCGGCCCGGACCGGCTCGTAATCGTTGGACTTGACGTATTTCAGCCGGGCCCGGTGCAGCACGTGGTCGACGTAGTCGGGGTGGCCGATCACCACGTAGCGTCGGCCGGCGCACCGGAACCGGGTGATGTCGCGGCCGCGGCAGCGCCCCAGGAAGCCATCGCCGGCGTCGAACCCGACGGTGATGGCTTCGCGCGTCATCGTCCATGTGCTCAAGCGCTTGGCCGGTCCGCAGATCACTGGCGTGGCCATGACGCCACTTTATGGCCGACGAATGCCGCCGGTAATGGGAGTATCGGACAAAGAGTTGAGAGTTTAGGACACCGGCATGGGGCTGTCAGCGACGACGTGGTCCGCCGATACCCGGCATCCGGTGTACGCCGACCAGCTGGCCAATGTCGGCCTGACGGTGGAGGAGGTGTCGAAGCGGTTGGACTACACCGACACCTCGACCTTCTGCCACGCATTCAAACGCTGGTACGGTGTGCCGCCGAGCGGCTATCTGGACAAGACCTAGGGGAGCTGCCACCGCCCGTCGGCCTTGGCGGCGTCGATTTGTCGTTGACCGGGTTCGCGCATCCGTCCCGCTTCGAGGAGTTGTTGCGCCCGTTCGATATTGGACTTCGACCATGGGCTGCGGGGCTTACGCGGGCTGAATCGCTGGACGCGCGATACCGCGTCGTACTTGCGGGTCAGGCTGTCGATCCATCCGAAGCACAGGGCGATCTCGACCGCCTCGCCGTACGAAATACCCGTGTCGGGTGCGTTCTTGTTGAGCAGCCGTAGCCAGACTTCCGACGCCGCATCGTGATTGCGCTCCAGCCATTGCTCCCATTGACGCGGCGTTCGAAGGTCAAGCACCGATGGTTCGGTGTCGGCCATCCCTAGCGGTGCAGTGCCGACTTCAGAGCCGCCAGGCCGCGGTTGGTGGCCTCGGCCGCCGCCGGCACCACCAACGCGAAGCTGACGTAGCCGTGCACCATGGTCGGTTCGTTGCTCAGTTCGACCGGAACCCCTGCGGCCCTGAGCAATTCCGCGTAACGCGCGCCGTCATCGCGCAGCGGGTCGTATCCGGCGGTGCCGATGAAGGTCGGCGGCAGGCCGGACAGGTCGTCGGCATTGGCGGGAGCCAGTGCGACTGGTAGCTTCGCCGGCTCGCCCATATCGACATCGGGCACATACCAGTGCAGAAGCGCCGCGGCCATCTCGCGGTCCAGGATCGGCGCATCGGCGTTCTCCATGAACGACGGCAGCGTCGTGTCGCCGGTGGTGGTCGGGTACCAGAGCAGTTGGAAGACCAGCGGCGGGCCACCGTTGTCGCGCGCCTTCTGCGCCATCACCGCCGAGAAGTTGCCGCCGGCCGAGTCGCCGGCGACGGCGATGCGCGTCGGGTCGCCGCCCAACTCGGCGGCGTGTTCGCCCACCCACCGCAGCGCCGCCCATGCGTCATCGACACCCTGCGGGTAGGGGTGCTCGGGGGCGAGCCGATAGTCCACCGACACCACGATCGCCTGGGCGCCGACCGCGTGCGCCCGGGCCACCGCGTCGTGGGTGTCCAGGTCGCCGAGCGCCCAGCCGCCGCCGTGGTAATAAACCACCACCGGCAGATTGTCGTGTTCGTCGATCGGGGGCCAGTAGATGCGGACCGGAATGTCGGTCAGGTCGTCGTAGCCGACGGTGCGTTCCTCGATTCGCATGGCGGGCAGGGCCTTCGGCGGCGCCTGGAGGTGTCTCATCTGCTCGCGGGCCACCTCGACCCCGTCCTCGACGGTGAACCGGAGCGTGACGGCATCGAGCAGGGTCTTAAAGGTCGGGTCGATTCCCGACCGCGTCGTCGTGGGCTCAGCCATAGCTCTAAACGGTAGTCCAGTACCTTCTGCAGGATGCCGACACCGCACGCACACGCCCGGACACGGGCGTTGTGGGTCGCGGGCGCGCTGGCAGGAGCCGGCTACGGGTTTGGAGCTGCTGGGCGAAATGTGTGTGATCACGTGTGTTTGTGAGCGTTGGTGAGTGTGGGATGGCGGTTGTTGTCGGTGCGGTCTGAGATGGTTGGGTCATGGACGGCGGATCGCGAACTGGCGAGTAGCTGTCGGGGTGTGGTGATGGCACGGTTTGAGGTTCCCGAGGGTTGGGTGGCCCAGGGGTATCGCTTCGCGCTGGATCCCACGCCGGCCCAGGTGAGCATGTTGGAGTCGCATTACGGGGCGGCGCGGTTCGCGTTTAACCACATGCTTGGTGTGGTGAAGGCCAACCTGGATCAGCGCAGCGCGGAGCGTTCCTACGGCGTTACTGAGCAAGAGTTGACTGCGGCGCAGGGGTGGTCACTGGCGAAGCTGCGCAAGACCTGGAATTAGCGCAAGAACATGGTGGCGCCGTGGTGGCAGGCCAACAGCAAGGAGGCCTACACCTCGAGGTTGGACGGTTTGGCCCGCGCCCTGGCGAACTGGTCGACGTCGCGGTCTGGTGAGCGGGCCGGTGCCGCGGTCGGGTTCCCGCGCTTTAAGACCCGGCACCGCTCAACACGGTCGGTGCGGTTCACCACCGGCGCGATCCGCGTGGAGGCGGATCGCCACCATGTCACCTTGCCGCGGATCGGCCGGGTCCGTACGCATGAGTCGACCCGCAAGCTGGCCCGCCGGCCGCAGGCCGGCACTGCGCGGATTTTGTCGGCCACGGTGAGTTTCACTGGTGGGCGCTGGCACCTGGAGGTGCCCCCAGCTTGGATCCGAGGCGCTGGCGGTGCCGATCTGGTGGGCGTACGCGATGGCGCTCGTGCTGATCACCGTGGGATTCTTCTTCGGCCGAGATGTCGGTGGCCACGGTTAGGGTGGCGTCAATCCCGTTTAGGGCCATCGTGTTCAAGGAGTCACCATGACCAATCCCGACCTGATGCTCATCGCCGCCTTGCTGGACCGGAGCGGTTCAATGCAGTCCATCGCCGACGACACGCGCGGCGGATTTGACGCATTCATCGCCAAGGAACGGGAGCAGCCCGGTACGACGCTCGTCACGCTCGCCCAGTTCGACGACGAATATGAGTCGGTGTACCAGAACACGCCCATCGATCAGGTACCGCCGTTGACCCTGGAACCGCGGGGAACAACCGCACTGCTCGACGCGATCGGCCGGTTCATCACGGAGATCGGCAGCGGTCTGGCGACTCTACCGGAGGAGGATCGCCCCGGCGAAGTCAGCGTACTCGTCTTGACCGACGGGCACGAGAACGCCAGCCGGGAGTGGACGAAAGACGCTGTGAAGCAGCTGATTTCGCAGCAAGAGGACAAGTACGGCTGGGACTTCGTGTTCCTCGGCGCCAACATCGATGCGGTCGACGTCGGCACCGACCTGGGTTTCTCGGCCGGCAAGTCGCTGACATACGACGCGTCGTCGGAGGGAGTGGGAGGTGCGTTCGCCTCGGTGTCGAGCTACAACTCCCGCAAACGGTCTCGGGGCGCCAAGTCAGCCAGCGACATCACGTTCGACGATGCCGATCGCCGACGGGCCCGGGGACAGCGATAGCTGACGCAACCGCGTGACCGAGACCCGACAGGCCGATTACGAACCCATCGCCCGGGTGCTGCCCATGCTGTCCGTGCCGCATCTGGATCGCGAGTTCGACTATCTCGTTGCGGCCGAGCAGTCCGACGACGCACAGCCCGGCGTGCGGGTACGGGTGCGTTTCCACGGCCGGCTCGTCGATGCGTTTGTGCTCGAAAGGCGTTCGGACACCGACCATGTCGGCAAGCTAGGCTGGCTGGACCGGGTGGTGTCCGCCGAACCGGTGCTGACGCCCGAGGTGCGCCGCCTGGTCGACGCGGTCGCCGCACGGTATGCCGGCACCCGGGCCGACGTGCTGCGGCTGGCAGTGCCGCCGCGGCACGCCAACGTCGAACGCGAGGCCGTCGCGGAGCTCGCGCCGCTCACCGCCACACCGGTCGACACCAGCGCCTGGAACGGATACGGCCGTGGCGAACAGTTTCTGGCCGCCCTGCGCGACGGGCGCGCGGCCCGCGCGGTGTGGCAGGCGTTGCCGGGAGAGCGGTGGGCCGACCGGCTCGCCGAGGCGGCGGCGGTGACGGTGAACTCCGGTCGCGGCGTGCTCGCCATCGTGCCCGACCAGCGCGACGTGGATGCGTTATGCGACGCCGGCATTCGCCATGTCGACGAGTCGCGGGTGGTCGCGCTGTCGGCCGGCCTGGGTCCGGCACAGCGGTACCGCCGATGGCTGGCCGTGCTGCGCGGCGGCGCGCGGTTGGTCATCGGGACCCGCAGCGCGGTGTTCGCGCCCGTCACCGATCTCGGACTGGTGATGGTGTGGGACGACGGCGATGACAACCTCGCCGAGCCGCGGGCGCCGTACCCGCATGCCCGCGAGGTGGCGATGCTGCGCGCGCACCAGCTGCGCTGCGCGGCGCTGATCGGCGGCTACGCGCGGACCGCCGAGGCGCAGGCGCTGGTCCGCAGCCGCTGGGCGCACGACCTGGTGGCGACCCGCCCGGTGGTGCGGGCCCGCTCGCCGCGGGTGACCGCCCTCGAGGTCAGCGGCTACGCACAGGAACGCGACCCGGCCGCGCACACCGCCCGGCTGCCCTCGGTGGCACTGCAGGCGGCAAGGTCGGCACTGCACGCCGGGCGGCCGGTGCTCGTCCAGGTGCCCCGTCGGGGTTATGTGCCCGCGCTGGCGTGCGCCCGGTGCCGGGCCATCGCGCGGTGCCGGCAGTGCACCGGCCCGCTGGCGCTGCTCGACCAGGATGACGCCGGGGCGGTCTGCCGGTGGTGCGGCCGCGAGGACGCCGCGTTGCGCTGCGCGCGATGCGGTTCCGAGGCGGTGCGTGCCGTCGTTGTCGGCGCCCGCCGCACCGCCGAAGAACTCGGCCGCGCGTTTCCCGGCACGCCGGTGATCACCTCGGGCGGGGACGCCATGGTGTCCGCCGTCGCGGCGGACCCCGTCGTTGTCGTCGCCACGCCGGGCGCCGAACCGCCGGCGGCCGGCGGTTACGGCGCGGCGCTTCTGCTCGACGGCTGGGCGCTCCTGGGCCGCCAGGACCTGCGGGCCGCGGAGGACACGCTGCGGCGCTGGATGGCCGCGGCCGCCCTGGTGTGTGGCCGCGTCGACGGCGGGGCGGTCGTGGTGGTCGCCGAATCGGCGATTCCCACCGTGCAGGCGCTGATCCGGTGGGACCCGGTGGGCCACGCCGACGCCGAGCTCGACTCCCGTGCCGAGGTGGGCCTGCCGCCGGCTGTGCACATTGCCGTGGTGGACGGAGCGCCGGCGGCGGTGGCCGCCCTGCTGGACACCGCCGCGCTGCCGGATGACGCCGAATCGCTCGGGCCGGTCGAGCTACCGCGGGCTGCCCGCAGGCCGCCGGGCACTCCCGCGGACAGCCCGGTGGGCCGGATGCTGGTCCGGGTCCCGCGCGACGGCGGCCTGGCGCTTGCCGCGGCGCTGCGCCGGGCCACCGGCGTGCTCAGCGCACGCCATGACCAGCAGCCGGTTCGGGTGCAGATCGACCCGCTGCACATAGGCTAGGTGCTGGCGACGGCACGTGAGCTCGGGCAGGAGGTGGCATGAGGCGGATACTCGCGTGGTCGATTCCGTTGGCACTCATCGTGTTTGGGCTGCTCTGGCCGCTGGTGTTCCGGGGCGGGTCGGAGGCCTCCGACATCTCAGACCCCGTCGTCTTCAGCAATTACAAGGCCGACTTCGTCGTCAGCGCCGACGGGCGGCTCGACGCGGTCGAAACCATTACCGGGGAATTTCCCAGCAGCCGGCACGGCATCTTCCGGTACTGGGACGTCGCCAACCAGAACAGCCCGCGGGTGCGGCAGAAGCCCGAGATCACCTCGGTGCTGCTGGACGGCGAAATCGTCCCGTACCAACTGCTGTGGGAGGACGGCCAGCGCTTCCGGGTGGCCAAGATCGGCGACCCGGACCGCTACCTCACGTACGGCACCCACGTTTTTGAGATCCGCTACACCATCCCCGGCGTCCTCGACCCCGGCAGCACCGGCGCCAACAAGCAATTCGCCGAATCAACCGGTGATCCCAACTCGACGTCCGCGTTCTTCTGGAACGTCATCGCGCCGGGCTGGAACAACAGAATCGAACGCGCCGACATCTCTGTCACGCTGCCCGGCGCGGTCACCGGGGCGCAATGCTCGGTCGGCTACGGCGTCGGCCAGGCGTGCCGGGATCTGGCCGTCACGGGGACCACAGTGAAGTTGGTGGCCCTGGACCTGCCCCCACGCACCCCGGTCACCCTGCGCGCCGGCGTCGACGTGCCCACCCCGCCGCAGGTGAGCCTGCCGTGGCCCTACACCTGGGACCGGATCCTGGGACGGTCGGTGACCGGCGTGCTCTGGGTCGCCGGGTTGACGCTGGCGGCCGGGCTGATCGCGTCCCTCTGGTATCGCACCACCGTCGAACCGTCGCCGGGATTTCCGCTGCAGTACGCGCCGCCGGAAGGACTCGGACCCGTGCAGATGGAGTACATCCGCACCGAAAGCGTTCCAAAGAACAGCCTCACCGCGACGCTCTTCTATCTCGCCGAACGCCGAATGATCGCGCTGAGACAGGTCAACGACGAACAGTGGAACGTCCGTGGGCTGGTCGACATCTCCGAATGGGACCAGGTGGATCCGGTGAGCCGCAGGGTCGGTATCGCGCTCAAGGTGAACCGGCCCGGCACCGAGTTCGAGGCGAAGAAGACCGTCAAGTCCGGGGAGAAACTCAACAAGGCCAAGACGGATATGGCCAAGGCGGTGCAGAAATGGGCATTCGACGGCGGCCTGATCGTCAAGCGCAGGAAGGAACTGTGGGTGCGCACCGCCAATGTGATCGCATTTGTTCTTGCGGTGTGCGGATTTGTCCGCCTCGGTTTCCCGTCCACTATGTGGGGCCTGCCATTCGCGGTTTTCTTCCTGCTCTCCGCGCGGTCGTGGATCGGCGGCGTAGGCACCCGGCGTACCGCGGCCGGACGTGAATTGTGGTCGCGGGCAGGCGGATTCCACCGCATGCTGGTCACCGACTCGGCCGAGACCCGGTTCGACTTCGCCGCCCGCAAGGACCTCTACACCGCCTACATCCCGTTCGCGGTGGCCGCGGGTGCCGCGGCGCTGTGGGCCAACAAGTACCAGGCCGCCACGGGTACCGCTGCGCCCCAACCGGATTGGTACAGTTCGTCGTCGTCCACCACCCACTGGGGCTTTGCCGGAAGCTCCGGCGGTGGAGGGTTTGACAGCTTCGAGTCGGCGTTATCGTCGTCGATCGGCGCCTACACCGCATCGCAGTCGTCATCGTCCAGCGGCGGCGGTGGAGGCGGCTTCAGCGGCGGCGGCGGTGGAGGCGGTGGCGGCGGAGGTGGAGGAGGCGGATCATGGTGAGTTTCCTGCTGATCGTCGTGCTGGTGCTGGCGGTGCTGGTGCTGATCGGATTCGTGGTGGGCTACAACAAGATCCGGGCCGCGGACGTCCGGGTCGACGAGGCCCTCAGCGGTATCGACGTCGAGCTCACACGGCGCGCTTCGCTGATCCCGAGCCTGGTGCACACGGTGCAGACGTTCGCGACCCACGAGAAGGGCATCCTCGACCACGTCACCAACGCGCGCGCCGCGCTGACATCCTCGACGACCGGGAAATCGGTCGCGCAGCGCAGCGCCGCCGAAAAGGAACTCGACAGCGCGTTGGCCCCGTTGCTGGCGCTCGGCCAGACCTACCCGCAGCTCAACTCGTCGAACAACTTCCTGAACCTGCAGGACAATCTGGCCGACACCGAGAACAAGCTGGCCTTCGCCCGCCAGTACTACAACGACGCGGTGGCCACGCTGAATCGGCAGACCAGCACCATCCCGTGGATGTTCGTCGCCGGACTGGCCGGGGTGTCGGAGCGCGAGTATTACCAGACTCCCCGCTGAGCACGGCAAATCCCGCCTTGGACGCACGGTGGACGCCCGGTACGCCCACTCGACGGCCCTAGACTGGCCGGCGTGCGTCTCGTCTTCGCCGGCACCCCCGAGCCTGCGCTCCCGTCCCTGCGTCGGCTCATCGACTCGCCCCGCCACGAGGTGATCGCGGTGCTGACCCGCCCCGACGCGGCCTCTGGTCGCCGCGGCCGCCCGTCGCCGTCTCCAGTCGCGCGGTTGGCGCTCGAGCACGACATCCCGCTGCTACGCCCCGCCCGCCCCAACGCCGAAGAATTCGTCGCCGAACTGACCGAGTTGGCGCCGGAATCTTGTGCGGTGGTCGCCTACGGCGCGCTGCTGTCCGAGCGGCTTCTCGCGGTGCCCAAGCAAGGGTGGGTCAACCTGCATTTCTCTTTGTTGCCCGCGTGGCGTGGCGCGGCACCCGTGCAGGCGGCCATCGCCGCGGGTGACACCGTGACCGGCGCGACGACCTTCCAGATCGAACCCAGCCTGGACTCCGGCCCGGTCTACGGCGTGGTCACCGAGACGATCCAGCCGACCGACACGGCGGGGGATCTGCTTGACCGGCTGTCGATTTCGGGCGGAGCCCTGCTCGAGACGACCCTGGACGGCATCGCCGACGGGTCCCTGAATCCGGTGCCGCAGCCGTCGGACGGAATCACGGTGGCGCCGAAGATCACCGTCGAGCAGGCACGGGTGCGCTGGGACCTGCCCGCCCACGTCGTCGAGCGGCGCATCCGGGCCGTCACCCCCAATCCCGGCGCGTGGACGCTGATCGGCGATCTGCGCGTCAAGCTGGGACCTGTCACGGTACCCGCCGATCCGCCGGAAACGTTGCCACCCGGGGTAATTCGGGTCGACCGCGACGGCGTGCGGGTCGGAACCGGATCGCAGCCGGTGCTGCTCGGCCGCATTCAGCCGCCGGGCCGCAAGGCGATGGCCGCCGCCGACTGGGCGCGCGGCGCCCGGCTCGATGAGTCGGTGACGGCGCAGTGACCGGGCACCCCAGGGGGCAGGAGCGCTAGCGACCGGGGAGACAGGCCCCGTATGCGACGACCGCCGCGTCGCAAGCCGCTCGATCCGGCCCGCCGCGCGGCGTTTGACGTCTTGCGGGCGGTGTCCGAGCGTGACGCCTACGCCAACCTGGCGCTGCCCGCCTTGCTCCGCGATCGTGGAATCACCGGCCGCGACGCGGCGTTCGCCACCGAACTGACCTACGGCACCTGCCGCACCCGCGGCCTGCTCGACGCCGTCATCGGCCGCGCCGCGGGGCGCCCGCCCGAGCGCATCGACCCCGTGCTGCTTGACCTGTTGCGGCTGGGCACCTACCAATTGCTACGCACCCGGGTCGACGCGCACGCCGCGGTCTCCACCACCGTCGAGCAGGCCGGTATCGAATTCGATTCGGCGCGAGCCGGTTTCGTCAACGGGGTGCTGCGCACGATCTCCGTGCGGGACGAACAGTCCTGGGTCGACGAGCTGGCCCCGCCGGCGGATTCCGATCCGGTCGGGCACGCCGCGTTCATCCACGCCCATCCCCGCTGGATCGCCCAGGCCTTCGCCGACGCGCTGGGCGCCGACGCCGGACAACTGGATGCCTTGCTGGCCAGCGACGACGAACGCCCGCTGGTGCATCTGGCCGCCCGGCCCGGCGTGCTGACCGCGGCCGAACTCGCCGAACAGGTCAGCGGCACGCCTGCCCGCTATTCGCCCTACGGCGTCTATCTCTCCGGCGGTGACCCGGGTGGGCTCGCAGCGGTCCGCGACGCCCAGGCCCTGGTGCAGGACGAGGGCAGCCAACTGGTGGCCCGGGCGCTGACGCTGGCGCCGGTCGACGGCGGCCAGCCCAATACTGGCCGCTGGCTGGATCTGTGCGCCGGGCCGGGCGGCAAGACCGCGCTGCTGGCGGCGATCGGCTCGGAGTCGGGCGCCCATGTCACCGCCGTCGAGCCCAATGCGCGGCGCGCCGATCTCGTCGAGGAGAACACCCGCGGCCTGGCCGTGGAGGTGGTGCGGGTCGACGGCCGCGATCCGGGCGTGCGATCCGGCTTCGACCGGGTGCTTGTCGACGCGCCGTGCACCGGGCTGGGCGCGCTGCGACGCCGGCCCGAGGCCCGCTGGCGCCGTCAGCCCGCCGATGTGCCGGCGCTGGCCAAACTGCAGCGCGAACTGCTGGGTTCCGCGATCCGGCTGACCCGGCCAGGCGGTGTGGTGCTGTACGCGACGTGCTCACCGCATCTGGCCGAGACCGTCGGCGTGGTCGCCGACGCGCTGCGTCGCCACCCGGTGACCGTGCTGGACACCCGGCCGTTGTTCGATCCGGTCGACGGCCTCGGCGACGGGCCCTATGTGCAGTTGTGGCCGCACCGGCACGGCACCGATGCGATGTTCGCGGCCTTGCTCAAAGTGCGATGAGCGCTTGCGCGAAGAGCCAACAGATAGGGTGATCGCATGCCCGAACCGCTGATAGCGCCGTCGATCCTGGCCGCCGACTTCGCCCGGCTGGCCGACGAAGCCGCCGTGGTGACCGGCGCCGACTGGCTACACGTCGACGTGATGGACAACCACTTCGTACCGAACCTGACCATCGGGCTGCCGGTGGTCGAGTCGCTGCTGAAGACGACCGACATCCCGGTGGACTGCCATCTGATGATCGACGACCCGGACCGCTGGGCGCCCCCGTACGCCGAGGCAGGCGCCTACAACGTCACCTTTCATGCCGAGGCGACCGACAACCCGGTCGGCGTGGCCCGCGACATCCGCGCCGCGGGCGCCAAGGCCGGCTTGAGCGTCAAACCTGGCACGCCGCTGGAGCCGTACCTGGAGATCCTGCGCGAGTTCGACACCCTGCTGATCATGTCGGTCGAACCGGGGTTCGGCGGGCAGAAGTTCATCCCCGAGGTGCTGCCGAAGGTTGGAATCGCCCGCCGTCTGGTCGATTCCGGCGAGTTGACCATCCTGGTGGAGATCGACGGCGGCATCAACGAAGACACCATCGAGGAGGCGGCGCTGGCCGGGGTGGACTGCTTTGTCGCGGGCTCGGCCGTCTTCAGCGCAGAAGATCCGGCCGCCGCGGTGGAGTCGCTGCGCCGGCAGGCCGCCACGGCGTCCAAGCACCTGACGCTATGAATCTCGAGGCCGCCATGCGGTTGGCCATCGAGCAGGCCGACCGGGTCAAGGGTGCTACCTACCCCAATCCGCCGGTCGGGGCGGTCATCCTGGACCGCGAGGGCCAGATCGCCGGGGTCGGCGGAACCGAGCCGCCCGGCGGGCCGCATGCCGAGGTGGTGGCGTTGCGACGGGCGGGGGCGCGGGCCGCGGGCGGCACCGCGGTGGTGACCCTCGAGCCGTGCAAGCACCACGGCCGCACCCCGCCGTGTGTGGATGCGCTTGTCGCCGCGGGTGTTTCGACGGTGGCCTACGCCGTCGCCGACCCGAACCCGGACGCCGCCGGTGGAGCCTCGCGGCTGGCCGAGGCCGGTATCGAGGTGGTTGCCGGCGTGCTTGCCGACGACGTCGCCGGTGGCCCGCTGCGCGAGTGGCTGCACAAGCAGCGCACCGGATTACCGCACGTCACATGGAAATTCGCCGCCAGCGTCGACGGCCGCAGCGCCGCCGCCGACGGCAGCAGCCAGTGGATCACCAGCGAAGCCGCCCGCGCCGATGTGCACCGCCGTCGTGCCGCGGCGGACGCCATCGTCGTCGGCACCGGCACGGTGTTCTTCGACGACCCCGCGCTGACGGCACGGCTGCCCGACGGCAGCCTGGCCGAGCGCCAGCCGCTGCGGGTGGTCGTCGGCGAGCGCGAAATCTCTTCTGAAGCAAAGATTTTGAACGACGACTCGCGGACGATGGTGATCCGCACCCGCGATCCCCACGAGGTGATCAAGGCGCTGTCCGACCGCACCGATGTGCTGGTGGAGGGCGGGCCCACCCTGGCCGGCGCATTCCTGCGGGCCGGCGTGATCGACCGGATCCTGGCCTACGTGGCGCCGATCCTGTTGGGCGGCCCGATCACCGCGGTCGATGACGTCGGCGTGCTGAGCATCGCCCGAGCCCAGCGCTGGCGGTTCGACGGGATCGTGCCGATCGGACCCGACCTGCTGCTCAGTCTGTCCCACGCAAGCGGGCGCGGGCACCTCCCGCTTGCGGGGGAGTACCCCCAACCGGGCTGACCTCGATCTCGCGGTGCTGGATCAGGTCGCGCACCCCAGCCGGCCCGAGGCGCTCGCGGAACGCCTGCACGGTGTACCCGATCACGGTCGCATCGGTGCGGGCCCGCACGCGGGCGGACCGGGGCAGGCCGAACAGCGGACCCATCTCGCCAAAGTAGTCGCCGGGCGTGGCGACCTTCAGCAATTCCTCACCGCCGCTGGCAAGTTCGCGCACGATGTCCAGCTCGCCTTCTGAGACAACATAAATGAGATCACCCACCGTGCCCTGCTCAAACAGCACCGCGCCGGCCGTGAGGTCCACCGTTTCCGGTGGCCGGTCCGCCGAAGCGACGTGCGGCACCAACTCGACGACACGATCGGCCAGCGGCAGCATCCTGGTGTCGTGGGTCGCGACGACGACGACGCGCTCGCCCGTCGCGAGCTCGCGGATCAGTCGCAGTACTTCCTCGACCTGAATGAAGTCCAGGTGTGCGGTCGGTTCGTCGGCGAGGATCAACGGCGGATCGAGCGCGATCGCGCGGGCGACCGCTACGCGTTGTTGCTGCCCGCCGCTCAGATCGCCCGGGCGGTGCCGCATCCGGTCGCGCAGACCGACGCGCGTCAGCAGTTCCTCGGCGCGTTGCCGCGCCGCGCCGCGGGGGGTGCCGGCCGCGCGCATCGGCACCATCACGTTCTCGATCGCGGTGAGGCTGGCCACCAGGTTGAACGCCTGAAACACGATGCCGACGGTGTCACGCCGATACGTCGACAGCGCGCGGGTCGCCAGCTCGGTGACCTCGACATCGCCGAACGTCATTCGGCCCGAGGTCGGGCGCAGGATCCCGCCCAGGCACGACAGCAGCGTCGTCTTCCCGCAGCCGCTTGGCCCGAGCAGGATCGCGAGCGAGCCCGCGGTTACGTCTAGATTCAGGCCGTCGATCGGACGGACCTTGTATCCACCGCTGGAGTACTCGACTACCAGATCGCTGATGCGGAGATCGCCCATGGCTCAAGGCCCTCCGAACGCCAGCGCGGGGTCGACGGTCACCGCGCGCCGCAGTCCCGCGACGCTGGCGAGCAGGCCGATCGCGATCGCGATCACCGGCAGCAACAGGTACGCAGACATCGGGACGACGACGCGCATGGGGAACAGCGGTGCGAGCACGAGCGAGAGCAGCCCACCGAGTACCGCCGCGATGACCGCGACGAGGATCGCCTGTAGCGCCAGCCCTGCGAGCACCGAACGTGTCGTGACGCCGACCGCCTTGAACACCGCGAAATCCCGCGTCCGTTCGAGCGCCGAAAGATAGATGATCGAGCCCACGATCAGCGCCGCGACGACCCACAGCAGGACAGCGATGAATGTGATCGCCTGGTACGCCGACTGCAACGGTCGCAGCAGGTCATCCACCGCGACGCCGCGGTCGACAGCGCGGAACCCATCGGGCACCGCCGCAGGCATGCCCCGGATACCGATCGACGACGCCAGCGGCTGACCGGAGAACACCAGGTCCTGCGCGCCCGCGGTGGTGAGGAACACGACGGGCTGGCCCGCCAGCACCGTGGAGTCGTCGACGATTCCGACCACACGCAGCGTGCGGGAATTGATCAGCAAATCCCCGCCCACAGCACGGTCGAGTGTGCTCGAGACGGCGATCTCGTCCGGGCTCGATGGCGCGCGGCCATCCGCGACGGCGGGCATCCCGGGTCCCTGGTCGGGCGCCCCGAACACATTCACATTCCGCGGCGTACCGCCGTCGTCTGCCGTCGTAGCCGCATAGACCAGTGGTGCGGCGGCCATCACACCCGGCATGCGTGCGACCAACGGGACGTCTGCGGCCGGCAACGGGGACGCGCCAAGAAACGGGCCGGCCGCGCCGGCTTTGATGAGATAGCTGTCGATGCCCAGCGAGTCGACTGTGTTCTCGGCCTCGACCCGGAACCCGTTGGAGAGCCCGGTGAGCACCAGCGTCATCGCGAACACAACGCCCGTGCCGACGATCCCGATGATGAAGCGCCGCCGCCGCCATTGCAGGTCCCGCAGCGCAGCGAGCAGCATGGCGGTGACCCTACCGCCGCCCGGCGCATTCCGGACGGCAGTTTGCCTGGCTGTTACTTTGCCCGACGCGTTCCACGAGTGTGCTGAAAACGCCCCAGCAGCCACACCCGCCACGCCGAGTACGTCACGATGTGAGTCAAAAGGTGGTATCGCATGCGATACCACCTTTTGACAGATCCAGGGACCCTCGGGAGGCCAGCCGCTGGCCGGCGTTACTCAGCAGGCTCTTATGTCGCGAACGCTCCGACGAGCGTGTTGCAGAATGCCGGCAGATCATCGGGCTTGCGGCTGGACACCAGCGTGTTCGGTCCGCGCGTGCATTCGACAACCTCGTCGTCGACCCAGTTCGCGCCGGCGTTGCGCAGATCGGTCTTGACGCTGGGCCACGATGTGATCGTCCGGTCCCGCACTACGTCCGCCTCGATCAATGTCCACGGCCCATGGCAGATCACCGCGACCGGCTTGCCGGCGTCGAAGAACCCACTGACGAATGCCACCGCCGCGGCGTTGGTACGCAGGAAATCCGGGTTGGCCACACCACCCGGCAGCACCAGGCCGGCGTACTCGGACGACGAGACGCTGTCGGCGGACTTGTCCGCCTCGAACGTGTCAGCCGGAGTGAGGTGGTTGAACGCTTGAATCTTGCCGACTTCGGTGGATACCAGTTCGGGCGTGCCGCCGGCTTGCTCCACGGCCTTCCACGGTTCGGTGAGTTCGACTTGCTCGACGCCCTCGGGAGCGACGAGAAACGCAATCTTCTTGCCGTCCAGTGTCGTTGCCATGAATTTTCTCCCATCGAGTTGTTAGCTTTCGCACGCGTACCCGGCGCGGCGGGGAGCCAATCAGGGCGATCATCCCGGTAAGCTCGTACCGGAGCCGGGCCCGGGGCCCGGTTGCGATATCGCGCTTTCACCGACGATTTGCGCGCTGGTGAGCACGAACAAAGGACGAACGAGCGTGACTGCATTGCAGGACTGGCTCAGCATTAGTCCCGTGGACCCGAGAAGCCTGAAGGCATTCATCTGCAACGCGCTTCGGGGCCTTACCGCCGAAGAGCCGGCAACAGTTCAGGATCCGCCGCTGATCCGCAGGGGCGTCGAACGCTGCTGACGTAGTGCGGCGGACAGGGATCAGGTGTCGAGACTGAATCCTCTGCGATCAGTGGCGCGGACGACGGTCAGCTAGCGGGGTCGGTGAGGACCGGGCGTCTGACGCTGGATCCGCACGGTCTGGTCCGCGCGTGGTGTGGAGATCGCCTGCGTGGGCGCGTCGAATGCCTGCGTCGGCGCGTCGATCAGCTGAGTGGGTGCGTCGTCCCCATCGTTGGCGGGTTCGTCGGCGTGCTCGGAGCGCCCGCTGATCAGCAGGCCCAGCAACGCACCGACGAGGCAGACGATCGCGGTGATCGTGAAGATGTCGCCGTACTGCATGACGTACGCCTCGCGGTATCGGTCCGCTTCGGCGGCCAGCCGCTCGGCCAGCGTGTCGGCGCCCGGCCTGGTGGGCACGCTCTGCAGATACTGGTTGAACTTGTACAGACCCCAGGCGCTCAGCGCGGCGATCCCGACCAGCATGCCGATCATCCGGGCCACCACGACGGCCGCCGACGCAATGCCGTGTTGAGCGGCCGGAACCACCCGCAGCGTCGCCGAGGTCAGCGGTCCGATCACGAGGCCCAGGCCCAGGCCCGCGATCGCCAGGTCGGTGTCCACGGCGGGCAGGGTGAGCAGGCCCAGGTCGTGGCGGGCCGCCAGCAGATCCACCGGCCACTTGGAGATCAACCAGTAGCCTCCCGCGGCGATCAGCAGGCCGGTGAACGCCACCGCGCGATCACCGACCTTGGTGGCGATCCAGCCGCCCAGCAGCGCCCCGATCGGCAGCGCGATCAGGAACCGCAGCAGCAGGCCGGCGGCCTGGTTCTGATCCATGCCCAGCACGCCCTGGCCGAACAGCTCGACGTTGACCAGGGTGACCATCAGCGCCGCGCCGGCGGCCACCGATGCGCCGAGCGCCGACAGGAATGGCCGGAAATGCACGCCGGCGGGCTCGATCAACCGGGTGCGGGCGAAGCGCTCCCACACGAAGAACGCCACGGCCGCAATCAAGGCACCGGCCAGCACCGGCAGGCCCCAGCCGGGCAGGACCTGCTTGCCGTCGGGTTCCGGGTTGTAGAGGCCGACGACGGCCAGTCCCAGCGCGATCGCCAGCAACACGCCGCCGATGACGTCGACCTTCTCCGGGGGATGGTCCTTCTCCCGCGACGGCAGGCTGAAGTGGATCATCACCATCGCGATCGCGGCCAGTGGCACGTTGATCCAGAACACGTCGCGCCAGCTGTTCAGCAGCCAGACCACTGCGATGCCGTAGAGCGGGCCGAGCACACTGCCCAGTTCCTGGGCGGCGCCGATACCGCCGAGCACGGCGGCGCGGTTGCGGGCGGCCCACAGATCGGCGGCCAGCGCCAGCGTCACCGGCAGCAGCGCCCCACTGGCGGTGCCCTGGATGACGCGGCCGATCACCAGGGTGGTCAAGTCGTTGGACAGTGCGGTGACCACCGATCCGACCGCGAACCCGGCCAGGCTCACCTGCAGCAGCAATTTGCGGCCGAATCGGTCCGACGCCCGGCCCAGCAACGGCATCGCCGCGATGTAGCCGAGCAGGTAGCCGGTGACGATCGGCGTGACCTGCTGAATCTTGTTAATCGCGATGCCGACGTCACGCATGATGTCGGTCATGATCGTGACCACGACGTAGGTGTCGAGGGCGCCCAGCAGCACCGCCAGGCTGCCGGCGGCGATCGCGATGCCTCGGCTCGATGTCACCGACCGAGCGACTCCGGGTGAAGCCGGCATTACACCACGGGCTTGATGACGGTGACGGGCTGGCCCCAGTCCGACAGCGTCATCGTGACGCTGTTGCCGGGGCTGGGCTCCAGCTTGGCCTGCACCAGGTCGTGGCTGCCGTCTTCGCGCATCCACGCCGTGCCCGGGACCGGACCCGTCGCACCGATCTGCGGGGCGATCTTGTTGACCGCGTCGGCGCTGACGTTGCCGGTGACCCGGACGGTCTCCACGCCGCCGACCGTCTCCCTGCCGTCGGCCTTCGCGTCACTGAAGTTGGCGAGCACATTGGCCAGGCCGGTGTCCGGGTTGAGGATGGCCGAGACGTCGTAGATGTCGGCGGCCGGCCCGAAATCCTGGTAACTGCCGGCACTGATCGCGCCGTACAGGATGCCGTCGGCCACCACGAAGTCGACACCTTCCAGCCGCTGTCCCAGGAAGAGGATGTTCGCCTTGCCCTGGGCGGCCACGGCCGGCGTGTTCGTCAAATCGCCGGACAGCGACTCGAGGGGCAGCTCCGGAATCTGACCGGCCACCGTCAGCTGCAGATGCACGCTCTGCAGGTTCCTGGTGGTCTCGCTGGATTCCTTCAGCAGCGTCGCGGCGTCGGGAAGGGCTTTACTGGACTCGCTGGTGGACGAGGAGCAACCGGCGACCAGCACCGCGGCGGCGAAGAGTAGGGCGAACAGGGCATGGACAGCGTGGCGGGGGCGCGTCTGCATGACTGCATCGTAGAGGGTCGGTCGGCGTGGACATGCCGGCCGGGCACAGGGTACAAGTGGGATTGTGGCTGCTGAGCTGGACTTTCGGCCGGTGCCCGTCGAGTCCGGTGACGGCGCCGGGCTGGTCGGGGCGATGATCGACGAAATGCGCGACCTCTACGAGGGTTTGGACCTGCTGTCGCCCGACATGCCCACGGCGGGCGCTGCCGAACTCGGACCACCGAACGGCACGTTCCTGGTGGGCTACCGCGACGGCGAGGCGATCTGTGGCGGTGGCGTCAAACGCCTTCCCGACGGCGCCTGTGAGATCAAACGGATGTATGTGGTGCCGTCGGCGCGGGGGCAGGGTGTGGCGCGGATTCTGCTGCGGGCGTTGGAGGATGCCGCGCGGGGACTGGGCTACGACGTCGTCCGGTTGGACACCGGTCCGCGCCAGCCGCATGCGCGGGGGCTGTACGAATCCGAGGGATATGTGGCGATCGGTAACTTCAACGGCAACCCGGTGGCCACCTTCTTCGGCGAGAAGCGGCTCGCTGATTAGGCTCGTCTGAGTGTTCACCGGAATCGTCGAAGAGCTGGGCGAAGTCATCGGCAAGGAGGACTTCGCCGACGCCGCCCGGTTTGTCATCCGCGGGCCCCTTGTCACCGCGGACGCGGGCCACGGCGACTCGATCGCGGTGAACGGGGTCTGCCTGACCGTGGTGGAGGTGCTGCCCGACGGGGCGTTCACCGCAGACGTGATGGCCGAAACCCTCAACCGGTCCAGCCTGCGCGGCGTCGACGTCGGCAGCCACGTCAACCTGGAACGCGCCGCCGCGGTCAACAGCCGGCTCGGCGGCCACATCGTCCAGGGTCACGTCGACGGCACCGGGCATGTGATTGCGCGCACACCGTCGCAGCACTGGGAAGTGGTGCGCATCGCGCTGCCCATGGCCCTGTCCCGCTACGTCGTCGAAAAGGGCTCGATCACCGTCGATGGGGTGTCGCTGACCGTCTCCGGCCTTGGTCACGACTGGTTCGAGGTGTCGCTGATCCCCACCACGCTGCAGCTGACCACCCTGGGCCGGGCCGAAGTCGGCACGCCGGTGAACCTGGAAGTCGACATCATCGCGAAATACGTCGAACGGCTGATGGATCAGGCGGGGCAATAACTGCTGCGCGCCGGTGGTTCATACTGTGAAAGGCGTTCAACAGCGTTCCTACCGGGAACCGGCAAGGGTGGCAAAGATGACGAGGCTGGACTCCGTCGAACGGGCGGTCGCCGATATCGCGGCGGGCAAGGCCGTCGTTGTCATCGACGACGAGGACCGCGAGAACGAGGGCGACCTCATCTTCGCCGCCGAGAAGGCCACCCCGGAACTGGTCGCGTTCATGGTGCGCTACACCTCCGGCTACCTGTGCGTGCCGCTGGACAGCGCGATCTGCGACAAGCTCGGACTATTGCCGATGTATGCGGTGAACCAGGACAAGCACGGCACCGCCTACACCGTCACCGTCGACGCGAAAATGGATATCGGAACGGGGATTTCGGCATCGGACCGGGCTACCACCATGCGCAAGCTCGCCGACCCGACCAGTGTCGCCGACGACTTCACCCGGCCCGGTCACGTGGTTCCGCTGCGCGCCAAGGATGGTGGGGTGCTGCGCCGCCCCGGCCACACCGAGGCCGCCGTCGACCTGGCCCGGCTGGCCGGCCTGCAGCCCGCCGGCGCGATCTGCGAGATCGTCAGCCAGAAGGACGAGGGCGCGATGGCCCAGACCGACGAACTGCGGATCTTCGCCGACGAGCACGGCCTGGCACTGATCTCCATCGCCGACCTGATCGAGTGGCGGCGCAAGCACGAAAAGCACATCGAGCGCATCGCCGAGGCCCGGATCCCCACCCGGCACGGCGAGTTCCGCGCCGTCGGCTACACCAGCATCTACGACGATGTCGAGCACGTCGCGCTGGTCCGCGGCGACATCGCCGGCCCGCACGGCGACGGGCACGACGTGCTGGTCCGGGTGCACTCGGAATGCCTGACGGGCGACGTCTTCGGATCACGCCGGTGTGACTGCGGCCCGCAACTGGACGCGGCCATGGCGATGGTGGCCCGGGAGGACCGCGGCGTGGTGCTCTACATGCGCGGCCACGAAGGCCGCGGCATCGGCCTGCTGCACAAGCTGCAGGCCTACCAGCTGCAGGACGCCGGTGACGACACCGTCGACGCCAACCTCAAGCTGGGGTTGCCGGCCGACGCGCGCGACTACGGCATCGGCGCGCAGATCCTCGTCGACCTCGGGGTGCGGTCGATGCGGCTGCTGACCAACAATCCGGCCAAGCGCGTCGGCTTGGACGGCTACGGGCTGCACATCATCGAACGTGTTCCGCTGCCGGTGCGGGCCAACGCCGAAAACATCCGCTACCTGATGACCAAACGCGACCGGATGGGCCACGACCTGATCGGCCTGGACGATTACGACGAGGCCGTTCGCGGCGAGTTCGGCGGGGCTCTATGAGTAGGCCGAGCGGAGCCGGACATTGAGCGGAGGCGCCGGGGTTCCCGATCTGCCACAGCTTGACGCGTCGGGTTTGACGCTGGGCATTGTGGCAAGCACCTGGCATGAGCAGATCTGCGACGCGCTGCTCGACGGCGCCCGAAAGGTGGCCGCCGACGCAGGCATTGACAATCCGACCGTGGTGCGGGTGCTTGGCGCGATCGAAATCCCGGTGGTGGCACAGGCGTTGGCCGCCAACCACGACGCGGTGGTGGCGTTGGGCGTGGTAATCCGGGGGGAGACACCGCATTTCGACTATGTCTGCGACGCGGTGACACAGGGCCTGACCCGGGTGTCGCTGGATTCGTCGACACCCGTGGCCAACGGTGTCCTCACCACCAACACCGAGCAGCAGGCGCTGGACCGGGCCGGGCTGCCGACGTCGGCGGAGGACAAGGGCGCTCAGGCCGCGGCGGCGGCGCTGTCGACCGCGATGACACTGCGCGATCTGCGCGCATGAGCGACTGGGACCTGGAGGTGCGGCCGCACCTGACGCCGTATTTCGCTTACGGCGCGGCGTTTGTGATCCTGGCCGCTCACGTCACCGTCGGCTTGCTGCTCAAGATCCGCTCCAGCGGCGTCATCTTCCAGACCGCAGACCAGGTGGCGATCGCGCTGCTGGGCGTGGTCATCGCCGGTGTGTTGCTGCTCTTTGCCCGCCCGCGGCTGCGCGTCGGCGCAGCCGGCGTGGCGGTGCGCAATCTGTTCGGCTATCGGCTTATCCCGTGGTCCGACGTCGTCGACGTGTCGTTCCCGCGCGGTGCCCGCTGGGCGCGGGTGGACCTGCCCGACGACGAGTACATTCCGGTGATGGCGATCCAGGCCGTCGACAAGGACCGCGCCGTCGAAGCCATGGACGGCGTGCGCAAACTGCTGGCGCGCTACCGCCCGGACATCAGCTCACGCTGAGCGACATCGCGACTTCGTCGGTGGCGGAGGCCTTCTCATCCACGCCGATCGTGAAACCCAGGCTTTCGTAGACGCCGCGGGCAACCGCGTTGTCGGCGGCCACCCGCAGCGTCACCGTGCGCGCCTCCCGGAGTCTCGCCCAGTCCACGGCCGCGGCGACAAGGGCGCGCGCGAGGCCGTGGCCGCGGGCGTCGGGGTCGAGCCACAACGAGTACAGGTACACGGTTTCGGTGTTCTCCTGCTGGGCGCCGATCAGGCCGACCGGCCGATCGCCGATCAGCGCCGCGAACTGGGCGTGATCGCGCAGCCGCCGGCGCCACTGCGCGGCGGTGAACGAGGCTTCCTGCCGGTATTGCGGGTCGGCGGTGGGGAGCGAGTCGGTCAGCGCGCGCAGCCGCACAGCCGCGAAAAGTTGCCAATCCGATTCGGAGAGCTGCGCGATCCGCGCGCCGGTCACCCGGTATCGCCCATCACCAATCCCTCACGGCGCGGGTCTGCGCCGCCCACCCAGCCCGAGGGGTCGCCGCGCACGATCGCCGACAGACCACTGGACTGGTCGGCGAGGTCGACCTCGTGCCCGAGTGCACGTAGCCCCTGCACCAGCGGGTCGTGGTCGCCGTTGTCGGAAATGTCGATGACGGGATGCTCCCCGCCGACATTGGTCTTCGGCGAGATTGCTGGCACCGAAGTCCACCATGGACACCGCCTGCTGCGGGTCAAGGTCCCAATCCATGCATCCCGACAACGGTTTTCACCACGAATTGAATGATCAGCGCGCCGCCCGCTGAGCCGACCATCGCGTACAGCGGTCCCCGACCCGACGGCACCTCGTCGAACACCAGCGTCGGGGCCATCGAGCTGCGCGGCCGCTTTCCGGGCTGGACCCGGTTGGCCACCGGCGTGCCGTCCTCGCCGACCGGTTCGGCGGCGAAGTCGGTCAGCTGGTTGTTCAGGATGAATCCGTCGACCATGTGGAAGGAGCCGAACGCCGATTCCACCGTGGTGGTCAACGAGGCCGCATTGCCATACGTCGTCGATCACGCTGATGTGGCTGGTGCCGTGCTCGGGGGCAGGCGCGGGCGTCGCCGGCGGCGCCGCGAACTCTCCGGGTTTCGCGGTGCCCATGCTGCGCTCCTCGGAGATCAGCGCGGCCCGCCCGGCCAGGTAGTCGGCGTTGAGCAGCGTGTTGGGCGAGCCGCCGGGCAGCGGCACGAAATCGGTGTCGGCGACGTAGCGGTCGCGGTCGGCGTAGGCCAGACCGCTGGGCCTCAGACACCAGGTGAACACCCATCACCGCGGGTCGGCCGCCGTTGAGATCGACGTCGGTGGGTTTGTGGCTGCTGAGGGTGAAGTGCTCCAGGATGCCCAGAGTGGCGGCCACCGCGATGCCGCCCGACGAGGGCGGCGGCATGCCGCAGATCTCGCGGTCGCGGTACGGGGTGCACAGGGGCTCGCGCTGCCTGGCCGTGTAGCCGGCCAGATCCGCCAACGTCATCAGGCTCGGGGTGCGGCCACCGGAGGTTTCGGTCGCAGACGCCACGATGTCTTCGGCGATCTGTCCGGTGTAGAACGCCTGCGGGTCGGAAGCTATGGTGCCCAACGTTTTCGCGTAGGCCGGGTTGGTCAACCGGGTACCGACGCCTTTCGGGCTGCCGTCGGGATTGAGGAAGTAGGCGGAGGCTTCTTGGTCGACGCGGAGTTGCGGGGCGGCATCGGCGATGGCGCTCGCCAGCCGGGCGCTGATGTCGAACCCGTCGTCGGCCAACGTCACCGCGGGGTTGAACAAGTCGCGCCAGGTGGTCTTGCCGTGCTCGGTGTGCGCGTCCTGCAGCAACCGAACGATGCCGGGCACTCCGATCGAGCGACCCGATGCCCGGGCATCCGGTTTCGGCTCGGTGCGGTCGGTATCGGAGATCCAGCGCAGATAGTTCTCGGTAGCCGCCGCCGGGGCGACCTCGCGCCCGTCGTAGGCCTGCACCGAGCCCGATGCGGCGTCGTAGTACAGCAGGAATCCGCCACCGCCGATGCCGGAGGCCTGCGGCTCCACCAGGCCCAGCACCGCCTGCGCGGTGACGAGCGCGTCGGCGGCCGTCCCGCCCTCGCGCAGCACTTCACACACTGCCTGGGTGGCCAGCGGGTTGGCGGTGACTACCGCGTAATGAGCGGTATGCATCGCGGTCATGTTCGTCCGGTAGCCGGTGGCGACCTCGGGATTGGTCGCCAGGTTTCTCGACGTGGTGGGCGACCCGGCGGCGGGCGACGCCGGGGTCTTGGTCTCCGGGGTGCCGTTCTCCACGATCTGGCACGGGCCAGCCGTGGGTGCCGGTTCGCCCTCGTCGGCGCCGCCGCACCCAGCCGCCACCAGCACCACGCTGGCCAGCAGGGCGGTCAGTCGGGCGGAAAGATGCGTCCGCACCCCTCGACGGTAGTTCATCGGGCCCGTCGAAAAGTCGGCAGTAACCTGAATGGGTGCCCGATCCAGCGACGTACCGGCCGGCGCCCGGATCGATTCCCGTCGAGCCGGGCGTCTACCGGTTCCTGGATCCGCACGGTCGGGTGATCTACGTCGGCAAGGCCAAGAGCCTGCGCAGCCGGCTGACGTCCTATTTCGCCGACATCTCCGGCCTGGCGCCGCGGACGCGCCAGATGGTGATGACCGCGGGCCGCGTCGAGTGGACGGTGGTGAACACCGAAGTCGAGGCGCTGCAGCTGGAATACAACTGGATCAAGGAGTTCGATCCGCGGTTCAACATCCGCTATCGCGACGACAAGTCGTACCCGGTGCTCGCGGTGACGCTGAACGAGGAGTTCCCGCGGCTGATGGTCTATCGCGGACCCCGCCGCAAGGGGGTGCGCTATTTCGGGCCGTATTCGCACGCCTGGGCCATCCGCGAGACGCTCGACCTGCTCACCCGGGTGTTCCCGGCCCGTACCTGCTCGGCCGGAGTGTTCAAGCGGCACAACCAGATCGACCGTCCGTGCCTGCTTGGCTATATCGACAAGTGCTCGGCGCCGTGCATCGGCCGGGTCAGCGCCGAGGAACACCGCCAGATCGTGCTGGACTTCTGTGACTTCCTGGCCGGCAAGACCGACCGGCTGGCCCGTGACATGGAACAGCAGATGCGCGCCGCCGCCGAGCAGCTGGACTTCGAGCGGGCGGCCCGGTTGCGCGACAACATCTCGGCGCTCAAGCGCGCCCTGGAGAAGCAGGCGGTGGTGTTGGGCGACGGCACCGACGCTGACGTGGTGGCGTTCGCCGACGACGAACTGGAAGCCGCCGTGCAGGTGTTCCACGTCCGCGGCGGGCGGGTGCGCGGCCAGCGCGGCTGGATCGTCGAAAAGTCCAGCGAGCCAGGTGATTCCGGTCAGGAACATCTGGTCGAGCAGTTCCTCACCCAGTTCTACGGCGAGCAGGCCGAGCTGGACGGCGCCGCCGACGAGTCGACCAACCCGGTGCCCCGCCAGGTGCTGGTTCCGTGTCTGCCAACCAACTCCGAAGAAATCGCGAACTGGCTCTCCGGGCTGCGCGGTTCGAAAGTGGTGCTGAGGGTGCCGCACCGCGGTGACAAGCGCGCGCTGGCCGAGACCGTGAAGCGCAATGCCGCCGATGCGCTGGCGCAGCACAAGCTCAAGCGCGCCGGCGACTTCACCGCGAGATCAGCTGCACTGCAAAGCATTCAGGAGGCACTCGGGTTGGCCGACGCGCCGCTGCGCATCGAATGTGTTGACATCAGCCATGTTCAGGGCACCGACGTGGTGGCCTCATTGGTGGTTTTCGAGGACGGTCTGCCGCGCAAATCGGACTATCGGCACTACGCGATCCGCGACGCCGCCGGCGGTGGTCGCTCCGACGACGTGGCATCGATCGCGGAGGTGACGCGGCGACGCTTCCTGCGCCATGTATCGGACATCCAGGACACCGGTGTGCTTACCGCCGAAGGGAAGTCGCGCAAGTTCGCCTACCCTCCCAACCTGTTCGTCGTCGATGGCGGCGCCCCACAGGTCAACGCGGCCGCGGCGGTGCTCGACGAGCTCGGTGTCACCGACGTCGCCGTCATCGGGCTGGCCAAGCGGTTGGAGGAGGTCTGGGTGCCGTCCGAGCCAGACCCGGTCATCCTGTCGCGTAACAGCGAAGGGCTCTACCTGTTGCAGCGAATACGCGACGAGGCGCACCGCTTCGCGATCACCTACCACCGCAGCAAGCGGTCCAAGCGGATGACGGCCTCGGCGCTGGACTCGGTTCGGGGGCTGGGGGAGCACCGCCGCAAGGCCCTCGTCACGCATTTCGGATCCCTGGCCCGGCTGAAGGAGGCCACCGTCGACGAGATCACCGCGGTGCCGGGCATCGGCGTCGCGACCGCGAAGGCGGTGCTCGAGGCTCTCGGCGCACCGCCCGACCAATCCCGGGTCGCTCCGCTCTCCCCCGCAAGCGGGAGGTGCCCCCAGTCCTCCGAAGAGGATTCCGGTGCGGTGTCCGCCGCGATGGGCGATGATCAGAGCAGGGCATCGGGATGACTGAGCAAGGTACGGGAGAGGACCTGCGGGACAGCGACGCTGCCAGCGATCAATCCGGCATCGACGTCGTCCTGGTTACCGGGCTGTCCGGTGCGGGCCGCGGCACGGCGGCGAAGGTGCTGGAGGACCTCGGGTGGTATGTCGCCGACAACCTGCCGCCTGAACTCATCGCCCGGATGGTCGACCTGGGCCTGGCCGCCGGGTCGCGCATCACTCAGCTCGCGGTCGTGATGGATGTGCGATCGCGGGGCTTCACCGGTGACCTGGACTGGGTCCGCAACGATCTGGCCACCCGCAGCATCACGCCGCGGGTGCTGTTCATGGAGGCCTCCGACGACATCCTGGTGCGCCGCTACGAGCAGAACCGCCGCAGCCATCCGTTGCAGGGCAATCAGACTCTGGCGGAAGGCATTGCCGCCGAGCGCGCCATGCTGGCACCGGTGCGCGCGGTCGCCGATCTGGTCATCGACACCTCGACCCTGTCGGTGCCCGCGCTGCGGGAAAGCATCGAACGGGCCTTCGGGGGCGAGACCGTCGCGCACACCAACGTCACGGTGGAGTCGTTCGGCTACAAGTACGGGCTGCCGATGGACGCCGACACGGTGATGGATGTGCGGTTCCTGCCCAATCCGCACTGGGTCGACGAGTTGCGTCGGCACACCGGTCAACACCCGGCCGTGCGCGACTACGTGCTCGGCCAGCCCGGCGCCGCGGAATTCCTGGACACCTACCATCGGCTGCTGGAACTCGTCATCGAGGGATACCGCCGGGAGGGGAAGCGCTACATGACGGTTGCCATCGGCTGCACCGGCGGCAAGCACCGCAGCGTCGCGATGGCCGAGGCGCTGGCGGGACGTCTGCAGGGCGGTGACCAACTGACGGTGCGGGTGTTGCATCGGGATTTGGGCCGCGAATGAGTTCGCGGATCGTCGCGCTGGGTGGCGGCCACGGGCTCTATGCCACGTTGTCGGCCGCCCGCCGGCTCACCCCTCATGTCACCGCGGTGGTCACGGTCGCCGACGACGGTGGCTCCTCCGGCCGGCTGCGCAGCGAACTCGACGTGGTGCCGCCGGGCGATCTGCGAATGGCGTTGGCGGCGTTGGCATCCGACAGTCCGTACGGGCGGCTGTGGGCGACGATCATCCAGCACCGGTTCGGCGGAAGCGGTGCGCTGGCCGGTCATCCGATCGGCAACCTGATGCTGGCCGGGCTCAACGAGGTGCTCGCCGACCCGGTCGCGGCGCTCGACGAACTGGGCCGCATCCTGGGGGTCAAGGGCCGGGTGTTGCCCATGTGCCCGATCGCGCTGCAGATCGAGGCCGACGTCGCCGGACTGGAATCCGATGCGCGGATGAGCCGGGTGATCCGTGGCCAGGTGGCCATCGCTACCACCGTGGGCAAGGTGCGTCGGGTGCGGCTGCTGCCCGGCGATCCTCCGGCGACCCGGCAGGCGGTGGACGCGATCATGGCCGCCGACCTGGTGGTGCTCGGTCCTGGATCGTGGTTCACCAGCGTGATCCCGCATGTCTTGGTTCCGCAGTTGGCCGCGGCGCTACAGGCCACGCAGGCCCGCCGCGCCCTGGTGCTCAATCTGGCGGCCGAGCCCGGCGAGACGGCCGGCTTTTCCGTCGAGCGTCACATCCATGTGCTGGCCCAGCACGCGCCCGGCTTCACCGTGCACGACATCATCGTCGACGCCAGCCGGGTGCCCGGCGAGCGCGAACGCGAGCAGCTGAGCCGCACCGCGAACGTCCTCAACGCCACAGTTGAGTTTGCTGACGTGTCCAGACCTGGTACACCTTTACATGACCCGGCGAGGTTGGCCGCGGCTCTGGAGGGTGTCCGCCTTCGCGGCGTGCCGCCTGCGGCGCCGACCGTTCCGACATCCGCCGCCCGGACGCTGAACGGACCGAGAGGTGACGACCCGTGGCGATGACAGCCGAGGTCAAGGACGAGCTGAGCCGACTGGCGGTCAATTCGGTGAGCGCTCGCCGCGCCGAGGTGGCATCCCTGCTGCGCTTCGCCGGCGGACTGCACATCGTGTCCGGCCGCGTCGTCGTCGAGGCCGAGGTCGATCTGGGGGTCATCGCCCGCCGGCTGCGCAAGGACATCTACGACCTGTACGGCTACAACGCCGTCGTGCATGTGTTGTCCGCCAGCGGGATCCGCAAAGCGACCCGCTATGTGGTGCGGGTCGCCAAGGACGGCGAGGCGTTGGCCCGCCAGACCGGCCTGCTCGATCTGCGCGGCCGCCCGGTGCGCGGGCTGCCGGCGCAGGTGGTCGGCGGCAGCGTGGCCGACGCCGAGGCGGCGTGGCGGGGCGCGTTTCTGGCGCACGGCTCGCTGACCGAGCCCGGCCGGTCGTCGTCGCTCGAGGTCAGTTGCCCGGGTCCCGAGGCGGCGCTGGCCCTCGTCGGGGCGGCGCGGCGGCTCGGCGTCAGTGCCAAGGCCCGCGAGGTGCGGGGCAGCGACCGCGTGGTGGTGCGGGACGGGGAGGCCATCGGGGCGTTGCTGACCCGGATGGGCGCCCAGGACACCAGGCTGACGTGGGAGGAGCGCCGGATGCGCCGCGAGGTCCGCGCCACCGCCAACCGGCTGGCGAATTTCGACGACGCCAACCTGCGCCGCTCGGCGCGCGCCGCGGTGGCCGCGGCGGCCCGGGTCGAGCGGGCGCTGGAGATCCTCGGCGACACCGTGCCCGACCACCTGGCCGCGGCGGGAAAGCTGCGCGTCGAGCACCGGCAGGCGTCGCTCGAGGAGCTGGGCCGGCTGGCCGACCCGCCGATGACGAAAGACGCTGTGGCGGGCCGTATTCGGCGGTTGCTGTCGATGGCCGATCGCAAGGCCAAGCAGGACGGCATCCCCGACACGGAGTCGGCCGTCACCCCGGATCTGCTCGAGGACGCCTAGCCCGCCGCGGCCATCGAGATTGCGCTGAGTTAACTGGATCCCATGGAGACCCTGACGGTCGGCACGGCCTTTCCCGACCCGCCGTTCAACGGCATGCCGGACGGTGGCGGCCTGGACATCGACCTGATGACCGCGATCGCCGAGTCCCTCGGCATGGCCGTCGAGTTCATCGGCTACGACGGAGCCGACTTCAACGGCATCTTCGGCGGCCTCGGCTCCGGCGCGTACGACTGCGTCACCGCCGGCACCAGCGTGACACCCGAGCGCGAGAAGATGGCAGCGTTCGTCGCGCCATACCTCATCTCGGGCCAGGCCTTGGCCGTCGACGCCAACCGGCTGCCGCGTGTGCACTCGATCGACGACCTCGACGGCATGACCATTGGTGTGCAGCGGGGCAATACCAGCCAGCCGATCGCCGAAGAGATTGTCGCCCAGGGAAAAGCGGCCAACGTCCGGGTGTATGACTACGGCAGCATCCACACGGCGCTGACCGATCTGACCACCGGCGGCTGCGACGCCGTCATGAAGCTGGCCCCGGTGCTCACCGAACTCGTCAAGCCCATCGCGGACATCGAAATCGTTCAGCACGGCCTCTCCACCGAGAACATCGCGATCGCCGTCGCGCCCACGAACCAGAAGCTGCTCAGCAGGATCACCGTCGCGCAGACCGGGCTGGAGGAGGACGGCACGCTGCAGCGGATCCGGCGAAAATGGCTAGGCAATCCGTACGCCGATCAGAGCCTGGCCGTCCACTGACCAGCCCGCGCGACGCGACTACCGCACCACTAGGCTGGCCATCGGAGCAGTTCATCAGCGACCAAGGGAGACACACGTGACGATCCGGGTAGGCGTTAACGGCTTCGGTCGAATCGGACGCAACTTCTTCAGGGCCCTGGAGGCGCAGAAGGCTCAGGGCAGCAGCACCGACATCGAGGTGGTGGCGGTCAACGACATCACCGACAACGCCACGCTGGCGCATCTGCTGAAATTCGACTCGATCCTCGGCCGGCTGCCCGAGGACGTCAGCCTCGAGGGCGAGGACACCATCGTCGTCGGCAACAAGAAGATCAAGGCCCTCGAGGTCAGGGAGGGACCGGCCGCGATGCCGTGGGGCGACCTCGGTGTCGACGTGGTCGTCGAATCCACCGGCATCTTCACCAAGGCCGACAAGGCCAAGGGCCACCTGGAGGCGGGCGCCAAGAAGGTGATCATCTCCGCGCCGGCCACCGACGAGGACATCACGATCGTCCTCGGCGTAAACGACGACAAGTATGACGGCAGCCAGAACATCATCTCCAACGCGTCGTGCACCACGAACTGCCTCGGGCCGCTGGCCAAGGTGCTCAACGACGAGTTCGGCATCGTCAAGGGCCTGATGACCACGATCCACGCCTACACCCAGGACCAGAACCTGCAGGACGGTCCGCACAAGGATCTGCGTCGCGCCCGCGCCGCCGCGCTGAACATCGTCCCGACCTCCACCGGCGCCGCCAAGGCCATCGGGCTGGTGCTGCCCGAACTCAAGGGCAAGCTGGACGGCTACGCGCTGCGGGTGCCGATCCCCACCGGCTCGGTCACCGACCTCACCGCCGAGCTGTCCAAGTCCGCCAGCGTCGAGGAGATCAACGCCGCGTTCAAGGCCGCCGCCGAGGGCAAGCTCAAGGGCATCCTCAAGTACTACGACGCGCCGATCGTGTCGAGCGACATCGTCACCGACCCGCACAGCTCGCTGTTCGACTCGGGCCTGACCAAGGTGATCGACAACCAGGCCAAGGTCGTCGCCTGGTACGACAACGAATGGGGCTACTCCAACCGCCTCGTCGACCTGGTCGCGCTGGTCGGCAAGTCCCTGTAGCCCGATGGCCGTCAAGACGCTCGACGACCTACTGGCAGAAGGGGTTTCGGGTCGCGGCGTGCTGGTCCGTTCGGACCTGAATGTCCCGCTCGACGACGACGGCAGCATCACCGACCCGGGCCGGATCATCGCCTCGGTGCCCACGCTGAAGGCGCTGTCCGACGCGGGCGCCAAGGTCGTGGTGACCGCACACCTGGGCCGCCCGAAAGACGGTCCGGACCCGAAGTTCTCGCTGTCACCGGTCGCCGCCGCGCTGGGCGAACGGCTGGGACGCCACGTGCAGCTGGCCGGTGATGTGGTCGGGATCGATGCGCTGGCCAGCGCCGAGGGGCTGACCGACGGCGACATCCTGTTGCTGGAGAACATCCGCTTCGATCCCCGCGAAACCAGCAAGGACGACGCGGAGCGGCTGGCGCTGGCCAAGGGGTTGGTCGACCTCGTCGGTGATGACGGCGCGTTCGTCTCCGACGGTTTCGGGGTGGTGCACCGCAAGCAGGCATCGGTGTACGACGTCGCCACGCTGCTGCCGCACTACGCGGGCACGCTGGTGGCCGCCGAGGTCAAGGTGCTCGAACAGTTGACCAGCTCGACCGAACGGCCCTACGCCGTGGTTCTCGGCGGGTCGAAGGTGTCGGACAAGCTGGCGGTGATCGAGTCGCTGGCCGAGAAGGCCGACAGCCTGGTCATCGGCGGCGGCATGTGCTTCACCTTCCTTGCCTCCCAAGGTGTTTCGGTGGGCAGCTCGCTACTGGAGGAGTCGATGATCGACACCTGCCGCAAGCTGCTGGACACCTACGCCGACGTCATCCACCTGCCGGTCGACATCATGGTGGCCGAGAGATTCGCCGCCGACTCGCCGCCGGATCGCGTCGCGGCCGACCGGATCCCCGAGGACAAGATGGGCCTGGACATCGGTCCGGGATCGGTGAAGCGTTTCACCGCGCTGCTGTCCAACGCGAAGACGATCTTCTGGAACGGCCCGATGGGCGTGTTCGAGTTCCCCGCGTACGCGGCCGGCACCAAGGGCGTCGCGGAGGCCATCGTCGGGGCGACGGGCAAGGGAGCGTTCAGCGTCGTCGGTGGGGGTGACTCGGCTGCCGCAGTGCGGGCACTGGGTCTCCCAGAGGAGGGATTCTCACACATTTCGACAGGTGGCGGCGCGTCGCTGGAATACCTTGAGGGCAAAACGCTGCCCGGCATCGAAGTGCTGAGCACCTGAGCGAAGGATCACCATGAGCCGCAAGCCGCTGATCGCCGGCAACTGGAAGATGAACCTCAACCACTTCGAGGCGATCGCGCTGGTGCAGAAGATCGCCTTCTCGCTGCCGGGCAAGTACTTCGACAAGGTCGACGTCTCCGTGCTGCCGCCGTTCACCGATCTGCGCAGCGTGCAGACCCTGGTCGACGGTGACAAGCTGCGACTCACCTACGGCGCGCAGGACCTCTCGCAGCACGACTCGGGCGCCTACACCGGCGAGATCAGCGGCGCGCTCCTGGCCAAGCTGGGCTGTACCTACGTCGTCGTCGGTCACTCCGAGCGCCGGACCTACCACCACGAGGACGACGCGCTGGTCGCCGCGAAAGCCGCCGCGGCCCTCAGGCACGGCATCACCCCGATCGTCTGCATCGGCGAGCAGCTGGAGGTGCGGGAGGCGGGCAACCACGTCGAGCACAACGTGCAAATGCTGCAGGGTTCGTTGGCCGGTCTGTCGGCCGAGCAGATCGGCACGGTCGTCATCGCCTACGAGCCGGTGTGGGCGATCGGCACCGGCCGGGTGGCCAGCGCCGGCGACGCGCAGGAGGTCTGCAAGGCCATCCGCGACGAGCTGGGCAAGCTGGCATCAGCGGAGCTCGCGGCCGGGATCCGCGTGCTCTACGGCGGCTCGGTCAACGCCAAGAACGTCGGCGAGATCGTCGCGCAGGAGGACGTCGACGGCGCGCTGGTCGGCGGGGCGTCGCTGGATGGCGAGCAGTTCGCCACCTTGTCGGCCATCGCCGCTGGTGGGCCGCTTCCCTGATTCCACGCCGCAACCTGTAATCTGGCGGCCATGGAATTGGCCCTGCAGATCGTGCTGGTGATCACCAGTGTGCTGGTGGTGTTGCTGGTGCTGCTGCATCGCGCCAAGGGTGGCGGCCTTTCCACCCTGTTCGGCGGCGGCGTTCAGTCCAGCCTGTCCGGCTCCACCGTCGTTGAAAAGAACCTCGACCGGCTGACGCTCTTCGTCACCGGTATCTGGCTGGTCGCCATCGTCGGCATGGCGCTGCAGATCAAGTACAGCTAGCCGTCCAAGGCGTACCGCCGGCGGTTCGCCGGCGTGTCCTCCACCAAAGTCCAGGACCTGACCAGGGCGGAAGCAGTTTCGGCCAGCCATATCAGCGTCTCGCGGGATTCTTGGCTATCGGGCAGTCCGAGGTGTGACCCCGTGGTGTGGCCAAGAATCGCGACCGTGGCGTCTGTGACGGACGCCAGTTTGTGTGGATAGATCACGTACTCCGGAAAGCTGGAAAAGTAGCCACGCCACGCTTGGGCACTGGCGGCCTTGCCCACGAGCGGATCCTCGTCGAAGACTTTCAGCCGATGATCGTCGGTCATCACCGAGGTGAGCCCGTCCAGATCGCAGCGATTCACGCAGTCGATGAATCGGAGAGCCAGGGCGACGGGCGGTTGCGGCACCCTCACGTCCGCAGATTAGGTCCAGCATTCCCGGCATGCGGCGTCCCCGGGCTGCGTCGATACTTGGGGGATGGCCGAGGGTTCCGACACCGCGCTGGCGCCGATCGGTTCGGTGCGCCGCACCCGGGTTGGGCGCGAGGCGACCGAGCCGATGCGCGAAGACATCCGGCTGCTCGGCGCGATCCTCGGCGACACGGTCCGCGAGCAGAACGGCGAGCAGGTGTTCGATCTCGTCGAGCGGGCCCGCGTGGAATCGTTCCGGGTGCGCCGATCGGAGATCGACCGCGCCCAGTTGGCCGGCCTGTTCGACGGCATCGACATCCATCAGGCCATCCCCGTCATCCGGGCCTTCACCCATTTCGCGTTGCTCGCCAACGTCGCCGAGGACATCCACCGCGAGCGGCGCCGCGCCGTGCACGTCGCGGCTGGCGAGCCGCCGCAGAACAGCAGCCTGGCCGCCACCTACCGCAAACTCGACTCGGCACAACTGGAGTCGTCCACGGTCGCCGACGCGCTGACCGGGGCGCTGGTGTCGCCGGTGATCACCGCGCACCCCACCGAAACCCGGCGACGCACGGTATTCGACACCCAACACCGCATCACCGAACTGATGCGGCTGCGGCTGCACGATCACGCCCAGACCGAGGACGGCCGCGACATCGAACGCGAACTGCGCCGCCACATCCTGACGTTGTGGCAGACGGCCCTGATCCGGCTGTCCCGGTTGAAGATCTCCGACGAGATCGAAACCGGGCTGCGGTATTACCCCGCGGCGTTCTTCGACGTCATCCCGAAGGTCAACGCCGAGGTGCGCGACGCCCTGCGGGCCCGCTGGCCCGATGACCACCTGCTCGACCAGCCGATCCTGCGACCCGGGTCGTGGATCGGCGGCGACCGCGACGGCAATCCCAACGTGACCGCCGACGTGGTGCGGTTGGCCACCGGACGCGCCGCGTACACCGCGCTGGAGCATTACTTCACCGAAATCACCGCGCTGGAGCAAGAACTTTCGATGTCGGCGCGGCTGGTCAAGGTCAGCGACGAACTCGCCGCATTGGCCGACGCATGTCACGAGCCGGCCCGCACCGACGAACCGTACAGGCGAGCGCTGCGGGTGATCCACGGACGGCTGACCGCCACGGCCTCGGAAATCCTGGACCGCCAGCCCGAACACGAGCTCGATCTCGGGCTGCAGCGGTATGCGACACCGGCCGAGCTGCTGGCCGACCTCGACATCGTCGACGCCTCACTGCGCGCCAACGGCAGCGCGGTGCTCACCGATGACCGGTTGGCTCGGTTGCGGGAAGCCGTGCGCGTCTTCGGTTTTCACCTCTCGGGGCTGGACATGCGGCAGAACTCCGACGTGCACGAGGAGGTCGTCGCCGAGGTGCTGGCCTGGGCCGGTGTGCACCCCGACTACCGGTCGCTGCCCGAACCCGACCGGGTCAAGCTGCTGGTCGCCGAGCTGGCCATCCGCCGACCGCTTGTCGGGGAGGGCGCCGAACTCTCCGAGCTCGCCCGCAAGGAGCTCGACATCGTGGCCGCGGCCGCGCATGCGGTCAGGGTGTTCGGCCCGCAGGCGGTGCCGAACTACATCATCTCGATGTGCCAGTCGGTGTCGGACATGCTGGAGGCGGCCATCCTGCTCAAGGAGGCGGGTCTGCTGGACGCCTCCGGACCCGAGCCCTACGCCCCCGTCGGGATCGTGCCGCTGTTCGAGACCATCGACGACCTGCAACGTGGATCGTCGATTCTCGAAGCTGCGCTGGATCTTCCGCTGTACCGCGACGTGGTCTCCGCCCGCGGCTACAGCCAGGAAGTAATGCTCGGCTACTCCGACTCCAACAAGGACGGCGGCTACCTGGCCGCGAACTGGGCGCTGTACCGGGCCGAGCTGGACCTGGTCGAGTCCGCGCGCAAGACCGGAATCCGGTTGCGGCTCTTCCATGGTCGCGGTGGCACCGTTGGCCGCGGCGGCGGGCCCAGCTACGACGCGATCCTGGCCCAGCCGCCGGGTGCGGTGAAGGGCTCGCTGCGCATCACCGAGCAGGGTGAGGTGATCGCCGCCAAGTACGCCGAGCCGCGCATCGCGCACCGCAACCTGGAGACGCTCGTCGCCGCCACGCTGGAGTCGACTTTGCTCGACGTCGAGGGCCTGGGGGAGGCCGCGGGACCCGCGTACGAGGTGCTCGACGACCTGGCCGCCCGCGCGCAGCGGGCCTACGCCGAATTGGTCCACGAAACACCGGGTTTCGTCGAATATTTCACGGCGTCCACCCCGGTCAGCGAGATCGGTGCGCTCAACATCGGTAGCCGGCCGACCTCTCGCAAACCCACCACGTCGATCTCCGACCTTCGTGCCATCCCGTGGGTGCTGGCCTGGAGCCAGTCGCGGGTGATGCTGCCTGGCTGGTACGGCACCGGCGCCGCGTTCGAGCAGTGGATCGCCGAGGGGGACGGCAGGCTGGAGGTGCTGCGGGACCTGTACGTGCGGTGGCCGTTCTTTTCTACCGTGCTGTCGAATATGGCCCAGGTGCTCGCCAAATCGGACATGGGCCTGGCCGCGCGCTACTCGGAGCTGGTCGAGGACAAGACGCTGCGGGCGCGTGTTTTCGACAAGATCCTCGCCGAACACGAACGCACGATCAGGATGTACAAGCTGATCACCGGCCAGGACGACCTGCTCGCCGACAACCCGGCGCTGGCCCGGTCGGTGTTCAACCGGTTCCCGTACCTGGAACCGCTCAACCACCTGCAGGTCGAGCTGCTGCGGCGGTACCGCTCCGGTGACACCGACGAGCTGGTGCAGCGGGGCATCCTGCTGACCATGAGCGGGCTGGCGACCGCGCTGCGCAACAGCGGATAGTCAACGGGAACCGGCGCGCCCGCGTGCGCGTCACAACATGTATGCCCGAGCCATTGCGCGTCGAGCCCGGCGCCGGTGATTACGCCGCCCAACTGTGCGACGCGGCCGCGGCCGAACTCGCCGGATACGCGGCACAACTCGACGAGGAGCGGTGCGGCGATCACCGGTGGCTCGGCGATTGCGAAGAAGGCCGGGGTTGGCACCGACTGCTGCGGGCGCAGACGACCTCGTTGCATTCGCTGCTGGCGCGGCACGCCGAGAACCTGTCCGGATTCGCGGCGCGACTGCGCACCGTCGATGCGGCCTATCGTGAGGCCGATCGCGATGGCGCGGGCGGGTTTTCTCCATGACGCCTTCGGTGCAACCGGACACGTGGACACCGCAGGTGTGGTCGCATGCCGACATTCTCGATATGCAGGCCCGGCTCGATCCGGTCCGGATGACCGAGTACGCCGACCACTGGCGACGGGTCATCGACGGTGCCCGCGGAGTTCTCGTCCGGCTGCACGAGGACGTGACGGGTCATCTGGCGGACTCGTGGTGGGGTCACGCCGGGCGCCACGCGCTGGAAGCGTTGCGCGGCTACATATCCGAGGCACTCGATGGGCTCACCCGGTGCCGGTCGTTGGCGGACGCGCTGCAGGTGCTGTCGGATGCGTCCAGCGAGCTGCGCTCCGCCATTGACGGCCTCGAGCACGTCGACGATCTGACCGATGTGCGGGAGCACTACAGCGACCCGGCGGTGGCGGCCGGCAACGCCGTCGGCGAAATACCCACGCCTCCACCGGTTCCGGGCGCCACGGCATCGGCGCTGCCCGCGCTCGCCGTTCCGTCACCCGCGTCAACGGTGCCGGCCGGGTTCGGTGTCGGCACCGACCTCCCGATACCGCCGTCGCCATCACCGGCATTGCACCGTAACGGTTTCGGCGATTTCGGCGGTATCACGCCGACGCACACCGTGGGCAGTGCGCCACCGCCGCTCGGCGTCGCGGCGCGCCTGGCTGAAGGCCCGCTGCCGACCGCGATATTGCATGCGGCGACCATGCCGACGGCGCCACAGACCACCACGGCGCCCGCCCCGTCCGCCGCCGGTCCATCGCCGCGCGGCGGCACGCCATACCTGCCGCTGATGGGCGCGGGCTATCCGGGCGCCTTCACCCGCGACGACGGCGGCAGCCGCCGGACACCGGGCTACCTGATCACCATCGACAACAGCAACGAACTCATTGGACCCCTGCCCGATGTGGCACCCCCGGTGCTCGGCGAGTGGTAGCCGTCTTACATGTGCGCCCGGTCGCGGATCGCCTTCACCCATCCGCGCACCGCGGTCTCGGTCGCGGCCAACGGCGCCACCGCCGCCTCACCGACACCGACAAGGCGTTCGACGCGATCGACGATCGTCTCGAGGCGTTCCACGACGCTGATCAGACGCGGAGCCAGTTCGTCGACGCGGCTCCGTGTCGTTGAACCGCTCCAGGGTGGCATCCAGGTTGGCAGTCGAATTGTTCAAGTCGACAAGTGTTTCGCTTAACCCGCTCAGCACGCTGTCGACCTGGCCGACAGTGACGTCCGCGTTCAACGCCGCTTGTGCGAGCTTCTGGATTCGCTGCCGTCCGGTCCGGGCCGCCACCTGCCATCCTTGTCTGCCATGGCGCTCATTATTCAGCGCGGCCATGCGGTAGGAACCGAAACGGCACCAGTCCGCGTCTGAAGGGTGTGACGGAGTGCGGAGGGGACATGCCGTCGCGCCGGTGTTGGGTTGACCCACGGCGGAGCGCGAGCGGAACCGACCCGGCTAGGCAGATCGCGGACTATTCGGCGGGATATCGGGACGGTGAAAAAGACTGTAGGGCAAGCGGATACGTCTAGTCGTCGTTAGAACGGTGGGGGTTCGTGGTCTCTGGTGATGCGCTCGGCGAGGAGCAGGTGTTTGCGGGCGATGCGGGCGGCGTTGTGTTGGCGTTCGAGGGCGATGTGGTAGGCGCGGTCTTGGGCGCGGGTGCGTTTGCGCTTGGGCATCATCAATGCGCGGTTGGCGGCCGGCGGGCCGGTCGATTCCGGGATCACTGAATCGTCCCGGTGAGTCCGGAGTCTCCGGACCTGCCGGGGCGATTCACACCAGCGCGCCGGTGGGGGTGGCCAGCTGCGGGAAGAACAGGCTGCCGC
>CAWCXH010000002.1:0-187901 GCA_963799495.1 uncultured Actinomycetota bacterium
ACAACGTGACCGACGAGCAGAAGGTCGAGCGGTCGAACGGGCTGGTTTGGCAATCGTCCTCCGCCAGTGCGGTGCTGCCGTCGAATCTCGCCTACACCGATGTTCTCGAACGCCTGGACCGCGCCACAGATTTTCCCGAGCGCCTCCGGCTTCGTCAATAACAACATGCTGGTGCGCTGGCGCGATCTGACGTCGCCCGTAGGATCGTCCGCGTGGCGCACCGTCGCGTATGGCGGCGGCGAGTGGTCGCTGGAAACCATGAGCGACGACTTCACGACGATCCAAGCCCGCCCGTTTTTGCTCGCGCGTAACGGCGGGTTGACACTCACGGGCGGTGGCTATTTGCAGACGGGAGGGCCGATTCGCTCGCAGGGTGCCAATGCCAGCTTGTATCTGTACGACACCGGGCAGCCGGCGAACGTGCGGCAGTGGCGGCTGATGAGTCAGGCCCAGAACCTGCGGTTTTATAGACAAAACGACGACGAGTCCGGGTTTGTATCCGCGATGGAGTGACGCAGGCAGCCCACATGATGGTGGCGGGGCGGCTGCAAGTCGGTTCGACAGCGGGGATCTCGGCATCCTATCCGGCGCTGCGGAACACGGGCGCTCAGATGGATTGTGTGCTGGGCGACGTGTCGAATTGGGCGGCGTTCCAGTGTCTGAGTGTCTACGCCGTGAGCACCAGTAATAGCTTCGGCGATCTGACGTGCCGGGGTGGGACGAACTTCCAGAACGGCGTGAACGTCACCGCCGGGGGGTTGACCGTCGCCGGGGCGGCGAATCTGAATCTCGGTTGCACGGTGATGAACAATCATCTGTGGACTGGGTATTACATCTACCCGGCGCCGTTACGAATCCCAACGTGACGCAGTCGACGTGGTATCTCGCCTCGCACAGTAGTTATGGGCTCTACATGAACACGGGCTGTACTGCGCGGGCGACGTGTGGGCGGTGGCGTGAGTGTAGCGGGGTCGCTGGCGGGGAAGCGAATGCTTTTGGTGCATACCCACGGTCCTATCACCCTGGCATACGGCTCACAGAACGCCACCCATGCGTCGTTGACACAAGTTGCCGCTCCCGCTGGCGGGACGGGCACGGCAGCGGGAGGATGGAGCACTGCGGCGAATCGGGATCTTGCCATTGACGTCGATCAACGCCGCACGGTCGGACATTACGAACATCAAGAAGCGTGATGACGCACCTCATCTCGGCACTGAAAGGGACCGGGGATTCTCGCCTAGTGGGAGGAGTGTCGATGACGCGAGTATTGGAGTTCAGCGGGGCCGCGGGCGCCGATGCGCTTCACGTTGATCTGGGCGACGCTGATGGCCGGTGGGGATGGCAAGGGTGAACGGATGCCGGCCACGATCCGGAAAGAAGCGCGTCTGCACGACGCGTTTGAGCAGGTCAGCGCGACCGCGCCCGCGACCAACGGCGGGCCTCCGCCGCGGGAGCTGCTGCCGACGGGCGGCACGGTCGTCCTGGCGCAGGAGGATTTCGAGCTGCTGCAGGGGTATTCCGAGAAAACGCAGTGGAATCCGATGGCCTCGCGAGACGTTTGCGACCTCTGGGATTGGCTCTCGACCGCCGAAAAGCGCGACTAGGAGCAGCCGTGAAGAAGAAGCCCGCCCCGAAGAAAAAGACGGTGCCGAAGAAGAAGCCGAGGCCAACGCCGTTACCGGCGCCGGGTGGCATTCCGGGGCCACCGGGCGCCCAAGGCCCTCCAGGTCCGCAGGGGGAACCTGGACCTGCTGGACCAGCGGGACCAGCGGGACCCGCCGGTCCGCAAGGGGAGACAGGACCGCCAGGGCCGCAGGGCGAGGATGGCCCGCTGGGCATCGGCCCGCCCGGAGAACCTGGTCCACAGGGGCCACAGGGCGAGCCAGGATCGCAAGGTCCCATGGGCGAGGTCGGTGCGGTGGGTCCGCAGGGTGATGCCGGGGTGGATGGCGCGCAAGGGCCGATGGGTCCACAAGGGCCTGCCGGTCGGGATGGCTCGACCGGCCCACCAGGCGCCGAAGGGCCGCAAGGGGCGACGGGGCCGCAGGGCGAGTCAGGTCCGATGGGATCCAGTGGTGCTGACGGCGCGCAAGGCCACGACGGCGAGCAGGGCCCGATGGGCCCACCTGGCCCAGCCGGACCGCCCGGAGGACCGGGCTTGACCTTGGAAGACGTGCAGGCGCTCATTGACGCGGCCATCAAGCCGGTACAGGAGGAGCTCGACGATTGCTTCCGACCGGGACACGCCGTTGCGCTCGAGGCCTCTGGCGGGTTGCATTTGTGTGCGGAGCAGGGCGGACCGCCGGCCGAGGGCCAACCCTTTGTGCTCACGGGGAAAGCGATGGTCAGCGTGTGGGAGAGCTTCACGCTTAAGAAAGGCCTGAAATAGCCCGATTTGAGTCGGTCGCGTGCGGCTCTCCACAATAACGCCATCGTGATCCGCGACGCGACGCCGGACAGACATTCCGCGCCTCGTGGAGATGGGCACACGGTTTCTGACGGAGACCGTGTACAGCGGCAGCGTGCCCGTGAATCCCCCAGGCGATGACGCGGACGGTCGAGCTCCTCCTCGCCAGCGACGTCGGCGCGTTGTTCGTGTCCGAAGCAGGACGGCACGTCATCGGCATGATCGGGCTCCTCGTGTTCGAGCATCCCATCACCGGCGCGCGCGACGGCGACGGAGTTGTTTTGGTGGGTCGAGCCGGAGCACCGCGGGCACGGCCTCGCGGTTGCTCAAGCGCGGGGAGCAGTGGGCGCGTGACGGCTGGCGCGCCGAACGCGTGCACATGATCGCGCCGACGCCACGCCGTCGGCGCAGCTCTACGAGCGCCTGGGGTTACGACTATCTGGAATCGGCCTATCAGAAGGCGATCGCCTGATGCTGGTCTTCGATGACGTGCTCGCGGATCCCGTGGCGTATCGCGCGGCGGTGCTCGCGCGGCCGTTCGCGGACGTGTCGTGGGGCGACGTCTTTCACGGCATCCAGCTCGCGGACGACGAGACGTTCCCCGCATGGATTGCGGGCGCGGTTCCCGCAGCTGACGCCGACGCTCTCGTTTTTTCGTCAGAGCCCGCCGGTCAGCTCGAGCCGAATTACGTGCACACCGACCGGGACATGGGCGAGTGGACGGCCATTCTGTATTTGAATCCGCAGCCGGCGCCGGGCGACGGGACGATGTTCTGGCGGAACACGGCGACGGGCGCGCTCGGCAGCGACGCGCGCGACACTGCGGCGCTGCTCGACGAGCAACGCGCGTGGCGCGACCATCGCGCAGTGGGAACCGGTGGCGACGATCGCCGCGAAGTTTGGACGCGCGGTGGTCTTCCCGGCGGATCGGTTTCATTCGCGCGCGCTTCCGGAGAACTACGGCACTCGGCGACGACGCGCGGCTCATCCAGGTGGTCAGGTTGGGGTTTTGGAGCTGAGCGCGCTGCTCGGAGAGGACTCACACATGGCCATTGCCACCGGCACCTCATTGGCCTCGGCGTCGTCGGCGGCCGGCAGCTCGGCAGCGCAAGCATGAATCAGCCAACGCCGCGAAGAAGGCGGCGAAGCAGCAGCAGAGCGGGCGCCAAGAGGCCGAGCGGCTACATGCAGCAGGGACTGGGCCAGCTCGGCGCAGCTCTATGCGCCGTACATCAACAGCGGCACGGGCGCGATCGGCACCCTCGGGCGGTTGACCACACCGGGGCCCGGTGCGCGCTTCGCGTCGCCGGGTCCGCCGAACGCGATGCCGCAGCCGCCGAGTATGGGGAAACCAGGACGCGTATCGCTGTCGCGCAGCCGCGCCCGTCCGATGGGCGGCGGCGGCTATAGCCGGGAGGCTGTCGCCGCAGGGCTTCCGCCCGCGGAGTCCGTTCGGAGCGGCGGCCATGGCCTGCCACCGCCGTGGACTAGGCAGCCCGGAGAACCCGATTCCGATGGCGAAGGGCGGAGTCGTCACGGTCAACAGGCCCACCACGTTCCTGGCCGGCGAGGCGGGGCCCGAGCGCGTGGCGGTCAGCGCCCCGGCCGTCCGGCTGGCGTCACGGGAGGAACCGCGCAGCTCGGCGAGATGGCCGGCAACCGTGATCGAGGCGGACGCCGACGTGAGCGGGCGATGCCGCGCCGGAGACGCCGCCGGCGGCCGCGCAGCAATGCGCACCGCGCCGAATCCGCTGCCGCCGGCAAGCGCGGGACCAGCAGGCGCCGTGGAAAGCAGGGACAGGAGCTGCGCGCGCGTGCAGGGCGCCATGCAACCGCCAATGGTCGGCATTGCGGCGGTCCGCAGATGGTGGCCGGAGCGTATGGGGCGATGGGCGCACGACGGCGGCGGGCCGTGGGGCCGATGATGCCCGCCGGGGGAACTGGCGGCCAGCCTCCGCAGGGGCCACCGGCCGCAACGCGTGGCGGCGGTGGCCGATGGGCGCCCGATGGCGTCGGAGCCCGCGGCCGGCGGATGGCAATGAGGCAGATGCAGCACGCAACCGCAGTGATGCCGCCGCAACCGATGGACGTCCCAAGGTACGGGAGATTGCAGGCGCAGGACCGACGTCCATGCCGATGAACTACCACGCCCACGGCCGACTACAACCCGACGGCGAATCGCCACGGGAGCGGCAGCGATCCGTTTTCCTACACCGCCGGGTCGCTCCTGACGCCGTGGGAAGGCCGCTTCAAGAGCAACTACGACGCCGACGGCGCATTCCGGCGGAGCGGGGCGCCGAAGTTCAGCCGTTGAACTTCGCAGACATCTCAACTACAGGCGCCGGACGTCGGGTCAGTTCGGCGAGGTCTACAACGACGCCCGCGGCGTTCGGGGAGACCGTACAACAACCCGGCCGCGTTCGCGGAGTACACCGCGCCGGACAAGTTCGGGGAAACGTGGCAAGATCCGGCGACCTTCCGCTTTGCCGACTTCGTCGGCCCGAAGGATTTTCAGGCACCGACCGCGGAGGACATGCGGTGGATCCCGGTTATCAGGCGCGCATGGATGCGGTGAAGAACGCGCAGGTGGCGGGCGCCGCGCATGGCGGCGTCCTGCGATCGGGCGGGTTTCAGAAGGGGCTCGCGCAAGCCGTCGGCAATCAGGCGTCGCAGGAATACGGCAACGTCTACAACCGGCGCGCGAGTGAGCACGATCGCAACCGTGCGGAAGCCGTGAGCAACTACGGCATCAACCAGGGCAATACCTTCGAGTCCTTCAGGTACAACACCGGGAATCGCCTCGCCGGCTACCAAACGCGCCGCGCGGGGTACGACACCGATACGGCGCAAGGCCTCCAGGCGTATCAGACCCGGCGCGCGGCGCGCGACACGGACGTGGCGCAGCAGCTCGCGGGGTATCAAACGCGCCGCGGCGCCTACGAGAGCGACGTGCAGAACAAGCTCCAGGGCTATCAGACGCGGCAGGGCGCCTGGCAGGGCAACGCCAACACGGCCCTCGCACAGGGGGAGCTCGGCTGGAACGTGGCCTCGGGGTCGTGGGATCGCAACTACGCGAAGGCGCAAGCGGCGAATGATTTGAAAAATCGACAGGCGGCGGCGAACGCCGCTGCGGCGAGCTCCAACCGCGCGTCACGGAATGCCGCGTCGCGCGAGCAATATCAGATGGACCTCGGTGACTACACCCGCGCGCGCGACGAGTTCTACACGAACCAGGATCGGCAGTACGGCATTCTCGATCGGGAAGCGACCCGCGGGCAGAACGCGGCGAATCAGTACGCCGGCTACATCTCGCAGGGCTACGGCAACATGGGGGATTACGCCATGGGCGGGGCGAACGCGCGAGCGGCCGGCACAGCGGGGAGCGCGAACGCGTACGGCAATATGGCGAGCGACATCGGCAGCCAACTCGGCGGGTACGCGATGTATCGCGACATCTACAAGTAGAGAGGGAGCCCATTCATGCCGGTGATGCCCGATACCCGGATTCCGCTGAGCTCGGTCAGCGAGGGCGGCCAGCAGTCGTCACCGTTCCAGACGCTCGGCGCGCTGATGCAGATGAAAGAGCATCAGCAGCTCTACCAGCAGCGCCAGCGTGAGGCGGAGAAGCAGCGGCAAGTCCAAGAGGAAGACGACCTCGTCAGCCGCGTGGTGCCGATGTTCGGCAAGCCCGAGGACGCGCTCGAGGAGCTGCGACAGGCGGGGCCCGTGGGCGCGCGTGCGTCCATTCGCTACGGGCAAAAACTCTATGAGATGCGGAAGTCGGAGCTCGAGGCCCAGGACTCGGAACTCAAAACGGCCGACAGCCGACTCGGGCACGCTGGCCAGGTCGCTTCCTCGGTGACCGACCAAACGTCGTGGGATACGGCCCTGCCCGTGCTGAAGAAGACGCTGACGCCGTTATATGGGGACAAGATCGTCGACCTGCTTCCCACGGTCTACGACAAGGCCAAGGTCGCCGCCCTGGTCACGGCGGGCACCAACCGGCAACTGCAGATTCAGATGCAACGGGACAAATTGACGGCCGCCAATCAGGCGTATGACGCGGGGCTCATCGACCAGGGCGAATATCGACAGCAGTACGATCCGAGCTACGTGCCGACGGAGGAAGACAGGAAGGTCAAAATCTATTCGCCGAATGGCATGAAGGCGCAGCAGGCCCAGCGCGAATTTCTCGGGCGTGAGCTCCAGAACGCCGAGAGCGGGGAGGACTGGGACCGGATTCTCAGCACGGCGAATGCGCGTGGCGTGTCCACGGCCGTCGCGAATGAATTTGACGCGCTGGGGGGATGGAGTCCAACCGCCAGGGACAAAGCGCGGAATCTCGCGCTGACGGTGGCGGAACGCGCCCAGCTCGAGAATCAGGCCGCCGGTGCAGCGACGCGCGCGGCGCAGGCGGAGACGGCGGCCGAGCGGGAGGCGCGCCTTCTGGCCGCGGCCAACGCGGCGCGTACGGGTGGGGGACAGTCGGGAGGCGGACCCACGGCGGCGCAATCCCGAGCGTGGGCCGAGCAAAGCAAGATCGAGGACGACATCACCAAGGTCGAGGAGTGGGCGGCGGAGCAGGTGCCGTCGCCGCCGTCGAAACCGGGATCCACGGCACCTGGGGAGTGGCCCAAAGAGCAGCAGGGCAAATCCGGCTACCAACTGATGCCGCCATCGGCGCAGAAGGAATACATCCGGCGCCGCGTGGATCTCGAGAACCGCTCGCGCACGCGCACGCAAAACCTGCCGACGATTGAGCAGGCTGCCAAGGCCGCCGTCGCCGCTGGGGATCAAGAGGGGTACAACAAGCTGAACGAGACCTATAGCGCCATCACGCAAGGGCTCGGCAAGCTCGAAGACATCGTCAAGTGGAAAGGGCCGACGAAGAGCGCGACGACGAATGCGCCTGCGTCGCAGGGACCGTCACGAGGCGGGGGGCCGGCGCCCGACCTGACGCCACAAGTGATTGCGGCGATGCCGCCCGCGGTGAAACAGGAGCTCGCCGGCATTATTCAACAACTTCAAGATCCCAATATCCCGGCCCCCATGCGACGGACGTTGGAGCTCCGACGCGATGCCCTCGCCTCGGGTCGGTGACGCGTGGCCCGCACCACACTCTTCGGCGGCTTTGGGTCACTCGGTCAGTTACCGCGGCAGGACGATCCCTTTAGCGACCCCAACGACCCATGGGCGCAGAGCGAGAGTCCCAGCCCCGGCATCCGACATCTTTGGTCGACGGCCCGTGGGTCCCGTCTTTCCACTGGATCGCAGCGACGATCTCTTTCCGCCCCCGGACGCACGCACGCCCTTCGGGCCTGAGCCGCTCGAGCCGTCGCCCGTCAGTCAGGACGACGAGGATCTCTTCCAGGCGATTCAGGATTCCATCAATGACTCGGCGGCGCGACGCGCCGCCGAGACCGCGCGGGCCGCTCCGCCCGCGCCGCCCGCTCCGTCGACGTTGGAGGGGCCCACCACGACGGTGCCGCCGCCGAGTCGGAACTGGGACGAGATCATTACGGATTGGGCGACCGGTTCCGGTCCCTTCGCGACGAAGACGCCGCCCACGTCGCGGCCCGCCCAATCGTTTCCGCTCGGACGCGATGACTCCGCGTTCCCGCGCGAGCCACCGGCGGCTGAGCAGACGGCGATGGGCGAAACCCCGACGCCGCCGCCCGCGCCGGCGCTTCGCATGGGCGCGCCGATTCAGCCGCTCGCCGTGCCAGAGAAGCCGTCCGCGATTTCTCCAACCGGTCTCACGGCGCTGAAGACGCGCGAAGGATTCCGCGACACGCCCTACAGCGATATGGGCGGCCTCACCACGATTGGCTACGGCTTCACCACGTGGAAGGGCAAGCCAGTTACGAAGGACTTGCGTATCACCGCGGCCGAGGCCGAGGAGGAATTGGCGGCGCAGCTCGCGGAGAAAGAGCAGCGCATTCTCGGCAAGCTCGAGGTTCCCGTGTCGCAGGCGCAGTACGACTCGCTCCTGTCGGTGGCGTGGAATCACGAGAAGACGGCCAAGAAGATCATCGACAAGCTCAACACGGGCGAGGCGCCGGTCCTCGAGGACTTCACGTGGTCCGCCACGGTGAAGGGCAAGCCCGTGGCGGGGTTGCAGAATCGGCGCATCGAGGAATACGCGCCGTTCATGGCGTCGCCGCAGCAACCGCCGCAGATGGCGCCGACGGCGGCCAAGACGCTCCCCTCACAAGACGAAGCGCAGTTCCAGCAGTGGTACGCGACACACGCCCAGCAACGCGGCCTCAATCCTGACCCGGACGCGCCCGGGCAGTTCTATGACTATCGTGCCGCCTTCAAGGCCGGCGCGAAACCGGACGCGTCCGGGCACTGGCCGTCTGAGTTCAAGAAGCCCGGCCACGAGAACGAAGTCGTTGGCGGGTTCAACACGCGAACGGGCGAGCCGGTCCCTGGCACCACGCAACTGACCAACGTCGACGAGCTGGTGAAGCTGGGATGGGAGCGGCCCGCGGCGCTCGAACTCGTGAAGAAGGCCGCGTTCACGAGACTCGGGATCGATGAGTTGCCCGTCGTGTCGATGGTGCCGGAGCTCCAGCGACCGCCGGATTTCCGTTCCGAGGTGGTCGGGACCCTGCCGACGCCGACGACCGCGCGCGCGACCGCGCCGGCCGGTGCCGACGAGGAACCCCCGCCCGCATTCCAGACGCCGTTCGGTCCGTTCCCCATCCTGAAGCCAGGGAAGCAACTCAGCGAGGGGCAGCAACAGCAGCTCGCGAATTTCATCTTCACCGCCGGCCAGCGGTTGAAGCCACCCGACGTCGAGCCCACGTCAGCGTCGCCTTGGACGCGGTCGGTGTGGCAGGTCTTGAATGATGCCGCGGTGACAGGAGGAATGGGGGGCGCGGCGGTCGGGGACTTCCTGGTGTCGCTCGCGGACGTCGTCCTCGACAACTCCATCGTCGGACACGCCATCCGACTCTTGCCGCCGGAGAAGCGCCCGGCCTCTGTCGGCCAGTATCTCGAGACGCTCGGCTATAGCACGAAAGCCGATCGCGAATTCCTCGAACGTCTCTACTCCGAGCCGCAGAAGACCGTCAAGAAAGCCACGGCTGCGGCCGCGAAAGGGTACGCCCAGGCCGATCAGCTTCGCATCGAGGCGCTCACCGTCGGCTACATCAATGCGGGCCATACCGCGGCCGATGCGATCGAACTCGCGAAAGCGGACGTCGACACGAAGCTGAGCCTTTACACCCACGGCAAGCGTGCGGTCGACTTCGCGATTGCGAACATCAAGAACCCGTCGAACATCGCGTACGGCACGCTGGAATCCATCCCCCTTATGGCGGCGGGCGGCGTCGTGGCGCGCGGCCTGGGAGCGGCGGGCGTGGGCGCGAAGTGGGCCGGGGCGCTCGGCGAAGGTATCTCGGGCGCACTCGCGCAGCGCGAGTCGATTCGGCAGAGCAATCCCGAGGGCGCCGCTCTCTCGCAGGGGCAAGAAGCCGCCGCGCTGGCGGCCGGCGTCGGCACGTCGCTGTTCTCACGCTTCGGTGCGGCACTCGCGGACAAGCTCGGCGTCGCGGACGTCGACACGCTCATGGCGGCCGCGCGGAAGAGTCCCGAGGTGCGGAAGTCGGTCGTCTCCCTGATGAAGGCCGTGCCGCTGGCGATGCTGCAAGAGGGCGTGTTTGAAGAACTGCCCCAAGGCATCCAGGAGCAGGTCTTCCAGAATCTGGCCGAAGGCAAGCCGTGGCACCAGGGGTTGGCGGAAAACGCGGTCATGAGCATGTTCGCGGGCGCCGCCATGGGCGGGACCGTGCAATTCCTCCAGGGAGGGGTGGGCACCGCCGTCGACGTGCGCGACAAGCGCGCGCAGACGCAATACCGCGAGGCGGTGTTGCAAGACCTCTTCGGATCCAAGGCCGAACCGACGCTCGAGAAGCTCATCGACCTTCGCCAAGACTTACAGGTCGGACGTCAGAGCGAGAACACGCCGGAGAATATCGCGTGGGTCGACCAGCGCATCGCGGCGGTCGATGCCCTGATCCGCGAGAACCTGTTACCCGGTGGCCAGGAAGGGCCGCTGAACTTCACCCCAGAGCCGGCGGTCTATCCAGGCGAGGGCGGCGGACCCGGAGAAGCGCCGCCTCCGCCTGTGGCGCCACCGCCGGGACCTTCGCCTGAACCTCCACCGGGAGAGGGCGGCGGCGGTCTCGGTGTCGCGCCTGCGGAGGAGGAGCGGCGAGGGGACGACGTTACCGATGAAGAAATCGCGGCCGCGCTGCGCGAGGAGCTCGAACCCACGCAAGCGCCTGTCGAGCCCGGCGTTGGTGAACCAGGTGTGGCGCCTGTCGAGCCCATCGAGCCCATAGCCGAGGCGCCGGCAGTCGAGCCCGTCTCACCGCCGCCGCCGGCGGCTGGCGTGCCGTTCGTGGTCACCACGGACACGCGCCAGCAACTCCACGATTTGGGCTACAGCCGCGCCGACGTCGATGCCATGACGCCGCAGCAGGCGCTTGATCTCGTGCAGGCCGGCGCGGTGAATCCCTCCGCGCCCATCTCGCAACCGCCTCGACCGCGGATGGTGTCGCGGCAACGCCTCAATGGCTGGCTTGGCGAGGTGGCGCCGGAGCATCAGGAACCCGTGTTTGCGGCCATGCGCGCGATCGACGCGCGAGCGCAGGCCTATCACGACGAGGCGCGGAAGCTCACACCACCGCAGGGCACTATCGGTGCGGGCATGGCCGACAAGGCCGCCTTCCAACAAGGCGAAGCACGCTCGACATTTCTGCGCGCCCTCAATAGCGGGTCGACGCCGGAGCAAGCGGGCCAGCTCGCGAAGGAAACGGCGCGGCTTATCGCCGACCGAGCGAATGCGACGCGGCCGAAAGACGTGCATTCACACGTGCCACCCGGGGCCGTTGACGCCGCGATCGATGATGCGGTGCGCGCGATCACGCGCGCCGTGCCTGCGGCGGCCGCACCCGCGGCCGAACCGACCGGCGACGACATCAGCGACGAGGCGATCGCCGCCGCGCTCACCGAGGCGCTCACACAGGAAGCGGAACAAGAGCCCGGGCCGCGCTGGCGGCCTGGCTCGCCGTACGAAGCCGAAGGGAGTGCGCCGGCGGATGTGATTGCCGCGACGATCGAAGAACAGCTCGGGCGACGTGTGGCGATTGCTCAACTCGCAGACAGGCTCGCCACGCTCACGCCGGGCTCTACGCGATACGAGCAAGCCAACAGGGAACTCAAGGCCCTGCAGGAGACGTACGACGGCACGTGGGCCGAGCTCGAGCAGCACATGGACGAGGTGGACGTCCCCGGGCTGACGAAGCAGGTTGAAGAGTCCGCGGCGACGGCTCTCGAGGAAGAGCGCGTCGCGCGCGAGGCAGCAGAGAAAAAGAAAGACAAGGACAAAGAGAAAGCCAAGGACAAGAAGCCCGAGAAGAAAGTCACCAAGACGGTCGAACCGGAGTCACCAGCGCCACCCACGACCGCGGCCGAGCGCGATGCCGAGACGGATGACGTCATCAAGCAGCGCGAGGCGCTCAAGGCGGAAGCGGCCGCGCTCGTCAAGGAGATCAAGGCCAAGCTCAATCGCATCAGCGCCAATGCGCCACTCGACCCGGAGATCACGATCGCGCTCGTGAAGCTCGCGCGGAACTACATCCAGCGCGGCGTGCTGGAATTCAAACTCGCGGCGCGGCAACTGCGCGAGGACTTCGGGGAGAACAAGCAGGCGGACGAGTACTTCGAGCTCGCGTGGCCCGTCGCACAGGCGATCGCGAAGGGCGCGACGCTGAAGGACGCCCTCGCGACGGCCCGCGCGATGAAAGATCGGCCGACCGTGGCCGGCGTGCTCAAGGAAGGTGAGCCCAAAGGGAAGCCCGGGAAGCGTCGGCACGCCGCTGGTGGGCATGGGCTCCAAGATTCGCTCGAAGCCGCGTTGTCGCCGAAGGCGCAAGCGGGCCTGGAGGCGATGTTCAAGGGCTACACGCGCGCGTGGGACCTGCGTCACATCCGTGAGGCGATGGAGGTCTATCAGCGCCTCCTCGACGAAGACACCGCGGCAGCGCGCACCGCGGCGACGACGTTGCGTGATGCGACCGAGGCGTTCTTCCTCAACGAAACGCACGAGACCGCGCAAGCCGTCGACGAGGCCGCCTATGAAGGGTTGCAGCTCATCACCGGGGACGACGATCCGGATCCGGCGGCGCTCCTCGAGAACGAAGTCTTTGCCACGGCGCGCGAGGCGGGACGGTTGGTCTTCGAGACGCTCGACCCCAAGACCGCCACGTTCGACATCGAAGAATTCAATACCGCGTTCGGCGAAGTGGAATGGCGGCGCGATGGGACGAATGTCTTTCCTGCACCGACCGCGGCGCTGAATCTCTGGAAAGGGCGTCCCTATAAACGCGGGGACAACTGGATCGGTCTGGGACAGCGCGACGGCACGCCCGTTATCGCCAATGAGGCTGGTGCCAGCCAGCTCGAGGCGTGGAAAGCCGCTGCCACAGCCGCGGCGAAACCTGAGAACGCGCGCAAAGTCGTCCTCTCGCTCTTCGACCGTACCGGCATCATCGGGGCCCCATGGGCGGCCGCGGGGTACAGCGTGCGGCGCTTCGACATTCGGCCGAAAGCGGATGGAGGCACCGCCGAAGACCTGACCGATTTCGGCGAGTGGATGGCCGAGATCGAAAACATCATCAGTGAGGGCTACACGATCGTGGGTGTGCTCGCGCAGCCCCCGTGCACCTCCTTCACGAGCTCCGGGTCGCAACACTGGCCGGACAAGCACGACGCGCCCAATCGCGAGTGGCTCGTCAAGACGTACGGCAAAAAGGCCGCGGAGCACTTCGATACGCCGACCGACTACGCAAACACGCTCGTGGCCGTCGTGAAGTTGATCGTGGCCCAGGCGAACCCGCGGTTTTACATGATGGAGAACCCGGTGGGCCGGATCGCGGAGCTCAACGGATTGCCGGACGCGACGCTCAAGTTCCATCCGGATGATTTCGGCGAGGCCTACACCAAGGCCACACAGCTTTGGGGCGAGTTCAATACGGAGCTGCCGCAGGCGCGCGTGGGCGGGTTGAAACAAGAAGGTGGCGAAGGCAGTCGCACGTGGAATCTCTCGAGCTCGGATGTCGATGAACGCGCGCAGACCGCGGAAGGGTTTGCCTACGCGTTCTTCATGGCGAACCAGGCGCTCGCGCAAGAGGAATGGCAGAACCAAGAGCGGCCGGCGATGGAAGAGCCCGCGCCAGGGCAGAAGTACGAGCCGGCGCACGGCTGGGATCCGACGGAGGCAGAACCGGCAGAGGCTGCGGAATCTGAGAAGGAGGCGCCGGTCGCCCCCGGGTCTGTCATCGCGTTCCGCTCGGGGAACCAAAGCGCAATCAATGACCTCGTGGGCTTCATCAGCGCGGGCCAGGATGTGGGGGTCACCGCGCTCGGCATGACCGGGCCCGTGCGCGACGCGATCGTGCAGCACGTGGCGGCCGATGGCAACGCGTTCATCGACTCCGGGGCATTCGGGAAGACGGAGATTGTCAACGGGAAGGGCGTGCCGACGATCGATTTCAAGGCCGTCATGTCGGCCTATCGCAAGCTCGCGGCGGATGTCGTCAAGGCCGGCGGCTACCCGACTGGCCTCTACGTTGTGGCGCCAGACGTGGCGCCGGCGTTTGTGGACAAGAACGATCCGAACACGATCGTGCCGCGGAAAGACGGCGTCCCGCGATCGTTCCCCGACGAGACGAAGGCCATCCAGGACAAATACGCGGACCAGATCACGGCGGCGATCGACGCGAACATGAACGTCATCGTGCCGGTGTAAGTGGTGCCGCAGATGAATAGTCGGGCCATCGACGTCATCCGCCAGTTCCCGGGCGCGATGATCGGGTTGCCGGGCAATCAGCGTGCGATCTCCAACGAGCAGTTCACCGACATGCTCCTGGCGATGCAGGAGCACAAGGTCGATCCGTACGGGTTCCATTTCCTCGGCATCGGTGAAGAGAACCGGCGTTTCAAGAAGCTCGTGGAGATGGTGCACGGGACATTCCCCGAGGCGGTTATCACCACGGACTCGTCGCGCGCCAACGCGTATTTCGGGGAGGGACGCGCGGGCACGTCTGTCGCCGGCCACATTACGGACGCGCGCGCGCGTGAGGCGATGGACGACGTCACCGAGATGACCGGGGCAGTGTATCGGGGAGACCTCGGGGACTTCACCACCGACGAGCTCGACGTCCTCGTCAAGGCGGCTGGGGCGGATGGGCCCAATCAACTCCTCGAATGGATCACGGACAAGACGCTGGATGAACACGCCGGCGATGAGCGCATCATCGACGCCGCGCTCTTCCAGATCGCGTACACGCGCGGGGCGAGCACGGTCGACACGGTGAACGTGCGAACCGAGACCATTGAACGGCTCGAGACGAAGCCCACCCCGGAACGCCAGGCGACCATCGATCGCCTCGTCGCGATCGCGCCAGCCACGGGGCAGACGCGCACCGATCCAGAGTTCCGTCGCTACTTGCAGAGCCTGACCGACGACGAGCTCGGCCGCGGAAGCCGCGCGCTGGGATCCGCCAAAGCCTCGTGCGCCAGTCATGGACGCGCGCGACAAGACCGAGTGGCGACGCGCGACGCTCCCAGGTCTCACTGAAGGCCACGAGATTACGCACGACGCGACGGGTTTGAAGGGTGTCGTGATCGGGTGCTTCGAGCACGCAGGCCGACCGTCACCAAGCACGCCTATCGCGTGAAGTGGGACACCGGCGAAACCACCAACGTCTCGGGGTGGGGGTTCACGCTGGGCGACCGCCCGGAGACGGCCAGTGATTGGGCGGAGACCGACAAGGGGTTGGTGAAGACGTTTACGTTTGCGAGCGACAACGAGCTGGGCGTGTTCGCGGAGCGCCTGAAGACTCACGGCGATGCGGTCGACCATCATCCCCATGTCGAAGAGACCGGCAAGGATGGCGCGCACGCAGTGACCGTGACGTACATACGCACGATGCTGGCGACACGATTACGCAGAAAGATCGTGACGGGGCGCAAGAGCGGGATCGCTTGCGGCGCGGCCAGCGAGCCAGCCGCCGGTGTCGCGCCCGTGCAGCGAGCGGAGCCGGATACCACGAAGACCTACTGGATGAACGAGAGCGAGCATCGAGGAGGCCGTGGACCGGTTTGCGGGGCACCCGATTCTCGGCCCCGCGGCGCGGTTCCTCGAAGCGTTCAAGGAGCAAGTCAATCGCAAGAGCGATGGCTGGCCGTACTGGAAACAGCCCGCCCACGCCGCCGGCAAGCTGATGTACCTGCTGCACGCGTATCTGCGTGGCGGCATGGGCGCCTACCCCGTGATGCGTGCGGTGACCGCGGCCGACGTGCAGGCGACGCTGCCCCAATCAAGAGCTTCATGACGCGGCGTGGCACGGCGGCCGGGATGACCATGCCCGCGCTCACCTTGCCGAAAGGAGTGACCGATGCCATTCAAGAGCCAGGCGCAGCGGGCGGGCGCTGTACGCGAAAGATCCCGCGCTGGCGAAGAAGTTCGAGAAGGAGACGCCGAAGGGGGCGAAGCTCCCGGAGAAGGTGAAACCGAAGCGGTAGTCATCACCACGCCGGGGACGCGGCTCACGTGGTCGAACGGTACCGAGTGGGCCGCACAGGCCGAGGTCCTGCGGAACGGGCGTGGCATCAGCGCGAAGGTGCACCGCGATCGGGCGTCGCACCTCAAGGAGCTCTCGAGTCGCATTCACGAGATGGTCGCGCGCGCGGCAAACGCGCGAGGACCTCGAGGCGATTCGTGATCATGTTGAGGCGTGGTACGAGCGCGCGTGGAAAGCGGGCGGGCACGTCGTACAGAAACCGTCATCAACGTCGTCAATAACGAACTGACGCGCCTCGCGCCAGCGGAAGCCGTGCCTCCCGCGGCGAATAGCAAGACATATCCGGACGGCCGGCTCATGCCGATCATTGGCGACAAGGTCTATCAGGCCGTGCGCGGCTTCGGCGGCACGCCGGCCTTCATCTACGGCGAAGTGTTCAAGGGTCGCGGTAAGGACGAGCTCCGCGTGAAGATGACGCGCGCCGCCTCCGCGATCGGCGGATCGACGTCCGTTGGGAAGACGCAGCGGCTCAACGAGCACTGGACCGTTGTGAATGATCCCGAGGTCGCTCGTCGGAAAGCGGCACGCGAGCAAGCTGAGAAAGATCGTGCGGAGCAGAATGCCCGCGAGGAAGCCGAGTCGCAAGCGGACCGCCGCCGCAAAGCGCGCGAGGCGATTGAGGGCGGACATCGGCCGCTCACGCGCGAGACCCCAGTCGGCGCGCGTGTGATGAATCATTTCACGGGCGAGATCGGCACCGTCGAGCAAGACGAGAAATACGGGCCGCTGGTCGATGGCTCGACGATTGGCAATGCCGATTCGGACGGGACGTGGGGCGGCTACTCCGTGCTGCCAGACCAGGCCTACAGCGTCTCGGCGATGCAGGACGCCTTCCGGCTCACCGAAGCCCAGGCGGACGCGGCCGACGTGGTGCGGCAGCAGCTCCAAGTCAACGCCGACGATTTGCTCGTGGCGAAAGACGGCATAGCTGGTGATGGGGCGCTGCGACAAGTACCACGTGCGCGCGCACGCACGCGCGTGGCATCACGACGACGCACACGCACGTCGCTGGATCGACGGTTGCCCAAGTCGCTCATCGGGCGCATCACCGCGCAGGGCGCAGTGGAGACCGTCCCGTATTACGAGAGTGAAGCGTCGGCGGCGAACGCGTTCCACCACGTGGAGTTTGGGCTTGGTGGTGGCCGATTCCGCTGGCACCAGCGCCAGGGCGGACGGGCGATCTGGTCAGACATGCCGACGCCCGATGGGATGTTTGCGGTCGAAGATGCGCTCGTGCGCGATGGGATTCCGGTCGCGAAGCACATCACGATGGCCGGCGACCCGATCACGCTGCCGGCGCCGGTGCTCTATCAGCGCGGGACCCCGTTCTATTCGCGGCTGCAGCGTGCCGTCGCAGAGACGCCGATGCAGCGCGCCACCGGCTACAAGTGGAAGGGCGTCATCGCGAAGTGGGCGAAGGGCGCCCCGACGCCGACGATCGGCACGCCTGCCGGCGGCGTGAGCCAGGCCGACTACGTGCTTCGCGCACGTCGACGATTTGCAGAACCACACGGAGTACACCAAGCAGGAGGTGCTCGACTACCTGAAGGCGAACGAGCTGCAGGTGGTCCCCGCAGTCCTCGGCGAACGGGCCGGACGGCGATCCGCGGTCGGACGCCGCGCTCACGGCGATTCTCCGCAGGCACGGCTATTCGGCTGAGCAGCCGATTGACGACGAGGCCGACCCACTCGTGCTCTATCGCCGTGAGATTGGGGAGGCGTTCGACAACCTCGTCGACATCGACGATCTCGACATCGACATTCCGCAGGAGGTCGTGGACGCCTACAACGTGCTCAACCGGCGCCATCTGGAACCGGAAGACGATGCGGTTCGTGCGGAGAAGTGGTCCGAACCTGGCGGCGATCCGGGCACCTACCGCGAAGTCATCCTGCGGCTGCCGGCCGATCGAGCGAAGACGGCCGCGCGCGATCGTGCGAAAGAAAACGTCGACTACCTGCAGGATCGCCTGCGCGAGTTATGGCGCGGGCAGCCGGGCGACCCGACCGGCTTGGGCCTCACCGACGAGGACATGGAAGAAATCGGGATCCTTGCGGGGGATTACGCCGCCGCCGAGTACGGACTGAGCGAGGAACTGGAGCGTCTTCAGGCCGACCTCGAGGCCGCCGAGGACGAACTCCGACAGCGTCAGAAGGCGCTGGGCGGGTGGAAGGACGGCCACAACTTCTACGACGCCAACTCGGATTACGACAATCCAATCGTGCGCGTGCGCTTCGATCTCCGGACGCAGCCAGACGGCACGCGCGTGATGTTCCTGCAGGAGGTCCAGCCACCGGCATCCGGACAACCCATGCCTGCGGAGCTGCGGAAGCACGCAGCCGACATCGGCTTCAAGTGGGCGCTGCGCTATGCGGCCGAGAACGGCCTCGATCGGGTCGCGTTCACGACGGGTGAGATGCAGGCGAAGCGGTACTCACTCGAAAAGGTGGCCGATGAGCTGCGGTGGACGCTGGTCTGTGAGTGGGATGACCCCCGCGGAAGTGGAAGCCCTTGCGGCTGAGCGGTGGGGGGTTCTGTCGGACACAAGGGGGACAAGGCCGTCTTCTCCGTACCGCCTGCCTGCGGATCAGATCAAGGACTACATCGGCGACCTGCTGGTCCGTTGCTCCGCGCGCCTGTCGTTCAAGGCGCCCACGTGCTTGAAGGCGAAGGCATGAAGGTGGGTGGCCGCGGGCTGCGGAACATCTACGACAAGGTCTATCCCGCGCTCGTCAACGACATCCCAGCCGTGAAGGCCGCTGGTGTGACAGTCGAAACGGGACCGGTCGGCGCCGACCAAGGGTCGCAGAAGTTCGGTTCGATCACCCTCACCAACTGGGTGCCGGTGGATAGTCGGGAGGCCGTGCGCCGCGCGCTCGTCACGAAGCTCAGCGCCCGCTCGCTCGACGACGTGCTCGATGACATCGGCCTCGAGACCGAGGACGGCAGTATTCAGTCGCTGGCGTATCTGCACGACGACGCAATTGAGGACTACGTGGCGAGCGACGATCTCGACGATTACGAGTACGTCGCCAGTGCGGGACTCGACTGGCTGAGCAACCGCGGCTACGACACCGACGCGCTCTTCATCGTGGGCGAGCCGCCGATGCAGGTGCCGGGCCTCACGATCACGCCGCACTGCGCGAGGCCGTGCTGGGTGGCCAGCCCCTGTTCCAAGGCGCGCAAGGCGCGACGGAGTTCACGGTCGACGGCAAGGCCATCATTCGCGGCTTCGAAGGCGCGAATCTTTCCACGGCCGTGCACGAGTTGTTTCACGTCGCGCGTCGGCAACGGCTCAATCGCGCCGTACCCGAGTCGAGGCGCGTGGCGGGATCACTAACGCCGACCTGGACGTGTTCGAGGAGTGGGCCGGCTTCGACGGATGCGGCTGAAGGAGCACGAGACGCGGAAGAGAAGGCCGCGCGCGGGTTCGAGCGGTATCTGCGCGAGGGCAAGGCCACATTCGCCAACGAGACCGTCCAGAAAGTCTTCGACGCGATCAAGCAGTGGATGACCGCGATCTACGTGCAGCTCGAAGGCAGTGCGCTCGACATCCACATCTCGCCGGAAGTGCGCGCCATCTTCGACAAGTTGGTGGGCGCTGAGCTCGGCGCGGCCGTCGAGACTCAGCCGGAGCCGGCGGCACCACAACCGTCTCGTCCCGCGTCGCGACCAGCCGTCCCGCTGGCCGTCACGGACGTCGCGATTGCGAACGCGCGTGAGGATTCGCGATGCACCGGCACCGCACGCAACAACGGCACGACCGCGAAGTTGCTCCGCGACGGTCCAGACGCCGAGTATCGCGTCGAGGTGGTGCGGAACGGGACTCGCGAGCTGTTGCCCGGCTTCTACGCCAAAGAGGGGAATGCCATCAACGCCGCCAGCGCGGCGCTGTTCGGTGCGGCGTGGGACACGTGGTGGGCGACGAACAAACCGAATCCAGAGCCAGCGCCAGCGGCCGAAGCCGAGCCTGGACTCACGGCCGACTCACCAGCGACGGACTGGGTGCGGGAGATGGAGCGGCTCCGCTCCGTCAAGCCACGGCCGATTGAGAAACTCTACGGCACGAAGGGCCCGACCCCCGAGCAGGCGACCGCCGGACGAGGCCACGCGCGCGTGGGACCGTGAGTATCGCCACGCGTCCGCGATGCAGAAGAAGCGCCCTCGAGCGGGACAACGCGGCGTTCCGCGCATCCCAGCGCACGGTGCTCGAGAAGGAGCGTGCGGCGCTCGAGGACGAAGCGGCCGATCTGCAACGGCAACTGCGCGCCAAGATCCACCAGCAGACCAGCGCCAATCTCGATCCGGAAATTATCGCGATCGTCGTCAAGCTGGCGCGTAACTACGTGAAGCAGGGCATCGTCGCGTTCCGTGAGGCGGCCGTCCTGTTCCGGGAAACCTACGGGGAAGATGCCAAGGCCGAGGCGTACTTCGAGCTGGCGCGGCCGGTCGCGCAGGAGATTGCCAAAGGCAAGACGCTGAAAGAGTCGCTGACGACCGCCATGGCGCAGACGAATCGCCCCACGGTGGCGGCCGAGGTGACAGCGTATACTGAGGCCGGAGGGACCAGTGGACGAGGAGCAGCCGAACCCGAAGCTGGCGGAGATCGACCAGGACGAGGACCCGCCGAGCCTGGACGAGGTGGGGTTCAGCCCGTACGAGCAGGAGGTGAGGGACCACTGGGAGAGGTTCCTGCCGAACCTGACAGCGCAGTTGCGGGCACAGGGGCCGTGGAAGCTGGAGGAGGCGATCAGGAAAGCGGTACACCGACAGACGTTTCAGGAGCTCCTCATGCTGGCGAGGAACCCGGACCTGCACCCGGGCCAGGTGTCGGAGCTGTTCCGGCAGGAAGTCTTCCTACCGCCGGAGGAACCGCAGGACCAGTAGGCATCCAGGGCGACAAGCCGAGCGACTACCAGCTCACCCCCGAGCGCATCGCCGGCATCATCAACCGCACGAGAATGCCGCGGTTGACGGATAACATCGCCGCGATTCGTCTCGTTAAAGACCTTCAAACGGAAAATCGCTACGCCACACCGGAGGAGCAAGAGCTCCTCGCGAAGTACGTGGGCTGGGGCGCGTCCGAGCTCGCGGGGTTTCTCGCCGAATCACCCCGCTACGGGTGGTCGGAGAATGAGAAAGCTCTGTGGGCGGAACTGCGTGAACTGACGACCGAAGACCAGCGTGCGTCGCTCATCCGCTCGTCGCCGAACGCCCACTTCACATTCGACATCTATCGCCCCATCTGGAAGGCGCTCGAGTTCTTCGGGTTCAGCGGGGGCCGCATCCTTGAGCCGTCGGTGGGCACGGGTCATGCGCTCGGGTTCATGGCGCCGACGATTCGGAAGAATTCCACCATCAGGGCCACTGAACTCGATCCGATGACGGCCGCGATTGCGAGCTATCTCTATCCCTCGGCGAAAATTCAAGCGGTGGGCTTCGAGAAGATCCGCCTGCCACTCAACACCCAGGATCTGGTGATCAGCAACGTCCCGTTTGGGGCGTTCGGCGTTGACGACAAGCTCTTCACCGGCAAGCTGAAGTTTGTGACGCGGAAGATTCACAGCTATTTCTTCGCGAAAGCGATGGAGTACGTGCGGCCCGGTGGCTACATCGTGTTCATCACGTCGCGCTACACCATGGATGGGCCGGAGCACACCGACATTCGGAGGTACCTGCTGACCAAGGGCCACTTTGTGGGCGCCGTGCGGCTCCCGGGTGGGCAGCAGGGGGCCTTTGTCGAGGGGGCGAAGACGCAGGTCGTCACCGATCTCATCGTGCTGCAGAAGTTCGCGGAAGGGGAGACGGAAGCGCGCAACGCGGATCTCTTCCTCCAGTCGCCGAAGATTGAGCGATTCTCGACGCCCGAGCGCAAAGACTGGCGCGGGCGAAAGGTCCCGGCCTCTAACGTCTATCGCTCGGCGTGGTACACCGAGCATCCGCAGTTCATCCTTGGCACGGAGTCGATGACGGGATCGCAGCATCGCGAGAACGAGTACACGGTTGAGCGCGATCCGAAGGACACGCTGACGCTCCACCAGCGGCTCGAGCATTCGTTGCAGATCATTCTCCCGAAGGACAGTTATCAGCCGGCGGCGCCGACGGCGACGGCTGAGATGCCGGCGGTTGCGGAGGGCGCGTTCAAGCCCGGCGAGCTCCGCGTGGGCCCGAAGAACACGATCCAGCGCGTCCTGCTCAATGGCGAAATCGTCGACGCCACGCCGAAGAAGAAAGACGGGTCGGTCGATCGCAAGACCGTGCAGCGCGTTGCGGGACAGATTGGGATTCGCGATCTGCGGCGCGAGCTCGTGGCGGCGATGCGGAGCAGCACGGCCACCGACGATCAGATTAAGAAGATTCAGGGCAAGCTCCTGCGGGCCTATAACGCGTTCGTCAAAGAACACGACACGCTCAACCATAAGAACAACACCAAGGCCTTCAAGCTCGACCCTGAAGCAGCCACGCTGCGCGGGCTCGAGGTGTTGAAGACGACCTCGAAGCTCGTCACCACGAAGGCCGGGAAGAAGATTCTCCGCGTTACGCATGAAGTGGTGGGGACCGCGGATATTTTCCGAAAGCGGACCATCAACGTCACGCCGCAGATCACGCACGTCGATTCGCCCAGCGAGGCCTTGCTCGCCTCACTCGGCACGCGCGCCAAGCTCGACTGGGCGTTCATGGCGCGGATCACCGGTACCGGGGAGGTCTCCGACGAGCGCATTGCGAAACTCCAACAGGCGCTGAAGAACGACGGCGACATCTTCGAGCAGCCCGACGGCGCGTGGATTACCCGCGATGAGTACCTCAGCGGCGACGTCGTCTCGAAGCTCGCGGATGTGACGGCGGCGGCCGATGACGAACCGGAGCGATACACAGGGCAACATCGAGGCGCTCACGGCCGTGCAGCCCGCGCCGAAGACCGCCGAGGAGATTCAGATCGCGCTCGGCGTGCATTGGGTGGACCCCACGGACTTTGCGCGTTTTGTGGATGAGTCGGTCGGGCGCTCGGGCACGGAGATGCGGCTCGATGGGTCGGAGCAGTACGTGCGCTGGACCACGAACTATCCCGATTCCGTGGTGGCCGCCGGCTATCGGCACCCCCTGGCCGTGCGCTACGGGGAGCACAACGAAAAGACGTACGGGTTCACGGACCTGCTCAACGACGCGCTGAATCTCAAGACCCCGGATCTCGGCTACTACGTCACCGACCCCATCACGCGGAACCGGTCCTTTATCAAGCAAGAGGGGCAGACGATCGCGGCCCGCGCGAACGTCGAGGAGCTCCGGTCGCTCTGGACGCAGTGGGTGTACAACGACCGCGATGTGCTCGGGCGCATCGTGGACACCTACAACACCCGGTACAACCGCACGGTGAAGCGGGTCTACGACGGCAGCCATCTCGCCAACTATCGCAACGAACAAGGGGAGGCGGTGGGCCCGCAGAAGGGGGGCGTGCGAACGGCCGCGCTGCCGGGCCTTTCGCTCGACTTCTCGCTCTATCCCCACCAGCTCCGGGCCATCTGGCGCATCCTCACGTCCGGGAACACGTTGCTCGCGCACGAGGTCGGCGCCGGCAAGACGTTCGAGATGATTGCCGCGGCGATGGAGATGAAGCGCACCGGGCGCGCGCAGAAGCCGATGATCACGGTCCCGACGTATCTCCTGGCGCAGTGGCGCAAGGACATCATCGCGGCGTACCCGACGGCCAAGCTGCTGGCGTTCGACGAAAAAGACCTGAAATCGGATCGCCGACAGGAAGCGATGTCGCGCATCGCGCATGGCGATTGGGACATCGTGCTGGTCCCGCATTCCTCGTTCGAGCTGCTGAAAGTCTCGAAAGAGCGGATGGCGCAGACGCTCCAGGAATGGATTGACGAAATCACCGCCGTCGAAGAATCCATGCGCGCGGAGCATGGGAAGGACGATCTCAGCGTCAAGAAGATGGAAGATGCGCGGCGCCGCATCGAGGACAAGGCGCGCAATCTGCTCGAGAAAGCCGACAAGGGGGACGATAACGCGCTGACGTGGGAGAGCTTGGGGGTGGACGCGCTGTTCGTCGACGAGGCGCACGTCTTCAAAAACCTGTACTTCTTCTCGAAGATGGATCAGATCCGCGGGCTGAGTCGGTCCAACGCCGACAAATCCCTCGACCTGTTCATCAAGATCAAGGAAATCAACGAATCCTCGAACTACCGCAACCTCGTGTTGGCGACGGCGACGCCCGTGATGAACTCGCTGGCCGAGGTCTACACGATGCAGCGGTACCTGCAACCCAATCGGCTGCGGGATCTGGGCTTCGAGAACTTCGACAACTGGTACGCGACGTTCGCGCAGGCGAAGACGCTGACCGAGCAGCGCCCCGATGGGACCTATCAGGAAGTGCAGCGCGTCGCCAAATTCCGGAACGGCAAGCTGCTCTACCGCGTGGTGTCCGAGGTCATGGACTACGTCGGCTGGGACGACATGCCGTACCTGAAGCTGCCGAAGCTGAAGGACGGCAAGATCACCATCGTGCAGGGTGAGCCGCACCCGATGTACGAGAAGTTGCAACAGTGGTTCACGAAGCGGCTGGCCGCCATTCGGGAGACCCCGCCGCATTGGGACAAGAACAAGAAGGAATACATCGCGCCCGATCGCTTCCATCCGATCACGGGCGACCGGATGATGGGCGCCAAGGGGTGGGCGAAAGACAACATCCTCACGATCATGGGCGACGCGAAGTTGGCGGCCATCGACGCCCGCCTCGTGCTCGGGGAACACGCGACGGACGTCAAGAATTCGCGCGCCCAAACCGTGGGCAAGATGGTGGCCGACTTCTACAAACGCGAGACCGCGAAGAAAGGCGTGGCGCTCCTCTTCCTCGATGTGGGCACGCCGAAAGACATCAAGCCGTTGGAGTTCCTCGAAGGGGCCGAGGTGGATGATGAAACCGGCGGCGAGGCGTTGGGGGTGGAGGAGGAAGAGCTCGAGGGCGATGACGACGACGCGGCGTTGCAGGCGGCCCTGGCGGACACCAGCTCGGACTTCAATATGTATGAGGCCATCAAGCAAAACCTCATCGCGCGGGGCGTGAAAGCCCACGAGATTGCGTTCATCCATCAGGCCCGCAATGCGGCCGAGCGGTTGGCGCTCTTCCAGGCGGCGAAGGAGGGCACGATTCGTGTGCTCATCGCGTCGACCGACAAGGGCGGCCTCGGCATGAACATCCAGGATCGCCTCGGGATGATCGTGGAAGTGGACGCGCCGCGCGCCATGCGCCCCGGCGATATTCGTCAGCGGCATGGCCGCGGGATTCGCGCGGGCAACATGTACGAGACGATCGAGATTCTTCGATTCGTCACGCGTGGGACCACCGACGAATGGCTCTACGGCTTGCTCGGCAAGAAGCAGGGCATGATCACCGACTTCATGAAGGGCGAGCTGGACGAGTACGAGGACGACGATCCCACGACGATGTCCCTCGAGGAAGCGGAAGTGCGCGCGACCAACGACCCGCGCAAGATCGAGCTGCTGAATCTCAATACCAGTCTGCCCCGATTGGAAGCGCAGGCGGTCTCAGCGGAACGCACGCTCGCCGAAGCCCAGGCCGATGCCGACCGTGACCGGAAGACGCTGACCACGCTCCAGGCCACCCTGGCCCATCTCGGGACCTGGGTCACCGACCAGTACAAGAAACTGGCGGGGGACGACTTCGCCATCACCATCGGTGACAAAGAGTTCACGTCGCGTGCCGAGGCGAACGCCGCGCTCATCGCCGCGCTCAAGCCGATTGCCGAGCAGGCCGTCACGCTGGACGTCTATTCCACACAGAGCGAACCGTACCAGAAGGTGGGCGAGGTGCGCGGCCTCCCGATTCTGGCGCGCGCCCACGTCGATCGGTACAACCAGACGTATGCCGTCAACGTCGCCGTCGATGCAGACGTAGCGGGCGAAGGCGAGATCGTGGTGGCCAACCTGGCGGCCGGGACCAAGGGAAAAGTCTCGAGCACGTTCGGGGAGGGCCGCAATCTCGTGGCCTCGATTCAGGACCGCTACAACGCCATCGCGATTCGGCTCGACGACGTGCGGGGGCAGATTGCACGCGCGGAGGAGCGCATCGCGCGCTTCGAGAAATTGTTGGCGCACCCGTCGGACGCGCCGAAGAAGATCGCCGCGGCTCGCCAGCGCATTGCGGCCATCGAAGCCGAGCTCCGCGCCGAGAGCGCCGATCAAGGATGCCGAGGCGAAGCGCGCGCATCAGGAGGACACGCTCGCGCGCCAGCAGGGCGGGACTCCCGGTGCGTCGGAGGGCGACTTCGCCGATATTCCCACGAGCAGTGGTTTCGTGCGGGTCCCGCTGAATCCGATCGAGTTCCCGGAGCTGGTCGAGATTGCGCGCATCCTCATGGTCACGCCGCAGGTGGTGAAACGGTTCCGCAGCGCGAACACGCGTGGCCGGTTCATTAGCGAGGGCAGCGGGAAGATTCGGTTGCGGGCGGATCTATTCAAGCCGGGGAACGAGCAGCAGTTGGCGAAGACGCTCGCGCACGAGATTGGGCACCTGGCCGACTGGCTGCCCGATCGCGTGCTCAAGCGGGGCAACATGCTCGGGCATCTTCAGACGCTGTCGCGCTTCCTGATGGGCGAGTACACCGATGTCGACGGGATCACGATCAAGAACAAGGAAGTGCGCGCCGAGCTTCTGGCGCTGTCGACGAAGTGGCGCACGTGGGATCCCGCAACGGCGAGTGAGTCGTTTACCAAATACCGCAAGAGCGCCGCGGAGCTCTACGCCGACGCCATCTCGGCGTTGTTGAACAATCCTGGCTACGTGCAGAACGAAGCACCCATCTTCTTCGATCAGTTCTTCAAGGAGCTCGACAAGAAGCCCGAAGTGAAGAAGGCGTTCTTCGAGATGTGGGCCATGATGGCGGGCACGCGCGAAGAGCTCATCGCCCGCCGCGACGCCAACGTCGAAACGATGTTCGGGCTGGGCAACATCAAGTCGCTCGACTTGCTCAAGCTGAAGCGCAACGCGCGCAAGCTCGATTTCACCGACGCCTATTACCACACCAGCCGGGTCGCCTCGGACGTCATCAGCGGGCTCCGCACCCGCGGGTGGGAAAAACACGATCCTTTCCAGCGCCGGCTGCGCGAGGACGTGTCGGCGGCGCGCAAGCAGGCGGGCACCCGGTGGTATGGACGCGGGGGCCCGCTGTGGGGGCAGAGCCCCATGACGATTGCCTCGGAAGAGAACCCGTTCTTCGCGCTCTCGGAGCGATCCTATCGACTCGCCGGCCAGGTCAAGGCGTGGTTGCAACAAACCATCCAGCCGATTGTCTCGTCGCTCGAGGCGCACCAGTTGACCTGGGTCGACTTCGGCAAGGTGTTGTTCTACGAGCGCATCATCTCCGGCGATCGCGACAAAATTGCGAATCCGAAAGGCCTGTCGCCCGCCTCCGCGCAAGAGCAACTCAATGCGCTCATGAAGACGTGGACCGGTGAACAGCAGGTGGTGATGCGTCGGGCGGTGGACAAGTTCCGTAACGCCGTGAAACACGTGGCCCGCGACGCCTACGACGCTGGCCTCTATACCGAGGAGACGTGGAAGAAGATCAACGCGAACCAGGCCTACGCGACCTTCCATTCGCTGGACCACATCGAGGATCCGATCAGCTCGCGGATTCACCACCAGACGGGGATGCTGGGAGACATCCGCAATCCCGGCGACGCGACCATTCTCAAGGTCGTGGTGACGTTGCGTGCGATCGAGCACCAGCGTGTCAAGGTGATGGGGTTCAACTATCTCCAGCAATTCCGTCCCACGGAGATCCGAAACGCCAAGATCGTCCAGAACCGGCCCGTTGATCCGCCGAAGAGTGAGCGCGACAAGCTGCGGTTGGTGACCTACTTCGACAAGGGGCGGCTGCGCGGGAAGTACGTTGATCACTACATCGCCGACTCGCTGGAGAACATGACCGTTCTGCAGAATGACGCAGGCGATCCGCATCGCGAGTGCGATGAACACGCCGCTCAAGGCCGTGCTCACGTCCTACAACCCTGGCTTCCAGCTCTACAACCTGCGACGGGACTGGATCCGGTTCCGCAAGGCGATGCCGCAATTCAAGGCCGATGGGAGTCGGCGCTGGGGCGGCATCACGCGGCGGCGCGCATTCTTGCGGTACTGGCAGGCGCGCCACTCGCGGTCATCCGGACCTACGGGTTGGCCTCGCCCGAATCCTCCGCGATGCGGAAGCTGTATCGCTGGGCGATGGGGCGCCCGGTCAGCTCGCCCACGGCGGACGAGACGAAGGCGTGGTACGACCTGCTCGAGGCGGAGAAGGCCGGCATCATCTCGACGAATTTCACGGAGCATCTCGAGCGCGAGCTGGAGCCGGATATGTTGTCGAACATCCTCTCGGCCGAGGGTGTGCATCTGCGGAAGCAGACGACGACGTTGCCGACGCCGTTGACGACCAAGGGCACCGCGAAGTACGCCTGGAACAAGTCCGTGATTGCCACGCGCGATTTTCTCCGAAACACGTCGGAGTTCATTGAAACCCTGCCCAAGGCCGCGGGGATGTATGAGTTCAAGGGCGCCGGGGAGATTTCGGACATTCCGGCGGACGTGCGGCAGTTCATTCGCACCAAGGTCGGCAGTCCGGACTTTCTCGCGGGTGGGACGTGGAAGCCCATCACGAACAATGCGCTCCTGTTCTCCAACGCCATCATGCAGTCGTGGCGGGCGGATTGGGATCTGGCCACGAACCCCACAACGCGGGGGGGCTACCTCTACAAGACCATCCAGACCAACATCCTGCCGAAAATGTACGTGGCGGCGGCGCTCATGGCCGCCGCGGGTGCCGCCGGGGATGATGACGACGACGATAGCGACTTCACGAAGATGCTGAAAGGGCGCTTCGCGAGCGTCCCCTGGCTCGTCTGGGCTGGTCGGATTCTCCGGAAGGTGCCGTCCTACATCCTGCAGAACTACGTGGTCCTGCCACTGGGGACCGACGCGGATGGCAATGCGGTCGTGATCCGGCTGCCGCAGGACGATTCAGGTCGCGTGCTCACCGGGATCTTGTGGTCCTCGTCACGAAAGAGGGAAGCACCTGGCTGGCGTTTGCGGATTCGCTCGACTACGCCCGGGGCCAGTTCCCGAGTCCGTCGCCCTATATCACCGCGGGAATCTCCCTCATCGAGTACGCCGCGGGCGGAAACCCGTACGACTATTTCCGGCGGCGGTCCCTCTTCACGGATGCCGAGCAGGATGCGCGCAAGGCCGAGAACGCCACCTGGGAGCCGTTGCGGAAGTTCGTCGGCTGGGAGTTCCAACAACTGGGCGGCGGGATCGTGTGGAAGTTCTACCCTGGCGACGAGCGTCCGGAGCAGAAGACCACCGGCCAGGTCATTCTCGATGCGCCCGTCCTCTCGAATATCGTCGGGCGTTTCGTGATGGTCACGAAATACGGTGAGGTGGAACGCGTCCGCGCGCCCGGCCTGCAGGTGCGGGCGAATCGCGCGCAGCAGACGATCGACGAAAAGCACGCGGTGCAACAGGCCTTGCGTCGAGTACCAGAATTTGCCCGCGAATCAACGGAGCCCACGGACGCAACAGCGGATGGGGGCGGACCTGGCGCGGCAGCTCCGCCCGAACGAACGTGGGGACGAGCGGAAGAAAAGTGTGAAGCGCCTGACCGATAAGCTCGAGATGTCCGTGACCAAGGGCGAGGTGGAGACGCTCTCCGATGTCGTGTTGTCATCCGGCTCGAACGATGAGAAGGTGGCGGTGATTCTCGGCGCGCGCGGGAAGTACCTCGATACGCCCCAGCAGTTTGGGAGCTGGCTCCGTGAGGCGACGCGCCGGGGGATCGTCTCGAAGGACGTCAACGACAAAGTCATGCGCCGATTGCGGCAGCCGGCTACCGTCCACTAAGCAAATTTCCTAGGAAAACAGCCCGATTCGCAATCGGTCCAGGGGTTTTGCACCATGGGCCATGCCTGGATTCCCCGCTCCGTTTATCAAGTTCCACGAGGTCGACGCCAACGGGTACCCGCTCGCGGGCGGCAAGCTCTACAGCTACGCGGCCGGCACGAGCACGCCGCTGCCGACCTATACGTCGCAGGCCCTCGACGTCCCCAACACGAACCCGGTCATTCTCGATGCCTCCGGCCGCGCGAACGTGTGGGTCGATGACGGCGTCGGGTACAAGTTTGTCCTACACGATGCGCGCGACAACGTGATCTGGTCCGTCGACAACGTCCAGGTGCCGCAGGTCGCGCCGGCCGCCGTGCCCGCAGCGGTGCCGCCTGGGGCGATTATGGAATTCGGCGGGGCGACGTTGCCTGCCGGGTGGTTGTGGTGTGATGGCGCGGCGTACTCCACCACCGCGCATCCGGCGCTCTTCGATGCGATTCTCTACGTCCATGGGGGCGCGGGCGCCACGTTCAACGTCCCGGATTTTCGGCAGCGGTTTCCCATGGGCAAAGCCACATCAGGCACCGGCGTCGTGCTGGGGAGCACGGGCGGGATGATCGATCACACGCACAGTGTGCCGCGATCGGGCTGGATTCCCGCGACGGTGGCCGCGGCGCAGTTCATCGGCTACTTGCTGACGACGGTGGGCGGCGCCGCGAACGTGGATGTGCCGACGGCCGACAGTTCGTCGGGGCCCGCGAACCCGCCGTTTCTCGCCGTGCATTTCATCATCAAGACGTAGCGCCTAGATCAACCCCAATCGTTGCAGCTCGGGTTTCTGCATCAACCGATGCAGGGGGAGCTCCAGGCCCTCTGGGACGGGCGCGTCCGTGATGTCGGCTGAGGCCATCTCGCCGCCGGGATTGCAGCCCATCTGCCACGCCTTGCGGCTGGCCGGCCGACCCATTCGGCCCCGTCGGCATGATCCGGGAATGTCTGATCGATCAGGTCCTTTACCTGTGCCGCATCCTGATCAGTGATCTCAACGATCGCGGCGCCGAGAAACTGGTCACCCTCGGGCGGCGCGGATCGACAAAGGACAACCAATAGCGGCGCACATCGCGGCTTGACGGGGCTGTATTCTACTCTGCTGGCCTCACGCCAGCAGGAGTCAGAACGATGCGCCCTGATATGGCGAAAGTCGTCACCGAAGCCCCGCGCCGCGGGTCTGGTAATCGGAACCACAAGAGCCGTGCACGCGTGTCCGTGAAGGCGCTCGACGTCGACGACGATTTCGGCCCGCGCAAGTTGAAGATGTCGCGGCATGTCCGCACCGGCCGCGGCTACGCGGAGGGCAAGGACTTTTCGGATGTCCTCGGCCGCTGCGAAAGTTTCTCCGCAAACAGGTCGGCCGTCCCTGGACCACGTCTACAGCGAACTGAGCGCCACACTCGACAAGCGCAGCATCAGCGGATTACATATTTGGGATCACGTCTGGCAGTTTGTTGAGCGACACTGCTACGAGATCGACGGCCAGGTCTATCGCAAACCCGACAACGCGTGGCGCTGGTATCGGCCCACCGGCACGGTCACCGGCCTCTATGTGCATCCGCGCACCGGCATTCTGCGGTACGCGAAAGAGGACCGCCCCAAATATCGGCCGCCCGTAAACCCGGACATCATCGCGCTCGATGCGCTCACGAAGCTCGAGCGGCGCGTGGGGCTCTGGTATCGCGTGCACTACGGCCCCGTGGATCGCTACGTGCCGCCGGTGATCCGGCATGGCGTCGTCATCCGAGGTGCGAGCTGGCGCGAGGAACTCGTCGAGCAATCCAAAAAGCAACTCTCGCGCGCCGAACTGAAGGCGCAGGGAGTGCGGAACAGCGTGGTGGCATAATGCCACCACGCTACGTTGCCTATCGTACGAACTTCTTCACAAAACTTAACTCCGACACCTCCGGCCGCCCGGAGGCTCTCCATATTTCCGGAGGCTGCTCACAGCATATCGTCAGCTCGTACTTCTGACAGCGTCGGCGTGTATTTCCTCACAGGTGAGTTTTCACTTCACAATTAAATAGCAATCAAAGTAACTTTGCATTGCGTTTGTCCGAGAAATTTTCTATAACAAGGATCCCCCAGCTCACGATAAATGTGTGGAGACGATCAATGGTGCAACGGCGTCCGGCTCCCAGGTCCACCGCGCACGCGTGGCGTATCTACAAGCACGACGGCACTCCAGAAACGATCGCGGCGCATACCTGTTGTCTGAGCAACGGGGCGTTGGGGTTTTTCAATAAGCCCTCCCGCGCTGACGATCCGATTCTTGTGCGGGCGTTCTCCGCGAAACAGTGGGATGAGATCCGGTTGATCGACACGCCGGCCGGGGATCCAGTCCAGTTCGACGTGTCTGCGATTTGTTCGTGAGGCCCGGCCATGATGCACCACGTGGTCTTGTGCGCTTGCGGGCTTGCCCTGCACTATAGCGACCCGGCCGTCCAGGCGTTCATGCAGCGGGCGATTGATCAGTGGGGGCCGACCGTTGCCGTCTCCATCCCCGAGGGGACGTGGTATGTTACCCCGACACTATTACGCGCTCCATGGTCCATTGGACGCGTCGGCCCTGCCTCGCCTGGCGCGGCTGTATCACTGGAAACAAAAGGATGAGAAGGACGAAAGGGGAGCGTGATGATGAAACCCGCCTCTCATGGTACCGTGGCGCGCATGGCTGGGAATATTCTCAGCGGGCTGGTCGGGCCCTTCGTGGACGATGGGCACGATCTCGAGGATGAGGATGCGATGGTCGAGTTTGCGGTCCGGCTCGCGCGGAAGACCTTGCTGGAAATAGAGCGCACCGAGGCTGAAGACGAACGGGCGCGCGAGCTGCTCGCGCAGGTGACGCGATGACCGACAAGAAGACCGACGATGACATCGGCTTTGATGAAGACAGCAATCCTATCGCCGTGGGGGACGAGGCGCGCGCCAAGACAGACGCGATCGTCGACGACCCGCGCGCGGAACCGATCTTGATCGTGGCCAATTGAACGGCGAGATCGGCGTGCGCGTGGTGGGCCCGCCCGATTCCCACACGGCTGACATTCTCGACCACATTGCGCGCACCTACCGGCTGGCTGTGGGGGCCGCCAAGGCGCCGCGTCAATGAACGTCGACCGCCTCGGCCTCTACATTCTTAATGCGGCCGGCGAGCCCGAGCAGTGCCACGATCTGCTGGCCTGGGCCGAGTGGATGGCGCACGCCGACCGGCATGTCTCGCAGGACCTGGACGAAGGCGTCGGTGCGACCCGCGTGTCGGTGTCGACCATCTTTCTCGGAGTCAACTACCGCCATTTCGGGGAGGGCCCGCCGATTCTCTGGGAAACGATGGTGTTTGGCGGGCCGCTCGACTTGGTGGGGGACCGCTACACGTCACGCGAGGCCGCGGCGCTCGGCCATCAGGCGATGTGCGCGCGGGTGATGCAGGCGCTTACTTCGGCCGGAGCCCCAGGCACAGCACCGTGAGGTGCGTCCCGACATCCGTCGCCGTGGTGGGGTCGTCCGTGGCCGCGTCTTTCTGCATCTGCACCATCTCATTCCACGCGTGCACCAGGGTGAGCTCGTGGACCGTCTCTGCGCCCTTAACCCAGCACGGCGTGTCGATTACCCCACCTTCTTCGACCGGGCACGCGTCGCGCGCGCGCGGGCCCAGTGCGTCCAGCCGTACGCGCACGTTCCCGATCGGCACAGATGGTGATGAGGGCAAAAAGGTGATGCCGGTCGCTGATGGTCATGTGACGCCATTGTTCAATAACCTCGCGTTCCTCGCTGGTGGTGGCGATCAGGTCGCGCTTCCGGGGCCACAGGTCGTCCAGGACCGCGGCGACATCAGTCCGCCCCATCAGCTCGAGGATGGTGACCGGGGGCTGCTTAATCTTTCGGGCCAGTCGGAGGCATTGTTCGACCGTGAACCGTCGCCGTGGATTGGTCAGAATCTGGCTCAACCCCGCGTCCGTGAGGCCACATTCCTCAGCAATTTCGCGTCGTGTCAAAAACACGCGTTCGGCGATTAAGCTGTCAAGAAATTTTTCGAGCTTCCGACGAATATCAGCCACTGTTTCTCCTGCCCCTCAACGCCGTTTCCCCCAACGCCAAGGTCACGATACGCCGAGAGTTATTCTCCGTCAACGGAAAATAAGTGAAAGGTGTAAAACCAGTTTGGAGTTAACAAAAGTAAAAAGCTGAGAAACCGGGTGTATCGTGCATTTCGCTAAATCGAGAAAGGGCGGCAGGGCATGACCACACTCGGGCAGACAACCGAACTCTTCGAGGAATTGGAACAGCTCCGGATGTCCCGTGATTGGACCTACCACCAGTTGGGGCAGGCGATTGAAGAGGTCACGCACCGGCATCGCGCGGATGATTGCTGGCGCCGGATCTGCCAGGGGCTCACGCCCAACCCACACACGCGCACCCTCGACATTCTCCAGACGTTCCTGGAAGTGCAGCGGCGGCGTCGGTCAACCAACGGCCGGCGGAAGGTGTCGTGATGCAGACCGCGGTCTCGCTTGCATCGATCCGCCTGGATGAGGGCACGCAGGTGCGCGCCACGATCAGTGACGCGGTCGTGGCGGACTACGCCGAGCAGATGGCGAACGGCGCGGTGTTCCCACCTATTGTGGTGTTCACCGACCACACCACATATCACCTCGCCGATGGCTACCATCGGTGTCTGGCGGCGCGGCGTCGTGGACTGACGGTGCTCCTGGCGGACGTGCATCCCGGCACGCGCGAGGACGCGCTGTGGTTTGCGCTCGGGGCGAATCGGACGAACGGCCAACGGTTGACCGATCAAGACAAGACGCACGCCGTGAAGCTGGCCTTGGCCACCTGGCGCACGCGGTCCAACCGCGAAATTGCGGAGCAGGTGGGCTGTTCGCCGAGTTTGGTATCAAAGGTGTTGCAGGATACCGCAACGAACACCGGTGGCGAACACGCACTCCGTGGTCGGGCGCTCGTGGCGCAGCAGAAGCGCGAGGCGGTGCGCGCGATGGTGCAGGACGGGTGCGCATCCTGGGCGCGCACTCAGGAGCCCTGCGCGCCCATGGGTCGCTCGTGGCGGACGTGCGCCGTGAGCTCGGGCTGAATCAACCGGTGAAACAGACGCGCGAGTTCCGCGAGGCGCGCCTGACGCGGATCCGCGAACTCGCGCTCGAGGCGGCCACACCTCGCATCAGATCGCAGCCGAGGTCGGTCTCACGGTCGAGGTCTGCCGTCGCGTCATCCGGAGGCGGGCATCTCCGTACCCGCGGACGTGGTCACGGTGGCACGCGACACCTCGATTCCAATCGCATGATGGGCCGGATCGTGGCGGATGCCGACGATCTCACGGCCGGCGTCAATTTCATCGACTTCACCACCTTAGACCCGGAACCGATCGACGACTGGATCGAGACCTTGAAACGCGCACGTCGCACACTGGGCATGTTCATTACGCGATTGACGAAAACGAAGGGGCAGTCATATGGCAAAGCCGCCAAATCGCACACCATCGAAAATCCGTCCAGTACAGATTTCACAGATGCGGACCCCGCCGGCGCTCGTGACGCAGCGCGAGTTTCGTAAAGCGCATGGCGACCGCATCGCCGCCGAGCTTGACCTGAACAAATTGGGCCTCCCGATCGTGAACCACCGCGATGGCATGTTTTGGATTCTGGATGGGCAGCATCGCATTTACGCCCTGCGGCAGAACGGCTTCATGGACGACTTTATCGAGTGCCAGGTCTACGAGAACCTCACCGATGCGGAGGCGGCCGATATGTTCATCGGCGTGAACAACCGCAAGCAAGTGGCGCCGTACGACAAATTCCACCTCGGCGTGCACCGCGGGCTACGGCGCGAAACCTCGATTCGGCGCGCGGTGGAGATCGAATAGTCAGAAGATCAGTCGCGATCGCAGCGAAGGGATCAGTGCCGTCGCCGCGCTCGGGAAGGTCTATGACAAGTCCGGCGACGTGGTGCTCGGCCAGGTGATTCGGACGATCAATCTGGGCTTCGGTGGCGACCCGTTGGGGTTTGATCGGTCCGTGATTGAAGGCCTCGGCCTCGTCTACAACCGCTACAACGGACGCACGAACGAAAAGGCGATGGGGAGTCGCTTGAGCGCCTTGAAGCAGGGTGCGCGCGAGTTGCTCCGCAAGGCCGGAAGCGGTGCGCGAGCGCACCGGGAATCAGAAGACGCACTGCGTCGCCGCCGTCATCGTCGAGACCTACAACAAGCCGGAAGCGCCGACATCGAAGAGCCGCTTGTCGTCGTGGTGGAAGGAAACCGACTAGTCCCCCAGTAACCGTTTTCACGTGATTTTTGCGTTGATGCGACCGCCGAATACGGCAGGTCCCAGGCGACGTCTGCTCAAAAAGGAGTGCAATCGTGGACGAGAACGCACGTCGCCTCAACCGGTGCATCAGCAACACATTCACACGGCGCTCGTCGCCGTCGGGCGCGGAGCTCGCGAAGGTGGGCATCTCGAAGGACCGCAAAAACGAGCAGCAGGGGTTTCGGTTTCGCGGCATCGACGATGTGATGAATGTCGTCAGCCCGATCCTCGCGAAGCACGATGTGGTGTTCCTCGTGCATTACGACGACTTCCCCGACGTCGAGCGCGTCACCGCGAAGGGCGGGACGCTCATCTACGCGAAGGTGCGCGGCGTGTTCACGTTCGTGTCCGCGCACGATGGCAGCTATGTGCGCGTCACCACGTTCGGCGTGGCGATGGACAGCGGCGACAAGGCCACGAATAAAGCGATGTGGCCGCGCTGAAATACGCGCTCCTCCAAACCTTCCTGGTGCCCACCGAATCCACCGAAGACGCCGATGCGACGACGCACGAGCCCAGCGTCGCGAAGCCGCCGACGGGCTTCGAGGAGTGGTTCGTCGACATGCGCGCGGTGGCGGATGACGGCTTCGACGCCGTGCGCGACGCCTGGCGCATGAGCAAGGAGGAGTTCCGCGACTACGCGTTGAAGTACCGCAAGTCGGAATGGGATGGTGCGAAGAAGAGCGCGACTGAGGTCACCAAGAAGCCGAAGAGGCCAAGGACTTGAAGGCGCGCGCGGGCGAGAAAGCGGCGGAGGAGCGAAGGCGGAGGCGACGGCCCAGTGACCTGCACGGTGGTTGACTGCGAGCAACGGACGCCGGCGCTGGTACGCCGCGCGCGCCGGCCTACTGACGGCGTCTGACGCGGCCGCGATGCTCTCGCGGGCGAAGAAGAGCGGGGACGACACCGTCGGCAAGTCGGAGCTGCGGTTGCGATTGGCGCTCGAATCGCTACGTGGCGTGCCGCTCGAGGAGGACCACTACGAGAGCGATTACATGCGTCGCGGCCGCGCGCGTGAGGAGGACGGACGCGACGCGTATGAAGTCGTGACCGGCGAGATCGTGCGGACGGTCGGCTTCTTGCGGCACGACGACGTTGCCGATCGGCTGCAGCCCGGATGGCATCGTGGGGGATTTCGACGGCGGCCTCGAGCTGAAGTGCCCGAAGTTCACGACGCACTACGAGTATCTCCAACGGCGCACGCTGCCGAGCGAGTACGCGCCGCAGGTGATGCACTCGCTGTTCGTGACGGGGTTGCCGTGGTGGGACTTCTGCAGCTATTGCCCCGAGTTCGACGGCGCCGCGCGCTGTGTTCTGGGTGCGTGTGTGGCGCGACAACGTCGACCTGGCGGCCTACGAGCTCGCGTTCCTGTCTTCTGGAAAGAAGTCGAGCAGATTCAAGACACGTTACGCGCGCTCAGCGCGCCGGAGTTGCTTCATGCGTAGACCGAATGATGTTGGCGTGGGTTGGAAAAAGACGAACGACCTCGGCGAGTACGTCTGGCGATCGCGCTGGATCTCGACGTGTTATTGGAGCTCGACGCGGCGGCGTGTCGACAAGGTCAACCTCAACATGTATCCGATCATCAGCAACAACCCGAAGGCGCCGGATTACCAACTGAAGTACTACCCCAAGGGCGGCCAGGCCCCGACGAGCACGCGACGCGATCCCGTGCCGGATGACGACGATATTCCCTTCTGATCAGGAGACACGATGACGCGCTACGCCTCTGAGACGGACGTGCCCGTCGAACGCAGTAAGCGCGCCGATCGAACTATTCCTGCAGCACACGGGGCGGAGGCGTATCACACCGGCTGGGATCCAAGCGCGACGTCATCGAGTTCAGCTGGCAGGGAAAACGAGATCCGGTTCGTCCTGCCGCGGCCTCGGCGGGAGGACTTCGCCCTCTCTGGGAAAGGGCGTCGCCGCACGAATGCCCAGATCAGTCAGGCCATTGAGCAGGCAGACCGGCCGCGGTGGCGCGCGCTCTATCTGGTCGTGCCGCGCCAAGCTCGAAGCGGTGGAAGCGGGGATTGCCGTGTTCGAGGAGGAGTTCATGGCGTTCATCGTGGTGCCGGGCCTGAACCAAACGATTGGCGAAATTATGGTGCCGCGCTTGAGCACCGGCGAATTCGATGTCTCACGGCTCCTGCCACTGACAGAGGTCCCATAACACACAGGAGGCTGCCATGTTGATGATTCACGCCGGGTCCGCCCTCGTCGGAACAGACACACTCGACCAGCTCCCCCCGCCGCTGTCACGCGGCCCACAGCACCAGCCCGTCCCCCATGGCGTGTTGGTGCAGGCGATGGCGCGCGCCGCACTTACCCACGGCTACGTTGTCACGCGCCAGGAGCTCGCGATGGGCCACACGGGTCGTCGCTTGTTTGGCGTGATGGATCTCGAACCGCCGGCGGGGGTGGCGCGCGACAACGCCCGTGGTTTCGCCATCGGCTTCCGCAACAGCACAGACATGAGCCTCGGGATCCGGTTGGTCGCTGGTGTGCGCGTGAGTGTTTGCGACAACTTGTTGCTTTCTGGCGATCTGATTGCGCTCAAGCGGAAAAACACCGTTGGGCTCCACCTCGATGATGCGCTCGCCGAGGGCTTCGATCGGTACCTGCAACACGCGCGCGTGCTCGATTACCAGATCGAGGCGCTACAAGACGCGGCCCTCACGTCCGACGATGCCAAGGTCCACATCTTCGAGCTGTTTGCGAATCACGTGCTGCCTATACGCCTCTTCGATCGCGTGGTGCGGAACTACTTCGATCCGGACGCGACGATGACCGATTGTGTGCCGCGCTCGAAGTGGGGGTTGCACAACTCCATGACGCGTGCGACCAAGTTCCTGCCACCGGTGCGCGCGTTTGCCGCAACCGTTGACCTGGGGCGGTACCTTCGCCTCACGCAGCGAGAAGTGCATTGACGCGGAAGGAATGCCGACAGGTGGTGATACGGCGCGCGCTGGGACGCTGCGAGCGATGCGGCGTTCGCGTGAGCGACGACCTTCCGGAGTGGCATAGCCGACGCTCGCATGTGAACGAGAAGACGCCGCGGTCGGCCGGCGGCGACCAGACCGACCCGGAGAATTGCGAGCTGCTCTGCCAGGCGTGCCATCTGCCCAATGGGCGGCACGCCCCGACGGCCGAGCGCATGAGGACGACGCCATTGTTTTCGGAACGAAGCAAGAAAGACGACGACTTGATTTTGTGAAGCACGCCCATGGCAGGGCTTGGCTCGGCCAGGCACGGCAAGTCACGGTCGGGCGCGGTCCGGTGCGGCAAGGCATGGAGTCGGAAGTTCGGGTAACTCGGCGGGGCACGGCATGGCAGAGCTGGGTTTGGCTGGGCTTGGCAGGGAGTCGGCGCAGGAGGGTACATGGAAATCAGTCTCAATAAACACGAATTTCTCAATCAACGCACCGGCGAAACGAAGGCGCCGAGCGAGTTTCTCGCGAACCTCCGCGCGCTCGAGGAAACCCTTGCGCGTTGCGACGACGACATCGCTGTGCTCAAGGCCAATCTGAAAACCGCGCGCGAGCTGCGCGAAAAGATCATCGCGCAGCTCCGCGGCGCGGTGCGCTCTGGTGCGGTGTTGCCGATTCTTGAGCTCGCGGACGCTACCGACAGGGACGACCCTGACATGGCAGGGCAGGACGAGCCCCGGTAAGGCGTGATTGGGCCGGGCAGGGCATGGCTGGGTAAGGCAGGGAGTCGATTTGAAATGCGGCTAGGTGCGGTCAGGCATGGCAGGGCGCAGCTCGGCATGGCGTTTCGGGGCTGGGCACGGTCGGGCCGGGTCGGGCCGGGCAAGGCACACCAAGGCAGGGAGTTGGTATTGAGTTTTTTCTCGGCCTGGCTGGGCGCGACAAGGCAGTCCATGGCGAGGCGCGGTCAGGCAGGGCAGGGAGTTGGATTGTTGCGGCGTGGCAAGGCGGGGTAAGGCATGGCCGGGTCCGGCTCGGCTTTGGTTTGCTTTGGCGTGACGTGACTTGGCAGGGAGTCGGATCAGAACCAGGAGGATGGCATGTTGAAGATCACGCTCGGACTCAATGGCGTCGCACCCATGATTCCACGCAACGGTCGATTGGCGAATCCGCTCGACCCCCTCACGCGGCAGGTCTCGCAGCTTGCGAAGAAGCGGGACAAAACCGAAGAGGACTATCGCGCGTTGCTGCCGCTGGAGGCGTACGCCGGATCCTACGAGACGCCAGAGGGCTTCCTCGGTGTGCCCGATGAAAACGTCTACGCCAGCATGATCGAGTCGGCGAAGGCCTTCAAGATGGGCAAGCGGTTGACATCGGCGCTGCTCCTCGTTGAGGCCGGGAGAGTTGCCCCCATCTACATCGGCGACAAGGTGTTTGATGCGCGCGAATACTGCTACAGCGATCCGCTCGAGCACTTGTTCATTCGCACCGTGGTTATTGGTGGGCGCCGCACGTTGCGTGGTCGCGCCATCATCCGCGGCTGGAGCACTACGCACGAGTTCCTCCTACTCGATGACATCGTCGATCCCAAGGATCTGAAAAAGATTTTTGATCGCGCTGGCCGCCTGGTTGGGCTGTGCGATTGGCGTCCAAACTACGGCACGTTCACCACGCGCGTGATCGACACCCAGGTCATCGAAGAAGAGGTCGCGGCATGAGACTTTGGTCAGAAATCCACCAACTTGCGGCTGAGCATCAAGAGGGCGACCCGAGGCCGATTGCGCGGAAGTTCCTGAAGCGCATCCCGGAGGGGGAGCTGGTCGATTTGATCGCCGATGCCATCAGCGCGGCACGCCGGCAGATGGTGCGGCAGGCGGAGCATGAGGCCTTCAGCTCCGCAGCCGACCGTGGAGGTCGAAGTCGAGGGGTTTAACGAGCACATCACGGCGCTTGTCGAGCGTCGGTTGCCATCGGTTCCGCGCGAGATGTTTGTCGACTTGCTCGATCGGTCATTCGCGCTCAGTCACAAGGCGAGCGATCGCGTCACGTGGGGCGAGGCAACCGTGGGGTCCAACATCGCACGCGCATCGCGATGCTGGTGCGGCAAATCGAGGGCACGACGGTCACGATCGATCGGCATCGGCAGGCGATTACCTTGCTCGAAGAGGAACAGGTCGCGTGTCTCAATGTCGTGGTTCGCCCGACTACTGGTCGTGGCACAGACAGAAACGGTGCCAGAAGGCGATGACGCCAGGTAAGACGATGTGGGTCTGTCCGCGGTGCCGCATTGCGGCCGTCGGCGCGAAGGCGCCGACGTGCCCGCGCTGCAATCAGCCGATGGTGCAGACGACGAAGGCGTGAGCTCGGCTTGGCCCGGCTCGGCCGGGTGGGGCGAGGCGGGGCGAGGCGAGGCAGGGAGTTGTTCACGCACGGTTGGCCGGGCGTGGTTATGCGGGGCGTGCTGCGGCCCGGCTGGGTAAGGCAGGGAGTCGGATTTCACAGGGCTAGGTTAGGCGAGGTTTGGCAAGGCAAGCCTCGGTAGGGCGTGGCAGGGAGTCGATTTTGGTGTGGTGCGGCAGGGCGTGGCCCGGTTGGGTTCGGCAAGGCCTGGTATAGGCAGGGAGTCGCGTATGACGCAAGGCAATTTTTTTGATGGGCCGCCAGACGAACCGAATCGCACGGAACGGCTCAGCAATCAGCTCGAGGACATTCGGAGGTTGATGGGTGATCGCAAGTGGCGCACGTTGCCGGAGATTCAGGCAACAACCGGGCATCCGCCGGCGAGCATCAGCGCGCAACTGCGGCATCTTCGCAAAGCGCGCTTCGGGGGGCACATCGTGAACAAGCGGCATCTCCACAACGGTCTTTATGAATACCAAGTGCTGCTACTGAAATGACGACCTTCACCGTCTTCGGCGCTCCGGCGACAAAAGGGTCGACCGTGTCGTTCATCGGGAGCAAGGGCCAGGTGGTCACGAAGCCCGATTGCAAGAACCTGGCGGCGTGGTCCCAGGCCGTGGGGTGGGCGGCGCGCGCGGCGCTCGTGCCGCTGGCGCCGGCTGGCGTCCCGGTCGGCATCGAAGCGCGGTTTCAGTTTGTGCGGCCAAAGCGGGCGAGCTTGCGGGGGTGGCCCACCGTGAAGCCCGACATCGACAAGGTATTGCGCGCGCTGCTCGACGCGCTCACCGGCGTCGGGTATGTCGATGACGCACAGGTGGTGAACGTGTGGGTGTCGAAGCGGTACGGCGACGTGACGCAGATGACGGTGACAATCCGGGAGATGTAGCCATGCGTGACGACTGATCCCGCCCGACATCATTCCGCCCGATGTGCACGTCCTTCCCGAGAACGATCCGCGAGGGCCTCATGTGTCTCTGGTGGGTGCATGGGAGTGCGAATGACGCCCAGTGCGACGGCGTTGGACCGGATGCCGCGGCCCGCGTACTCGATGGCCAACGCTTTGGTGGCCGCGTTGATACCGCCTTTGGTCAGTGACGCCAGCACGGATGGCACCTGGGAATTGGCGTGATCGATGAGGCTGGTGGAGATGTTCACGACATGGCCGCCCCCGTCTCGGGTGAGCATTGCGGCGATGGCACTGCGGGACACGTCGAAGAATCCGCGTAGGTTCACGCCGGTGACTGCGGCATAGTCCTCATCGGTGTATTCGGTGAACGGCTTGGCGATGAAGATGCCGGCGTTGTTGACCAGCGTGTCGATCCGTCCTAATCGGCCCATGGCCGCGTCGACGATCCGGGATCCGGCGCCGGGCTCGGCCACGTCGACGGGCACTGTCAGCACCTCGGGATCGTCTGAAGCAGCGATGGATCGGGCGGCGGCAACAACGCGGTAGCCGAGTTTGCGGTAAGCGGGAACCAGAGCGGCACCGATGCCTCGAGAAGCTCCTGTGATGACGGCGACCTTGTGCGGGTGATTCATGGGAGCACTCCTTTCATGTGTGGTGTGCATCGATGCAACGATCGTGGTCCCTTCATGCATCCGCTGGCCATGACCGGTTTACTAGCTGCTCGTAGGCCCAGGCTCCCACCGCTCTCCGATGGACGAGTGGAGTTGCGCCAACTGCGCTACTTCGTCGCTGTCGCCGAGGAGTTGAACTTCGGCCGGGCCGCTGACCGGCTGCACATCGCCGGTCCGTCGCTCTCCCAACAGATCAAGGCGTTGGAGCGAGACCTCAAGGTGCAACTGTTCGATCGCGACCGCCGGTCAGTCGTGTTGACCCCAGTGGGTGCGGCTCTGCTTCCCAAGTCTCGAGAGCTGTTGGCGCATGCTGACGAGCTGCGGATGCAAGCGATTGGTCTTTCCGACACTGAGCCTGTGCGGCTCGGCTATGTCAGCTGGCGCCCGACGGATCTGGCCGAACGGATTGCGGGTGTCGCGCACCTACTCGTTGACGCCTGGGTGCTGCCGTCCCACGTCCAGGCCGCCCGCGTCGCTGAAGATGCCATCGATTTGGCGATCTGCTGGGTGCAGCGCGCTGATCTCGACACGCATCGCCTGCAAGCTCGTCTGATCGGTGCGGACCTGCTTTATGCGATCAGCCCAGCTTCCGACGCCGTGACCGTCGCGGCCAAAGACACCCTGGTGCTGCTCGACTCAGACACCGATAGCTGGTCGTCGTGGAATCGCTACGGCGAGCAGTTCGCCCGCGAGACCGGCGCTCGAGTGATACACATCGACGACGGCGGCATCACCGGCCCGGCATTCTTCGAACACGTTCGCCGCCTGCGGCGGCCGGTCGTCAACTCGCCGAAGGGCCAAAACACGTCAGTACCAAAGGATCTCGCGCGGCGGCAGGTCGTACGTCCACAGCCGTACTGGACGTGGTCGCTGGTCTCGCGCCGCGAAGAGGGCCGGGCTGCCGTTGGCGCGGTCATCACAGCGCTCACCGGCGATGTGGGCGACTTGGGTTTGGATGCCGACACGGCCTGGCTTCCCGCGGAGGACCCCTACTGCCGACGCAATTCTTAGCAGCGCCTCTATTGAACTACCCGACGGAAACTAGCGTTCCTGCCGGCGCCGAAGACGGCCAGAGCGCCGTCGCCCACCGGCGTCCACGACGGCAGGCACGACGATCTCGAACAGGGTGTTGAGCCGGGCGACGGTGTCCTCGGCGGTGTTGGCCTCGGCGAACGGGGTGAAGTCGCGGATGTCGACGAACATCACGCTCAGCTGGGGGTGCTCACCGGTGAAGACGTCGTCACCCTGTTCGAGCAGCCGCGCCGCCAGGGCCGGGTCGACATAAGTCCCGAACGCCGCCTGAAGTCGTTGCCGCTCAGCCAAACCCGCCTGCATGCGGTTGAACGACGCCGCCAGGGCGCCCCCAACGACCTCGCCGACCATGCCGACGCCGCCGTGAGCTCCGCGGTACTGATTCATCGCCTTGTAGCCGAGCGGTTCGGCGGCGCGCTTCGGATCGGCATCGGAATCAACACCGGTGTGGTGCTCGCTGGCACCATCGGCGGGGCAGGCAAGCTCGAGTTCACCCTAATCGGCGACACAGTCAACGTCGCTGCCCGCGTCGAGCAGCTCACCAAGACCACCGGCGACGCGATCCTTCTCACCCACCACACCGTCGACGCCCTGGCTTCTCGACCACCCGGCCTCACCGACCGCGGATCGCATGCCTTGAAAGGCAAGTCAGCCCCGGTGCAGGTCTTCGGCCTCGACCCACGTACTGCTCCCGGTCCGTCGCGCCCGCCAAGCGGTAGCTAACGCGTCGTGAGCGGCGTGTACGCGACCGGGGCCGATTTGCGGCCGTACCGGAGCCGTACCGCGACCCTTCTGGCAACGCGCAAATATGGTGTCTTGCAGGCGGTATAGACCGATTCAGCTACCTGTTTCCGCTGGTCACAGAATCCCACACTGCCGTTCTTAAAATCCGCACAGGTGATCCACTTCCCGGCCGTGGTCTGTACCAGCTCGCCTAGCACGGCTAGAGCCTATGACTCGCTCTGCTGCTTTTCTGCGCTTGCTCACGCCCCCGACAAGGCAGCGGCGAACCAGCGGAGGCTCAATGACGTGGGCGTCGGCGCCGATGGGCCCAAGTTTGCTGCAATGCCGCTGTGATTTACCGCTCACTTTGCGGGCTGACAGTAAGAGCCTCTTATGTTACGGCGCCGGACCGGTTAGTCGCGCTCAGTTGCCAACAAAACGTATCTGCATGTGACAGGGACATTCACGCTTGCCATGTAGGCGTAACGACTCGATAACGAATTCTTCTCTAAGCGCTGCCTGAGAGGAAAGCGGGGCCCATGGCCGTTCGGCCTTCCGACCTTCGCCGGCGGACGGATTTCCGTCGCTACACTCGACCGGGATCGCGCGTCGTCCGCGCAGACAAGTTCTGAAATCTAGAGCCGGTGCACGCCAAACCGGCGGAGGTACCGATGAATACGCCTAACAGTTTCATGCCCGCGAACAGTCCTGCGGGCGACGATGCCGAGATCGTCGCGCTCGGCGCCGTCGCCGTCAGCCGCGGCCCCATCGGCGATATCGCCGTCGACAGCAGCGGCCGGGTGGTGGTGACGAATTTCGGCGACAACAGCGTGTCCGTCATCAACCCCGACACCCTGACCGTCGAAGACACCCTCACCGTCGACGGCGAACCGTTCGCCGTCGCCGTCACCGAAGATCGCGCCTACGTCAGCACCACATCGACGAGCTGTGACGCGGTTCCGGTGATCGACACGGATGCCCGCGAGGGCCTCGCGTCGTATCCGCTGGCCTTCAGTGTCACCGCTCTGGCGCTGAGCCCCGACGGTAAGCGCGTGTTCGCCGGCAGGTCCGGTCGGGAACACGTCGATATCGCCGTCATCGACGTCACCTCCGACCGGGTCGGCACGATCGACCTCGCCCGGGGCGCCGGAATCAGCGTGGACGCGGTGCGTGTCAGCCCGAGCGGCAAGCGCGTGTATGCCGCGACCTCGGACATATCGGGCGGGCGACTGCTCGTCGTCGACGCCGAAACGACCCGCGTGATAAATACGGTGATGATCGGCTCGGCGATCCGGGATCTCGCGCTGCGCCCCGACGGCAACACCGCCTACGTCCTCAGCTGCGACTCGGTGCACGGTGGCACCGTCGACGTCGTGGACCTCGAGACCGGCAAGATCACGGCCAGCGCCGGCATCGGCGGCTCTCCCACCCAGATGACGCTTGACGCGGACGGCGCCCGGGCCTACATCGTCGATCACGACCACCTTGCGGTCTTCTGCACCGAGACGGGTGAGGTCGTCGAGCGCATTGCCGTTGGGGCCGGGCCGTCCTGCGTGGCGGCAGACCTGGATCGGCTGTACGTCGCCGACCACTCCGGCGTGGTCACGGTGCTTTCCGTCGCTCACGAGACGGCGACCCGCGTCCTGGCGCTGCGCGAGGTTCGTGAACTCGAGTCGGCTTAGACATCAGCGCCACTGGTAGCGGGTTTTCGGGCGCCCGGCCTTTCCGTAGTCGGTGCGCCGGGTGACGGTGCCGTCGTCGGCGAGCCGCTCCAGGTAGCGCCACGCCGTCACCCGTGACACCCCAACCTGCTTGGCGACCTCGTCGGCGGTCATGCCGTCGGCACGATCCCGCACCGCCCGGGCGATCTCGTCGGTGGTGCCGGGTGCTGCTCCCTTCGGGGCCGCCGACTTGTCGCTGATGCGCAGCTCGGCCAGCGCACGGTCGACCTCGGCCTGGCTGGCGGCGTCGGTCCCGGCGGGCAGCGCGGAGCGGTAGCGACGGTAGCGCTCCAGCCGGTCCCGGAACGCGGCGAACGTGAACGGCTTGAGCAGGTACGCCAGCGCACCGTGGGCGACAGCTGCGCGCACCATCTCGAGATCGCGTTCTGAGGTGATCGCGATGATGTCGGGTGCCGGCCGCAGGCTCGACAATCCCGACGCCAGTGCTATCCCGCTGGCATCGGGCAGCCCGAGATCGAGCAGCACCAGGTCGATGGGCGTGTCGGTGGTGGCCGCCTCCGACGCCGCGCGCATCGCGTCGCGGGCGGTATTCGCCACCGCCGCCACCGAAAAGCCTTGCAGCCGACCCAGATACGTTCGATGCGCCTCGGCGATCAACGGATCGTCCTCGACGATCAACACGCTGATCATGGCCGCTCCACAGTAGCGGTGACCACCGAGCCGTACGTGACGTCGGCGGTCAGCGTTCCGTTGTGGCGCTTGACCACTTGTGCCACCAGCGCCAGACCCAGGCCATGCTGATCCGCGTCGCCAGCCGCCTTGGTCGAGTAGCCGCGCTGCATCGCCCGTTCGAATGTCTCGGCGTCCATGCCCCGGCCGCTATCGGCGACCCGGATCAGCAGCGCGCCGTCGTCCTGGCTCACCGTCACCTCGACCCACGGGTCCTCGCGATCGCAGGCATCCATCGCGTTGTCGATCAGGTTGCCCAGAACGGTGACCATCTCCTGGCCGGTCAACGGCACATCGTCTGTCCCGGAGGGCAAGTGGGTGTCCTCGGTGACGGTCAACGCGATCCCGCGCTCATCGGCCTGCGCCGTCTTACCCAGCAGCAGTGCCACCAGTGCGGGATCGCCGACGGCGTGCGAGAGCCGGTCGACCAGACGCTGCGACAGCTCCAGTTCGTTGGTCGCGAACTTGACCGCCTCCTCTGGACGACCCATCTCCACCATGGTGATCACCGTGTGCAGCTTGTTGGCCGATTCATGCGCCTGAGAATGCAGCGTGTCGGTCAACACCTGCAGCGAGCTGAGTTCGCCCAGCGCGCCCTGCAGTTCGGTGCGGTCGCGGATGGTTACCACTTCCGAATCGACGCCGGACACCCGAGATCGGTTGACCACCAGCACCCGTTCGTCGGTGACGTGCACCTCGTCGCGGGCGCCGGGGGCGTAGGTGCGCAGGAACTCCGGCAGGTCGGATCGGTGCACCGGGCCCGGCGGAAGTGCGAGCAGACGGCGTGCCTCGTCGTTGACCAGAACCACCCCGTCACGGTCAAGCACGATCAGCCCCTCGGACACCGAATGCAGGATCGCGTCGTGATGCTCGTACATCACCCGCAGCTCGTCGGGGCGCAGCCCATGCGTTTGGCGCAGCAGCCGGCGCCGGATCGCCCAGACGCCGACGAACGAAATGGCGAGCGCGCCGATGGTCAGTGCCGCGATCGGGATCCACTGTGCACGCCAGCGATCGGCGAGGCTTTTCTGGAGGATGCCTGCCGACACCAGCCCGACGATCTGGCCGGACTGGCCGCGCACCGGCGCGACCGCACGGATCGACGGGCCCAGCGTGCCGGTGTAGACCTCGCTGAACGTCTCGCCACGCAACGCCGGCTCGATGGTGCCGATGTACTGGCCGCCGATCTGGCTGGGATCGGTGTGAGTGAACCGGGTTCGGTCGGGCGCCATGATCGTGATGAATGCGATATCGGTGTTGGTCCGCACCGCCTCGGTGACCGGCTGCAAAACCTCTGTGGCCCTTCCGGATTCGATCTCTTTGGCCGTCGACGGTGAATCGGCCAGGGCGGTGGCGATGCCGATCACCTGCTGCCGCGCCGCCGCGTCACCGTCACGGCGGGCGTCGAGCAGCGCCAGCACGCTGCCGGCCAGCACCACGATGGCGATCACCACAATCTGCAGCGCGATCGCCTGGCCGGCCAGCGACCGCGGCCACCACCTGCTCATCGCACCTCCGGTTGAACGTAATGAACTAAAGCGTGACCCCGCTCACGTATTCGCCGAATATCCAAGCAGACCACATTCAGCGTCTATCGGAGGAACCACCATGACAAGCAACTTGAAACAGCCGCCCGTCGAGGAGCCACCCGCTCCACCGCGCAAGGACCGCACCCACTGGCTCTACATTGCGGTGGTCGTCGCGGTGTTTGCCGGTGTCGCGGTCGGCATCCTTGCGCCCGAGGTCGGCAAGAGCATCGGGGTGCTCGGCACGATGTTCGTCAGCCTGATCAAGATGATGATCGCCCCGGTCATCTTCTGCACGATCGTGCTGGGCATCGGGTCGGTGCGCAAGGCGGCCACCGTCGGCAAGGTCGGCGGCCTCGCCTTCGTCTACTTCCTGGTGATGTCTACCTTCGCGCTGGCGATCGGGTTGGTGGTCGGCAACCTGCTGCACCCCGGTGCCGGCTTGCAGGTGTCGGAAAGCACGGCGGGTAAGGGTGCCGAACTGGCCGAGAAGGCCCACGAGTCGGGCGGCCTGCTGGAGTTTGTCCAGAACATCATCCCGACGACTCTGTTCTCATCGCTGACCGAGGGCAGCGTGCTACAGGCGCTGTTCGTCGCGCTGCTGGTCGGCTTCGCGCTGCAGGCCATGGGTAGGGCGGGTGAGCCGGTCTTGCGAGGCATCCAGCACCTGCAGAAGCTGGTGTTCAAGGTGCTCGTGATGATCCTGTGGCTGGCCCCGATCGGCGCGTTCGGTGCGATCGCCAACGTCGTCGGCCAGACCGGCTGGGCGGCGGTGACACAGTTGCTGACGCTGATGCTGGGCTTCTACATCACCTGCGCGATCTTCGTCTTCGGCGTGCTCGGCGCGCTGATGCGCGTTGTAGCCGGGGTGTCGATCTTCAAGCTGGTTCGCTACCTGGCCCGTGAGTATCTGCTGATCTTCTCGACCTCGTCGTCGGAGTCCGCGCTGCCGCGGCTGATCGCCAAGATGGAGCACCTGGGCGTTCAACAAAGCACGGTCGGTGTGGTGGTGCCGACGGGTTACTCGTTCAACCTGGACGGCACCGCGATCTACCTGACCATGGCGTCGTTGTTCATCGCTGATGCACTGGGCGACCCGCTGTCGATCGGTGAGCAGATCAGCCTGCTGGTGTTCATGATCATCGCGTCCAAGGGCGCCGCGGGAGTGACGGGTGCGGGCTTGGCGGTGCTGGCCGGCGGCCTGCAGAGCCACCGCCCCGACCTGCTGGACGGCGTCGGCCTGATCGTCGGCATCGACCGGTTCATGTCCGAGGCCCGCGCGGTAACCAACTTCTCGGGTAACGCAGTCGCGACGGTGCTGGTCGGCTCGTGGACCAAGACCATCGACAAGGACAAGGTCGACTCGGTGCTGCGCGGCGACGACCCGTTCGACGAGCTGACGATGCTCGACGACGATCACGCTCCGCGCGCCGACGAACCGACGCAGGAGCGCGTCCCCGTGCCTGCATAAGGGGACGAACGACGAAGACCCGGCCGGGACCCCTCCCGGCCGGGTCTTTCGCTGTGGATTGAACCGCAGCGGGCGCTGTCCCGTTGAAATCTCTGAAGACCCACAGAAACGACGGAGGCGACGCTATGCGCGCAAAACCATTGATCCTCGCCGCAATTGCCGCCGGCGCCTGCGGTGTGCTCGCCGCGCCGGCGGGTTTCGCATCGGCGGCCGAGTCCGCAATTGTGACGATCGGTCAGCTCGAGGCTCAGGGTTTCAACGTGAAGATCGACCGCATCGGCAGCGCACCACTCTCGGAGTGCGTGGTCACCCAGATCCGAAATCCAAGGGAGCGAACCGAACTCCGTCGGATTGGCGGCCGTGGCGACCGTGACCTGGTCCCGATCGTCGTCGAACGCACCATCACGGTGTCGCTGGATTGCTCGCGCTGAGGCTCGCCGGCCTGCTCAGCGTGAGCAGTCCAACGTGATCGATATGGATTGGGCGATGACGGCCAGCACGAGAGCGCGATCATCGTTGTTGCGGCCCGGACCTATGTACGGAACCCACTGGGTGACCTGCTTGGGGTTGCGAATGTTGGTGACCTCGCATTCCGACATGGGCGCCGTACCGATGCGGTCGATATGGACCGTGTAGCCATCGTTCTGCAGCCGATTGATCACGTCCTGTGGTGTCTCGGCGGACGCGAGGCCCGCCGGGGCGGCGATCGCTCCGCACACACCCGCAGCCACAGCGGCGAGCGTCCACAATGCACGCAAAACCGCACCTCCCGTCTTCCGTAACTCAAATGATCCTCCTAGTAGATCGTTATGGGAACCCAATTCGTTCCCGCGGCTGGCGTTGACTCTGCGCCCAAGGCGTGGGTTACTCGCTCTTCTTCGCCCTGGCCGCAGTCTCAGCCCCCGGCCAGCCGCGGGCTTCTCGCCGAATCGCCAATTTCGGTCGTCGTCGGCGCTAGCATCGCGCCCAACCGACCACCTCGGGAAGGCGATTTCATCGATGTACAGCACCATGCAGAACTTTCCGCTGACCGTCACGTCCATCCTGCGCCACGCCTGCGGTGTGAACGGCGACCGCACCGTTACCACGGCGACGGGGGAGGGCGGCTACCGCACGATCACCTACCGTGAGCTCGGCGAGCAGGCGGCGCGATTGGCCAACGCACTGCGCCGCATCGGCATCACCGGCGACGAGCGCGTCGCGACCTTCATGTGGAACAACGCCGAACACCTGGCGGCCTATCTGGCCGCGCCCGCCATGGGCGCGGTTCTGCACACCCTCAACATCCGGCTGTCCCCGGAGCAGATCGCCTTCATCGCCAACGAGGCGGAAGACCGGGTCGTGGTCGCCGATTTGTCGCTGGTTGCCCAGCTCGCGGCGGTCTTACCCCTGCTCGAGACCGTGCACACGGTAATCGCCGTCGGCCAGGGCGATATCTCGCCGTTGACAGCGTCGGGCAAGACCGTCTTGCGCTACGACGACGTCACCGCCACCGAGCCGTCGACATTCGACTGGCCCGACATCGACGAAGATTCGGCGGCCGCAATGTGCTACACCAGCGGTACCACGGGCAATCCGAAAGGCGTTGTGTACAGCCATCGTTCAAGCTACCTGCATTCGATGATGATCTGTACGGCAAATGCACTCGGGTTGGGCTGCTCCGATACCGTGCTGCCGATCGTGCCGATGTTTCACGCTAATGCATGGGGACTGCCGTACGGTGCGCTGACGGCCGGTGCCGACTTGGTGCTGCCGGACCGATTCCTCGACGCCACATCGCTGATCGATCTGATTGAAACGCAGCGCCCGACCGTGGCTGGTGCGGTGCCGACCATCTGGAATGACGTGCTGAACTGCCTGGAAAAGTCTGGAGGCCACGACATTTCGTCGCTGCGGTTGGTGGCCTGCGGCGGCTCGGCGGTGCCGGTGTCGATGATGAAGACGTTCCAGGAGAAGCATCGCGTGACGATCCTGCAGGCGTGGGGCATGACGGAGACGTCGCCGTTGGCCACCGTGGCGTGGCCGGCACGGGATACCACGGGCGACGAGCACTGGGCGTTGCGGTCCACCGCGGGCCGGCCGATGTGCGGTGTGGAGGCGCGGATTGTCGACGACGACGGCAACCCGCTGCCACACGACGGCAAGGCGGTCGGCGAAGTCGAGGTACGCGGCCCGTGGATCACCGGCGGCTACTACGGCGGACGCGACGAATCCAAGTTCGACAGCGGCTGGTTGCACACCGGCGACGTGGGCCGCATCGATCCGCTTGGCTATGTCACGCTGACTGACCGCGCCAAGGACGTCATCAAGTCCGGCGGTGAGTGGATCTCATCGCTCGAACTGGAGAACCACCTGATCGCGCATCCGGCCGTGCTGGAGGCGGCCGTGGTCGGCGTGCCCGACGAGCGCTGGCAGGAGCGGCCGCTGGCGGTGGTTGTGCTTCAGGAGGGCGCCGAGGCCAGCCCGCAGGAGTTGCGGGAGTTCCTGGCCGACAAGGTCGTTCGGTGGTGGCTGCCCGAGCGGTGGACGTTCGTCGACCAGGTACCGCGCACCAGCGTCGGCAAGTACGACAAGAAGACGATCCGCGCGCGGCACGCCGACAACGCCTACGACGTCACCGAGGTGCGCGACTAGCGCTCAGCGCGCTGGAATCTAGCGCTCCGCGCGCTGGTAGGCGGTGACGACTGCCGCGCCGCCGAGGCCGATGTTATGCTGCAGCGCCGCGTTCACATCATCTACCTGGCGCTTGTCGGCGGTGCCACGCAGTTGCCAGGTCAGCTCGGCGCACTGGGCCAGCCCGGTCGCACCGAGCGGATGACCCTTGGAGATCAGCCCGCCGGACGGGTTGACCACCCATCGACCGCCGTAGGTGGTGTCGTTGTTGTCGATCAGCTTCGGGGCCTCGCCCTCACCGCACAGCCCCAGCGCCTCGTAGAGCAGCAGCTCGTTGGCCGAGAAGCAGTCGTGCAACTCGATGACCTGAAAGTCCGACGGGCCGAGGCCGGACTGGTCGTAAACCTGTTGGGCGGCTTGGACATTCATGTCGTAGCCGATGAGGTTCTTGGCGCTGCCGTCGAAGGTGCTGGCGAAGTCGGTGGTCATCGCCTGTCCGACGATCTCGACGGCCTGGCCTGCGAGCCCGTGCTTGTCGACGAACGCCTCGCTGGCCAGGATCGCCGCGCCGGACCCGTCCGAGGTGGGGGAGCACTGCAGCTTGGTCAGCGGATCGGAGATCATTCGCGCCGCGAGGATGTCGTCGAGGGTGTACTCGTCCTGGAACTGCGCGTACGGGTTGTTGACCGAATGCTTGTGGTTCTTGTAGCCGATCTTGGCGAAATGTTCTGCGGTGGTGCCGAACTGCCGCATGTGCTCACGTCCGGCGGCGCCGAACATCCACGGTGCGACGGGGAACGCGAATTCGTCGATCTCGGCCATCGCCTTGACATGCCTGCCCATCGGCGACTCGCGGTCCTCGGCTCCGCCGCCCAACGAGCCGGGCTGCATCTTTTCGAATCCGAGCGCGATCGCGCAGTCGGCCAGCCCGCCCCGGATCGCCTGCGCGGCCAGATACAGCGTGGTCGACCCGGTGGAGCAGTTGTTGTTGACGTTGACGATCGGGATGCCGGTCATGCCGAGCTCGTAGAGCGCCCGCTGCCCGGATGTCGAGTCACCCGCCACGTAGCCGACGAATCCCTGCTGCACCTGCGTGTAGTCGATGCCCGCGTCCTGCAGCGCGTTGGTACCCGATTCGCGGGCCATCTGCGGGTAGTCCCAGCCCTCGCGGCGGCCAGGCTTCTCGAACTTCGTCATCCCGACTCCGACGACGAACACTCTGCTCCTAATGACGGTGGCCATCACAAGGTCCCTTCGCTGCACTGCGCGGTCGAGAAAAACTAGCAGCTTTGAATCTATGCCTTCCCGGCGGCCGGTGGTGTAGACCTAGGTAGAACGTGTTCTAGTTTTATGTGGGAGGAGCCGGAATGAGCCTGCGTGTTGTGCAGTGGGCGACCGGGTCGGTGGGCGTCGCCGCCATCAACGGCGTGCTGGAGCACCCCGGCCTCGAGCTCGCCGGGTGCTGGGTGCACTCGCCGGAGAAGGCCGGTAAGGATGTCGGTGAGATCGTGGGCTGCGACCCGCTCGGGGTCCTAGCGACCAACAGCGTCGAGGAGATCCTGGCGCTTGACGCCGACGCGGTGATCTATGCGCCGCTGATGCCCGACCAAGATGAGGTCGTCGCGCTGCTGCGGTCGGGCAAGAACGTGGTGACCCCGGTCGGCTGGTTCTATCCGAGCGTGAAGAGGGCCGCGCCGCTTCGGGACGCGGCGCTGGAGGGCAACGCGACACTGCACGGCACCGGCATCGCGCCGGGCGGCATCAGCGAGAAGTTCCCACTGCTGCTCTCAGTGATGGCCACCGGAGTGACATTCGTTCGCGCGGAGGAGTTTTCCGACCTGCGCACCTACGACGCCCCCGACGTGCTGCGCGATGTCATGGGGTTCGGCGACACCCCCGAGAAGGCACTCACCGGGCCGCAGCAGAAGCTGCTCAACGGCGGTTTCATCCAGGCGGTGCGGATGATTGTCGACAAGATCGGGTTCCGGGCCGAGCCCACCATCCGCACGTCGGAGGAGATCGCGGTGGCCACCGCGGCCATCGACTCGCCGATGGGCACCATCCAGCCCGGCCAGGTCGCAGGCCGGCGCTTCCACTGGGAGGCGCTAGTGGACGGCGAGCCCGTCGTCCGCGTCACCGTGAACTGGCTCATGGGTGAGGAAAACCTCGATCCCGCATGGACATTCGGTCCCGCCGGGCAACGTTACGAGATGGAGGTGTGCGGCAACCCGGACTTCTCGGTCACCGTCACGGGTTTCCAATCCGAGATCGGCGAGGATGGCCCAAAGGTTGAAACCGGCGTCGTCGCCACCGCGGCGCACTGCGTGAACTCGATCCCGGCGGTGTGCGCGGCCGAACCGGGCATCGCCACCTACCTGGACCTGCCGCTGATCAGTGGCAAGGCGGCACCGCACCTGAGTTAGTCAGCGCGGCAGTATGCCGCCGTCAAGCGTGACAACCTTGTTGGTGAGATAGCCGTTGCGCAGCATGGCAATTGCCATGTCCGCGACCTCGTCCGGCCGCCCAACACGGCCGACAGGGATCGGCACCGAGCGGTTGCGGTCTCCGGATCGACGGGAAACATCCGGGTGTCGCCGACCAGTGCAGGCGCCAGAGCATTGACGGTGACGCCGTCGGCCGCCACCCGTGGAGCCAGGTGGTGCATCAGTCCGTGCAGGCCGGCTTTGCTTGCGGCGTAATGAGCTCCGACGACGCCGCCGTTCAGCCCCGCGATCGACGAGACGAACAGCACGCGGCCGAAGCGCCGTTCGATCATGCCCGGCAGTACGTGCTGGGCAAGGAAACGGCGCAGTCAGGTTGATCGCCAGCGTGGTGTTCCACAGCTCCAGATCGGTGTTCTGCCAACCTCTTACGGTGGCCGTGCCGGCGTTGGCGATCAGGATGTCGATACCGCCCAGCTCGCGGTTGGCCTGCCCGACGAGGCTCACGGGAGCGGCGGGATCGGCCAGATCGGCGGACGCGACCACGGCGCGCCGGCCCAATCCGCGGGCGTATTCGCCGACCTCTTCAGCATCGTCTCCGTGCCGCGCGTATGTCAGGAACAGGTCGATACCGGATTCGGCAAGTCCGCGCGCGATGCAATTGCCGATTCCGCCCGATGCGCCGGTGATCAACGCGATCCGCCCGCTCAGCGGCGAATCGGTCACGGCTTCACCAGGATCCGGATCGCGTTGCCGTCCGGGTTTTCCAGCCGCTCGATACCCGTGACAACATCCTCCAGGGAAACGACGTCACTTATCGAGCGTGACACGTCCAACCGCCCCCGGGACACCAACGTGGCCAGCGTCTCGATGTCGACATTCTGGTAGCCAAGGTGACCGAGCACCTGCTTCTGTGTCAGGCCGAACATCGACGTCGGCCCGACGGTCGGCGACTCGGCGCTCATGCCGACGGCGACGAGACGGCCGCCCACGGTCACGCAGTCCAACGCCTGCTCGAACGTCGCCTTGAGGCCGACCGCATCGAAGGCCACATCGAGTTTGCGGTCTCCGGTGATCTCGGCGATCTTGTCCTTCAGCCGCTCGTCGCGGGAGTCGAACGCGTAATCGGCGCCCAATTCGAGGGCCCGGTCCAGCGCCGCCGGCTTGATGTCGACTGCAATCACCGGGACTGCCCCGACCAGGCGGGCGAGCTGCACGATATGCGTGCCGACGCCACCGACACCCCACACGCCGACCGACTCCCCGATGCCCACCTTCCCGGTGCGCACCACCGCGCCGAACGGCGTCGACACCGCATCGGCCAGGATGGCGGCCTGCTCCAGCGGGACGTTGTCGGGCACCCGAGTCAACCCGACGGCCTGCGCGACGGTGTACTCCGCCCAGGCGCCGTCGTAGGCGAACGCCATCAGCTGGGTCTGCAGGCAGTTCGCGACGTCGCCATGGCGACAGTTCGCGCACACCAGGCAGGGCCGGCCGGCCGCGACCACCACCCGGTCGCCTTCGGCCCACCCCGTCACGTCGGGTGCGAGCGCAGCGATGGTTCCCGACGCTTCGTGGCCCTGCGTCACCACCGGCACCTGGGCCGGGAAGGTCCCGTTGATGAGGCTCAGGTCGGAATGGCAGATGCCGCAGAACGCGACCTTGACTAGCACCTCTCCGGGTCCTGGTTGGGGTATCGGAACATCTTCCACCGCAATCTTTTTGGAGTCGGCGTAGAAACGCTCGGCTCGCATGGTCCCGGTCAGTCCGCCTGCCATGTCGCTCCCGTCGTCATGCCCGCTACTATCGGAATCATGTCGCAGCCACTGCTGGTCGAGCAATCACGAGACATTCCCGTCGACCGCGAAGAGGCCTTCCGGGACATGGTGCCGATTCCGCTGCCGACGCTGTTCCGCCGCTGGTACGGCCCTATCCCCCCGATCAAGCAGGTGCTCGCCCAAACTGGCGACTGGGACGCCGTCGGGCAGACCCGGACCGTGGTGCTCACGGGTGGGGGCAGCATGCGCGAGGAACTCACCCAATTCGATCCGCCGAATTCGTTCGGATACACCCTCACCGACATCAAGGGACCGCTGTCGCCACTGGTCCGCCGGGTGGAGGGGGAATGGCGGTTCGATCCGGCCGGCACCGGCACCAAGGTGACCTGGCGGTGGACGATTCACCCGCGATCTGCACTGTCCGCGCCCGCGCTGCCGGTGTTCGGCCGGTTGTGGCGCGGTTATGCCCGCCAGTCGCTGGAAGAACTGTCGAATCAGCTGGTGCACTAGGTCGATGTGCCGGTTGTTCGGTCTGCATGCGGACGGCCGTGCGGTAACCGCGACCTTCTGGCTGCTGGACGCGCCCGACAACCTCTCCGAGCAGAGCAGGCGCAACCCGGACGGCACGGGGATCGGCGTCTTCGTCGCCGACGGCGATCCGGTCGTGCGCAAGGAACCGATCGCGGCGTGGCGGGACTCCGATTTCGCCACCGAGGCGCACGAGGAGACCGGCACCACCTTCGTCGCGCACGTGCGCTACGCGTCCACCGGTTCGCTCGACGTGGTGAACACCCATCCGTTTCTCCAGGACGGCCGGGTCTTCGCGCACAACGGGGTGGTCGAGGGCCTCGACGTCCTCGACGCGCGGTTGGGTCAGTTGGGCGTCGACGACCTGGTCGGTGGCCAGACCGACTCCGAACGGGTGTTCGCGCTGATCACCGCCGCGATCCGCGAGCACGGGGGGGACGTCGCCGCCGGCATGGTCGACGCGATCGGCTGGCTGGCCGAAACCGTTCCGGTGTACGCCGTCAACCTGCTGCTGAGCACGGCGACCGACCTGTGGGCATTACGCTATCCGGAACCCAACGAGCTGTATCTCCTCGACCGCCGGGACGTCGGCGATCGGAGGCTGCGGCTGCGCAGCCGCCGGATAAGCGCGCACTCCGAGCATCTGACGTCGCAGCCGGCGGTCGTCTTCGCCAGCGAGCCGATGGACGACGAACGTTGGCAGCTCATCGAATCCGGTGAATTGGTGCACGTCGACGCTGACCTGCGCATCACCCGGCGGCTGGTGTTGCCCGACCCGCCCAGGCATCGGCTCACGCGTGCCGACCTGACTGCGCAGGCCGCCGCGTCCCAGCACGCGTCCGTGGCGTGAGCCTTAGAAGCTTCATCGAAACTGACGTTATGCACGCCGCTACTCGAACTTTCGCTGCATTGCGTCAATCTCGGCGCTTGTCGCCAGCCGTTGGCCATCTCGGCCGTCTTCCAGGGACTCGGCGGCCGAAACATAATGCGCGCCAGGCGGATCCATGACCAGACCACAAGACTACCGATTCCACCGATTCCCGCGCAGGCACAGTCAGCCCTGCCCAGCGCAAATCTTTCGTAAAGGATTGCCGCAGGACCTTGCGAGCGGCCAAGGATTGCGGATCTGATTGATCGCATGGCCGAAGTTCGGCACGCTCTTGTCCCGTCCGCGCTGGAACTCTATGGCTCCGGCTGCGAAGACGAGCCACCTAGTCGACGCTCATTGCACTGAGACTTGCGTTCTGAACGCGTCCGGTAGGCGCGCTGATTCCCCGCTGTCCAGGGCCAGCCCTGTCTTCATTCATCACGTACGAATCCTCTGAAGGAACCATGCCTGAAAACCTGTTTGTCAATAAGACCATGCTCGTCACCGGCGCCAGCGACGGCGTCGGTTACGCGACGGCACGCCGATTGGTCGACGACGGCGCCATGGTGATCGTGCACGCCAGCGACCACCGCCGCGGCGACGACGCGATCGCCCGACTGATCAAGGATGGCGCCGAACCTCTACGCCTGCAGCTGGTGGTCGCCGACTTCACGCGGCTGGCCGATGTTGTGAGCCTGGCCGACCAGCTCGCCGATTGGCAACGCTCACCGAGCGACTCATCGGCTAGCGCAGATCGCGGCGACGGAACGCGAGCAGTCCTACAGCGAACAGGACCACGTCGATCAGCAGCAGCCAGATCACCGGTGCGGCGTCGAACGGTTGACCGGGTGTCCGCTGGGCGTGCGTGAATGGCTGCAGGTTGATCAACCAGTGCGGCAGCCCGGCGATCGACCCGAGCAGATACAGCGCGATGAAGCCGACGAGGACGCCCCAGGCGACGGGGGTGAACCGCGGGACCAGCCCGAACAACGCAATGGTGATCGCGCACAGCATCCAGATGGCGGGCAGCTGCAACGCAGCGACCGCCACCACTGCGGGCAGTTTGCCGCCGACGTCACCGCTGGCGATCCCGTAGGTAAGCCCCGTCACCACACCCGCGCCCAGAATCGCCACCGCCGTGCCGACAATGGCGAAGACGATATGACTTGCGGCCCAACGGATCCGGCCGACAGAACCAGCCAGCACGGTTTCGCCCCGCAGGGTGCTCTCCTCCTGGTACAGCCGCAGTGTCGACGAGATGGCCATCGCGGCAGCCGCGACCGCCAGGAAGCTGAACGAGATGGTGATGAAGGCCTCTTCGAGCGCGTCCGATCCGCCCAACCGGCTGACGATGTCGCGAATGGTGCTGCTGTCGCCGATGGCGCCGCCGATGCTGTCCACCACACTGCCGATCAGCAGGGCATACAGCCACAACCCGATCGTCCATGCCAGCAGCGAGCCCCGCTGCAATCGCCACGCCAGCCCGAAAGTGCCGCTGAGCGTGGCGGATGCGGCCGCGGCACCCGGCCGGTCGGATATCAGTCCGCCACCGATATCGCGACGCCTCAGCAGCTGGTATGCGATGAGTGTCAACACGACGGTGGTGGCCAGGTGCAGCAGCAGCACCCACCACCGCTCACCCGCGTACGGGCGGACCTGCAGCGACCAGCCCAGCGGTGAGAACCACGACAGGGTGCCGGTGGTCGCATCCCCCACCGCGCGCAGCGCGAAGGCAACGCCGAGCGCCCCGAACGCGATTCCGCGCGCGGTGCGCGCACCGGTGCTGAGCTGCGCCGCCACCGCGGCCACGGCGGAGAACACCAGGCCGGAACCGGCGAGTGCGAGGCCGAAGGCCAACGAACCCGCCGGCGGCACGTCGGTGGTCAGCAGGCCTGCTGTGCCGATCAACCCGGTGGCGATGGATGCGCCGAACGCGAGTATCAGTGCGGCGGTGAGGCTTGCGTAGCGTCCCACCGCGGTCGAGTCCAGTAACTCGGCGCGACCGGTTTCCTCTTCGGCACGGGTGTGTCGGATGACGGTGAGAATGACGGCGACGGCGATCAGCGCGTGGAACACGCCGGCCTTCCAGATCCCGACCGCGCCGACGCTGTCGTTGTACACGTTTCCGTAAAGCGCGCGCTGGGCGGGGCTGGCCATGATCGAGCCCGCGAACGCCGCGCGTTGCGCGGCCGTCGGATACACGGTTTCGATGCTGCCGATGTAAACGCTCGCCAGCGGCAGCGAAAGCAACAGCACCCACAGCGGAAGCACGATCCGGTCCCGCCGCAGACACAGGCGGAGCAGGCCGAACGTGCCGGTCAGGGCCGATTCAGTACGCACGGGCTCGGGACGGGCGTGCCGCGGCCCGGCGACGGCGGTGCTCACGCCGTTACCTCCGCCTCCGTCGGTGCCGGCTGTGACCCGTCCACCTTGTAATGGCGCAGGAACAGTTCCTCCAGGGTGGGCGGCTGGCTGACCAGGCTGCGCACACCGGTGTCGCCGAGAACCCGGATCAACTCGCCGAGACTGTCGGCATCAACCTGCGCGTGCAGGACATTGCCCTCCATGCTGATGTCTTCCACGCCCTTGATGCGGCTGAGATCGCCTGGGTCGCGGAGCAATTCGGCCTTGATCGACGTGCGGCTGAGGTGGCGCATCGATTCCAGGGTGCCGCTTTCGACGGTCTTTCCCGCGCGAATGATGGTGACGCGCTGGCAGAGTGCCTCCGTCTCGGCCAATATGTGGCTGGACAGCAGCACCGTCACACCGTGGTCGCGTGCCTCGATCACACATTCGCGAAAGACCTGCTCCATCAATGGATCCAATCCGGTGCTGGGTTCGTCGAGCAGCAACAGCCGGGCCCGCGATGACAAGGCCGAGATCAGGGACACCTTCTGCCGGTTGCCCTTCGAGTAGGTACGGGCCTTCTTCTTCGGATCCAGGTCAAAACGCTCGATCAGTTCGGCGCGGCGCGCCTCGTCGATACCGCCGCGCATGCGCGCCAGCAGGTCGATGGTTTCCCCGCCGGTCAGCGACGGCCACAGCGTCACATCGCCCGGTACGTAGGCGATCTCGCGGTGCAGCGCGACGGCGTCGGTCCACGGGTCGCGGCCGAGCATCCGTACTTGGCCAGACGTCGGCCGCAGTACCCCGAGCAGGATGCGGATGGTTGTCGACTTTCCAGCGCCGTTGGGCCCCAGGAAGCCGTGGATCTCGCCTTCCTCGACGGTTAGATCCAGGCCGTCAAGGGCGCGGACATGCCCGAAATTCTTGTGTAGTTCCCGGATGTCGATGGCTGGGGTCATTGAACCTCCTCTGGTTCACCACCCATCATCGTCCTGCGGAAACAACCGCGAAAGTAAAAATCGCCGGGGCGGCATCGTCCCTCGTCAGGATCCTGCCTACTGAATTTCGTGCGGGCATAGGCGATGTCAGGCCGCGTCCTCCGACGGCTTGCTGGTGATCAGCGAGTCGACCCATCGGGTGGAGGGATCGATATCGACGAGCGCGGCCTTGGCAAGCAAGGTCAGCGGGATCGCGAGAAAGGCGCCGAGGGGACCGAGCACCCAGCCCCAGAACACGAGGGCAAGCACCGTGAGCGTGACCGAGATGTCGGCGGTGTCGCCGACGAACTTTGGCTGGATGAGCGTCTGGATTATGAAGTTGATGACGGTGTAGACGCCGATGACCGCCAGCATCATGCCGGGTCCGCCTTCGAGCAGCCCGAGCAGGGCCGGCGGAATCAGGCCAAGCCAGAAGCCGACGTAAGGGATGTAGTTGGTGATGAACGACAACAGGCCCCACAGGACCGGCAGCGGGATGCCCATCAGCCACAGCGCCCCGGCGTCGAGGACCGCGACAATCAAACCGAACACCGTCGACACCACCAGATAATTCCTGGTGCCGGTGGCGAACGTGGTAAACGCGGAGGCGATATCGGGCCGCATCCGCAGCAGGATGTCGAATCGGCGGTTATAGCTGACCGCGTCCACCGCCATGAACAGCAACAGCGTGACCACAAACGCCAAACCGGAGAACACACTCAATGTGCTGTCGAGGATCGCGCTGACCACGCTGAAAACCCGGTTGGCGTCGATGTTCAGCGCCTCCTGAACTTCGTCGGCCCCGACGCCGCGCGCTTCCAGCATCTCACGCCCGCGTGCCACCAGTTCGTCGAATTTGGCCTGGTAGTCGGGCAATATCGTGGCGAATTGGGCGATGGACAACGCGAGCGCCATCGTCAGACCGACAAGAATCCCGTAGACCACGACAAGGGCCGCCGCCACCCCGACCCCTGGGGGATATCCCTTGCGGCGCAACCAATTGTGCAGCGGATGGACGGCCACGGTCAGTATCAGTGCGAGGAAGGTCGGGCCGATGATGCCGGCGACCGATTTCATGCCTGCGATCACCACGACCGCGGCGGCCAGGCCGAGCAGCACGACCACGGCGCGAGGCAGCGCCCAGATCGGCTTCTCCGGCGCTTCGGCTGGCTGGTATCTCATCGGGCTCAGCGTGCCATGTTGTTCCAACGTCTAGGTGGGAACCGCGAGTGAACACTCGGCGGTGGTGCTGGCAAACTGCCAGCCGTGACGAAGAAACGTGCGCTGGTGCTCGCCGGCGGGGGACTGGCAGGAATCGCCTGGGAGACCGGGATCCTGCAGGGTATTGCCGACGAGTCGCCGGCCACGGCGCAGGCATTGCTGGATTCCGACGTGTTGCTCGGCACGTCGGCGGGTTCGACGGTGGCCGCTCAGCTCGGAAGCGGAATCGGCCTCGACGAGCTGTTCGCCCGCCAGGTGGCCGAGGAGTCATCCGAACTTGATCCGGGCGTATCCATCGATGACATCACCGAGCTTTTCGTCACCGCGATGATGCGGCCGGACACGACGACCGCCGAGAAGCTGCAACGCATCGGTGCGGTGGCACGTTCGACCGCGACCGTTTCGGAGGCGGTCCGGCGCGCGGTGATCGAACACCGGTTGCCGTCGCACGACTGGCCGAACCGGGCGCTGCGGATCACCGCGATCGACACCGCGACCGGCGAGCTGGTGGCTTTCGACCCGTCATCGGGTGTCGGGCTCGTCGACGCGGTGGCCGCCAGTTGCGCCGTGCCGGGCGTCTGGCCGCCGGTGACGATTGGCAGCCGCCGATACATGGACGGCGGGGTGGGCAGCGCAATCAACCTGGTGTTCGTCGATGACTGCGATGCGGCGGTGGTGCTGGTGCCATCGGGCAAGGATTCCCCGTCGCCATTCGGTGGCGGCGCCGCGGACGAGATCGCGAATTTCGACGGGACGGCGCTCGGCGTCTTCGCCGACGAATCCTCCGTAGCCGCGTTCGGCCCGAATCCCCTGAATCCCGCGTGCCGTGTCCCATCGGCGCGCGCGGGGCGCGAACAGGGCCGCCGAGAGGCAGCCGCCGTCGCCGCGTTCCTGATCGCGTGACTCAGGCCTCCAGAACGGCCAGCCCGGGGTCCGCGATGGAGTCGACGGCGTTGGCGGCAAGCTCGTGACCCACGTCGATCACCTCGGCCGCGCGGTGGAACTCCAGGCTGCGGCAGGCGGCACGCGGCCGGCCGCCGGCCGACACATCATCGGAGTCGAATTCGCCAAGGAACGATCCGGCCAGTACAACGAAGCCCACGGGACGGCGACGCTGTACATCGACGAAACCGCTTGCGACACAGGCGAGATGCGGACGGTCGCCGGCTTTTACGCATTGTGTGGCGAAGGGCTGTGCATCGGCTACGACGGGTCCGACCCGGTGACCACCGACTACAGCGGCCGGTTCGACTACACCGGTGGCGTAATCGTCAAGGTGGTGTTCGACGTCGCCGACGACGCCTACATCGACGTCGAGCGGCAACTGGCGGCCGCATTATCACGGGATTGATCGGAGAGCACATGTCACTCGCCGCCGAACGCGAAGAGAACGCCTACACGTTGGCTGTGCAGGCCGGGCTGTGGGGCTACCCGCTGGTACACCGGGTCGAGGCCTTCCCGAGCGCCCTTGAAGTTAAAGGGATCGGCCACAATTCGTTTCGCAAGTTCGATCGACTGAAGACCGCCGAGGACCGCTTTGTGGTCACGCCCAACAACCTGACCATCGACGCGTACGGAATCCTCGACGTCGCCGACGGCCCGGTGGTGCTGCACGTGCCGAAATTGGGCAGCGGTCGGTGGTTCATCGTGCAGATCGGAGACGCCTTCGACGACGTTGTCCTAAACATCGGAGGATCCCGGCCGCCGGTCCCCGGCGCCTACCTCATCACCGGACCGAGCTACCAGGGCCGAGTTCCAGGCGATATGATCCAGGTCCCGATGCGCACGAACATCGGGTTCGCGGCCGTGCGCATCGCTGTCGCCGGGTCCGACGACGTAGCGAATGCCGTTGAGGCGCAACGTGGTTTCACACTCAGGCCCCTGCCGGATTATCTGACGCGTGGCATTCTCGGAGCCGAGGCCGACTACAGTCCGCTTGCGTTCCCGAAATTGACCGCGCCCAAGGACCTGGTGCTGTTCGACCGCGTCGGGTCGGCGATGAAATACATGCTGCCGGTCAACGCCGACGTCAACGACACCTTCGTGCAGATCCTGGGCACCATCGGACTGAGCGTGCGCAAGGGCTTCGACTGGAAGGCGCTCGACGAGCCGACACTGGCCGGCCTGCGCAGGGCGGCACCCGTCGTCGACCAGATCATCGACGAGCGGTGGGGCTCGATGAGCGAAACCGTCAATGGATGGCGCGGGTCGCTGGCATCCGGGCGGTGCAGCTATGACTGGCCCCTGAACGCCGCCAACACCAAGTACCAGGTCGGGACTGAACTCGCCGACCAGGTCGTCTACCTCAACACGAAGGTCGACGCCGACAATCAACCGCTGAGCGGCGACAACAATTATGTCCTCCACTTCGAACCCGGCCAAACACCGCCGGTGGCGGGCATGTGGAATATCGCGATGTACGACGAGTCGATGTTGTTCGTTGCCAACGATATTGACCGGTTTTCGATCGGGAACACCACCGATGGGCTCACCCCGAATGCCGATCGCTCGCTGACGATCTACATGCAACACAGCCAGCCCGAGGGCGACCGCGCTACCAACTGGCTGCCCACCCCGACCGGGAGCTTCAACCTGACGATGCGGTTCTACACGCCACTGACACCGGTGCTGGACAAGAGCTACCGATTGCCGCCAGTCCAGAAGGTGGAATAGGAAGTCGCCGGGTCGGCAGTCCAGTCATCGCGCAAGTGCCGCGACGCTAGCCGCGGTCGTGGCAAGGTTAGGCGCTATGACCAGCGGTCCCGCGGTTCTCTCCAGAGTCGGTGCTGCGGTACGCGGATTGGGCCGCCCGCGGCCGCGCGACGCGGTGGCCGGGCTGGTGACGGGTCTGTTCTCGATCCCCGAAGGCATGGCCTATGCCAGCATCGGTGGCTTCAATCCGGCCGCCGGCCTGTACTCCGGAATGGTGTCGGCCATCGTGGGCTCGGTATTCGCCCGCACCGTGCTGATGGTGACGACGCTGACCAGCGCGATTGCGTTGACCTCCCGAAGTGTGCTGGCCGACGCCGGTCTCGACCCGAGCGACCCGGCGAATATCGCCGCACTAGCCCTCGTCGTCGGCGCGGTGATGCTGATCTTCGGGCTGCTGCGGTTCGGGTCGATCATGAACTTCGTCTCCAACGCCGTGATGACCGGTTTTGCCACCGGTATCGCGGTGCAGATCATCGCCGGGGCCATTCACGACGTCACGGGCTATAAACCGGAGAGCGGCAACACCATCGGCAAGTTCATCGATGCGTTCGCCCACATCGGGTTGTGGCAGCCAACGGCGGTGGCCGTCGCGTTGGGCACGGTCGCGGTGTGGGCCCTATTCCACTTCATCAAGCCGTTGCATTCGTTCGCGATCTTGCTCGCGCTCGTGGTGGTCACGGCGATCGTCGCCATCGCCCATATCGACGTCGAGACCGTCGGGGATATTGCGTCCATATCCAGTTCGTTTCCACCGTTGACCGTCCCGAACTTCGCCGTCGTGCCCGAACTGTTGCTCGGCGGGGTTGCGGTCGCGCTCGTCGCGCTGGCACAGGCGGCCGGAATATCGGCGGCCGTGCCCAATCCGGACGGTAGCCGCCCCAACATGTCCGTGGACTTCTCGGCACAGGGCGCGGGCAACCTGGCCGGCAGCTTCCTCGGCGCCCTGCCGGTCGGCGGCTCGCTGTCGCGGACCGGAGTTTCCACATCGGCCGGGGCACAGACGCGCTGGGCGGGCATTTTCGCCGGTATCTGGCTTCTCGGCCTGGTCGTGGTTGCGGGTTCGGCCGCCGAGATCATCCCGATGCCGGTGATCGGGGGTCTCATCCTGGTGATCGGGGCCGAACTGGTACTCGGCCGCTGGCCCGACATCAAGTTGGTGCTGAGTGTCGCGCCGCTGTCCGCGCTGGCCATGCTGATCACCTTCGCGGCCACCACGCAGTTGCCGCTGCACACCGCGATCCTGATCGGCGTCATCACCTCGCTGGTGCTCTACTGTGTCAAAGCTTCGGGAACGGCCCAGCTGATCGCTGTGCAGCAGACCGACGACGGCGGCTGGCGGATCGTCCCGGTCCCCGAACGCGTTGCGAGCAACGATGTGACCGTCCTGCACTACGCGGGTGTGGGGCTTTTCGCCGAAGTGGCACGCATCGACGAGGAGTGGCCGCGGGCGGAGGGCAGCCGCAACGCCGTCGTCGTGCTCAGCCTGCGTGCGCTGCCCGACGTGCCGTCATCGGTGGCGATCAAGGCGCTGCGCCGCTGGGCCGGCCAGTTGGAGGCCCACAACGGCCGGTTGATCGTCTCCGGGGTCACCCCGGCGGCCGTGCGCATCCTTCAACGTGGCGGCCTGGACGAGATCCTCGGCGAGGACGGCATCGTGCCGGCCGGGGACAAGATCTTCGGCCCCATGGAGATCGCCGTCGCGCGCGCCAGGGCATGGATCGCCGCTCAGCCCGACGGTCAGGATGGCCCTTCTTCTCGACGTGATTAAAAGGGGGCAGCCCTACCCGCAGGCCTGATCGGCGGCGGCCTGGACGGCGACGATGACCGCGGCCTGGCGGGCCGGGGACAGTTGCGACCACGGCGTGTCGAACGTACTGGGGCCCGGCGCGTCGGAGGACTGCAGCGTGGCCAGATACGACTCGATCTGGGTGCCGGGGTCACCCGACTGCTGCTCCATCCATTCTCGCGCGGCGCGGCAGGCCTGGAAATACTCGTCCTCGGTCGACTCCGCGGCCGCACTGACCGACGTCGTCACACCGCCCGGGGAAATCCCCGAGCCCTCCGCTACCGACGGCTGGGTTTCCGTTCGCGTCGACACCGGCGACGACGCCGCCGGGCCGCCGTCGGTTCCGGACGAACATCCGACGAGGACCGGGAAGCTTGCCGTCGCAAGGGCGGCCGCCAGGGTAGCGGCGCGATCGGGGTATCTGCGCATCCCGACAATCTATGCAACACTGGCCGCCGTGATCGACGGGACCGCATTTCAGGAGTGTTGTTCGGCCTAAGCGCCGACCCCATCCGTCCTCACTTCTGGAGTTCTTCCATGGTTTCCGCACATGCCGTTGCGTTGCCTCCCGCCGCCGTCCCCGCCGTCTCGGCACCCACCCGGCTGCGGCTCCCGGACCTGCTGCACGCCACCGACCGCAGCGCCGACGACGTGCTGTCCGGCCGCTATGACCACCTGTTGCCCGCGGGCGGCCCGCCCGCCGACGACCGCTGGTTCACCCGCCTGTACGGCGACGACGAGCTCGACATCTGGCTGATCAGTTGGGTGCAGGACCGCTCGACCGAACTGCACGACCACGGCGGCTCGCTGGGCGCACTGACCCTGCTGTCGGGGTCGCTCGACGAATTCCGCTGGGACGGCGAGGCGTTGCGGCACCGCCGGCTGGATGCCGGCGATCAGGCCGCGTTCCCGCTCGGCTGGGTGCACGACGTCGGATGGGCTCCCACGCCCGCTGCTCCGACGCTCAGCGTGCACGCCTATTCGCCGCCGCTGACCGCGATGTCCTACTACGAGGTGACCGACCGAAACACCCTGCGCCGCAAGCGCACCGAACTCACCGACACCCCGGAAGGCCAGTGACACCGATGACCAGTCGCATCAACGCCGTTCTCGACACGGCCCGCGCCCGGCTGCACCGCCTCGACGCGCGCGAGGTACCCGCCGCGCTGCGCAGGGGCGCGGTGCTCGTCGACATCCGTCCGGCGGCCCAGCGCGCCCGCGAGGGCGAGGTTCCGGCCGCGCTGGTGATCGAACGCAACGTGCTGGAGTGGCGGTGCGACCCGACCAGCGAGGCGAAGCTGCCCCAGGCCGTCGACGACCACGTCGAATGGGTGGTGTTGTGCTCGGAGGGCTATACCTCCAGCCTGGCCGCGGCGTCGCTGCTGGACCTCGGCCTGCACCGGGCCACCGACGTGGCCGGCGGCTACCAGGCGCTGCTGTCCGACGGCGTGCTGACGGAGTTGGCTTAACTCACTCGTCGGCGTGCAGCATCGGCCTCAGCTTCTCGGTTTTGGCCGCGCTCCAGCCGGGCGGCTGCAGTACGTCCGCCCACGCGTTGACGACGTCGCGGACATAGCGATGCCCGTGGCCGTCGGGAACGTTGACCGCCACCGCCATGTCCGCCGATACCTGTAGGAACGTCACCACCGGGATCCACTTCATCCGCGGCGACACGTCGTAGCCCCGCGGTTCACGCAGCCAGTCCGGTTCCCGGAACAGCAGGTCGGGATTCCACCACGCGATCGGATCGGACGCGTGCTGCAGGTAGACGATGCGCGGATTGCTCCACGGGTCGTCTGGGCGACCGAGATTGTCGGGGCGAGCGACGAATCGGACGTTCTCGCCCTGGTCGTAGATGGGCAGCCACTGCGGGGAACCGGGGTCGCGGGTGCGCTTCAGCTCTTCCCACATGGTGTTGTTGAAGGTCGGACCGGAAAACAGCGCGCCGTCGGTGCGGGCGACGATGTTGTTGAGGCTCAGGAACGGCGCCTCGCCGCCGAAGGATCCCAGGCTCTCGCCGAATACCACTAGTTTGGGGCGTTGGGCTTCGGGCATTTCCCGCACCAGTTCGTCGACGGCTTCGAACAACGCCTGACCACCCTGCCGCGCGTTCTCCTTGTCGACCAGGAACGAAATCCAGCTGGGCAGGAAGGAGTACTGCATGCTGACGATCGCGGTGTCGCCGTTGTACATGTACTCCAGCGCGTCGGCTTCGGCCTCGTTGATCCAGCCGGTGCCGGTCGTGGTGGCGACGGCGACCACGGCGCGGTCCAAGCCGCCGGTCCGTTGCAACTCGCGGGCGGCCAGCCGGGCGGTCTCGCGGATGCTGTCGGCGGAATTCAGCCCGGCATACGCCCGGATCGGCTCCGTCGCCGGGACGCCGTTGAACGCGGAGAGCTGCTCAACGGTCATGGCGCTATCCACAAAAATGCGGCCCTGATGCCCCAGCGTCTCCCAGCTGACCTCTGACTCGGGTCCGCCGGAGCGCAGCCGTGTCGTCGGCGCCGGGGTGTCGGGATCCATTTCGTCGTTCACCGTGGCGAACGTGCTGTTCAGCGCCTTCATGGTGTAGCGCACCACCACGCCGTTGAGCAGGGCGATCGACAGAGCGAGCAGGAGCACCACCACGACGACGGCGGAAACCCGTGGCGGCGCAACCCGATTGAGCTGGCGCACCAGGAAACGGATCAGCCTGCCGACCAGCTGGCCGATCTCCACCAGCACGAACAGCACCACGAGCGCCAGCACCGTCGCCAGCGGGTAGTCGTGCCATTTCAGCCGGGGCACACCCATCAGATCGCGAACGTCGTCCTGCCACACGTGGAACCAGATGACCATCGCGATGGTGACGACAATGCCGATGGCGAGGAGCGCCAACCACGCCCAGCGCGGCGCCGGCGGACTGGAGTCCTTGGACCGCATGAATTGCACCAGCCAGACGGCGAGCACGCCCAGGGCGTAGCCGATGGCACCGGCAGCTCCGCTGACGAGTCCCTGGAACAGCGGACCGCGAGGCAGCAGCGACGGGGTCATCGAGAGCCACAGGAAGATCAGGCCGACCGCGGTGCCGGCGAAGGTGTAATGCCGAAGCCAAAACGGCCGCTTGGCCGGCGCCTCCTCGCGCGGTGGTACTTCTTCGGTCGCCTCCGCGGTGTCGGTCACCAGAGCACTTTAACGATGCGTGAAGTTCGCGGGGCGCTTCTCGGTGAAAGCGTTCATGCCCTCGGTCTGGTCCTCGGTGGCGAACGCCGAGTGAAAGAGCCTGCGCTCGTAGAGCAGTCCCTCGGCAAGCGTGGATTCGAACGCGCGGTTGACGGCCTCCTTGGCCATCCGCGACGCCGACAGCGACATCCCGGCGATGGTGGCGGCGACGGCCTTGGCCTCGTCGAGCAGCCGATCGGCGGGCACGAGCCGCGATACCAGCCCGCTGCGGTCGGCTTCGGCGGCGTCGATGGTGCGTCCGGTCAGGATCAGGTCCATGGCCTTGGCCTTGCCGATCGCGCGGGTCAGCCGCTGCGAGCCGCCCATACCCGGCAGCACGCCGAGTTTGATCTCGGGCTGGCCGAATTTGGCGGTGTCGGCGGCGATGAGCACGTCGCACATCATCGCCAGCTCGCACCCGCCACCCAGCGCGTACCCGGCGACGGCGGCGATGGTCGGGGTGCGGGTGGCCGCGAATTTGGCCCACGGCGCGAAGAAGTCGGCGGCGAAGACGTCGGCGAACGACAGTTCGGACATCTCCTTGATGTCCGCACCGGCCGCAAACGCCTTCTCATTGCCGGTGATGAGGATCGCGCCGATTCCCGGGTCATTGTCGAATTCGGCTGCGGCCGTGGTGACTTCGGCCATCACCTGGCTGTTGAGCGCGTTCAGCGCCTTGGGCCGGTTCAGCGTGATGGTGCCGACGCGCTCCTCGCGGTCGACGAGGATGGTCTCGTAGCTCATGGCTGCTCCTCTTCGGGGAAGGTCAGGTCCGGATCGGCAGGTGCGAAGTATGCCTCGACGTCGGCGGCGGTCACCGCCGTCACCGACCCCGGTGACCATTTCGGATTGCGGTCCTTATCGATGATCAGGGCGCGGATGCCCTCGACCAGATCATGGGAGCGCAGCGATCCGCAGGACGTCCGATACTCCTGGCGGAGAACGTCTTCCAGCGTGTCGAGCTTGGCGGCGCGGCGGACCGCTTCGAGCGCCACGGCCACCGCGATGGGCGAACGACTGGCGATCAGGTTCGCGGCATCGTTGGCCGGGCCGGCGTCATGACCACGCAGCGCGGCGATGATGTCGGCCACGGTCTCGCCGGCGTAGCACTCGTCGATCCAATTCCGCTGTGCGAGTAGCGGACTGGCCGACGGGTCGATGGCGTGCGCGGTCAGCGCCGCGTCCACGCCGTCGGTGATGACCGTCTGCGTGAAGTCGGCGAGTCGGTCGTGAGGCACGTAGTGGTCGGCGAACCCGATCGCAATGGCATCGGCGCCGGAAAACGGCGCGCCGGTCAACGCCGCGTGCAGGCCGAGCAGACCGGGTGCGCGCGCCAACAGATAGGTGCCGCCGACGTCGGGAATGAACCCGATACCCACCTCGGGCATCGCCATTTTTGTGGTCTCGGTGACGATCCGGACCGGGGCGTGCGCGCTGACGCCGACGCCCCCGCCCATCACGATGCCGTCCATGAGCGCGACATAGGGCTTGGGGTAGCGACCGATCTGCGCGTCGAGGAGGTACTCGTCGTACCAGAACCGGCGGGCCTCGACGCCGCCGGCGCGGGCGCTGTGATAGATCGTGACCACATCGCCGCCGGCGCACAGGCCGCGCTCACCGGCGCCGGATAGGACGATCGCGCGGACCTCGTCGTCGTGTTCCCATTCGGTGAGCACCGTCGATAACGCGGTGACCATGGTGTGGGTCAGCGAGTTGATGGCCTTGGGCCGGTTGAGGGTTATCAGGCCGACGCCCTGGTCAACGCGGGTCAGGATCTCGTCGGTGTCGGTCGTCAAGCGTGGCTCCTTCGCGGCCGCTGCGGCAATTACTATGACATCCTAGTATTAAGCGTGGAAGCGCGTTTAAGCCTCCCAGCCTGATCTTGTCGCGGGTAGGGTTCACCTGACGGAAGTGTTAGCGGCGGCGGGAACGATCCCGAATCGCTGATCGTTGGATGTTTGTTCGTCATCACGGCGAGCTCACAGCACAGGAGAGGAACCGACGGTGCGGGAGTCCAGCAACCCGGTATTTCGTTCCCTGCCCAAGGGGCAGGGCGGTTATACGCAGTTCGGTACCGGAGCCGCCGGCTACGGTACGCAGGCAGTACACGCAGATCCCTATGTGACCCAGTACCCTGACCAGCGGCAGACCGGGGTTTCGCGGCCGCTGACCATCGACGACGTCGTCACCAAGACCGGTGTCACGTTGGCCGTGCTGTCGGCGGTCGCGGTCGTCTCGTACTTCCTGGTCGCGGGAAATCAAGCCCTGGCCATGCCGTTCGTGCTGGTGGGTTTCCTTGGTGGCCTGGCGTTGGTGCTGGTCGCCACGTTTGGGCGTAAGCAGGACAATCCGGCGATCGTACTGAGCTACGCGGCACTTGAGGGTCTGGGCCTCGGCGCGTTCTCGTTCGTGCTGGCCAACGTCTACGTCTCCGGCGCCAGCGCCGGTGCGCTAATCGGCCAGGCGATCCTGGGCACCATCGGCGTGTTCTTCGGAATGCTCGTCGTCTACAAGACTGGCGCCATCCGCGTCACGCCGAAGTTCACCCGCATGCTCATTGCCGGCATGTTCGGTGTGCTGGTGCTCATGCTCGGCAACTTCGTGCTCGCGATGTTCGGTGTCGGCGGCGGCGAAGGCATGGGCCTGCGCAGCGGCGGCCCGCTGGCGATCATCTTCTCGCTGGTGTGCATCGGCCTGGCGGCGTTCTGCTTCCTGGTCGACTTCGATGCAGCCGATCAGATGATCCGCGCCGGTGCGCCGGAGAAGGCCGCCTGGGGCATTGCCCTCGGCCTCACCGTGACACTGGTCTGGCTCTACATCGAAATCCTGCGGCTGCTCAGCTACTTCCAGAGCGAATAGCCGCTTGAAGCGAGAAAGCCCGGCACCGACGTGCCGGGCTTTTTTCGTGCGTCGACTCTGCGCACAGGGTGTGGGTTATCCACAGTTTCGCGCCGTAGACGCAGAATGAACCCCGTTGTCGGCAAGCAGTGGCAGCCTGCCGCCATGGGGGAGAGGCTGGAGCCGTTCATCGGCGGCGAGGTGCTGGGATCCGGCGCGCTCACTCGATATGAATTGCGCCGGTACTACCGGGCAATCATGCCTAACGTCTACGTGGATAAGCGGGTAAACCCGTCGCTGCGAGATCGCGCCGTCGCCGCGTGGCTGTGGTCGCGGCGAGAAGCAGTGGTGGCCGGAGTCGCCGCGTCCGCCCTGCACGGGGCGAAATGGGTGGACGACGACTCACCGGTCGAATTGATCTGGCGCAACGCAAGAGCGCCAGAGGGAGTCGTGACTCGCGACGACTTACTGTTCGAGGACGAAATTCAACGACTCGACGGCCTGACAGTTACGACGCCGGAGCGCACGGCGTTCGATATCGGCCGACGCGGCCCCGTCAGCCGCGCAGTCGAGCGGCTAGACGCGCTGGCTCGCGCGACCGATTTCAAGGTGTCCGCTGTGGAGGAGCTGGCCGCCCAGCATCGGCATACTCGCGGCCTGCGTCAGCTCGAGAAGGCGCTCGACCTCGTCGACGCGGGAGCACAGTCGCCGAAGGAAACGTGGTTGCGCCTGCTGCTGATTCGCGACGGGTTTCCGCGACCGCAGACTCAGATCCCCGTGGTGAGCGCCGACGGCTATCGCCAGTACTACCTCGATTTGGGGTGGGAACATATCAAGCTAGCCGTCGAGTACGACGGCGAGCAGCATCGCACCGACCCGATCCAATTCGCTTACGACATCCAACGATCGGAGGATCTCGACGAGCTCAGTTGGCTCAGGGTGAGGGTCGTCGCGCGCAACCGCCCGGCCGACGTTCTCCGGCGCGTCCGGCGAGCATGGAACGCCCGCCACCGTTGACTCTGCGCTGAGGGCGTCGGCTACTCGCTCTTTTGCGCCACGGACGCAGAGTCAACGCAAGCTAGGCGAGCCGCTCGATGATCATGGCCATGCCCTGGCCGCCGCCGACGCACATGGTCTCCACGCCGAACGTCTCGTCGTAGGTCGTCAGGTTGTTCAGCAGCGTGGCGGTGATGCGGGCGCCCGTCATGCCGAACGGATGCCCAAGGGCGATCGCCCCGCCGGAGACGTTGAGCTTGTCCTCGTCGATCCCGAGCTGGCGGGCCGAGCCGAGCACCTGCACGGCGAACGCCTCGTTGATCTCGAACAGGTCGATGTCGGAGATCGACATGCCGGCGTTGGCCAGCGCCCGCTTCGTCGCCTCGATCGGGCCGAGCCCCATGATCTCCGGCGACAACCCGGTGACACCGGTCGCGACGATGCGGGCCAACGGAGTCAGCCCCAGCTCCTTGGCCTTGGTGTCGCTGGTGATCACCACCGCCGCGGCGCCGTCGTTCAGCGGGCAGGCGTTACCCGCCGTTACCGTGCCGTTCGGCCGGAACACCGGCTTCAGCTGGCTGAGCTTCTCGTACGTGGTGCCCGCGCGGGGGCCGTCGTCGGTGCTGACCGTCGAGCCGTCGGGCAGTTTCACCGGCACGATCTCGCGTTCGAAGAAGCCGTTTTTGATGGCCTCCTCGGCGCGGTTCTGGCTGCGCACACCCCAGTGGTCCTGGTCCTCACGGCTGATGCCGGTGAGCAGCGCGACGTTCTCGGCGGTCTGCCCCATCGCGATGTAGACGTCGGGTAGCACGCCGTTTTCGCGGGGGTCGTGCCACTCCTCGGCACCCGCGGCGGCCGCGGCCGAACGCTCCTGCGCCTCGGCGAACAGCGCGTTCCTGCTGTCCGGGTAGCCGTCGGCGCTGCCGTGTCCGTACCGCGACACCGTCTCCACGCCAGCGGAAATGAAGGCGCTGCCCTCGCCGGCCTTGATCGCGTGGAACGCCATCCGCGTGGTCTGCAGCGACGACGAGCAGTACCGGTTCACCGTGGTGCCGGGCAGGAAGTCGTAACCCAGTTCGACCGCAACCGCGCGGCCGATGTTGAACCCGGCCTCGCCGGCGGGCTGGCCGCAGCCCATCATCAGGTCGTCGATGTCCCGCGGATCCAGAGCCGGCACCTTGTCCAGAGCGGCGCGGACCATCTGCGCGGCCAGGTCATCGGGGCGGATATCGACGAGTGATCCCTTGGCGGCGCGGCCGATCGGCGAGCGAGCGGTCGAAACGATGACGGCTTGAGCCATGACAGCTCCCCAGTCGGATGGATACTGCAACCTAGCCCGCGGGCACCACGATCGGAGCAGGCACCCCCGTCGAGCGTCGCCACAGTCTGCTCAGCCCGCCGACCCGGGCCAGCAGCGTGTTGGCGTCCCCCGCCCGCGACTGCAGCGGCGGCTCCGGCACGGCCCCACCAATCCACTCGCCCAACGCATTACACAGCGCCGGTAGCAGCTGTTTGGCGGCCAGCGCGTAGCCCGCCGCCGACGGGTGGAACATGTCGTCGGAGAACAGCACATCGGGTGCCTGCAGGAACTCGGGCGACAGCAGGTCGGCCAGCGGAACCGGCACACCCCCCGCCGCGCGCACGGCACCGGCCTGAGCACGGGCCAGACGCAACCCGCGGGTACGTGCGACCAAGCGCAGCGGCTGCGGGATCGCGGTGACGACGCCAAAATCGGGGCAGGTGCCTACCACCACGACCGCGCCGGCGGCCCGCAGCCGACGCACCGCGGCGCCAACTCGCCGCGCCGATGGGCCAATGCCGTTCATCTTCGTGATGTCGTTGGCGCCGATCATGATGACCGCGGCGTCCGGCGGCGGGCCGGCCACGAACATGGCGTCGATCTGGCCCGACAACCCCTTCGACGTCGCGCCCACAATTGCCTTGGTGCTCAGGCGGATGCGCTTACCGGACTCCTCGGCCAGCCCGCCCGCGATCAGCACGCCGGGCACCTCGTCGGCGCTGGTGCAGCCGTACCCGGTGGCGGTCGAGTCGCCGAAGACCATCATGTGTAGGTCGAACGGCACTCCGCGGTACCACTTGGCCACGGGTCCTCCGCCGGGGGCGTAGACGCCGTCGGCGCGCGGCGGGATGTCCCAGGAATGCGGGATGATGCGGCGGGCCTGGTCGGCCTGCACACTCAGCAGGTTGCGGGCGCCGACGTAGGCGGAACCCGTCGACGCGAGAGTGGCCGCTGCCGCCAAGGCGATGGTCGACCGACGCGATGCTCGGATTCCCACGGCACCATTTTATGGGCAAGTTCAGGGTTCTCCGCGTGGCGTTGCAGGTTCCGCGATCACGTTGCGGTATCAAGTCCGGTAACAATTCTGACTCATTGATTGTTGAACTAGTTGTAGGGTGTCAAGCTAAGTGACCGAGGTTTGCTGAGTTAACAAGGCGCACCCGGCACTACAACGCGTAGGAAGTGGTGGCGATGACGGCACCAAGCAAGGTATCGGGTTCACCTCGCGCTGGGATCAGCGCAGCTAGAACGCATAAACTGCGTCGGTTTCCGGTCAGTGACGGGGCGCCTGTCCAGGTCGTCGAGGACGGCCCGAGCGTTGCCGGACGGCTGGCTGCACTGGCTGCACTGCTAACAATTCGGCCAACTCTGGCTATCGGCAGCTACGCTCCACGACTGCCATGGCCGTGGGGACTTGTCGACATCGTGTCGCGTGTCCTCCGGCCCGCTCCGGGCACCGTCCGCGCCACCATCGGACTGACGAACTGCACCGCCCAGCTCATCCGCGCCCCGGGCGTGCTGCCCGCCGACGGTAAGCGCAGCATCGTGCTGTACATGCACGGCGGGGGCTTTTTGACCTGCGGCGCCAACTCGCACGGCCGGCTGGTGACGGCGCTATCGCGCTACGCCGACAGCCCGGTGCTTGTCGTCAACTACCGCACGGTGCCCAAGCACTCGGTGGGGATGGCCCTTGACGACTGCGACGACGCCTACCAATGGCTGCGCCTCACGGGCTACGACCCCGACCAGATCGTGCTCGCCGGAGACTCGGCCGGCGGCTATCTGGCGCTGGCGCTGGCCGAGCGGCTCCTGCTCGAGGGCGAGGAACCCGCCGCCGTGGTCACCATGTCGCCGATGTTCGAGATCGACAACGAGTCGCGCGCGACGCACCCGAACATCCACACCGATGTGATGTTCCCGCCCAAGGCATTCAGCGCGTTGGTCGACCTGGTCAAGTCGGCCTCGGAGCACAATGTCACCGACGGCGTGCCCGAGGAGATCTACGAGCCGCTGGACCACATCGAGCCCGGCCTGCCGCGGACCCTCATCCATGTGTCCGGGTCGGAGGTGCTGCTGAACGACGCCCGCAAGGCCGCCCACCTGCTGGCCGCCGCCGGCGTGCCGGTCGAGGTTCGAGTTTGGCCCGGCCAGATGCACGTCTTCCAGCTCGCCGCGCCTGCGGTGCCCGAGGCGACGCGGTCGCTGCGGCAGATCGGCGACTACATCCGAGAGGCCACCTGGTAACCGATTCGTCCGCCTGAGACGATGGACGCATGCGGATCGCGCGGCACGTCAGTGAGCTCATCGGCAACACCCCTCTGGTGCAGCTGAACTCGGTTGTCCCGGACGGCGCCGGAATGGTTGCGGCCAAGATCGAATACCTCAACCCGGGCGGCAGCGCCAAGGACCGCATCGCGGCCAAGATGATCGACGCCGCGGAGGCCAGCGGCGAGCTGCGGCCGGGCGGCACCATCGTCGAACCCACCTCCGGCAACACCGGTGTCGGTCTGGCGTTGGTGGCCCAGCAGCGCGGCTATAAATGCATCTTCGTCTGCCCCGACAAGGTCAGCGAGGATAAGCAGGATGTGTTGCGCGCCTACGGCGCTGACGTCGTGGTGTGCCCGACGGCAGTGCCGCCCGACCACCCGGACAGCTATTACAGCGTGTCGAACCGGCTCGTCGAAGAGATCGACGGCGCGTGGAAACCCGACCAGTACTCCAACCCGATGAACCCGGCCAGCCACTACGAGACCACCGGTCCCGAGGTGTGGGCGGACACCGACGGCAAGGTCACCCACTTCGTCGCCGGCGTAGGCACCGGCGGAACCATCACCGGCGCGGGCCGCTACCTCAAGGAGCTCTCCGGCGGCAAGGTCCGCATCATCGGCGTGGACCCCGAAGGATCGGTCTATTCGGGCGGCACCGGCCGGCCCTACCTCGTGGAGGGTGTCGGCGAAGATTTCTGGCCGTCGGCCTACGACCCGACCGTGCCCGACGAGATCATCGCAGTCTCCGACGCCGATTCGTTCGACATGACCCGCCGGCTGGCCCGCGAGGAGGCCCTGCTCGTCGGCGGGTCATGCGGCATGGCCGTGGTCGCCGCGATCAAGGTCGCCGAGAAAGCCGGCCCAGATGCGTTGGTGGTCGTGCTGCTGCCCGACGGCGGACGTGGTTATCTCTCAAAGGTTTTCAACGATGCATGGATGTCGTCGTACGGATTCCTGCGCAGCCGGCTGGACGGATCGATCGAGCAGTCGACCGTCGGCGACGTGTTGCGCCGCAAGTCCGGAGCGCTGCCGGATCTGGTGCACACCCATCCGTCGGAAACGGTGCGCGACGCGATCGGCATTCTGCGGGAGTACGGGGTGTCGCAGATGCCGGTCGTCGGCGCCGAGCCGCCGGTGATGGCCGGAGAGGTGGCCGGCAGCGTGTCGGAACGCGAGCTGCTGTCCGCGGTGTTCGAGGGCCGGGCGAAGCTCGCCGATGCCGTCGCCCTGCACATGAGCCCGCCGCTGCCGCTGATTGGGGCCGGCGAACTGGTCGGCACGGCCGCGAAGGCGCTTCGCGAATGCGACGCGGTGATGGTGGTCGAGGAGGGCAAGCCGATCGGTGTGCTGACCCGCCACGACCTTCTCGGATTCCTGTCCGACGGCAACCCGCGCCGCTAGTCGCCGGTCGCCGAAATACGTCGTCCGGCAAATACATTCGACAGCCGTTACGTCGGGGACGGGTTACTGCGGTGTGTCGCCATATGCCCTCGCGGGTAAGTTGTACCGAGAAACCCTGCTGTGAGCCAATTCTCAGGTATGGTAAGCAACGCTCGTTGCCAGCTAGTTTCATGACTGGAAGGCGTCTATGACCGATCCACCGCCACCGCCCCCCGGCAACTACCCGCCCCCGCCGCCTCCCCCGGGAGGGTATCTGCCGCCTCCGCCGCGGGGTGGGTATCCGCAACCCCCGTCGCCGGGCGCTGGTTACCAGCCTCCGCAGGCCGGCATGGGATACCCACAGCCGCCCGCGGCGCCGATCCCGGCATTGCCGAAGGAGTCGTACACGCCGTGGCTCAACCGCGTGCTGGCGTACATCATCGACAACATCCCGGTGGCGATCATCGTCGGTATCGGTTCTGGCACCGAGACAGCGACACAGGAGACGGTCTGTGTCACCGATAGTTCGGGATACGAGATGGGCGAGTTCTGCACCATCCGCGACACCTCACTGGGTGTTGCTGCGTTCCTGCTGTCGCTGCTTGTGGCGCTTGCGTACTTGATCTGGAACTACGGATACCGCCAGGGCACCACCGGGTCGAGCATCGGCAAGTCGATCATCAAGTTCAAGGTTGTCAGTGAGAAGACGTGGCAGCCAATCGGTTTCGGATTGTCCATCGTGCGCCAGCTCGCGCACATCGTGGATACGCTCATCTGCTACATCGGCTACATGCTCCCCCTGTGGGACCCCAAGCGGCAGACACTGGCAGACAAGATCATGACAACCGTCTGCGTGCCGCTGTAGCACGGTTCCCATCCGACTTCTCACCAACAGGAAGGCAGCAATGACCGAACAGCCGCCCCCTCCGCCGGGCAACTACCCGCCACCGCCACCGGGCAACTACCCGCCGCCGCCACCGGGCAACTACCCACCGCCGCCACCGCCGGGCGGCTACCCGCCACCGCCGCCGCAGGGTGGCTACCCGCCGTCTCCGCCGCAGGGTTTCCCGGGGTACCCGCCACCGCCTCCACCACCGGGGCCGACGCTGCCGAAGGAGGCCTACATCTCGTGGTTCACGCGGGTCGGTGGGTGGATCATCGACATCCTGCCTGCCGCGGTGGTCAGTGGTATCGGCCAGGGCGTCGCATTCGGCACCGCCGATAACAACTGCGTCAGCAACGGCGGTGAATACGACTACGGCGTGTACTGCACGTCGAACTTCTCGGCGCTGGGCATCATCATGTACGTCCTGTCGTCGCTAGTGGTGCTGGCCTACATCATCTGGAACTGGGGCTACCGGCAGGGAACCACCGGGCAGAGCATCGGCAAGTCCGTCATGAAGTTCAAGGTGGTCAGTGAGAAGACCTGGCAGCCAATCGGTTTCGGGCTGTCCATCGTGCGCCAGCTGGCCCACATCGTGGACTCGCTCGTTTGCTACATCGGTTGGTTCTTCCCGCTGTGGGACGCCAAGCGGCAGACCTTGGCGGACAAGATCATGTCGACGGTGTGCGTGCCGCTGAGTCCGCAGGAACTGAACCCGCAGCCGCTTCCGCCGGCTCCGCCGCAACAAGCTCCGCAATAAGACGGTTCATCGGAAGGCGCTGACACCGGTCAGCGCCTCACCGATGACCATCTGGTGCACCTCGGACGTGCCTTCGTACGTCAGCACCGATTCGAGGTTGTTCGCGTGCCGGATCACCGGATACTCCAACGTGATTCCGCTGGCGCCTAACAGGGTCCGGCACTGCCGCGCAATCTTGATGGCTTCGCGCACATTGTTGAGCTTGCCGACGCTGATCTGGTCCGCCCGGATGCGGCCGTCGTCCTTGAGTCGGCCCAGGTGCAGCGCCAGCAGCTGTGCCTTGGCCAACTCGACGGCCATGTCGGCGAGCTTGGCCTGGGTCAGCTGATAGCCCGCGAGCGGCTTGTCGAACACCTCGCGCGTGCCGACGTAGTCCAACGTGGTCTCCAGGCAGTCGCGGGCGGCGCCGACGCTGCCGAACACAATGCCGAAACGCGCCTCCGACAAGCAGGCCAGCGGGCCCGCCAAACCGCGGGCCTCCGGCAGTTTGGCCTCGTCCGGTAGCCGCACGTCGTCGAGGCTCAGCTCGGAGGTGACCGACGCCCGCAGCGATAACTTGTGCGTCATGTCGCGCGCCGTGAAGCCCGAAGTCCCGGTCGGCACGATGAAACCGACGATGCCCTCGTCGGCGCGGGCCCACACGATCGCGATATCGGCGATCGAACCGTTGGTGATCCACATCTTGGAGCCGTTGAGGATCCAGTCGGATCCGTCGCGGCGGGCGGTGGTGCGCATGCCGGAGGGGTTGGACCCGAAGTCCGGCTCGGTCAGCCCGAAGCAGCCGAGCACGTCGCCGGTGGCCATCGCCGGCAGCCACTGCTTGCGCTGCTCTTCGCTGCCGTGCCGGTGGATGGCGAACATCGCCAGCGAGCCCTGCACCGACACCATGCTGCGCAGTCCGCTGTCGACGGCCTCGAGTTCCTGGCACACCACCCCGTACGCGGTGGCCGTCGAGCCGCCGCAGCCATAGCCCTCTAGGTGCATACCGAGCAGGCCGAGCTTGCCGAAGTCGGCGGCCAGCTCGCGCACGGGCACCTCGCCGGTCTCGAACCACTCCGCGATATACGGCCGAAGGCGCTGCTCACCGAATCGTCGCACCGTCTTTCTCAGCTCGATCTCCTCGGGCGCGAGGAGCGAGTCGACGTCGAGCAGGTCTTCGATGCGGGCGGTTGCGGTCATGGTCCATCAGTATGCGCCGATACGGGTTCACCCCGGACGCCGTTACCCTGATCGGTGATGAGTGAGCATCGCAACCGGTGGCTGGGGCTGGCCACCAAAGCCATCCACGCCGGATTCCGACCGGATCCGGGCACCGGCGCCGTCAACGCCCCGATCTACGCCAGCTCGACGTTCGCCCAGGACGGCGTGGGCGGATTGCGCGGCGGGTTCGAGTATGCCCGGACCGGTAATCCCACCCGTTCGGCGTTGGAGGCGTCCCTGGCCGCCGTCGAAGAGGCCGAGTACGGGCGGGCCTTCAGCTCGGGAATGGCCGCCAGCGACTGCGTGCTGCGGGCCGTGCTGCAACCCGGCGACCACGTCGTCATCCCCGACGACGCCTACGGCGGCACCTTCCGGCTGATCGACAAGGTCTTCACCCGCTGGGGTGTGCAACACACGCCGGTCCCGCTGTCCGATCTGGACGCCGTGCGCGACGCCATCACCGCCAAGACCCGGCTGATCTGGGTCGAGACGCCGACCAACCCGCTGCTGTCCATCGCCGACATCGGGGCCATCGCCCAGCTTGCCGCCTCGCACAATGCGAAAGTCTTGGTGGACAACACATTCGCTTCACCAGCGCTGCAACAGCCGCTGACGCTCGGTGCCGACATCGTGCTGCATTCGACCACCAAGTACATCGGCGGCCACTCCGACGTGGTGGGTGGCGCGCTGCTGACCAATGACGAAGAACTCGACACCGCCTTCGGTTTTCTGCAGAACGGTGCCGGGGCGGTGCCGGGCCCGTTCGACGCCTACCTGACCATGCGCGGCCTCAAGACGCTGGTGCTGCGCATGCAGCGGCACAGCGAAAACGCCGCGCTGGTAGCCGAATTCCTCGCCGGCCATCCCGCGATCGAAACGGTGCTGTATCCCGGGCTGCCCAGTCACCCCGGGCACCATATTGCCGCCCGGCAGATGAGCGGGTTCGGCGGAATGGTATCGGTGCGGCTACGAGGTGGGCGTCAGGCTGCACACGACTTATGCTCGCGCACAGAGGTTTTCATCCTTGCGGAGTCACTGGGCGGGGTCGAATCGTTGATCGAGCACCCGGGCGCGATGACCCACGCGTCGACGGCCGGTTCGCAACTGGAGGTGCCCGACGACCTGGTGCGGCTCTCGGTCGGCATCGAAGACGCCGCCGACCTGCTGGCCGATCTGGAGCAGGCGCTACATTAGCGCGGGCCGCACGGCCGATGCGGTGACCGCCAGGTTCATCTCCGGCAGCGCCGTCGCGTATTCGTCAACCCAACTGCCGCTGGCGATCTCGCCCGCACGCGTGTGCACCCAGCGCCAGCCGCGGTCGTTGAGGCTCAGCAGCGCTCCGAGGCCGTCGACCGCGTGCAGCAGCGAGATGATCGCCGCCGTCGACGGGTCCGGCGGGCGGTGGTCGAACAAGGCCGACAACAGCGCAGCGCGGGCATGACCCACCCGATCACGATTCGTCAGCGGCCAGGCGTAGGAGTGGTTGAATCGCTTGGACTGCACCCGGATACGCCGGATCTGGCCGGTCTGCTCGAGATAGTCGGTGAGATTCTGCTGGGTGTGCTTGCGCAGCTTTGACACCGCGGCCGCCGGTGCCAGCGGGCGGCGGGCCAGCAGCCGAAACGCCGGCTCGACGACGGGATCCATCGGCCCCGGCGCGGCGAGCGCCACCAGCTGGCCGGTCTCGACCGGTTCGCCCACTACCGCGGGCCGGATGCGGCAGGCGTGGGCCAGGTCCAGCAGCACCGCCGCGGACAGTACCCGCTCGCGGCGCGCTCGTTCCAGGCCCGGCTGCGCGGCCGCGTTGTCCAGCAGCAGCAGAAAAAGGTCCTCGGCGATCTGCGCCATGTGCGGACTGTAACCGGGCCGCGGCTGCCCGCGCGCACCGAGCGCGCTGCCAACCGTGCGTTAGGAGTGGTACGGCTCGGCGCTGACCAGGGTGACCTTGACGGTGTTGCCGTTGGGCACGGTGTAGGTGCGGGTCTCGCCGACCTTGGCGTCGATGAGCGCGTTGCCCAGCGGCGAGTTCGGCGAGTACACCTCGAGCTTGCCGTCGCTGACGCCTTCCTGGCGGGTGGCGATCAGGAAGGTTTCGGTGTCGGACTTGTCGTCGTCGTAGTACACCTTGACCACCGAACCCGGCAGCGCCACGCCGGACTGCTTGGGTGACTCGCCGACCTTGGCGTTGTTGAGCAGTTCCTGCAGCTGACGGATGCGGGCTTCCTGCTGGCCCTGCTCCTCGCGGGCGGCGTGATAGCCGCCGTTCTCGCGCAGGTCGCCTTCCTCGCGGCGGTCGTTGATCTCGGCGGCAATGATCGGCCGGTTGGCGATCAGCTGGTCGAGCTCCGCCTTCAGCCGGTCGTATGCCTCTTGGGTAAGCCAGGTGACCTGTGTGTCGGTCATGGTGTCGCGCTCCTGTCGTCGTAGCTCTCGCGCTGGTCGCGTAAGTCTCGTCCTCTGGCTGCCGGGAGCTTTCGCGCGTATTGCCGCTTTCGCTGGCGCATATTTCGGCGCGCTAAAGCAGCAATACACGGTCCCAGCGGGAACCGTGTATCGCACCATGCTACCACCGCCGGGTCAGCGGATTTTCACGTATTCGCAGTTCGGTGTTTGTTGCGCCGTTGCCCCGCGATGTGTTTCTGTCGCGGTTTCTAGGAGGCCACCAGGTAGGACGGCACCTCGGTCCCGCAGCCGTAGACGTCGCCGACCACGGGCGGCCGGCTGGATTTGACGATCGTGGTCACCTGCACGGTGGCCTGCTCCGACGGCGGCACCAGAACTTCGCGCCGGCCGGTCTCGCTGCCGTCCTTCGCGCGGGCCCGCACGATGCACACCACCGGGCGGGACGGGTCGGCCCGGGTGACGCTGATCGTCACCGACACCGTCTCGTCGTCGACCAGCTGATAGCCGCCCAGCTTGCCCTCGACCTCACCGCTGCCCAGCCGCCCGAAGGCGAACAACGCGATCAGGACCCCGGCCACGACGATGAACACCGTCAGTGCGACGGCGATCCAGCGGCGGGCGCCGCGCGACAGCCGCGGTCGTCCATAGCGGTCGGCGGGACGCTCGATCATGACAGTTTGGGTGCCCGTCGGTCGGATGGATGTACTACGACTGGAACTATAGAGCTGGACAGAACCGACACCCCCAGCACAGGTAAGAGGGAACAGGTTGAGTGAACTGCGGTTGATGGCCGTGCACGCCCATCCGGACGACGAGTCCAGCAAGGGTGCGGCCACCACGGCGCGCTACGCCGCCGACGGGCACCGCGTCCTGGTGGTGACGCTCACCGGCGGGGAGCGTGGCGACATCCTCAACCCGGCCATGGATCTGCCAGAGGTGCACGGCCGGATGGCCGAGATCCGCCGCGACGAGATGGCCAAGGCGGCCGAGATCCTCGGCGTCGAGCACACCTGGCTCGGTTTCGTCGACTCCGGGCTGCCGGAGGGCGATCCGCCACCGCCGCTGCCAGAAGGATGTTTCGCGCTGGTGCCCCTCGAGCAGCCCACCGAAGCACTGGTACGGGTGATCCGCGAGTTCAAACCGCAAGTGATCACCACCTACGACGAGAACGGCGGCTACCCGCACCCGGATCACATCCGCTGCCACCAGGTGTCGGTCGCGGCCTACGAAGCGGCCGGTGACTACCGCATGTTCCCCGACACCGGCGAGCCGTGGAGCGTGGCCAAGCTGTACTACAACCACGGCTTCCTGCGGCAACGCATGCAGCTGCTGCAGGACGAGTTCGCCAAGCACGGTCAGGAGGGCCCGTTCGAGAAGTGGCTCAAGCACTGGGACCCCGAACACGACGTGTTCGCCGACCGCGTGACCACCCGCGTCGAATGCTCCGAGTACTTCGCCCAGCGTGACGACGCGCTGCGTGCGCACGCCACCCAGATCGATCCGGAGGGCGACTTCTTCCACGCGCCCATCGAATGGCAGCAACGGCTCTGGCCGACCGAGGAGTACGAGCTGGCCCGCTCGCGGGTGCCGGTCCGTCTTCCGGAAACCGACCTGTTCGCCGGGATCGAGACGGGCCAGTGACTGGCACCCTGGCGACGGTCGTCGCCCTGCTCGCCGACGAGACACCCCGCGACACGGGGCCGGACTTCGGCAAGGCCAGCCCGTTCGGCCTGTTGATCGTGGTGCTGTTGGTCATCGCCACGTTCTTTCTGATCTGGTCGATGAACCGGCACCTGAAGAAGCTGCCCGAGTCCTTTGACATGGACAATCCCGAACAGGACCAGGCCGTCGATGACGGAACGGTCGGCGGGCAGCCCGACACCGCCCCCGACAGCGAGAGTTCGCCGCGTGAGCCCGGCGGTTAACGCGCTGGGCGAGGCCACCAGCCCGTATCTGCGCCAGCACGCCGACAATCCCGTCCATTGGCAGCAGTGGACACCCGACGCGCTGGCCGAGGCGACGGCGCGCGACGTGCCGATCCTGCTGTCCATTGGGTATGCGGCCTGCCACTGGTGTCACGTGATGGCCCACGAGTCCTTCGAGGACGACGAGGTGGCCGCGGCGATGAACGCGGGGTTCGTGTGCATCAAGGTGGATCGCGAGGAACGGCCGGACCTGGACGCGGTCTACATGAACGCCACGGTCACGCTGACCGGCCAGGGCGGCTGGCCGATGACGTGTTTCCTGACGCCCGACGGCCGGCCGTTCTTCTGCGGCACCTACTACCCGAAGCCCGGGTTCCTCCAGCTGCTCGCGGCGGTCGCCGAGACCTGGCGCACCCGGCGCGAGGAGGTGGAACGCGCCTCGGATCAGATCGCCGGTGAGCTGCGGTCGATGGCGTCCGGGCTGCCCGGTGCCGGTCCGCCGGTGCAGCCCGCGCTGTGTGATTACGCCGTGGCCGGCGTGCTGCGCGACGAGGACACCGACCGCGGCGGGTTCGGCGGTGCGCCGAAGTTCCCGCCGTCGGCGCTACTGGAAGCGCTGCTGCGCGCCCACGAGCGCACCGGTGACGTGTTACCGCTGGAGGCCGTCGAACGGACCTGCACGGCGATGGCGCGTGGCGGCATCTACGACCAGCTGGCCGGCGGGTTCGCCCGCTACAGCGTCGACGCGTCGTGGGTGGTACCGCATTTCGAGAAGATGCTCTACGACAACGCGCTGTTGCTCCGGGTTTACGCACACTGGGCGCGACGAACTGGAAACCCGTTGGCGCGCAGGGTGACCGAGCAGACGGCCCGTTTCATCATCGACGACCTCGGCGCGGGGGGCATGTTCACCTCGTCCCTGGACGCCGATGCCGACGGCCAGGAAGGCTTGACGTACGTCTGGACGCCCGCGCAGCTGAGCGAAGTGCTCGGTGATGACGACTCCCGTTGGGCCGCAGAGGTTTTCAATGTCACCGATGCCGGGACCTTCGAACACGGCAGTTCGGTGCTGCAGCTGCCGGCCGATCCCGACGACCCGGTCCGATTCGAGGTGGTGCGGACCAAGCTGTTGGCCGCTCGGCTGACGCGCCCCCAGCCGGGTCGCGACGACAAGGTGGTCACCGCGTGGAACGGGCTGGCTATCACGGCGCTGGCCGAGGCCAGCGCTGCGTTGGATAGTCCCGAGTTCCTCAGTGCGGCAATTCAATGCGCACGTGCGATCGTCGACCTGCATCTCGTTGGCGGGCGGCTGCGACGGGCCAGTCTGGGCGGTCGGGTCGGCGAGAGCGCGGCGATCCTGGAGGACCATGCGACGCTAGCCACCGGGCTGCTTACGCTGCACCAGATCACCGGTGAGAAAGCCTGGTTGGACGCCGCCACCGGATTGCTCGACATCGCGCTGGAGCATTTCGCCGACCCCGAGCGCGAGGGCCGCTGGTACGACAGCGCCGACGACGCCGAACAACTGATGGTGCGGCCCGCCGACCCGCTCGACGGCGCCACCCCGTCCGGGGCGTCCTCGATCGCCGAGGCCCTGCAGATCGCGGGTCACCTGGCCGCCGCGCCGCTGGCCGACCGGTATGCCGCCGCGGCCGGGGCTGCGCTGGCCGCCGCGACGCCGATCCTGGCGCGGCTGCCGCGCTCGGGCGGACATTGGCTGGCCGTCGCGGAAGCGGCGGTGCGCGGGCCCATCCAGATCGCGGTGGCCTGTGATCAGGGTCGATCGGACCTGCTGGCCGCCGCCCGAACCCTGGCGCCGGGCGGGGCCGTCGTCGTCGGGGGTGCGGTGAATTCCTCGGAGCTACTCGTCGACCGCGACCGGGTCGGCGGGTCGGACGCCGCCTACGTGTGCCGCGGCCGGGTCTGCGACCTGCCGGTCACCACCGCCGGGGAACTGGCTGCCGCGTTGGGTGTCCCCGTGTAGCCTCGCGGCCATGCCGAGCGCCGAGGACATCTCACAAGCCGTCAACCGGTACATCGAGACGATGGCGAAGGGCCGGGCGGACGACCTGGTCGAGTTCTTCGCCGATGACGCGACCGTGGAAGACCCGGTCGGTGGCGAGGTGCACATCGGCCGCCAGGCGATCCATGGCTTCTTCGCCAACTTCGAAAACCTGAACCGCGAAAGTGAATTGGTGACGCTGCGGGTGGCCGGCAACGAGGCGGCCTTCCTGTTCCGGCTCACGGTCGACTACGGCGAGAACCGCACGCGAATCGAGCCGATCGAAGTGCAGGTGTTCGACGACGAGGGGAAGATCACTTCGATGAAGGCCTACTGGTCGCCGGCCGACATGACGCAGCTCTAGATAGTTAGCCGCCGGGTGCGACTGGTGCGCCGGTGTAAACCCAATCGCGCGTTTCACTGAGCAAATCCGCCGTGCTGACCAGCCAAAGTTGTGCGGTAGTCCATGTTGCTGGTCGGGTAGCATTCGCCTGGGTGACGCGAGAAGGGGACTGCCGACGGATGCTGGGGCTTCTTCGCGCGTGTCGACTGAGCGCCGTTCGAATTGCTATGAGCCAGGGGGGTGGCGATGACTGAGACGCTGCGAATCGATACGCCGCTGGTGATCGCGGCTGGCGAAAGGCTGGGGGTTCTGGCTAACGCGATTCCGCCGCCGCCCGCGGGATTCAGTCCGTCGGGTGCCGATCCGCTGTCATTGGCGATCGCAGGAAGAGTCGTCGACGTGGTCGACCCTGCGATTGCGGCGCTGCCGGTGACCAAGGAAGAGCTGATCCGGTATGCACAGAACGTGCTCAACGCCGCCGGTACCTACGAAAGCACCGACCGCCAACTCGCCGAGGAGATCCTGCGGCGTTTGGGTGAGTTCGATTCGGCAACGAATGGCACGGGCGGCGCGGGGACGGCCGGCGGTGGTGCGGCGGGTACCGCTGGTTCACCGGCAGCCGGGGCTGCTCAGCAGGCGGGTCAGCTGGGCCAGATGATGGGTATGCCGATGCAAATGGCGCAGCAGGCGGCACAGATTCCCATGCAAATGATGGGCATGGCGGCGGCGATTCCGCAGGGCATCATGCAGGGCGTGCAGAGTGCGATGCAGCAGGTCGGCCAGATGTCGGAGATGGCCGGCAAGGACGAGCAGGACGCTGAACGCAAGGAAGGCGAACAACCGGACCCTGTCGCCGAGAAGAAGCCGGAGGAGGCGGCCCCTCGGGCCGAACGCCCGCCCGTTACGGACCCAAGCCCTGCACAGGCGGCGCCGGGTAATACGGGCGGCGAGCGGGTGCCCGAGCCTGATCGGCCGCAGGCGCAGCCCGGCACTCCGGCGGCGCCCCGGCCAGCACCGACGCGCCCGGCCGAGTCTGCGCCGGAGATTGCTCTGTGAGGACCGCTGTCCGTTTCACTGTTAGTTGCCGTGTGGAGGTCGGACAGGAGGCCGCACGGTGACCGTGCCGCCACCGCCCGGCGGTACCCCACCACCGCCACCGCCCGGTGATCCGTTTCAGCCACCAGTCGGCGGGCCGGGCCCGTACCCAGGGCCTCAACAGCCGCCGTGGCCGCAACAGCCGCAGCAGCCATGGTCGGCAGCTCCACCGCCGCAGAAACGGGGCAATGGCTGGAAGTGGGCACTCGGCGCGGTGGCGTTGCTGGCCGTTATTGGTGTGACGGCGGCTATCACGATCTCGGTGACCGGCGACGACGGCGGCAACGGCACACCCACGTCGTCGACGGCCTCCGAAATCGCCAGCGCCAACGACACCGGCCCAGCCAACATCATCACCGAGGATCCGACGCTGTGCGGCCTGGATGCCGATCAATAAGACACTTGCGACAGACGCAGAAGAAGGGCTGGGACGAACCGCGATCCGTCGATCCCTGCCGCGAATTGGACGCCGGAGCTGCGCGCACAATACGACGAAGTCGGCCGAGCGATGCGCAATGCAGCCGACCAGGCCGTGCCGTTGGCAAAGATGACGCCGCATCGTGTGGTACGCGAATTCTACGAGCAATTCATTGCGTACGCGCGCGCGTATAGCGACGCAATTCCGACCTACACGCCGCTCGATAACCACTTGGCTGGCGTTGCCGGGGCAAGCACATCCGTGCTGGTCGTTCTTGTGCGCTGCAATTACCTATGGTTCCGCTCAAGCCCGTGCGCCCTTGGTTGCAGCACCTGCACCGCCGTCAGAGGTCGCGTCGCCCAGCCGATCCCAGCAATCCTCAGCGATTCGTCACATCCGCTGATCCAACTTGTCCCGAGTGGGATTCGACTGTTGGAGAAATTCGACGCCGATTCGGCTGCCTGGGTGGCACTCGATCCGGATATTCCAGCGAGCGAGTGGAATGCTGAACAGCGGGCAATAATCGATGCGGTCATTCCCGTAATGAAGGAGCTTGCGGACAACGTTGAGAACTCGGCAGGAGTAGCGCCAATCCGACTTTTCAGGATTTCGCAGTGTTTGCTGCACAGTATCGCCGAGCGTATGTCGACGGCATTGCCGACCTACACGCCGGCTGACTCATACCTTTCTGACGGTCTCGCTAAAGCTGCCGCGCGCCATCTACCACGCCTGTAAAGCGGTCGGCGGGTAAGCAATGGGTATTGCCAGGCCGCCTGATCCATATGGCATGACGGCGCCGCCGGCGTGGCCGGATGTCGACGAGGACATCCTGCGTGGTTGCCGTAATGCTTTCGATACGGTGCTGAAGACCGTTACAACTCAATGGGAGGCGGCGAAACGCGAGCGCCCGCAGATGTTCGAAGGCGCTGGGCTCTGGTCAGGCGGCGCAGCCGACGCCGCTCACAAAGCTCTCAGAGAACGTATTGCGGATCTGGAATCCGTTAAGGGCAAGCTGCAAGCTTCGGTTGATTTGTTCGACAATTGTATAAAAGAAGTTGTAGATGCCAAGAACCAGATTATTGACATTGTGGATATAGCCCACAATTTGATCGATAAAATCCAAAACGATCCACAGATCGAGGATAAGGCCGCAGCAATTCAGGCGATCGTGGACGCCGCTCGCAAAGCCAACATCATGATTGTCGCCGAAGCAGGAGGCAAGATTTCGGGCGAGCCACCGAATATTGGCGCCACATCTGCTCCGTCGGGAGACGGACGCCAGCTGTTCGGGTTCGATGCAACCCGCCCTACATCCAGCTCCCGTACCAATGCTCCTGGTACCGAGATCCGAGTGCTGCTCGGGGCCAGCTGCCCGGAGCCACTCTACACCGGGTCGCACGGCTGCGAACCCGCGCTGCAGGGTCCGCCATTGTCCCAGCCTGCCGACCAACGCACTAGTACCGGCAGTTCGACGGCTGCCGCCGAGACTCCGCACCGCCGCGTGCGAAGGGTCCGCCATTGTCCCAGCGCCGACCACCACTACCACCGGAAGTTCGACGGCTGCCCCGGAGCCCACAGTCCCGCTGCTCCTCCGACAGCTCCGGGCGTGCAGTCGCCAGTTGGAGGTTTGCCTGGAACGTCTCTGACCCCACCGAGCCTCGGCTCCAGTCCGGGCGCCCCCTCGACGGGTGGGGTCGGTATGCCATCGAGTCCGCTGTCGAGCCCATCGACGGGTTCGCCGTCGGCACCGAGCGTGCCGAGCACCGCGAACCCGGCTGCTGCGGCGGCCGGTCAGACGCCGGCCACAGAGTTCCAGCGCGCGATGAGCGAGGCGACGAAGGCAGCTGCGGCGCAACCGCCGATGCCATCACCGCAGCCGATGGGTGCTCCGGCGGCTGCCCAGCCGCCCGCTCCACCGCCGATGCCGGAAGCTCCTGCTGCGCCGCCGGCGACACAGGCTCCGGCCGCGTCGGGACCGACAGGCCCAAGTGGCGGCGGCGCTGGCCCGGCCCCGGTGGCGCCCCCGGCGAGTGCGGGTCCTCCGGCGGCACCACCGCCCATGCCGTTGGGTCCGCCGCCCACACCACCTCCGGCGGCACCGTCAGCACCCGTCGGCCCGGTCGGCCCGGGTGTGGCACCGGCGGCGGCTGCCAGTGCGGCTGGTGCCGTGGGTGCGCCGGCGCCGGTGCCGGTGTCGGCCGCACGTGCCGAACGGGAGGCGATCGCCGCGGCAGCGACCGCGGGCGCGTTGCGTCGCCAATCCGGCGGTAACGATCCGATGCAGTTGGCGCGCCGCATCGGCGCGGCGCTAAATGCCGGTGAGACCACTGATTTCGGGTTCTTCTGGGTGACGGGGGTAACCGCGGACGGAACGATCGTCGTCGCCAACAGCTATGGCCTGGCGTATATCCCGGAGGGAGTGAACCTGCCCGAGCAGGTCAAGATGGCCACCGCCGACGAGTCCATTCCGGTGGGCGAGCGCGCCAAGTGGGCGACGTACCCGATCCTGGCGCTGCAGGGATGGGCGCAACACCACAACACAAAGCTTCGCGCGGTGGTCGCCACCGAGGCGCAGTTCGACAACTTCGACCCCGGCGCGTCGCGGATCACGTTGCAACCCGATGACATCCCGGACGACGGAAAAATGCAGGGCCGCAGCCGGTTAGAGGTGATCGCGCCGGACGCCGCGGCGCGGCTGGCCAGGGTCAGTGATGCGGGTTTGAGTGAGTTGTTGCCGCCGGCGCCGGCTGATGTGAATCCGCCAGCGGATGAGTCGTTCACGTTGTGGTGGGAAGTGACCAAGCCGATGATGAGCACCACCACGGGTCGGGCGGTGGCGCATCTGGAGGCGTTCGTCGCCTACGCCAATCACGTGGAGGAGCACGCCCTGTATCGGGCGCACACGGCTATCGATCCGGCACAGCAGCGGGCCGCGATCGCGGACTGGGCATATTGGCAGCACTTGACCGTGTTGATTTCGGATTCGCTGTCGAGCTCCGTGTCAAAGTGACCGATCGCCTCGACGAGGGCGACCCGAGCCCCTTCTGACGCCGATCAGAACACCGCGAACCAGATGGCGATGTAGTGGCAGATTGCCGCTGCCACCGTGCAGGCATGGAAGAACTCGTGGTGGCCGAACGTCTCCGGCCAAGGGTCCGGCCACTTCAGCGCATACAGCACCGCGCCCACGCTGTAGAGCGCGCCGCCCGCGGCCAACAGCACCATCGCCGTCAGCCCGGCGCCCTGCAAAATCGTGCTCGCGAACCCTATCGCCACCCAGCCGAGCAGCAGATACAGCGGCACGCCCACCCATCGCGGCGCGCTCGGCCACCACATCTTGAGTGCCACCCCGGCGACCGCTCCGCCCCACACGATGGCCAGGACCAGCTTTCCGGTGGCCGGTGGCATGGCGAGCACCGCGAACGGGGTGTAGCTGCCGGCGATGAAGATGAAGATCATCGAGTGGTCGGCGCGCTTCATCCACTTGTGGGTCGTCTCTGACTTCCAGTACTTCCGGTGGTAGGTGGCGCTGACGGCGAACATCGCGACGATCGTTGCGCTGTACACCAGCGTGGCCAGACCCGCGGCGGTGGAGTCCAATGCCCACGACACCGCCACTAGCGCCGCGCCGGCAATGACGGCCACCACGGCGGAATAGAAATGGATCCAGCCGCGTGCCCGCGGCTTGCCGAGGACGAGCGCGACGCCCTCGGCAACGGCCTCCGGGAAGTCCTCCGCGTACCCGTCCGGCGTGCGTGACCGGTCGGAGTCGGCGGTGTCGAGGGGAGCGGTCATGTCACCTCCACTAATAGCATGGGGGTTTCCTTCGGTCACAGTAGTCTTGATCTTCGTGGACATCATTCCCCCGCGGCTCAAAGAACCGGCTTACCGGCTCTACGAAATGCGGTTGCGCCAGGAGTTGGCTCGGTCGAAATCCGCACTGCCCCGCCACATCGCGGTGCTGTGTGACGGTAACCGACGGTGGGCACGTGACGCAGGACACGATGACGTCAGCTACGGCTACCGGGTGGGCGCGGCCAAGATCGCCGAGATGCTGCGCTGGTGCAACGACGCCGGTATCGAGATGGCCACCGTGTACCTGCTGTCCACCGAGAATCTGCAGCGCGACCCCGGCGAACTATCGTCGCTCATCGAGATCATCACCGACGTGGTCGAGGAGATCTGCGCGCCGGCCAACAAGTGGAGCGTGCGCACCGTCGGCGACCTCGAACTGCTCGGTCAGGAGCCCGCGCGGCGGCTGCGCGACGCCGTGGATGGGACTGCCTCGGCGACCAGCGCCGCGTTCCACGTCAATGTCGCCGTCGGCTATGGCGGGCGGCAGGAAATCGCCGACGCGGTCCGCGCGCTGCTGAGCAAGGAGCTGGCCAACGGCGCGACCGCGGAACAGCTGGTCGAGGCGGTCACCGTGGACGCCATCTCCGAGAACCTGTACACCTCCGGTCAGCCGGACCCCGACCTGGTGATCCGAACGTCGGGGGAGCAGCGGCTATCGGGATTCCTGTTGTGGCAGAGCGCCTACTCGGAGATGTGGTTCACCGAGGCGCACTGGCCCGCGTTCCGGCGGGTCGACTTCCTGCGTGCGCTGCGCGATTACAGCGCGCGGCACCGCCGTTACGGCATGTGAGGCACATGCCACACTTGAGTCATGGCTGCGCTGTCGGCGGTCGTGTTCACGCTCAGCTGGTGGCTGGGTCTCTACCTGCTGGCCCGTGACCCACGCAAACCGGTGCTGGTGCTGGCCGCCATCGGCCTGACCAGTTTCGCCGCAGTCGTTGCGCTCGACGCCGTCCGGGTCACCAGCACCACCCACGCCGGCCTGCTGAGCCAGATCGAGATCTACCTGGTCGCGGTGCCCGGCATCGCCTGGTTCGCGGTGCTGGTCGAACTGTCCCGGCCGAGCGATAGCTGGCGCAGCCGGGCCGGCGAAATCCTGCTGGTGGCCGCTGTCGCCGCGCTGGCGTTGGCCGGTGCCGTGATGGCCGGCAGCGTGGACGGCCCGCTGCGGACAGGGCACTGGGTGATGTTCGCGGTCATCTCGCTGTCCTCGCTGGGCGCGATGGTCAAGGCCGTGCTGCGGCCCGCCCAGCCGGTGCCGGTCGTCGGTTTCGTCGTGATCGCCACCCTGTTCTTCGCGCTCGGCAACGCGATCCTGATCATCCCGCTCGGCCTGGTGCCCAGCTGGGTGGCGTTGGCGTCCACCGGATTCGACGTCGCCCTACTCGGTGTTGCGGTGGCGATCTGGGATGCCTTCGACGAAGGCCAGGCGCTGCGCGCAGACATGCTGCGCTCGTTCGCGGCGACGGCCGTCGTGGCCTTGCTGTTCGGTGGCCAGGCGTTGATCGGCCTGGCCGTGACCGGCCAGCCGACCGCCTTGACGGTGCTGCTGTTCACGAGCCTGGCCGTCGCGGTGGCGGTACAGGTGCTTGCCGACCCGCTGGCCGGGGCGCTCGACCGGCTGGCGTTCTCCCGTTCACCGGACCTGCGGGCCGACCGCGCCGCGCTGCGCCGCACCGAGGCGGCGCTGCCGCTGCGCTCGGCCAACCCGCTCGACGGCGTCGACGACGACACCTTCGTCCGGCTCACCCGCCGCGCCCTCGGTCACTACGGGGACCTGTCCAAGCTTGTCGCCAGCCCGCTGACCGCGCTGCCGATCATCGACGAACGCCTGGCCGCGCGCGGCGCGCCGGACCAGCCGCTGGAGCGGGCCAACGAACTCAAGGCGTTGCTGGCCGATCGCATCGCCCGGCTCAAGCCACGCGACGGCGGCGACTTCGGCACCACCGAGCAGTGGCGCCACTACAACTCGCTGTATTTCCCGTACGTCGTCGGCGTCCGGGCGTACGCGCAGAACGCCACCGCCGCCGGGCTGGACCCCGTCGCCCGGCAGGCCTGGCAGTGGTTCGTCACCGAGGTGCCGCAGCGGTCGCTGCACAACTGGCAGAACGCCGCGGCCCGGCTCATCGCCGCCGATCTGCGCGGCAGTCTGGTGGCGGCCCAAGACTGAGTTCGGCAGCGCTGACCAGGCCTTGGCAGCAGTTGGCAGTGTGTGGCGTCGATCTGGCAGTGCCTGGTGAGCAGCATCGGTGCCATGACCGCCATCAACGCCCGACCACTTTCCGATTCGACCGATTCATTACTGCGATTCGCGATGCGTGCCGACGCCACCCTGTGTGCCGCGCTCGGCCTGCTCGTCGCGATGGCCGCCGACCCGCTGTCGAAGCTCTCCGGCCTGTCGGCCACCGCCGAGTGGGCCACCGGCGCCGGCTTCGTCGCCTACGGCGCACTGCTGTACGTGCTCGCGGCCGTGGGCGACATTCGCCGCGTCGGCATCGGCGTCGTCGCCGCGAACGTCGCTTTCGTCGCCGCCATCGTCACCGTGCTCGCCGCTGGGTGGCTGCCGCTGACCGCGCTGGGCGTCGTGATGACACTGGCGATCACGGCCGCGACGTTGGCGTTCGCCTACCTGCAGTACCTCGGAGTGCGCCGCCTGGCGTGACTCCCTCCCCGCCGGTGCGGGGGCTCCACCGTTAGAGGTTGCGGTGGGGGTCCCCGCACCGCGCTCAGTTTCGTCAAAACCCAACAACCAGGGAGAATCATGACCGCAATCACCTCTCGCCGACTGTCCGAATCGACCGACTCGCTGTTGCGCTTCGCCATGCGTGCCGACGCCATCCTCACCGGCCTGGCCGGTGTGGCGGGCCTCGCTGTGGCGCAGTGGATGTCGTTGGTCAGCGGCTTGTCGGTCGCCACCGAGTACGCGCTGAGCGCCGCGTTCGTCCTCTACGGCCTGGTGGTGTTCGGCCTGGCCGCCCTGCCATCGGTGCGCAGGCCCGGCATCGCGGTGGTCATCGCCAACATCGCGTGCACCCTCGCGGCCGTGGTGGTCGTGCTCGGCGGCTGGCTGCCGCTCACCACCGCCGGTGCGGTTATGACGTTGGCCTGCGGTGTCTACACGCTGGTGTTCGCCGAGCTGCAGTACCAGGGCGTCCGCCGGATCAAGGCCTGACCGGCACTAGAGCTTGCGCAGACGCAGCCGGTTGATCGCGTGGTCGGCGTCCTTGCGCAGCACCAGCGTGGCCCGCGGCCTGGTCGGCAGGATGTTCTCGATCAGGTTGGGCCGGTTGACGGAATGCCAGATATCGCGGGCGGCGAAGACGGCCTGCTCGTCGGTCAACGTCGCGTAATGGTGGAAGTGCGAGGCTGGGTTGGCGAACGCCGTCGAACGCATGGTGAGAAACCGCGACACGTACCACTGCTCGATGTCCTCGATGCGCGCGTCGACGTATACGGAGAAATCGAACAGGTCCGAGACCATCAGCGCCGGCCCGGTCTGAAGCACGTTGAGACCCTCGAGAATCAGGATGTCGGGATGCCGGACCATCTGCTTCTCGCCGGGCATGATGTCGTAGAGCAGGTGTGAATACACCGGCGCGCAGACCACGTCGGCACCGGACTTCACCGCGGTAACGAACCGCATCAGGCCACGGCGATCGTAGCTCTCCGGAAAACCCTTGCGGTGCATGAGGTTTCGCCGGTTCAGTTCTGCGTTGGGGTACAGGAACCCGTCGGTGGTGACCAGGTCCACGCGCGGATGGTGTTCCCAGCGGGCCAACAGCGCCTGCAGCACACGGGCCGTGGTGGACTTGCCGACTGCGACGCTGCCCGCCACCCCGATGACGAACGGCACCGGCCGGTCCGGATTCTGCTGCGGCTCGCCGAGGAACTCCGCGGTCGCGGCGAACAGCCGCTGCCGGGCGGCCACCTGCAGGTGGATCAACCGGGCCAGCGGCAGGTAGACCTCTTCGACCTCCAGCAGGTCGAGCTGCTCGCCCAGGCCGCGCAGACCGACCAGCTCATCTTCGGTCAGCTTCAACGGCGTCGACATGCGCAACGCACGCCACTGACTCCGGTCGAACTCCACGTAGGGACTCGGCTCGCTCAGCCGCGGCATGGGCTAAGTCTTACAGCACCCGCCACACCGTGGGCGGGTGGGGCGATCACGCTAGCGTCTACGGCATGGAGCCCGACACCCTCGTCCGCGAATACCTGCTGCTTGGTTTGCGCTTCGACCGGGTCGAGGAAGGCTATGTCGACTCCTTCACCGGAGATCCTGAGCTTCGCCGCGTGGTGGCATCCGAGCCTGCGCCCGACCCTGCAGACCTGGCCCGGCACGCCGAGCGGCTGCTGGCGGCGTTAGCGGGGTTGAACGGTTTCGACCAGGCCCGCGCCGACTACCTCGCCGCCCACCTGCGTGCCCTGGCCTGCGCCGGCCGCAAATTCGCCGGGCAGCCGGTCGGATTCGTCGACGAGGTCGAGGCCTATTTCGACGTGCACATCAGCAAGGGCGACGAGGAACCCTACCGCGAGGCGCACCGCAAAATCGACGAGGCGCTGGGCGGCACCGGACCGCTGGCCGACCGGATGGCCGCCTACCGCGTCGCAGAGGAAATCCCGCCCGAGCGGCTCGTGGAATGCATCCACGCGTTCTCCAGCGCGCTGCGCGACCGGGTGCGCGCCGAATACCCGCTGCCTGACACCGAGACGGTCGTCTACGAGGTCGTCACCGACAAACCGTGGTCGGGGTTCAACTACTACCTGGGCGACTACCGCTCGACGGTGGCCGTCAACGCCGACCTCAAACAGCAGATGTCCAACCTGCCGCGGCTGGTCGCCCACGAGTCCTATCCCGGCCATCACACCGAGCACTGCCGCAAGGAAGCGGGGCTGGTGGCCCGGGACGGCCAGGCCGAGCAGACCATTTTTCTCGTCAACACCCCGCAGTGCCTGATGGCCGAGGGCCTGGCCGACCTGGCGCTGTACACCGCGATCGGCCCGCGGTGGGGCGGTTGGGCCGGCGAGATCTATGCCGACCTGGGACTGCGTTTCGACGGCGACCGAGCCGAGGCGGTATCGGAGGCCACGGCAGCACTGGCCGACGTGCGGCAGGACGCGGCGCTGATGCTGCACGACGAGCACCGCGACGTCGACGATGTGGCGGACTTCCTGCGCCGCTGGCTGCTGGTCAGCGACTCCCGCGCCCGCCAGATGCTGCGGTTCCTGTCCTCGCCGCTGTGGCGTGCATACACCAGCACGTATGTCGAGGGATATCGGTTGCTGCGGGGCTGGCTGGATGCGCGCCCGGCCGGCGTCAGCCTGAACGAGCGATTCGGCCGGCTACTCGACGAGCCGCTGATCCCGTCAGCCCTGCGGGGGTCGGCGTAGTCACATACGCCACACCAGTCGCTGGGAAAGTCGGTGTTCGCGTTGCCCGCCTACTAGCGACAACACGGATGCAGCGACATTGTCGCTCGCAGGCGGGAAACGCGAACATATCGGGGCCAAGGGGCCTGTGGGGCATTTGGGACGCTCGAGGTCGTCGGGCCGTCGCCGGCCAGCATCGTCGCCCGACCAGGCTTCCCAAGGGCAGAGCGAAGCGACCCGGGGTTAGGCTCGTAGCCATGGCAGCAGACCCGACCGTGACCACTCCCGCACCCGCGCCCGGCGCCGAATACGCCGACACCGCGACCGCCGCCTATCGCGCGGCGCTGCAGGTTATCGAGTCGGTCGAACCCCGCATCGCGGCGGCGACGCGCAAAGAGCTTGCCGACCAACGGGATTCGCTCAAACTGATCGCCAGCGAGAACTACGCATCCCCGGCGGTGCTGCTGACCATGGGCACCTGGCTGTCGGACAAGTACGCCGAGGGCACCATCGGGCACCGGTTCTACGCCGGTTGCCAGAACGTCGACACGGTGGAGACCGTCGCCGCCGAGCACGCCCGCGAGCTGTTCAGTTCGCCGTACGCCTACGTCCAGCCGCATTCCGGCATCGACGCCAACCTCGTTGCCTACTGGGCCATCCTGGCCACCCGGGTCGAGGCGCCGAGCCTCGCCGAGGCCGGCGTCAAGCACGTGAACGATCTGTCGGAGGCGGACTGGGAGCAGCTGCGCGCCAAACTCGGCAACCAGCGGCTGCTGGGCATGTCACTCGATGCCGGCGGTCACCTCACCCACGGCTTCCGGCCCAACATCTCCGGCAAGATGTTCCACCAGCGCAGCTACGGCACCGACCCGGAAACCGGCCTGCTGGACTACGACGCGCTGGCCGCGGCCGCGCGCGAGTTCAAGCCGCTGATCCTGGTCGGCGGGTACTCGGCCTACCCGCGCCGGATCGACTTCGCGAAGATGCGCGAAATCGCCGACGAGGTGGGCGCCACCCTGATGGTGGACATGGCGCACTTCGCCGGGCTGGTGGCGGGCAAGGTGTTCACCGGCGGCGAGGACCCGGTGCCGCACGCGCACGTCACCACCACCACCACGCACAAGTCGCTGCGCGGGCCGCGCGGCGGACTGGTGCTGGCCACCCCGGACTACGCCGACGCCGTCGACAAGGGCTGCCCAATGGTGCTCGGCGGCCCGCTGTCCCACGTGATGGCCGCCAAGGCCGTCGCGCTGGCCGAGGCGCGCCAGCCGTCGTTCCAGACCTATGCACAGCGGGTCGCCGACAACGCCAAGGCGCTGGCCGACGGGTTCCTGCGGCGCGGGGCGCGGTTGGTCACCGGCGGCACCGACAACCACATCGTGCTGCTCGACGTGACGTCGTTCGGGCTGACCGGGCGTCAGGCCGAGTCCGCGCTGCTGGACTCGGGCGTCGTCACCAACCGCAACTCCATCCCCGTTGATCCCAACGGCGCCTGGTACACCAGCGGCATCCGCTTCGGCACTCCGGCGCTGACCACCCGCGGCTTCGGTGCCGCCGAGTTCGACCGGGTGGCCGAGCTGGTGGTCGACGTGCTGACCAACACCCAACCAGCCGAAGGAACGGCTGGGCCTTCCAAGGCCAAGTACCGGCTGGCCGACGGGACCGCCGAGAAGGTGCACGCCGCCGCCGCCGAGATGCTTTCCGCCAACCCGCTTTACCCGGGCCTGACGCTGTAGACGTAGCCCCTGCGGCCACACTCACCGCCGTGACCGCGACACCCGACATCCGCACGCCGAGGCCGTCATGTCCGCCTCGCTTGCCGAGGTCGACCCCGACATCGCCGACCTGCTGGACAGGGAACTGGGCCGCCAGCGCGACACGCTGGAGATGATCGCGTCCGAGAATTTCGCGGATTTCAGAAAACATGTGAATACGGGTTACAGTTACTTTCATGGCACAGAAACCTGTACCTAATGCGCTGATTCTTGATCTCGAGCCGGTAGTGGCCGAGAACTACGCCCGTCATCTCGACACCGAAGACCCCTGGTTCGCGCACGACTACGTGCCGTTCGACCAGGGTGAGAACTTCGCCTTTCTCGGTGGTCGCGACTGGGACCCGTCGCAGGTGACGCTGCCCAAGCCCATCACCGACGCGCTGGAGATCCTGCTGATCACCAAGGACAACCTGTCCGGGTATCACCGCGAGCTCGTCGAGCACTTCATCCTCGAGGAGAAGTGGGGCCGCTGGCTGGGCCGGTGGACCGCCGAGGAACACCTGCACGCCATCGCGCTGCGCAACTACCTCGTCGTGACGCGGGAGATCGACCCCGCCGCCAACGAGGATGTCCGCGTCGAACACGTGATGAAGGGCTATCGCGCCGACAAATTCAGCCAGGTCGAGACGCTGGTGTTCATGGCGTTCTTCGAGCGCGAGCACGCGGTGTTCTGCCGCAACCTCGAAGCCCAGATCACCGAGCCGGTCCTCACGAGCCTGATCGGCCGGATCGCCAAGGACGAGGAGCGCCACGAGGAGTTCTTCGCCAACCTGGTCGCGCACTGCCTGTCCTACACCCACGACGAGACCATCGAGGCGATCGCACGCCGCGCGGGCGAACTCGGGGTCGTCGGCGGCGATATCGACGCGTATGCGGACAAGCTCCAGAACGTCGCCGATGCGGGCATCTTCGACGCCGCCGCGCTGCGGCAGGTGATCGCCGACCGGATCATCGCGTGGGGGCTGGCCGACGAGCCGAAACTGCGGCCGTTCACTAACGCGTAACCGGTCGAATTCCTGACACCGGGGATAGCTACGCGGCCGGGATACTAAGAAATTGTGTCGGTAGTGGCGGTGCACGGGTGAGCGTGCTCAACGCTTTCCTATCGACGTGGTCGTACGCGCGGTCGACGTTCGGTCGCAGCGAATCCCGATGCAAGCCCAGAGCAGCGCGCCGACATGGTCGAGCAGGCAGTGGATGACGGCCTTCAGCTGGGACGAAGTCCACCTCTTCAACGAATACACTTCGCGGGAGCGGATCGAAGAGGCGGTCGGGTCCCCGGTCATCCGCGGCGACTGCTACGGCGCCGGCAGTCTGCTGGTATTCGAAGAGAACGAAAAGATCGTCAAGGCGCTCCGTGTGGCGGGTGATTATCTGAGGGCTGACCACCCGAGCTGGACGTCCGACGTGCGCGTGGAGCCCTGGCGACTCGGCTTCCTACGCCTGACTAGCCCGGCTCCCAATGCCGTCAACTGACGAGCCCGAACTCCGCCAGTTCATTAACGCGTAACTCGCTGCGCACCTTAGCTACGGCGCGCCTGCACGGCGCATATGGCGCGACGAGGGTAGCGTCGTTTTCGATGGCTTGCGACATGCTCTGCTGTCCGGGCGGTACCGATCGTTTCGATCACGAGAGGACCGGCCCCGGTCCTGGTGCCGCAGTGTCCGCCGAGAGGTTCGCGTGGGGCCGCGCGGGCTCGAGGAGCGCTACGTGACCGATTCGCCCGTCCGGACCTACGTGCTCGACACCTCCGTGCTGCTGTCGGATCCCTGGGCCTGCACAAGGTTTGCCGAACACGAAGTAGTTGTCCCGCTGGTGGTTATCAGCGAGCTGGAGGCCAAGCGGCATCACCACGAACTGGGCTGGTTCGCCCGGCAGGCGCTGCGGATGTTCGACGATCTGCGGCTTGAGCACGGTCGACTGGATCAGCCTATTCCCGTTGGGGCACAAGGCGGTACGCTGCACGTCGAACTGAACCACAGCGATCCGATGGTGCTGCCCGCGGGTTTCCGCACCGACAGCAACGACGCGCGGATCTTGACGTGCGCGGCCAACCTGGCGGCCGAGGGCAAGCGGGTCACGTTGGTGAGCAAGGACATTCCGCTGCGCGTTAAGGCCGGCGCGGTCGGCCTTAACGCCGACGAGTATCACGCCCAGGACGTCATCACGTCGGGCTGGACCGGAATGGACGAGATCGAGGTGTCGACCGAGGAGATCGACGCGTTGTTCTCCGACGGCGAGATCGACCTGGAGGCCGCACGTAATCTGCCGTGCCACACCGGGATTCGGCTTCTCGGCGGCACGTCGCACGCACTGGGCCGGGTCAACCCCGAGAAGCGAGTACAACTGGTGCGCGGCGACCGCGAGGTGTTCGGCCTGCGCGGCCGCTCCGCCGAACAGCGGGTGGCGCTGGACCTGCTGCTCGACGAGTCGGTCGGCATCGTTTCGCTGGGCGGCAAGGCCGGCACCGGGAAGTCGGCACTGGCGCTGTGTGCGGGCCTAGAGGCCGTGCTGGAGCGGCGTACGCAGCGCAAGGTCGTGGTGTTCCGGCCGCTCTACGCCGTCGGCGGCCAGGACCTCGGCTATCTGCCCGGCAGCGAGAGCGAGAAGATGGGCCCCTGGGCGCAGGCCGTCTTCGACACGCTCGAGGGCCTGGCCAGCCCCGCGGTGCTCGAAGAGGTGCTCTCCCGCGGCATGCTCGAGGTGCTGCCGCTGACGCACATCCGCGGCCGCTCCCTGCACGACTCGTTCGTCATTGTCGACGAGGCACAGTCCCTGGAACGCAACGTGCTACTGACCGTGCTGTCCCGGTTGGGCGCGGGGTCGCGGGTGGTGCTGACGCATGACGTCGCCCAGCGCGACAACCTGCGGGTGGGCCGACACGACGGCGTGGCCGCGGTGATCGAGAAGCTCAAGGGCCACCCGCTGTTCGCTCACATCACGCTGCTGCGCAGCGAGCGGTCGCCGATCGCCGCGCTGGTCACCGAGATGCTCGAGGAGATCAGCCCCGGCGCCCTGCCCTGATGCGATTTCGGCGTGGTTGGTCGCGCTCAGCGCGACTCAACACGCCGAAATCACGAGCCCTAGTAGGCTGCCAGCCGTGCCGAGACGACCCGACAGCCAGTCCTGGCGCTACTGGCGGACCGTCCTCGGCGTGCTGGTCGCGGTCGCGGTGCTGATCGTCGGCTGGCTCACCGGCCACGTCCGGCGCGCCGCCGCCGAAGAGGTCGACTGCGCACAGGTCAAGTGTGTCGCGCTGACGTTCGACGACGGGCCAGGCCCGTTCACCGACCGCCTGCTGCAGATCCTCAAGGACAACGACGCCAAGGCGACGTTCTTCCTGATCGGCAACAAGGTGGCGGCGAACCCCGCGGGTGCCAAACGCGTCGCCGACGCCGGCATGGAGGTGGCCAGCCACACCTGGGAACACCCCAACATGACCACGATCCCACCCGAGCTCATCTCCGGTCAGCTGTCCAAGGCCAACGACGCCATCACCGCCGCAACCGGGCATACCCCCAAGCTCTACCGCCCGGCCGGTGGGTTGTCCAACGACGCCGTGCGGGCCGCGGCCAAGCAGCTGGGGATGGCCGAAATCCTCTGGGATGTCGTCCCTTTCGACTGGATCAACGACTCCGATACCGCGGCGACGACCTACATGCTCAAGACACAGATCAAGCCGGGGTCGGTGGTGCTGTTCCACGACACCTACTCCAGCACCGTCGACGTGGTGTACCAGTTCATCCCGGTGCTGAAGGCCAACGGGTACCACCTGGTGACGGTCAGCCAGCTGCTCGGTCCGCGCGCACCGGGCAGCAGCTACGGCGGCCGCGACAATGGCCCGCCCGCCAACGACATCCACGACATCCCACCGGGCGAGATCCCGACGGTGCCGAACACGCCGTCGCCCAGGCCGATGCCGAACTTCCCGATCAACGATATCCCCGACCAGAATTCCGGGGGGCCCAACAACGGGGCATAACCCAGTGCGATTTCGGCGCGCAAACGTGCGCTCAGCGTCGATTAGCGCGCCGAAATCACGAACCCGGGGCATAGTGTCGCCCCGGTTAGGGACCAACGGCCCTAATGCCGTCCGCCGGCGGCGACGAGACTTGGTGTCATGCCTGACACCCTGGTGGACACCGAAGTCATCAAGAGCGCCGTGCAATTGGCGTGCCGCGCCCCGTCGCTGCACAACAGCCAACCCTGGCGGTGGGTGGCAGACGGCGCCAGCCTGAAGCTGTTCGTCGACCGCGACCGCGTCGTGCATTCCACGGACCGCTCGGGACGTGAGGCGATCATCAGCTGCGGGGTGGTGCTCGACCATCTGCGCGTCGCGATCGCCGCCGCCGGTTGGGAGGCCAACGTCGAGCGCTTCCCCAACCCGAACAACCTCGACCACCTGGCAACGGTCGACTTCAGCCCGATGGATTTCGTCACCGACGCGCATCGTCGCCGGGCCGACGCGATCCTGTCGCGCCGCACCGACCGGCTGCCCTTTGCGCCGCCGCCGGATTGGGAATCGTGCGAACCGATCCTGCGGGCCGACGCCGGGGACAACACCGTGCACCTGGACGTGATCGCCGAGGAAGCCAGGCCCGAATTGGCCGAGGCCTCGCTGCTCACCGAATCGCTGCGGCTGTACGATTCGTCCTACCACGCCGAACTCGACTGGTGGACAGCGCCTTTCGAGACGATCGACGGTATACCGCACAGCTCTCTGGTCTCTGCGGCCGAAAGCGAACGGGTCGACATCGGCCGCACGTTCCCGGTGACCCGGCACAGCGAGCGGCGAGCCGGCATCGACGTGGACAGGTCGAAGGTGCTGGTGCTCTCCACCGAGGGCGACACCCGTCGGGAGGCATTTGCCTGCGGCGAGGTGTTGTCTGCGGTGTTGCTGGACGCCACGTTGGCCGGCATGGCGACCTGCCCGCTGACGCACATGACCGAACTCGCGGCCAGCCGGAACATCATCGCCGCGCTGACCGGAAGAGACGCCCGGCCGCAGGCGCTCGTCAGGGTCGGCGTCGCGCCGATCCTGGAGGAGTTGCCGCCGCCGACGCCGCGTCGTCCGCTGGACGACGTGTTGTGCTTCGAGTAGCAGGGAGTCCGCCATGCGAGAGTCCTACACATCACCGCAATCGGTTGTCGTCGGGATTGACGGTTCGCGCGCCGCGCTCGACGCCGCGCTGTGGGCGGTCGACGAGGCAGCAAGCCGCGACATCCCGTTGCGGCTGCTCTACGCCATCGATCCCGCCGGCGCCGACCCCCGCGACGCGGCACACGAACTGGCAACCGCCGAAATCGCCGTCCGCTACGCCTTCACCGCCGTCGAGGCAACCGAGAAGCCGGTCAAGATCGAGGTCGAGATCCTGCAGGAGAAGCCGGCCCGGGCGCTTGCGGCGGCTTCCCGCCCGGCGGCGATGATCTGTGTCGGCGCGGTCGGGCTCCGCAACGCCACCCGCGGCCGCATCGGTTCAACCGCGGCGGCGCTCGCCAACTCGGCGCACTGCCCGGTGGCGATCATCCGCAGGCAGGCCGTGTCGATGTCGACGAACCCCGGCGCGATCCTGGTGGAGGTCGATGAATGGCCCACCAGCAGCGCCGTTCTGCAGTGCGGTGTCGACGAGGCGCGTCTGCGCGGTGCGCCGCTGCGGGTCCTGACCACCTGGCAATCGCGCTTCACCGATGTGCACGATGCACGTGCGGTGAACGAAGGCAACCGCCTGGCGCAGGCCCAACTCGACCGTCGTCTGGCCCGTTGGCGGCGTCGCTGTCCCGATCTGGACATCACCTCGGTGACCAACCACGGCAGCACGCTGGACTACCTCGCCAGGCATGCGGCTTCGGTGCAACTAGTCGTCATCGGCTGCGGTGGTGCGGGTGAGCTCGTCGGGCCGGCCGGCCTCGCGGTGCTGCATGACACCGACTGCTCGGTGCTCACTTGCCACCGACAGCAGCGGTTGTGAGACTCAGACAATGGTCAAGGTGTTCTTGGTCGATGACCACGAAGTGGTCCGGCGGGGACTGATCGACCTGCTCAGCGCCGATCCCGAGCTCGACGTCATCGGCGAGGCCGACTCGGTGGCCCAGGCGCTGGCGCGGATACCCGCCGCCGCGCCCGACGTCGCGGTGCTCGATGTCCGGCTGCCCGACGGAAACGGCATCGAACTGTGCCGCGACTTGTTGTCCCGATTGCCCGATCTGCGCTGCCTGATGCTCACCTCCTACACGTCCGACGAAGCCATGCTCGACGCGATCCTCGCCGGTGCCAGCGGGTATGTCGTGAAGGACATCAAGGGCATGGAACTCGCCCGGGCGATCAAGGACGTCGGCGCGGGCCGTTCGCTGCTCGACAACCGTGCCGCCGCCGCGCTGATGGCCAAACTTCGGGGCGAGGCCGAGCACTCCGATCCGTTGTCCGGCCTGTCCCAGCAGGAACGGGTGTTGCTCGATCTGCTCGGCGAGGGGCTGACCAACAAGCAGATCGCCGCCAGGATGTTCCTGGCGGAGAAGACCGTCAAGAACTATGTGTCACGGCTGCTGGCCAAGCTCGGCATGGAGCGCCGCACTCAGGCCGCGGTTTTCGTCTCCAAGCTCGATCGCCCGCACCGCGACGGCGACTAGGTTGATGGCGTGACCGACAAGGTGCGAGACACCCTGTCCCAGCTGCGGCTGCGCGAACTGCTCACCGAGGTTCAGGACCGCATCGAGCAGATCGTGGAAGGTCGCGACCGACTCGACGGCCTGGTCGAAGCCATGCTCGTGGTGACCGCGGGTCTCGAACTCGACGCCACCCTGCGCACCATCGTGCACACCGCGATCGAGTTGGTCGACGCCCGCTACGGCGCGCTCGGCGTGCGGGGGGACGGTCACGAACTGACCGAGTTCGTCTACGAGGGCATCGACGAAGCCACCCGCCAGAAAATCGGGCCATTGCCCGAGGGCCGGGGTGTGTTGGGGGTGTTGATCGACGATCCGCAGCCGATCCGGTTGGAGAACATCCTGAATCACCCGGCCTCGGTGGGATTCCCGCCGGACCACCCCCCGATGCGCACATTTCTCGGTGTGCCCGTGCGCATTCGCGACGAGGTGTTCGGAAACCTCTACCTGACCGACAAGGTCACCGGCCAACCGTTCAGCGAAGACGACGAGGTTCTCGTGCAGGCGTTGGCCGCCGCCGCGGGTATCGCGATCGACAACGCCCGTCTCTACGAGCAATCGCGGGCACGCCAATCGTGGATCGAAGCGACCCGCGATATCGCAACCGAGTTGCTGTCCGGTACGGATCCGGCGACGGTGTTTGCGCTCATCGCCGACGAAGCGCTGAAGTTGACCGGTGCGGAGGGCACATTGGTCGCCGTGCCCGCCGACAACGAGGCGGCGCCTACCGAGGTGGACGAACTGGTCGTGGTGGAGACCGCCGGCGCGGTGGCCACCGATTTCGCCGCGTCGGCCATACCGGTCGACTCCACGCCAATCGGGCGGGCATTTCTGGACCGCACTCCCACCCGCCTCGAAAAGCTCGACATGTCAACGGGTTTCGATGCCGGCGGGCCGGCGCTGGTGCTGCCCCTGTGCACCGCCGAGGCGGCCGCCGGCGTGCTGGTGGTCCTGCGTCGCAGCAGTGCGCGGCCGTTCACCGTCGAGCAACTCGACATGATGGCCGCGTTCGCCGATCAAGCCGTATTGGCCTGGCAGTTGGCGATATCGCAACGACGAATGCGTGAGCTGGACGTCCTGACCGACCGCGATCGCATCGCCCGCGATCTGCACGACCATGTCATTCAGCGGCTCTTCGCGGTCGGGCTTGCCTTGCAGGGCACCATCCCGCGCGCGCGTTCGGCCGAGGTGCAACAACGACTGACTGGATGCGTCGACGACCTGCACACCGTCATCCAGGAAATACGCACCGCCATATTCGATCTGCATGGCGCGTCTGCCGGACACACCCGGCTTCGGCAGCGGCTCGACGAGGCAATCGCGCAATTCGAGAGCTCCGATCTGCGTACCCGGGTGCAATTCCTCGGTCCGCTGTCGGCGGTCGACACGACCCTGGCCGACCACGCCGAAGCCGTTGTGCGCGAGGCGGTCAGCAATGCGGTGCGGCACGCGCACGCAACCGAACTCGCCATCGAAGTCAAGGTCGCCGACGATCTGTGCATCGAGGTGGTGGACAACGGTCGGGGCATCCCGGGTGACATCACCGAAAGCGGGTTGGCCAGCCTGCGGCGGCGAGCCGAGGAGAGCGGCGGCACGTTGAGCCTGGAGAACGTCGCCGACGGCGGAACGCTGCTGCGGTGGTCTGCACCGCTGCCCTGACTGACGCCGAGCTACGCGAGCGCCGAGCCGTCCAACCGCGCAACGACATCCGATAGCGCTCGGCGCGGGGTCGACGGCAGCGGGTCGGCATTGGCGGACGCCCAGCCCACCCGCAGCAGCATCTGCGGAAATTCGTCGAAGTCGAAGACGTTCGCGCGCACCGCATCGCGTGTCTGCTCGATCTCCAATGGCTCGGTGATCGGGCAGCTGGACAGGCCGAGCGCCGTGGCGGTGAGCAGCACCAGGCTGGTCGCCTCGCCCGCACGCAGGCGCGCCAGCTCGTCGTCCTCGCGGGTGCCGAGCGCCAGCACGACGGCGTTGTCATCGGCCGGTGGCGCATCCTTCGGCTGGGCCAGCGCCGCGCCGGCGAAGACGCGGCCGGGCAGGTCGGCGGCGGGGTCCGGCGCGGGGGTGTTGCGGGCGGGTACACCGGCCAGCGATCCGTGGCGGCCGCTCCACACGGTGAGCTCCCGCAGATACTCGTCGTCGTCGGAATGGGTGCGGACCGCTTGTTTCACAACGTCTTTGAGGCCGGTCACGTCCTCGACCCGCAGCAGCTTGACGCCCGCCCTGGCGGCCCGCGAACCCATCAACGCGATATCACCCGGCGGAACGGGCCAGCTGCTGTATATCCGGCGATCGGTGCGCCGCCGGGGGATCGCAGCCGCCAATGCGATGTCGAGTTCGGCAGGCCCGCGCCGCGAAAGTTCGATGGCCGCGAGGTGGTGCGGTTCCGACGGGTTGGGAAAGCGCTGAACCTTCGGCTGCCATCCCAGTGCCGCCAGCGCGATCACGCAATGATTCAGCGACGCGCCACAGCTGAGCATGAGGTCGCGGCGGTCCGGGTCGGCGCTGGGCAGGTGAAGGTCTGGATCTGAGTACAGGTGCAGGCTCCGCGGCCCCACCCGCCATCGCCAGGGTTGCGAGTTGTGTACCGACGGTGCGCGAACGGCGAGCGCCAGCGCCGTCCGAATCGTCTCGCTATCGGGAAACTGTGTGCTCACGACCTCTACGGTCGCGCGACGCCACAGTCGGTACTAGAGACCGAGGGCACTTGGTCATGGGACTTTGTGCCCCTAGCGGTCGTCCTCTTTTACTTTGGCCATCGCGAGGACGTCCAGCCGGCGGTCCAGTTCCTCGAGCGACAGCTTGTCGCCGATCAGGCCGCGGTCGATGACGGTCTGCCGGATGGTCTTGCGCTCCTTGAGCGCCTCCTTGGCGACCTTCGCGGCCTCCTCGTAACCGATCGCCGAGTTCAGCGGCGTCACGATCGACGGCGACGACTCGGCCAGCTCCCGCAGGTGCTCCTCGTTGGCGATCAGCCCGTCGATGCACCGCTCGGCGAACAGCTTGGACACGTTGGTCAGAATCGTGAACGACTCGAGCAGGTTGCGGGCCATCATCGGGATGTACACGTTGAGTTCGAACGCGCCCGCGCTGCCGCCCCACGCGATGGCCGCGTCGTTGCCGACTACCTGCGCGGCCACCTGCGTCACCGCCTCCGGGAGAACCGGGTTGACCTTGCCGGGCATGATCGAGCTGCCCGGCTGCAGGTCCGGCAGCTGGATCTCGCCGAGACCGGTCAGCGGCCCGGAGCCCATCCAGCGGATGTCGTTGGCGATCTTGGTCAGCGATACCGCGATGGTGCGCAGCGCGCCGGACGCCTCGACGAGCCCGTCGCGCGCCGCCTGTGCCTCGAAAGAATTGACCGCGGTTCGCAATTCGGCCAGACCGGTGTCGTTCACCAGCACCTCGACGACCTTCGCGCCGAACCCGTCGGGCGCATTGAGCCCGGTACCCACGGCGGTGCCGCCAATCGCCAACTCGCCCAGCCGGGGAAGACACCCGCGCACTCTTTCTATGCCGGCCTCGATCTGGCGGGCGTAGCCGCTGAACTCCTGGCCCAGCGTCACCGGAACCGCATCCATCAGGTGGGTGCGCCCGGACTTGACCACGGTGCGCCACTGGCGGGCCTTGGACACCAGGGCCTCGTGGAGCACCTCCAGCGCCGGAATGAGGTGTCGCACAGCGGCTTCGGTGGCCGCGATGTGGGTTGCGGTGGGGAAGGTGTCGTTGGACGACTGCGACATGTTGACATCGTCGTTGGGGTGCACCGTGACGCCGTTCTGCGCGGCAATGCTGGCGATGACCTCGTTGGTGTTCATGTTCGAGCTGGTGCCCGACCCGGTCTGGAACACGTCGATGGGGAACTGGTCGTCGTGCAGGCCGTCGGCGATCTCACCCGCTGCGGCGATGATCGCGTCGGCCTTCTCCGGCGCGAGCAGGCCCAGGTCCTTGTTCACCTGGGCGCAGGCGCCCTTCAGCAGACCGAGCGCCCGGATCTGGGCGCGCTCCAGCCCGCGGCCGGAGATCGGGAAGTTCTCCACCGCCCGCTGCGTCTGCGCGCGCCACAGCGCGGCGATGGGCACCCGGACCTCGCCCATGGTGTCGTGCTCAATCCGGTACTCGCCTTCGACGGCTTTCGTTTCGACGGCACTGTCGGCGCTCATGTACTCCCTCTTCGTTGGTGGTGTTACGGCAGCGGGTGTGCGGCGGAGCTGTCACCGGTGAAGTCGACCGCCGAGTATTCGTTGAGCTTGGACAGCCGGTGGTAGGCCTCGATCATCCGGACTGTCCCCGACTTCGACCGCATCACAATCGAATGGGTGGTGCAGCCGCCGCCGTAGTAGCGCACGCCCTTGAGCAGATCGCCTTCGGTGACGCCGGTGGCGCAGAAGAACACGTTCTCCCCGGACACCAGGTCCTCGGTGGTCAGGACCTGGTCCAGGTCGTAGCCGGCGTCGATGGCCTTCGCGCGTTCGGCGTCGTCGGTCGGTGCCAGCTTGGCCTGGATCGCGCCGCCCATACAGCGGATGGCCGCAGCCGCGATGATGCCTTCGGGTGTGCCGCCGATGCCCGCCAGCATGTCGGTGCCGGAGTCGGGCCGGCACGCCGAAATCGCGCCCGCCACATCGCCGTCGGTGATCAGCCGGATCCGGGCGCCGGCAGCGCGGACGTCGTCCATCAGCTGGGCATGCCGGGGCCGGTCCAGGATGACCACGGTGATGTCCGACGCGGTGGCGTTGCGGATCTTGGCGACCCGGCGGATGTTCTCGCCAATCGGCGCGGTGATGTCGATCGCATCCACTGCGTCCGGGCCGACCGCGATCTTGTCCATGTAGAACACCGCCGACGGGTCGAACATCGAGCCGCGGTCGGCGACCGCCAGCACCGAGATCGCGTTCGGCATGCCCTTGCTCATCAGCGTGGTGCCGTCGACCGGATCGACGGCGAAGTCGCACTCCGGCCCGTCGCCGTTGCCGACCTTCTCGCCGTTGTAGAGCATCGGCGCGTGGTCCTTCTCGCCTTCGCCGATGACCACCACGCCGCGCATCGACACCGAGTTGACCAGTTCGCGCATGGCGTCGACGGCGGCCCCGTCACCGCCCTCCTTGTCGCCGCGGCCCACCCAGCGGCCGGCGGCCATGGCCCCCGCTTCTGTCACCCGGACGAGCTCGAGGGCGAGGTTGCGGTCCGGGGCTTCGCGGCGACGGGCTTCAGGCATGCCGTGATTCTCCCAGAAGCGGATCGGAGTTTGGGAGCTGGGATACTGGCCGTCATGAGTACCCAGCCGCAGCCTGCCCCCAAGCCGGCTAAGCCGCGGCTGCTGCAGGACGGCCGCGACATGTTCTGGTCGATCGCGCCGCTGGTCGCGGCCTGCATTGTGCTGGCCGGCGTGCTCGGCATGTGCTCGTTTGCGCCCGGCGGACCCGGCCAGGGGCCGGCTCCCTTCTACGACGCCCCGGCCGCCCTGCAGGCCGACGCCGATGCCCTCAAGATCCCCGTCCGGCTGCCGCGCCTGCCGGACGGCTGGCAGTCCAATTCGGGCAGCCGCGCCGGCATCGACGGCGGCCGCACCGATCCATCCTCCGGGAAGCCGGCCCGCGCGGTCGTTTCGCGGGTCGGCTATCTGGCGCCCAGCGGCATGTACGTGAGCCTCGTTCAGAGCAACGCGGACGAGGACAAGCTGGTCGCCTGGATCAACACCGAGGTGTATCCCACCGGGGCGCAGGACGTGAACGGCGTCAAATGGGTGGTCTACGAAGGCGGCGACGGTACGGAGCCGGTGTGGACGACCCGGCTCGACGGTCCGGGCGCGCCGGCGCAGATCGCGGTAACGGGCGCAGCGGGTACGGAAGAGTACCGTACGCTGGCGGCGGCAACGCAGACCCAGCCGCCGCTGCCCGCGACCTAGTACGGAGACTGGAATGACCGCACCGGAAGCCGACCTGACCGGATGGACTGCCGCACCGTTCACTGCGGCCGGCTACACCCACGACGTCTACCGCAAGGGTGAGGGTCCCGGTGTGGTGCTGATTCCCGAGATGCCGGCCATTCATCCCGGCGTGCTGGCACTGGGAAATCACTTGGTGGACAACGGATTCACCGTTGCCGCGCCGTCGCTGTTCGGCACGCCGGGGCAACCCGCCTTCGGGCCCAGGATGCTGCCGGTGGTGGTGCGCGGTTGTGTGGCAAAGGAATTCGCGGCGTTTGCGACCAACGCCGACCGGCCGGTGGCGCATTATCTACGGGCGCTGGCCCGCGACCTCAACGAGCAGACACCGGGTCAGGGCGTCGGGGTCATCGGGCAGTGCTTCACCGGAGGCTTCGCGCTGGCGGCGGCGGTCGACGCCAGCGTGCTCGCCCCGGTGCTTAGTCAGCCGTCGTTGCCGTTGCCGCTGACGCCGGCACAGCGGCGTGATCCCGGGCTGTCCGAAGCCGAGCTGAAGATCGTCGCGCAGCGTGCCGCCAATGAGGGACTGTGTGCGCTGGGCCTGCGGTTCAGCGAGGACGCCATGGTGCCCGGCGCGCGCTTCAAGACGCTGAAGGACCGGCTGGGCGACGCGTTCGAGGTCATCGAGATCGACTCGAAGAAGGGCAACGCGCACGGGATCGGGCGGATGGCGCATGCGGTGCTGACCGACCAGGTCCGCGAGGTCGACGGGCATCCGGCCTACGAGGCGCGCAAGCGCGTCGTCGAATTCCTCACTCAGCGGCTGGCGGCTTCCTAACCGCATCCTGCGGCTCGCTATTCGCGTCCTGCGGCGTGGTATCCGCATCCGGTGCGGCGGGTGTTCGGCTGCGCGGGCGCCATTTCCGCTTCTTCCCCTTTCGCGCTTTGGGCGCGTCCGCCGCGCTCTCCAGCTCCCCGCCCTTATACACCGCCAGATAGACGGTGATGGTGGTGACGATGATGATCATCAGCACTGGGCCGATGATGAGCCCCCAGAACCCGAACATGGCAATGCCGGCGAACACCGCGAGAAGCATGAGCGCGGGGTCCAGCCGGGCCGCTCTCGGTACCAACAACGGGCGCAGCACATTGTCGATATTGGTGACCACCAATAGGTGCCAGACCACAACGAACACCCCGCCAACGATGTTGCCGAAGAACATCATTCCGATCCCGAACGGGATCGTCACAATGCCGCCGCCGAGCGGAATAACCGACAGCGCAGTCAACAGGATCGCGAAGATGAAAAAGCCGTCGTGGAATCCGGCGATGTAGATGGAAATCGCCCCGGCGATGCCCTGGCACAGCGCGATGACGAACTGGCCCTTTACCGTGCCCCGTACCATGGCGCCGGTCTTGGCGAGGTACAAGTCGGTGATCTCATCGCCCAGCGGGTTGAGCTGGCGAATCAGTGTGCGGATCTCTCCCCGGTTCACCAGCATCGAAATGAATACGTAGAGGAAGATGATCGACGACGTGATCCCGCCGATCACACCGCCGACCGCGCCTTGCAGCACGTGCAGCAGCCACTCACCGACCCGCTGCGAGACGGTGGCGATCGCGCTCCGCAGCGAGTCGGCGGTGACCGTGATGTTCAGGAATGGCACCCGCGCGAATAACTCGTTGATCAGCCGCAGTGCCCGGTCGCCCAGTGTGCTGAGATCGGTCGCCGCGAGCCAGCCGCTGACGGCGTTGACCATCTGGGTGATCTGAATTGTCGCGAGAAAGACGATCAAGCTGACCGGCACGATAACGATCAGCACCGCCGCCAAGAGGGTCAGGGTGGCGGATAGGCCGGTGCTAACGCGCCGCTGAAGTCGTTCGAACAGAGGCGAGAACAGATAGGCGCCGACTGCGGCCACGACGATGAGAATGAAGAAGCCGCTCAGGAAGTACGCTCCGAACAGCAGGGCGATAATCGTGAAGACGGCCAACGCGCGTTTCTGAGTCAGCGTGAACTCGGTATCCATTGCGAGCCAGCCTTCTGTCGGTGCCGTTCTGAACGTTAACCCGGCAGAGCCGCCTGCATCGCGCGTTGCCGCGCGACGAAGCGCACCGACGCGCGCTGCATGAGACCGGGCGCCAGCCGCGCGAATATCCACTGCGCATGGCCCAGGCGCGGCTTGACCAGCAGCGCTTTGTTGTGTTCGACGGCGCGCAGAATGTCCCGGGCCAGCCGGTCGGCGTCGTAGGCCGTCTTGATGCCCTGGCCCTTCAGGTAAAAGTCCCGGCCGACGAAGCCGCCGACCGCGCCCTTGTCGAGGATCGGGGTTTCGACAGCGCCGGGGCAGACCGCCAGCACGCCGACGCCGTGGGCGGCCGCCTCGCTGCGCAGCGCCAGTGACAGGCCGACGACCGCGTGCTTGGTCATCACGTAACTGGTGACAAGGCCGGCCGCGGTCAGCCCGGCCATCGACGCGGTGTTGACGATGTGGCCGTGACCCTGGCGGACCATCAGCGGGTAGGCCGCCGCCACTCCGTGCACGACACCACGGATGTTGATGTCGATGATCGCGTTCCACTGCTCCAGCGTCAGGAGCTCGGTGTCGCCGCCCCACGCGATGCCGGCATTGTTGAACAACAGGTCGAGCCGCCCGGCGCGGGCGACGACGTCGTCAACCGCGGCCTGGACCGCAGCGGGGTCGGTGACGTCGAGCCGGGCCGATCGGGCGCCAAGCCCCTGAGCCGTTCGTTCGGCGGCGTCGCCATCGACGTCGGTGCAGAGGACGTCAGCTCCGGCGGCGGCCAGCGCCCGGCACAGCGCGGCGCCGATGCCCGAGCCGGCGCCGGTGACGATCGCCTGCTTTCCTGCGAAGCTCACTGGCTGGCCAACCTCATCACGTGGCCCATCACGTCCGGGTAGCGCTTGAGGTGTGCGCCGCCGTTGAGGTCGAGCACCTCGCCGGTCAACCAGGAGGCTTTAGGGGAGCAGAGGAACACCACGGCGTCCGCGATGTCCTCGGGTGTGCCCGCCCGGCCCAGCGCGGTGTTCTCGACGTACTCCTCAACGACTCCCGGTACCGACGCGGCCGCTTCGGTCAGCGGCGTGTGCACGAATCCCGGCGCGATCGCGTTGACCCGGATGCCGCGCGGCCCCAACTCCAGCGCGGCCACCTGGGTGAGCATCGACAGCCCGGCCTTGGCCGCGCAGTAGGCGCTCATACCGGCTGCGGGTTGGCGCCCGTTGAGCGACGAGATCGACACCAGCACGCCGCCCTCGCCCAGTTGCCGCCCGGCGTGCTTGGCGACAATGAACGCTCCGGTGAGGCAGACATCGATGACCGAGCGGAACTGGTCGACCGGCATGTCGGTGATCAGGCCGACATTGCTGAACCCGGCGCAGTTGACCACGACGTCGAGCGGGCCGGCGTCGTCGAAAAGCCGCTGCACGGAGTCTTCGTCGGTGACATCGATGTACGCGGCGGTGTGCGGCGCGCCGAGTTCCGCGGCGCGGTCGTTGGCCCCGTCGGTGTTGCGGTCGGCGACGATGACGCGGCAGCCGTCGGCCGCCAGGGCTTTCGCGGTCGCCCAGCCGATACCGGATGCGCCGCCGACGACTATCGCCACGCGTTCGGTGGCCATGCTGTGCTCCTGTTAGGGACTGGTGGTCTTGCCGCGAAACTGTATTCCGCAACGGTTTTACTCGGCGAACGGGTAGCTAGTTACAGTTTCGCGGTCAGCTGAGCGGGCAGCCCGCGGCGCGCAGCGCCTCGCGGACCCGGGCTACGACGACGTCCGGCCGGTTGCGCAGCAGGCCATAGCTCACCCGAATGACGCGCCAACCCAGGCGTTCGAGCTCGGCGGCGCGGTCGATGTCCTTGGTGCGCTGCAGCGGATCGGTCCAGTGTTGGGCGCCGTCGAACTCGACGGCTACCTTCCACTTCTCCCAGCCCATGTCGACGCGGGCGACGATCAAGCCCCATTCATCGCACACGACGATCTGGGTATCGGGCCTGGGCACACCGCCTTTGACGAGCACGAGCCGCGTCGATGTTTCCTGTGGCGACTCGGCGCCGGCATCCATCATGGGCAGCGCCTGCCTTAACTGCTTCATTCCACGGGCGCCGCTGTGCAGCTTCATCAACGGGAGCACATCGTCGGCTGTGATTCTTGTTGCCCTAGCCAGCGCATCCAGGCGTTGCATCGCTACTACGAATCCCGGCCGACGACCGACGTCGAATGCGGTGCGTGCCGGGGTCGTGACCGGTATGCCCGCAACCACGGCGGACTCGCCGGGTAGCAGCGTCTCATTGCGGGTGATGATCAGTGGTGGCGGCCGCGTGCGGTTGGTAATGAGTTCGGCCGGCAGGTTCGGGTCCACCCATTTCGCGCCAAGCAAAGCGGCAGCCGAATTGCCGGCGACGACAGCCTGCATACCGGACCACAGCCATGCCGCGACGGCTCGGTCTCTGGCGTCGAATTCGGGACCGTTGTCCCGGTAGACGTTGCGGTACACCCGCGCGTACCGCTTGCGCAGGTGGCGTTGTGTCAGCGTGCCACCGGCAACCGCTTCCGTGCCGATGAACGAATGTCCCCTCCCCATGACCGGAGGCTGCCAGTGGGGTCCGACAACTCCGCGAGACTGTTACTAGCTACGGGTTGAGGCGTGAAATGGGTAGCGGAATACAGTTTCGCGGCTAGCGCAGGATGCAGCGGAAGCCGATGTGGCTCATCCCGGTGTCGACCATCTGTGGGCGCCGGGCCGCCGGTCGGTAGCGCAGGCAGTAGTTGTCGGCGCACAGGAACGAGCCGCCCTTGATCACCTTGCGACCGATCTTGAACTGCGGCTGGGCCGGGTCGTAGCTGTCGGCGGCGCAGCAGGACTCGGCAGACCGGGTGGCGGCGTACCAGTCGGTGGTCCACTCCCAGACGTTGCCGGCCATGTCGAACAGCCCGTAGCCGTTGGCGGGAAAGCTGCCGACGGGAGCCGTTTGCCCGTAGCCGGTGTCGGGCAGGTACGGGAATTCGCCGTGCCAATAGTTGGCCAGCCGCTGACCCCGCTGCTCGGGCTCGTCGCCCCAGGTATATGTCGCCTGCTCGAGTCCACCGCGAGCGGCGGTCTCCCACTCGGCTTCGGTGGGCAGCGCACGTCCCGCCCAATTCGCGTACGCCTCAGCGTCTTCGAACGCGATATGGACGACGGGATGGTGTTCGCGGCCCTTGAACGACGACCGCGGCCCCCTCGGGTGTTTCCAGCACGCGCCGGGTATCCAGGTCCACCACTGGTTGATGTGGCGCAGGTCGACCGGACCGGCTGTGCGGTGAAATATCATTGAACCCGGCTGCAGGTTCTCCGGCGGCGCACCGGGATAGTCCTCGGGATTCAACGGGCGTTCGGCCACGGTGAGATATCCGGTGGCGTCGACGAATTCGGCGTACTCGGCATTGGTCACCTGATGGGTCTGTATCCAGAACCCGTCGACGCTGACTTCGCGCGTTGGCCCCTCCTCCGGGTAGTCGTTGTCTGCGCCCAGCGTGGTCGTCTGTGCGGGAATCCACACCAGGTCGGGGTCAGGCATGTGCATCGTCGAGATCGACGTAAGGGCGTCCGCCACTCGCACTTTCCCGCCCATATGTCGGTTTGGGCGCAAGGTGTTGGTCAGTCACTGAAGACGGTGGTCCAATCGTTCTTGATGCTGACGACTGTCCAGCCGTACTGCTCAGCGTGCTCCAGTGCCCGTTCGGCCCCTGCGGTGTAGTCGAATTCGCGCTCGGCGTCGTCATGCAGCACCACCAGCCGAAGCGACAGCGTGCCGGGCTTGCCGCTGTACATGAGCATCTCGTCGTCGCCGTTGGTGTTTCCGGCCGCCAGGATGGGACGCTTGCCGATCCGGCTCCAAATGCGCACCGGTTTCACCGGCCCGTCATCGAACACGTCCAGCGCGGGTTCGATCAGCAGGTGGCCGTGGCCGTCCTTACCCTCGAACCGCAGGTCCTGCGCGCTGCCGACTACCCGTTCGGGTGGAATCCCATAGATCGTGCTGGTGATCGGGCGCATGAAATCGCGGCCACCGCCGGACACGATGTAGCACGTGAAGTCGTGGGCTTCCAGGTACCGCAGCAGTTCGACCATCGGTGCATAGGTGCACGTCAGGTAGGGCCGGCCGAGCGTGGGATGCGTCGCTTCGGCGAAAAACGCCGTGATGCGGGCCGCGTGCTCCTCGACCGTCATCGACGCGTGCAGCGACATCACCGCTCCCGAAAGAACTTTCAGGTCCGAGTCGTCACCCTGGTAGTGCTTGGTGATCGCGCCGCCGAACCACTGCAGGTCGCCGGCCGTCGCCGCTTTGTACGGTTCTTGCTCGGCCAGGGACGGGTCCTCGGCTGCCTTCTCGGCGAGCCTGCGGACGATGAAGTCGAGCTGGATGTACATCGGCTTCTCGCACCACAGCGTGCCGTCGTTGTCGAACACCGCGATACGTGCTTCCGGCGCAACGTAATCCGGGCCACCCTCAGTGGTCACGCGGCCCACGAAGTCGACGATCGCCGACTTCGTGGGTCCGTCACTCCAGGTTTCCAGCATCAGTCTTTAGCCAGGAACTTGTGTAGCTTCTCCACCGCCTGATCGACGCTGAAGCTGGCCGGCTCGTGACGCGGCGGGAACGTCTTGAAGGATTCCAAGAACGCCGTGGCCATCGCGGTCATGTAGAAGACGAAGAAGTCGTGATGCATGAACCAGTCGTAGTACGTATTCGACGTGATGTCGGCGTACTCGAATGGATCCGTGCGCAGGTTGTACAACTTCGGCACCCTCAGCGTCGTGAAAGGTTCCGCCCAGATCCGCAACGTGCCCTGGCAGCGTTGCTCCATGAACACGGCTTTCCAGTTCTCGAACCGCATTGCGACGAGGTCGCCGTCATCGGAGAAGTAGAAGAAGCCGCGGCGCGGGCTGGTGTCCACTTCGCCGGTCAGATACGGCAGCAGGTTGAAGCCATCGATGTGCACCTTGAACTTCTTGTCGCCGGCCTTGTGTCCCTTCTTCAGCTTCTCGACGATGTCCGGTTCGCCGGCGGCGGCCAGGAACGTCGGCAGCCAGTCGTGGTGCTGGACGATCTCGTTGGACACCGTGCCGGCCTTGATCTTGCCCGGCCAACGGATCATCTCCGGTACCCGGAACGCGCCCTCCCAGTTGGTGTCCTTCTCGCTACGGAACGGCGTGGTACCGCCATCCGGCCAGCTGTTGCGATGCGGCCCGTTATCGGTGCTGTACACGACGATGGTGTCCTCTGCGATGCCGAGCTCGTCCAGGCAGTCCAGGACCTGACCGACGTTGCGGTCGTGGTCGACCATCGTGTCGTGGTACTCCGACTGCCACTGGCCAGCCTGGCCTCGGCTCTCCGGCTTGGTGTGGGTGTAGAGGTGCATGTGCGTGGTGTTCATCCAGACGAAGAACGGGCCGCCGGCCTCGTGCCGGCGCTTGATGTAGTCGATGGTCGCAGCGGTGATGTCGTCGTCGATGGTCTCCATCCGCTTGGTGTTCAGCGGGCCGGTGTCCTCGATGACCTGCTTGCCGACCGGCCCGAACTTCGGATCGTCGGGCTCCTTGGAGACCGGATCGGTCGCCCGGCACTTCAGCACCCCGCGCGGCAGCGCGAACTCGTGAAGTCTGGGGTACTGGTCCTTGTGCGGATAGTCGAACTGCTCGGGCTCTTCCTCGGCATTCAGGTGGTACAGGTTGCCGAAGAACTCGTCGAACCCGTGGACGGTCGGCAGGTGCTTGTTCATGTCGCCGAAGTGGTTCTTGCCGAACTGGCCGGTGGCATAGCCCAGTGGCTTGAGCAGTTCGGCGATTGTCGGATCCTCGGCGGCCCAGCCGATATCGACGCCCGGCACGCCGACCTTGCTCATACCGGTGCGGTATACGCTTTGCCCGCTGATGAACGCTGCGCGACCGGCGGTGCAGCTTTGCTCGCCGTAGGAGTCGGTGAAGCGCATCCCCTCGTTGGCGATGCGGTCGATATTTGGTGTGCGATAGCCCATAAGGCCGTCGCTGTAGCAACTCAGGTTGGTGATCCCGATATCGTCACCCCAGATCACCAGGATGTTCGGCTTGCCGTCAGGCATATCGTGCCCCTCCGTATACGCGGCTGGATGTCGAATCAACTGTGCGGGTTGGACTTTATGCGGTGTGCGCAGCCGCCGCGGGCCCTTCGGTAGGTTGTCAGAACTGATTGCGCCGGCGGCTTGCCGGGGCGCACGCTAGTGGATGGAAGGTGATTGCGATGTATGACAAGAACTTGGACCCCAACTGGCACGTGGATATCTCGTTCGATGAGGACGACACCCACACGCACGCGACGGTGCGCGCACAACTGAGTGACGGCGAGACCATGACCACGCTCGGGGACGCTTACCGCCACCCCAAAGACGCCAGCCAGCCGATGATCGGCGAGGAGATCGCGGCGGCACGCGCACTGATCGCGTTGGGCACGGAACTGCTGCAGCTCGCGTCGGCGCGGATCGAGCAGGCCACCCACCACCCGGTCCACCTGCGCGGCTAACCCGCCGCCGTGGCACTGGCCGTCTGCCTGCTCTTCGACCGGCGGTCCGAGCGGGCGGTCCGCGCGCTGTGGGATCGGCTCGAGCAGGTCGGGGTGCCCAGCCTGGGTTCGCACACCCACGGACGGCACGTGCCGCACGTTTCCTACGCGGTGCTCCGCAGCTGGGACCAGACGGCGGTGACGGCGGCGCTGGTTCCGCTCGGTGGCGGTGCCCCGATAGAGCTGAGCTTCGACGGCGTCGGGCTGTTTCGGCGCGGTCGGACGTGGCTGCTGGCCGGGGTGAGTGCCGACTTCGTGGCACGACAGCAGCGAGTCGTCGAGGCCGTCACCGCCACCGGCGCCGAGCTGCACAATCACTACCGGCCCGGCACCTGGCTGCCGCACTGTTCGCTCGCGCCGCGCGCGACGCTGGCTCAGCTGCCCATAGCCGTGGCCGCGGTGCTGGACGTACTGCCGCTGACGGCAAGGCTGGACCGCGCCGCCCTGGTCAACAGCGCGACCGGTGAGCTCAGCCCGCTGGCTGTCCTACCGTGACGATGTGAGGGTGCGCTGTCGCTGTGCGCTTCATCTGCTCGAAGAGGCCGATGTAATAGGACAGGCACTGGTGCATGGCCTGTTGGGTGGTGAACAACGGCTCATATCCGAGGTCACGCTTGGCCTTGGCGATCGAGAAGTAGTTGTCGAGGTAAAGTCGTTCCACCGCAAGGGGTTCCAGAGGCGGCTGCGGCAGCCCGAACCGAAAGTGCAGACGCTGCCATGCCGACATCACGGCATGTACAAGTTTGCCCGACACCCGCATCCGCGGCCAGCGCTGCCCGCACGCCTCCACCACAGGCCGCGAGAACTCGAACATGTTGACCGGCTCGCCGTCGTTGATGAAGTACGCTTGTCCGGGCGCAGTCCCGCCGGGCACCATGTGCTGGCCCGCGAGGATGAAGCCATGAATCAGGTTGTGCACGTATGAGTTATCCAGCTCGACACGCTTACTGCCGACGAGGACCTTGACGTGACCGGCGAGCACACTCTCGAACACCTTGCGGAACATGGTCTGATCACCGCGACCCCAGATGCCGCTTGGACGGATCGAGCAGGTGAGCATGCCGCCAACGCCATTCTGGGACAACACAAACCGCTCTGCGACCACCTTGGTCTCGGTATACAGGTCGTTGAAACGCTCGGTGTAGGGCAGGGTTTCGTCTCCGCCGGAGATGCGCTGCCCGCCCATTACGACGCTGTTCGACGCGGTGTAGGCGAAGCGCTTGACCCCGGCGGCCTGCGCCGCGTGGACGAGGTTCTCGGTGCCGCCAACGTTCACCGCGAAGCTGCGCTGCCGGTATTCGTCGTCACCGAGGCGCCCCCCATAAGGTCGATGATGGCCGCGGTGTGGAAGATCGTATCGATGCCGTCCACGGCGGCGGCCACCGTGGCCGGGTCGCAGATGTCGCCCTCGACGACGTGCAGCCGCGGATGGGCGGGCAGCGGCGACGGCGCGCGGTCGAACGAGCGGACCTCGTGCCCGCGATCAAGCAGCTCGGTCGCCAGGTTGGCGCCGACGAAGCCGGAGCCTCCGGTAACCAGGACGCGGCCGAGATCGGTGGTCAGCGTTGCATCACCCATGTGGCGAGCATAAGTGAAACGTGTTTCAGTTTCGATCTCCGGTCGTCGAACCGGGCTGATCTCAGCTCCCCCGCGGCTCGTCGTAGGCTAGCGAGCCCACCGGGAAACAGCGAGGTAGAGCCACGATTCCGTTCCGTTTGCAGAGCCTGGCGCGATCAGTTCTCCCCGCCAGATTTCTTCCCCAAGGTCACTAATGGGCTTCATTCGCCTGGCTTCGATGCGCAGGTCGCGATTCTGCTTCGATACGCAGCGCCGCGGAGTATTTTCACTGTCGTCGACGAGGACGAGAAGGCCTGACATGGAAATACCGGCCGTACGGGCTGTGTTTGGCAGTTATCGCGTAGCGGTGGAAACCCTGGCGATCGTCGCGGTGCTGGTCGCGATCCGCGCAGTGATCTGGAATCTCGGCATCACCGGGATGTCGACCACCCCGTTGGCGTCCAGCATCATCGGCGGCGGCGTGTTCGTCATGGGCTTGGTGGTGGCCGGCACGCTGTCGGACTACCGCGACGCCGAGCGCGCGCCGACCGACATCGCGGCCAGTCTCTACGCACTGCTCCGCGAAGCCGAGGCGATGAACAGGTCTGGGGTAAACCGGATCTGGCGGTGCTGCGAAACCGTCTGATCGCGGTGGTGACCACTTTGCGGTCGGATATCAACGCGGGTGACACCCGCGATTGCCAGCAGGCGGTCGAGGACCTGTCCGCGTCGCTGTTGGAACTCGAGGAGTCCGACGTCCCGGCCAACTACATCGTCCGGCTGCGCGCCGAACAGGCGGCGCTGCGCAAGGCCACCCTGCGCATGTACCACATTCAGCGCGAGGCGTTCCTGCCGTCGGCGAAGGCGATGATCACCAGCCTGGTGCTGATCATCCTGGTGATGCTGATGTTCACCGACATGGGTGGGCAGCTGGAGTCGCTGGTAACCCTGGGTTTCCTGGCGTTCTTCTTCGTCTACCTGCTGCGGATCATCAACGTCATCGACAAGCCGTTCAAGGTCGGCAAGGAACGCACCGACGACGACGTGAGTCTGTTCCTGCTGACCGAATTCGTCGTCCACGCACATTCCGGTGGTGAGGGCGGGGTGGCAGCCGAAGACGTCGCGGTGCAGGCCGAAGCGCTCGAGCAGCGGCTGGTCGAGGTCGAGGAGGCCCAGGCAGAGGAGGCCGAAGAGGCCGCCGAGGCGGCCGAGCAGGAGAAGGCGGCCGAGGAAGCTGCCGCCGACATGGTCGAGCACTTCACCGCGAGCGAGGAGCCGGCCGCCGGCGAACGCTAGTCGGGCTTGTCGCCATCGGGGGTTGCCAGCGTGTCCTCGATGCGCTGGCGCGCGCCGGCCAGGTGCTCTTCGCAGCGTTGCGCCAACTTTTCGCCGCGTTCCCAAAGCTGCAGGGATGCATCGAGATCCAGCCCGCCCTGCTCGAGTTGCCGCACGACTTCGATCAGTTCATCGCGGGCTTCTTCGTACCCCAACTCACCTATGGGCTTCATGGCTGTGACCCTTCAGGACCCTCGCTGACCGCCCTGATGGCGCCGTCGGACACCCGCACCCGCAGCCGCGCGCCCGCAGGCGCGTCCGCGACGGATCGCAGCACCGACGAACCGGCCTGCACCACGGCGTAGCCGCGGGCCAGGGTGGCCGCCGGCCCCAGCGTGGTCAGCCGCGCCGACAGATGCCCCACGCGATCGGTTTCGGCGGCCACGAGCCGGGTGATGTCGCGGCGGGCGGCGGTGCGGGCCCGGTGAATCTCGTCGGCACGTGCGGTCAGCGCCTGCAGCGGCTGCGCCAGCACCGGGCGGCTGCGCAGCTGGGACAGCGTGTGCTGCTCGCGATGCAGCCAGTTGCGCAGGGCACGGGCGCTGCGGCGGCGCAGATCGGCCACCAGCGCCTGCTCGGCCGCCGTGTCGGGGACGACGCGCTTGGCGGCATCGGTCGGGGTGGCGGCCCGCAGGTCGGCGACCAGATCGCACAGCGGGTTGTCGGGTTCGTGGCCGACGGCGCTGACCACCGGGGTGGTGCACGCCGCGATGGCGCGGCACAGCGTCTCGTCGGAGAACGGCAGCAGATCCTCGACGCTGCCGCCGCCCCTGGCGATGACGACGACGTCGACGGCCGAGTCGCGGTCGAGCTCACCCAACGCCTCGACGATCTGCGCGACCGCGTTGGGCCCCTGCACCACGGTGTTGCGGACGGTGAACCGCACCGCCGGCCAGCGTCCCGTGGCGACCGTCATGACGTCACGTTCGGCGGCCGATGCGCGTCCGGTGATGAGACCAATGGTGTTGGGCAGGAAGGGAATCGGGCGCTTGAGCCGGGGGTCGAACAGGCCTTCGGCATCCAGCAGCCGGCGCAGCCGCTCGATGCGCGCCAGCAGCTCGCCGACGCCGACCGCGCGGATTTCGTTGACCCGCAACGAAAACGTGCCGCGGCCGGTGAAGAAGGTCGGCTTGCCGCAGACGATCACCTGGGTGCCCTCGGACAGCCTCACCGGAGCGTTGCGAACCAGATCGCGTGGGCAGGTGATGGTCAGCGACATGTCGGCGGCCGGATCGCGCAGCACCATGAACACGGTCTTGGCATCCGGCCGCATCTTGAGCTCGGTCAGCTGGCCCTCGACCCACACGGTCCCGAGCCTGTCGATCCACCCCGCCACCCGGATGGCCACGGCACGTACCGGCCAGGGATTCTCCGCAGAGTTGGGCGGGGGGTTCGCGTTCACTTGGCGGTCGCGCGGGTGATCCTGTTGGCCAGCAGGGTCTGGAACGGCGCGCGCGCCTTGGTGGCGCCCTCGTAGGCCAGCAGCGCCTCCAGGTCGGCCACCCGAAGCGATGGCAGCCGGGCCCGCAGCTGGGCGAGTGTCAAGGTCTCGTAGTCGAGGTGGGTCACGATATCGGGCGGGTCGGCCTTGGCCAGCCTGGCTTCCTTGACCGGCGGGGGCGGGTCGTCGGGCTCACCGCCGGTGTACAGGGCGAAGCGACCCTCGGTCAGGCGCTCACCGTCGTTGGTCGCCGGGCGCGGTGGCAGCTCGTCGCCGAGGTCCTCGTCGAAGGTCGCCCACTCGGCCTTCTCTGCTTTGGGAGGAAACAGCTGCTCCAGCGCCTCATCGCCCTTGATGACCAGGTCTGCGACGTCCTGCTGGAGGCGCATGACGATGTGCGCCACCTGACTCGCGATGGTCATCGGGTACATGAGGATGGTCTGCGGAAGCTTCCTGGTTTCCTCGATGGCGGTCACCGCCGCACCTATCAGCAGACGGACCCCATACGGTGCACTAGCCATGGGCTCAAGCCTGCCTTAACGGCCGGTCTTGTCAAAGCCAGGGGCGCCACGACTGGCTCCCCGATGTCGTCGGCCCGTACCCTGGTAGCCATGCCGCGGACGATCAACATGGGGATTCCGGGCGCCACCAGCTCGGTGGCGCAGCCCGTGGTCGGCAAGCGGGTGCTGCTGGCCGAGCCGCGCGGATACTGCGCGGGCGTCGACCGGGCTGTGGAAACCGTGGAGCGGGCGCTTGAGAAGCACGGCGCCCCGGTCTATGTCCGGCACGAGATCGTGCACAACCGGCACGTGGTGGACACCCTGGCCGAGGCCGGCGCCGTGTTCGTCGACGAGACCGACGAGGTGCCCGAGGGCGCGATCGTGGTGTTCTCCGCGCACGGGGTCGCCCCGACCGTGCACACCAGCGCCGCCGAGCGCAAGCTGCAGGTCATCGATGCCACCTGCCCGCTGGTCACCAAGGTGCACAACGAGGCCAAGCGGTTCGCCCGCGACGACTACGACATCCTGCTGATCGGCCACGAGGGCCACGAAGAGGTCGTCGGCACCGCGGGCGAGGCGCCCGACCATGTGCAGCTGGTCGACGGCCCGGCCGCGGTCGACGAGGTCACCGTCCGCGACGAGGACAAGGTGATCTGGCTGTCGCAGACGACGCTGAGCGTGGACGAGACGATGGAGACCGTGCAGCGGCTGCGCGAACGCTTCCCCAAACTGCAGGATCCGCCCAGCGACGACATCTGCTACGCCACCCAGAACCGCCAGGTCGCGGTCAAGGCGATGGCACCCGAATGCGAGCTGGTCATCGTCGTCGGCTCCCGCAACTCATCGAACTCGGTCCGTCTGGTCGAGGTGGCGCTGGGCGCCGGCTCTGCCGCCGCCCACCTGGTGGACTACGCCGGCGATATCGACCCGGCGTGGCTGGACGGTGTAAGGACCGTCGGCGTCACCTCCGGCGCGTCGGTGCCCGAGGTGCTGGTGCGCGGCGTGCTGGAGCGGCTGGCCGAGTGCGGCTATGACGTGGTGCAGCCCGTCACGACGGCCAACGAGACGCTGGTGTTCGCGCTGCCGCGGGAGATCCGCCCGGCTCGGAGCTGATTTCGCGGCCGGCCCAAGTTGAGGCAAATCCCTCATGTGGCGGCAGGGCTAGATACCCGAGCATCGAGGGTATGACGAAACTGCCTACTCCCCGCGACGCTGCAGTCGCGGTTGTCCGAGACCCCCGCCTGCCTACCGGAGACGACGAACGGTTCACCGGATTCGGTGTGGTGGGACTTCCGTTCGCCAGCGGCCACGTGCTGGCACTGCGCGACTTCCCCGCGACGACGTTTGCACCCGCCTACAAATCGGTGTGGCACCGCGGCCCCGCCGGCATCTGGACGTTCTACGCGACAGTGCCCGGACACCTGGGCTGCACCCGGTATTTCAGCTCCGCCACCCCGGCCCCTCCGGTCGAATGCGACATCGACGTCGAATGGGCGAGCCCGTGGTCGCTGCACATCAGGATCGACAACCTGCTGGACTGGCGGGTCGACATACGTCGCAGCCCGGCGACCCGGTTGATGACGGCCGTCGGCACCCGGCTGCCCGAGCGGGCCTGGACCAACCGGGCGGCGCTGGCCGCGATCGGCCGGGCGGCGGGCCCGATCTTGGGGATTGGCCGCGCCAGATTCCACGGAACCGCGTCCAACGGACAGGACTTCATGATCGCGCCGAGGCAGATGTGGGCGGTAGCCGCGTCACAGGCGTCGCTGCGCGGTGAAGACCTCGGGCCCGTCGGCCCACTGCCGCGGCAGGCCCGGCTCGGCGACTTCTGGGTGCCCCAGCGCGGCCTCTTCGTGGTCGGCAAGGGACACTTCGAGACGTTCGACGCCAGCCGCCACCGCGGGTCGCCGCAAGGGAGCACAATCGGCGCGTGACGCCGCGCTCCGGCCAGCCGCATCCGACGCATGCCGAGGTGCTGGCCGCGTGATGGCGGCATTGGTCGTGAACGCGCGGGCCCAGCTGTCCCGGCTCATCCATTCCCATTGCATGTCGGGGCCGACGCCGCGGCCCGCAAGCTGGGGGTGCAGGTCTGATCTGGTGCGCTGGATCCCGTCGCGGTTGACGCGGTGCTACACGCGGCGGGCCACCGACCGTCGCGACCGAAGCCTGCAGCACGGACTGGTCACACCGGTGGGCTAAGCGTCGTACTCCCAGGTCTCGGGCTCGAACGAGTGTCGGCTGCGGTGCCGGCTCCGGTGCTGAACACGGTCATCGCCGTCGTCGGCGCCGCGGTAGCGCACCCGCGATATCGGGTGGTGCGTGCCATTGCCGTTGGTGCCTTCGGGTTCGAACCCCTCCGGGCGGCTGCGCCGTTGGGGCCGCTCATGGGGGGCCCGGCGGTCAGCCGGCGGCGGTGTCTTGCGCGGTTCACGCGTCGAGGATGTGCGCCGCCGCCGCGGCGGCTCGACCGGCGGTACCGGTGGCGGATCGACCTGCCGTGGGGGACGGGGCCGACGGGGCCGCTCCACCACGGGTTCGATGATCTCGGTGTCCGGCGGCCGGGCGTGGCGCGAGCGTGACGGCTTTGCGCGCTTGGCCGGCCTGCCACCGCGGGCCGGGGCGGGTTTGGTCGCCCGGCTGGGCCGGTCGATGGAGTGCCTCCGGCGCGGCGCATCGGTGGTGTCGAGCTCATCCTCGGCCGGTTCCCGCGTCAGGATCTGCGACATCTTGGATGTGACCGCCGCCATCCGCCCGATGCCTGCCGTGTCTTTTGCGTCTTTCGCGGTGGATTTCGGCGTCGCGGGTCGGCCTGTCGACGTGCCGTAGTACCAGCGGGCCATCCCGATCAGCAGTACCGCGGCCGAGGTGAAGAACATCAGCGGGAACCGCTCGATGAGCGGATAGCCGCAGTTGATCAGCACATCCTTGAGGCCGGTGAACGTGGAGCCGTGGAACAGGAAGTACGCGCCGGGCACGGTGACGAACAGGATCAGCGGGGGCTGGATGACCGCGGTGAATACGCTGGACTGCCGCACCGCGAGCACCGCAAGAATGCAGCCGACCACATACCCCGCCGCGAAGATGAGGCCCAGTTCCTTGTTGCCCGAACCGGCGTCGAAGGCAAAGCCGATCGCGGTGGCCGTGACGGCGACGAGCACGGCACCCCACCACGGCACACCCGGAACGTTGGGACGTACAGAGCGATGGTCAGCCGCCACGGCCGACCTTGCGCGCTGTCCTGACACAGGTAGACCGTACCGGCTCCTGGTGAAAGTGGCTGTCAGCGCGCTCTGGCGCGCCCGCTGTCGCAGTCTCATAGACTCTGGTTCCTGTGGGCCTGAACCTGGGAATCGTTGGACTGCCGAACGTCGGTAAGTCGACGTTGTTCAACGCGCTGACGCGCAACGACGTCCTGGCTGCCAACTATCCGTTCGCGACGATCGAGCCGAACGAGGGTGTGGTGCCGCTGCCCGATCCACGGCTGGACGAGCTGGCGAAGATGTTCGGCTCCGAGAAGATCGTGCCCGCGCCGGTGACGTTCGTCGACATCGCCGGGATCGTCAAGGGTGCGTCCGAGGGCGCCGGGCTGGGAAACAAGTTTCTGGCGAACATCCGCGAATCCGATGCGATCTGTCAGGTGGTGCGGGTGTTCACCGACGACGACGTCGCGCACGTCGACGGCCGGATCGATCCGCGGTCGGACATCGAGGTGCTCGAGACCGAGCTCATCCTCGCCGACCTGCAGACGCTGGAGCGGGCGGTGCCGCGGCTGGAGAAGGAAGCGCGCACCCACAAGGAGCGACGGCCGGCGTACGAGGCCGCCGTGGCTGCACAGGGGGTGCTCGATGGCGGGACAACACTCTTCGCGGCCAGTTTGGACAGCTCGCTGCTGCGCGAGCTGAATATGCTTACCACCAAACCGTTTCTGTACGTCTTCAACGCCGACGAGGCGGTGCTGACCGACGACGCGCGGGTCGCCGCGCTGTGGAAGTTGGTGGCGCCGGCCGATGCGGTGTTCCTCGACGCGAAGATCGAGGTCGAACTGCAGGAGCTTGACGACGACTCGGCCGCCGAGCTGTTGGAGTCGATCGGCCAGACCGAACGGGGGCTGGATGCCTTGGCGCGGGCGGGTTTTCACACGCTTCGATTGCAGACGTTCCTGACCGCGGGGCCAAAGGAGGCGCGCGCCTGGACGATTCACCAGGGCGACACCGCACCCAAGGCGGCCGGGGTCATTCACACCGATTTCGAGAAGGGCTTCATCAAGGCCGAGATCGTGTCCTACGACGACCTGATCGCCGCCGGTTCGATGGCCGCCGCCAAGGCCGCAGGCAAGGTGCGTATGGAGGGCAAGGACTACGTGATGGCCGACGGCGACGTGGTCGAGTTCCGCTTTCAAACAACAACTAAGCCAGCTAAGTAGGGCGATCCTCGACCTGCTGCTAGCGTCTAGCGCTGTCCCATTACCATCCGGTAACGCGCAGAGGAGGGTCCGCGCCGTCGTTGGGGTCGGGCTTTCCACGATGCTCGACACCGGTCACTTCGGCGTTGACCTCGATAACCATGTCATCACTGTCGATGTTCAGAGGGAGCACCCGATACTTCGCGCGAGGATCCCTCTCAACCTTGAGCTGAAATCTACAAGCGCATCAGTGCGGGGAAGACGTAGTCCGTACGCAGCAGCTTCGACAGCCGCCCGCTATTGATCCGCGACGGCCTTCCGGGTCCGGTCGTCCGCGTCGGGCCACAGATGCGAATACGTGGTCAGGGTGACCACGACCGATGAGTGCCCCAGCGCCCGCTGGCCGTCACCACCACAACCGGCCAAGATAAGGCCTGGAGCGCAGAAGTGCCGTAAATCATGCAACCGACTTGACGGACGTCAAGGCGTCGTGAAATAGTTTGCTGCTGACCGTTGGCCGCGCGTACCTGCGATCCGGTTTACGTGACGGTCGGACTATGCCACAATATGGCAAACGTTGGACTGGTAGCGGTCCTTTCGCTAGGGAGCAATTTCGTGGTGCCGTCGCACTTGCGTTTCGCTGCAGGTGTTTGCGTGCTCGCAGCGGGCCTGCTGATGGGTAGTGCCGCGGTCGCCGTTGCCGATCCCGATTCCAGCAATTCTGCTGCTCCAAGCCAGGGCAGCACTACGGCAAGCAGCCAGGCCAGCATTACGGCAAGCAGCCCGGCCAGCACTACGGCAAGCAGCCCGGTCGGCAACGTTGCTGACACTCAGCGGAAGAAGACTGACACTCAGCGGAAGAAGACTGACACTCAGCGGAAGAAGACTGACACTCAGCGAAAGAAGACTGACACTCAGCGGAAGAAGACTCACCGCGTAACGAGCAAGCTTGGCTCAGGCCGGGATCCAGGCCAGCGTTCCCCCGGCGCGAAAAGGCTGAAGCACAAGCCTGGCGGCGCGGACACCAAGCACGAGAAGAAAGACGGCCCCGTCGCCGCGGTTTCGCACGTGGCACCGGTTTCGCACGTGGCGCCGGTGTCGGACGTGGCACCGGTTTCTGACGTGGCGCCGGTGTCTGACGTGGCGCCGGTGTCTGACCTGGCGCCGGTGTCTGACCTGGCGCCGGTGTCTGACGCGGCGCCGGTGTCTGACGCTGGCGCCGGTGTCTGACGTGGCGCCGGTGTCTGACGTGGCGCCGGTGTCTGACGTGCCGCCGGTGTCTGACGTGGCGCCGGTGTCTGACGTGGCGCCGGTGTCTGACGTGGCGCCGGTGTCTGACCCGTGCGCGCCGGTGTCTGACGTGGCGCCGGTGTCTGACGTGCCGGTGTCTGACGTGCCGGTGTCTGACCCGGCGCCGGTGTCTGACCCGGCGCCGGTGTCTGACGTGGCGCCGGTGTCTGACCCGGCGCCGGTGTCTGACCCGGCGCCGGTTTCTGACCCGGCACCGGTTTCTGACCCGGCGCCGGTTTCTGACCCGGCGCCGGTGTCTGACCCGGCGCCGGTGTCTGACCCGGCACCGGTTGTCTGACCCGGCACCGGTTTCTGACCCGGCACCGGTTTCTGACCCGGCGCCGGTTTCTGACCCGGCACCGGTTTCTGACGTGGCTCCGGTTTCTGACGTGGCACCGATTTCTGTTGTGGTCGTTCCAGTTTCTGACGTGATCGCGTGGGTTCAGACCATGCTCACCTCGGTTTTCGGTGGGGTCGTCCCGCTGACGCAACTGCAGTTCGACCTTTACTCTTTCTTGTTGGCCCTCGCGGGGATGGAGCCAGTAGCGAACGGATTGGGAGGCATCGACGGGGCTGGGCAGTCGGCGGCCGCGGATGCGTCGGTGGCATCGCAATTGCGGATGGTCCTACTACTTGCCGGTTTCCCGGGCGTGCCATTGGCCGGCAACACCACCGGGGCTGCAACGCTCGGGGGGATTGCGGCATCCATTTTCAGCGCGATGAGCGAGGTAGGTCGAGCGTCATCGCTGCCCGGGATGGCACCATCGCTGCCCGGGATGGCACCGCCAGCGCCCAATGGCGCCATTCCGATGGGTGTGCGGTCGTTTCTCCGGCATGCCTTCAGCGACCTCCCGCTAGCCGCTTCACTGTGGGCGCTGGCCGCTGTCGCTCTGCCAGGCGTCGGCGGGCTTGTGATCCTTACCCTAGCCGGGGTGCGCATAGGATATCGCCAGGCCAAAGCCGGTTTCGTATTGCGGACAGCGGGTATCGCGCGCTTCGCCCGTGCTGGCCCGTTAGGTGTCGTCCGTTCGGGGTCATTGGTTGTCGTCCGTTCGGGGGCATCGGGCGTCGTCCGTCCGAGGGCGTTAAGCGCCGGATATCTTCTCAATAAAGTCGCCTAGCCGGCTCACCGGGATTCGATTGTCGACTCGGTGGCGGACGCAGAACCGCCGCTCAGCTGGGGCGCTCTCCGCCTTCATGTTGCAGGCAGCGCGATGGGCGAGATGACGGTGGATTGATCGTGCGGTTGATTCGACGCCGTCATCTCCGCCGCGAGGGGCCTTCAACTTCTCATCCTCGGCCTCTGCCTGCTGCTTGACGGTGGCTCCTTGTTTTACGGCCGACTCAACCGCTCCGCGGTACTTGTACATCAGCGCCCGAACCTCCTGCAGCGTCCGGCTGCGGACCATAATCGTCGCGGGGTCCTCTCCGACATCCCAGTCAGGGCCCGCCACATACTTCCGTTCGTAGCCATCGACCGCGCGAGACAGCCGCAGGAGACGGAATATCGGTGGCGATCACCGCCCTTCAGCACGCGGTAGCTTTGCAGACTCTCTTCGGGCACTTCCACCGCAACGATCTTCAGCTCCTGATCAGCACTGACCGTCCCCTCCTAATCCGCCACGACGGCGATTTCGTCGCCGAGCCGGTAACCGGGCGCCAACGGGAGCGAATCGCCGCTCCAGAACGAGCCGGGGTCAAACCAGTTGTAGTGCTTGTCGGTTTCGAGCAGCCCCATCTCCTCGTAGGTGATGGCAACCGTCTCCGCGCAGTACGCCGTTTCGAGGCCAACTGTGAGCTTCTCCGCCTTCTTGCGCTCGGTGGACTGGCGAACCTTGCTGTCCAGGAACGGAATTCCGCGTGTCCAGTCACTGGCCGTGGGAATCCGGCCACGAAACCAACGGCCGGTGAGCCGCGCGGTCGACGGAAACGGCGTGCCGTCCATCCGGGCGATCACCCGCAGCAGCCGATCCTCCTGCGCACGAGTGGCATAGGGGGTGAGCTGACGCAACCAGCAGTGCTGACCGTAGTGGTGGATCCACCGCTCGACAGATTGGCGGGCATCGTTGAGTTGCACTCCGCGCTGGTTGCTCCCCGTCCACATGTCGGTGAGCTTGTCGCCCAGTTCGGCATGCCACATCAACGGCGGCAGGTCGTCGATCGCGACCGTCATACCGACATGGTTCACCGGGCTGTTGGTCATGGTCTGGATCGCACGGTCGGGCCCGGACCCGCCGCGAAACAGCCAGATATCTCCGGTCCGGGTTTCGTCCAGAGCCCGCGTCAGCGACACCGTGTTCGCGTTCACCAGCGCAGCTTAGGCACACTTTGTCCATGCGCAGTATCTGGAAGTGGGTTGGGCTGGCCGGTGTCGCCGGCGTCGTGGCGGGCGGTGTGCTGGTGGCGCGCGACCAACGTCGTCGCAATTCATACTCCGCCGAGGACATCCGCGCCCGGCTGCATCAGCGGCTGGCCGAGTCCGGTCAACCCGCGGACTAAGCGGCGACGGCGTACAGCCGGTACGTTCCGCTGAATCCCTTGAGCTCGACGTCACGGCCCTCGTCGAAGGCGATGTCCTGGTCGTCGCTGACGGCGTCGTGCACCCGTTCACTCACCAGGATCTCGCCGCCGTCGGCCTGCCCGGCCACCCGCGCCGCCATCGCGACGTTCCGGCCGAACAGATCATCACCGCGCCGGACCGACTTACCCATGTGGATGCCGATGCGCACCCGAATACCGTTGGGCTGCTTACGAAGTGCTCGTTGCACGTCGATACCGCACCGCACCGCTTGCTCGGGTTGGGCGAAGGCGACCATGAACCCGTCGCCCTGGCTCTTCACGACGTGACCGGCGTGATTCGTCACGTACCGGCGGACCATCCGGTCATGTCTGCCGATCAGCCGCACCCAGGCGCGGTCACCGATGCGCTCGTTGAGGGCGGTCGATTCCTCGATATCGGAGAACAGAATCACCACCCGCCCGCTCGGGGCGAGTCGCGCCAGATCCGGTCGCTCCACCTCGGCCCAGTCGGCAAGGTCTTCGATCGACGACCGCACGGCCGCGCCCAACCCGTTCGTGCGCAGGATGTTGGCGGTCTGCCACACCGTCTTGACCGCTTCGCGACCACCGGACAGCAGCATGTTTCGGGCGTCGGTTCGGCGCCGCAGCTCCTCGGCCTCGCGACGGCTTCGCCTCAACAGCACGAACATCACGATGAGCGCGACGGCTTCAACCGCGGCCACACCGGCAAGCACGTAGAGCGCGATCTCGGCTCCAATCACCGCTCAAGTATTGGATGCTGACGTCGTGATGCGCGCCAAGGCCCCCTATTACGAAAGCCGTTTCCTTCGCGCCAACAACCCGGATAACCCGCAGGCGATGTGGCTGCGATCGACGCTGCTGCTGCCGACCGCCGGCGAACCGGTCGCCGACGTGTGGGTGATGGTGTTCGATCCCGACGGCGCCGGCAACCGGGCGCTCAAGCAGCCCTATGCGGTCGGGGCGTCCGACTTCGGATATGACCCTTGGACCGCACGGATCGGCGCCACCACCATCGATGACCGGTCAGCGCAGGGCGTGGTTACGGGCCGAAGCCGATCCGCACGGTGGGATCTGCGGATCACTCCGGGGTCCGAGCAGTCCGTCAAACTGCTCACCGAGCGCGGGTACAAAGCGCGCTTCCCGACGGCCAAGACGATGGTCCGCCATCCGTTGGCGCAGTTCGACGGCCAGCTTGAGCTCGACGACGTCCGGGTCGTGGTCGACGGGTGGACCGGCAGCGTCAACCACAACTGGGGCCGACGTCATACCCACGCGTATGCCTTCGGCCAGGTATGCGGTTTCGACGATGCGCCCGAATCGACCCTGGAGATCGTCACCGCGCACGCGACCGTCGGGCCCTTCTCGTTGCCGGCCGCCACGCTGTTCGTCCTGCGTCACGGCGAAAAGGAGTTCGCGGTGCGGTCGATCCCGGCCACCCGGCTCACGAACGGTAGCTACCACACGTTCTCATGGTCGTTCACCGGGCTCGCCGACGGAATCGAGATGGAGGGCCAGATGAGCGCCGCGCCCGGCGACGTCATCGGGCTCACCTACACCGACACGAACGGCAAGACGAAATACTGCTACAACTCCGCGCTGGCCACGTGCCGAGTGAGGCTCTACGGCCCGCACTTCGGGGAAACCGAGCTGAACGCGACGCGCAGGGCGATGTTCGAGATTCTGACCGATGCCCGGCACGAGGCGGTTCCACTGCTCGCCTAGCCAGCTCTCTTTCATTTCGAAATCACTTGTGTCACTTTGGTTTCAGTGAGTTTCTGCCTGCGAAGTTATTGTCGGTGGGGTGCGATAGCATTCGAACATGCATTCGAACACTGGGTCGGATCGGGAGGCGATCCTGGCGGCCTACGACGAGTGGGAGGCCGCCCATGACAAGGTGGCCGCGCTGTGCCATGACGTGTTGACCCATCCCGAGCTGCTGGCGGTGTTGGGGCGGCGCGAAGCGCTGTATCGGCGTCAGCCGGCGGCGGATCACAGCGTGATCGCCCGGCTGGCCGCGGAGGCCTCACCGACCGAACTGGGGGGCAAGAACCTGGCCGATGTGCTGGCCAGCTGCTTGCGGATCTCGACGGTGGAGGCGCGCCGGCGCATTGAGGAGGCCGAGGATCTCGGCGCGCGTACCGCGCTGTCCGGTGAGCCGTTGCCGTCGCGCTTGCCCAATGTGGCGGCCGCCCAGGCCGCCGGGCAGATCGGCGCCGAGCACATCAAAATCATCCGCCGGTTCTTCGCCCAGCTGCCCGACAGCGTGGATGATCAGACCCGCGAGGCCGCCGAGGCCACGCTGGCGCGGGTGGCGGTCGAGCACCGGCCCGAAGGGCTGCGACAGGCCGCCGACCGGTTGGCGGCGCTGCTCGATCCCGACGGCACCCTCAGCGACGCCGAGCGGGCCCGGCGCCGGCACCTGACCCTGGGCCGCCAGGGCGCCGACGGGATGAGTGAGCTGCGGGGCCTGCTGGATCCGGAGGCGCGGGCCACCCTGGATGCGGTGCTGGCCAAACTGGCCGCTCCGGGCATGGCCAACCCCGACGACCAGACCCCGTGTGTGGATGGCCCACCCAGTGCGGCGGCCGTGCAAACCGATCTGCGCTCCCAGCCGCAGCGCAACCACGACGCGCTGAAAGCGATGGGCCGCGCCATGCTGTGCTCCGGCCAGTTGGGTCAGCACCAGGGGCTACCGGCCACCATCATCGTGTCCACCACCCTCAAGGAGTTGGCGTCCGGCCGCGGGCAGGCGGTCACCGGCGGCGGCACCCTGCTGCCGATGAGCGACGTGATCCGGCTGGCCAGCCACGCCTATCACTACCTGGTGGTGTTCAACCGGCACACCGAGATCCCGCTGTATCTGGGCCGCACCCGGCGCACCGCCTCGGCCGGACAACGGATCGTGTTGCACGCCAAGGACCGCGGCTGCACCCGCCCAGGCTGTACCGTGCCGGGGTATTGGTGCGAAGTGCACCACGCCGAAACCGACTGGGCGAATGACGGCCAGACCAACATCGACGACCTCACCCTGGCCTGCGGACCGGACAACCGGCTGGTCAAACCCGGCGGCTGGAAAACTCGAAAACGCCGCAAAGACGGCCGCACCGAATGGATCCCACCACCCCACCTCGACACCGGGCAGTCACGAGTCAACGACTATCACCACCCGCAGAACTACCTTGTCGAACCCGACGAGGAAGACGACCCCGAGTGACCCGGCGTTACCAGCCTTCGGACAGCACCCGGTCCAGCGCATCGACGTAGAAGTCGGCGGCCTCGATGTCAATGCACAACGGCGGCTTGGTCTTCAGGATGTTGGTGTGGTCGCCGGTCGGCTGGATGACGACACCGAGGTCCAGCATGCGGTCACAGATGGCCGCCGTCTCCTCGGTTGCGGGCTCCAAAGTCCCCGGGTCGCGGATCATCTCGACGCCGAGGTACAGCCCGATACCGTGCACGGTGCCGATGATCGGATGCTTGTCCTGCAGGGCCTGCAGCCTGGCCTTCAGGTGCGCTCCGACCGTCGCGGCGTTCTGCTGAAGCGCCTCGTCGCGCAGAACGTCGAGGACGGTGATGCCGATCGCGCACGACAGCGGGCTGCCGCCGGTGGACGAGAAGAAGTAACCCTGCGACCGGAATGCGTCGGCGACCGCGCGGCTGGTGATCACCGCCCCCAGGGGGTAGCCGTTACCGGTGGACTTCGCGATCGACACGATGTCGGGCACCACGTTCTGCTGGTGGAATCCCCAAAACCATTGCCCGAGGCGGCCGTATCCGACCTGGACTTCGTCGGCGATGGCCAGGCCACCCCCGCCGCGTATCGCCGCATACACCTGCTCCAGGTAGCGGTCCGGCAGCGCCATGCCGCCGGCGTTGCCGTAGACGGTCTCCGAGATGAACGCGGCGGGCGCCCGGCCATCGGCGATCAGCCCCTCGATCTGCCGCACCGCCTCGACGGCATACCGACCGACGTCGGCACCGCGGTACTTGCCGCGGAAGCTGTTGGGCGACTCGACCGTGTGCACCCAATCCGGCCGGGTGGCAAGCGCATTCGGGTTGTCCGCAATCGAGGTGGACACCGCGTCCGTGCCGTACGTCCATCCGTGGTACGCCTCCCGCACCGCGACCACGTCGCGTCGGCCGGTCGCCGCCAGCGCCAGCCGGAGGGCCAAATCGCTTGCCTCCGAGCCGGAGTTCACCAGGAACACGGTGTCCAGCGGGTCGGGCAGGGTGGCGGCGAGGCGCTCGCTGAACTCGACCACCGCCTCGTAGTTGAACCGCGAGTTCGTGTTGAGCTTGCGCAGCTGCCGCGACGCGGTGTCCGCCACCCGCGGATGGGCGTGGCCCAGCACGGTGACGTTGTTGACCATATCGAGGTAGCAACGCCCGTCAGTGGACACCAGGAAATGGCGCCAGCCGCGCTCGATCTGTGGCGGTTGCCGGTAATAGTGCTCCTGCACTTGAGCAAAGCTTGCGTCGCGGCGAGCCAGCAGATCGCGTCCCGGCTCGTCAATACCGAGCGGTGGCAGGCCCAGCAGCGGCCGCGGGTCCCGCGTCAGTGCCAGCCAACCCGCCGCCAGTTCCGCTCGGGTCAGCAGTGGCGCCTGCGGGACACCGACGGGTCGCACCGCGAGGTCGACCCAGTGCTCGGCCGCCGCATCGGCGAGTGCATCGCCGGCACCGAGGCGAGTGCCGGGCACGGGTACCGACCCCACCCCGGCAAGGGTCAGCTCGAAATCGCGTCCGCGGAAGGTGACGCCGTCCGCGGAGCGGTCCACCACCTCGCCGTCCCAGGGAGCGACCAGTTCAATGGCTGCGGACGGCCGCAGCCTGATGCCAGTGGCGACGACGTCGGGGCTGTCCTGGCTGAGCGCAGGTGTCCGGCTCAGCCGGGGTTGCCCAAACCGGGTGACGACCAGGCGGGCGCCGTTTTGTGTTGCCGCCCTGGCCAATTCGTCCTCAATGTCGGGGTCCAGCCAGTCGCCGACACGGAAAGCGAAGTCGAACGCGTCGGAGGTGGGGGAGAGGTCGAGCGTCACCACCGACGCCGGATCGACGCCGGCGACGAGCGGGGTCGCGACGTCGACCGTGCGCGGCGAGGCCGCAAGGCCGAGCTCCGAACGAATCAGTTCGGTCATTACGTCCATCGGTACCGAGGTGGCCTTCTCGAACATGCGCCATTCGCCGTCGGACTGCGCGGTGATGTATTCGTTGTCGGGATCGATCGCGGCCTGCTGCGCGCCGCTGACAATCAGCACGGCGGTGCGCAACACCAGCAGCGGCCACAGCGCCTCGACTTCAGTGACGGTCAGTGGCCGGATGTCATGGAAAGCGCGTATCGCCGGCAGGACCGAGGTGAGTTCGGTACCGGGATGACCCAGCACGCATGACGCGGTGATCGCCAGCTCGGACACCGCCCAACTGTGGGTCAGGTCGCCGAAGTCGATGACCCCGTCCGGGCGGGCGCTTCCGTCGTCGGCCCGCGTAACCACCACGTTGGCGTCGGTCAGGTCGAGGTGGATTGCCTGCCGGGGCAGGTCATCGGCGAGTGGGCCGATCCTCGACCAGGTTTCGCTGGCGACATCCTGCAACCGGTCGCGGTGCGACGGATCGCCGACATGCGAAATGAGTTCTGCCACCACGTCGTTTCCGTAGCGCAGGTCCCATTGCAGGATCCGGTCCAGGCCCGGGTGGCTGAAGTCGGCGAGCGCCCGGCTGACCCGCCCGGCGATATCTCCGAGCCCGGCGACGGCGGCCGGGGACAGATAGCCCGATTCCAGCAGTGTTCCCCCAGGCAGGAAGCGCAGCAGCCGGACAAAGGCCGTCCCGTTCAGCAATCCATCTATGTGGGAGCATTTTTCGCCCGCGAGGTTGGGCAGTGGCACGGCGATGCGCAGCGCCGGCTCCGCCGCGGCGATCATCTCCGTCGCGAGATCCTGGGCTTCCAGTTCCGTTGCGTTGAAGGCCGGGTTGGCGATCTTGAGCACACCGAGAGTCTCGGCGTCCGCACCGTGGATCAGGAAATTCTTGTCCTGCTGACTGCCCAGCGATTTCGCCTGTGCCTCAAGGCCGTAATGAGCCGCCAGGATCTCTTCGGCCTGCGCCTCGGTGACCTGGGGTGCCGGTAGTTCGGGCTCCTCCAGAAAATTGAAACCGATGGTGCGGCGGTTGGCGTTCACCGGTTTACGAACTGCACCACGACTTCGCTGAAGGCGTCGTTGTCGTCGCCCGCGGCGGTGTGCCCGGCGTCGGACAGTTCGACGAACTCCGCCGCGGGCACCTTCTTCAGGAAGTCCTTCACCCCTTCGATGCTGACCACATCGGAAAGCTTGCCGCGGATAAGGAGTATCGGAATCGTCAGATCGGTGGCTGCCTGCTCGAGCTTCTCCACCCGGATGAACGGATCGTCCTGTGGCTTGGTGAGAAACGCGGGATCCCAGTGCCAGTACCACCGGCCGTCGCGATGACGCAGGTTCTTCTTCAAGCCTTCCGGGCTGCGCGGCTTGGTGCGATGCGGCAGATACGCCGCGACCGCCTCCGCGGCCTGCTCAAGCGTGTCGAAGCCGTGCACGTGGTTGAACATGAACTCGCGAATGCGGGCGCTGCCGCTCTTCTCGAAACGCGGCACCACGTCGACGAGCACCAGCCGGGTCACCTTCTCCGGGCCGGCGGCGTCGGCGGCCAGGATGCCGGTCAGCCCGCCCATGCTGGCACCGATCAACACCGCGGGCCGTCCGATCTGATCCAGCACGCGCAGCGTGTCCGCGCAGAGCGTCTCCACCGCGTAGTTCGCATTGGGCGACCGGTCGCTGTCCCCGTGACCGCGACTGTCCAGAGCGACCACGTGCAGCCCCTCGTCGGCCAAGATCTGGCCGGTTTTCTTCCAGGAGAACCGATTCTGGCCGCCGCCGTGCAGGAGCAGTATGGACGGCCGCTCCGTTGCTGATTCTGCACCGCGGTTCCATTCATCCGCGATCAGGGTGATGTCGTCGACCCCGCGAAACTTAACCGTTTGCGGTGTGCTGCTTGCAACGCTCACGGACATCCTCTCGACCGGCCCCTGGAGTCACGTTACCCAGCCGGACATTTGCCTCTATCTGCGGCCCGGCATCCCTACAATCTGCGTTCGTGCAGCCCGATACGCCGACCGGCGACGACCGCGGCTGCATCATCGACGCCGCGTACGGCTGCTTGTCGGAGCCCCACAGCGGGCCGATCCCCGTCGCCGCGATACTCGAGCGGGCCGGGGTGTCCTCCCGCGCCTTTTATCGGCACTTCGAATCCAAGGACGAGCTGTTCCTGGCGATGCTTCGACAGGAGAGCGAGGCGGTGGCCGGGCGGTTGGACCGCATTGCCGACGAGGTGCCGGACAATCCCGTCCATCAGCTCAAGGCGTGGATTGCGCAGATGTTCGGGTTGGTATACGACCCGCGACTGCGCATGCATTTGATCGTGCTGGATTCCGACGAGGTCCGGGCCGCCAAGGGGTATCGGCAGGCCCGCGAGCGGGCGCACGCCGACCGCGAACGCTCGCTGACCGAGATTCTGCGGCGCGGGCACCGCGACGGGTCGTTTCCGCTCGCGGACCCGGAGTGTGACGCGGTCGCCATCAGTGCGGTGGTGAGCAGGGAGATGACCACGCAACCCGCCGGCGAGGCGCGATACCTGGACAAGGCGCTGGCCCGCGTCCTGGACTTCTCGCTGCGCGCCCTTGGTTGCCGGACGCCGCGATGACTTCCGGCGATGACGCGAGTCTGAACCGAAAAGCCGTCGTATGGAAGGGGACCCGCAATGCCGTCGATCACGCCCTCGCTCTGGTTCAACGACAACCTGGAGGAAGCCGCACAGTTCTACACGTCGGTCTTCCCGAACTCGTCGATCGAGCAGATGAACCGCTATACCGAGGCCGGACCGGGCAAACCCGGCGACGTGGTGTCGGGCACGTTCGTACTGGACGGAAACCGGTTCCTCGGTATCAATGGCGGGCCGCAGTTCCAGTTCTCCGAGGCGGTTTCGTTCATGGTCAGCTGCAAGGACCAGGACGAGGTCGATTACTACTGGGATCGGCTCGTTGAAGGTGGGGAAGAGTCGCAGTGCGGCTGGCTCAAGGACCGGTTCGGGCTGAGCTGGCAGATCGTGCCGGACCGGCTTTTCGAGTTGGTCAGCGATCCCGACCCGGCCCGCGCCGCGGCCGCCACCAAGGCGATGCTGGGGATGCGCAAGATCGTCGTCGCCGAACTGGAGGTCGCCGCGCAGAACGCCTGACGGTTCAGCTTGTCAGGCGGCCGATCCACTCGATGGTCGCGTCGGTGATCGGCTGCACGTCGGCGGCGTTGTCGCACAGGATGACCATTGCCGACGCCTCGACCATGACCGCGATGAGGATGCGATTCAGTAGCTGGCCGCGCGGGGAGGTGTCCAGCTCGAGCACCGACATCCACCGCCGGAAGGCGGTCAGCGTGCTGTTGCGGCGAATCCCGTCGAACCCGGCCGGGGTATCGCCGGAAGACAACACCATCGCCGCGTGCCGGTTGGCCCACACCGCTTCGAGGTAGGCCCGCACGGTCACTTCGAAGGTGCGTTGGCGATCGGCTTCGTCGGCCATGCCGGTGGCGGCATCGATGCGGTGTTCGATCTCGGCGGCCAACCGATCGAAGATCGCAAGGAACAGCTCCTTTTTGCCGCCGAAATGGTGATAGATACTGCCGATACTCGCCCCGGACTGTTCGACGATATCGGCCATCGTGGCCGCGGTGAATCCATGCGCGGCGAACACATCTGTCGCCGCATCGAGGATGCGCTGCTGCGTGGCGTCGGTCTTCGCCCAGCGTCGCGCCGACGTCGTCACATTCCGAGGCTACCGCGCGCGCCGATACTTTTTTGGAATGTAATTCCAAATTGTCAGGGTTCGCAATTGGTTTGCCGGAGTGCCGGTTCGAGCATTGGCCATTGTGCACCGTCTGCAGCGGAGGCGATACGGCGGCCGACATCTTTTTCAATTCTGACCTTGAACTCGTGTCACACAAGTAGCCTTTCGTATGCCTTCGGGGATGGGAGTGCGATGTTGCTGACACGTCACCTCGTCTACCAGGTGCGCGCAGTGGTGGCCGCCACGACGGCCACATTGGTGTTGCTGGCCTTTTGTCGGGGGGAAGTCAGCGGGTCTATGGCACTGACGAGCAGGCGACGAAGGACCCGCTGATGGTCGCTTCGAGCGTCGTTGCCAAGCCGGTGCGCGCGGTCGGCGGCTTCTACGCGATGGCACTCGACACGTTCGTGTTGATGTTCAAGCCGCCCTTCGCGTGGCGCGAGTTCATCGAACAGGCCTGGTTCGTCGCGCGGGTGTCGATTGTGCCAACGCTGATGTTGACCATCCCCTACACCGTGTTGTTGACGTTCACCTTCAACATCCTGCTGACCGAGTTCGGGGCCTCGGACTTTTCCGGCACGGGCGCCGCGCTGGGCACGGTGCGGCAGATCGGGCCGATCGTGACCGTGCTGGTGGTCGCCGGCGCCGGCGCCACCGCCATGTGCGCCGATCTGGGCGCGCGGACAATTCGTGAGGAACTCGACGCGCTACGGGTGATGGGCGTCAATCCCATTCAGGCGCTTGTGGTCCCCCGCGTGCTGGCCGCCACCGTGGTGTCGCTGGCGCTGTCCGCCACGGTGATCCTCGTCGGGCTCGCCGGTGCGTACTTCTTCTGCGTCTACATCCAGCACGTCTCGCCGGGCGCCTTCGCGGCCGGTTTGACCCTGATCATCGGGGCGCTTGACGTGACGATCGCATTGATCAAGGCCGCGTTGTTCGGCCTTTCGGCCGGCCTGATCGCCTGCTACAAGGGCATTTCCGTGGGCGGCGGTCCGGCCGGTGTGGGTAACGCGGTGAACGAGACCGTGGTGTTCACCTTCATGGCGTTGTTCGCGATCAACGTCGTCGCCACCGCCGTAGCCGTGAGGGTGACGCTATGACCAGCAGCGCTCTGGGCCACCGGTACCCGCGCGTGGCACGCAGGGTGGACAATTGGGTCGCCGGCTGGAACCGGGTCGGGACACAGACGCAGTTCTACGGCAACACGTTGCGCAACATCGTCTACGCGTTCACCCACTACAGGGTCGAGTTGATGCGGATCATCGCGCAAATGGGCCTGGGTGCAGGGGCGCTCATCGTGATCGGCGGAACCGTCGCGATCGTGGCCTTCTTGACGGTGACCACCGGCGCGCTGGTGGCGGTGCAGGGATACACCGACTTCTCCGAAATCGGTGTGGAGGCGTTGACGGGATTCGCGTCGGCCTTCTTCAACGTCCGGTTGATTGCGCCGGCAACGACCGCCATCGCCCTGGCCGCCACCATCGGTGCCGGCGCCACCGCACAACTCGGCGCCATGCGTATCAACGAGGAAATCGACGCGCTCGAGGTGATGGGTATCCGTAGTATCGCCTACCTCGCCTCCACCCGGGTGGTCGCCGGCCTCCTCGTGGTGATCCCGTTGTATTGCGTCGGAGTGCTGGCGTCGTTCTGGGCCGCGCGTTTCGGCACCACCGCTCTCTATGGTCAGTCGACGGGCGTCTACGACCACTACTTCAGAACGTTCCTGAATCCCACCGACCTGATTTGGTCATTCGTGCAAAGCGTCGCCATGGCGGTGGTGATCATGCTGATACATACCTATTACGGCTTCACCGCAAGCGGTGGGCCGGCCGGAGTGGGGGAGGCTGTCGGGCGTGCGGTGCGGATGTCGCTGATCATCTCGGCGTTCGTGGTGATGATGATTTCGCTTGCCGTGTATGGGCAATCCGGCAACTTCAACCTGGCTGGGTAGTGCCGTGGCTGATGCGAGGAAAGACGAGGGTCTGCACCCGGGGTGGTGGACGCTTTTCCTGTTGGTGTTGCTGATCGCCGCAATCTGGCTGACGTATGCGTTGTTCACCGGCAGCCTGAAGTCGTTTGTCCCGGTCACGTTGACCTCCGACCGGTCCGGCCTGGTGATGGAGAGCAACGCCAAGGTCAAGATGCGCGGCGTACAGGTGGGGCGCGTCGCGTCGATCACCGGTGGCCGTGAGCCGGTGGAGCTGAAACTGGAGATCTACCCGGACCAGATCAAGCACATCCCGGCCAATGTCGAGGCGCAGATCCGGGCCACCACGGTGTTCGGCGCCAAGTTCGTCGACCTGGTCTACCCCAGCGATCCCAGCGCGCAGCGGCTGGAGGCTGGTCAGGTGTTGCAGTCCCGCAACGTCGCCACCGAGGTGAACACGGTGTTCGAGAACGTGGTCGGTGTGCTCGATCAGATCGACACCGCCAAGCTCAACAGTGTGCTGTCCGCGCTTGCCCAGGGTGTCCGCGGTAAAGGCGAGCGGATCGGCCAGGCCACCACTGACGCCAATCAGGTGTTTCTCGCGCTGAACCCACGCAGCGAAACCGTGCGCGCCGACTGGCAGGCGCTGAAGGGCTTCAGCGACACCTATAGCGTTGCGGCACAGGACATCGTGACGGTCCTCAATGCGGCCAGCACCACGAGCGTCACCATCACCAACCGTGCCCAGGCGCTGGATGCGTTGCTGCTGGCCACCATTGGCTTCTCCAACAGTGGTATCAACCTGCTCGCACCGAATCAGGCCAACCTGATCAAGGCCATCAACGTGCTCGAGCCGACGACGAACCTGTTGATGAAGTACAACCCGGAGTACACCTGCCTGCTGGTCGGCGCCAAGACGTTGCTGGACAAGGGAGGTTACGAATCGCCCGGCGGCAACGGATACTCGATCGTCTTAGACGCTAGCCTGCCTTTGCTTTTGCTGCCACCTGTTTTCCTCGGTGACGACCCGTACCGCTATCCGCACAACCTGCCCGTCATCGGCGCCAAGGGCGGACCTGGCGGCAAGCCGGGCTGTGGTTCGCTGCCCCTCGTCGACGACAACTGGCCGGTGCGTCAGCTCATCACGAACACGGGCTTCGGAACCGGAGTGGACTGGCGGCCGAACCCGGGTATCGGGTTCCCGGGCTGGGCCAACTACTTCCCGGTCACCCGCGCGGTGCCCGAGCCGCCGAGCATCCGCAACCTGTTCGGCGGGCCCGCGCCGGGACCGATTCCCTACCCGGGTGCCCCGCCCTATGGCGCGCCGATGTACGCGCCTGACGGCACCCCGTTGTGGCCGGGGTTGCCGCCCGCACCGCCGCCGGGGGCGCCGAAGGATCCAGGCCCGCGGCCGGGTTCGGAACCGTTCGTTGTGCCCGCGCCCGCACAGCTGGTACCCACTCCGTTACCGCCGATTCCAATCCCGCGGGAGGTGACGCCAGCACCCTGACCGCCCGGCACTAGACACGTCAACCACGAAAGGCAACCGGCATGAGCACCAACTGGCGACACGCCCTGTTGCGTCTCTGCATCTTCCTGGGTGTGTGTGTACTCGGCGTGTTCGCGTTGTACGCGGTCTTCGGGCAGTTGCGCCTCGGTGAGAAAACCAAGACGTATAACGCCGAGTTCACAAATGTGACCGGGCTGGAGAACGGCGACTTCGTCCGCATCGCCGGCGTGGAGGTCGGCAGGGTCAACAACATTTCCATCCAGGACGACACCACCGCGCTGGTCGAGTTCACCGCCGATGAATCTGTCGTGCTGACCGAGGGCAGCAGGGCGGTCATCCGCTACGACGACCTCATCGGCGGCCGCTATCTGGCGTTGGTGGAAGGCGCCGGAGGCACCACGAGGCTCAATGCGGGGGACACGATCCCATTGGCCCGCACCTCGCCGGCGCTGGATTTGGACGCGCTGATCGGCGGGTTCCGGCCGCTGTTCTCCGCGCTCGATCCAGACCAGGTGAATGCGTTGTCCGGCCAGTTGATTCAGGCCTTTGAAGGCCAGGGCGGGACGATCGGCTCATTCCTTACCCAGACCGCGGCGCTGACGAACACGCTGGCCGACCGGGACCAGTTGATCGGCGAGGTCATCGTCAACCTGAACACCGTGCTGGGGTCGCTCGGTGACCAAAGTGACCAATTCTCAAAGGCAATCGACTCGATCTCCCAACTCGTGGAGGGGCTGGAGGCCCGCAAGGAAGACATCAGCAATGGCGTGGCGTACGCCAATGCCGCCGCCGGCACCATCGCCGACCTGCTGGACCAGGCCCGGCCACCGTTTGCCAAGACCATCGCAGAGACGGACCGGGCCGCCGGCATCGTGGTCGCCGACCACGAGTACTTCGACAACCTGCTCAACACCCTGCCGGATGCCTATCAAGCGCTGGCCCGGCAGGGTATCTACGGCGACTTCTTCAACCAGTATCTGTGTGAGCTCGTGCTCAAGCTCAACGGCAAGGGCGGCCAGCCGGTGTACGTGAAAGTGGCCGGCCAGGTTTCGGGAAGGTGTGCGCCGCGATGAAGCCATTCTCGGAACGCAATCCGTTCATCATCGGTGCCATCGGGCTGGCGTTGACCGTGGGTATCGTGCTTCTCGCCCTGAATTACGACAAAATCCCCTTCTTGAACCAGAAAAACGACTACTCGGCCCACTTCGCGGAGGCCGGTGGGCTGACAACCGGTGCGGGCGTGCAGGTTTCGGGTTTCGGGGTGGGTGAGGTGACGTCCATCGAGCTGGACGGGCCCCGGGTGTTGGTCAAGTTCAATGTCGACAAGAACATCCGGCTCGGGGACCGCACCGAGGCGGCGATCAAGACGAAGGGCCTGCTGGGCAGCAAGATCCTCGAGGTTTCATCCCGTGGGGACGGACGCCAGGATGGCACGATTCCACTTGAGCGGACGACGTCGCCCTATCAGCTGCCCGACGCGCTCGGCGATCTCGCGACGACGATCAGCGGCCTGAACACCAATCAGCTGTCCGACTCGCTGAGGGTGTTGGCGGAAACGTTCTCGGAGACTCCGCCCGAACTGCGGGTCGCCGTCGAGGGCGTGGCCCGGTTCTCGGATACCCTCAACGAGCGCGACGCACAGTTGCGTGAATTGCTGACCAACGCGACCAAGTCGACCGCCGTGCTGGCCGAGCGCAGCGGCCAGGTGGTCAGCCTGATCGCCAATACCAACGCGCTGCTGGCCCAGCTGGAGAGCCAAAGCGCTGCGCTGGACCAGATCTCGGGCAGCATCTCCACGCTGAGCCAGCAGGTGCAGGGCTTCATCGCCGAGAACCGCGAGACGATGAGGCCGGCGCTGGACAAGCTCAACGGCGTGCTGACGATCATCGACAACCGCAAGGAGCGTCTGCAGAAGGGGCTGAACCTCCTTAATTCGTATGCGATGTCGCTGGGCGAGTCGGTATCATCCGGCCCGTTCTTCAAGCAGTACATCGTCAACCTGCTGCCGGGCCAGTGGCTGCAGCCGTTCATCGACGTCGCGTTCTCCGACCTCGGCCTGGATCCCAACGTGTTGTTGCCGTCCGAGCGCACCGACCCGCAGATCGGCCAGCCGGGGACACCGGCGCTGCCGGTGCCCTATCCGCGCACCGGCCAGGGCGGCGAGCCGCATCTGAACCTGCCCGACGCAATCACCGGCAACCCCGGCGATCAGGGGTGCGGTCCGCCCGGCCTGCCGCTGCCCGGCCCTACTGGCTGCTACCCCTACCGCGAGCCTCTCCCCGCGCCTCCGCCGGGCGGACCACCACCGGGACCGCCCGCCGAGGCACCGCCCGGACAGCAGTCCATTCCCCTTCCTACGCCGAACCCGATTTTCGTGCCGGCGCCGGGTGAGCCACTACCCGCGGAGGGAGGACAGTGACCGTTTCGCGTGGCGCCCGAATCGGGCTGGCCGCCGCCCTGGTGCTCCTGCTGGTCGCCGGGGTGGCCGTGCTGCTGCGGTCGACCGGACCGCTCAACCGCACCAACGTCGTCGGGTACTTCGAGAACAGCAACGGCATCTTCGTCGGCGACGACGTCCGCGTTCTCGGCGTGAACGTCGGCAGGATCGAGAAGATCGAGCCGCAGCCCGACCGGGTCAAGATCTCGTTCTGGTACGACAGCAAATACGACGTGCCGGCCGACGCCAACGCCGCGATCCTGTCGCCGACGCTGGTGACCTCGCGCGCCATACAGCTCACCCCCGCCTACACCGGTGGTCCGGTGATGGAGGACAACGCGGTCATCCCGCGCGAACGCACGGTGGTTCCGGTGGAGTACGACACCTTCCGTGCGCAGCTGGAGAGGCTGTCCGAACAGCTGCAGCCGACCGAGCCCGGCGGGGTCAGCCCGTTGGGTTCGATCATCAACACCACCGCCGACAATCTCCGCGGCCAGGGCGCCAGCATCCGCGACACCGTCATCAAGCTGTCGCAGGCCCTTTCGACGCTCGGCGATAAGAGCACCGACATCTTCTCCACCGTCAAGAACCTGTCGATCCTGGTATCGGCGCTGCAGGACAGCACCACGCTGATGCGCCAGCTCAACCAGAACCTGGCATCGGTGACCGGGCTGCTCGCCGACAACCCCAACGAGGTCGCCGACGCCGTCAGGGACCTCAACGACGTGGTCGGAGAGGTGCAGAGCTTCGTGGCCGACAACCGCGAAGCGCTGGGCACAACGTCCGACAAGCTGGCGGGGGTGACCCAAGCGCTGACCGACAGCCTCGACGACGTGAAGCAATTCCTGCACGTGGCGCCCAACGCACTCCAGAACTACACAAACATCTATCAACCGGCCCAGGGCGCGGCGAGCGCCGTGCTGGCGGTCAACAACTTCGCCAACACGATCACCTTCGTCTGCGGTGCTGTGCAGGCGGCGTCGCGGTTGGGCGCCGAGCAGTCGGCCAAGCTGTGCGTGCAGTACCTGGCGCCGATCATCAAGAACCGCCAGTACAACTACCCGCCCCTCGGCCTGAACCTCTTCGTCGGTGCTACGGCGCGGCCGAACGAGATCACCTACAGCGAGGACTGGATGCGGCCCGATTACATTCCGCCGCAACCCCCGCCGGCCAGTCCGCCGCCGCTTCCGGCGGAAGGTGGACCACCCCCGTACTTCGTGCCGCCCGATGCGCCGCCGCTGGCGGCCGAGGCGCCGATGGCGACCAATCCCGCCGACGGCCTGCAGGGTCTGATGGTGCCGCCCGGAGCCGGATCATGATGCGCCGGCGACGAATCCGGTTGGGCGCGGCGGCGTGCCTGCTGGCACTGGCCACCGTGGTATCCGGATGTGGCGATTGGCAAGGGCTGAACTCGATTCCGCTGCCCGGGGTCGAGGGCCGGGGCCCCGGCGCCTTCACCATCCAGGCGCAGATGCCCGACGTGGACAACATCGAACCGAATTCTCGTGTCCGGGTCGGTGACGTCACGGTCGGCAACGTGACCAAGATCGAGCGCCAGGGCTGGAATGCACTGGTCACCATGAAGCTCAACGGCAATGTCGAACTGCCCGCCAATGCGACGGCCAAGCTCGGTCAGACCAGCCTGTTGGGATCGCTGCACATCGAACTGGCGCCTCCGACGGACGTGCCGCCGGAGGGCAGGCTGCGCGAAGGTTCGCTGATCCCGTTGTCGTCGGGAAGCAAGTACCCGAGCACCGAGCAGACGCTGGCCTCGATCTCGCTGCTGCTCAACGGCGGTGGGATCGGCAATGTTCAGGACATCACCGAGGCGTTCAGCACCGCGTGGACCGGCCGCGAGGCCGACCTGCGCAGCCTGATCGAGCAACTCGACCTGTTCGTCGCATACGTCAACGACCAAAAAGACGACATCATCGCCGCTAACGAGAGCGTGAACAACCTGGTCGGTCAGTTCGCCGCGCAGAAGCCGGTGGTGGACAAGGCATTACGTACCATTCCGGATGCGCTGGCCGTACTCAAGGACCAGCGCAACAACCTCAGCGAGGCGCTCGCGCAGCTGGGTAAGTTCAGCGCGCTGGCCGCCGACTCGGTCAACCAGACCAAGGAAGCCTTGGTTCAAGAGCTCAGAGACATCGGCCCGGTGCTGGAATCATTGGCCAACGCGGGTCCGGCGCTTACCCGCGCGCTGAGTTTCCTCCCGACCTTCCCGTTTCCCAAGGAGACACTCACCAACTGGATCCGCGGCGACTACGCCAATCTGACGCTGATCATCGACCTGACATTGAGCCGGATCGACCAAGGCGTCTTCACCGGAACGCGGTGGGAGTGCGATCTGACCTGGCTGGAGCTGCAGTGGGGCCGCACGATCGGCCAGTTGCCCAGCCCGTGCACCGGCAGCGCCCCGCCGAACGGCCTCGGCAACCCGTTGCTCGTGCCGTACCGCTGGGATCAGGGGCCATGACATGCGATTGACCAGGCGGATCGTCATCCAGCTGTTAATCTTCAGCCTGCTGGCGGTCGTGGCGCTCGGAATCATGATCTTCGGGTACATGCGACTGCCCGCGCTACTTGGCATCGGGCAATACCGGGTGATCGTGGAGCTGCCCGAAGCGGCCGGGTTGTACCCCCGCGGCAATGTCACGTACCGCGGCACCGAAGTCGGCACGGTGAAAAGCGTGAACCTGACGGACACCGGTGTCGAGGCGGTGCTGTCGCTGACGTCGAACATCAAGATCCCCGCCGACCTGGAAGCCGAAGTGCACAGCGTGTCGGCGGTCGGTGAACAGTTCGTCCGCTGCTGCCACGCAGTGGTGAGGGCCCGGTGCTGAAGGACGGCGACGTGATCCCGCAGGATCGCACCAGGGTCCCGACCGATGTCAACACGGTATTGGCGACCATCAACAGCGGCCTGGCGGCGATCCCGCGCGACAACCTCAAGACGGCCGTCGACGAGGCCTATATCGCGTTCGGCGGACTCGGCCCGGAGCTCTCCCGGCTCGTGGACGGCGGAACCGCGCTTGCCATCGACGCCCGCAAGAACCTGGACCCGCTGACCACCCTGATCGACCAGTCGAAGCCGATCCTGGACACACAGACCGACACCGCGGGTTCGATCCAGGAGTGGGCGTCGAATCTGGCGACTGTCACCGACCAGTTGCAAACACAGGACGCCGCGGTGGCCGGGATCCTGGAGAAGGGGCCCGGCGCGGCCGACGAGCTACGGGCCCTGTTTGACCGGCTCCAGCCCACACTGCCGATCGTGTTGTCCAACCTGGTGAGCCTCGGTGAGGTCGCCGTCACCTACCAGCCGAGCCTCGAGCAGCTGCTGGTGCTGCTGCCTCAGGGCACCGCCACCACGCAGGCAATCGGCGTGGCCAAACGGAACACCATACAGGACTACAAGGGCGATTACCTGAGCCTCAACCTGAACCTCAACTTGCCGCCGACATGCACCACCGGTTTCCTGCCGGCCCAGCAGCAGCGGGTCGCGAGCTTCCAGGACTATCCGGATCGGCCGGCCGGTGATGTGTACTGCCGCATCCCGCAGGACGCGCCGTTCAATGTGCGCGGTGCCCGCAACCTGCCCTGCATCACAGTTCCTGGCAAACGAGCAGCCACGGTCAAGCAGTGCGAGAGCAACGAGAACTACATACCGCTCAACGACGGCTGGAACTGGAAGGGTGACCCGAACGCAACGCTGTCGGATCAGCCCGTCCCGCACGTGCCGCCGGGCTCCCCACCTGCACAAGCAGCTCCGCCACCGGGTCCGGCGCCGCCGCCGCTAGCGGCCGCCGAATACGATCCGGCGAACGGCACGTACGTTGGACCGGACGGGCGTGTGTACACACAAGCCAACCTGGCCCGTAATGCCGCAGAGGAGCAAACATGGCAGACGATGCTGCTGCCCCCGGAGGGGAACTGAGCGAGACAGCAGCCGAACCGGAGTCCGAGGCCACCGAGGTCCAGCCGTCTGAGGCAACCGACGTCGGCGAAGACGTCGCCGACGTAGCCGGGGGCGAGGCCGACGAGACCGCGGACGAGGCCGCGGACGAGCGGCCGCCCAAGCCACCGATGTCGCACGTGCGGCTGGCGACGATTGCGGGGCTGGTGCTGGTGCTGGCGCTGGGCGGGCTGACCGGCTGGCTGGGTTTCCGTGCGTACGAGTCGCGTCAGGCCGAGCAGCAGCGCCAGCTGTTCCTGCAGGTGGGCCGGCAGGGGGCGTTGAACCTGACCACGATCGACCACCAGCAGGTCGACGGCGACGTGCAACGGATCCTGGACTCGGCGACCGGCACCTTCTACGACGACTTCCAGAAGCGCGCTCAGCCCTTCATCGACGTCGTCAAGCAGGCGCAGTCGAAGTCGGTCGGCACCATCAGCGAAGCGGGTCTGGAGTCCGAATCCGACGACGAGGCGCAGGTATTGGTCGCGGTGACCGTCAAGACGTCCAATGCCGGTGCGCCAGAACAGGAGCCGCGAGCCTGGCGGATGCTGCTCTCGGTGCAGAAGGTTGGTGAGGAAGCCAAGGTCTCCAACGTGGACTTCGTGCCGTGACCAAAGACAAGACCGACAGCCCCGACGACACCGTGAAGGAAACCACCGCCGTGCCGGTCGATGCAGAAACCGAACAGACCGAGGAGCAGGCCGCCGACGAGGCGGCCGAGCAGGCCGACGAGCAGGCCGACGAGGCGACGGAAACCACCGACGAGGACGCCGCCGCGCCGGTAGAACCCGACAAGCCCAAGCGCCGCGTCAACTGGTCGCGGGTGTTTGCCTACGTGGTGCTGCCCGCCCTCGCGCTGCTGCTGGCCGCGGCCGCGGGTTTCCTGAAGTGGCAGGACAATTCGATCCGGGAAGACGAGATCGCCCGCATCGAGTCGGTGCAGGCCGCCAAGGACAGCACGATAGCCCTGCTGTCCTACAAGCCCGACACCGTCGAACAGCAACTCGGCGCGGCACGCGACCTGCTGACGGGCGACTTCCGGGACTCCTACACCGCGCTGACGAACGACGTGGTGATACCCGGCGCGAAGGAGAAGCAGATCTCCGCGTTGGCCTCGATTCCGGCGACGGCCTCGGTGTCCGCCGAACCGAATCATGCGGTGGTTCTGCTGTACGTGAACCAGAGCGTGGTCGTCGGCACCGACACACCCACCGACACCGCGTCCAGCGTGCGGGTCGCGCTGGACAAGGTCGACGGACGCTGGCTGATCTCCAAGTTCGACCCCGTGTAGGGGCCGCGGCGTGCCGATCGACGTCGCGACCCCCGCCGGGCGGCTGCGGGCACTGACCTGGGGGCCGGCTGACGCGCCGATCGCCTTGTGTCTTGCACGGTTTCCCCGATACCGCACACGGCTGGCGCACGGTCGCGCCGCTGCTGGCCGACGCGGGGTGGCGGGTGGTGGCGCCGTTCATGCGCGGCTACGCGCCGTCGTCGATCGCCTCGGACGGCAGCTATCACATCGGCGCGCTGATGGTTCGCCAGGGCCGTGATCGTGTCGGTTCCGCCGGTCGCGGCGTTGCGGCCCAGACGCGGCGTCGGCGTGCGCCGCTCGCTGGCGGCGTTGCTGCCCAGGCAGGCGATCCTGAGCTGGTACACGCAGTACTTCCAATTGCCTTGGCTGCCTGAACGATCCGCATCCTGGATCGCGCCACGCTCCGGCCGGCTTCGGGCCGCCCAGGCAGTACGCCGAACTGCACCGACACTGGACGGCCGCGCTGTGGCTGCCGACAGCCGCATGCGCATCGTCGAGAACGCCGGGCATTTCCTGCAGCTCGAGCGGCCCGACGCCGTGGCGCGGCACTCCCTCGACTTCGTCGGGTCGGCGCCCTAGTTCGTCGCGCCGGGATGACCGCGGGCCAGCAGCGGGAGCAGCAGCCGCCGCGGCGCCAACCGGTACAGCACCGCCGCGGCCCGGTTGAACGCGCCGGGAACGATGACCGTCTTGCCGTCGGCGAGTCCGTCCACCGCGGCCCTGGCCACCGCCTCCGCCGATTTCCAGAGCACCGCGGGCAGCATCTTCTCCGCATCCTGCTTGGCGAAACCGGCCGCATCGCCAAAGCCGGTGTCCACCGGACCCGGGCATAGGGTGGCGGCCGAGACACCGGTGCCGCGCAGTTCCGCGCCCAGGCTCTGCGTGTACGACAGCACGAACGCCTTCGCCGCGCCGTAGCTCGCCTGCCCGGGGAGGGGGCCGAACGCGCCGACCGACGCCACATTGAGCACCGCCCCGCGGCCTCGTCGCACCATGCCCGGTACGAATCGGCAGCACAGGTCGACGACGGCCGCCACGTCGACCTCAACCAGGTTGAGCTCCGCTTCGGGATCACACGTGGCCACCGCGCCCATGGTGGCCAGCCCGGCGTTGTTCACCAGGACGTCCGCGGTGAGCCCGATGGCCGCCACCCGGTCCGGAATCCTCGCTCGCTCCGCGGGTTTCGAGAGGTCGACGGGCAACACGTGCGCCACCGTGTTCAACGACTCGGCAAGTTCGGCCAGGCGGTCGGCTCGACGCGCGACAAGCACCAATTTATAACCGCGGCAGGCGAATTCGCGTGCGAACTGCTCGCCGATACCGGATGAGGCGCCGGTGACGACGACGGCGCCGTCCTTACTCGCAGGCGGCAGCATCGGCGAGGTGGCAGCGGACCATCCTGAGAGCCTAGCCTCGAACAACATGACGGTGCGCCGGATGGCGGCGGTCGATGCGCAGATGTACTGGATGTCGGCCAAGATTCCCAACGATCAGTTCCTGCTGTATGGATTCGCCGGGGTGCCGTTCGACCTCGATCAGGCGCTGGATGTCATCCGCGAGCGTGCCCGGGGCGGCCCGGAACTGACGTTGCGGATCGAAGAGCACAACGTGCTGACCTACCCGGCGTGGGTGCGCGGCCCGGTCGGTGCCCGCCAGTTCCTGGTGCACGATCTCGCCGACACGAGCTGGACCGGATGTCTGGCCGCGGCCAGTGCGCTGGCCGACCACCAGCTGGACTCCCGCGTAATGAGCTGGCGGCTGCACGTTTTCACACCGGTCGACGGGGTGCCGGGTGCGGCGGGGGAGGGGACGGTCGCGGTGCTGCAGGCCACGCATGCGCTGGGTGACGGCATCCGGTGCTCGGCGTTGGCGGCGCTGCTCTTCGGCCGCGCCACCGTGGTGCCTGCCGTGCCGGCGCCTCCGCCGTTTCGCGGTGCCGCGCTGCCATGGCGCGCCGTTCGGGCCGCCCGCGCTCATCGTGCGCTAGTCCGCGACACCGCCGCGGGACTTGTTCCCCCGCAGGCGGAATCGCGTCCGGCGCTGCGCACCAACACGCGGCCGGCGGGTGCCCGAAGTGTCCGCACCGTGGTCCGGCACCGCGGCCAGCTGCCTGGGCCGACGGTGACGATCGGCGTGCTGGCCGCGGTGTCCACCGCGCTGTCCGGACATCTGCGTGAGCTCGGTGACGACCCGGCCACCCTGGGTGCCGAGGTGCCGATGGCGAAGACCGGTGCGCGGGAGGCGCATAACCACTTCGGGAATGTCGGTGTCGGCCTGTACCCGGAGCTGGACGTCGGCGAGCGGGTGGGCCGGATCGCCGAGGACCTGGCACGGCGGCGGCGCCGTGCCGCGCATCCGGCCATGCGAGCGGACAGTCGGGCATCGGCCGCGGTCCCGGCGTCGCTGCTGCGTTGGGGCGTCGCACAATTCGACCCGGACGCCCGGTCGCCGACTGTGACCGGCAACACCGTCGTGTCCAGCGTGAACCGCGGGGCGGCCGACCTGAGCTTCGGCGGCGCATCCGTCGTGATGACCGCCGGCTATCCGGGACTCTCGCCGATGATGGGCCTTACTCACGGCGTGCACGGCATCGGCGAGCGGATCGCGGTCAGCGTGCGGGCGGCCGAGTCGGCGATCGGCGACGTCGACGCGTACGTGGCGCGGTTGGAGGCGGCGCTGGGCCGTGAGTGAGCGCCAGCGGACGGAGCCCGTGAATCCAGCAGCCGCACCAGGCACGTCAGCACCACCGAGGTCTGTCACGATGGGTGTCGAAAAGCGGTAGCGCATGTGATACAAGTTCTGGACTGATCCACGCACCCTCGGGAGCCCGGCCGCTGGCCGGCGTTATTCAGCAGGCACCTTGGCGGCACGCTTAGCGTCGACGGGGGTGGGCGGCCGTTTGACGGTGTCAACTCCCGGGTCGCTTCGCTCCTGCCCACCGGAAGGCCTAAGTTCTGTTTCATGACTGCCTACGACGTTGGACTGCTGATCCTGCGAGTGGTGCTGGGGCTGACGATGGCCGCTCACGGCTACAACAAGTTCTTCGGTGGTGGCCGGATCCCCGGCACCGCCGGCTGGTTCGAGAGCATCGGCATGAAGCCCGGCACCTTCCATGCCCGGGTGGCGGCGACGACCGAGATCTCGGCCGGGCTGGGTATGGCCCTCGGGTTGTTGACGCCGATTCCCGCCGCCGGCTTCGTGTCCTTGATGTTCGTGGCGGCGTGGACGGTGCATCGGCCCAACGGCTTCTTCATCGTCAAGGAAGGCTGGGAGTACAACCTGGTGCTGGCGACGTCGGCGGTCGCGGTGGCGACGCTCGGGGCGGGCAAGCTGAGTCTGGACTACGCGCTGTTCCACAACACCGGCTTCTACGACCTGCTGCACGGCTGGTGGGGGCTGGTCATCTCGCTCGCGCTCGGTCTGGCCGGCGGCATCGGCCAGCTGGTCATCTTCTGGCGCCCGCCCGTGAAGGCCTGATCGCCGCGGCATTCCGCTGTCACATCGCTAGAACACGTTCTAATCTGGCGCGCATGGGATTTCTCAAGCCCGATCTGCCCGTCGTCGATTTCGCCGAGTGGAGCAAGGGCACCCGCGCCGAGAAGATCCGTCCGATGGCACGCCACTGGGCGGAGGTGGGCTTTGGAACGCCGGTCGCACTGCACCTGTTCTATGTCGTCAAGATCGGTCTCTACATCCTCGGCGGCTGGCTGTTCGCGCTGGACACCAAGGGCATCGACGGGTTCGCCGCCGTCGGCTCCTGGTGGTCGGAGCCGATCGTGTTCCAGAAGGTCGTGCTGTACACGCTGTTGTTCGAGGTGATCGGCCTGGGCTGCGGCTTCGGGCCGCTGAACAACCGGTTCTTCCCGCCGATGGGCTCGATCCTGTACTGGTTGCGGCCGGGCACCATCCGGCTACCGCCGTGGCCGGGCCGGGTGCCGCTGACCGAGGGCACCAACCGCACCCCGGTAGACGTGGCGTTGTACGCGGCGCTGCTGCTGATGGTCCTGTTCACGCTGATTTCCGATGGCACCGGGCCGATACCGGAGCTCGACACAGAAGTCGGTGTGCTGCCGGTGTGGCAGATCGTGGTGATCCTGGGCCTGTTGGCGCTGTGCGGTCTGCGCGACAAGGTGATCTATTTGGCCGCCCGTGGCGAGGTCTACGCCACGCTGGCGGTCACGTTCCTGTTCGCCGGGGTCGACATGATCGTCGCCGCCAAGGTGGTGTTCGTGGTGATCTGGATGGGCGCCGCGACGTCGAAGCTCAACAAGCATTTCCCGTTCGTGGTGTCGACGATGATGTCGAACAGCCCGATCATCCGGCCGCGATTCATCAAGCGGATGTTCTTCGAGAAGTTCCCCGACGACCTGCGGCCGGGTCCGCTCTCCCGGATCTTCGCCCACGGTGGCACCTTCGTTGAGATGTGCGTGCCGCTCGTGTTGTTCTTCAGCCACGGCGGGTGGCCCACTGCGGTCGCCGCATTCGTCATGGTGTGTTTCCACCTGGTGATCCTGACGGCCATCCCGATGGGGGTCCCGCTGGAGTGGAACGTCTTCATGATCTTCGGCGTGCTCTGGCTTTTCGTCGCGCACGCCGACGTGGGCCTGGGGGATCTGCACAACCCGGCGCCGGTGGCCATCCTGTTCGTCGTGGTCGCGGGCATTGTCATTCTGGGAAATCTGTTCCCGCGCAAGATCTCGTTTCTGCCGGGCATGCGGTACTACGCCGGCAACTGGGACAAGACTCTGTGGTGCATCAAGCCCTCGGCCGAGGCGAAGATCGACAACGGCCTCGTCGCAATCGCCAACATGCCGCAGAAGCAGCTGGAGCGCTACTTCGGCAACCAGGAGGCCGCGCAGATCCTGCTGTACCTCGGATATGCGTTCGTTGGCTTCAACACTCACGGCCGCGCGTTAAACACCCTTGCGCACCGGGTGATGGCGGACCAGAACGAGGACGACTACATGCTCACCGACGGGGAACGGATCTGCAGTATGGCGATCGGCTGGAATTTCGGCGACGGCCACATGCACAACGAGCAACTGATCACCGCAATGCAGGAGCGCTGTGCATTCGAACCGGGCGAGGTGCGGGTCGTACTGCTCGACGCTCAGCCTATCCACAAACAGATCCAGGAGTACCGGCTCGTCGACGCGGCAACGGGCGAATTCGAAAGCGGCTACGTGAAAGTCGCCGACATGGTGACCCGCCAGCCGTGGCACGACGACCTCCCGGTAAACGTGTATGGCAGCGAGCGCGCCCAGACCTGACCCGGTCTCGGTCTGGGTCGATGAATCAGGCCGGCTGATGAGCGAACTGGGCGGCGTCGACAGCGGGTGCTTCGTTACCGTTCGTGCGGGCCATTGTCCGGAGCGTCCGCAGTGCGTCCTCCTGTATCGGCCACCCGGGCCACGGCTGTTGTTCGGCAGCGAGCTGATGTCGGACCTTGACGACGAGGCAGGTGTGTATCTGGAAACGCACGCCAAAAACCTTGCCGCTGACCTGGTTTCCATCACCGTGAATCACGTCGGGCCGGACGGCCCTCCGGGGAGCTGGCGGTACCGACTCTTACCGATGCGCTGGAAGACCGAGCACGGCTGGCGCGAGACAGCCACCCGGCTCGCGGTGTGGCCCGACTAGCCCATCACGTCGCGGACCTTGACGATCTCCAACCCCTTCAACAGCAGATCGCGTGTGGTGTCGAGGTGCTTGCGCCAATGCGCTTCCGCCGAAGCACCGTCGCCCGACCGCACGAACTGCATCAGACGACCGTAGGACCGCATCACCTTCTCGTAGTCCGCCTTCGATACCGGGCGGCGTTCCTTGAAGAGGAATGCCATGTGCCGCACTGTGATTTCGTGCAGCATTCCGGCGATGATGCCGAGCGTCGCATTGCCCGACAGCTCGACCAGCCGGCGATGGAACATTCCGGTAGTTTCTGCAAGCTGACCCGACTGCCAGCCGGCAGGAATGTCTTCGGCCAACATCTTGTCCAGCTCGTCGAACGCCTCCGGGGTGCCGGACTCGGCGAGCAGCCGGGCGGCCACCGGTTCGATACCGGATCGGGCGACCATGACGTCGGCGATGGTCGCGCCGGACAACTCCAGCAGCAATCCGGCCGGGCGCGCGACGATTTCCGGTCCCGGCACCCGCACCCGGGCCCCGGTGCGCGAGCCACGTCGCACCTCGACCAGTCGCTCGGACTCCAGGACCCGCACCGCCTCGCGCAGGGTCGGTCGGCTGACGCCGAAATGGGCCATCAGCTCTGCCTCGTTGGGCAGGAAGTCACCCTCCTTGAGCTGGCCGTCGACCACCATGCGGCGGAGCGTGCCGGCGACCAGTTCAGCCGTCTTCGGCGACCGGATGGGCGCACCGCCGCCGGGTGTGACGGCGTCGGGCCCGATCATCGGCGCCAGCGGTGTGGTTCGAGCCACCACGTCTCCCTGTGAGAGGTCAGGTCCGGCCACGGGGGCCAGGTATACAACTCAGTAAACCATGTCGCAGAATGACGGAGTGAGACATCGGCTCTGGATTATTTCGCCGACCGCCTGCCCGACGACGATCCGGACCGACTGTCGATGCGCATAGCGCCGCGCACACTGCTTTGCGCCAACGAATATCGCATCCGCAGCGGCCGCGCCGACGTCGACGGCGCGATCGAGCTGGCCCGGGCTGTCTTCGGCGAATATCTACACTCGGGCGAAGTCATGTGGCTGGGGGTGGCCACGGCCGTGTTGGTGAAGTCGCTGCTCCATCGCGGCTTCGACGCAGATGTCCGGGAAGCTCGAGGGGCGATTTCGAAATTGACCGCCGTGCCGACCGAACCCGGCTTCGTTCTCTACGAGATCTGGCTGCGGCGGCTTCGGTCCCTGCTGGCACAGGCAGAAGGCGACGAGGTTGCGTATCGGAACCACCGCGATGCTTACCGCAAGATGGCCGCCGATCTCGGCTTTGAGGGCCACATGGCGATGTCTGAAGCGACGTCGTGAGGGTGTGACCCTACCAACTAGTAGGTTGACCTAGTAAACCTTGTCCTCTACTTTCAGGAGTAAGCGACCCATTCGGGCGACCCAACCCAACTTCGAAGGAGAAGTCCCCATGGCCGAAGCGGTAATCGTCGAGGCGGTGCGATCGCCGATCGGTAAGCGCAACGGCGGCCTGTCCGGCGTGCATCCCGCCGAGCTGTCCGCGCAGGTGCTCAACGGCCTGGTCGAGCGTGCCGCCGTCGATCCCGCGATCGTCGACGACGTCATCTGGGGCTGCGTCATGCAGGCCGGCGAACAGGCGCTCGACATCGGCCGCACCGCGCTGCTCACGGCCGGCTGGCCCGAAAGCGTGCCCGGCGTCACCGTCGACCGGCAGTGCGGATCCAGCCAGCAGTCCGTGCACTTCGCCGCCGCGGGTGTGGTGGCCGGCCACTACGACGTCGTCGTCGCCGGTGGTGTCGAGTCGATGTCACGCACGCCCATGGGCGCGTCGCTGGCCAACGGCGGTCACCCGTACCCCGAAGCCTTCCGCAACCGGTACAGCCAGACCCCCAATCAGGGCATCGGCGCCGAGATGATTGCCGAGCAGTGGGGCTTCGACCGCACCATGGTCGACGAGTTCTCCCTCGCCTCACACGAAAAGGCCGCCGCGGCACAGGATTCCGGTGCCTTCGACGACCAGATCGTGGCGATCAAGGATCAGGACGGCAACCCGGTGCTCAAGGACGAGGGCATTCGCCGTGGCACCACGATCGAGAAGATGGGCGAGCTGAAGCCCGCGTTCAAGGAGGACGGCGTCATCCACGCGGGTAACTCGTCGCAGATTTCTGACGGTTCGGCCGCGTTGCTGTTCATGTCGGCCGAGAAGGCGAAGTCGTTGGGGCTCAAGCCGATCGCCAGGGTGCATACCGCCACGCTGGCAGGTGCAGACCCGGTGATCATGCTGACCGCGCCGATCCCGGCCACCCAGAAGGCGTTGAAGCGCTCGGGTCTGACGGTCGACGAGATCGGTGTGTTCGAGGTGAACGAGGCGTTCGCCCCGGTGCCCCTGGCGTGGCTGAAGGACATCGGCGCCGACGAGAAGAAGCTCAACCCGAACGGCGGCGCGATCGCGCTGGGCCATCCCCTGGGCGGTTCGGGCGCCCGCATCATGACCACGATGCTCTACCACATGCGGGACAAGGGAATTCAGTACGGATTGCAGACCATGTGCGAGGGTGGCGGCCAGGCCAACGCCACCATCCTCGAGCTGCTGTGACCGAGACGGTCGCCGGCCCCGCCGCACTCACCGACCGGCGGGGCAACGTCCTGATCATCACGATCAACCGACCCGAGGCGCGCAACGCCATTAACGCGGCGGTGAGCATCGCGGTCGGCGACGCACTGCAGCAGGCCCACGAAGATCCGGACGTTCGCGTCGTGGTGATCACCGGTGCCGGCGACAAATCGTTCTGCGCAGGAGTGGATCTGAAGGCACTCGCCAAGGGCGAGAACGTGATGCATCCCGAACATCCCAAATGGGGCTTCGCAGGCTACGTGCGCCACTTCATCGACAAGCCGACCATCGCCGCGGTCAACGGCGTGGCGCTGGGTGGCGGTACCGAACTGGCACTGGCCAGTGACCTGGTCGTCGCGGGCGAGGGCGCGAAGTTCGGGCTACCCGAAGTCAAGCGTGGTCTGATCGCCGCGGCCGGCGGCGTGTTCCGCCTCGTCGAGCAGTTGCCGCGCAAGGTCGCGCTGGAGTTGATGTTCACCGGTGAGCCGATGTCGTCGGCCGACGCCTTGAATTGGGGTTTGATCAATCAGGTCGTGCCGGACGGCACCGAACTGGAGGCCGCGCTGGCGCTCGCCGAGCGGATCACCGTGAACGCGCCGTTGGCCGTGCAAGCCAGCAAGCGGGTGGCCGTCGGCGTCGACGAGGGCGTCATCACCGACGACGAGGCGGGGTGGTCCCGCACCATGCGTGAGATCACCGCACTGATCCAGTCCGAGGACGCCAAGGAAGGACCGCTGGCCTTCGCCGAGAAGCGCCAGCCCGTATGGAGAGCGAAGTAGGCACGATGAAGCGACAGATTTTCGAAGCGGAGCACGAAGCGTTCCGCGAGACCACCCGCCAGTACATCGAACGCGAACTTGTACCCAACGCAGAGAAGTGGGAACAAGAGCGCATCGTGGACCGCTCGGCCTACGTGGCGGCCGGCAAGTACGGGTTGATCGGGTTCAACATGCCCGAGGAGTACGGCGGCGGCGGCTCTGACGATTTCCGATTCAACGCGGTCATCGATGAGGAGATGGCGAGAGCCGGCGTGCCCGGACCCGCGCTGAGCCTGCACAACGACATCGTCGGACCCTACTTCAAGGACCTGTCCAACGACGAACAGAAGAAGCGCTGGCTTCCCGGCATCGCCAGCGGCGAGACGATTGTCGCGATCGCGATGACCGAACCCGGGGCGGGTAGCGACCTGGCCGGTATCCGCACCTCCGCGGTGCGCGACGGCGACGACTGGATTGTCAACGGCTCCAAGACATTCATCTCGTCAGGCATCAACAGCGATCTCGTCGTGGTGGTGTGCCGCACCGACCCCGATGCCGGCCACAAGGGCTTCACGCTGCTCGTCGTCGAGCGCGACATGGCGGGCTTCACTCGGGGCCGCAAGCTCGACAAGATGGGCCTGCACGCCCAGGACACCTCCGAACTGCACTTCGAGAATGTGCGGGTGCCGTCGGCCAACGTGCTCGGCCAGGAGGGCCGCGGGTTCTACCACCTGATGCAGAACCTGCCGTCGGAGCGGCTCTCGATCGCGATCTCGGCGATCGCCGGCGCCCGCGAAACCTGGCGCCAGACAGTGCAATACGCCAAGGACCGCAAGGCGTTCGGTCAGCCGATCGGCAGCTTCCAGCACAACCGCTTCCTGCTCGCCGAGATGGACACCGAGCTCGACGTCTCCGAGCGCTACATCGACCGGTGCCTGCAGGGCGTCGTCGACGGCGAACTGACCGCGGTCGAGGCCGCCAAGGCGAAGTGGTGGTGCACCGAAACCGCCAAGAAGGTGATCGACGGCTGCGTGCAATTGCACGGCGGCTACGGCTACATGATGGAGTACCGCGTCGCCCGCGACTACGTCGACGCCCGCGTCCAGACCATCTTCGGTGGCACCACCGAGATCATGAAGGAGATCATCGGCCGCGATCTCGGTCTGTAGCCTCGCGTATTCGCCGAGATCGACGTGAGGGCTGTGGTTGTGGGCCCGATAAACGACCCAGGTGTCGATATCGCAGCGGTGTGCCGCTACGCGGCCGGCGTCTCCGCGGGAAGCGGCGTCTCCGCGGGCAGCAGCGTTTCGGCAGGACTGGTCTCGGTGGTCTCCGTGGTAGTCGCCGTGGTCGTCTCGGTCGTCGACGTGGTCGACGTGGTCGACGTGGTCGACGGGGTTATCCGCGCCGGGGCGGCCGCCGGGTCCAGGACCGTGTCGATCAGGTAGATCCGTGCGTTGCTGGCCTGGATGCCGCCGCAGACGACCTTGGCGGTGTCGTTGACCTTGATGTCGCCGCCCTTGCCGTCCACCTTGATCTCCGCCCCCTGCTGCGTGGGCCGCTGTCCCTTCACATCGTCGGGACCGAGCAGGCCGAGGAACGCGTGGTAGTAGACGAGCTTGGTCAGCGCCGCCGGATCGGCCTTCAGGGCGTCGAGCTGCCCCGGCGGCAGCTGGGCGAACGCCTCATTGGTCGGCGCAAACACCACGTACGGGCCGTTGTCGAGCACGGGCACGATGTTGACCGCGGGGTTGAGCTGACCCGAGATCGCGGAGTCGAAGGTGCTGATGTCCGGGATGCTGGCCAGCGCCGTGCCGACGGGTTGGGTTGCCAGGTTCTTGAAGCCGGGCAGCGCCTGCTTGAAGGCGTCGCAGCCCGGCCCCTGCGGATCCGGGATCTCGGCCACCGGTGTCGGCTCCGCTGGCGGTTCGGCATAAGCGTTGATCGCCAGTGGTAGCGACAATGCGATGGCGGCGATCGCGGCGACGACGCCGAGCGCCTTACCGGTGCGAGTCTTCACTTGCAGGTTCCTCTCGCTCTTGCTGTCAAGGCCGTCGGCGGCCGTCAACTGGTAACTCAGTCGGCGAAATGCGGTCGCGAGCACGGTGCGCCAAAAGCGCCGGCGCGGTCCCCGAGGCCGCAACGCCGCGTCGAATCCTAAGCACAGCGTCGGGGCACCGGCAAAACGTGCTGCTCAGGACGCGGTCGCAGCGACCGGCGCCCGCCGCACGGACAGGCATAGCAGCGCGGCGATACCGCATAGTCCCGCTGCCAGATAGAAGGCCAGGTCATAGTCGCCCTGCAGGTCGCGGAGCCAGCCCGCCCCGGCGGCGGCGATGGCCGCGCCGAGCTGATGAGACGCGAACACCCAGCCGAACACGACGGGCGAGCGGGCACCGAAGTAATCACGGCACAGCACGATCGTGGGCGGGACGGTGGCCACCCAGTCCAGGCCGTAGAAGATCACGAACACCCAGGTGCTCGGTTCGGCGTGCGGCGACAGCAGCGACGGCAACAGCAGCAGCGAGATTCCGCGGCCGGCGTAGTAGACCACCAGCAGCAGCCTCGGGTCGACACGGTCGGTGAGCCAGCCGGAGAACACCGTGCCGGCGACGTCGAGGATGCCGATGGTGGCGAGCAGTCCGGCCGCGACGGTGGTCGGCATGCCGTGATCGTTGGCGGCGGGGATGAAATGCGTGCCGATCAGGCCGTTGGTGGTCATGCCGCAGATCGCGAAGCTGGCGGCCAGCCGCCAGAACGCCGGCACTCGCGAGCCGATCCGCAGCCCATCGACGGCGGCGCGGAAACTACTCGCCGGCACGGCGACCGGTGCTGCCGCGGCCGTCGCACCGTAGGCCGTTATGCCCTTGTCCTGCGGGTAGTTCCGCATGAACACGACGACCAGCGGGACGACGCCAAGCGCGGCGGCGGCGACGATCAACGACGCCCAGCGCCAGCCATGCCGGGTGGTGACCTCGGCGACGATCGGTAGAAAGATCAGCTGTCCGGTGGCGCTTGCGGCGGTGAGGACACCGGTGACCAATCCGCGGCGCTGCTCGAACCAGCGCGTCGCGATGGTGGCCACGAATCCCATTGAGATCGAGCCGGTACCGACGCCGACCAGCACACCCCACAGCAGGACCAGTTGCCAGCTTGCGGTCATCGTCACGCTGAGCGCGGAGCCGGTCGCGATCAATAGCAGCGCCGCCGTCAGCACCGGGCGCACGCCAAACCGGTCCATCAGCGCGGCGGCGAACGGGGCGGTCAGGCCGAACAGCATCATGTTGACCGACATCGCCAGCCCGACGGTGCCGTGCGACCAGCCGAACTCGTGGTGCAGCGGGTTCATCATCACGCCCGGCACCGAGCGGAAACCCGCTGCGCCGAGGATCGCGACGAAGCTGACCGCCGCCACCACCCAGGCCCAGTGGATCCGGCTGCGGGGCGCCGTCTTCTCGGCGGCGGTCAGCGTCACCGAATCACTGTCGCGGATCGCGCCATACCTGGCTAGTGGCATGAATGACACCATTCGTCAAAAACGTGCCAGAATGTTCACATGCATCGCGTCGCCGTACTGCTACTGCCTCCGGTGCTGGGCTTCGATGCCGCGATCGCGCCGACGCTGTTCTCCAACGCCACCGACCCCGACGGAAATCCGCTCTACGACGTGGTGACCTGTGGCCTGACGCGCGGACCGGTCGTGGCGACCACCGGCTTCGATCTGCTGCCTGCGGCCGGGCCGGAAGTCCTGGCCACCGCCGACACCGTGGTGATCCCGGGGACGCGTTTCCGGTCGGCACGGGTGGACGGTGTGTTACCGGCCGACGTAATGGCGGCGCTGGCGCTGATCCGGCCCGGTACCCGGTTGGTGTCGATTTGCACCGGGGCGTTCGTGCTCGCCGCGGCGGGACTTCTTAATGGACGGCCCGCGACCACGCATTGGAAGTTCGCAGACGACATGCGCCGGCTGCACCCCGATGTGCTTCTCGACGAGAACGTGTTGTTCGTCGACGACGGTGACGTTCTCACTTCGGCGGGCCTCGCCGCGGGAATCGACCTGTGCCTGCATATCATTCGAACCGATCATGGTGCGCAGGTCGCCAACGCCGTCGCGAAATATTGCGTGGTTCCGCCCTGGCGTGAGGGCGGCCAGGCGCAGTTCATCGACCGGCAGGTCGCGGTGCCCGACCAGTCGTCGACCGCCGCGACCCGGGAATGGGCGCTGCAGAACCTCGATAAGGCGCTTTCGGTGCAGCGGCTGGCCCGTCATGCAAACATGAGCCCGCGCACGTTCAACCGGCGGTTCCGTGAGGAGACCGGTCAGTCACCCGGAGCCTGGGTGCGCAGCCGGCGAATCGACCACGCCCGCGAACTCCTTGAATCCCGCGACCTGCCGGTCGATGAGGTCGCCCGTCTCTCCGGGCTCGGTTCCGGCGGAAACCTTCGCCACCACCTGCGTCGTGGTGTCGGCATGTCGCCATCGAGTTATCGCAAGGTCTACCAAGGCGTTTGAGCTTCAATAATGCGATGGGTGGCAAGCACGTTGAGCCGGTGAAGGTTGCGGCACAGGCTCAGATAGCCAGCCTGGATCGGCCGCATGCGGCCCCTGTTATCCGCGGAGGCTGTTGCTCAGCCGCGGGTCGAGACCGTCGGCCAACGGTGAGGGGCAGAGCTGCACGGTCTCCTCAAGCGAGTGGCCGGCGCTGTGCAGTCGCGCCACGTCGTCGCGAGGTTCTCGAGGTAGTCGATGAGCCAGCTGATCGCCCCGGGACCGCATCCCGGCAGGCGCCGTCCGCTGAGACGAAAAATCGCCCAAACCGAGGGGTTTTGGGCGATTTTGTGTCTGCTGGGTGAATAACATGGCGGCTATGCCTGAGCCGCTGATCGTCTCCGTCCGCGGTCACACGCCGCAACTGCACGCCGAATCGTGGGTCGCGCCCAATGCCAGTGTCATCGGTCAGGTCACCCTCGCCGCCAGGGCGAGTGTCTGGTACGGCGCCACGCTGCGCGCCGAGGCCGAACCGATTGAAGTCGGGGTCGGCACCAACATCCAGGATGGCGTCACCATCCACGTCGACTCCGAGTTCCCGGTCAGCATCGGCGCCGGGGTGAGCGTCGGCCACAACGCGGTGCTGCACGGGTGTGTCGTCGAAGACGATGCCCTGATCGGCATGGGCGCGATCATTCTCAACGGCGCAAGCATCGGCAAATGCTCGCTGATCGCGGCCGGCGCGGTGGTGCCTCAGGGCGCCGTGGTGCCACCCCGGTCCCTGGTCGCCGGCGTGCCGGGCCGGGTCCGGCGCGAACTCAGTGACGCCGAGATCGCCAACAATCGGGACAACGCAGAGATCTACCAGCGGCTCGTCGAGTTGCACCGCGCCGCAAGCGATTAGCCGGTTGCCACCGGCGGATGGAGCAGCGCGGACCCCTCCTGGCGGCCTGCCGCCGGTATTCGGCGTCTAGCGCAGTGGGTGCGCCAGTTCGTCCTGACGCATCCGCGCTGCCCACATCGCGACCGCAGCCAACAGCACCGGTGCGATGCCGGCCACCAGGAAGATCGTCTGCATCGAAACGACTTTCGACAGCGGGCCGACGATCGCGAACGACACCGGCATGAAGGCCAGCGAGACGAAGAAGTCCAGGCTCGACACCCGGCCCAACATCTCCGTCGGGACCCGCCGCTGCAGCAGCGTCCCCCAGATGACCATTCCCGCGCCGTCGGTGAGACCGATGATGAACGTCGCCACGGCCATCAGCGGGAACGACGAGGTCACGCCGAAGACCACCAGCGGTATGGCGCCGACACTCCACATCGCCATCATCACCGTCAAGTAGCGACGCGGCAGCCGCCCCGACGACACCACCAGCGCACCGAGCGCGCTGCCCGCACCGAAGAACGCCAGGATGAAGCCGTACATCTGCGCGCCGTCGGTGAACCGTTGCTTGGCGATGAACGGCAGCAGCACCTCGATCGGTCCCAACACCACCAGCACGAACATGCTCGCGAACAGCAGCGTCCACAACAGCCATGGCGTGCCCAACACGAACACGAAGCCGTCTCGCAGATCGCGAAGCAGATGCGGACGCTCCTGATCCGGCTGGCGCACAGGCGCTTTCAGTGCCGACCTAGAGGTCACCAGAAGCAGCAGTCCGATCCCGAACAGCGCTGCGACCACGACGGCGCCCAGCGAGGGGAACGTCGCACCCACCACGACGCCGGCGACTGCGGGGCCGACGGCGCGCTGGAAGACCGGGCGCACGACGCCTTCAACTCCGTTGGCGGCCAACAGCTGTTCGGCCGGCAGAATCCGCGGCAGGATGGCGCTGTAGGCCGGGAAGAAGAAGGCGGCAGCGATGCCAAGCGCCGCCGCGGCCACCGCCATGTGCCAGATCTGCAGCGCGCCAAGGAGTCCCAGCACCGCGATCGCGGACACGGCGATGAGGTTGACCGTCTCGACGGCGATGATGATCGCGCGCTGGCTGATCCGGTCGGCGGCGATGCCGCCGACCAGGACAAAGGCGACCAGGCCGGCACCCAGGCACGTAGCGACCAGCGACAGCGACGCGGGGTCGTTGTCGAGTTCGATGACCTGAAGCGCCATCACCACGGCCCACATGCCCTCGGCGAAGATCGACAGGGACACCGCAGCGATCAGCAGGCGGTACTCCCGGAATTTGAACGGTGCGAGCACGCGCCAGCCGCCGGCGTCCACCACCGGCTGCTCAATGTCGAATTGCGTACTCACGCATTCGATGGTCGCCGATGGACCGCGGGCGAGTCCAATGATTTTCGGATCTGGAACGGGTCATCGAGCGACAGGGTCGGCTTGCAGTCGGCCAGCTACTGGACCACCCACTGGTTCAACGACACGCCCTGCTCGCCGGCTTCCACTACGAGCCGCGCATGCAGCGACGGCGAGGTACGCACCGTGAAACTGCCGCTGTAGCACCGTTCAGTTAGTGGTGCGGGCGGCGTGTCACCCAAATCGACCATCTCGGCGACTGCCTCGTCGATGACCCGCTCGATACCTTCGATCGCCTCGTGGGCCGACTGTGCGCGCGAGTACCGCGACGGAAACTCCAGGCACAGGCCGATGTACTCGCCGAGTGTTTGCCGCTTCAGAAGTCGGTGAAGTTGGCTGCCCGGTGCTCCTGGAAGGCGCGCGTGCCCTCGCGGAAGTCGTCCGATCCCAGCAGCGCCAGCTGGCCCTCGCTTTCGCGCCCGAGCGCCGCCTCGAGTTCGGTGAGCGTCGCGGCGTTGATCGCGTGCTTGGTCCTGCGCAACGCCAGGGCCGGACCCGACACCAGCGTGGAAATCACCTCGTCCACCTCGGCGTCGAATTCATCGGCCGGATACACCGCCGTCACCAGGCCCCACTGGTAGGCGTCGGCGGCGGGAATCCGCTCGGCCAACAGCGCCATCCGCATGGCGCGGATGCGGCCGATGGCCGCGGCGATCAGCGCCGAGGCGCCGCCGTCGGGCATCAGCCCGATCCTGGTGAACGCCAGCATGAAAAACGCCTTGTCGGAAGCCAATACGACGTCAGAGGCCAACGCCAGCGACGCACCAACCCCGGCCGCGGGGCCCTGCACGACCGCGACCACGGGTTTCGGCAGCGCGACGATCGCCCGCACCGCGCGGTTGGCCGCGTCGAGCACCGAGTTCAGGGCGCCCTCGGACTTGCGGGCCTGGTCCTCGGCGCTGATGCCGGCACCGGAACTGAAAGCGCGACCCGCGCCACCGAGCCGCACGACCCGCACGCGCGGGTCCGTCGCGGCCTGCGCCATCGCGTCGGCGATGCCGGCCAGCATGTCCGCGGTGAGGGAGTTCAGGCTGTCCGGCCGGTTCATCGTCGCCGACAGCACGCCGTCGCTCAGCGTGACGGAAAGGTCGTCGATGCTGGCATACGTTTGGGCGCCGGAATCGATGGTCGTCATGGCTGCACCCTAAGCCGGTCCGACATGGTTATACAAGTAAGCTATGTCGGCGGTCAATCACGGAGGGGGTAGAGGATGGCGGGACCATTGCAGGGCTTGCGAGTCGTCGAACTGGCCGGCATCGGCCCCGGACCGCACGCCGCGATGATCCTTGGCGACCTCGGCGCCGACGTGGTGCGCATCGAGCGGCCGGGGCAGGCCGGCGGAGTACCGAAGGGCGGCCGCCCAGACGCCATGCTGCGCAACCGGCGCTCGGTGGCGGCCAACCTCAAGACCGACGAGGGGCGCCATCTGGTGCTGCGGCTGATCGCCAAGGCCGACGTGCTGATCGAGGGCTACCGCGCCGGGGTCACCGAGCGCCTGGGCCTGGGCCCCGAGGACTGCGCGAAGGTCAACGAGCGGCTGATCTACGGCCGCATGACGGGCTGGGGTCAGACCGGCCCGCGCAGCCAACAGGCCGGCCACGACATCAACTACATCTCGCTCAACGGCCTGCTGCACTCCATCGGGCGCGCTGGGGAACGCCCTATCCCGCCATTGAACCTGACCGGCGACTTCGGCGGCGGCTCAATGTTTCTGATCGTCGGAATCTTGGCCGCGCTGTGGGAGCGGCAGACCTCGGGCAAGGGCCAGGTCGTCGATGCCGCGATGATCGACGGTTCCAGCGTGCTGATGCAGATGATGTGGGGCATGCGGGCGGGCGGCACCTGGAGCGACGAGCGCGGGGTCAACATGCTCGACGGCGGCGCGCCCTACTACGACACCTACACCTGCGCCGACGGTCGCTACGTCGCGGTCGGTTCGATCGAGCCGCAGTTCTACGCCGAAATGCTGAAGGGCGTCGGGCTGGACGCCGCCGAGCTGCCCGACCAGAACGACGTCAGCCGCTGGCCCGAACTCCGCGCCCGGCTGGCCGAGGTCTTCGCATCCGCCGACCGCGATCACTGGGCCAAGGTGTTCGCCGACAGCGACGCGTGCGTGACCCCGGTGCTGGCGTTCGGCGAGGTCGAGACCGAGCCGCATGTCACCGAGCGCGACACGTTCTACCGCGACGACGACGCTCTGCTGCCGTCCCCCGCGCCGCGGTTCTCGCGCAGCGTGCCATCCACGCCGCTACCCCCGGGGCAAGCGAGGGCGGACGCCGAGGCCGTCCTGCGCGACTGGGTATAGTCCCAACCAACCAGTAGGTCGGCAGGGCGGTCGGCCACCAGAGAGGAACCCATCAGTGCAGATCAAAGATGCCGTAGCGATCGTCACCGGTGGCGCATCCGGCCTGGGCCTGGCGACCACGAAGCGACTGCTCGACGCCGGTGCGCAGGTCGTGGTCCTCGATATCCGGGGTAAGGAGGCCGTGGACGAACTCGGTGAGCGAGCCACATTCGCGCAGACCGACGTTACGGACGAGGCCGCGGTGACGGCCGCCCTCGACACCGCTGAGTCGCTGGGTCCCGTACGCATCGCGGTCAACTGCGCCGGCACCGGAAACGCGATGAAGACGTTGAGCAAGGACGGCCCGTTCCCGCTTGACGCGTTTCGCAAGATCGTCGAGATCAACCTGATCGGCACGTTCAATGTGATCCGGCTGGCCGCCGAGCGGATGGCCAAGACGGACCCTATCGGCGAGGAACGCGGTGTCATTGTCAACACGGCATCCGTCGCGGCCTTCGACGGCCAGATCGGTCAGGCGGCCTACTCGGCGTCAAAGGGAGGTGTGGTCGGTATGACGCTGCCGATCGCCCGCGACCTCTCGCGGGAACTGATCCGGGTGGTGACGATCGCGCCCGGCCTGTTCGACACCCCGCTGCTGGCCGGCCTGCCGGACGCGGCCAGGGAGTCGCTCGGTAAACAGGTGCCGCACCCGAGCCGACTGGGCAACCCCGACGAGTACGGTGCACTGGCGGTGCACATCGTCGAGAACCCGATGCTCAACGGTGAGGTGATCCGCCTGGACGGCGCGATCCGGATGGCGCCCCGTTGACCCTGACGACGAAGTTCACCGAGACATTTGGGGTCGATCATCAGCGGGCGGCTGGCCGACATGCTCGAGCCGCCGGAAGAAGAGAAGGTTCCGCTTAGGGGAATCGAATCAACAAGAAATCAACGAACCTGCCCATATGGGCAAACTGCCGCGGGTGAACGCGCGCCGCTGGGCGCGCGCGTTTGCTCTAGACCGCGGCGGGCAGCGGGTGCTCGTCGTCGAGCTGCTCCGAGGTGTCACCCTCTACCAGGACGTCGCCGTGGTAGAGCGCCTCGAAGTCAACCTTGATGACATCAGCATTGGTGTCGTCGATCCACATGCCACTCAGCGTATTGGTCACCATTAAGGAATCTTTGAGTCACGATTCGGAAAATGGTGGCAATCCTTACCGCTCGGTAGGGTCAGAAGTTACCGCCGGGTAGGCGGTTCGGGCTACCGGTGGGTAACGTTTTAGCTGGCTGGGGCACTGAAATGGATCGGATTCGTGCCGTTCAGCAGGATCCAGGTGAGAATCGCGGCGGCGATTGCGACGATCAGCAATCCGATCACCACGGCGGGAAGCCTGAGGGCGGGTGACGTCGCCGTGATGAACATTCGGAGGCCCGGCGACGTAATTACCGTGGAGGGGTGACGCGTTGACACCCCAAAGTTACCGTTGATAAGTTACCGACGATATTGCGAGCCTGATCGGCGGAAGGACGCGACGTGCTGCAGCGGATCGCACACCTGGCAATAGCCGCGCCGCGACGAATCATCGCCATCGCCGCACTTGTCATGCTGGCCTGCGGCATCTTCGGCATTCCCGTCGCCAAGAGCCTGTCCGCGGGCGGCTTCCAGGACCCGACCGCGGAGTCCGCACAGGCCACCAAGCTGCTGGTGGACAAGTTCGGTCAGGGCGACATGGACCTGGTGATCAGCGTGACGTCCGACGCCGGCGCGCAGACCGAGGCCGCGCGGGCGGTCGGCACCGACATCGCCGCGCAGCTGCAGGCCTCACCCTATGTGGCGCAGGTGACCTCGGCGTGGACCGCGCCGCCGTCGGCAGCGCCGGCGCTGATCAGCAAGGACGGCAAGACCGGACTGATCGCCGCCGGCATCACCGGCGGGGAGAGCGAAGCACAGAAGCACGCCAAGACGCTGACCGACCAACTCGTACACGACCGCGACGGCGTCACCGTGCGCGCCGGCGGCGAGGCGATGATCTACGTCCAGATCAACGGGCAGAGCGAAAAAGACCTGCTGATGATGGAATCCATCGCCATCCCGCTGAGCTTCCTGGTGCTGGTGTGGGTGTTCGGCGGCCTGATGGCCGCGGCGCTGCCGTTGGCGGTCGGCGGGTTCGCGATCCTGGGGTCGATGGCGGTGCTGCGCGCCGTCACGCTCGTCACCGATGTGTCGATCTTCGCGCTGAACCTTTCGGTCGCGATGGGCCTGGCGTTGGCCATCGACTACACGCTGCTGATCATCAGCCGGTTCCGCGATGAGTTGGCCGACGGCGCCGACCGCGAGCACGCGCTGGTGCGCACGATGGCGACGGCGGGGCGCACCGTGCTGTTCTCGGCGATGACGGTCGCGCTGTCGATGGTCGCGATGGTGCTGTTCCCGATGTACTTCCTGAAGTCGTTCGCCTACGCCGGCATCGCCGTGGTGGGCTTCGCCGCCGTTGCCGCGATTGTGGTGGCGCCCGCGGCGATCGTGCTGCTCGGCGACCGGCTGGACTCACTCGACGTGCGCCGACTGGCCCGCCGGATGTTGGGCCGCCCCGAGCCGGTGCGACCCCCGGTCGAGCAGACGTTCTGGTACCGCTCGACGAAATTCGTTATGCGCCGGTCGATTCCGATCGCGCTCGCCATCATCGCCCTGTTGTTGGCACTGGGCGCGCCGTTCCTCGGCATCAGGTGGGGCTTCCCCGATGACCGCGTGCTGCCCGCGTCGGCGTCGGCGCGTCAGGTCGGCGACGAGCTGCGCAGACAATTTCGCCGTCGACTCCGCGACCAACGTCCGGGTTGTCATCCCGGACACCACCGGGATCACGCCGGCCGAGCTGGACCGCTACGCCGCGCGGCTGTCGCAGGTTTCCGACGTCTCCTCGGTGTCCTCGCCGGGCGGCACGTTCGTCGACGGCGCACCCGCCGGGCCGCCGTCGTTGGCGACCGGGATCAAGGACGGCAGCGCTTTTCTGACCGTCGGCAGCAACGCGGCGCTGTTCTCGCCGGCCTCCGACGCCCAACTCGACCAGTTGCATGCGGTGAGCCCGCCGGCCGGACAACCGGTGCAGCTGACCGGCGTCGCGCAGGTCAACCGCGACAGCTCCGAAGCGATCACCTCCCGGCTGCCGCTGGTGCTCGGCGTGATCGCGGCGATCACCTTCGTGCTGCTGTTCCTGCTCACGGGCAGCGTGATACTTCCGCTGAAAGCGTTGCTGCTCAACGTCTTGTCGCTGACCGCGGCGTTCGGCGCTCTGGTGTGGATCTTCCAGGACGGCCACCTGGGCGCACTGGGCACGACGCCGACCGGCACCCTGGTCGCCAACCTGCCGGTGCTGCTGTTCTGTATCGCCTTCGGATTGTCGATGGACTACGAGGTGTTCCTGGTGTCGCGGATCCGTGAGTACTGGCTGAAATCCGGCAAGACCGCCGCCGACAACGACGAAAGCGTCGCGCTCGGGCTGGCCCGCACCGGCCGGGTGGTCACCGCCGCCGCGCTGCTGATGTCGATCTCGTTCGCCGCGCTGATCGCCGCCCAGGTGGCGTTCATGCGGATGTTCGGCGTCGGCCTCACGATCGCGGTGCTCGCCGACGCGACACTGGTCCGCATGCTGCTGGTGCCCGCGTTCATGCACCTACTGGGCAAGTGGAACTGGTGGGCGCCAAAACCGCTGGCCAGGCTGCACGCGCGCATCGGTATCAGCGAATCGGGTGAGGACACCCATCCGGTCGAACCGAAACGGGAACGGCCCGCCGTCACAGTCACGGAAACGGGCTAGCATGGCGATCCAGCCCCTGCGTCGACGGCGGGCCCCGCGGGGCTCCGGGGAGCAGTTGCGCGACGAGATCCTCGACGCCACCACCGAACTGCTGCTGGAGACGGGGCAAGCCAAGGCGGTGTCCATCCGGTCGGTGGCGCAGCGGGTCGGCGTCACACCGCCGTCGATCTACCTGCACTTCGCCGACAAGGACGCGCTGCTGGACGCGGTGTGCGCCCGGTACTTCGAAAAGCTCGACAAGGAAATGCAGCGGGTGGCTGCGGATCAGACGTCGACGATCGATGTGCTGCGCGCCCAGGGCCTGGCCTACGTCCGCTTCGCGATGAAAACGCCTGAGCTGTACCGGATCGCCACCATGGGTGAGGGTCGGCCCGGCAGCGATGTCGACATGACGTTGAACAGTTCGGCGTTCGTGCACATGCGCAACGCCGTGGAGTCGCTGATGGCCGAGGGCATCTATCCGCCCGCTGACCCCACCACCGCGGCGCTGGAGTTGTGGACGGTGGCCCACGGGGTGGCGGCGCTGCTGATCTCCCGGCCGTACCTGCCGTGGGGCGACGCCGAGGAGTTCGCCGACCGGGTGATGCGGGCCGTCTGCTGCGGTCAGATTGTGTCCGGCCTGATCGGCGCCGACGCCACGCCGCAGGAGACGATCGCACGACTGAAGGGACTTGCAGAAGACCAGCACCGTTGATGACCCGTTCTTCGCCCGATTGTGGACGACCCTGTCCGGACACGAGCCCGAGACGCTGCGGCGGCTGCGGCAGGAGAACCTGGCCGGGCTGTCTGGGCGGGTGCTGCCGTGCCGGTGCCGGTTACCGTCAGCACCGACACGGTGGAGGATTTTTCGGCGGGTGAGCCGTTCGACGCGGTGGTGGGCTCGCTGGTGCTGTGTTCGATCGGAGAACCGGATAGTGTTCTGCGGCAACTGCTTTCGTTGCTGCGTCCGGGTGGCGAACTGCGCTACCTCGAACGTGTCGCCGGCACCGGCGGCCGGGCGCTTGGACCGTGCACGGCGCCTGGAATGCGGTATCACATGCGCTACCGCACTTTGACCGAGGGTAATCGTCGGATCGCGTCGCGATGGGCGGTGCTGCCCGCGGCTGGAAACCCTCGAGCGGCAACTAGCCAAGCATGGCCGGGAGCCGCTGCAACAGGCCTGGCAGCGCGCCTGCGGCGGTCTCCCGCAGCGTCACCGTCGCGCTGTCCGACAGCGGGGTGCGCTCGGGATTGACCTCGACAACGACGGTGCCGTTGGCCAGCGCCAGCTCGGGCAGCCCGGCCGCGGGGTAGACGATCGATGAGGTGCCCACCACGATCACCACGTCGGCGCTGCTGACCGCCTCGACCGAGCGCTGCCACGCGTCGTCGGGCAACAGCTCACCGAACCACACCACATTGGGCCGGATCAGCCCTCCGCACCTGCACCGCGGTGGAGCGACGGCCGTGACCGGCTCAGGCATGGCGGGCAGATCGTCGTCATACGCGCACTGGCAATGGTCGCAACGGAATTCGAACAAGCTGCCATGCAGGTGGTAGACGTGTTTACTGCCGGCCCGCTCGTGCAGATTGTCCACGTTCTGGGTGATCACATGGACGTCGGCGTAATCCTGCCATGCGGCGACGGCAAGGTGGCCGTTGTTCGGCTGGACCGAGTCCATCATGTAATGCCGCCACAGGTACCACGCCCAGACCTTCTCCGGGTGCCGGTGCCAGCCCTGCGCGCTGGAGATCTCGTACGGATCGACCTTCGCCCACAGCCCCGTTTCAACGTCGCGGAAGGTGGGCACTCCACTTTCGGCCGATATGCCCGCTCCACTGAGGACTGTCACTTGCACATCACCAAACTAGCGGGTTTGGGTAATACTGAGCAGGTGGGAGAGTTGGGGGAATGGATCGAGGTTGATCCGCGCGCAGCGCAACCCCTGTTCGACCAGCTCAGGACCCAGATCATCAACGGCATCCGGGACGGCCGCCTGCCGCCGGGGAGCCGGTTGCCAACCGTGCGCGAGCTCGCCGCCAAGATGTGCCTAGCGGTGAACACCGTGGCCCGCGCCTACCGCGAGCTGGAATCGGCCGGGGTCCTCGAAACCCGCGGCCGTTTCGGCACTTTCGTCGCTCGCGCGGACCCGGCCGATGCCGCGATGGCAACCGCGGCGCACGCCTATATGTCGACGGCGCGCTCGCTGGGAATCGGCAAGGCCGATGCCCTTCGGCACGTTGAGATAGCCTTCGGCTAACCGAATTCCAGCAGCGTCCAGACGGGCCGAACCGGGTCCAGCAGCGGAACGCGTTGCACCGTCCACACCAACGCGTTGAGCACTTTGCCGCGGCCGGCCGGCAGCGGGAGATCATGCACCGCCCGAATGCCGGGCACCGTGTTCACCAGGTTTGCCGCCTGCCGAACCGACAGGCTGAACGGCATTGGCGGCACCTTGTAACGCAGCGAGGTCCGCATGCCGCGACGCGCCCATGCCGCGATCCAGGGCGGCGGCAGGTCGAACATCATCTGCCCGCCGGGGAACCGTCTGGCGCACTCGGTGATCAAGCCCAGGGCATCGGCGGGCTGCAGATACATCAGCAGTCCTTCGGCGGTGATGAATACTCCATCGGTGTCATTCACCCGGTCCATCCAGCTGAAGTCCAGAGCTGACTGGGCGCACACCGACACCCGATCCGAATGCGGCAACAGCTTGTTGCGCAGCTCGATGATGGGTGGTAAATCGACTGTCAGCCAACGGAATTGGTCGCTCGCACCGGTGGCATCCAGGCGGTAGAAGCTGGTTTGTAGACCCTCGGCCAGGGCTACCACGGTGGCCGCCGGGTGGTCGACGAGGTAGCGGCGGGTGTAGTTGTCGAACGCCAAGGCCCGCAGTGCCATGTCCTGGCGACGGGCGAAGCCGAACTTGCCGAAGTCGTAGTCGATGGCGTCCATCAGGCTGATGGCCATCGGATCGTCGATGATGGAGTCCGGCCGGCGGGCTTCGGTCGCGCGTACCTGCAGCGTCAGAAGCGCGGTTTCCGAGACCCCGGTCAGCGTGACGCCGTCGGACCCGCTCATCGCAACACCTTGTCGAGCGTGCGCAGGTTGCGGGTGGTGGTCGACGACTTGTAGCGCTTTTTTCCCATGGTCTTGCCGATCGTGGTGTCCAGCGTGCCGGTCTTGGGCACCTGCCAATAGATCACGCCCTTGCCGCGTTTGATCTTCTCCTCGGGGCCGGCCTGTTTGGCGAGTCCGGCCAGGTCGTCGAGCACCTTTTCGTCGGTGACGAACGTGACGTAGGAATGGTGGCCCGGCACTTCCCGCTCGAACGGATAGGCGTCGGAAATGCCCGCCACGGTGTCGATGTCGTAGGCGAGCACCCATGCGTCATAGCCGAATTCGTCGCGCAACGCCTTTTCGGCCTTCTTGCGCACCGCGTCAACGCCGGAGCGGCTTTCGAGCAGAACGTTGCCGCTGGCCAGAATCGTCCGCACGTTCTTGAAGCCGGCCTTCTCGAAGGCGGCGGCCACCTCGGCCATCTTGAGGTTGACTCCGCCGACGTTGACCCCGCGCAGGAACGCGACGTAGCGCGTCACGGGCCGAACCCCAGCAGGGTGGCGGTGGCGGTGCCACGGTTGTGCAGCGTCCACAGGGTGGTCGCCGAGACGCCATCGAGGGTGTCGCCACTGACTACGGCCATCAGTTCATGGTAGGTACGCCGGCGACGAATCGGGGTCGGCCGTCCACCCGGCCGACGTAGGCTCGGATGATGGTGCGACACGTGTTCGACGACAAGCTGTTGGCAGTGATCAGTGGGAACTCGCTGGGTGTCCTGGCCACCATCAAGCAGAACGGCCGGCCGCAGCTGTCGAACGTGTCCTACAACTTTGACCCGCGCAATCTGGTCATTCAGGTGTCGATAACCGAGCCGCGCGCCAAGACCCGAAACCTGCGGCGCGACCCGCGGGCCTCGATCCACGTGACCGCCGACGACGGGTGGTCGTATGCGGTTGCCGAGGGTGACGCGATCCTCACCCCACCGGCCGCGTCTCCGCAGGACGACACCGTGGAAGGGCTGATTGCGTTGTACCGCAATATCGCCGGGGAGCATCCGGACTGGGACGACTACCGCCGGGCCATGGTCGACGACCGACGGGTGCTATTGACGTTGCCGATCACGCATGTATATGGGATGCCACCGGGGAAGCGTTAGGACTACGCTGCGGTCATGGCCAAGGCAGGTTCCGGATCAGACGACACCAAGCGCAAGTTCAAAGAAGCGCTGGAGCGCAAGAAGGCCCAGTCAGGCGGCGGCGCCGACCACAAGGACGGCGGAAGCAAGCAGCCGCGGGCGCACGGACCGGTCGAAAATCGCCGGGAATTCCGCCGCAAGAGCATCTAGCGGGCTGCCGCTCCGGCGAGTACCGCACGTAGGCGGCGAGACTGCAACCACGCAGGCGACTACTCGCAGTTTCCCTGCGCAGTTACGTCTCGGCGATGACGGCGCCGGCGCGGGACTCCCGCGCCTCCTGCACCAGGATCGCGACCAGGCAGACCAACGCCAGGATGGCGACGGCGATCGCGAAACTCACACCGGCCGTGCGCAATCCCCAGTCGCGGGCGGCCAATCCCTCACCGACCACCGGTAGCGAGATCGCCACATAGGCGACGACGAAGTAGGTGGAGCTGACCTCGGCGCGCCGATCCGCCGGTGTGCGTTCGGCGACCGCGGCCAGGCCGCGGCTGAAGCTGATGCCCTGCCCGACGCCGGCCACCAGGGCGGCCGCGATCAGCCCGGGTAGCGACGAAAGATGCAGTGCCACAGCGAGAATGATCATGCCGACCACCAGAATCGCGCAGCCCAGCGCCACCGCGCGCTGCGGTGCGATCCCCCCGGCGGCCAACTGCGCCACCGCCGACGCGGCGAAGATCGAGCACGCGATCGCCCCGGCCACCGCGTGGTTGCCGATGCCGATGACATTGGACACAAACGCCGGGGCCACCGACGTGAAGAGCCCCATGACCGCGAACCCCGCGAACGCGGCGATGGCGGCCGTGACGAAAACACCGCGCACCTCGGTCGGCACCGACAGCCGTTGCATCCCGATCGTGCCGGTGCGCTGCGAGGTTTCCGGCGCGACGAGCACCGCGGCGACGGCCAGCACGACCAGCACGATGTGCACGACAAACGACAGCCGAAGCGGCGCCGGCGCGTACTGCACCAGCAGGCCGGCCAGCAGCGGCCCGGCGCCCAGGCCGCCGACATTGGCCACGGTCGCCACCGCGGCGGCCCGGTTCCGCCAGTGCGGCGGTGCGGCCTCGATGACCGCCGCGGTGGCGGTGCCGGTGAAGATGCCCGCCGACAGCCCCGACAACACCCGGCCGACCAGCAGCGTCGGCACCGAGTCGGCGGCCAGAAACACCACCGCACTGGCCAGCGCGAACGCCGTCCCGGCCAGCAGCAATGGCCGGCGGCCCACCGCGTCGGACCACCGGCCGAACGCCAGCAGCGCGAACAACACGCCGCCCGCGTACGTCGCAAAGATCACCGTGGTCGTCAGCACCGCGAAGTGCAAGCGCTCGCCGTACAGCGCGTACATCGGCGTCGGAAGAGTGGTGCCGACCATGATCGCCGCGAATGCACAGGCCAGAAGTGGGAAGGCCAGCCTGCTGCGCACGCCTCAGCGTATCGGCGCGGCCTTTTCGCAGCCTGTCAGTGGGCGGCCACCGCCTTCTCGGCCCCGATGCCGGTGAGCGCACGCACCTCCATCTCGGCGTTGTCGGGCGACGAAGCCGCGGGCACGCAGGTCGTGATGCCGGTAGGTTGAGGTGGCGATCGATGTTCCGCAGTTCGTTGGCCAGTGTCGCGTTCTGCCCGGCGGCGCGGAACGAATAGGTGGTGAAGTCGGCGAGCTCGGCGACGGACGAGGAGTCCCGCAATGCCGCTGTTCCGGCGCAAGCCGCAAAGCCTGCCCCTTCGGATGCCGCGGCTGGACGGTTCCTCGTGGCCCGTTCGACGCGATGTCGAGCGGCGCTCCTTCGCCGCTCTGACGCTCTACCAGATGGGGTACCGCGAGGCGTTCGAGCCGGAGGCGGTCACCATCGCAGATCGGCTGGTCGAGAAGGTACTGCCGATGTTCCCCATCGACTCTGCGCCCGAAGACGCGCCGTACCTGCGCCAGGTCTTCGTCTCGGCCGCACAGATCGGCGCCGGAATCGGGATCGTAGACCGGGGGACCGCACACCCCGACGAGCGCAGTATTGACCTAGAGGTCGGCCGGGCACTGTGGGAAGCCGTCAGCGAACTCCCGGCGATGCCTCCGGAGCAGCGACGCATCGCGCGCTACCTGCTTGCGGCAGGGCATTACGTCGCGCGAGCCGGATTCGAGACGATCCCTCGGATGCTGGCCTCTCTTGCTGACGACGACCCGAGCAAAAGCCCAGGGAACCGCGGGTAACGGCCGCGGGGCCGTTGGACGACACGACGGCGCATCCCGGTCCAGGGGGCCGCGCCGACGACGTAGTCTGATCGTCGACCCAGATGGTGAGCCCGACACACAGGTGCCGGAGCGAGGTGACGCGATGGAGCCGCATAGTGCCTCCCCCGTTCGCCTCATCGAGGAGATCGACGGGATCAACCGGTTGGAACCCCTCGACGCCTACCAGAGCCAATTGGTCGGCCTGGTCCGCGCTCGCCTTGCGGCCGGGGTTAACGCCCTTGACGTCACCGGCGCCGTAGCCGACGCCAACGACTCCCTCACCCGACACCTGCTCGGCCTCGCCGAGTCGCACCTCGGCCCGCCGCCGTGCCGGTACGTGTGGCTCGCGCTGGGCTCGCACGGGCGGCGCGAGCAGGTGCTCTCCAGCGACCAGGACAGCGCGATCGCCTACCGGCTGACCTCGCCGCACGACGCGGCCGCGACCGACGAATACTTCGCCGCCCTCGCGGCGCTGGTGGTCGACGCCCTGGCACGGGCCGGGATGCCGCTGTGCGGAGGCGGCTACATGGCCACGAACTGGCACCGCCCATTCGACGAGTTCGAGGGCTTGTTCCGGGGCTGGGTCGAGCAGCCGCGACCGGAGGCACTGCTCAAGGCGGAGGTCTTTCTCGACGTCCGAGCCTGCCACGGTGAACTCTCACCGGACGAGCTGATCCGCATCCTGCTCTCCGGCGGGAGCAGGGGGCCGTTCCGCACGCAGATGGCCCGCGCCGCGGTGACCTTCCGGCCGCCGATCAGCTTGTTCGGCCGACTGCGCATCCGCGGCTCCACCCTGGACGTCAAACGCGGCGGGACGGCGGCCATCGTGCTGCTGGCCAGGCTCTATGCGCTCATCGCGGGCTCGGCCGAGCACAGCACCGTGCTTCGGCTACAGGCCGCCGCGGCCGCCGGAACACTGAGCTCGGCCACCGCCCGGGACCTGATCGACGCCTACCGGTTCCTGACCGAGCTGCGGCTGCGCCACCAGATCCAGCAGGCGGACGAGAACGTGTCCGCGGACAACGGGGTGTTGATCGACCGGTTGACCGCCGAGCAACTGACGACGCTGCGCGCCGCGCTGCGGACGGTGCACGCTATCCAGGAGATCACCGCGCTGCGGTTCGCAACGGACGCGGTGATGTGATGGAGGTGCGGCGGTGAGGGACCGGTTGAAGACCGCCCGCCTGGTGGCGGTCGGGCTGTTGGGACTGGCGCTATTCAACTTTCCCCTGTTGGCCGTCTTCGACACGGACGCGGTCGTCGCCGGCGTGCCGGCATTGTGGGCCTACCTGTTCGTCGCATGGGCCCTCGTCATCACCCTCCTCGCGTGGATCGCCCGGTCACGATGATCGACACGCGGGTGATCGTGGTCGCGTCCGTGGCCTACCTCGCACTGCTGTTCGCCATCGCGTACTTCGGCGACCGCCGCGCCGACCGGGGCCGCAGCATCATCAGCAACGGCTACATCTACGCGCTCTCGATCGGCGTCTACGCGTCGTCCTGGACGTATTACGGCAGCGTCGGCAGGGCCGTGACCACAGGCGTCGGTTTCCTGCCGATCTACCTCGGCGCGACGGTCATGGCGGCAGGGTGGTGGCTCGTCCTGCGCAAGATCATCAGGATCTGCAAGCAGAATCGGATCACCTCCCTCGCCGACTTCATCTCCTCGCGATACGGCAAGAGCGCCGTGCTCGGCGGACTTGTCACCGTGATCGCCGTGGTCGGCATCGTCCCGTACATCGCGCTTCAGCTCAAGGCCATCTCCAACTCGTTCACGACCCTGCGGGCCGAGCCCGCGCTGGCCACGACGGTCGCGGCCGACCCGCCGATCCTGACCGACACGGCGCTCTACGTCGCGCTCCTGCTCGCCGCCTTCACGATCGTCTTCGGCACCCGCCACCTGGACGCCACCGAGCGGCACGAGGGCATGGTCGCGGCCATCGCGTTCGAGTCGCTCGTCAAGTTGGTCGCGTTCCTCGCCGTAGGCTTCTACGTCACGTACGTGAGCTTCCGTGGGTTCGGCGACCTGTTCGGCCGCGCCCGCTCCGATCCCGACCTGGCGCACTTGCTCAGGTTCGGTGAAACCCAGAGCTACGGCTCGTGGCTCTGGCTGATCCTGCTGTCGATGCTCGCCATCCTGTTCCTGCCGCGCCAATGGCAAGTGGCGGTGGTGGAGAACGTCGACGAGCGCCACATCAAGACCGCGACGTGGGTGTTCCCGCTGTACCTGCTCCTCATCAACATCTTCGTGCTGCCCATCGCCATCGCCGGCCTCGTCACGTTCGGCTCCGGCGGTGTCAGCGGGGACGCGTTCGTCCTGGCGCTTCCGATGGCTGACCAGCAGGCCATACTCACGCTCTTCGTGTTCATCGGAGGACTGTCCGCGGCCACCGGCATGGTGATCGTCGAGACCATCGCGCTGTCCACCATGGTGTCGAACTCGCTCGTCCTGCCCGTCCTGCTGCGTCGCCGCAGCGCTCTGGCCGACGGTCGTGACCTGGGTCGGGCGATTTTGCGAATCCGCCGGGCGACGATCGTCGCGGTGCTGCTGCTGGGCTTCGTGTACTTCCGCGTCGCGGGTGACGCGCTCGCTCTGGTGTCCATCGGCCTCATTTCCTTCGCGGCAGTGGCGCAGTTCGCGCCGGCGATCCTCGGCGGCATGTACTGGCGGAGCGCGACCAGGCGGGGCGCGACCTGGGGTCTGCTGGCCGGATTCGTGGTGTGGGCCTACACACTGCCGCTGCCGTCGCTGGCCGCGACCGGGCTGGTCCCCGAGTCGTTCGTCGAAAACGGCCCCTTCGGGGTGGGACTGCTCGCCCCCTACTCGTTGTTCGGGCTGGACGGGCTGGACGAGGTCAGCCACTCCATGCTGTGGAGCATGCTGGTCAACGTGGGCCTCTTCGTGGGACTGTCCCTGACCGGCCGGCGCGAGCCCGCCGAGCACGTGCAAGCCTCCGCGTTCGTCGACGCATTCACCCATGTCGGAGGCGGCGCGGACGCCCGGTTCTGGCGTGGCTCGGCCACCGTCGGGGAACTGCGGGTGCTCCTCGCGCGCTTCCTTGGCGGCGACGGCACCCGGGCAGCGCTCGCGTCCTACGCCGCGCGCACCGGCGCCGACGTCTCACCCGACGCCGCGGCGGAGCCCGAGCTCGTCCAGCACGTCGAGGCGTTGCTCGCCGGTGCGGTAGGTTCCGCGGCCGCGCGGTTCATCGTCGGCTCCGTGGTGGAGGAGGAACCGCTCGCTGTCGACGAGGTGTTGCAGATCCTCGACGAGACCTCCGAGGTGCTCGCCTACAGCCGGGCGCTTGAGCGCAAGTCGCTGCAGCTGCAGGCGGCAACCACCGAATTGCGCCATGCCAACGAGCGGCTCCAGGAGCTCGACCGGCTCAAGGATGATTTCGTGTCCACCGTCACCCACGAATTGCGCACGCCGCTGACGTCGATCCGGGCGTTCTCCGAGATCCTGTCCGACAATCCCGACCTCGATCCCGCCGAGCGCGCGGACTACCTGCGGATCGTGGTGCAGGAGACCGAGCGGCTGACCCGGCTGATCAACCAGGTGCTCGACCTTTCCAAGCTCGAATCCGGTGGCGCGCA
>CAWCXH010000003.1:0-18963 GCA_963799495.1 uncultured Actinomycetota bacterium
GTCCAGCAGCGGGTGAAGCAGGCCGTCGACAACGTGAGCAAGCGGGTGTCCGGCGAAAAGCCTTCCAACGAAAGCGGTTCCGAGAACGCCGACGAGTAGGCCCCTACTGCGGCGTCTTCACCCATTTGCCGGCATCGCCGACGATGCCGACCGGCACCGCGCCGGACAGGCTGACGTTCTGCACGCTCGGTCCCGAGGCGACGATCGTCGTGTCCTGAAGGATCGGCAGCACCGTCGACATGGCCCACAAGCGTGGCTCGACCGCGTCGATCACCGACGCGATGTCCTCGCGGCCGTCCAGTGCCGCATCGATCCTCGGCTGGATGCTGCGGTCGCAGATTCCGGTGATGTTCGACGGCGCCTGCACGAGTGCACCGGATTCGGGCGCCGGGTTCGCAGTGGTCGGTGTGGCGGTCGTGGTGGGCGGGCGCGGCGGCGGCGTGCCGGCGGGCTTCGGCGGCGCAGGGCCGACGGACGGGTTCGGTCCCGACGTCGCCACCGGCGTCGCCTCCAGCGCCCGACAGCCGTAGCGCGACGCCAGCGCGGTCGCCAGATCACCGCCGGCCTGATGCCAGCCGACGACCGCGTCCACCCGGTTGTTGGTGAGCGCCTCGCCGTAGAGCACCGCCGGATCCAGCGCCAGCACCGACGCCTCGATGCCGACATTGCGCAACTGGTCGGCCGCCGTGTTGGCGACGGCGACCGACGTCGGATCGTTGGCCGCCACGCCCAGCACCAGCGTCAGCGGCACGCCGTCCTTGCTGATCCGCCCGCGGCTGTTCTCCGGAAGCGGGGTGCCCGGCGTCGGCGTCACCGTTTCCACCGGTTCGACCTGGTAACCCACGCCGGCCAACAAGCCCAGCGCCGCCTCGGTGGTGAGCGCCCGCGGCGCCGTCGGCACATAGTTCGGGTCGGACGGCGTGCGCACCTGCGCCTGCGCCAGCGTGACGGTGTTGTCGTCACCGGCGCCCACCGAGGCCAGCAGGTCGACGTCGAGCAGGCCCAGAATCGCCTTGCGCACTTGGGAATCCGCCAACTTGGGCAGCTGCGCGCGCAGCGTCAGCTGCATCACGCGCGGGGTGACGATCCGCGCGGTCCGCACATCGGGGATCGCGGACAGCTGCGCGAACGCCGCCGCGCCGCCGTGCACCTGAGCCACCTGGGTGTCGCCGTTGCGGATGGAGTCGGCCAGCGCGGCCGTCGCGCCAGCACGGCGAAAGAGCAGCAGGTCGGGCGTGGCGGGCACACTCCAGTACCGGTCGTTGCGGGCGAGCAGGATCTCGTCGCGCTGCGGGTCGATGTTGTCCACCCGGAACTGACCACCGCTGACCGGCATCGCCCGGGCCAACCCGGCCGCGAACCCGCCCGGCACGTCCTTGACGATGTGCGCGGGCAGGATGTTGTTGAACAGCTCGCGCCACGCGGGATAGGGCTGCGAGAACGTCACCACCGCCTGCTTGCCACCCTCGACCGATTGCACGCCGGTGATCAGGTCATAGCCTGCGGGGTCCACCACCCCCGGCTGGCTGACCATCTGCCGCCACATGTACCAGTAGTCGTCGGCCCCGATCGGCGCGTTATCCGTCCACTGCGCCTCCGGGCGGATCTTGTAGGTGACGGTGAACGGATTCTGGTTGGTCACCTCCGCCGACACCAGCAGAGTGGGGTCCATCTCCCACCGCGAGCCGGTCGGCGTGTTGGGATCGGCCACCGGCCGAAACGAACTGGGCAGCACCAGCGCACTGATGGCGGCGTTGACCGGCGATTGGTCCGAGAGCAGGTGCGGGTTGAAGCCGGGGCCGATCGAATCGATACCCATGATGATCTGCGTCGCCTGCGGCGGCGGCGCCGTGGTGGTCTCGGTGGTCTCGGTGCTCTGGGGTGCCGGCGGTGGGCTGACCGTGCAGCCGCCGAGGAGCAGTGCCGGCACCGAAACGAGTGCGCCGATCGTCACGCGGGAGCGGCGGGAGCGGGGCGGCACGCTACTCAGGGTATCGACACAGTGTCGAGCGGCCGGGAAGCCAGGCCACGCTGCACGGGATCTCATTGACCGTGTCGCTCACTGGGTGGGCAAAGGCGAATGCCAAACCTCTGTGGATTGCCGCTGCCCGGATGACGGCACGGCCAATAGGATGGTGCGATGGCCACCCTGGAAGACCTCGAAGCGCGGGTAGCGGCGCTGGAAGCTTCACAGGCTGACTACCGCGCGGTTCTCGCCGCAGTCAACGCGCTTGGTGCGAATCAGCGGGAACATGCACTAGGTCTCGCGGCAGTCAACACCGACCTGGCCGCAGTCAAGACCGACCTGGCCGCAGTCAAGACAGACCTGGCCGACTTTCGTCAGGAGACACGGGCCACATTCCGCTCGGTCGACGAGCAGCTCGCCGAAATCAAGGACCTGATCATCGGCCGTCCCGGCGCGTAGCAGTCGGTGTCGCCCTGACGCTAGCCCCGCGCCTTGGCCCGCGACCGTGCCCGCGCGCGTGAAGTTGCGTCCAGCTCGACCTTGCGCACCCGGACCACCTGCGGGGTGACCTCCACGCACTCGTCGCCGGCGCAGAACTCCATCGCCTGTTCGAGGTCGAGTTCCAGCGGCTTGGCCAGCGTCTCGATCACATCGGCTGTCGACGACCGAATGTTGGTCAACTTCTTCTCGCGGGTGACGTTGATGTCGAGGTCCTCCGCGCGCGGGTTGATGCCGACGACCTGGCCCTCGTAGGTGTCGTCGCCGGGTTCGACGAAAAACGTTCCGCGGTCGGACAATTGGATCAACGCGAACGGCGTGATGCTCCCCGACCGGTCGGACACCAGCGAGCCGGTGTGGCGGGCGCGGATCTCCCCCGCCCACGGCCGGTATCCGTCGAACACCGCGTTGGCGATGCCGGTGCCGCGGGTCTCGGTGAGGAAGTCGGTGCGGAAACCGATCAGCCCGCGGCTGGGCACCACGAAATCCATCCGCACCCAGCCGGCGGCGTGATTGGCCATCTCCTCCATCCGCCCCTTGCGCGCGGCCATCAGCTGGGTGATGGCGCCGACGAACTCCTCGGGGCAGTCGATCGTCAGCGCCTCGAACGGCTCGTGCAGCTGCCCGTCGATCGTCTTCGTGACCACCTGCGGCTTGCCGACGGTCAGCTCGAAGCCTTCCCGGCGCATCTGCTCGACGAGCACGGCCAGCGCCAGCTCGCCGCGGCCCTGCACCTCCCAGGCGTCCGGCCGGCCGATATCGACCACGCGGATCGACACATTGCCGACCAGCTCGGCATCCAAACGATTCCGCACCATCCGCGCGGTCAGCTTGTGCCCGGACACCTTGCCCGCCAGCGGCGAGGTGTTGGTGCCGACGGTGACCGAGATCGCGGGCTCGTCGACGGTGATCCGCGGCAGCGCGTGCGCGTGGTCGGGGTCGGCGAGCGTGTCGCCGATCATGATGTCCGGAAACCCGGCGACAGCGACGATATCGCCGGCGATCGCCTCGTCGGTCGGGTTGCGCTCGACGCCGACGGTGGCCAGCAGTTCGGTGATCTTGGCCGACGTGATGACCGGTGCGCCGTCGACCTGGCGCATCCACGCCACGGTCTGGCCCTTGCGCAGCCGCCCGTTGTAGATGCGGATCAGCGCGAGCCGGCCCAGGAACGCCGACGCATCGAGGTTGGTCACCAGCGCCTGCAGCGGCGCCTCGGGGTCGCCCGACGGCGGCGGGATGTGCTCGAGCAGCACATCGAACAGCGGATCGAGGTTGTCGCCCTCGGGGATCTGCCCGTCGGCGGGCGCAACCGTGCTGGCCACCCCGGCGCGCCCGGAGGCATACAGCGTCGGCAGACCCAGCGCGTGCTCGGCGGCCGCGGCGGCCTCGTCGTCGAGATCGGACGCGACGTCGAGCAGCAGGTCATGGCTGGCCTCGACGACCTCGGCGATCCGGGCGTCGGGCCGGTCGGTCTTGTTGACCACCAGGATCACCGGCAGGTGCGCGGCCAGCGCCTTGCGCAGCACGAAACGGGTCTGCGGCAGCGGCCCCTCGGAGGCGTCGACCAGCAGCAGCACCCCGTCGACCATGGACAGCCCGCGCTCCACCTCACCGCCGAAATCGGCGTGCCCGGGCGTGTCGATGACGTTGATGACGGTCACGCTGCCGTCGGGGTGGTGACGGTGCACGGCGGTGTTCTTGGCCAGGATCGTGATGCCCTTTTCGCGCTCGAGGTCACCGGAATCCATGATGCGTTCGGTCGTGTCGTCCCCGCGGTGGGTCAGGGCGCCGGACTGCCGCAGCATCGCGTCGACCAGGGTCGTCTTGCCGTGGTCCACATGGGCCACGATGGCGACGTTACGAAAATCCACGCCAGCCAGTCTGGCAGTCTGGTCGCCCGATCACGAAAACGAGAGAACTCCGTCACGTTGAAGCCGACCAAGCTCGCCGACCTCACACCGAAGAAGAAGTGCTGCCGCAGCAAGCCCCGCTGCAAGCGCTGCCCGGTCGTCGTCCACCAGGTCCGCAAGGCCGAACGCAACGGCATCCGCGGCAAGGACCTGACCAAAGTCTTCAAGCGCGCCCGCAGGTCCTAATTCCCGCCGCGAAACGCGGTCACCAGCCGCGGCGCCGCGGCGCCGAGCCCGCGAGTGCATCGCCTCGCGCGACGTCGCGGCTGCGGTACACGACGTAGGGTCGGAACAGGTAGCCGATCGGCGCGCTGAACGCGTGCACCAGCCGGGTGAACGGCCACAGTGCAAACAGCGCAAGGCCGATCAGCACGTGGATCTGGAAGTACGCCGGTGCTTCGGCCATCAGGTCCCCGCGCGGCTGCAGCACCCAGATGGAGCGGAACCACACCGAAACGGTTTCGCGATAGTTGTATGCCTCTCCCACAACGCCGGATCCGAGCAGGGTCGCGCATATGCCCGCGATGATCGCCAACACCAACACGACGTACATCACCTTGTCGTTGACGGTGGTGGCCATGAAAACCGGGCCGCTGGTGCGCCGCCGGAAGATCAGCAGCGTGATGCCCAGCAGCGTGCTGACCCCCGCGATCGAACCGAGCAGGACCGCCTGCACGTGATAGGCGTGATGACTCAGCCCGATCGCGTCGGTCCACGACTCCGGGATCAGCAGACCGATGACGTGGCCCACGACCACGACCAGGATGCCGAAATGGAACATCGGGCTGGCGATCCGCAGCAGCCGCGACTCGTAGAGCTGCGACGACCGGGTGGTCCAGCCGAACTTGTCGTAGCGGTAGCGCCACCAGCTGCCGACCACCACGATCGCCAGCGTCACGTACGGGATGACGTCCCAGAAGATCTCATCCAACATGTCATTGCCCTCCTGCGGCCCGCCGCGGCGGCACAGTCAATGTAAACGGTTGCAGCCCAACCGATTCTGTCGGAGGTCCGGCCTGCGCCAGCCGCTGTGCCCGCAGCATGTCGGAGTCGGTGGCGGCCGGCAGCGTCGCACACACCGCGGCGACGGCATCCGCGTATGGCGACTTCGCCTCGGCCAACGCCTCGCGCAGCACGTCGATCGGCACCCGGTGCTCGGTGAGCAGCCGCCGCCCGGCCACCGGGTCGACGGTCGCGGCGAACTCCAGCACCACCGGCAGGTGGTCGGGCGCCTCACCGCGCGGCGGTTCGACGCCGGCGTCGCGGTAGGCCGCGGCGAACGCCAGCATCTGCCTGCCCCGGTTGCGGGTGTCGCCGGCGGTCCAGTACGTCAGATACATCGTGGAGCGACGCCGCAGGTCGAACGTCTCGACGTACTCGGCCGCCGCCCGCAGCGGATCACCGCCCCGCAACGCGTTGACTGTCCGCCGCAGCATCCCGGCCGCGGGACCGCGGATGTGAGCAAGCAGCCGCTCCACCGTGTCGAGCCGGTCGTCGCACTGCTCGTCGGGGTAGGCCAGCAGCAGCGAGGCGCACTGCCAGATCAACCGGTCGGCTAGCGGGGGTTCCCGCGTGCGGGTCAGCAGTCTCATTGGCCCGGGAACATTCCCGTGGGCACGCCCCTGCCGTCCCAATTGAGCAGGTTCACCCGCGACGGATGATCGGCGTTGGCCGCCATGCCCTCTGTGGTCTGGCGTTGCTTCAGCGCGTGGAAGGTCTCCACCGCCACCGGCACCGGCCCCCCGCTGGCCTCGCCGAAGGGACCCGACTCGTACATGCCCGGTCCGCCGTCGAACGACAACGAGCAACTGGTCTCCTCCAACGCCTGCGCGTCGGCGGCGTACGCCGTCGGGATCACATAGCGCTCTTCGTATTTCGCGAGCGCGAGCAGCCGGAACATCTGGTAGATCTGCTCCTCGCTCATCCCGACCGCCTGCGGGATATGTGGCTGGGTCTCGCGGCCCAGGTTGACATCGCGCATATACGACCGCATCGCGGCCAGCCGGCGCAGCACGTCCTCCACTACCGAGGTGTCGCCGGCGGTGAACAGTTCGGCCAGGTACTGAATCGGAATGCGCAGTGCCTCAAGGGCTCCGAACAGGTTGCCGAGTTCCTCGCCGTCGTGCCCGTCGCGGCTGACCGCGTCGACCACCGGCGACAGCGGCGGGATGTACCACACCATCGGCATGGTCCGGAACTCCGGGTGCAGCGGCAGCGCGACCCGGTAGGTGTTGATCAGCGCCCACACCGGCGAACGCTGTGCCGCCTCGATCCACTCGTCGGAGATGCCCTCGGCGCGCGCGCCCGCGATGACCTCCGGGTCGGTCGGGTCGAGCAGGATCTGGCGCTGCGCCTCGTACAGGTCGGTGTCGTTCTCGACCGAGGCCGCGGCGAGCACCCGGTCCACGTCGTAGAGGACCAGGCCCAGATAGCGCAGCCGCCCGACACAGGTTTCCGAGCACACCGTGGGCAGGCCAACCTCGATCCGCGGATAGCACAGCGTGCACTTCTCGGCCTTGCCGGTCTTGTGGTTGAAATACACCTTCTTGTAAGGGCATCCGGACACGCACATTCGCCAGCCACGGCAGCGGTCCTGGTCGACGAGCACGATGCCGTCCTCGGAGCGCTTGTACATCGCACCCGACGGGCATGATGCCACGCACGACGGGTTCAGGCAGTGCTCGCAGATCCGCGGCAGGTAGAACATGAAGGTCTCTTCGAGCTGCAGCCGGACCCTCTCGCTCACCTTCTTCAGGATCGGGTCGCCCGGCAGGATCTCCGGCGAGCCGCCGAGATCGTCATCCCAGTTCGCCGACCACGACACCTTCATCGGCTTCCCGCTGATCAGGCTGCGCGGCGGCGCCACCGGCATGTGCTCGCCCAGCGGCGCGGTGGTGAGGTTCTCGTAGTCGTAGGTCCACGGCTCGTAGTAGTCGTAGATGCTCGGCAGCTTGGGGTTGGCGAAGATCCGCGTCAGCTTGCGCAGCCGACCGCCGTCGCGCAGCCGCAGCCGGCCTTTGCGGTCGCGGATCCACCCCCCGTGCCACCGCTCCTGGTCCTCGTAGGTACGCGGATAGCCTTGCCCGGGCCGGGTTTCGACGTTGTTGAACCACACGTACTCGGTGCCGGCGCGGTTGGTCCAGGCCTGCTTGCAGGTCACCGAGCAGGTGTGGCACCCGATGCACTTGTCGAGGTTCATCACCATCGCCATTTGGGCCATGACTTTCATTGGTATTTCACCTCTTGGCTGCGACGGCGCACGACCGTCACCTCGTCGCGCTGGTTACCGGTCGGACCGAGATAATTGAACGCATAGGCGTTCTGCGCGTAGCCGCCGGCCAGGTGGCTGGGCTTGATCAGCAGCCGGGTCAGCGAATTGTGGATGCCGCCACGGGTTCCGGTGGTCTCGGTGAGCGGCACGTCGATGGTGCGTTCCTGCGCGTGGTAGACGAACACCACACCCTCGGGCATTCGGTGCGAGACGATCGCGCGGCACACCAACACACCGTTGCGATTCACCGCCTCGACCCAATCATTGTCGCGGACCTCGATTTTGGCCGCGTCGGCCGGACTCATCCACATGGTCGGACCCCCCCGCGACAGCGAGAGCATGAACAGGTTGTCCTGGTATTCGGAGTGGATCGACCACTTCGAATGCGGGGTCAGGTAGCGGACCGTCAGCCCGATCCCGTCGGTACCGAGCACAGGCTCACCGAACAGCCGGGACATGTCCAGCGGCGGCCGGTAGGTGGGCAGCTGCTCGCCGAGTTCCTCCAGCCAGTCGTGGTCGACGTAGAAGTGCATGCGGCCGGTGAGCGTGTGAAACGGCTTGAGCTCCTCGATGTTCACGGTGAACGGCGCGTAGCGGCGACCGCCGGTCTCGCTGCCCGACCACTCCGCGCTGGTGATCACCGGAACCGGACGGGCCTGCGCGTCGGCGTAGGAGATGCGACGCTCCTCGCTGCCCTCGGCCAGGTGTACCAGTCGACGCCCGGTGCGCTTTTCCAATTCCCGAAAGCCCTCCACGGCCAGCCGGCCATTCGAGGTGCCCGACAGCGCGAGAATCACGTCGGCCATCCGCTCGGCCGTCGTGATGGCTGGGCGGCCCTGCGCCGGGCCAGAGTCCATCACCCCGAACTTGGCGGCCAGTTGGCCGACTTCCTCGGTGGGATGGGTGGTAATGCCCTTGGTGGTGACGCCCAGGGTGTCGACGAGCGGGCCCAGCGTGGCCCATTTGTCGGCGATCACCGTGTAGGCGCGCTCCACCACCGCCAGCGGGCCCATCGTCTTCCCCGGTACCGGAGACTCACCGGTGACACGCCAATCATGTTCGGCTCCACCCGGATACGCCATCGCACCGGGGGTGTCGTGCTGCAGCGTGCCGAGCACGACGTCGGTGCGGGTGCCCAGGTGCTTGGCCGCCAGGGTGCTGAACGTGCGGGCGATGGCGCCGAACGCCTCGTAGTCGGAGCGGGTTTCCCACGGCGGGTCGATGGCCGGGCTGAACGCGTGCACGTAGGGATGCATGTCGGTGCTGGACAGGTCGGCCTTCTCGTACCAGGTGGCCGCGGGCAGCACGACATCCGACAGCAGGGTTGTCGACGTCATCCGGAAGTCAATCGACATGAGCAGGTCGAGCTTGCCCTCCGGGATATCGTCGGTCCAGGCGATGTCGTTGGGCCGCAGTGCATCCGGGGCGGGCTGCGCCTGCAGATTCGACGTGGTGCCCAGCAGGTGCCGCAGGAAGTACTCGTTGCCCTTGCTCGACGAACCGAGCAGGTTGGCCCGCCAGACGTTCAGCACACGTGGCCAGTTCGCCGGATTATCGGGATCGGTCACCGCAAGTTTCAGGGCACCCGAGGCGAGCTGTTCGGTTACATAGGAAGGGATCTCGCGCCCGGCGGCGAGGGCCTCGTCGGCGATATCGAGGCTGGACCGGTCGAACTGTGGATAGAAGGGCGTCCAGCCCATCGCGGCCGCGGAGGCCAGCACGTCCATCGTGTGCTTGCCGGCGAACCGGCGGCGACCCAGCGGGCTGGCCAGCGCGTCGGCCCGGTAGCCGTCGTAGCGCCACTGGTCGGTGTGGGCGTACCAGTAGGAGGTGCCGGCCATCTGACGCGGCGGACGCGACCAGTCGGTAGCCATCGCCATCGTGGCCCAACCGGTGACCGGACGACACTTCTCCTGACCGACGTAGTGCGCCCAGCCGCCGCCGTTGCGGCCCATCGACCCGGTCAGCAGCAGCAGGGACAGCACCGCGCGGTAGGTGGCGTCGCCGTGGAACCACTGGCAGATGCCGGCGCCCATGATGATCATCGACCGCCCGCCGGACTCCTCGGCGTTACGCGCGAATTCCCTTGCGATACGGATGGTTTGCGCTGCGGAAACCCCGGTGATCGGCTCCTGCCATGCCGGCGTGTAGGGCTGGCTGGGGTCGTCGTAACCGGCGGGCCAGTCTCCCGGCAAGTCCGGTCGGGCCACACCGTACTGCGCGAGCATCAGGTCGAACACCGTGCAGACCAGGTGCTCGCCCACCCGGCGGACCGGCACGCCCCGCGCCAGGGTCTCGCCGTGCCCGTCGACGGTGTCGAAGCGCGGCAACTGAACCAGCGCGGTCTCCTCTTCGCCGCCGGGCCGCAAGACCGTCAGCGCCGGTACCAGGCCGGCGAGATCCAGATTCCACTTGCCGACGCCGTCCTCGCCGTAGCGGAAGCCGAGCGACCCCTGCGGCACGGCAACGGTGTCGGTGGCCCCGTCCAGCAGCACCGGCTTGAACGCCGCATTCTCGACGTCGTGTCCGAGATCGGCTGCGGTGAGGTTCTTTCCGGGCACCAGCGCGCCGTCGCGCTGCTCGAGTTTCACCAGAAACGGCAGATCCGTGTAGGAGCGCACGTAGTCGACGAAGAAGGGAACGCGGTTGCGCACGAAGCACTCCGAGAGGATCACGTGACCCATCGCCATCGCCAGCGCGCCATCGGTGCCCGCCGCACACGGCATCCACTCGTCAGCGAACTTGGTGTTGTCGGCGTAGTCGGGGCTGACGCTGACCACCTTGGTGCCGCGGTAGCGGACCTCGGCCATCCAGTGCGCATCGGGGGTGCGGGTAACCGGGACGTTGGAACCCCACATCATCAAATATGCTGCGTCCCACCAGTCCCCGGATTCGGGCACGTCGGTCTGGTCACCGAAAACCTGCGGCGAGGCCACCGGCAGGTCGGCATACCAGTCGTAGAAGGATGTCATCACGCCACCGAGCAGCTCGACGAACCGCGATCCCGCCGCGTGGCTGACCATCGACATCGCCGGGATCGGTGAGAAGCCGGCGACCCGGTCGGGTCCGTAGGTCTTGATGGTGTGCACATGGGCGGCGGCGATCATCTCGGCGGCCTCGGCCCACGTCACCCGGACCAGCCCGCCCTTGCCCCGCGCCTGGTGGTAGCGGCGGCGGCGATCCGGATCGGATTGGATCTCGGCCCACGCCAGCACCGGGTCACTGAGGCGCGCCTTGGCCTCCCGGTACATCTCGACGAGAACGCCCCGGGCGTACGGGTACCGCACCCGGGTGGGCGAGTAGGTGTACCAGGAAAACGCCGCGCCGCGCGGGCAGCCGCGGGGCTCGTACTCGGGACGGTCCGGGCCCACCGAGGGATAGTCGGTTTCCTGGGTCTCCCAGGTGATGATGCCGTCCTTGACATAGATCTTCCAGGAGCATGACCCGGTGCAGTTCACCCCGTGGGTTGAGCGGACGACCTTGTCATGGCTCCACCGGTCCCGGTAGAAGACATCGCCTTCGCGGCCGCCCCGCCGGGTGACGGTGCGCAGGTCGTCGGAGAACTCGCCCGGCGTGAAGAAGCGCCCGCTGCGCTCGAGCAGTTCCTCGATGCGGCCGCCGGTGCGGGGTGTGGTGGTCACGTCGGCGCCTCCTTGCGGGCAGCAGGCTCGTGGGCATGCAGCCGCAGCGCGGTGTAACCGAAGGCCACGATCGCGGTCGCAACCAGCAGCAGCAGGCCGATAGTGTAGTTGTTGTCGCCCTCGTTGTACGTGGCACCCATCACCAGCGGCGGGAAGTAACCGCCCAAACCGCCAGCGGCGGCGACGATTCCGGTGACCGAGCCAACCGACGTCGCCGGTGCGCGGCGGGCCACCCACGCGAACACGCCGCCGGTGCCGATGCCGAGGAAGAGCGCCAGCATGATGAACGTCGCGCCCGACCACACGTCCGCCGGCGGCCTGAAGACAGCGATGAATGCCATCACGGCGGTGCCGGCGAACGAGGCGAGCACCACGTACTTGGGCGGAATGCGATCGGATAGCGTCCCACCGACCGGGCGGGCGAGCACCGCGGCCAGCGCAAACGCCGCGGTGCGGGCGCCTGCGTCGACGGCCGAGAAGCCGTAGATCGTCTTGATGTAGGTCGGCAGGTAGTTGGCGAACGCCACGAACCCGCCGAACACGACCGCATACAGGAATGACATCTCCCACGTCACCGGAAGTTTGGCGGCCGCCTTCAGTTTCGGCAGCACCGGGCCGGTGTTCGGGCGGAAGTCGGGCGAGTTACGCATCACCACGATGCACAGCACGGCCGTCACGGCCAGCGCGACCGCGATGATGACATGGGTGGGGAACAGCCCGAACCACTTTACGAAGCGCGGCGTGAAGAAGGCCGACAGCGCGGTGCCGACCATGCCCATGCCGAAAACGCCGGTCGCGAAGCCGCGCCGGGCGGCCTCGTACCAGTTGTTCGCGAACGGGATGCCGACGGCGAAGATCGTCCCCGCTATACCGAGGAAGAACCCACACACCAACAGCATCGGATAGGAGCCGGCCGCTCCGGCCACGCCCACGGCCAGCACCGGCACTATCGACGCCAGCGAGACCGCGATGAACATGGTGCGGCCGCCGAACCGGTCGGTGAGCGACCCGACGACGATCCGGCCGATCGAGCCGACCAGGATCGGGGTGGCGACCAGCAGCGACGCTTCCGTACTGCTCAACGACAGGTCACCGGCGTAGGTGGTTGACAGCGGGCCGATCATGTTCCAGGCCCAGAAGTTGATCGCCGAGACCCAGGTAGCCAGGGCCAGGTTCATGCCACGTCGTGCGCCGGTGTCCGGCGTCATAGCCGTGTCCACGGTCCCAGGAAACCACTCGACTCGCCGCCGTGTTGACGCTTCCGACAATGATGTCGGCGCAACACCCCTAAATGTTCACGGGCAGTCCAACAGCCCCATTACGGGGCTTCGAGTGCGCGCGTCAGATCGGTCAACCACGCCCGGTCGGCGGGCACCCACGGCAGGGCGACCAGTTCGTCGGCCGTCACCCACCGCAGCGCGCGGTGGTCGTTGGGATGCAGTGCGCCACCCGTCTGCGTGACCCGGTACGCGCGCAGGGTCGTCGCCTCGCCGAGCGGCACATCCCCACCCAGGCGGGCACCGACGGCGACCTCGACGCCCAGTTCCTCGCGCAGTTCGCGGGCCAGCGCGGCGTCATCACTCTCCCCCGGCGACACCTTGCCGCCGGGCAGCTCCCACAGCCCGGCCAATTCGGGCGGGCGGGCGCGCTGCGCCACCAGCAGCGCGCGATCCGAAATGAGCGCACCGGCGACGACGATCTGATTTGGCATTGGCAGCGACGGTATACCGTCGAGATATGGCTGTGTTATCGGACGAACAAGTAGACGCCGCACTGCCCGACCTCAACGGCTGGGAGCGCGCCGACGGCGCCCTGCGTCGGTCGATCAAGTTCCCCTCGTTTCTCGACGGGATCGACGCCGTACGCCGCGTGGCCGAACGCGCCGAGGAAAAGGACCATCACCCGGATATCGATATCCGTTGGCGGACAGTGACTTTCGCGTTGCTGACGCACTCCGCCGGCGGCATCACGGAGAACGACCTGATGATGGCTCGAGAGATCGACCAGATCGTCGGCCCGTAGCGGCGATCCACCCGAGCGTCGCCAGCGTCGCCACGATGTAGACCAGGCCGGCCCAGGCCAGGTACCACGGCCGACTGATCTGCCAAATGGTGGGCTGCGCGAAGCTCAGCAGCCACGGCACACCGACGAGCGTCAGGGCCAGCCAGCCCCAGCCGAGAATCCGCGCCCCCAGTCGCTGCCGCAGTGGGCCGTGCAGCAGCCAGATCATCAGTGGTATCAACCAGACCCAGTGATGGGTCCACGAGATCGGTGATATCAGCAGACCGAACAGCTGCACGACCACGATGAGGCCCAGCCGATCGTCGCTGCCCACGGCACGCCACGCCAGGATCGCCAGCACCGCGGTGACGGCAATCGCGGCCAGCACAAGCGGTCCGTATCCGGCGTCGTGACCGAGAATCCGCGAGATGCCGCCGCGCCAGGACTGATTGAAAGAGGTGCCGATCGGCCCCACCCGCCGCGCGTCGCCGAGCAACTCGGTGAAGTAGTAGCGGGTCTGATCGCCGACCACCAGTGCCGAGATTGCCACCGTGCCGAAGAAGACCACCGCCGAGAACACCGCGGTCGCCCACCGCCGGACACCGACGAAGTACAGCCCGGAGATCGCCGGCGTCAGCTTGACACCCGCGGCCAGGCCGACCAACAGCCCGGAGAGCCACCATCGCGTGCTGTATACCGCGCACAACACGGCCAGCACGAGCAGCACGTTGATCTGCCCGTAGTCGAATGTGCTGCGCAGCGGTTCGATCCAGATGCCGACCGCCGTCCACAGCATGGCGATCCGCCGATCGCCGGTCCCGTTACCGGGCAATAGCCGCTGACTGATCCGCACCACACCGTAGAGCGCGGCGATGATCCCCAGCTGCCAGGCGAACGCGACCAGGCCGAACGGCAACAGGTGCAGCGGATAGAACACGACGGCGGCGAACGGTGGATAGGTGAACGGCAGTGGGAAATCCGGCGTTTGGTCCCCATAGACGTAGTCGTACAACGTCCCCGGCTGGTCGAGCGTGCCGGCTCCCCCGACGTATACGTGCAGGTCGACGAAGTTGGCGCCGTTGGGCACCAGGTAGGTCCAGGCCAGCCGAGCCGCGATGCTGGCCGCCAACAGCACCGGCGCCACGATCGCCAATCGGGCTGGCGGGCTCGAAGCGGTGGTTTCTGTGACTGGTGTGGTGCCTATGCCTCCGACTTTAGCGACCGAGTCACTAAAGGCCTTCGCCTCCGTAACGGTTGCATAACCGCCACACGTGTCACTTGAGTAACTCTAGTAACAGGCTACGTTCGGGCTGAGACGTGCCCTCAATGGATTGGGAGAACGATGCATCGCACCACGAAATTACTTGCCACCACGATGATTGCAGCCGCTGGTGCGATCACGGCCGCGCTGACGCTCAGCGCGACCGCGGCCGCCGAACCGGCGGCGCCACCGACCATCCCGGGCGTGCCCGGCCTGCCCTTCATTGACCAACTCGCGTCGGCGCCGGCACTCGCGCCCCAACTGCTGCAGAGCCTCGCCTCGGTGCTGGCCGGAGCTCCGGCTGCGCCCGCTGCGCCGGTGGCGCCGCCTCCGACCGCCAGTGCCGCGGTCACGCTGCCCCAGCCGGCAACTGCGCCCGTCGCCACCGCACCAGCCACCGCGCCGGTCGCCACCCTGCCGGGTCTTGCGCCAGCCACCGCGCCGGTCGCCACCGCACCGGCAGTTGCGCCCGCCGCCGCTCCGGCCGCGCCGGGCACTCTGGTGCCGACGGGAGAGGTGAACGTGCCCCAGGTGCCGTTCCTGCCGGTGCCGCTGCCTCAACAGGTGTCCTTCCCCGCCGATTTGGCTTCGCTGCTGCCCGCGGGCATTCAGTTGCCCGGTCTCGGAGCCAAGCCGACTCCGGCGGCCGCCGGTGCCCCCGCCGCCGTGGCGCCCGGTCCGGCCGCCGCCGCGGCCCCCGCCGCAACCGGCCTCTCGCCCGTGCTGCTGCCGGTTGCCGGGCTGCCCTGAGCCGACGTCAGCCATCACCGAGTCTGACGTCAGCACCCCCGAGTCTTAGGAGACCCATGTCACCGAACAGGAAGCTGTTCGCCACTGCGGCAGTCGCGGTCGGCTCAACGGCCGCATTGCTGCTGGGCGGGATAGCCAACGCCGACCCGGCACTGCCGATCGACGGTTTACAGGCGCCCGGCATGCCGGCGGTGCAAAGCCTCAGTCCGGCCATCCAGCTGGCCGCCGCCGACCCGACCAACGCCGCGTCCATGCTGATGGCCGCCGCGGCGGCGTTCGCCGGCAATTCGATGGCACCGCAAGACTCGAAAAACGTTGCGTCCGCGGTCAACTCGTTCGTGGCCGAGCCCGCCGCGACCGTCGCGCACGTTCCCGCACCGGGCGCGGTGCCGGCCGCCGAGGCCCACCTGCCCGCGGGCGTGGACCCGGCCCATGCGGCCGGGCCGGCATGGGAAGCTGCACCGGAAGGCGCGCCCGCGCCGGCCCCCGAAGCCGCACCCGCACCGGCGCCGGAGGCAGCACCGGCACCCGCGCCAGCGCCGGAAGTCGCACCGGCACCCGCGCCTGCGCCGGCACCCGCACCGGAAGTAACGCCCGCCGCCAATTCGGCGTTCGGGCCCGACAGCCCGCCGACCCAGGACTTCATGTACCCGTCGATCAGTAGCGGGTGCCTCAAGGACGGCGGCAACGTCCTCGCGACCGCGATCTCGGTGGCCGGGCCCGCAAAGATCCCAACCCCCGGCCCCGGCCCCGGCCAGACCGCCTATGTGTTCACCGCGGTCGGCACCCCGGGTCCGGCGGCGGAGCAGAAGTTGCCGCTCAACGTCACCTGGGTGAACCTGACCACCGGCAAGTCGGGCAGCGCCACGCTCAAGCCGCATTCGGACATCAACCCGGAGGGCCCGACCACGCTGACGGCCATCGCCGACACCGGCTCAGGCAGCATCATGTCGACGATCTTCGGTCAGGTGACCACCACCGAGAGGCAGTGCCAGTTCATGCCCACCATCGGCTCGACAGTGGTGCCGTAGCGGCCCCCACACCCTTTGCCGCGAGCGGCCATGTCTGCACGCCGACACCAACGTAAGGGGTTTTTGTCAAGGGGTTGGGTGACCCTGCCCGTTCCTCGTCTCTACGTAGTTCGTCAACCGGGTTGATGGTGCCCGACAGCGTGCAATCGAGTTTGGTGAGGAATGGGCGGGGCCTGCTCAGGGTGTCGGTCGAGGTGGTCCTCTACGCCGAGTGGAGCTTGGCCCCAACCTGTTTCATTTCGGGGTGAGGTCCAGGGTTAGGTTAGGCCGCTGCGGCTAGTTCGCCGGTGCCGGCCAGCGCGGCGTCCCAGGTCACGCGGCGGGTGACGATGACGTGCAGCCAGCGCAGCAGCGCGGCGGCGATGGCGGCTCTGGCCTGCCCATCCTTGAGTGGGTTGGCTTGGCGAGTGGTCAGATGTCGGTAGCGAGCCGCCATGACCGGGTTGTGCGAGAGTGCCCCCCATACCGCGCGCCAGGCGGCTAGTCGCAGCCGAGGCCGGCCCCGCCCGGAGATCCGCGACCGGCCGGTGGCGGTGCCGCTGCTGTTCTCCCGTGGGCATAGCCCGGCGTGTTTGACCAGCGCCCGCGGGCTATCGAACCGGGTGGGGTCGCCGGTTTCGGCCAGTATGGCCGCCGCCCCCACCGCCGAGACCCCGGGGATGCTGGTGACCAGCTCGGTGAGGTCCAGCTGGTCGAGGATCTCGACCATGCGGGTTTCCACCTCGGCCAGCCGGGCCTTGGTGTGCCGCCAATCGGCCAGCACCCACCCGGCGCGCTCCAGGGCGCCGGGACGTTGGGCGATCACTCCGGCGGGGTCCGACAACGCGGCAAACATCGCGGCGATGATGGCCTGCCAGCCCCGCTGGCCACCCCAGCGGGGCAGCTCCCGGCGTACCGCGGCCTCAAACCGTTTCTGCCCCAACCGGGTCAGCCGTTCCGGGTGGCCGTTGGCTCGATCCAGCACGACCGCCACCGCCGCGCACCAGTTCTTGGCCTCAAACGGCTGCGCCGCGGTCGCCAACACCGCCGGCCAGGCGCACTCGAGCAGATCCCGCAGCTGTTGCACACAGGCGGTCGCCTCGCCGATCAGTCGATCCCGACGTGCACCCAGGTGCCGCAGCCGCGCCCAGGTCTCATCGGCGCGTTCGGGCGCATAGCAGCGCAGCTGGGCCACCAGCCGGGCGATCAACACCGCATCCTTATCGTCGCTCTTGTCGCGGGTGTAATCCTCAGACTCCCGGGCCCGGCCCACCAACAGCGGCTGCACACATACCAGCGCAATATTCTGCTGGGCGGCAAGCTGATCGAGCACCCGCCAGCGATGCCCCGTCGGCTCACAACCCACCGTCACATCGGTGAAACCATGCTGGCGGGCCAGCTGACGGGCCCACGCCAACACCGAGCCCAACTCCCACGCCTTGGCCCGCACCCGCCGACGGGCCAGCACCCGCGAATCATGGTCCGTGACGACCAGCGCCTGCTTCTCATCGGCCAGGTCAATCCCCACGATCGCATTGTCGGTGGGCACCAGACCACGCAACCGGGCCAACCGCTCATTGCGCCGTTTGTCACCACGCGACAGACCACTACCCTGAACCACGACGTCCTCCTGACTGTTTTGGGACACCAAACCCGTAAACGACATCAGGAGGACGTCCTTATCAGCTTCATCGACACGCATCGGCATAGCTCTCTTACTACGCCGCCGCCGCCGCGGGCCGTACAAAAGTGGTCGCTCGCGCAGAGGTCAGTAGGCCATGAACAGGATCGCGTCCCGGTCGTACTCGCGGCCGGGATGCTTTTCGGACAGGTGAGCCTGCGCCTTGTCGACCAGGTCGTCCTCGTCCTCGCCGATGATGGCCTCTCCGCACGGGCAGTTCAGGTGTGTCTTCATGCCTTCACCATTGCATAGGTGAGTGCGACGGCGTCTCGCGATCCTTGGTCGGCAGGAGCCTGCTGAATCACCCCGGCCAGCGCATGGACTCCCGACGGCGCCTGGATCTGTCCGGAAGTGGTACACATGCGCCACCGCTTTTTGACTCACATCGGTGACGTACTTGGCGGTGCTGGCGTGGCGGTTGTGGCTGCTGGGGCTGACGAGTGGTGCCCGGAGGTTTACCCAATCGAACAGGGCTTTCAGCACTCCTAGCTCTTCGCCTTCGCCGCCGCCTTCATCTGCTTCTTGTGGGAGCGCACCTTCTCCAACGACCCCGCGTCAACGATGTCGGCCACCGACATGTGAGTGCCGGCCGCGCCGTATTCGCCGGCGGCCTCGCGCCATCCCTTCGGCGTCACCCCGTACTGCTTGCCGAGCAGCGCCAGGAAGATCCGCGCCTTTTGATCGCCGAACCCGGGCAACGACTTAAGCCGCTTCAGCAGCTCCGGCCCGTCGGGATCGCCGGCCGTCCACAGCGCGGCGGCGTCACCGTCGTAGCGGTCCACGATGATCTGCGCCAGCGTCTGGATCCGCTTGGCCATCGATCCCGGAAACCGGTGGATGGCAGGGCGTTCCGAACACAGCGCGGCGAATCTGTCGGGGTCGTAATCGGCGATCTCGCGGGCATCGACCCCGCCCATCCGGTCGGCGATCTTCCTCGGCCCGGCGAACGCCGTCTCCATGGGGACCTGCTGGTC
>CAWCXH010000004.1:0-168968 GCA_963799495.1 uncultured Actinomycetota bacterium
GATCGGGGAGAACCGTGTAGTCGTCGAGCGCCAAGTGCTAACCGGGACGCCGAAGTCGAAGAAGTCGAAGCGGACCCTTCCGATGCCCCCCGAGGTCGTCGACGTGCTGAAGGCCGCGCGCAAGCGTCACATCGAGGATCGCCTTGTCGCGGGTTCGCAGTATCGCGGCGGCGAGTATGTGGCCAGCAACCAGCTTGGCGAGCCTTTGCATCCTGACGCGATCACGTCGCGGTGGGAGAAGCTGCTCAAGGATCTGGGCATCCCGGCCGTGCGGCTGCACGACGCTAGGCATTCGTGCGCCACACTGATGCACCTGCGTGGGGTGCCGATCGCGGTGATCGCGGCGTGGCTAGGGCACGCGAGCGCGGCGTTCACGATGGCGACCTACGCGCACAGCCAGGACGACGCATTGCAGGCGGCGGCGAGCAGTTTCGGACGAGTTGTGACAACTCGTGACACCGAGACCGGGACCGCCTGACGGGCCGCGGCCAGAATAGCCTGTCTACCTGGGCTTTCTGAGTGGGGCGGGCGGGACTCGAACCCGCGACCAACGGATTATGAGTCCGCGGCTCTAACCAACTGAGCTACCGCCCCTAGTGCTAACTAGCTGCAGCTATCGCCTCCAAGCCCGCCGAACCGGCCTCCGAGTACCGCAGCGATACCGCAGTGCGGTCCCAGGTCATGACCGCTGTGGCGGGTCCGAGAAGCCTCTGCACGACCTTGACATTAGCGCCCGCACGGATCGCCAGCGATGCCGTGGTGTGCCTAGGACCCCTACTCCTTCACAAGTTGCAGGCGGTGCGGAGCCGCGAAGGTGCGGATGATCTGGGCGGCGATCTTGCCGCCTTGGGAGATGATTACGACTCCCGCGATGACGACGAGACCTCCGGCAAGTTCGGCAGCGACCGGGACTTCGCCAAGCCACAGCCAGGCGATGAGCACGGCGATCGGTGGCACGAGGTAGAGCAGCGACGTCGACGCGGCGATGGGCAGGTGCGCCGTGACGTAGCCCCACAGTACGAAGCCGAGTGCGGACGGCAGCAGGCCGAGGTAGATGGCGGCGATCCACCCCGCTGTAGATGAATCGACGAGCTCTGACCACCCGTAAGGCACGAACGGGAGCGTCATGATCGTTCCGGCGATCATCGAGTATGTGGCGACCTCGAGACCGTTGTAGGTCGTCAGCAACGGCCGCTGAAGCGGGTGGTAGATGCCCTGCACCACCATTGCCGCGATGACGATCCACACCGATGCGGACAGTGACAGCCCGGCTCGGGCCAGGCACACGATGGCGACCCCGCCCAGAGCGACGGCGCTGCCAACCATCGTGACCGGTGTGATCCGCTCGTCGAAAAGGAGGCGTGCGACAGCGACCGACACCAGCGGCGCGGCAGCGACGATGATGCTCGCCGTGCCGGCCGGCACGTACAGCTCGCTCTCGTTGAGCAGCAACTGATACGCGGTCATCCCAAAGAACCCACACGCGAAGATCCAGCCGAGATCACGCGTCTTCGGAACGCGCACCCGACAAGCAGTGGCGATCACGAGTAATGCGATAGCGGCGACGGCCAAGCGAATGAACGACAACCCGATCACGCCCAGATCCGGTGCCGCGACGCGGATGGCGGGAAACGCACTTGCCCAGAGTGCGACTACGCCGAACCCTGCGAACACTGCCGTGTTGATCCTCACCTGGACAAGGATCGGGCACGCAAACCATCAGCACAAGTGAATTGTTCTTAGCATAGTGCTAATATTCATTTATGCTTGACATGCGGAAGCTGCGGATGCTCTCCGCGCTGGAGCGCCTCGGGACGATCGCAGCCGTCGCCGAGGAGTTGCACCTCACTGCGCCGGGAATCTCGATGCAGCTCAGCGCGCTTGAGCGTGAACTCGGTGTGGCGCTCACCGAACGGCGCGGCCGGAGACTCGCGCTCACGCCCGCCGGGCGTGTCCTTGCCGCCCACGGGGGTGACATCCTCGACCGACTCGCGCTGGCGGAGATGGAAGTCGACGCGATCCGCGGCGGAAGGGTCGGGAAATACCGAGTGGCGGCCTTTCCTTCCGCCGCCCGGACACTGGTCTCCGACGCATGGAGCGCCATCCGGGCCGACCAGGCCGGCGTCGAGCTCACCCTCACCACCCCGGAACCGGAGACGGCGTTGGCGCTGCTCGTCGCGGGAGAAACCGACTTGGCATTGGTGCACAGCTACTCAAACGTTCCGCGTGATCTGCCCAACGGGGTGGAGGCGGAACCGCTTGCAACCGAACCGATCTGGCTGGCGATCCGATCCGACGACCCGCACGCCGGCGAGGAGGTCGACCTGGCCGACTTGGCTCGCCATCCGTGGATCACGCCGGAGCGAAACCTAACCTGCTTCGAGATGACCGACCGTGCCTGCGGTCTCGCGGGCTTTCGGCCGGCGATCGTCGCCGAAACCATGGACTTCGACGTACAACTCGAACTCGTCCGTGCCGGCGCAGGGGTGGCGCTCGTCCCGCAACTCACCGTCGCCGCGTTACCACCAGAAGTGATGCTCGCGCGGCCGCGGCAAAAAATTGAACGGCACATCGTCGCGGCCAGACGTACCACGATGCACGCTGACCCGGGACTCGATACGCTCGTCCATGCGTTCCGCCGAGCCGCCGACGCACGACTCCGGCTCAACACCACCGGATCGCTCTAGCCGCCAGCCGGCATCAGCTCTTGAAAGCCTGTGTCAGTGCGTCAGCCCCTGCGCGACCACTGGTCGCATGTCGCCAGTATCAGGCGAACACCGTTTGCCCCTCGGCATCGATGAGATAACGCTCGGTGCCCTCCGCAACCCGCGGGGTGTCTGCGGCCAGCGACACCGCGATCTTGTTGCTCGCATTGCGCATGACATCCAGTGTCAGCTCGGCGGCTTCGGCGTCGGAGAAGTGTTCGCGCACACCGTCGGCAACATCCGAGCCGATGTGGGCGGGCGACCAGATCAGCGCGTCGGCATACCTCAGCGCGGCCTTGTGCCGATCGGTCAGCGCATCCGCGGTTTCGTAGCGGTCGATCTGGGCGTACAGACCTTCCGACCCGCCGGAATCCAGCGCGCTGCCCTCGCGCAGCGACTTGCACAGCCGGCAGTTGTGCTGGCTCGCGCCGCGCAGCCGGACGATCTCCGACATCACCGGGTCCAGCGCGCGCAACCGACCCACCCCCGGCAGGAGGTCGTTGAACAGCAGCTCGGCCGAATCGGTGCGATCGTCCCATTCGGTCGGATCGGCGGCCCACGAAACCGGCAGACCGAATGCCTCGAAACCCGCGCGCACCCGGGGAACGTAGTCGGCGACGAACGTCAAAATGACAGTGCGAAAGACGGACTCGCCCAGCGCCGAGGCCAACCGGCCCCGCAGCTCGTCGCCGATCGCCGACACGTCGACGCTGAACTGCTCGGCGAACTCCGCAACCACTGACTCAACATCAGACGACGGTGCACCGACAGCCACCGATGCGGGCAGCGGCGGCAACGACAGGGCGTTGCCGCACACCTGCCGCACCAGCGCGTTGATGCGACCGTCGCCGGGTGCCAGCGCGATCATCCGCGACAGGACGGCATCGAGTTCGTCGTGCACGGTGAAATTATTGCGCCTGGCTGACCGAGGACATGTGGAAGTCCGGAATCCGCAGCGACGGCATCGCGGCCCGCGTCGCCCAGTCGCCCCATTCACGCGGCAGGGTGATCTCGCTTACGCCGGCCTCGGTGGCGCGCCGCAACATGTCCAGCGGGCTCTCGTTGAACCGAAAGTTGTTGACCGACGCGGTGACCTCGCCGTCCTCGACCAGGTAGACGCCGTCGCGGGTGAGCCCGGTCAGCAACAGCACGGTCGGGTCGACGGTGCGGATGTACCACAGCGTGGTCAGCAGCAGACCCCGCTCGGTGCTCGCGATCATGTCGGCCAGACTCGCCGGGCCGCCGGTCATCAGTAGGTTGTCGGCGGGCACCGCGACCGGTGCGTCGAACTCGGCGGCCGCCGCCCGCGAATAAGCCAGCGCGTTGATGACCCCATCGCGGATCCAGTCCACCCGCCCGATGTCCATGCCGTTGTCGAAGATCGACACCCGCTCAGACGAACTGGGCACCGCCACGAACGGCGTACAGGCCAGCCCGGCCGCCGAGGGATCCGAGTACAGCGTCAACGGCAGATCGCTGAGCTTCTCCCCCACCCGGGCGCCACCGCCCGGTGCCGACAGCGCGGTGCGGCCCTCCTGCGCGCCGCGGCCATCCATGCTCCACGTCAGGTAGATCATCATGTCGGCCACCGTCGACGGCGGCATGATCGTCTCGTAGCGGCCGGCGGGCAGCTCGACGGTTCGCCGCGCCCAACCCAGCCGCGTCGACAGCTCCTCGAGCATGGAATCGATTGGCACATCGGCGAAGTCGGGTGTGCCGATTCCGGCCCACGTGCTGGCGCCGTTGCGTTTGGCGTTGATCTCCACCGAACCCGTCGGCTGGGTGTAGCGCCGCCGCAGTCCGTTCGAGGTGGCGACGAACGTCGTCTCCACGATATGACGGGCATACCCGTAGAGCTGATCATGGCCGCGAAAGCCGCGGGCCAGCCCATCGGCGACGCCGGCGAACACCTCCGCGCTCGTCGAGGGCACCGGTGCGTCCCAAACACCCGGGACGTCTGTGCCGGCCAGCGGCGGCGCGCTGTCCCGGGCTTCGGGCGCGGAGCGGGCGGCCTCCTGTGAGGCCGCCACCAGATCCGCGATGGCAGAGGGATTCACCTCGCTGGACCGCACCGAGCCGACGTGGGCGCTATCACCGTCCCGCACAACCGAAATCACCGTCGTGGTGCGGCTCACCGACTCGCCGTTGGTGGTCATCGAGTTGCCCGCCCACCGCAGCGACGCGTCGGCGCGGTCGGTCACCACCACCGTCGTCTCGTCGACCCGCCGCGACCGGGCGTCCGCGGCCAGCGCGATATCCACAACCTGCTGAGCATCGATCACCGGCTACCGTCCCGCCTCGGTCCGGGTGTTGAGCACGTTGACGCCACGGAACAGCGCCGACGGGCAACCGTGGCTGACGGCCGCCACCTGACCCGGCTGCGCCTTGCCACAGTTGAACGCGCCACCGAGCCGCCAGGTCGAGGGTCCGCCGACGGCATCCAACGAGCCCCAGAAATCGGTGGTGGTGGCCTGATACGCCACGTCGCGCAGCTGGCCGTCCAGCAGACCGTCGCGGATCCGGAAGAACCGCTGCCCGGTGAACTGAAAGTTGTAGCGCTGCATGTCGATTGACCACGACTTGTCACCGACGATGTAGATGCCGTTCTCGACGCGCCCGATCAGCTCGTCGGTGCTCACGTCGTCGATACCGGGCTGCAGCGACACGTTGGCCATCCGCTGAATCGGCACATGGTGCGGCGAATCGGCATACGAACATCCGTTGGACCGCGCGACGCCCAGCCGCGGGGCGAACACCCGATCCAGCTGGTAGCCGACGAAGATCCCGTCGCGCACCAGGTCCCAGCTCTGCGCGCGCACCCCGTCATCGTCGAAACCAATACTGGCCAAACCGTTTTCGACGGTCCGGTCGGCGGTCACGTTCATCACCGGCGAGCCGTAACGCATGGTTCCCAGCTTGTCCGGCGTGGCGAACGACGTGCCGGCGTAGGCGGCCTCGTAGCCGATCGCGCGGTCGTATTCGGTGGCGTGCCCGATGGATTCGTGGATGGTCAGCCACAGATTGGACGGGTCGATCACCAGGTCGGTCGGCCCGGGCGTCACACCCGGCGCCTTGGCCTTCTCGGCCAACAGCGACGGCAGCGCCGCCAGCTCACCGGACCAGTCCCACACGTCGTCGCCCGCCACGAACTCCCAGCCCTGCGCGGTCGGCGGCGCCAATGTGCGCATGGTGTCGAAGGTTCCGGCCGCGGCGTCGACGGTCACCGCTTCCAGCGTCGGATTCACCCGCACCCGCTGCTGGGTGATCGACGAGCCGAACGTGTCGGCGTAGAAGGTCTGCTCCTTTGCGGCGTGCAGCGTGGCCGAGACATGGTCGACACCGTCGGCGGCCATCAGCCGGCCGGAGTACTCCTGCAGCACCGCGATCTTGTCGGCGGCCGCGACGGCGAACGGGTCGATCCGGTAGTCCGACACCCAGCCCACGTCGGGGTAGATGGGTTCGGCGGCCAGCTCGATGCGGTCGGCGTTCAGCGGTGCCAGCGCGGTCGCCACCCGGACCGCCCGGCGGGCGGTGTCGGCCGCCACGACGGGTTCCAGTTCGGCGTGCGACGCGAAACCCCAGGTGCCGTCGACGATCACCCGCACCGCCAGGCCGATTTCGCGGTTGATGACGGCGGTCTCCAGTTCACCGTCACGAATTTGCACGATCTCGGTGGTGATGCGGTGAATACGCAGGTCGGCGTAGCCGGCGCCGGCGGCCGTGGCGGCGGTCAACGCCGCGTCGGCGAGTTGATGTCGGGGCAGTCCGAGAAAGTCGGCGTCAACCCGTCGGCGCGCTGTCACGGTTAGCTTGTTCCCAGGACGGTGAGTTCCAGCGCGAGTGCGACGGCGCACACGACAGCGACCACCGAAAGTGCCACCCAGTCACGCCATTTCGGTTTCGACGGCGCCGCCGAGATCTGACCGGCGCCGCCCCGCGCCGTGATCGCGTCACCCATCTCGTCGGCACGCCGCAGCGCCACCGTGATCGCGGCGGCGAGCAGGTCGATGACATCCGCCCACCATTGGCGATGGCGGCCCCGACGGGTGGGTGGACGCTCCTTGGGCCGCAGCCGGCGGGCCGCATACAGCACCTGGAACTCGTCGATCAGCATCGGGAAGGCGCGCAGCGCCAGCGCGACCGCGACCGCCCACTCGTCGACCGGGACCCGCAGCGGCCGCAGCGGGCGGCCCAATGTGGCGACGGCGGGCGCGATCTCGGCGACATTGGTGGTCCACGACACCATGGCACCGAGCCCGAGCAGCACGATCGACAACGCGGTGATCCGCAGGAAGTTGAACAATCCGCCGAGCCCGACCTCGACCGATCCCAGCGCGATGACCGGGCTGCCGCCGGCGAACGTGGCGGTCACGCCGCCGAGGATCAGCAGGACCCACAGCCAGTGCGGTATCGACGGCAGCACCCCCCGCGGTATGCGCGCCAGCCACGCGGTCGTGAGCACGAGGGCGGCCACCATCCCGATCGGCACCCAGCCCGGGTAGAACGTCAGCAGCACCCCGATGCCCGCCACCACAATGAGTTTGGTGCCGGCCCACAACTCGTGGATGACGCTGCGGCCGGGTACGGGGCGCAGCAGCACGACGGGCTTGCGTTGGCGCCTGGTAGGGGCGGTCATGACATACCCCCGGCCGCGGTGGACGCGGGTGCGAGCACGCCGTCGTCCAGATGCAGGATGCGGGGACACAAGTCCTCCAACCCGTGGAAGTCGTGTGAGATCACGACTATCGTCAGCTCAGCGCGGCGCCGCAGATCTTCGAGCAGCCGCAACAGCCCGCGCGCACTGGCGGCGTCAAGTCCGGCCAGCGGTTCGTCGAGGATGAGCGCACGCGGCGAGCGGGCCAGCAGACCGGCCAGCACCACGCGGCGCATCTGACCACCGCTGAGCTGATCGATGCGTCGGGTCGCCAGCGCGGGATCCAGGCCCACGGTGGCCAGCGCCGCCGCCACCCGGACACGGTCCTCGATAGGGAACCCGGCCGCCGAAGCGACTTCCAGGTCGACGCGGCTGCGCATCAACTGCAGTCGGGCCGCCTGGAAGGAGATGGCCACCCCGCCCACCCGGTCGCAGGCCGGTGCGCCGTCCAGCAGGCAGCTGCCGGTCGTCGGGACCGTCAAACCGGCCATGATCCAGGCCAGCGTCGACTTGCCCGACCCGTTGAGGCCGTGGATCAACACGCCGTCACCCTCGTGCACCACAAAGTTGATATCGCGCAAAGCGGTTGTCGCCCAGGGTGTTCCGCTGCCGTATTCGTGGCCTACGTTGACAAGCTCCAGTACCGGCGCGTCGCTGTGGTGGCCCATCGCGGCCGTGGGGGCGGGCGCGGCCGCGGTCTCCACCATCGCCATGTTGTCGGCCGCGCCACCGTTGCCGGTGAGGTTGATCGCGCGGTCGGCGGCGTCGGCCTCGTCGTTGTAATGCGTGATATGCACCAGCGACATGCGGTGGTGTCTGGTCAGGCCGGACAGCACATCCATCAGGCCGTCGCGGCCCTGCTGGTCGACCATGCTGGTGACCTCGTCGGCGATCAGCAACGATGGCTCGCGCGCCAGCGCGGCGGCGACCGCGAGGCGCTGCAGTTCGCCGCCGGACAGCCCGCCGGTGTCCCGTTCAGCCAGCCCGTCCAGCCCCACCTCGTCCAGTAGCCGGTGCACATCGGTGCTCCTGCCGGGTGGCAGCCCCCAGACGACGTCGTCGGCCACCCGCGTACCGAGCACCTGGCTTTCGGGGTGCTGCATGATGACGGCGGTGCCGCCCAGCCGTCCGAGCCCGACCGCGCCGGGCCGCTCCACCGTGCCCGACGTCGGTTCGCGCCCGGCCAGCACCAGCATCAGCGTCGTCTTCCCGGAACCATTGGCACCGGTCACGGCTAGATGTTCGCCGGGCTCCACGGTCAACGACACCGGACCGAGCGCGTCATGGTCGGCCTTGGGATAGCGGAAGCGCACGTCGCTTAGCCGCGCCGGCACGGGCACCACCGGCCCGTCGTCGGTGGACGAGGCAAGCTTGTGCACGTCGGGAATTACGACCAGCCGCTCCAGCACCCGCGACAGCGCCCACCAGCCGATCAGCGTGACGATGGTGATGCTCAGCAACGACGCTCCGCCGATCAGGAACGGCCAGTAATGCAGCGCGGTCGCGAAGTCGTGCTTGAGGCGCTCGGCGGTGCCCTCCATGTCGGGGAAGCGGGCGATCACCGCGGCGACCCCGTTGATGTTGGCGGTCAACGAATCAAAGATCAGGTTGCGCAGCCGCGACAGGATCGTCAGCGCCACCACGGAGGCCACCCCGAACAGCGCCCCGGCGCCGATCGCCGCGAAGAATACGGTCGGCGTGCCGCGGCCGCGACGTTTGACGATGCCGGTGAGCCCACCGATATAGGCGCAATCGACGACCGTCTGGAACCCGCCCATCCCGGCGATCAGGAACGCGATCGTTGCGCCGGCCACCGTCGCCGCGATCAGCACCCGCAGTCGGTAGCGGTAGGCCAGCAGGCCCATCGGAACGGTGCCGAGCAACGACAGTGCAGCCGCGAACGGAACGACGACCGCGATGATCGCGGTAGCCGCACACAGCGCCGCCATCACCGAGGCCTGTGCCAGCTCAACCGGTTGCAGCGAGCCCGCCCCTCGAGGCTGTTTCGCTGGCCCGGTCGAGGTCATTTCACGATTCTGCCAGTCGTCACCCGAGAGCACAGACGGCACGCTGTGACGGGCAACACGGCCACCCGCGTTTGATCTGCATAGCCAACCTATGTAACCATGGAGCGGTGACCTCACCACCTGCACTCGGAGCAGATCTGCTGGCCGTGGTCGCGCGGCTGAACCGACTGGCCACCCAGCGTGCCCGGATCCCACTGCCGTTCGCCCAGGGCCGCCTGCTGTCCACGATCGAGGATCAGGGCGAGGCGCGGATCTCCGATCTGGCCGCCCTCGACCACTGCTCGCAGCCGACCATGACCATGCAGGTCCGTCGGCTCGAAGACGCCGGCCTGGTGTCACGCACCGCCGACCCCGGGGACGCGCGGGCCGTACTGATCCGCATCACACCCAAGGGCTCCAAGACCCTGACGCAGGTGCGCGTCGACCGGGGCGCGGCCGTCGATCCGTACCTGGAGCGGCTCGAACCCGAGGACCGGCAGACGCTTGCCGACGCGGTCGTGGTCCTGCGCCGACTTCTCGAGGATGCGACCGCCCCGAAACCCATCACCAGATAACAGATTAAGGAGTGGCCGCAGCGTATGTGGCCCCAACCCAAGCCGTTTGGACCGTTGCCTTAACCACTGTTTAGGTGGTGCCTTCTAGGGGCTTACCCGGGCAAAACTCACGGCGACCACGAGCGCTGGGCATAAGCTCCCGCACATGCGCTTCTATCACGGTCTCGTCGACGGCTTCGCGCGCACCCAGATCGGCAGCTGGATGTTTTTGTACGTGCTCAATCCGGTCGACAAGCGCTTGATCCGCTGGTCGAATAGCGCGCTGAGCTCCGGCTTCGGCACCGAGTTCCAAAACAACACGGTGCTGCTGCGTTGCACCGGCGCGAAGAGCGGCAAGCCGCGCGACATCCCGCTGCTCGCAAAACCGCTCGACGATGGCTGGGTACTGATCGCGTCGGCAACGGGTCGGGAGAAGAACCCTGCCTGGTACTACAACCTGAAGGCACGCCCACAGTGCTCCCTGCTCGTACCCCACCGCGGCGCGATCCCGTGCGTCGCGCGGGAAGCGGAAGGCGTCGAACGCGACCGCGCGCCTACAGCGAGATCTGCACTATGGCTGTGGTCTGGCGCCCAGATCACGAACCCTGGTGTCGATTTCGATGCGCCGACGCGGGGCCGTCACATCGCGAACACGAGAAACTGCGTGATTTGAGTCGGCGAGAAGTTGTCGTCGCTGACCATGACCACCGACTGCCGCCCGTCGGGCAGCGTCGGCCCCAGTGTGATGCCCTCGATGTTGTCCAGCGGTGCCAGGCCCGGCGTTGCCGACAGGTCGGCGAGCAGGGTCTTGGTCATCGGTTTGACCGGCGCGGCGGTCAGCGATCGTCGCGTCAGCACATCGTCGGCCTCACCCACCTCGACACGGTAGACGCGGGCAACGGCGTGGGTGCCGAAGCCGCGTTCGATGGCCAGGAAGTTCCGGTCGTCCAGGGCGACCAGGTCCGTAAGCCCGTTGTCTCCACCGGGTCCCGCGCTGACCGGATCGAGCGGGTAGGCGTACTGCGCGGTGGCCTTTCCGGTGTCGACATCGAACCGGGTGACGCGGGTTAGTGCGCCGCTGCTTTCGGTGGGCACCTCGCCGTCGTTGTAGCCCGGGCCCTCCATGGCGGCGTAAAGATAGGTGCCGCTGGGCGTCAACGCCAGGCCCTCCACCGCATGGTTGCGGCGCGGCCCGGAGTCTTCGGCCGACATGTCCAGCACCGGCGGCAGGACGAATTCACCGCGATAGCCACCGTCCAGCCCGGCGATGCGGACCCAGGTGTCCAATAGCGCTGGGCGCTCGGCGTTTTCGGTCGCTCGCTCGCCCTCGCTGGACCAGTACAGGCGTTGACGCCTGGTGTCGACGGCGATTCCTTCCGGGTCCGGCGGGATCACCGGTGGCGCAGCGTCGGTGTCCAGCGGCCGGAAGGGCTTGCCGTCCTTGTCGAGCCACGGATGGGTCGCCACGAACTCGACGTCGTCAATGCCGTTGGCGGACAGCGATATCCGTGCCGTGTAGAAGCGAGCCGGATTCTTCGCGGACCGGTCGTCGCTGATGACGAAGTAGAGCCGACTGGCCGGGTCGTAGCTTATGCCCGACAGGCCGCCGATGACCGTGCCGTCCAGCGTCGCGCCGGGCGACACCCGCATCTGGCCCAGGTATTGCAGCACCGAAACGGTGGTCGTGGTCTCGGCGGCACCGCACGCGGTCAGCGTCAGGCAACATGCCAGCAGCAGCCGGTGCAGCATGTAACTCAGGTGGTCACCGTGCCGACGAGGGTACCGACGACATAGGTCGCGGAGATCGCGATCGCGCCAAATGCCAGTTGGCGCAACGCCGCCAACCACGATGGCTTGCCGGTGAACCGGGCGGCGAGCGCACCGGCGATGAGCAGTCCGACACCCCCGCAGATCAGCCCGGCCCACAGGGATTCGAATCCCAGCAGGTACGGGATCAACGGAATGATCGCCCCGATCGCGAACATGACAAATGACGAGCCCGCGGCGGTGCGGGCCGAGGGTTTCTCGGACGGATCCACACCGATCTCCTGGACCAGATGGAAGTTCACCGCGCGATTCTCGTCGCGGTGGATCTCGTCGGTGGCCTTGGCCGCGGTCTCACTTGTCATCCCCATATTGACGAGCATCGCGGCCAGTTCAGCCCTTTCGGCCTGCGGGTGCCTGCGAAAGGCCCGGCGCTCCACACGAACCTCGGAGTCGATCTGCTCGTTGGCCGTGGTGACGGACGTGTACTCGCCCAGCCCCATGGAGAACGCACCGGCCAGCAACCCGGCGACACCGCTGAGCACGACGGTGTGTGCGCTGGCGCTGGCGGCGACGCCCGCAATCAGTGCCGTGTTGCTCACCAAACCGTCCATCGCCCCGAACGTCGCGGCGCGCAGCCACCCACCCGAGACGTCGGAGTGCCTGTGGTCGATGACATGCGGCATTCCGGTGGGCTCGATCGGCGGAGGGGTGTCCGACTCGGTCATGGCGTCGATTCAACGCCAGCCCGTTGACACTGTTTAACTCAGGTTCACCTGCGTTTGCCAACTCACAGTTTCCGCAGGCTTGCGACGGGTTACCGTCAGGTATGACCACCACTGCGGAGCATCTGCGCAACACGCTGGACGGCCGTTGGCGCGACGTGAAGAACAGAATGAGGGAGCAGCTGGCGGACCCCGTGTTCCGCCCGCACTACACGCCCAACACCGTGATCGCGCGCACCAAGGTGGCAGAACAGCTGCGGATCATGGCCGGCGCGGGTGCGGCCGAGGACGGCTTCAAGAAGGAGCACGGCGGCAACGGGGACGTCGGCGCCGCGGTCACCCAGATCGAGATGCTGGCCATGTCGGACCTGTCGCTGATGGTCAAGGCCGGCGTGCAGTGGGGCCTGTTCGGCGGGGCCATCGAAAACCTCGGCACCGAGCGCCATCACGAGGCCTACGTGCAGCGCATCATCGACCTCGACCTGCTCGGTTGCTTCGCCATGACCGAGACGGGTCATGGCAGCGACGTGCAGTCGATCGAGACCACCGCGACCTACGACGTGGCGACCCAGGAGTTCGTCATCGACTCCCCCACCCGCACCTCGCGCAAGGACTATATCGGTGGCGCCGCCGAAACCGCCCGGGTCGCAGCGGTATTCGCTCAACTCATCACCGCCGAGGACGACAAGCCGGTCAACCACGGCGTGCACTGTTTGGTGGTGCCGATCCGCGATGACGACGGTAACGACCTGCCCGGGGTCACCACCTCGGACTGCCACTACAAGGGTGGATTGCCCGGCGTCGACAACGGCCGAATCCAGTTCGACCATGTACGGGTTCCCCGGGAGAACCTGCTGAACAAGTATGCGGATGTGGCCGAGGACGGCACCTACACCTCGCCGATCGAGAACCCGAACCGCAGATTCTTCACGATGCTGGGCACGCTCATCCGCGGCCGGGTTACCGTCGGCGGCAGTGCGGCCGCCGCCGCGCGGGTGGCCCTGGACATTGCGACCCGATATGCGTTGGAGCGCAGGCAGTTCGCGGCACCGAACGGCGATGCCGAAGTGCTGATCATGGACTACCTGGTGCATCAGCGCCGACTCTTTCCGCTCATCGCGCGGTCGTACGCCCTGCAGTTCGCCCAGAACGAACTGGTGGCCAAATGCCATGAGCTGCAGACCTCGGACAGCCCGGACGCCGAGGATCAACGCGAGTTGGAGGCCCGCGCGGCCGGACTGAAGGCGGCCAACACCTGGCACGCCAGCCGGGCCATCCAGGAGGCACGCGAGGCGTGCGGCGGCGCGGGCTATCTGGCCGAGAACCGGCTGATCGCACTGCGCGCCGACACCGACGTGTTCACCACGTTCGAGGGTGACAACCACGTGCTGACCCAATTGGTGGCCAAGGAACTGCTCACCGCCTACGCCGATGATGTCAGGGGCATGAGCCCGGTCGAATGGGTGCGGTTCGCCGCCAACACCGTCGGTGATCGGGTGATGAAACGCACTGCGGCCGAGACGATCATGCAGACGATCCTCGACACCCGCCAGGACAACGAGGAGGAGGGCAGCCTGTTCAACCGCGGCACCCAGGTGAAGATGTTCGAGGACCGCGAGGAGTACCTGCTGACCACGGTCGCGCGGCGGCTTCAGGGCAAGTCAAAGGAGTCCTCGGCGTTCGACGCGTTCAACACGGTGCAGGACCACGTGCTGCACGCCGCCTCCGCGCACATCGACCGTGTGGTGCTGGAGGCGTTCGTCGCCGGCATCGACTCGTGCGAGGACGACGAGGCGCGCAAGGTGCTCAACATGGTGTGCGACCTGTACTCGCTGTCGGTGATCGAGGACGACAAGGCCTGGTACATCGCGCACCGCTATCTGTCCACCGAGCGCGCCAAGGCCGTCACCCGCGGCATCAACGAACGCTGTCGCACGCTGCGCCCGTACGCCGAAATGCTGGTCGACGGGTTCGGGATACCCGAGCAACTGCGCTACGCCGAGATGCTGCACCCCGAGAACATTCCCGACGAGGGCTGAGCACTAGGGATTAGGAATCGGGTCGATCGCCTTGAGCTTGCCGTCATCGCCGATCCGGAACCGCACCGTGCCGATACCCGTCGGGCAGCACGGCGGGTCATTGTCCTGCTGCCACTGGTACTGCACCACCACGGTGTCATCGCCGGCATTTTGCACGTTGATGTAGGGCCGCGGCTCCGGGGTGGCCGGCCCCAACGGGGTGTTGCGGTCGAAGAACAACACCTGCTGCGGACTGTTGGGTTCGGCATTGCTCGGGCTGATCTGCACCCAGTACAGCCGGCAGTTGGCGGTATGCCCGCTGGCGGTCTCGGTCCACGACGAGCCGGGCGTGACGACCGGCACACCGGCGATCGCCTGTTGCACCGTCTCCGGGCTGGGCCCGTCCGTTGGTTTGCAGGTGTCGGGCTTGGGCGGCGGCGCCGAAGGCGGACTCCACCCGCAACCCGCCACGAGCAGGGCCAGGGACAACATCGTCGCGATCAGCAGCCGGGGCACGGACATGAGCTTAAATTGGGAACCGACAATGCAGACCATCACCGCTCTGGATCCGCCCGCTTCGCTCACCCGGGTCACCGACACCGGTCGGCCACCGCTACGGGTCGGCGTCGTGCAGCACCACTGGCACGACGACGCACAGCGGCTGTGCGACGAGCTGACCGATGCCATCGGCCAGGCCGCTGAGCTCGGCGCCAAGGTGGTGTTTCTGTCCGAGCTGACCCTGAGCCGCTACCCGGCCGACGTGCCGAGCGGTGAGAACCCGGGACGCACCGCCGAGGATCTCCACACCGGGCCCACCTTCACCTTCGCCGCGAAAGCCGCAGCACGTCACGGCGTTCTGGTGCATGCATCGCTCTACGAGCGCGCCGAGGCCGGCGACGGGCTCGGCCTCAACACGGCCATCTTGGTGTCGCCGGATTCAGGGCTGCTGGCACGCACCCGCAAGCTGCACATTCCGGTGACCGCGGGCTACTACGAGGACACCTACTTCCGCGGCGGTCCGGCGGCCAACCCCTACCCGGTGCACACGCCCGCCCCGCTGGACGGCGCCCGGATCGGCATGCCGACGTGCTGGGACGAATGGTTCCCGGAGGTGGCGCGGATGTATTCGCCTGGGCGGCGCCGAGATTCTGGTCTATCCCACCGCGATCGGCTCCGAACCCGACCACCCGGATTTCGACAGTCAACCGCTGTGGCAGCAGGTGATCGTCGCCAACGGCATCGCGAACGGAACATTCATGGTGGCGCCCAACCGGTACGGCGCCGAGGGCCTGATCACGTTCTACGGGTCGTCGTTCATCTCCGACCCCTACGGCCGCATCCTGGTGCAGGCGCCGCGCGATGAGTCCGCCGTTCTGGTCGCCGATCTGGACCTGGAGCAGCGCAAGGACTGGCTGTCGCTGTTCCCGTTCCTCACCACGCGCCGGCCCGACACCTACGGCGAGCTCACCGCGCCGGTCACCACCGCACAGCCGTTCTGCCGGCAATGAAATGTCGCCGCTCCCCCGGCTGGGCCGAACCCGAGCAGGAAAGAAGTCCACCCGTGACACTGATGGCTCCGATCGACGCAACGTTCCTGGCCGGCGAGACACGCGAGCACCCAATGCATGTCGGCGGGCTCCTGCTGTTCGAAACGCCCCGGGGTGCCGATGATGACTTCGTCGGTGACCTGTACCGGCACTTGTTGACCTATGACCGCGTCCGGCCGTCCTTCCGCCGTCGACCCGCCAACCCGGGACCGCTGGTGGCGACTCGGTGGCAGGACGACGACGACGTCGACCTCGAATATCACGTGCGTCTGTCCGCCCTGCCCCGGCCGGGCCGGATCAGGGAACTGCTCACACTGGTGTCGCGATTGCACGGCACCCTGCTGGACCGGCACCGTCCACTGTGGGAGTTTCATCTGATCGAGGGACTCGCCGACAACCGATTCGCGATGTATTTCAAGGTCCACCACGCGTTGGCGGACGGCATCAGTGCCACCCGGCAGATGCAGGAGATGTTCTCGGAGGATCCGTCGGCGCCGATCCTCCCCCCGGTCTGGTCGGAACGGCAACCCGCCGAACCGCAGGCGCCGCAGTCGAATGCTCTTGACACGAAGGACCGGGGCGGGCTGCCCAACCTGACCGGGATCGTCACCGCCGTCCCGAGCATTGTGCGCACGATCGGCGAAGTCGCAGGCGTCGCACCGGGATTGGCACAGGTGCTGACCAACGGGCTGCGCAGCGACGACACGGTGTTGCCCTTCCAGGCGCCGAAATCCATGCTCAACGTGCCCTTGAGCGGCGCTCGTCGTTATGCCGCGCAATCGTTTTCCCACGAGCGGATGCGCGCCGTGTCCAAGGCTCACGGGGCGACCCTCAACGACGTGGTGCTCGCAATGTGCGCCGGCGCGTTGCGCCGATACATGCTCGACGCCGACGCCCTTCCGTCGGACTCCCTGGTGGCCGCCGTGCCTGTCGCGCTTCCGGTGAAGCGCGATACCGACGGCGGCAACGCCGTGACGATGGTGCTGTCCCGGTTGGCCACCGACGTCGATGATCCGCACGAACGACTCCGCCAGATCCGCGCGTCGATGCTGACCGCCAAGAACGCGATGGCCGGCCGCAGTGCGCTGCAGATCTCGCTGTTCGGTCTCGTCACCGGCGCGGGCCCGACGGCGGCGAACCTGATTCCCGGCTTCGCCGGCCGGGTGCGGCCCCCGTACAACCTGGTCATCTCCAACGTGCCCGGACCGCGGAACCCGCTGTACTGGAACGGGGCTCGCGCGGTCGGGTGGTATCCGGTGTCGATACCCTCCGAAGGCCAGGCGCTGAACATCACCGTCGTCAGCTACGCCGGCAGCATCGAATTCGGGCTCATCGGCTGCCGACGCAGTGTTCCCCATCTCCAGCGTCTGCTCGACGATCTGGAATACAGCCTGAGGGAACTCGAAGGTCCCGACACCCAGGGGCGATAGGGAGAAGATGACGATGGGAATCCTGGACAAGTTTCGGCTCGACGATCGGGTCGCCGTTGTGACCGGTGCCTCCTCCGGGCTCGGCGTCGCGTTCGCCCATGCCTTCGCCGAGGCCGGCGCGGATGTGGTGCTGGCTGCCCGGCGCGCCGACCGGCTGGAGGACACGGCGACCCGGGTCCGCGACGCCGGGCGCGCTGCCATGTGCGTACCAACCGACATCGCCGATCCCGCGCAGGCACAGGCCATGGTCGATGCCGCGGTGGAGCGGTTCGGCCGGGTTGACATCCTGGTCAACAATGCCGGTGTCGGCACCGCGATCCCGGCGACCCGGGAAACGCCCGAGCAGTTCCGTCAGGTCATCGACATCAACCTGAACGGCGCGTACTGGGCCGCGCAGGCCTGCGGCCGGGTGATGCGGCCGGGCAGCGCGATCGTCAACGTTGCCAGCGTCATTGGACTGACCACCGCGACCCTGCCGCAAGCCGCCTACACCGCCAGCAAGGCCGGCTTGATGGGGCTGACCCGGGACCTGGCACAGCAGTGGGGCAGCCGAAAGGGCATCCGGGTCAACGCCATCGCGCCGGGGTTCTTCGAATCGGAGATGACCGACCAATACCCGGAGGGCTACCTCGAGAGCATGAAACCGCGGCTGCTGCTCGGACGGATCGGCGATCCGGATGAACTTGCAGCCACCGCGGTCTGGCTCGCTTCCGACGCCGCGGGCTATGTGACCGGACAGACAGTCGTCGTCGACGGCGGGCTCACCATCACCTGAGCCGGCGACACCTCATGCTTCGTCGCGCGCACGTGTGATTGCGCGCCGTAAAGTCGCCGCGACCGGCTCCCGTTCGACGGGGAAGCAGTCGAATAAATCGGCCCGCCACCCAAGGCGCGATGGCGGGCCGACTCCATTCCGAGGAGCGTTACCTCTCCGTCGGACAGGCAGTCCTGGGCAGACGTATTACCCTGCCGCGAGCTGCTTCTTGCCGTATACGCGCTCCATTACCGCCGTGTCTGTGTGCACCTGTACCCGTACCGTCTTGCCATCGCGGAGCGTGAACACGTCGGCGTCTTGGCCCTTTTCGTCGCCGACAGCCACATCGGTCAGCGCGACGACCGTGTCGCCGTCGGCGAGGAGGCGGTTCAGCTTCACCGTCACCGACTTCTCGGCCAGCCGGCCGAGGTACTCGACGACTTCCGCTTTGCCGTGGTAGGTACCGCTTATCGCGCTGTCGCCCGGTTGGACCCACTCGATATCGTCGTCGAACAGGTTCATCACCGTTTCGATGTCGCCAGAAGTGAAGGCTTCATAGCCCTTCTTGATGGCCTCGACGTTCGCTTGTTCTTGCTCTGACATAGACAATTCCCTTCGCGCGTATCCGATGTTCGGCCGCTAGGCTCGGCTGGTCGAGGGAGTCGCGATAGTGGCTCCCGGATCAGTCAGACGATTCGCCGCCGCGTCGATTATGGGCACCCGACCGTCTGTAGGGATGGCGATCAGCAAAAATCAACGAAATAGCCATCACCGGGATACCGGGGCGCAATCACTTGGCGGACCGGATCGCCTCGAACACCCCCGGATCCAGCAACGTCGAAGTGTCGCCGAGTTCGCGACCCTCGGCGACGTCACGCAGCAACCGCCGCATGATCTTGCCGCTGCGTGTCTTCGGCAACTCCGGCACCACGTGGATTTCCTTCGGGCGAGCGATCGGCGAAATCTCTCGCGCCACGTCGGCTCTGAGTTCGTCGACCAGTTGCTTGCCGACGTCGCGGGCGTGGGCCTCAAGGATCACGAAAGCAATGATGGCCTGCCCGGTGTGCTCGTCGCTGGCGCCGACCACCGCGGCCTCGGCCACGTGCGAGTGCCCGACCAACGCGGACTCCACCTCCGCGGTGGAGATGCGGTGCCCTGGTGTACAGGTTCGTCACCGCTTCTGTCAGCGGTGAGATCGCTACTGAGACAGCACTGCCCGCAGTCGATCGCTTGATGGACAGTCGCCCCGATCATGTCCTCCATGCCCTGCACGACATCCAGCCCCCGCGCTCCAGCCGAACATTGGTTGGGTAGGTTTCGGACTCGGTTGAGCCGCTTCACCTCCTTGTTGTCTCGTCCACTTGAAGATTGCGAGGGATGCCCCCGTTTGCTGGAGTTCGCAATCTAGGTCTGGACGATCCCAGCGCCGGTCGTCCAGATTCACATTGCAATTCCGGCGACCGGCGCATCCTGACGGGTCGAGCGGCTGCAGCACTCAGCCACTTCCCTCAAGCGGGGCCGTACGGGCGGAACTGTTCGGCACCCACGCCGTCACGCAATGACCACACCTGCCGGGCTGATCGGGGCGGTTTTACTCCGGATGGAGTCCTCATGACGACGGTTGAGCTCTACGCTCACCGCGTAACGGTGTGAAGACTGTTGGACGTCCACGGGAGGCCGAGCATGAGCGTCGATGAACGCCCCGGTGCGTCGGATTCGCCTACGCCGGTGACGTATGCGCTGGGCAGAGACACCGCCGAAGCTGAGCGGTTGCGGAGACAAACCACCGAACTCCAACCCCTGGCCGCCGAGTTACTGGACAGAGTCGGCGCCGCTGACGGACAAAGCGCGATCGACGTCGGATGCGGCCCTCGTGGAATCCTCGAGTTGCTCGCCGAGCGCGTCGGCCCCCGGGGCCGCGTTGTAGGACTCGAGGTCGACCCGGTCTACGTCGCCATGGCGCGGGAGCTGGTGGCCGAACAAGGGCTGACGAACGTCGAGGTCATCCAGGCAGACGCCCGGCACACCGGGCTGCCGCCCGCCTCGTTCGATGTTGCCCACGCCCGGACCGTGTTGGTCAACGTCCCCGATCCCGGAGCGGTACTGGCGGAAATGACGCGGCTGGTCCGACCGGGCGGCTGGGTGGCCAGCCTGGAGCCGGACGTGGCCGTCCACCTGTATCACCCAGCCAACTCCGCCTGGGACCGACTGCATGAGAGCTTCATCGCCGCCTTCCAAGCCGATGGCGTGGACCCATTCATCGGCCGCCGTTTACCGGAGCTGTTTCGCGAGGCTGGTCTCAGCGACATCGGCGTCCGAGCGCACGCCGAGCTTTACCCGCCCGGCCACACCCGTCGTACTATCCGTCTGGACCTCGTGCGCAGCATGCGGCCCAAGATCGTGGCGTTGGGCATCGCCAGCGAGCAAGAACTTGACGATTTGGATCGTGCCGCACGAGAACATCTCGACGATCCTCACACCCTGGTTCTCCCTCATCTGTTCTTCCTGGCCTGGGGCCGCAAACCCACGACGTGATGCTGGTGAATGATTCTTTTCAAAAGACTGCAGGCCATTGGTTGTGGCTGACCAGCACAGCCCGCTCAGATGGCGCTGTCCCTTCCGGGACGTGAACCGGCGAGCGGGAATGCCTGCTCGAGCTGCACTGCCCATGCCTGCGCGAGCGGCACTCGGTGCTCGGCGCTGTCGTCGGGCACATGACTGACGTCGAAGCCATCGTCGGCCGGCCCGTCGATCGGTCGACGCGCGGGTCGACGCGCCTCTAGAAGCATCGCCGTCATAGATCAACTGTCTCGGCCGCAGACCGAGCCAATACGGTACGCGTTCGCCGACCTCAAGAAAACTGTCGCCGGATTGGCAAGGACTGCACGCTGTTTGAGGTCCAGCGCGGTCACCAGCATTTCAGTCCGTTTCATTGTCAGCCACCAGTAGCAGCTCTGCGGGTGGCACCACCCTCAAGTTCAAGGCGGCAGCCGTGGCAGGGCCGACGATGCCGTCGACCTTCAAGCCCCGGGTGCGTCGCTGAAACGCCCTGACCGCGGCCTCGGTTTGCCGGCCGTAGACGCCGTCGATCACCAGATGTCCGGCGTACGCGTTGTAGCCATACTTGAGCTGGCGCTGTAGCTGGGCGACCTGTGGCCCCTCGGAACCGCGGAAGAGCAGGACCTCGGCGTACTCACCGACCGGCACCGGCGGTCTCGGTGTCGGCGCCGGGTTGGGAATGGTGCCGATGCGGGCTTGAATGTCGCTGCGCAAGATGTCCATGTTGATGGCGCCCGGATCCCATTTGCCTTGTGCGCGGCCCGCGTACTCCTTGTGTCCGATCGTGCGGCTGGAGTTCTGCGCCAGGCGGCGGTTGATCGCGGCACAGCTACGAACCAGCGCGTCATATTGCGCGTCGGGCCAGTTTGTGCGGTGCGGCGCTGTCGGGCTGGTTCCGCTGTTGGCGCACTCGATACCGATCATGTGCCAGTTGCCCATATTGGTCGGCAGCCACGGATACATGCCGACGCCGGCGTGCCATGCGACGCCGACCGCGACCACGGTCACCGTGCCGTCCCGCGCGATGTGCAGCTGCGACAGCGGTCCGCGCAGGTCCGGCCTGCCGTAGGCGATGGACGCGGCGGTGGCGTTGTCCGATCCGGTGTGGTGCGCCATGACGCCGCGGATGTCCTTGAAGTCTCCGTGTCCGCGGTCGCGCCAACCGGGAAACTCGACGAGCTTGACGCCCTCGGCGCGCAGCACATCCGCAAGCCAGATCGGGTCGCCCTTCCACGGTCCTGACTGGGGCACAGGGTGTTTCCTTTCGCCGATGCCGGATGACCAGAAGCGACGCGTGTGCATTAGACGAACACACATTGCGCTCCGCCGACGTTAGCCGCCGGCCAGGCCCATCGGCGAGCGCAACTACGACAGCAAACCACCGCTTACCTGTGCGAACGCAGTGCCCCAGTCGGACTCGAGCCTACAGTGGGCGGATTTTGAGAACCGGCGGGTCCGCCGTACCGTCAAAGTTGTTGTTAACCAACGCAACTGACGAGCAGCTGGGCAATCAACGCGGCTTCGTCGTAGAGCGTGGCTCGCGATGTCAGATGGTGCTGAGTGTCGCCCACTCTCGAATTTGAATCCGTCGGTATCGCCAAATTGATTCGTTAGGGGACCGTGGCCCGCGAAGTGCCCGGGAAAGAGCGTGGCACGTCGGTGTGCCGCTTTTCTCAGCAGCGCTCGGCGCGTTGTACGAGCCATGGCGGAGTCGATGCGAACGCGCATCCGTCGTCGGGGCGCCCTATCTGCAGAGGCGTGCCCATCAGATCACCCACGAATACGGCACCTCACCGTCTTCGGCCGTAGCACTGGCGAGCCAGGTGTCGGTCCCGGGCGCTAGACCAGGTGAAAGGTATCGACGAGTAGTCATCCCATAGAAGAGCTCGTCCAGCTAGCACGATGGGCCGTCGCCCACGTGCTCGGTATTGCCGCTACGTCAATATTTGCGAGCTTGTTTTTCTAATAAGTTTCTCAGCTAACTTCAGCGATGGCTCAGAATCATCGCTCCCCAGGGGGTCCCCATGGAACTCGCTCTTCGTCCATGCGACACCACCGGCGTGGCATTGTGGGGCCAGTATCTTGTCGCCGCGCCCATTGCGGTGCCGCCGCACGAACCTGACACCGGCACAGAGCACCGTTGCGGGTCGCCCATCTGGTATGTCACGTCCGGATAGAACCCGCGAATCGCATCGGGCGAGAGCTCGGTGAGGTGCGCCGGGATGACGCCCCACACGCCCTGGATGAACACCTGGTGGTTCAGCTCGGCGATGATGCCCACGGCTGCGCGGGTGGTGGCCGCGAACGCGGCGGCGATCGCAGCGGGGGCGGCCAGCTGTTCGGACCGCAGTGCGGCCTGGATTGTCGCGAGGGGGCCCAGACATCGAAGATCGAGTTAATGAGGTCGATGCCACGACCCGGGCCCGCATGCGGGCGTCTTCTTCAGGCAGCGACTGCGCAGTCGACACTGCCGAACGTTGTCCGGTCACAGCTGCGTCGCATCCAAGGGTGACACGGGAGTCGCAGGTCGCAGTCGGGCGATGATGCCGTCGAGGTCGAGGACGAACATGTTGGGCCGGAAGACGTGGCCGCCGGGCTCCTCATGCGCTTCATGCGGGATGCCGGCGTTGCTGAGGCGTTCGCGGAACTCCCGCTGCCCGGCAAGCACCTGGGTCTCGTTCACGCTGTCGAACCAGTTGAGCGGGTCCGGACTGGTGCCGGCGACCAGGAAGATCCGCTTGTTCCGGTAGCTGTCGATACGCTCGACCGGGTTGTCGGCGCTGACCCTGGCCTGGTCCCAGAACGGCGCGCCGTAGACGGTGCCGCCGGCCAGGTCCAGGACCGCCGAGGTGATGTTTGCCCAGTGCACGACCAGGCCGAAGTCGCGGCGCAGACTCGCCGGGCCGGAGTGGCTGCTCACCGAGGCGAAGTGGCCGTAGTACTTGGCTGCGTACTTCAGCGCACCGAAGCCACCCATCGAAAATCCGCCGACCGCACGGCCGTCGTACTCGGCGTACGTTCGGAAATTCGCCTCGATCCAGGGGAGCAGCTGGGCGATGTGGAATGTCTCCCAGTTCCGCGGGCCGACGAACGAGGTGACCGGGTTGGAGTACCAGCCCGCGTGCCCGCCGTCCGGCATCACGACGATGATCGGCTTTCCAGCGGTCAGGTCGCGGATGCCCAGAAAGTCGAACTGGCGGAAGTCGTCGGCGCCACCGTGGAACATGTAGAGGACGGGATAGGTGCGTCCGCTGGTGTTGTAGTCGTCGGGAAGCAGGACGTTGACGCCGGGGTTCCAGCCGATCGCGCTGGTCTGGAATCGGTAGTACTTCAAGCGAGGGTCGTTCTCGTTGCGATCCACGATCGTCAGCCCGAACCCGTCGCTGCGCCCGACGAATATGACCAGTACTTGCCCGACGTCGATGACGGCGGGATCGGCGATGCCGTTGACCTTGGCGATCAGCGGATAAAACGCAGCGTCACCATAGAAACGCACGGCCAACCCCGACATCGTGTCCCCCGCGACAACCGTGTATCTGGTGATATCCGGGATGATCAGCCGTTGCCCCACATTGATGACGTTGGGATCGGCGATCCCACTTGCGCCGGCGATCAGCCAATCCAGTTCCGCGTCACCATAGAAGCGCAACGCCAACGCCGACAGCGTGTCCCCCGCGACGACCGTGTATCTCGTGAAGTCGGGGAGGATCAGCCGTTGTCCCGGATTGATGACGTTGGGATCGGCGATCCCGCTGGCGGTGGCGATCAGCCGATACAGTTCCGCGTCACCGTAGAAGCGCAACGCCAATGCCGACAGCGTTTCCCCCGCGACAACCGTGTGTGTTCTGACCATTTGTTTCACTCCCTCATTTGCAACTGGCTCTAGATTCGATTTTGCACGCGGCTGTCGTGAGTGGTGGCGGGTTGGCGCTGACCCGGTTTGGGTATTGATTGTTGCAGGTGGGTGTGACGGGTCGTCCGGCGGCGGTCGGTGGGCTTTCCAGGGCCGGGTTTCCTTGGGGTCGGTAGGGACGGGTGGGCCGGGTGGTCAGGGAAGGCGGCCCGAAGTCGTTGCCATGCTTGGCAGATCGCGGTGGCCCACCGCCAGGTCGCGTCGCTGCGCCAGCGGACCTTTCGGATGCCTCGGGTGATGCGGGCCGCGACGTGCAGGACGCGGTAGCGGAAGGTGGCGATCTCGCAGCTGGCCAGATCGGTGTGGCCGTGGAAGCCGATCAGTCGGTCCAGGCCACCAGATCTGTTGCGGCCAGGATGATTTCCAGCCAGGCGGCGTTCGCGTCGAACCGGTGGGCACGGCAGGTTGGCCAGCCCGCTGGCCTTGGCTTGGCGGATGCGGTCCTCCACTCGGGCGTGCTGGCGATGACGCAGTTCCAGCCCGCCGAGTTGCCCGGGCACCACCCCGGGTGGTGTGTCGGTGATAAACGCGGTCACCCGCAGCCCGTCGGAGTCGGTGAACCGCAACTGCGCTCCCGGATGCGGGCGTTCCATGCGCAGGATGAGCCGGTCCCGACGGGCCAGCCGCTCAGATCGACCAGATCGGTGACCTCGGCGACCCAGGCACCCTCGCGGATGCCGCCGCCATCAGCTCGTCGTACACGTCCGCGTAGTCGCCCAAGTACCGCGGGATGCCCCGGCCGAACGCTCGCTCGATCGCGGTGAGGTTCCGCACGATGCTCCGCAGCACCGGTGCACTGGCCTCCAGACCGCGCGGCATCTCCACCGCCTCCACCTTCTGCATGTCCACCAGCGTGAGCAAGATCGTCGTCGGCCGGTGCTGCGTGATATCCAGCGTCGGCCAAACCCGGTCGATATCCGCCGCACGCGGACGAAGCGCGGGGCACGACCTGCACGGCCGGAGGGCCTTCCCGCGGGCGTACGCATGACTTGATGTAAAACCTTCACGACCCCGGTCAATCTGGCAATAATGTGCGCCAATCCTTGGGATGCCGGACACCCGAGGCCCATACACCGAGCCGGGTCCCATCGTTGTGGGCAGGAGACCCGGCGTCGTCGAGGAGATGGTCATGATCGCTCGGATGTGGCGAGGCTGGGTTCGGACCGAGCAGGCAAACGCCTACGTCGCCTACATCACCGGCACAGGTTTGCGTGAGTATGCGGCGACGCCGGGCAACCTGGGCTGCCAGATGTGGACGAGAGACCTGGGAGATGGTCGAACCGAAGTCCTGACTGTCAGTTGGTGGGAGTCACGGGCTGCCATCGTCGGGTTCGCGGGATCCGACATCGAGGCCGCCGTGTTCTACCCCGAGGATGACGAATACCTCGTCGATCGCGAGACCACGGTCTCGCATTTCGAGGTTGCGGCCGTCCAGGCCGGCTGATGTCGCCGCGCAGTTGTGCCGTTAGCGCTCACCCTCCCGTATTCGTCAGCATCATGATCGCAGATCTTTTGTATCTAGACGTCGATCACGTTGTCCAAGAGTCGACTTGACAGACTGCACTTCTGGCTCGCGACCACGCTCGCCGAGGTGGTTCGACAGTCCCGCGGGGTGATCTCAGGTCAGAAGCCGGCATGCACATGAGGCAACCCGCAGCGGCGCATTCCTTCAAGCTATCCAACGGGGTGAAGTCCGGCATGTGCTCTCCTGCATCTGGTCGTTCGAGGTGTCGAGCGACGACACAATCGTGCCCGTCGTCGAGAACTAGAAAGGTCGGGTAACGGCGAACTCGACTTGATCGGTCCCGTTGAACAGCTACTCAAGGGTGCCATCGGCGAAGACCACGATGATCATCTCGATATCCCCGCACTGCACCGGATGCCAGGTGTAGGGGTCGTCTGGGTCACCTTAGAGGCGGAGAAACCCGTCCCAGTCGGTTGTAGCAGTCCTTTGCGGTGCAACGGAACGAATCTAGAACCATGACGGGAGTGTGGCATCAAGGGCCGACAAGTCAGCACCGGTCAGATACGCATCGTCCCACGGCCGTGGGGGACGATGCGCGCGAATGCTGAAGCGATCAGTCGGCGAGGTGAACCTCGACCGCGTCGTCGAGCTCCGCATCAGACGTGTATTGATCGGCGGCCCGTACACCGTCTGATCGCAGACCCGGCAGGTCCAGGTGGTGTGCCCGCCGCCGTGGCCCGGCAACGTTCGGTGGGACGTTCTCGACGATTGCGCCAAATCTGCGGATCTTGGCTTCATAAGATTGCGGTGTGCCGGCTCGCCGCTATGGGCGTGACATCAACGCCGGGGCTTTGAAAGCGCTCATCCAAGTGTGGTTGGTACAGGGTCGCGGTGTGAGGCATGGCGAGTGAGGTTTTCGAAAGATGGGAGAAGACGATGTCGACGTGGACCGTTGTTGGAACGCAGATCCAGAAGGATGGTCAGTCCGTATTTCTCGCGGGCGTCTGTTATGCGCCCACGCCCGCCGGCGCGGCGACCTTCACGCCGGGAATTGGGGACTGGTTCGCCCCGCCGTGGAACGGCATTTGGGAGAGGGACTTGGCGCTGATGAACGGCATGGGCATCAACAATCTGCGCACCTATTTCTTTTGGGCCTGGACACCCCCGGACGACATGCGGACGTGGCAGGCAGTAACAAGCCAGCCGCCCACCTTCGATCACACCGCGTTTCTCGACGCCGCCGCGGCCAACGGCATCGACGTGACGATCGGCATCGCGCTCGACGGGGGGAACGTTTTTGACAATGGGGACCCAAGCCTTGGCCAAGACTACCTGGACTTTTACACGGCGACGGCCGAGAAGCTCGCCGAACTGTACGGCGATCACCCGGCGGTCATGGGGTTCTGTTTAGGCAATGAGCAAAACAATCGAGAACGCATCGTGCGCGCCGATTTTTGGGATGGCCTGGCGGGAATGGCGCAAGCCGTCCGCGCCAAGGCCCCCGGTAAGCTCGTCATGTTCGCGATGGAAAACGATAACCCCAACATGTTCACGGCCACTCTGAGCGGCACAAACACCAGCGTGCCCCAGCGCTTCGCGCAGATTTTCGATGTTTGGGGACTCAATATCTATGCGGGGATGGCGGACACGTTAAATAACTACGCCGTGTACGTGGCCAACGGCAGTGACACCCAGCGCCCCGCGATCATCAGTGAGTGGGGCGTGCCCGGCGGCGTCAACGTCCCGCCAGGCGCAGCCGGACCGCCCAACGGAAACGCGACGGCGCGGGAGCTGACGCCAGAAGAATTCACTAACGCCATCAACGAGAACATGTGGCCGGACGCCCATGCGATGCAGGCCCAACGGAGCTTTGTCGCAGGCGCGCAGTTCTTCGAATGGTCGGACGAGTGGTGGAAGAACGGCTCCACACCCGTCTACGAACAAAATGCCAGCGCCAGTCCTGACTGGCCGGAAGAGTGGTGGGGACTGTATGCCATCGCGCCGGTCGGCCGAACCGCGCAAGAGGGCCCCTGGAACAATGCGACCAATCAACCCTTCCCACCCGACCAACTCACCGCCCGTCCAACGGTCGCGGCGCTTAAGGGGATATACGCCGAGCTCGCCAGCGGCTAGCCCCACCTTGACGGGGTGAGACATGCGCAGGTCAAGGCATTTCAGCGCACTGACCCAGGTAGCTGATTAGTGTTCGAATCCCTCCGGCTGCCCTGAAGCAGTTAACGCGCATTACGTTCGTCGAGCAGTTCGTCGGCTCGACGGCTCGCCGCCCTGCTCGCGGAATCGACCGCCGCACCGCGGCCAGCAGGCGCAGCTCGGCGTCGATCGTGTCGCAGTCGCGTATGGCGCCTAGCCTAGGCCACGAGCAATGGCTGATCGCTTGACTCGCCCGCCCCCGACGTCGGCCTGCATGCAAGATCGAGGCTAAAGGGAGCCGGCAGCAACACTCAGCGGTCCGAGGTTGACCGTGATTCCACCACTGAAGGGGAAGTCGATCATCAGCACCACGGCGAGGGACACTGCAGCGAGGAACGCCCAGGCATACATGAGGTAGGGCCGTTCCACCGTCAGGGCAGACATGCCTACCGTGGCCGCCAGCAGTGACCCGGACAAGAGGATGAGTGCAATCAGGATTGTGGGAAGCGATCGCTGCGCTACCGCAGTTACCTTACTTTGGGCGGCGGTCAACGATGCAGCCGCCGACACCATTCCGCTCGCCACCGGGTCCGTGTTCCCTTGCCCGGATGCCACTTGGTGCACGCTGTTCTGCAGCGTGTCGAATGTTTCGGCAGAAGGCAGCGCACTGAAGTTTCCATCCGCAAACGCTGGCCCATCCTTGTTCACGACTGTGTCCAGGTAGTTGCGTAGATTGGCGTTGACCTTGTCGGCGCCGGCTTGGTCCTGGATCGCACTCGTGGCCCAAGAAAGTTGCTGCGCTGAGGATGCCTGGAGGTCGACCGCGTCCTGACCAGCGCTCACCGCCGACCAGGTGATCGTGACAGCAAAGCCGATTAGGAAAGCGAAAGTCGCCCCAAACACACTGAGCAGCTTGTCTGCGTATTCTTCGAGCTGAGCACTTCGTTCCGGCGAAGCCACCCTGCTGAGGGCAAACCGGCAACCGGCGCTGATGGCGGCGAAAAACACGAATGTGATGGCGATCATCAGCCAGGGAGGTAGCTCAGAAAGGGTTCGCACACGTAAGTCCTTTCCTCATCGGCATCCGGAAGGCCACGATCCCAACGGAGCACGTTTTGTGTTCGACCTGTCTCCGCCAACAACGAGTGGGTGACTGTCCGACACGGTCAGCAGTCCATCTCGCCGTCGCGTAAGCGTCCACGAGCAATTCGTCGACCTGACTACTTGATGGCTCTCCGCCTGCTCGCGGATCGACCGCCGCACCGCGGCCAGCAGGCGCAGCTCGGCGTCGATCGTGTCGCGGTCGCGCATACAGCGGAGCTTAAGCCCCGAACAGCTGACAGCCCGCTACCCGTGAGAATCTAGGGGCCCCTTCAGCTTCGCCGGGTGGAGATGCGCACGATCGCTGGGCCGGCGAGTGTTGTGCAGTGCGTGTTGAGGGCGGCCCGTACACCGTCTGATCGCATGTGCGGCAGTGCCAGGTGGGTGCCCGCCGCCGCCGTGACCGAGGCATGCGACGTGCCCGACTAGAACCCCGCCGCGGCCGAAGTGCTTCCGCGCATCGAAGGTGACGATCTGATACCCGAGAGCTATCAACGGCTCCAGCACCCGGCTCCAAGACTTGAGTTATGTTGGCTGTGATTCGGGTGGTGAAGGCTTGAGGAACGGCTCGCACGAATCTGGGATCGGATCGTGCGAGTCCTCGGGGGGTTCGATGCGAGCCGTAATCCCAGCATGCGTTTCTAGCAGATACAGCAGATTTGCGCCCTCTATGAGTTCTATTGGCTTGTTTTGCGCGAACTCAAACGAAGCCTGCCCGTAACCGCTTGTCGTAACGAGGATTGCACCGTCCCGGAGAGTCCGGCGACTTTCTGCGCCCACAAATCGAGTTGCCCTTCCAAGCGGTTCGCCTTCTCAGCTGCGCGCAGCCGCTCAAGTAGCTTAAACGCTTGCTCCCCCGGCTGGACTCGAACCAGCAACCCTTCGGGTACGGGAAAGTATCGCTACCACAGGCGACTCGCCGGTGTCAATCGTGACTCCATAAACGCTCCGTGACCTGAGGGAACGGGTTCGATCGACTACTCCGAGCGATCGAACGTGCTGTCGTAATACCGAGACGGCGCGCGAACTGATCGTGATTTAGTGGTGTCCGACCACTTGACCCCCAGTCAGCCATGAGCCGTTCCAACCCGTCCCAGTCTGACATCACGCTGACGTGCATAAATCGTCCCTCATCATCTCCCCCAGTCCCACCGTGTTTCGCGCAATGTGACAACGCCGTGACAATCACGGTCACTGTCCGCGACAAATTCTGGGCGGCGGGCCTCGACCCGTGCGCAGTCGCCGCGTTGTGGTAGACGGTGTCGTCGAGCAATGAGCCCCAGACAGGCGACCGAGGCGGGTACACCGTGATGAGCTGGTCCTCGAATGCGAAAAGGGTGACGTGATGGGTGACGGTCGAACAAGGGTGTTGATCATCGGGGGCGGATTCGGTGGGTTGTTCTGCGCGCGCAGGCTCGGGCGTGTCGATGTCGAGGTCACGCTGCTTGATCGCGCTGCTTGCCACGTGTTCCAGCCGCTGCTCTACCAGTGCGCCACCGGGACACTGAGCATTGGGCAGATCAGCCGCTCGCTGCGCGAGGAGCTCGCGCGTCACCACAACGTCACCACGCTGCTCGGCGAAGCGGTCGACCTCGACGCCGACGCACGCCAGGTCACCGCCCGCCGCCCCGACGAGTCCACGTTCACCCTTGACTACGACGTGCTGATAGTCGCCGTCGGAATGCGTCAGTCCTACTTGGGCCATGAGGAATTCGCGCAGTGGGCGCCAGGGATGAAGACCCTCGACGACGCGCTGAGCGTCCGCCGCAGGCTGTTCGGCGCATTCGAGATGGCCGAAACTCTGCCCCCGGGACCCGAGCGCGACGCGTGGCTCACCTTCGCCATCGCCGGTGGCGGACCCACCGGTGTGGAGCTGGCCGGGCAGATCCGGGAAATGGCTACGCGAGCCCTGGCCCATGAGTTCCACAGCATCGAGCCCGAAGACGCGCGGGTACTGCTCTTCGACGGGGGAAGCTGCGTTCTGGGCAGCTTCGCGCCAGACCTCACCGACAAAGCCACCAAGATCCTGCAGAATCTGGGCGTCGAACTGCACATGGGTGTGCACGTCACCGACGTGCGACACGACGGCGTGACCGTCACACCGAAGGCGGGCGGGGCGCCCGAGGAGTTTGCGGCCAGGACCGTCCTCTGGACCGCGGGCGTCGAGGCCGTGCCATTCGCGCGGCATATCGCAAAGGTGCTCGAGGCCAAGTCCGACCATGCCGGACGCATCGCGGTGGCAGCCGACCTGTCCGTGCCCGGGCATCCGGAGATCTTCGTCATCGGTGACCTCGTCGGCCGCGACAAGCTGCCGGGCGTGGCTGAGAACGCCATGCAGGGCGGAATCCACGCTGCCGCCTGCGTTCGTCACGATCTCGCCGGCAAGGCTCGTCCGCACTACCGTTACCGCGATGTCGGCTCTGCGGCCTACATCAGCCGTGGACACGCCCTGCTGCAAGTCGGCCCGGTCAAGCTCGCCGGGTTCATCGGCTGGCTGGGCTGGGGACTCATCCACATCGCCTTTCTCACTGGTGTAGAGAACCGCATCAGCACACTCGCCACGTGGCTGGCCACGATCGCGCGCGCCCGCCGCACCGACCGAACGTTCATCCTTGGTAGCACGACTTCACCCGAGCACCCCTACACCTGGTTGAAGTTCGTGCACCCCAACATGCTTCACGCGACGCATCATTCCGGCGAGGCGACGCCGACGCCGACGCCTTAAAACATCGGGACACGCACTTCGACCAACAAGATATCGACGGGTTCACTCACCCCGGTCGAGGAAGCTCGTTGGGTTGTAACAGGGTATCGACGTGAAACAGGAATTTATGCGCATGAGCGGCAATAGATTTCGCCGATTGAGCGACTGGCATTGGCTGGGTAGCCGGCGCAGCGGTGTTGGCCACGGTCCGTTGGTCCACACGGAGACGTGTCGGCGAGCACGATCAGCCAGACGAAGGTGCCTAGGTGGCGTTGAGCCGTACACGAGCAGTTCGCGTTGCAGCACAGTATGATTCACCATCTCGCTGCGCCGCGAGTCAGCCTGGGGAATCCTAACGTGCCACGGCCACATCGGTGATAACGCCGATGGCACATCGCCGGCGCGGCTAGGATTGCGTCATGGTCGGTGAGCGGAACCTGCCGAAGCTTCTGGCCGGAATGGAGCCGGTACAAAATCCGGGGCGTTACGTGTTCTGCACGGTGGCCGCTGAACAGGCTTCCGATAGCCTAGAGCCGATCGCGACGATCGTCGAACCAGAAGGCACAAGCATCGTTGTGACCCAGGACCACGCTGATCGCAACGAACTCCCCTATCAGTATGTCGCCACGTGGATCACCCTGCAGATCCATTCTGCACTCGACGCTGTGGGGCTGACGGCCGCCATATCGAGTCGCCTCGCCGAACACGGCATCAGCTGCAACGTCGTAGCCGGTTACCACCACGACCACCTGTTCGTGGCCATCGAGGAAAAAGACCGCGCTCTTCAGGCGTTGAACGACCTAGCTACCGAATACCGCTGCCAGAACTAAGCCTGGACTTTCCGGGAACCGCCGCATGCGCCCCGGCGCTTGTGTCCAACCCGAGCCAACCGAATCCAGATAGCGAGGTCTCCGGAAAACCGGGGGAACTTCTTACCGGCAGTGGGCGAGCGGCGAGTGGCAGCGGCTCAACGCCGGCCCCCCGACCTCCTACCTCGACGAAAACCGCCGGATGCACCAGCTCCCGCGGTCCGAGAATCCTTTCGCCACACCGGAATTGGCCAAGGGCTGACCATGGCCAGCATCGCGGACGACACGAACAGGAGGTAACCCATGGCATCCATCGCCGACGTGTTTCGTCACCATCTTCCTGAAACGTCAAAATCGCCAATGGCATCAAGAAGGCCTTTCGAGAGGTCGATGACGACGCCCCCGAAGGCTGACGTGAGAACGTAGGAGAACGGCCGACCCGCCACGCAAGTTGATCGCAGCGCGATCAAAGACTGGCTGCGGCTGGGACTGCTCGACACGCGTCACGTGGGCCACCGGAAAGGCAGGACGTGTCTGCACACCCCGGACTACCGGAGACCAGAACCAGTGTGGTCAGCCGCATGGAAACCCGGACTGTTGGTCTGCACGGCCTGCCGCTGGCGACTACTGCGTCGACATGCTGCTCAGCCGCGTGTCGAGCTACTAGCCGCTACGCGCCTGGCGTGCTGACCGCTTCGAGCTCCTGTTGCTCTTGGGCCGCGGCTTCGTCTGCGGCGGCCTTGGCTTCCCGGCCTTCTGGGCTGGCCAGCGAGTTGCCGGGATTGGCGGCCGTCGCGTACCCGCCGTTGCAGTTCAAATTGAACAGGACCGTGTCCGACACATGCGCGAAGTCATCCCCATGAATAAACGGGGCGCTCTGCGAGCTGGTGACAATGCACTCGTCCTGCGCCAACTTGTCACCGACCCGGCTGGCGACGATGACGGTCTGACCCGCGTCGCTCGCCGCCGAGGACGCATCCGCGTAGGTCTGGCCCGCGTAGTCATCAGCGGCCGCGACACCGGTCCCGAAAAAGGCCATCGACACTGCCGCCGTGCCGACCGCGCCGGTACCAAGAACGATGAGCTTCTTCACGTGTGCTGGACCTCCGTGTCTGGGCTGCCTCTGCGGTGCCTGGCAGGCGTAATGCATTGCCGCGCCCCCCGACCGGCTTAGCGTCCGTGCCCCCCACCGCCGCCACCACCGCCACGGCCACCGTTGCCACCGATGTCTGGCTGGGCGACGGCGATCGGTGCATTAATAACGGCAATCGCGGCGGACAGTGCACCCGCTGCCGCCAATAATCGAGCCGTTCGTGATCTTGTTACTCGCATTGCACATCTCTTTTCTTGTGGCGACGTTACGCCATAGAGGCGCCTGTTGCGCGCTCGTACAGCGGTGCCACAGCAACTTGACAGCCCTCTCACAGAATTGGTACGAACGCACCACTTTAGTTCCGCCTTGGTCCAGCTTTCCGACGATGTTGGGGGTAATATTCCTGCTAGCAGATGGTAGCTTCCGGCACATTCGGGGCGGACATCGGCAGGGAAGCCGGAGAACGTCTCCAGCTGGTTGGCAGCGTTCAATAGATTCCCCGATGGAACCATCAGCAAACTAGAGAGAGCATGACGATGGCGACTTTGCACCTTCCAACACGACGACTCATTCTTGCCGGGGGATTCGCGGTCGCGATCGCCGCCGCACCGGCGATCGCCGTCTTCGCAGTACCCACAGCGGACACGTCCGTGCCGGTGGCCCAGTGCCCGTCCGGTGAGGAGGCGGACACCTTTACCGGGGTCTGTGTCCCCCACACCGTGCCCAACTCGCCGTTCCAACCGATCGCCGGCAACCCTGACCTCCCCGCGATCGGCGGCATCCCCTGCACCGGAGCCAACACCGGTGAATGCATCGGCCTGGCCGAGGAGCAGCAAGCCCAGGGGCCGGCGCCGATCCCGCACTCGAGCGTCAGCTCGAGCCCGTAGGGTTTTGCGCCGAGACCGATTACCGGATCGACGTGGAAGAGATCAGTTCGACAAACGACCTCTTGGCGTTGACGGCGGATCTGATGAGACGGGACTGTCTGGCGGATACGAACCGGGGGCCGGGAATGCTCCGGCGAATACTCGCGGAGGTAAAGCCCGGCGAGAGAACGTGACAAGATGACGGCGGCGTAAACCGGCAACTGACCCATCAAAGTGTGGGAGACGCATCAAGTCCGCCGCGTGGGATTTGAAGCTGGAGAAAAACGAATCTTCGCGTTGCACAGCGCATTGGCGAAATGGGGAGCGGTGCAGAAGGTTTGCGATCTACGGGTCGAAGGTCTGCCGCGTTCACGGTGGAGCCGCCCCACAAGTCAAGCGCAAAGCGGCATCAGCGGCGTCGTTGAAAGGGTGTGGACCACAATCGGACCCATCTTGAGCTGATGAGGGTGGCAATCGAATCCGTCGCCGGCCCGCTCGCCAGGATTGTTGTCGGCCTGGGTCCGATCGGTTCGGTTATCCTCGGCCCCGGCGGCGGCGGCAGCAACCTGCCACCACCGGCCCAGTCCCCGGCGGCGGGCAGCCCGCCGGCGGTGCGCCACCCGGTCAGGCAAGCGAAAAACCGCACCAGCAGAACGCCACCACCCCCACCCGGGCCGGCACCCGCACCCCCACCGCTTCCTGTGCCACCGGTCAGCTCCTACGTGCCACCCCCACTGCCCGTCGTACCCGGCGGCGGTGGCGGTTCCGCCCCGAAACCCGCCAGCTACACCACGTCGGCTGTGCGCACTCACTTACTGCGGCGGCCATCGTGCTGTACATCTTGGCGTGGTCCCGGATGGTCTGTTCGACGCGTTGGCACCAGTCGACCATGGCGTCGATTGTTTGGCCGGAGGCCTCTGCAGCAAGTTGACGCGCCGCTACGTAGATGTTGTCCGCGGAGGTTGTCGCTGCGATCGACCGACTTGGCCGCTCGGTCGCGGAAGTCACCCGAACGATCGTGGATCTCGGCGAGCGTCGAATCACGTTGCGTGCCTTACGAGAAGGGGTGGATACCTCCACACCGACAGGACGGGCGGTGGCGGCGATTATGGCTACTCTCGCCGAACTGGAACTTGAGCTGGGTCGAGAGCGGCGCGCCGCATCCCGTGAATCCCGACGCGCACGCAGCCTGTCGGTCACCAAGCCGCCGAAGCTCAGTCCGGATAGGCAAGAGCAGCTGCGACGGCTCGCCGCGACCGGTGAAACCGGTGCGCGAGCTCGCCACTGCGTTCGGAATTGGGCGGGCCACCGCCTATCGCTACCTCGCGGGGGCAGGTCCGGACAGACCGTGATGTAGTCGATGTCGGGCGACACCCAGTCGCGCCACTGCTGATGGCTCATATCGGTGGGGAGCTTGGCGCACAACACCGCGGCGTCGGCGTGACCGGGCCACAGCCGCACCGTGTTGTCGAAGCCGGCGGAGGCGAGCCGGTGCCCGTCGGGACTAAACGTCACACTGGTCACCAGCCAGGTGTGGCCGGTGAGGGGCGGGTGGTGGTGATCGACCGGAACAACTACCACCAGTTCCAGCCGCTCTTGTACCAGGTCGCCACCGCCCAGCTCGGCGTCGGCGACATCGCCCGGTCGCTGCGCGGCATCTTCGCCGAAGACCAATCGGTCTCCGTCAAGACTGCCGCGGTAGTGTCGGCGGACCCGGCGACGCACACGGTCACCACCGCCGACGGGACGCGCTACTCGGGAGAGGTGCTGGTGCTCGCCCCGGGCCGCAGCCGAACTTCTTCCGCACCCCGGTGCCGCTGAGCACTCCTTCCCGCTCTACTCGGTGGCCGGGGCGCTGCGGCTGCGTGAGCACACCCTCTCCCTGCTCGACGCGGTGAGCCGGGACCGCTCCTACCTCGATAAGGGGGCGCTGAACTTCGTCGTCGTCGGCGCCGGCCCGACCGGGGTCGAGACTTCCGGGGCGCTGGCCGAGCTGGTCCGAAACATCATCCCGCACTTCTACCGCGACGTCCCGGTCGAGCTGACCCAGGTGCACCTGGTCGATCTCGGCCATGTCGTGCTGAACGGGTTCTCTGACCGGGCGCACGCCTACGCCGCAGGCCGGCTCGAGCAGGACGGGGTGCAGATCCATCTGGGCGTCGGGGTCGCCGAGATCGGCCCCGACCACGTCCGGCTCGCGGACGGCACCGACCTCAAGACCCGGACCGTGGTCTGGGGTGGCGGCGAGATGGCGGCACCGCTGCTCGCGGCCGCCGGGCTCGCCCAGGGCCGCGGTGGCCGGATCGACGTCAACCCCGACCTCACCGTCCCGGGCGTCGACGGGGTACACGTGCTCGGCGACGCGGCCAACATCGCCGCACCCGACGGCAAGCCCTTCCCGCAGCTCGGTTCGGTCGCCCAGCAGTCCGGCGGCTGGGCTGCCAAGAACATCGGGGCCGACCTCGCCGGCAAGTCGCGCAAGCCGTTCCACTACCACGCCAAGGGGATCATGGCGATGATGGGCCGCAACGCCGCCGTCGCTGAGATGGCAAGCATCGCCACGAGATTGACGGACCGCTCGGCTTCGCCGCCTGGCTCGGCGTGCACGCAATGCTGCTCTCCGGAGTCCGCGAGAAGACCGATGCCTTCATGAAGTGGGGCTGGGAGTATGTCAGCAACAGCCGCCCCGACTCGCTAATGGAGAGCCGCAGCAGCGTCGCGATCGACTGGGACGACGGCGACCACAAGGAGTCCGACGAGCAGCCGAACCTTCCGGACGCCGACGAGCATGCGCCGCGGACTGCGACCGTTTAACCTGACGAGCCGGGGCGGCCGTGATCTCAGGCTCGGGGCTTGGTGTGACTGCGGTGCTCGACCGAGTCGCCGCGGGCGATGAACACGTCGGCGACGAGCGCCGGCGGGAACAGCCCGTGCTCGACGACGCCGGGGATGGCGCCGAGCGACATCGTCGCCGCGGTCGAGGAATTGGTTGCGCGCTATCCCGAGGCGGCTAAATGCGTCCCAAGTGCCATCCTGTAACGGTGATGGCGCTCGCGGGTATCGACTTCACCGATCTGGACAACTTCGCCACCGGGTTTCCGCACGACCTGTTCGCGATCCATCGCCGCGAAGCACCGGTCTTCTGGCATGAACCCACCGGGAACACCCCCGACAACGAGGGCTTCTGGTCCGTGGCGACCTACGCGGAAACCCTTGAGGTGCTTCGCGATCCGGTGATGTACTCGTCGATGAGCGGAGGTGAGCGCGCCTACGGCGGCACGCTGTTGCAGGACCTTCCGATCGCCGGGCAGGTGCTGAACATGATGGACGATCCGCGGCACGCGCATATCCGGCGGCTGGTCAGTTCCGGCCTGACACCGCGGATGATCACCCGGGTCGAGGACGATCTGCGGGCCCGCGCCCGGGGACTGCTCGACGAGATCCAACCGGGTGTGGCGTTCGACTTCGTGGTGGACGTCGCCGCCGAACTGCCGATGCAGATGATCTGCATTTTGTTGGGTGTGCCGGAGTCCGAAGGGCACTGGCTGTTCGAGGCTATCGAGCCGAGTTTCGACTTCGGCGGCTCCCGCAAGACGTCCATCAGCCGGCTATCCATCGAGGAGCCCGGCTCGCGGATGTACGCCTACGGCTCCGAGTTGATCGCGCACAAACGTGCCCAACCGGCTGACGACATGCTCTCGGTCGTCGCGAACGCCACCGTCGACGACCCGGACGCGCCGTCGCTCTCCGATGCAGAGCTATATCTGTTCTTCAACCTGCTGTTCAGTGCCGGCGCCGAAACCACCCGCAATGCGGTGGCGGGGGGCCTGCTGTCGCTCGCGGAGAACCCCGACCAGTTCCGTTCGCTGCGTGACGATCCCACGCTGCTGCCCTTCGCGGCGGAGGAGAGGGTCCGGTGGACGTCACCGTCGAAGCGGCGCACCGCGACCCGCGACGTCTCGCTGGGTGAATGCACGATCGAGGCGGGTCAGAAGGTGCTGGTGTGGGAGGGCTCGGCCAACCGGGACGCGGCCGTCTTCGGCGATCCTGACCGGTTCGGCATTACCCGAAAGCCCAACCCCCACCTCGGTTTTGGTCAAGGCATCCACTACTGCCTCGGTGCCAACCTGGCCCGGTTGGAGCTGCGGGTGTTATTCGAAGAGCTGCTGCCGCGCTTCGACAGCGTGCGGGTGGTGCGGCCCGTGGAATGGACGCGGAGTAATCGGCACACCGGAATCCGGCATCTGATGGTCGAGCTCGGTGCGTGAGCTCCGGCCGCCGCCGGATGTGTTCGCGGCGGTCATGGCGACCGGGATCGTCTCGATCGCCGCCGGCGATCATCACTACCGCTGGATCAGCCTGGTGCTGGCCAGTGTTGCGGCAGCCACACTGGCTGTCCTCGCGGCGCTCGTGGCGTGGCGGCGGCCCTCCTTCGGCGACATATCTGATCCCGATATCCCGTTGCGGCTGTACACGTTTGTGGCCGCGTGTGCCGTGCTCGGTGCCCGCTTCGCCTGGCAGCCTATGGTGATCTGGGGACTGGGCGCGGTCGCGCTGCTGGCGTGGCTGGTGTTGACGCCATTGGCGGTGCGGGCCATGCGGGCTCGTGGTTGGACGGGGTTGCGGGACGGCGCGCACGGAGCGTGGGAGCTGGCGGCGGTGGGCACCGCCGGGCTGGCGATCGTCGCCGCGGATCTTGGCATGGTGGCCTTCGCGGTGGTGATGTGGGTACTGGCACTGGCTATTTACGGTCTGATGACGTGGTTGATCCTGTGGCGCACCGTCCATGAGCGTTTGGACCGCGAAGGTTTCGAGCCGGACAGCTGGATCTTGATGGGCGGACTGGCCATTACGACCCTGGCGGGTGACCACATTCACGAGGTGGCGCACAACCGCGTGGTCGAGGCCGTGACCGTGGTGACGTGGGTGCTGGCGACGCTGTGGATCCCGCTGCTCGTCTACTTCGGCATTCAGCGGATCAACCGGCGCGCCGGGGCGCTCCGGTTCGCCGGTGTGTGGTGGGCCATGGTGTTCCCGCTGGGGATGTATTCGTCGGCCACTCACGCCATGGCGGTGGAACTGGGTACGCAGTCGCTGCGGACGGTCTCGCTGGTGTTCTTCTGGCTGGCGTTGACGGTATGGCTGATCGTGGCCGTCGCGTTTCTTTTGCGACTCAACGCGCGGCGACCGCAGCCCTGATCTCTGCGATGACCCGTGCGGGCTGGTCCGTGAGATCGCGCCAGGTGAAGCGCAGCACCTGCCAACCGAGCAGCAAGATATGGTTCGGCCGCACCACCTCAGCAATGTCAGGTGCGGCCCGTGATGAGGCCATGCCACCAAGCCGCGGCCAATCCGCTCGCGGTGGCCTCCACGCCGTACCCCACACCGCCGCTCGGATTCGGGCGGTGTCGGTGAACGCGCGGTCTTGAGCGAAGTAGACACCCGGAGCACACCGCCGCCACTGCCCTGAGCGCAGCCGGCGGTTGACCGCATTCTGGCTGAGACCCGCGAAGCCGAAGTCGATGTCGCGGAGAAGACCGAACGATCACTTCGCTGTGCGAGCTGGTCGAGTTCCCCATGTACATCGTGGAAGTGGTAAAAAGCCTCGGGCATCGGCAGTTCTCACTCCCCCATCAACTGAGCGGCGATCGTCGCGCCGAGTTCCCAGCACGATTCCATCTCGACTTTGCTTGGCTTACCCATCAGCACCACGTGCTCGGCGGCTTTCACCCAACCCAGCCCGGTCGTGATGGCGTCGACACCCCGCACGGCTCCCTCGGCGCCCTCGTTGCCGTGAACGTACAGCCCGAACGGTCGTCCGCGAGTCGTGTCCAGGCACGGCGGTGTCAATCGTGACTTCAGAAACGCTCCCTGACCTGAGGGAACGGGTTCGATCGACTACTCCGAGCGATCGAACGGGCTTTCGCAATACCGAGACGGCACGCAAATTAAGGCCCTCCTGACACTTCCGTGGGTCTTCGTGCTGTGGTTCGCGGCATTCTGTGGGGTGGTATTGATCACTGCGGGTCTGATCGGTTCGTCGCGGTGAGCGGCCGAGGCGGATTTATGCGGGGTGCGGCGGCTTTAAGCTGGTCAACGCGCTCGGGCAGGCCTGCCCTGCCCGCTGTTGTCGCCCGAGAGCCGCCGCAGGGGTCCCCGCGTCAATCCGCCGACCCGACGCGGACACCGGGGCCGCGCTGTTCGCGATGCGCCGCTGGTGGGTGTCAGGCACGTGCGGGCAGTGCGGGCCGGTGGCCGCCGAGGGCGAGCATCGCCAGGGCGATGAGCGCTTGGGCGGAGCGGAAGCCGAACGCGACGCGGGTCAACACCCTGATCTTGGTGTTGACCGATTCGATCAGCCCGTTGGGACAGGCCGTGGTCGAGGGCGGCGTCGATCGTGTCGCGGTGTTTGACGATGCGGTGGGCGAGTTCGACGAAGACCGGGATGCGGCAGCGCCGCGCCCACGAGATCCACCGGTCCAGGGCCTGCTTGCCTTCCTCGCCTTTGACCGAGAACACATGCCGCAGGCCCTCTTTCAACAGGTAGGCCCGATACAGGCGGGTGTCGGTCTTGGCGATCCAGGCCAGCTTGGCGGTCTGGCGTTCGGTGAGGTGTTCGGGGTTCTTCCACAGCGCGTAGCGAGCGCCTTTGAGCTTGCGCGCCTTCTCGTGGCCGGGACGCGGCGCGGTGTTGTTGGCGGGGCGGCCGCGACCCCACTTGGGCTCGCTGCGGGCCAGCGCCCGCGCATCGTTCCAGGCCCGGCGCCGCTCGGCATCGAGCGCCTCGGTGGCCCACGCGACCACGTGGAACGGGTCGGCGCACCGGACCGCGCCCGGGCAGCGCTCGGTGACCACGTCGGCGATCCAGTCCGCGGCGTCGGCGGACACGTGCGTGATCAGCGTGCAGCGTTCGGCACCCAGGACGTCGAAGAAGCGGCGCAGCGTCTTCGTGTCCCGGCCGGCCGCGGCCCAGATCAGCGTGCCGGTGTCGTGGTCAACCACGATCGTCAAATACTTGTGGTGGCGCTTGTAGGAGATCTCGTCGATGCCGATCCGGCGCAGGTTCGCGAACCGGTCGACGGTCTTGTCGGTGTCGGCCCAGACCCGGGCCACGATCGCGCCCACGGTGCGCCACGCAATCCGCATCAGTTCGCACACCGCGGTTTTCGAGCACGCCACCGCCAACCACGCCACCGTGTCGTCGAAGCCGAAGGTGTGCCCGACGCCGTGCCGCGCCCACGGCACCGCCACCACGGTGGGACCGTGCTCGGGGCAGTTCACCCGCGGCGCGTCGGCCTCCAGCCACACCCGCACCGTCCCCCAATCCAGCCCTCGCCAGCGGCGCCGGCCCTCACCCCGGTCGTAGGACGGCGCCTTCCGCCCACATCGGCCGCAGCGGCCCCCCGCACCCCGCCGCGGCCGCACATGCGCGATGACCACCTCCGCCCCGGCATGCTCGTTCCCGCCGTCGCCCAACTCGACGTCCTCGATCACCGTCCGCTTGTCGACCCCCAACAGCGCACGCCATAGGCTCACATTGCGCACGTCGTTTCCTCGCTCTTCGGTTCCTGACCATTGACAAGCCAGAAACCCTAAGCGACAACGACGTGCGCTCTTTCTCTACGTGGTACACACCCACGGAAGTGTCAGAAGAGCCCAAATTAATCGTGATTTAGTGGTGTGCGACCACTTGACCCCCAGTCAGCCATGAGCGGTTTCCACCCGTCTCAGCAAGACCCTTAGATCCCGCTGACGTGCATAAATCGTCTCAGGTCATCTCCGCCCGTCCCAACGCGTTTCCTGCGGCTTGTGACAACGCCGTGACAAACTTCAAGGCCCGGCACCCACCGACAGGACATCTCAAGCATCGCCGAGAACTGGACGCGTTGCCGTGAAGCCGTCGGCGTTGTGGTCGACACACGCTGGGAGCCAGGCCACAAACAAGGTACTTGCCACCTGTTTACTTTGCCTCGGCTGAGTGCGCCGAATGCCGAGTTGCGACCGCGGTCGTGGCCACGCGCTGCGCGCGGCGTGGCATCGTCGAGCCCATGATCGATCCGACCGAGGCCCTGGCCGAGCGCCTCTTCCGCGACGCCGCCGGGGCGCTCGAGCTCTACACCATCTACCTGGGCGAACGGCTCGGGCTGTACCGGGCGCTGCACGAGGGCGGTCCGGCGACCTCGGGCGAGCTCGCCGCGCGGACCGGCACGAACGAGCGCTACGTGCGGGAGTGGTTGGAGCATCACGCGGCGAGCGGGCTGCTCGAGGCGGACATCGCAACGGACCCGCTGGCGCGCCGGTTCAGCCTGCCCGCGGCGCACGTCCCGGTGCTGGTCGACCGCGACGACGTCCGCTTCGGCGCCTACCGGGCGATCGACATCGTGCGCGCCGCCCGCCCCCTGCCCGACCTGGTCGACGCCTTCCGCACCGGCACCGCGCCCCCGCCGCTGCCCTGGGAGCCAGAGGGACGGGCGGCTGACAACCGCGCGGTGTATCTGGCGTACCTGGGCCACGAGTGGCTGCCCGCGATCCCCGACATCGATCGCCGGCTGCGCGCCGACCCACCAGCGCGGGTGGCCGACCTGGCCTGTGGGCTGGGTTGGTCGAGCATCGCGATCGCGCGGGCCTACCCCCTGGTCACCGTGGAGGGTTTCGACCTCGAGGCGGCCGCGATCGCCTCCGCCGTCGACACCGCCGCGGCGGAGGGGCTGGCGGACCGGCTGTCGTTCACCGTCGCCGACGCCGCGGATCCGGGGCTGTCCGGCCGGTTCGACCTGGTGACCATCCTGGAGGGGTTCCACGACATGGCCCGCCCGGTCCAGGCGCTGCGCGCGGTGCGGGCGATACTCGCCAACGGTGGGTCGGTCCTGATGATCGACGAGCGGGTCGCCGACGCCTTCGCGGCGCCGGCAGACGAGCTGGAGCGCTACCACTACGCCTGGAGCGTCGTGGGCTGCCTGCCCGGCGCCATGGGCGACCCGCAGACCGCGGCCACCGGCGCGGTCATGCGGGTCGGCACAGTGCGGCGGTACGCGGCCGACGCCGGCTTCCGGTCGGTCGAGGTGCTACCGATCGAGACGCCCGCATGGCGGTTTTACCGCCTGCACCCCTGAGCTCAGGCACTACACCCCTCCCCCGCGAACGGGTTAGATGCCTACTGCTCATTCGATTTTGCCAATTCGGCTCTGACTGCCTTGGATACCGCCGTCGCGTCATAGCTAACATGATTGAGTGCACGTACTGCGATACAGTCATCGAAAAAAAGCGTTGGTGGCCAGTTTTTTTCGTTAACAGCCAGCGACCAGCGCGAACCAATCAGCTACTTAGCTTGACCGTTGGATAAGCGCCGTTATGTCAGGTTGCTGTGAGCAGCACTGCCCCACAACGTGTTTCACGCAATGATAATTATTTGTCCGGTCTCAATACAGTTGGCAGTTTTCGCATTGGATCTTGCATCTGACGAATCTCGTCGGTCAGTCTCAATCTTGTTGGCAACCTGTTACGTCCGGGGCGCGCGACGTTGATTGGCCCGCGACGCTGCTGACCAAGCAAACGCGCTCAGAGTCCTATTCGCTGATGCGCTCACTAATACTAATAAGCCGATCTCGCTCCAGCGGCGTGGTGCCACCCCAGATCCCGTACGGCTCATGCGTTTCAATCGCGTTCACACGGCAGGCTCAAGCACCGGACACGATAGGCAGATCCGCTTCGCATGCTCTATCCGCAGCCAGCGGCGGTTGCCCCTTTCGTTGGTGGGCGGATAGAGGACGTCGGATGGCTCGCCGCGGGCCTTCTTCAGGATTTCGTCGGATGTTTGGTCCAGGCGGATGTTTGGTCCAGACGAACGGGTGGGCGCGGTAGGTGCGGATCGCTGAGGTGAGGTCGCGGACGCCTGTGTATCGAGCTCCGCCTTGCACTGCCGGGAAAGTAGTCACGTGAGCCCCCAGTTCCGTTTCCGGGACGCCTCGCGGGCGTGAAAATGGGGTCGGGTCGCCTGCCGACGCCGATGTTTTCTTGGGCGCTGAAGCCCGGACGTGAGCCTGGCGCCGGGGCCCGACCTGGAAGGGTCACGCACTGTTGCTTCGAGCACGCCGGTCAGAATTTCGGTTCCCCTTGACCGAGGCCCCCAGGCGACCCGCCCTATTGGAGTGTGGATGTGGTTGGAGGACAAGCGAATTGAAGTCGAAACAGAGGCAGAAGCGGAGAGCGGTCGCGGAGGAGATTCCGGACGCCGAACACGAGCTGGTGATCGAACGGGTATGCGCCATCGACGTGGCCAAGGCATCGGGCACGGTGTGCGTGCGGAGCCCGCGGGAGCGTCGGCGGGTCAGCAAGGTGTGGGACGTGGTGGCCACCACCGGCGCGGTCACCGACCTGGCCGATCAGCTGACTGAGCTGGGCATCGAGAAGGTCACCGTGGAGTCCACCTCGGATTACTGGCGGATCTGGTACTACCTGCTGGAGGCGGCCGGACTCGACGTGCAGCTGGTCAACGCCCGCGACGTGAAGAACGTGCCCGGCCGGCCCAAAACCGACAAACTCGACGCTGTCTGGCTGGCCAAGCTCACCGAAAAGGGCTTGTTGCGGCCCTCGTTCGTGCCGCCCGCGCCGATCCGGCAACTGCGTGACTACACCCGGCTGCGGGTCGATCTCACCCGGGAACGCGCCCGCTACTGGCAGCGGCTCGAGAAGCTGCTCGAAGACGCGCTCATCATGACGGTGACGCGGTTTGCACACCCCGGTGACCTGGCCGGTCGCGATGTCCAGGGCGGCGAACAACGTGGTGGTGCCGTTGCGGACGTAGTCGTGGGTCTGGCGTTCGGGCATCCCGATCCGCATCGGCACGGTGGGCGCGGTGCGATCCAGGGCCTGGATCTGGCTCTTCTCATCGACACAGAGCACGATCGCGTTCTCCAGGGGATCCAGGTAGAGCCCGACGATGTCGGTGACCTTGGCGACCAGTTCGGGATCGGTGGAGAATTTGAACGTCTCAGCACGCCAGGGCTGGATCCCATGGTCGCGCCACACCCGGGCCACGGTGCCGTAGCCGATCCCCAGATGAGCCGCGAGCAGCCGTGAACTCCAGTGTGTGACACCGTACGTGCGCGGTGGCGGCGCCAACGTGATCGCGATGAGTCGGTCGCGATCCAACGTGCGCGGCCGGCCGGACCGGTCCTCGTCGAACAATCCCGCCACACCGCCGGATTCATACCGGGCCCGCCAGTTGATCACCGTTTGGCGCGCGATCGAGAACCGGCGCGCGATCTCGGCATGAGGCACACCGTCAGCGGCCAACAACACGATCCGCGCCCGCAGCACCAGACCCGCTTTTGTCGACGACGACCGAACCCATTTCTCCAGTTCGTCCCGATCACTGTCGGGCACAGTCAATGGCGCTGCTCGCATGCTCAATTCAACCAAACAACACTTGCCCAACTACTTTAGGCGCGCCGCACTAGCTCTGTTTTGGGAAGATCTCGGCCAGCGCTTCCAGAAACTCGGTGCCGGCTTCAGATCGGCGCTCGAGAACTACGACTCGGCCCTCCAGTCGCATGACCGAAAGCATCAGGAGCTGCAACAGTTCCTCCTTAGGTTGGCCCTCGGGCGTTGGTGGGTGGGCGACCATGAAGTCTCTGATCGCGCGGCTAACCGGCATGCTTTCGGGGATGTCGGCGGCGCGGATTTGGGCCATGAAGACGGGCTCGCTCACAGTTCTTCTCCTTCGCTGTGTGATCGACAGCGTCAGCGTAGGAGAACGGCCCACGCCGGACGCAGGAGAACCGATGTCCGGCGCGGGCCACCCTGAAGGCCGGGGACTACCAAGGGGCTAGGCGCGGCAAGCTCGTCGCTGTACGTGCCTGCCTGTAGAAGCGAGGGGCAATGGCACCAAAGCGTCAGCCGCCTGGGCGCAGATCATCGACGACTACATGCTGACCCTCGCCGCGGCCGGGCAACCGCCAACCACGACGGAATTGCGCCGAATCCAATTGGTTCGGATGGCCAGAGACATCGGCGGCCGTCCGGCCGATGTTGCCGGGGAGAAGTTCGTCGAATGGTTCGGGCGGCAGACCGGATGGACGATCGAAACGCGCCGCAGCTACCGCGCCGGCATCCGCGGATTCTTCCGGTGGGCATACAGAACCAAGCGGGTGCCCGACCATCTGGCCGACGAGCTGCCCAAGGTACGCGAGCAACGTGGGCAACGCGGGCGCCGCGGCCGGGGCCCGACCGCCTATGAAGCTATTTGCTTAACCAGCGGAATGTCCTCTGCCTCAACAGGAATCATCTGTTCCGTTCGATCCGTTTGCGCTTTGCACACAACGCATTGCCGACCCAACGTAACGTTCCGAATTGGCTTGTCAGGGAACAACTTATGGAAGCAATCAAAGCAAATCTTCTGAGTCATCAGATCGGATCTTTCAGTCAGAGATCCCGGTACTGGTCGAGGTTCGTGACCCCGGCCGGTAGCTAAGCCAGCTGCCGCGGCGGCGTGACTTGATGATCTCGAGGCGTTCCTTGAGCAGTTCCTCGAGTTCCTCGATCGAGCGGCGTTCCCGCAGCATGTCCCAGGGTGTGCGCGGCACCTTGACCTTCTTGGGTTCGGCCAGGTCACCACCCTCGATCAGGGTGCCCTCCATGCCGTTGCGGCACAGCCAGGTGCCGGGGATCTCGGCGTCATCGGCGAACGGGACCTCGAACTCCTCACCGTTCTCCGTGCGATACCGCACGATCTGACGCGGCGCCAGGTCGTGATTACGGTCGGTCTCGTAGCTCACGGCCCCAAGCCGGCTGCCCCTCATGACGCGATCAGCCATCATCAACACTCCTCTGTGCAGGTTACGCCCCGGCCGTGCTAGCTAACGCCTTCACGTACGCGAAACGTACGCGACCGGGGGGCGCCCGTAGCCGTATCGGAGGCGAACCGCGGACGTGGAGACCCTTTCATGGTCGGGCCGACGGGGGCGTCGCCATGCCCGGCGCGCCAGTCAGGGGAACTTTGAACCCAGCACACGCTAGGCGTAGATATTGCGTCAGGCGCACAGTTGAACGACGATGCCGACGGCATCGACCGCAATCCCCGCCAGGGCCCAACCGATGTCTTTTAGCTCGACCGCCTTCGACAGTGACTCAGGGTGTCCCAATTCCGTCGCGATGGCGTCATCGATCTCCTCGCGGATTCCAGACGATAGCTTCCTCAATCGGTAGCCAGGGCATGAACTATGTGTTTGGAGGCTACCGTGCGCTACCTGTTCCGGCGGGTGACCCGGCGAGCTCGGCCCGCGATCACCCTCATCACTGAAAAAAGAGATGCAGCAGGCAATCGCCGCGAACTGCTCCACCCTCGACCTCACTCTCCACGCCCCTCCACCTTCGTGATCCCCAATCCAGACCATCCGGATCGGTGATCACCGTCAGGTGGGGGCAGTTCAAGCCGTCACAACCGCCACGGCGTGTCGGCGAATGGGGCCAAATCAGACCCCCGTCACAACGACACCCCGCCACCACACAGGTGGCGCCACTTCGAGCCGTCCCCCTGGGGCCAACTCCGGCTGTCACAGCCACTCATCGACCTCATCGAACACGGACAACACCCGAACCCTCCGGAACCGAGACATCTCCGGCCGTGGATGAACCGGGAGAGGCCGGCAAAGACCGCTGAGGCGTCGGCGGTGGTCCCTCCGCGCGACAGCGCGTGCCCACCCGCCAGGCGCTACGGTCAGCTATGGCCGCGACCAATGTCTCCACGCCGACGAGTCGGGGCTTCGCCGACGAGATTGCGATGCATGCGCTAGCTATGCTGCCCGGGCCGTACCTGCCCTGGAGCGCAGGTACCATGCGACCGGCCGGGCTCGTGACCGTCTGCAACGACATCGTCCTGAACGACCGGCGCCGCATCGTCGAGCTCGGCAGCGGAATCAGCACGGTCCTACTTGCCCGTCTGCTGACCCAGCGCGCACTGCCCGGCGGCTTCCTGATGGCGGTCGTTGAGCACGACGACTTCTGGGCGCAGTGGGTCGGCGAGCAGCTCGACCGCGAAGGTACAGGGACCGACCTGACGGTCGTTCGGTCAGCCCTGACACCGCACCCCCGCGCCGAACGCGGCCTGCGCTGGTACGACGAGGCCGCCCTGGCCGACGGACTACGCGAAGCCCTGCAGGGCGATCCCATCGACCTGCTGGTGGTGGACGGCCCACCCGCTCACGCCGTTGGCCACGGTTTGGCCCGCTATCCCGCTCTGCCGGCCCTCGGAGACCGCCTCGCTCCTGGAGCCACCGTCGTCCTCGACGACGCCGAACGCCCGGGTGAGCAGGAGGTTCTGCGCCGGTGGGAGCGGGAGACGGGGCTCAGCTTCGACAGTGGCGCCGAGCGTGGAGGTGTGGCGGTGGCCAGGATGCCCGCCGAGGGCCCGGACGCAGGCAATGGCTGACCAGCCCTCGACGGGGTCGCGGCTCAACGTCGTTCGGGTGATCGGGGTGCTCGAGCGTGGCGGAGCCCAGCTCTCCGCGCTGCGCTTATCCGTCGCCCTGCGGTCCCACGGGATCGTCACCCGCCTGTACGCGGGGGACGCCACCGCCGAAGGGCTCGCGCTCGCAGCCGCCTTCGACGTGCCCGCCGAGGCATTCGCCCAGCAGGCGCACCTGCAATGGGTGCCGTCGACCGATTTCGCCGAATGGCTGCGTGCCCGTCTGGCAGACGCCGAGCTCGTCCACGCCCACATGTTCGGCGCCTGGTGGGCCGCAGCGGTGGCCGCGCCCGACGGGCTGCCGCTCGTTGCGACCGAACACAACGCCGTGACCTGGCCTTACGGCGACTTCGTCACCGAGGCCCGCGCCGCCGTTCCGCGCGTTGCAGCCTTCTTCACCCACGGCCCCGCTGCGCGCACCTTCGCCGACTCGCTAGGCGTCCCGGCCGAGCGTCTGCTCGAGGGACGGTCGATTGTCGAAGGGTTCGATGCGCGACCGCTGCCCGGGCTGCCCAGCCCGAGGGTGACCTTCGCCGGGCGCCTACATCCGGCAAAGGGCCCCGACGTGCTGCTCGAGGCGCTGGCAATGCTTCCTGATCCTCCGGCGACGCTGCTGCTCGGCGACGGTCCGTTGCGGGAATCCCTGACTGCCCGGTCGATCGCCCTCGGCCTGGCCGATCGGGTGCTCCTGCCGGGTTGGGTGCGCTCGCCGGGCTCTTATATAGCCGGCGCCAGCGTGCACGTCGTCCCGTCCCGAGAGGAAGCCTGGTCGCAGAGCGCCGTCCTTGGCTTAGGTCTGGGGGTGCCGGTCGTCGGCACTGCTGTGGAGGGGCTGCCCGAGACGCTGGGGGAGGGCCGCGGCGTGCTCGTCCAGCCCGAGAAGCCTGAAGAGCTGGCGCACGCGATCGACGAACTCCTTCGCGGTCGCGGGGTTCCCGACCCGGAACTCGGGCGCAGATACGCCGAGCAATTCACCAACGAGCGGATCGCCCCGTATTACGCCGACGTCTACCGGCGGCTCACGGTACGCGGAACGACCCACTTGACAGGGTGAACGCACGTCAAGTGAACCCGACCACACCCTCGAATCCCGATTCCGCGACCCCCGAGTACGTACACGTTCAAGCGACCGCATGACTCGACTCTGATGGTGGTCCAGGGGTGCCGTACCTATAGCCAGCGGCGGCGTTTGAAGGCCATGTAGAGCATCGCCCCGGTGAGGATCATCAGGACCAGGGCGAGTGGGTATCCAAAGGTCCACCCATGAGGGCCGGGCCTGTCAACGGGCGCTAACGGTGTGCGTTGCAGCCCGTCATCAGAACGGCGACCGAACGCCCTGACAGCCCCTCGGGCTGGCCCGTCATTCTGCTTGGGTGGCGGGTCATCGACGGCAGTACACGCCACGACGCGCACGCCGAGTTGAACCCACGACCGGGCCGATGCTGTGTCGTGGTGCACGGCGCCCAGTAATTGTCCGGCTTGTCTCGGACGTTACTGATCCCGCTGGAATGTGTCCGCGATGCGTGTGTGGAGTTCCAGGCCGCGGGCGTCGTCGGGAATCCGTGGTGGTTCCAGCGTCAACGTCTCGGCGTTGGACACTGCGCCCGCGTCAGTACCGGTGGCCTTGTCCCGGCGCTCGGATGCTTGCGGTGTGGCGCGTTCCAGAAATCGGAGCAGTTCGACAGGGAAGGGAAGTACCAGGGTGGAATTCTTCTCTGCGGCGACCTCGACGACGGTCTCCAAGAGTCGCAGTTGCAGCGCGGCTGGGTGCTCGGCCATGACCTCGGCTGCTTGGGCCAGCTTTTCGGACGCCTGAAGTTCGCCCTCGGCGGTGATGACCCGAGCCCGTCGCTCACGCTCCGCCTCCGCTTGGCGTGCAATCGACCGCTTCATCGAATCGGGCAGCACTACATCCTTGATTTCGACGCGGTCGATCTGAACACCCCAGCCCAGCGCGGGACTGTCGATCATCAACTCCAACCCCTGATTGAGATGCTCGCGGTTGGACAGCAGGTCGTCCAGATTGCTCTTGCCGATGATCGAACGCAGTGATGTCTGTGCAACCTGGCCAATAGCCGACACGTAGTCCTGCACGTCGACAGCCGCACGCACCGGATCCGAGACCTTGAAATAGATGACAGCATCCACACGGACGGTCACATTGTCGCGGGTGATGCCATCTTGGGCGGGCACGGGCATCGTGATGATCTGCATGTTCACTTTTTCGAGGCGATCGGCGATCGGAATCAACATCGTGAGTCCCGGCCCGCGGACGCCGGATTGCACACGGCCGAACCGGAAGACGACGCCGCGTTCGAACTGCTTGACGACCTTAATATTCGTTCCCAGCCAGAGCACACCGATGCCGAACGCTGCGGCCAGTGCGTAGAGGGTGGTCATTTCTATCTCCAATCTGCCCGGGCTTCGGCTGTCGGTACTCGTTAGCGAGCTCGGGCTGCTATTACCGATGAAACGCCACTCCTTCCGACAAAGCGAGTGAACGTGCTCGGCTCCCCGACCGAGCAAACGCCTGTGTTCGCGGCAGTGATGTGGTCCGAGCAGCGCTAGCCCCGCAACTGCCGCCGCGGCGGGACAACGAGGCTTACTGCGAAGCCGTCCCCGTCGAGAGTTAGTACCTCTATACGGCCCTGGGCGGCATACACCCCGAGCTCCGTAAGTACGTTCTGGTTTTCTTTCGTCGAGAGCACTGTGTAAGACCGCCCCGCGTAGTCGATGTCAATCTGTGCCATAACCGGGAGCGTAGTTCGGTGGTGATTAAAAGGGCTGCTCTTCCGGGGAGACGTCGCCGGAGCTGGAGTGCGCCGGTGATCCGTACACCGACGGCGCCGGCGAGTCGTCGATGCTGGCCCACGACGCGGGGTTGATGTAGGTAATCGTCCCGTCCTGCCGATGGATCTTCAGGACGCCACCCTCGATGATGTCGAAGCGGTCATCGTCGCCAAACTGCTCGAAGGGGTCGGATTCGTTTCTGTACACCTTGAAAGACATGCGCTAATTGTTGCCCCAACGTTCCGGAGCCGCAGCCACCGAGCGGCGTGTCTCCTTGGCGGGGGTGCTAGCGCACAGCAGCGGCGCCAGCCAGCACGTGACACTGGGGCGTCAACGGCGGTGCGTACACCGTCGCACCACATACTGGCGGAGTGGACGTATTCATAACGTGCGGTATTCCTTCAGCGGCGCTGCGCCTTGCCGCAGCGCGTGGGTAACAGCGGCTGTCTCAGATTCGTGGCGAATTTTCAGCGAGGCTGGCCGGGGCCCGCGTCAGTTCCGGCCATGCGCTGCAGCCGGGGCATCGTCGCGCCGGTGGTGCACTTTCGGCGCATGGCCCTTGGAGTGGTCCCCATTGGTTCTTACTGTCGATGCCGGCCAGATTTCTTAGCTCTGGGCTGGTCGAACGGATAGGGCATGGGCCGACGAAGACCACGCTCGAGCAGAAAGTAGCGCAGCCGAGCGGACCGGCGACAAACATCAAGAGCAAAGGCAAGCGCGTCGACTTCTTCTCGGCCAAACCAGTGCGATAGATCCACACCCCGACAAAGAGATCAAAGGCCAGATAATGCGCCCAGCCAGCAAGGAGTCCCGCATGGACGCGAATAGACGGCGCGGCCCTTCCTCTTCCTCATACTTCGCAAAATTGGGTGGACCTTCCTCCGTAATGGCCTTGAGCAGGAAAGCACCGTAGAAGCGGCCTAATCCGGCAAAGACGCCCCAGCTCGTCGTCAAGGGGGCCACGCGGGCGCGTCCAAGTTGGACGTGCTCAACGAGATCCGGGCGAGCATTCGGGCGACTCCGGGGTGGGCCTGAACAAATCTCGTTAGGATTCCGGCATGGCCAACGGGGGCGAGGATTCGCGCGCACTACAAGAGTTCAGGCGAAACTTCTTCGGCATATCGAGAGAGCATGCGCCGATGCCGGAATCATATCTACGAGAGCTGCAGCGCCTAGTGGGCGCTGCTAGTGCGCATTTGGGCGTCGTCGTTAGTAGCAACGAGCGCCACGCGTACTGGATAGACGGGCGGAGCTTAGGTGTGCTGTTGTGCCAAGGCGTCACCGATGAGGACACGGTAATCACCGGTCGAATATGTCAGCTCGACACGACGGTCAGCGTCGCCATCAAGGTGGCAGTCGATTACGACAGAATCGAGAACTCGTCACGGTCCGGCCGCGCGCTCACAATTCGATTCCCTGACGATGGTCTTATTGAGCTCGACGCGTCTCCCGGGGTGGCCGAGCCGGCCGAGCGCGACAAAACCGAGGCCTTCATTGAGCACGTGCTTGCCGCGTTGGCGCGTCGTTAACGGGAGCCTCGACCGAACAGTCTTCAACCGGGAACTGTACGGCGTCTGGGGAGGCTTCAGCGAGGAAGACAGACAAAACTTATCGGCTTCCCAAAGGTTAAATGATGTCTGTAGAGGTGGACCAGAGGTCAGAGCCAGAGTGCCTGCTTTGTGGGCACGACCTTTCATCTCACCGCAAGGGTGCGTTGCCCGTTCCCTGTCAGCATCGCAAGTTTAGAGAAACACTTGGAAAGCGTTGTGATTGTCCCGAATTCGTTGGAAAAGGCCACGGCTACTAGCCCAACGACACCGGCCCTCATTCCAACCCAGAACAACGCATCATCAATTACGTCGTTGAGTTCGCTTTCGTCTCTGATGATCTCGGTAAGGCGCCCGAAGCTTGGCAAGTCTGATGGATGACCAATTGAAGCGCCAGCTCCTACGAAGATGACCAGCTGGCCCGCCTCTTGCGCGTGACCAGCTCGCGTCCCGACTTGGCTCAAACTAGTGCGCATTGTGCGCCTTGATCTTGGCGATGGCCTGGTGGAGATCGTTGGGTAGCGGGTCGGCGGCGGTGAGGATTTGTTGGCCGGCGCGGATCTTGACGGTGCGGTAGCGGCGTGCGGTGCGGACGAATTTCTTGATGCTCCAACCGGTTTGGTGCTCGATCCAGTGACTGACCGCCAGGGCGGCGAACACGATCGTCAGGTGGGCCTCGATCGACTCCCGCGTGTGGTGATATACCGGCCGGGCCTGCAGGTCGTGTTTGGACATGCGGAAGCTCTTCTCGATGCGCCAGAGCTGGTGGTAGGCGTCGATGACGAACTCCGAGGACTGGTCGACCAGGTTGGTGGTGTAGCCCTTGTTATCCCGACGTCTGGATAACAAGGGACTGTGGATTAAACGGTGTTTCCGGCCTGACACGCTGAGCGTTGCTCGGCGAGGAAGGTGCCGTGATGACGACACTGGATGATGTGGCGAAGAAGAAGCAGGCCGATGCGTCGGCCGAGGCGCAGGCCGCTGCGGAGTTGGTTCGGCTGGCTCAGGAACAGGGCCTGTCGCTGACCGGGCCCGACGGGCTGCTCAAACAACTCACCAAGACGGTGCTCGAGACCGCTCTCAACGAGGAGTCGAATCGGCAAGAACCTGTTGTGGGACTTGGACGAGTTGGATTTCCGCGATCGACTCGACCGTCTAAGGAATTGGGTAATCATGCGCCGTGGAAGACCGCATCGCCCGATCGGCGTCCCTGGCACCATAAAGCTGACTGAATTGTCTCCGGGACATTGGACGGCTCGCGTCCGGGTCCGTGATGCGACGGGGAAGCGTCGGGATTTGACAAGGGTATCGCCGCCCAAGGTCGACGAACGCGGGCGGAAGGTGCCTGACCGCAACGGCTCTCGGGCAAGTGACGCCGTGCTCCTCGCTGCATCAAAGATCAGCGTGAATCTCCGCAGTGAACTGTCAGGATCGACCAGGGTTCGTGATTTGTGGACGAAGTATCGCGAATACCTCGTAGAGCAGAAACGCGCGCAAGGGACATTCGACCTCTATGACAGATGGGCAGCTCTGTTCAACGCAGCGTATGGCGATCGAATCCTGATCGAAGTACCGACCGACACCGTTGAAGGCGGTTGCGGAGGGCCACGGTATGGGATCGGCACGCAATGCGCGATCGATGTTATCGGGCATGTTCCGGTACGCGGTGCGCAAAAGGGCTCTTCCGGTGAATCCGGTTCGCGAAGCTCAGTTGGTCAAGAATGTGGAGGCGAAGGGACCCACGGGGGGTGCTGGACACATTGAGGTCGACGACCTCCGGTTCATTCTGACTGCGGTTCGGGGGTCTGTGTTGCCGTGTCCGCGCAAGCTGACAAAGAAGGAACGGGAACGTACGACGCCGATCAAGTCCTACACCGCGCCAACGGTAGCGGAGTATTGCGAGGAAGCCGATTTGGCGGACTTGGTGACGTTGGCGGCTGCGGTGGGGCAGCGACCAAGTCAGTTGCTCGGGCTGGAGTGGTCGGATATCGAGCTGGATGTCAAAAGGTTGCGAACGAGCGGCAAGGTGATCCGGATCCGAGGCGTCGGGTTGGTGCGAGTCGTGATAGCGAATGATCCGAAGAACCCCGGCGGCACCGTTCCTCTGCCACATTTCGCGGTTGAGATGCTGCGGCGGCGAAGGGCGATGCTGGCGACTCGGAGGCTGGCGTCACCGCCGATTGGTGAGGAGACGTTGAACTTGGTGTTCCCGTCGAGAACGTGGGGATTGCGTGACCCGAATAACGTGCAGCATGAATGGCAGCGTGTGCGGGAGGCGCTCGGCTTGCCGGATGACGTGACGGTGTACAGCTTCCGGAAGTTGGTGGCGACCGTATTGGACGATGCGGGCTTGTCAGCACGGATGACCGCTGACGTTCTGCAGCACGCGGACCCGGCGATGACACAACGCAAGTACATGGCTCGTGGGCGGGCCCATCCAGAGGCTGCTGCGGCGATGGATCGCGCCGTGGTTGGTGAAGCCGGTCGAGCGAATTACTGGTGAGTTAATGGTGACTTTGGGAGCTTCTGGTACGAAAAAGGCCAGCTGATCGACACCGGTAGATGCAGGTCAGATGGCCTCTTGGTGCTCCCCCGGCTGGACTCGAACCAGCAACCCTTCGGTTAACAGCCGAATGCTCTGCCAATTGAGCTACAGGGGACTGCTCTCCCGCACCGATTCTGCCGCGGGCCGAGGCATGACTCTAGCGCAAGTGCCGATCCGGCCGCACACGCTCCCGCCCCGGCGGGCAGGAGAAGTGAGGCAGGATGGACTCAACGCACCGTCGTCTCGGAGGGCCATGTGATCCGGTATCTCGTCGTAATGGCAGTCGGCTACATCTTGGGGGCCAAGGCGGGCCGGCGCCGATACGAACAGCTCGCCGGGACGGCTCGCGCGGTGACCGCGAGCCCCGCCGCCAAGGCCGTCATCGATGCCGGACGCCGCAAGCTCGCCGACAGAGTCTCACCCGACCCGGCCTTGGTCACATTGACGCCGATCGACTCCGAGACCGAGGTCCTCGAACCGGAGACGGCGGCCGAGAAGGAGCGTTAGGGAACGCCGATCCCCTCTGAGATCGTGTATCCCGGCAGCAGCGGTCCGGTGCTCCAGCCGCAGTTGTCTCTATTCAGGTCAGCCCCCGGGCAGTAGTTGAACTGAGGGGTGCCGACAATTACGCCGTTGCCGTTCGAATACGACAGGCACTTGCCGTCCTCTTTGTTCCCGAACCACGCCAGACACGGTGGCGTCGCGCTGACGTCCGGGGCAGCGGTCGTGGTCGACGCGTAGAGCGGGACGGCCACCGCAGCTGCCAAGAAGGCGCCAGCAATCAGCCGAGTTCGGTTAGTCGCAGATACCATCAGCTCGCCTCTCCACGCGGTTCGACAGCGCATTCACCATAACGCGTCGCGACGGTTCACGCAGTAAGGTCGTCGCCGCTGGCCTGTTGCAGCAGGCTGCGGCGATAGGCCTCCATCGCGACCAGGTCACCGAACAACGCGTGGTACTCGTCGCCCTGTTCCACCGGCGACATTCGCTGCAGCTTGGACTTCACCTCGGCGATCTGCCGGCCGACCCAGACTTCCTGAAGCCGTGCCAGCACCCCGCCGACATATCGCGGCAGCTTGTCGTCGTCGTCGACGCGGATGGCCTCGACGCCGAGTTCGTTGACCAGGTTGGCCGCCGCCGGCGATCCGGCCTGCTCGCGCACGACCTCGATCCACTGCGCGCCGGACAGCCCCGCGGATGTCCCGCCGGCCCCGGTGATCGCGGCGCGGACGACGGCGTAGCCGGGATGGGTGAAGCTCTCCACCGTCAGCGCGTCGAACACCGGACCGGCCAGCGCGGGGTACTGAAGAGCGGACTTGAGCGCTTCGCGCTGCGGCCACAGCGTGGGATCACTCGGATCCGGGCGCTGCGCCGCGTCCGGTCGAGGTGGTCGCAGCCTCCGATCGGGACGGCCGGCGCTACCCGGTCTGCGCCCAGCCTCCTCACGAACCCGGTTCACGACCTGGGCCACATCGTCCCAACCCACCCAGCCGGCGAGCCTGCGCGCGTACTCATCACGCAGCGCCACGTCACGGATCCGCGCAACCATGGGCACCGCTCTGCGCAGACCGTCCACCTTGGCCTGGGGGTTGTCATCCAGTTCCTTGTTGCTCGGTAGCTGGCCGCGGATCGCGAATTCGAACATCGGCACACGACGGGCGACCAGGTCCCGTAGCACGCCGTCGCCAGACTTGATCCGAAGGTCACACGGGTCCATGCCGTCTTCGGCGACCGCGACAAACGACTTGCCGGCGACTTGTTGATCGCCGTCGAACGCCTTCATCGCCGCTTTCTGACCCGCTTCATCGCCATCGAAGACGTAGATCAGCTCACCGCGAAAGAAGTTGTCGTCCATCATCAGTCGCCGCAGCATCGCGAGGTGCTCGTCGCCGAATGCGGTCCCGCACGAGGCCACCGCGGTGGTCACGCCGGCCAGGTGCATGGCCATCACGTCGGTGTAGCCCTCGACCACCACCGCCTGGTGGCCCTTGGCGATATCGCGTTTGGCCAGGTCGAGGCCGAACAGCACCGAGGACTTCTTGTACAGCACGGTCTCGGGGGTGTTGACATACTTGGCTTCCATCGGGTCGTCGTCGAAGAGCCGGCGAGCGCCGAAACCGATCACCTCGCCGGAAGACACCCGGATGGGCCACAGCAGCCGGCGGTGGAAGCGGTCCATCGGGCCGCGGCGGCCCTCCCGCGACAACCCCGTGGCCTCGAGTTCCTTGAACTCAAATCCCTTGCGCAGCAAGTGCTTTGTCAGAGAATCCCACCCTGACGGCGCAAATCCGCAGCCGAAATGCGCGGCCACGTCGGCGTCGAAGTTGCGCTCGATCAGGTACTGCCGCGCGGGTGCGGCTTCCTCGGACTGCAGGGCCGCGGCGTAGAACTCCTGGGCCGCGGCGTTGGCGGCCAGCAGCCTGCTGCGGCTGCCGCGGTCGCGTTGCACGTTGGTGGCGGCCGCGCCGGTGTAGGTGACCGTGTAGCCGACCCGGTCGGCGAGCAGCTCGACGGCCTCGACGAAGCTGACGTGCTCGATCTTCTGCACGAACGCGTAGACGTCGCCGCCCTCGCCGCAGCCGAAGCAGTGGAAATGGCCGTGATTGGGCCGCACGTGAAACGACGGCGACTTCTCGTCGTGGAACGGGCACAGCCCCTTCAGGGAGTCGGCACCGGCGCGGCGCAACTGCACGTAATCGCCGACGATGTCCTCGATGCGGATGCGTTCACGGATGGCGGCGATATCGCGATCGGGGATGCGGCCGGCCATCGGCTCAGTCTAGGGCCGGTTCCAGACGCTCCAAGCGGCCTTCTGTGAACGACGCGATCTGGTCGACGACCACGCGCAGCCGGGCGCCGTCGTCGACGGCTTCGTTGAACGACGGAACGAACACCGGATCCAGCGTGGCCGGTGCGCCGGCGATCAGCCAGTGCGCAACGCGATGGATGCGTTCGCGCTGCTGCGCCTGCAGTTCGAGGTGGCGCGGGTCGGACATGATGAATTGCAGCGCCAGGATCTTCAGCACCACGACCTCGGCCCGCACCAGCGCGGGCACCCGCAGGTCGGCCGCGTACCGCACCAGCGGCCCCGGCCCTGCTGCCTCCCGGGTGGCGGATATGGCGGCCGACGCGAACCGCCCGACCAGCTCGCTGGTCAGCCGCTTCAACGCGACCGACGCGGCCAGCGTGGCGTCGTACTTGCCGACGGCCGCCACCACCGGCAGATTCGACAGCCGCTGCGCCGCGGCCACCAGATCGTCGGCGGAGAGTCCGGCGGCCAAGGCCATTCCGCTGGATTGACCGAGACGACCCAACACGGTGGCGGCGTCGTCGTCGGCCAGCACCCGCATGTCGATCCGGCCGGAGACCACGCCGTCCTCGACATCGTGCACGGAATACGCGACATCGTCGGCCCAGTCCATGACCTGCGCCTCCAGGCACGGCCGCGCCTCCGGCGCACGCGCCCGCACCCAGTCGGCGGCCTCCGCGTCGTCGGCGTAGAACCCGAATTTGGTCTTGTCCGGCCGTCGCGCCCACGGGTACTTGGTCACCGCGTCCAGCGCGGCCCGGGTCAGGTTCAGCCCGGCGCTGCGGCCTTGCGGGTCAAGGACTTTGGGCTCCAGCCGGGTCAGGATGCGGAAGTTCTGCGCGTTGCCCTCGAACCCGCCGTGCTCGGCCGACAGTTCGTCAAGCGCTCGTTCACCGTTGTGGCCGTAGGGCGGGTGCCCGATATCGTGCGCCAGCCCGGCCATATCGACCAGATCGGGGTCGCAGCCCAGCCCGATCGCCATGCCGCGGCCGATCTGCGCCACCTCCAGCGAGTGCGTCAGCCGGGTGCGCGGGGTGTCACTCTGCCGGGGGCCGACCACCTGCGTCTTGTCGGCCAGCCGACGCAGCGCGGCGCTGTGCAGCACCCGCGCCCGGTCGCGGGCGAAATCCGTGCGGTGCTCGGTGTCGGTTCCGGGCAGCGCGGCACCCTTCGAGCTCTTCGACCACCAGACGCTGCCGGTCGAAGTCGTCGTATCGGTCGTGATCTACTGCCACCGACGCTAAGTCTGCCAGGACTGTTCGCCAGTACTACTTTGACCAGCCCCGCTGGGCATTAGATTGACGAGCATGCGCACTGCCCGCTGGCTCGGCCTGCTGCTCGCGACGCTTACCGCCGCTCTGCTGATCGCACCCATCGCCGCAGCCGAACTCCCGTTCCGGCTGCAAACCCAGGTCACCGACAACGCAGGTGTCCTATCCGGTTCCGAACGCGCCGAGGTGCAGCAGGCCGTCGACAAGCTGTACAACGACAAGCGGATCCAGCTGTGGGTCGTCTACGTCACGGATTTCTCCGGCCAGACCGCGTTCACCTGGGCCCAAAACACCATAAAAGCAAGCGATCTCGGTAACGACGACGCGCTGCTGGCGATCGCCACGCAGGACCGAGCTTTCGGATTCGATATCCCGTCCACGATCGCCGGCGGTACCTCGACACTGTCTGACAACATCCGCCGTAACGAAATCGAACCGGCGCTGCGAAACGGGGACTGGGCCGGTGCCGCGGTGGCGGCGGCCAACGGACTCAACACGTCGCCGCCCGCGACCGGCACCGGAGTGTCCGGGTTGGGGCTTCTGATCGCGCTCGCGGTCCTGGTTCTCGCGGTGCTGCTGTTGTGGCTGTGGATGCGGCGCCGTCGCCGCAAGCGCCGCGAAGCAGAGGCCGCCGCGGCCAAACGGGTGGATCCGACGGATACCAACGCGCTGGCGTCGGTCCCGATCGACGCGCTCGACGACCTGTCGAAGTCGATCGTGGTGGACGTCGACAACGCGGTGCGCACCAGCGACGCCGAGTTGGCGCTTGCCGTCGAGGAGTTCGGCACCGCCCAGACCGAACCGTTCAGCCGCGCGGTGGCCAACGCGAAGACGACGCTTTCGCAGGCGTTCAACGTGCGCCAGATTCTCGACGACGCCGTTCCAGAGCCGCAGCAGCAGCGACGCGACCTGCTGACCCGGGTGGTTGTTTCTGCGGCTAAGGCCGACCGCGAGCTGGACGCCCAGAGCGAGGCGTTCGAGCAGCTACGCGATCTGGTGATCAATGCCCCGACCCGGCTGGACGGCATGACCCAGCAGATGGTCGACCTCACAGCGCGGATCGGGCCGTCGGAGCAGACGCTGAACGGCCTGCGCACCCGATTCTCCGAGACGGCACTGTCGTCGGTGGCCGACAACGTTGAGGTGGCCAAGCAGCGGCTGACCTTCGCCGATCAGAACATCACCAGCGGGCGCAACCTGGCGGCCCGGCCCGCCGGGGATCAGATCGGGCTCGTCGACGCCGTGCGCGCCGCGGAATCCGCACTGGGGCAGGCCCGCACGCTGCTGGAAGCGGTGGACAGCGCGGCCACCGACATCAATCGCGCGATCGCCACGCTGCCGTCGGCGATCACCGACACCCAGGCCGGTGTCGATTCGGCGACCGCGCAACTGCAACAGGCCAACACCCCACAGGCTACGGAACTTACCGCCGCCCGCGATGCGGCGGCCAAGGCCATCGCCGACGCCGAAAGCAACGGCGCCGCGGATCCGTTGGGCACTTTCACCCGGCTGACCAAGGCCGATGCCGACCTGGATCGGTTGTTGGCCAGCGTGACCGAGCAGCGCGACGCGGCCGAGCGGCTCGCCCGGGCGGCGCAACAGGCGGTGGCGGCCGCTCGGTCCCGGATCAAGGCGGTGTCGGATTTCATCGACACCCGCCGCGGCAGCATCGGCCCGGAAGCGCGGACCCGGCTCTCGGAAGCCAATCGCCACCTTGAGGCGGCCGAGGCCAAGCGCGAAAGCGATCCGAACGAAGCCGTCGCGCACGCCAACGGCGCGGCGACGCTTGCCGCCCAGGCCCAGTCGCTGGCCAATGACGACGTCCGCTCCGCGCAGCGGTCCTACACCTCGCAGTACGGCGGCGGCGGCGGCGGATCCGACATGGGCGCCGTCATCGGCGGCATCATCATCGGCAACATCCTGCGCGGCGGGTTCGGCGGCGGCTACGGCGGCGGCTACGGCGGCGGCTACGGCGGCGGTCGCGGCATGGGCCGCCCCACGTCCTACGGCGGCGCGTCGCGCTCGTCGGGCCGGAGCTACAGCGGCGGCCGGTTCTAGGCGTCCCGAACGAACAGCACTCCGTCGACGCCGTCTAGGTGGTCCGGCTCGAGCGGAAAGTAGCCCTGCTCGGGTGAATGGTCGGTGCGCGGCTTCTCGTCGCCCACGACCTCGGCCAGGCGGGCGGCACTGAACAGGTAGCCGACGGCGGGCAGAGCGGCCATCGCCCCCTCCAGCGTGTCGGGTACGGGGGTGTCGAGGCCACGGCCGGGCGCCGCTCCGAACACCATGGCAAGAAGCACGTAACCGTCACCAAGGTGGGCGGCGGGCCACTAACAGCCTTTGAGCCGCACGGCCAGATAGTCGGTCACGGTGTTGATGGCGACGCGGTCCTGGGTCATGGCGTCGCGCTCCCGGATGGTGACGGCGTGATCGTCGAGCGATTCGAAGTCCACCGTCACGCAGAACGGCGTGCCGATCTCGTCCTGGCGCCGGTAGCGCCGCCCGATCGCGCCGGCGTCGTCGAACTCGACGTTCCAGCACTTGCGCAGCTCGGCGGCGAGGTCGCGCGCCTTCGGGGACAGGTCGGCGTGCCGCGACAGCGGCAACACCGCGGCCTTTACCGGTGCCAGCCGGGGATCCAGCCGCAACACCGTGCGCTTGTCGACACCGCCCTTGGCGTTGGGCGCTTCGTCTTCGGCGTAGGCGTCGATCAGGAACGCCATGAACGACCGGGTCAGGCCGGCCGCCGGCTCGATCACGTACGGGACATAGCGGGTGTCGGTCGCCTGGTCGTAGAACGACAGATCGACGCCGGAATGCTCGGAGTGCGTGGACAAGTCGAAGTTGGTGCGGTTGGCGACCCCCTCGAGTTCACCCCACGGGTTGCCCTGGAACCCGAACTTGTACTCGATGTCGACGGTGCGGTCGGAGTAGTGCGACAGCTTGTCCTTGGGATGCTCGAACAGCCGCAGCTTATCGCGGTCGATGCCGAGGTCGACGTACCAAGCCAGCCGGTTGTCGATCCAATACTGGTGCCAGTCCCGGGCGGTGTCCGGCTCGACGAAGAACTCCATCTCCATCTGCTCGAACTCGCGGGTGCGGAAGATGAAGTTGCCCGGGGTGATCTCGTTGCGGAAGCTCTTGCCGATCTGGCCGATGCCGAAAGGCGGCTTGCGTCGCGATGTGGTGACCACGTTGGCGAAGTTGACGAAGATGCCCTGCGCGGTTTCCGGGCGCAGATAGTGCAAGCCCTCATCGGTTTCGATCGGGCCGAGGTGGGTCTTGAGCATCATGTTGAAGTCGCGCGGCTCGGTCCACTGACCCGGCTCGCCGGTCTCCGGGTCGCGGATGTCGGCCAGCCCGTTGGGCGGCGGATGGCCATGCTTGGCCTCGTACGCCTCGATGAGATGGTCTGCGCGGTAACGCTTGTGGGTGATCAGCGACTCCACCAGCGGGTCGTGGAACACCTCGACGTGCCCGGAAGCCACCCACACCTCGCGCGGCAGGATGATCGCGCTGTCGAGGCCGACCACGTCGTCGCGGCTGGTGACCACCGAGCGCCACCACTGCCGCTTGATGTTCTCCTTGAGCTCAACGCCGAGCGGTCCGTAGTCCCACGCCGACTTTGTGCCGCCGTAGATTTCGCCGGACTGATAGACCAGACCGCGTCGCTTCGCCAGGTTCGCGACGGTGTCGATGATGGACGCCACGGGTCAACAGCGTAGCGATGCCCCCACTCCCCGCGACTGTGCGTGTCTGCCTGCCGACGCGCCGGTGGCCCCGCCGCAACGGCGCACGCTCGTGCAGTCACGACAGTGCGCCGTTGACATGCATGGTCTCGCATGTATTGTTGCAGGCATAATGAAAACGATTTCCACTTTGGCTGGCGATGAGCGCTCGCGCGAAGAGCATCAGCCGGAAGTTGACGATTCACACCAGCATGGCGCAACACCGCCGCCGGATCTGCCGCCGCGCGTCATCCTCGACACCGCCGGAGATCTGCTGCGTGCGCTGGCCGCGCCGGTGCGAATCGCGATCGTGCTGCAGCTGCGTGAGTCTTCGCGCTGCGTGCACGAACTGGTCGACGCGCTCGGGGTGCCGCAGCCGCTGGTGAGCCAGCATCTGCGGATCCTCAAGGCCGCGGGCGTGGTGGCCGGCGAGCGGTCCGGGCGCGAAGTGCTCTACCGCCTGGTCGATCACCATCTGGCGCACATCGTCGTCGCCGCGGTGACCCACGCCGGCGAGGACGCCGGGTCGGGCACCCGGTGAGCGCACCCGGCGTACGGAGCACCCGCCAGCGCGCCGCCATCTCGGCGCTGCTGGAAAATCTCGACGAGTTCCGGTCCGCCCAGGAACTGCACGACGAGCTACGCCGGCGCGGCGAGGGCATCGGCCTGACCACTGTGTACCGCACCCTGCAGTCGATGGCGGCCGCCGGCCTCGTCGACACGCTGCGCACCGACACGGGTGAGTCGGTGTACCGGCGCTGCTCCGAGCACCACCATCATCACCTGGTGTGCCGGGCGTGCGGTTCCACCGTCGAGGTGCAGGGTGGTCACGTCGAGACGTGGGCCGCGGAAGTCGCCCGACAGCACGGGTTTTCAGACGTCAGCCACACCATCGAGATCTTCGGCATCTGCAGTGACTGCCACACGCAGCGGTCAGGCAATTAGCGCCCGGCGGACGTCGGCTCCGGTGGACAGCACCATCAGGATCAGCGTGCGCAGCGCCTCGTCCGTCAGCCCCGCGGCGGGAAAGTTGTAGCGCAGCATCACATCCGCGGTTTTCTTCGAGTTTCGCTTCGCCGCAGCGCTTTTCTCGACCAGCGATACCGTGCCCAGAAGCGTATTGTGTGCGTGCTGGTTGACGCGCGCGCGAGTCTTGCTGTCCAGCGGCAGATCCCACGCCAGGATCTGCGTCAGTGCCACCATGTCGAGGCCCTCGGCGATGGTCACTGCCCGCAGCGACGCGAACGTGTCGTCGTGATGCACGGTGACCGCACCGTCGTCTTCCTCCTGGATCGGCAGGATTTCGGCGAGGACAGCAACGAGTCGCTGTTGCAGATCCATCTAGGCCCTGCCGAAACGCCGGTTGCGGTTGACATACTCCTCGCAGGCATCCCACAGGTCGCGCCGGTCGTAGTCGGGCCACAGCTTGTCCTGGAAGACGTACTCGGCATACGCCGCCTGCCACAGCATGAAGTTGCTGGCCCGCTGCTCCCCCGAGGTCCGGATGAAAAGGTCGACGTCCGGAATGTCGGAACGGTGAAGGTGGCGGGCGAACATCGCTTCGGTGATCCGGTCCGGGTCGAGCCGCCTGTCTGCGGCCTCGCGCGCGATGTCCTTTGCGGCCTCGACGATTTCGGTGCGACCACCGTAGTTGACGCAGTAGTTGACGGTGATGACGTGATTGGCCAGCGTCATGTTCTCGGCGATCTCGAACTCCTTGATCACGCTGCGCCACATGCGCGGCCGTGAGCCGACCCACCGCATCCGGACACCCATCGCGTTGAGGTTCTCCCGTCGTCGCCGCACCACTTCGCGGTTGAACCCCATCAGGAAGCGAACCTCCTCGGTGCTGCGCTTCCAGTTCTCCGTGGAAAACGCGTACACCGTGAGGTGTTTGATACCGATCTCGATGGCCCCGCAGGTGATGTCGATGAGCACCGCCTCCCCCATCTTGTGACCCTCGGTGCGGTTGAGTCCGCGCTGGATGGCCCAGCGGCCGTTGCCGTCCATCACGATCGCGACATGGTTGGGGACCTGGTCGGCGGGGATTTGGGGCGCGCTGGCCTTCGAGGTGTGCTGCGGCGGCCGGCGTGGACCGCCTCCCGGGACCGGCGGCAGCTCGGGGAAGACGACCGGCCACGTCGACGTGTCGGGAAAGGTCGGATAGTCGTCAGGCGCCGGGGGCAACTGCGGGTATGTGGTCGTGCCCACCCGTTTCATCGCCATGTGCCACATCCTGCCCGAACAGGGATGCGCGGTGGTCAGCGACCGTGCGATCGACCCGGTACGCGCGTTCGACCAGCGGCAACGTGCGCAGCTGACGTTCCAGATGCCACTGCAGGTGTGCGGCCACCAGGCCGCTGGCCTGGCTGCGGTACGACTGCGGCGACGCCTGCGCGGCCTCCCACTCCCCGTCGTGCAGCGCGGCCATCAGATCCAGCACGCCCTGCGGCGGTGTCGCCGAGCCGGATGGCCGGCAGTGCACGCACACGCTGCCGCCGGCGGCGACGTGGAACGCCCGGTGCGGACCGGGAGCCGCACAGCGGGCGCATTCGGTGAGCGCCGGCGCCCACCCGGCGATTCCCATGGCGCGCAACAGATAAGCGTCCAGCACCAGCTCCCGTGGACGGCTGCCGTCGGCGACCGCCCGCAACGCGGCGACGGTCAGCCGGTGCAGCGCGGGCGCGGGGGCCCGCTCCTCACCGGCCAGGCGCTCGGCGGTTTCCAGCACGGCGCACGCGCACGTGTAGCGGCCGTAGTCGCTGACGATATCGGTGGCGAACGCGTCGATGGCCTGCACCTGGGTGACGATGTCGAGATTACGGCCGGGGTGCAGCTGAACGTCGATGTGCGCGAACGGCTCCAGCCGGGCCCCGAACTTGCTGCGGGTGCGCCGCACACCCTTGGCCACCGCCCGGACCAATCCATGGTCGCGGGTGAGCAGGGTGACGATCCGGTCGGCCTCGCCGAGCTTGTGCTGGCGCAGCACCACCGCCCGGTCCCGGTACAGCCGCATCGAAACAGTCTCCCACCGCAATCTGACAAAACTGGTACGCAGCGCCGATACTCTCGGTACCGATGATCGAGTCGCCTCGCTCCAGCCCCCGATTTCCCACCCTGACCCAACAGCTCTATCAGCTCGCCAGCGGGGCCGTTACGTCCGACGAGTTGGCTCGCCGATCGCTGCGTGCGATCGTGGCCAGCCAGTCCACCCTCAACTGTTTCCGCGTGGTGCTGACCCAGCAGGCGCTCGACGATGCCGCCGCCGCGGACCGCAGACGCGCGGCCGGGGAACAACTTCCGCTGCTCGGTATCCCGATCGCGGTCAAGGACGACGTCGACGTCGCCGGCGTTCCCACGAATTTCGGCGCGGCGGGCAACATCCGGCCCGCCACCGCCGATTCCGAAGTCGTGCGCCGGCTGCGCGCGGCCGGCGCGGTCATCGTCGGCAAGACGAACACCTGCGAGTTGGGTCAGTGGCCGTTCACCAGCGGACCGGCCTTCGGCCACACCTTCAACCCATGGTCACGCAAGCACACCCCGGGCGGGTCGTCGGGTGGCAGCGCAGCGGCGGTGGCCGCCGGGCTGGTGACCGCGGCGATCGGCTCCGACGGCGCGGGCAGCGTCCGGATTCCCGCGGCCTGGACGCACCTGGTCGGCATCAAGCCGCAGCGCGGGCGCATCTCCACCTGGCCGCTGCCCGAGGCGTTCAACGGCATCACGGTCAACGGGGTGCTGGCACGCACGGTCACCGATGCGGCGCTGGTGCTGGACGCCGCATCGGGAAATGCCGACGGCGATCTGCACACTCCGCCTCCGGTGCGGGTGTCGGAGTATGTCGGCCGCGCACCCGGGCCGCTGAAGATCGCGATGTCGACCAAGTTCCCGATGACGGTGTTCCGGGCCAGGCTGCATCCGGAGATCCGCGCCGCGATGAACACCGTCGCCGGTCAGCTCGAGGAGCTGGGCCACACGATCTCCGAGGCCGACCCCAGCTACGGCCTGCGGATGTCGTGGAGCTTTCTGTCCCGGTCGACATCGGGCCTGCTGGACTGGGCCGACCGGCTCGGCCACGACGTCACCCTGGACAAGCGCACCGTGACCAACATGCGGATGGGTCGGCTGCTGTCGGAGAGCGTGCTGCGGAAGGCCCGCGCCCACGAGGCCGACAGCCAGCGCCGGGTCGGATGGATCTTCAATCTCGTCGACGTGGTGCTGGCGCCGACCACCGCGCAGCCGCCGCCGCCGCCGGCGCACGATTTCGATCACCGCGGCGGCCTGTCGACCGACCGCGCGATGATCCGTGCCTGCCCGGTGACGTGGCCGTGGAACCTGCTGGGCTGGCCAGCGATCAACGTCCCGGCGGGTTTCACCTCCGCCGGTCTTCCGATCGGCGTTCAGCTGATGGGCCCGGCCAACAGCGAACCACTGCTGATCTCGCTGGCCGCCGAGCTGGAGGCGATCAACGGGTGGGCGGCCCAGCAGCCAGCGATCTGGTGGAACACGCCGGTCAAGGAGCCGGTAGCGGACTAGAGTCGTCGACCATGACCGTCAAAGCGGTACTCGCCCTGCTGTGCGCCGGCGGGGCGGTCATCGGAATGCCGGCCGCCAACGCCGACAACAGGCGGCTCAACGAGAGCGTCGTCGTCAACGTGTACACCGTGCAACACAAGGCTGGCTGTACCACTGAGATCAAGATCAACCCCAAGCTTCGTCTTGCTGCCCAGTGGCACACCAACGACGTGCTGAACAACCGCGCGCTGGACGGTGATATCGGTTCGGACGGGTCGACGGTCGCCGATCGCGCGCGCAACGCCGGCTACGCCGGGGCCGTGGCCGAGACGGTGGCGATCAACCCGGCGCTGGCCATCAGCGGTGTCGAGTTGATCAACCAGTGGTACTTCCGGCCCGACTACTACGCGATTATGGCGGACTGCTCCAACATCGACATCGGTGTGTGGTCGGAGAGCGTGCTCGACCGCACCGTCGTGGTCGCGGTCTACGGCAAGGGTGACGGCGCGCCGCAGGTTCCGTCGTCCATCCGGGACTTCGGCCAGGTTCCTGGGTGGACGCCCTAGCCCGTTAGTCCGACCCTTTGACTAAAAGCCAAGCCGACCAAGCTGCTTGGGGTCGCGCTGCCAGTTCTTGGCGATCTTGACATGCAGGTCGAGGTACACCTTGGTGCCGAGCAGCTTCTCGATCTGGGTGCGCGCCGCGGTTCCCACCTCACGCAGCCTGGCGCCGCCCTTGCCGATGACGATGCCCTTCTGGCTGGGCCGTTCGACGAACAGGTTGGCGTGTACGTCGATCAGATCGTCGCGGCCTTCCCGCGGGCTGACCTCCTCGATGACCACGGCCAACGAGTGCGGTAACTCATCGCGCACGCCTTCCAGTGCGGCCTCGCGGATCAGCTCGGCCATCAGCACTTCCTCGGGCTCGTCGGTGAGCTCGCCGTCCGGGTAGAACGCCGGGCCGGGTGGCAGCTGGGCGGCCAGCACATCGATCAGGACGTCGACGTTGTCGCCGGTGGTCGCCGACACCGGGACGATCTCGATGTCCGGCCCGACCAGCTCGCTGACCGCCACCAGTTGAGCGGCGACGCGATCCTTGGGCACCTTGTCGATCTTGGTGACGACCGCCACCGCCGTGGTGTTGGGGGCCACGGTGCGAATCTGGTGGACGATCCACCGGTCCCCCGGCCCGATGGCCTCGTCGGCCGGGATGCACAGCCCGATGATGTCAACCTCGGAGTAGGTGTCCTTGACGAGATCGTTGAGCCGCTGGCCCAGTAGGGTGCGGGGGCGGTGCAGCCCTGGGGTGTCGACGAGGATGATCTGAAAGTCGTCGCGGTGCACGATGCCGCGGATGGTGTGGCGGGTGGTCTGCGGGCGGCTGGACGTGATCGCCACTTTCGCACCGACCAGCGCGTTGGTCAGCGTCGACTTGCCGGTGTTCGGCCTGCCGACGAAACAGACGAAGCCCGAGCGGAATTCACCCATGGCTGACTCTCGCCGAACGTGCAATCACCGCGAAATTTCGGCCGATTTTTCGCAGTGGCTTCACGTTGGGTGTCCCGCGCGGTCGGTGACGACGATCTTGGCTTCACTCGAAAGCTCCTGCACCGCGGCCACACCGGCGTCGTCGGACGACCCGCCGACCAGCACCGCGGCCTCCAGGTCGGTCGCGCCGCTGGACACGGCGGCGGCCACCGCGGCCTGCAACGCGGTCAACCGCAGCGCTTCAAGCCCAACGGGCGCACCTGCGTAGGTGCGTCCGTCGAGATCGCGCACCGCGGCCCCGCTGGCCGTCTCGGCCCGCGCCATCGCGCCGCGGGCCAGCACCACCAGCTTGGCGTCCTCGGCGTCAAGTTCAGTCATCGTGGTCCTTCCGCTCGGTCGGGCTGACCAGGACGGTGCCGATCCGCACTCGGCCGCGATGGTCGGGCCCGCCTTCGGCACGCAGCCGCAACCCGTCCCAGGTCACCTCGGCGCCCGGCAACGGCACGCGGCCCAGCTCGAAGGCGACCAGTCCGCCGACCGTGTCGACGTCGAGGTCCTCGTCGAACTCGATGTCGTACAGCTCGCCGAGGTCCTCGATGGATAACCGCGCGGACACCCGAAACTGCTTGTCGCCCAAATCTTCCACGGGCACCACCTCGTCGGCGTCGTACTCGTCGACGATCTCGCCGACGATCTCCTCCAGCACGTCCTCAATGGTCACCAGGCCCGCGATGGCGCCGTACTCGTCGACCAGCAGCGCCATGTGGTTGCGGTTGCGCTGCATCTCGCGCAACAGCGCGTCCAGCGGCTTGGAGTCCGGCACGAACACTGCCGGGCGCATGACCTCGGACACCGTCGTGTCGCGCCCGCCGGTGGTGGAGTAGTACGTCTGCTGGACAAGGTCTTTGAGGTAGACCACGCCGACGACGTCGTCGACGTTCTCACCGATGACCGGGATGCGGGAATGCCCGCTGCGAACCGCCAATGACGTCGCTTGCCCTGCGGTCTTGTCGCTTTCGATCCACACCATCTCGGTGCGCGGCACCATCACCTCACGGGCCGGGGTGTCGCCCAGTTCGAACACCGACTGGATCATCCGGCGCTCGTCGTCGGCGACCACGCCGCGCTGCTGGGCCAGGTCGACGACCTCCCGAAGCTCGATCTCCGACGCGAACGGGCCGTTGCGGAAACCGCGACCGGGTGTCAGCGCGTTGCCGAGCAGAATCAGCAGCCGGCTGATCGGGGTGAGCAGCACCGAAATCGCCTGCAGCGGCAAGGCCGTCACCAGCGCGATCGAGTAGGCATGCTGACGGCCGAGGGTGCGCGGGCCGACGCCGATCGCCACGAAGCTGATCACCACCATAATGGCGGCAGCGGCGAACAACCCCCAGTTCCGGGGCAGATCCTCGTACAGGTAGGCCACCAGCAGTACCGTCGCCGCCGTCTCACAGGTGATCCGCAGCAGCACAATCAGATTGACGTACCGCGGCCGCTCGGCCATCACCCGGGCCAGCCGCACGGCACCGGGGCGCTCGTCGCGCACCAACTCTTCGACCCGGGCCATGGATACGGTGCTGATGGCGGCGTCGATCGCCGCGAACAGACCGCCGCAACCGATGAGCGCGATCGCGCCGAGCAGTGGGGCGATACCGGTCACGGCTCGTCGAAGTGTCGCGACTTGTCCAGCAGGCGCCGATCCTTCTCGGTCTGGCGGTCCTGGTGGTATGCCTCGACCTGTTCGGCCACCCACTCCTCGAGCAGTTGACGCTGCAGGGCGAACATCTCTTTTTCCTCATCCGGCTCGGCGTGGTCGTAGCCGAGCAGGTGCAGCACACCGTGCACGGTCAGCATCGCGAGTTCCTGGCCCAGCGAGTGTCCGGCCACGGCGGCCTGCTCGGCGGCGAACTCGGGGCACAACACGATGTCGCCGAGCATCGACGGTCCCGGCTCGGGCGCGTCCGGCCGGCCGCCCGGTTCGAGTTCGTCCATCGGGAAGCTCATCACGTCGGTCGGACCGGGCAGATCCATCCAGCGCATGTGCAGGTCGGCCATCGCCGCGGTGTCGAGCAGCACCATCGAAAGTTCCGCCGCGGGATGCACTTTCATCTTCGCGATGACGAATCGGGCGACGCTGACGAGTTCGGACTCGGAGACGTCGATGCCCGACTCGTTGGACACCTCAATGCTCATGATCTGGCCACGCTACCGTCGGGGACGGCTGCCGGTGGCGCGCCGTTGCGCCCGGTTCATCAGTCCGGGCTCCTCCGCCTTTTCGTAAGCGTCCACGATGTCGGAAACCAGCCGATGCCGCACGACGTCTGCACTGGTGAGTTCGGAGACGTGGATGTCGTCGATGCCGTCGAGAATCTGCACCGCCGCACGCAGGCCCGAGGTCGCGCCGCCGGGTAGATCCACCTGCGTGACGTCGCCGGTGACGACGATCTTCGAGCCGAAGCCGAGTCGGGTGAGGAACATCTTCATCTGCTCGGCGGTGGTGTTCTGCGCCTCGTCGAGGATGATGAACGCGTCGTTGAGGGTGTTGTGCGTGAGCAGGAAATCCTCTGTGACATACAGCGAGTCCGCAGCCGCCACCTGGATACACACCGCTTCCTCGGTACCCGCGGGCTCGATGCGGTCGATATAACGCCTCGGCTGACCGCCGCCGGTCGCGCTGTACTTCGCGGCCTTGCGGGCGAGCCGGAACGGGACAACGCCCTCCGGCAGTCGGATGTCGAGGATGTTTGCGTCCGATCGGTGATAGACCTCTCGGCCACGCGCCGGTCCCGGTTTCCACCCCTCCGCCTTCCTGGTGCGCAGGTATACGACACCGCCAAGGGACTGGACCAGGAACACCACGCCGTCACGCAGTCGATCAGAGACGGTCGTGAACTGGATGCGGCACGTCCGGCCCTGTTGCGCAACCGGTCCACCATCGGAGTCGAGGAGACCCTGCAGGACTGCCAGCCGGACATCCGCCGAATTGAGGAGATACACCTCGGGGATGAATCTTGTTCTCGACTTGGTGCCTGACAACCCGAGCCGGCGCATTACACCGGTGACCGGGTTTTCGATCGTGATGACTTCACCGGGACACGTGACCCGGTTGAGCACGTAGTCCACCTCGGCCTTCCGTCGGACCTCGATGCCAGGAATCAGCCGTTCGAGGGATTCGGCCAGTTCAGAATCGGTTGTCGCGAAACTCGGTGTGGCTCGGCGTGAAAAACATCCATCGCCCAGCAGCAGACCGAGCGCGTAGGGATCCAGAGGCACCGACCGTGTTTGGACACTCACTGGTGCGCTGAGCAGCGGCAACTCGTAGCGGTGGTAGTGCGCCGCGCGGAGGTTGCCAATCATTTCTTTTGTCTGGAGCACACGCGCCGGCTTCCCACGACGCCGATCAGCGCGGGTGTATACCGACCAGAGGTGGTCACCGGACGCCAGCGTCGACGAGCCGTCCTGCGTGTGGACCCGATAGATCTCCTTGAATCCCTGAGGATAGACACCCAGGACTTCTGTCGGATGTCCATCCGAGCCGATGACGAAATCCCCGACCCGCAGTGCACCGATGGGCCGGAAACCGTCGGGGGTCAACACCTTCGTGAACACAGGTTGCGCCCGTCCGCGCATATACGCCAGCGGCGCAACCTCGATTACCCCGGCGCTCATCAGTTTTGGGATCAGCTCGGGGTCCATCATGTCGTGCAGCGCGTCGTACAGCGGCCGCAGATACGGATCGATCTTCTCGCTCAGCGTGCCGGGCAGAAAGCCAAGGCGCTCACCGGCTTCCACCGCCGGCCTGGTGAGGATGATCCGGGTGACCTGCTTGGTCTGTAACGCGTTGACGGCCTTGGCCATTGCCAGGTACGTCTTGCCGGTGCCGGCCGGCCCGATGCTGAAGACGATGGTGTGGGCGTCGATGGCGTCGACGTAGCGTTTCTGGTTGAGTGTCTTGGGCCGGATCGTCTTGCCGCGCCGCGACAAAATGTCCAGCGTGAGCACCTCGGCGGGTGACTCGCCCTCGGTGCCGGTCAGCATGGCGACGCTGTGGCGCACCACTTCCGGGGTCAGCGGTTGACCGTTGGCCACGATCGCGATGAGTTCGGAAACGACTCGTTCGGCCAGTGCGACATCGGCCGGCTCGCCGGACAGGGTCAGCGCGTTGCCGCGCACATGCAGATCGGCGGCCAGGGTGCGCTCGAGAGCACGCAGATTCTCGTCGGCGGAACCCAGCAGGCCCATGACGAGGTCGGGCGGAACATTGATGCTGCTGCGGACCAGCGATGTCGCGGCCGACGAGTCAGCGTTTGTCTCGCGGGGCGTCACGTGGGGCTTCGTGCCTGCTTTCTGTGTTTCTGCCGGTAGGTTTACTGCGTTTTCTCAGTTTACCGCCGGGGTCCGTCACCGCCCAACGATTAGCGCTGCAGGAGGGTGTTCGACGGCACCCCGCCCATCATTGTCGGGACATGGTTGACGAACGGTTCCGCGGTCATGGTCGCCATGGTTACGGTGACGTCCTTGGCGACGAACTCGTCGGCGACATGTTCGTCGAAAATCGCGCCGAGATCGTGCGTCCCCGCTCACTGCGTCGAGCTAGTCCCAGCGCGGCGTCAGGACGCCGAGTGCCCCGAGCGCGACGGCCGCGGCGGTCGAGGTCCGCAACACCGTCGGGCTCAACCGGACCGCAACGGCACCAGCATCGATGAGCGCCGCGATTTCGTCGCCGGCGATGCCGCCTTCCGGTCCGACGATCACCATCACCGAATCGGCTTGCGCCAGAGATAGTTTGGTGAGTCGCTCGGTGGCCGACTCATCCAATGCCAGCGCCACGGCGCCCGTCGCGACATCGTCGGCCACTCGTCGGGTCAACTCGGCCGTCGACACCACGCCGGTCACCGGCGGGATCTGCGCGCGCCGGGCCTGCCGGGCGGCCGAGCGCGCCACGGCCCGCCAGCGGCGCAGGCCCTTCTCGACGCGCGCCTGCCCGTCCCAGCGGGCCACGCAGCGCGATGCCTGCCAGGCCACAAAGCCGTCCGCCCCGGCCTCGGTGGCCAGTTCGATGGCCAGCTCGGAGCGATCCGACTTCGGCAGCGCCTGCACGACGGTGACGGCCGGAGCGGCGGGCGCGACGGTCGAGCGGCTCAACACCCGCGCCGTCAGCCGGCCCTTTCCGACGTCCTCGATGATGCAGTGCGCCAGCGTTCCGGCGCCGTCGCTCAGGTCGAGCTGCTCGCCGGGACGGATCCGGCGCACGGTAGCGGCGTGGAAGCCTTCCTCGCCGTCGACGACCGCTTGCTCACCGACCTCGGGCAATGCGTCGACATAGAACAGCGCGCGATGAGCGCTTGCGCGAAGAGCATCGGACACAGCACTCATTCCGCTGAACTAGCGACCGGTGAAGGTTTCGCGCAGCCGGCTGAACAGCCCGCTGGCCGTCGACGTGTGGGTGGACCGCACCTCGGGCACCTCGCGGTTGCGGTGCTCCTTCAGCTTGCGCAACAGCTCGGTGTCCTGATGATCGAGCCGGGAGGGCACCACCACGTCGATATGCGCGTGCAGGTCGCCGCGCACCCCGGAGCGCAGATGTGGCATGCCGTGGCCGCGCAGCGTGGTGACCGATCCGGGCTGGGTGCCGGCCGGGATGGTGATCTCGGTCGGCCCGTCCATGATCGCGTCGACGGTGACCGTGGCGCCCAGTGCGGCGTCGAACATCGGCACCGAGATGGTGCAGTGCAGGTCGTCGCCGTCGCGGACGAAGATGTCGTGGGACTTCTCGTGAACCTCGACGTACAGGTCACCGGCCGGTCCGCCGCCGGGCCCGACCTCGCCCTGAGCGGCCAGCCGCACCCGCATGCCGTCGCCGACGCCTGCGGGGATCTTGACGCTGATCTCCCGACGGGCACGGACCCGGCCGTCGCCGCCGCAGCGGTGACATGGGTCGGGGATGATCTCCCCCACGCCGCCGCAGACGGGACACGGCCGCGAGGTCATCACCTGCCCCAGCAGCGAGCGCTGCACGGTCTGGATCTCGCCGCGGCCACCGCAGGTGTCGCAGGTGATCGGGGTGGTGTTGGCGTGCGTGCCCTTGCCCTGGCACAGGTCGCACAGCACGGCGGTGTCGACCGTGACCTGCTTGGTTACCCCGGTGGCGCATTCGCCAAGGTCGAGGCGCAGCCGCAACAGAGAATCCGAGCCCGGCCGCACCCGCCCGATCGGCCCGCGGGATGCGGTCCCGCCGCCAAAGAACGCCTCGAACACGTCGCCCAGGCCGCCGAAGCCGCCGAAACCGTTACCGGCTGCCGCCGCATTCTCCAGCGGGTCGCCGCCGAGATCGACGATGCGGCGCCTCTCCGGGTCGCTGAGCACCTCGTAGGCGACGCTGATCTCCTTGAACCGCGCCTGGGCGGCCTCGTCGGGATTGACGTCGGGATGCAGCTCGCGCGCCAGCTTGCGGTAAGCGCGCTTGATCTCCGAATCACTCGCGCCCCTGCTCACCCCGAGCAGGGCGTAATAGTCGCGTGCCACGCCTGACCTTTCCAACGCCTTATGCAGCTAGCCGGTAGCTATCGGCTGCCCAGAACTTCGCCTATATAGAGAGCAACCGCAGCGACATTAGCGATAGTTCCCGGATAGTCCATCCGGGTGGGTCCCAGCACACCCATGCCGCCGTATACCTTGCCCATACTGCCGTAAGCGGTGCTCACCACGGAGGTGCCCGCCATCTGCTCGGCCTCCGTCTCGTGCCCGATACGCACGGTGACCTTGCCGGCCTCCTGCTGCACGGCCAGCAGCCGCAGCACCACCACCTGTTCCTCGAGGGCCTCGAGGACCGAGCGCAGCGAACCGCCGAAATCCGCGGTGTTGCGGGTCAGGTTGGCGGTGCCGCCGAGCAGCAGGCGCTCCTCGCTGTGCTCGACCAGCGATTCCACCAGCACGGTGGCGGACCGGCCGATCGCGTCGCCGAGCCCGCCGCTGCCGTCGAGGTGCGCGGCCAGGTCGGCGACCGCGATCGACGCGGCGGCCAGCGGCTTGCCTTCCAGTGCCTGGCCGAGCAGGTCGCGAAGCTGCGCGAGCTGGTGATCGTCGATGGCGTCGCCGAGTTCGACGATGCGCTGGTCAACTCGGCCGGTGTCGGTGATCACCACCAGCAACAGCCGAGCCGGCGTCAGCGCCACGACCTCCAGATGCCGGACGCTCGACGTCGACAACGTCGGGTATTGCACGACCGCCACCTGCCGGGTCAGCTGCGCCAGCAACCGCACCGCGCGGCGCAGCACATCGTCGAGATCGACGCCGGACTCCAGGAACGCCAGGATCGCCCGGCGCTCCGAACTCGACAGCGGCTTGATGTCCTCGAGCCGGTCGACGAATTCGCGGTAGCCCTTCTCGGTGGGCACCCGGCCCGAGCTGGTGTGCGGCTGGGTGATGTAACCCTCGGCCTCCAGCACCGCCATGTCGTTGCGGACGGTCGCACTGGATACGCCCAGGTTGTGCCGCTCGACCAGCGTCTTGGAGCCGATCGGCTCCTTGGTCGAAACGAAGTCGGCCACGATGGCGCGCAGCACCTCGAAGCGACGGTCGTCGGCACTACCCATTGTTCACCTCCCAAGCGCCTCTATTTTACGGTCATCAGCAGGGGCGATACCGCGCAGCTGTTGTTCGCGTGGCGGACCGGCGGGTTGGGACTAGCCTTTCGTTCATGGTGAAGTCGACGCCAGGGGTGAAAACCCATCGGATTGGCGGCCGATGATCTTCAAAGGCGTCCGCGAAGGCAAGCCATATCCCGACCACGGGCTTTCGTATCGGCAGTGGTCGCAGATACCGCCGCGGCAGATCCGCCTCGACGAGTTGGTGACGACGACGACCGTGCTGGCGCTGGATCGCCTGCTGTCGGAGGACTCGACGTTCTACGGCGATTTGTTCCCGCACGCGGTGAAGTGGAAAGGCGTGGTCTACCTCGAGGACGGGCTGCATCGCGCGGTGCGGGCAGCGTTGCGGAACCGGACCGTGCTGCACGCGCGGCTGTTCGACATGGACGTGCCGCTGTCGCAGCAGACGTAGCGTTCGGGACCCCTACCACCCGCGAGATTGATCACACGACCTGGTCGGCGTGCATCCTGGCGATGGTGTCCGCGTCGTAGCCAGGTCGACGAGGACATCGTCGGTGTGTTCGCCAAGTAGCGGCGCTCCGGTGACCTCGGGCGTGAAGTCGGAAAACTTGATCGGGCTGCCGACGGTCCGGCAAACCGCGCGGCGGATTCGCCTCGCACATCGGCGATGGAATGTTCGCGATCGGTACGGCATTCCGCCCAATGGCCCACTCCGCGCAATCCGCCACGCCCCTAGCCCGTGAGATCGCCGCCTACCTAGCGACGATGTCCTCCACCACCGCCGAACCGCTGACTCTGCCAGCCGTGGACTGACCTCGTCCATCGGTCGTTGCACCGGCGCGGACGTCACCGGTTCACACATCACGGCGGGTCAGATATCACAGCCGACTCCCAGCCTTGTGAGACCACCGATCGGCTGAGACAAAACGCATGGCTCCTCTGCCTTGCGCGGGGGCCAAATCGCCACGACACAAGTAGGTTTCGCCCGGCGCCTGAGATGTGCTGCTGGTGTGACGCAGTTGTGACGTAGGCCACTCCCGGTGAACGAACGCTGTTCACGAGCCGTGTCACTTGGCAGCTGGAGAGTTAGGCCGGGTTTCGGAACGAAGTTGGCAATGGGCGCAAAGCATCTGGTCGCTGCGGCGGCATCACCGCACGCCACTGTTGGCGCACTCACCGTGACGTTCACCCAAAAGTACCGACGCTTATCCGAACGGCGACCAGCGCCGCCGTGCGAAATCAAGGGGACGTAATGGTTTTGCTTTCCGTCAAAAAGTACTACTTCCGCGGCGCGGAAGAATACGAGACGGCCCGTCGGGCGACGGTGTGGAATGGCCTTCTGCCGGACCGCTTTCCCGACGTGATCGTGCAAGCTCACGACACCGACGACGTGGTCGCAGCGATCCGCTATGCGCGGGCCAACGGCCATAAAGTCGGCGTACGTTCGGGGGGGCACAGCTGGGCGGCCAGTCACCTGCGCGACGGCGGTTTGCTGCTCGACGTCAGCCGCCTCGACCACTGCACAGTCGACACAGATCGGATGACCGCGGACGTCGGGCCGGGCAAGATCGCCAGCGTCTTCGCGACCGAACTCGACTCACAAGGACTCTTCTTCCCGGCGGGCCACTGCGAAGGCATTCGCCTCGGCGGCTATCTGTTGCAGGGCGGATACGGCTGGAACAGCAAGGTGGTGGGACCGGCATGTGAAAGCGTGCTTGGACTCGAGGTTGTCACTGCCGACGGTGAACAGATCTACTGCGACCCCGAGAACCACCCCGATCTGTACTGGGCCGCCCGCGGCGCGGGCACTGGCTTCTTCGGTGTGGTCACCTCGTTCAAACTGCGGATCTATCGGCGCCCGGCCGTTTTGGGCACCTGTCTGTATATGTACCCGATCGAGCTCGTCGACGAGGTGTACACGTGGGGGCGCTCCATCAGTCCCGAGATCGATGACCGCGTCGAACTGCAGATCCTCGCCACGCGCGCCTATCCGGCAGCCGGGATCGACCACCCCGCCATCACCATCGCCTCGCCGGTCTTCGCTGAATCAGAAGAGGAAGCGGCGAAAGCCCTTGCCGCACTGGGCACCTGTCCGGTCGTCGATAAGGCGATGATCAATATCCCCTATGTGCCGACAAACCTGGTCGGCTGGTACACCGCCGTGATGACCAACTACCCGAAGGGGCACCGCTATATCGCCGACAACATGTTCACTTCGGCTTCAGCCGAGGAGCTACTGCCGGGCATCCGCAAGATCATCGAAACGATGCCACCGCACCCCTCGCACTTCATTCTCACGGGTTGGGGCACGTCCGCCGACCGCGCCGACAAGGTGTACGGCTTGGAGGACGAGATCTATATGGCCCTGTACACCGTCTGGCAGGACCCGGCCGAGGACGAAGAGTACCGCGACTGGGCAGGGTCAAACATGGCGGCGATGTCGCACCTGGCGACCGGCATCGCGCTCGCCGACGAGAATCTCGGCCGGCGCCCGGCGCGGTTCATCACCGACCCGAACATGGCGCGCCTCGACAAGGTGCGCTCGACCTACGATCCGGATAGTCGCTTCCACATCTGGATGGGCCGCGAATGAAAATGGCCGTGCGGCATCGCCATTCGGACAGGAAATCCGCGAAGCGGATGCCAATTGCGAACGCGCTTCGGATACTAGTCATCGGCGCCGGGGTGGGCGGCATTTCCATTGCTCGGGGATTGCTGCGCGACGGACATGACGTCACCATCTTCGAACAGCGGCCGGATATGCGGCCCGGTGGCGGTGCGGTGACCATCTGGTCCAATGGCGCGACGGTTCTGGAGCAGCTGGGCGTCGATATGGACGGGGCCGGTCAGCTGCTGTCCACCGTGCGGATCGCGACATCGACCGGTCGCCCGCTCGTCAGTATCGACCTGACCGCGATCGTGGACCGGCTGGGCGCGCCTGTTCGGATGGTCCCACGTCGAGTCCTGCTTGACCGTCTGCTGGAAGGCTTTCCGGCCGATCGCATCCGATGCAACTCCAGGGTGGTCGGGGTGTTCAGTACGCACAACGGAGTCCGGATCGAGTTCGAAGACGGCAGCTCGGCCGAAGGAGATCTGTTGATCGGTGCGGATGGTCTGCACTCGATGGTTCGAGATGCCGTCGGCGCCCTGCACGCGGAGCCGACCGGCTGGTGCAGCTGGCAGGGACTGGTCACCCTTCCGGACGTCGCCGACAAGCACGCCGCACTGATCGTTGTCGGCGAGCACGGCAACGTTGGCCTGTGGCCGGCTGGAGGCTCCGATCTGCAATGGTGGTTCGACTTGCCATGGTCGTCCGACTTCGTCAGACCCGGACGTCCGATCGACATGATCCGGTCCAATTTCACCGGATGGTCCGACTCGGTCGATCGAGTACTCGCGACATTGACCGACGACGATCTGGCCCGTTCGCCGTTCCCCCATTTTCGGCATCCGATTCCCCGTGCGCTGGGCGGCGGCGCGATTACGTTGCTCGGCGATGCCGCACATGCGATGCCGCCCACCCTCGCGCAGGGGACCAATCAGGCGTTGCTCGACACGATGGTGTTGTGCAAGGCACTTTCGGACTTCCGAAAAGGAGCGAACGGCGGCAACGGTGATCTCTCGAGCGCTCTGCGCTGGTACGAGAACACCAGGAGACGCAAAGTCAAGGCCGTGTCCTGGGTGGCGTCGCTGCAGGTATCCCACAGTGAGTCCATCCTGAGACCGGCGGCGATGATCTCGGACTCGTTCAGCACCTGGGCGATGACGACGTTTCTGCGTTCAGTAAGTCACCGCCGGATATCCGCGGAAATCAACCGAGACCTGTCTAGCCGGTGTATCCGCCGGTGACCATCATCCATACGACTTGCGACGGTGGGGCGATGTCGATGACCGCCAAGGTGCCACCCGGCCGAGTTGGCGGCCTACGCCCCTGTGACCTCGCTGACCATGAGCAGGTCGCGCACCACCGCGTCGGCAAGCAGCCGGCCGCGGTCGGTCAGCACCAGCCGATCCCCGCGACGCCCGGCAAGGCCGTCGTCGACGGCCACCTGGGCGCGTTCACGTTCGGCGGCACTCAACACGGCCAGCGGCAACCCGCTGCGCAACCGCAGCCGCAGCATTACGTCCTCGGTGTGCAGCGCGTCTCCGTCGAGCTCCTCGGAATCGTCAACCGGCAACACACCATTGGCCAATGACTGCGCATAGGCGTTGGGGTGCTTGACATTCCACCACCGGGTCGACCCGAGAAAGCTGTGCGCGCCCGGTCCCGCACCCCACCATTCGCCACCGTTCCAGTAGCCGAGATTGTGCCGGCAGTGGCCGCCGGGACGGCTCCAGTTGGAGACCTCGTACCAGCCGAACCCGGCCTGGGCCAGCCGGCCGTCGAGCAGCTCGTAGCGCCGGGCGAGCACGTCGTCCTGGGGTGCCTCGATCTCGCCGCGCCGCACGCGCCTGGCCAGGGCGGTGCCCTCCTCGACCACCAGGGCATAACCGGACACGTGGTCGACACCCGCCTCCAGGGCGGTGTCGATCGACCGCCGCAGGTCGTCGTCGGACTCCCCCGGCGTGCCGTAGATGAGGTCGATGTTGACGTGATCGAACCCGGCAGCGCGGGCTTCGCGAGCCGCCGCCGGGGCACGACCCGGTGAGTGCACCCGGTCGAGCACGGCCAGCACGTGCGGCGCCGCCGACTGCATGCCCAGCGACACCCGCGTATAGCCGGCGGCCCGCAACCGGTCGAACAGCTCGGGCGATGTCGACTCCGGGTTGGCTTCGGTGCTGACCTCCGCACCGTCGGCAAGCGTGAAGTGCTCGCGAACCGCGCCCAGCACCGCCTCCAGGCCGGCGGCGCCCAGCAGCGACGGAGTGCCACCGCCGACGAACACGGTCTGGACCGCGGGTGGAGTGCCGAGGCGTGCGGCGGCCAGGCCCAACTCGGTGCGCAGCGCCACCAGCCAGCCTTCCGGGTTCGCACCGCCGAGCTCCGCGGGCGTGTACGTATTGAAGTCGCAGTACCCGCAGCGCGTCGCACAGAACGGCACGTGGATGTAGACGCCGAACGGCCGACCCGAGGTCATGTCAGCCAGTTTCCCAGACGCCCAGGCGGGAGTTTTTCTCAGCATGAGCGCAAATCTGGCCCGGTTAGGGCATATGTCGGTGTCCATGGCACAATTGGCATCGTGACCGCCGCCCACACCTTCCCCACCCGCGTTTCGCTGGTGGCACGGCGGCATGTCGACTTCAAGCGCGTTTGTAGCTGTTGCTGTCTGCCTTGATGTCGTAGACCTGCCCACCTGTACTTTCAGCTGGCCGCCGGATCTGCGCCGCCGGACAGCCCCCGGTGATAACGCGCGTTCCGAACGCCGGCTCCTCCGAGAAGGAGCCCTCCCAGATGACTGAAACACCTTCGAAACCCCGGGCCCCGAAGCGGCCTCGCGGCGAAGGCCAGTGGGCGCTGGGCTATCGCGAGCCGCTCAACGCCAACGAACAGACCAAGAAGGACGATCTCCCGCTCAACGTGCGGGAACGCATCGAGAACATCTACGCCCCTCGCGGCTTCGACAGCATCGACAAGACCGACCTGCGTGGCCGGTTCCGCTGGTGGGGCCTGTATACCCAGCGCAAACAGGGCTACGACGGCACCTGGACCGGTGACGAGCACATCGACGTCATCGAAGACAGCTACTTCATGTTGCGGATCCGCTGCGACGGCGGTGCGCTCAACCTCGAGCAGCTGCGCACCATGGCGCAGATCTCCACCGAGTTCGCCCGCGACACCGCCGACATCTCCGACCGCGAGAACCTCCAGATCCACTGGGTCGAGGTGGAGCACGTCCCCGAGATCTGGCGGCGTCTGGAGGCGGTGGGCCTGCAGACCACCGAGGCGTGCGGTGACACCCCGCGCGTCGTGCTGGGCTCACCGCTGGCCGGCGAGTCGCTCGACGAGGTGATCGACGGCACGCCGGCGATCCACGAGATCGTGCGCCGCTACATCGGCAATCCGGAGTACGCGAACCTGCCGCGCAAGTACAAGACGGCGATCTCGGGTCTGCAGGACGTCTGCCACGAGGTCAACGACGTCGCGTTCGTCGGTGTCAACCACCCCGACCACGGGCCGGGCTTCGACCTGTGGGTCGGCGGAGGCCTGTCGACGAACCCGATGCTCGGCCAGCGGGTCGGCGCGTGGGTGCCGCTGGACGAGGTGCCCGACGTCTGGGAGGCGGTGACGTCGGTATTCCGCGACTACGGCTACCGGCGGCTGCGGTCCAAGGCGCGGCTGAAGTACCTGATCAAGGACTGGGGCATTGAGAAATTCAGGAAAGTTCTCGAACAGGAATACCTAGGCCGTGAACTGATCGACGGGCCGGCGCCGGAGCCGGTGCCCCACCCGATCGACCACGTCGGGGTGCAGCGGCTCAAGAACGGCCTGAATGCCGTCGGCGTCGCACCGATCGCCGGCCGGGTGTCCGGCACCATCCTGGCCAAGGTCGCGGACCTGGCCGAAGCCGCCGGATCCAGCCGGGTGCGGTTCACCCCGTACCAGAAGCTGATCATTCTCGACATCCCGGACGACAAGCTCGACGAACTGGTCGCCGGCCTGGACGCGCTGGGCCTGCCCTCGCGGCCGTCGCACTGGCGCAAGAACCTGATGGCCTGCACCGGGATCGAGTACTGCAAGTTGTCGTTTGCCGAGACCCGTAACCGTTCCCAGGTGTTGGTGCCCGAGTTGGAGAAGCGGCTGGAGGACATCAACGCGCAGCTCGACGTGCCGATCACAATCAACATCAACGGCTGCCCCAACTCATGCGCGCGCATCCAGATCGCCGACATCGGGTTCAAGGGCCAGATGGTCGACGACGGCGACGGTCCGGTCGAGGGCTTCCAGGTGCACCTGGGCGGCAGCCTCGGCCTGGACAGCGGTTTCGGCCGCAAGCTGCGCCAGCACAAGGTGCTCTCCAGTGAGCTCGGCGACTACATCGACCGGGTCGTTCGCAACTTCGTGAAACAACGCGAGCAGGGTGAGCGTTTCGCAACGTGGGCACTACGAGCAGACGAGGCGGACCTGAGGTGACCGATGTGATGACGGAGACCGATCTACGCGAGCTGGCCGAACGCGGTGCCGCCGATCTGGCTGGCGCCAATGCGGACGACCTGCTGGCCTGGACCGAGGCGAACTTCGGCGGCAGCTACGTGGTGGCGTCCAACATGCAGGACGCGGTGCTGGTCGATCTGGCCGCGAAGGTCCGCCCCGGTGTCGACGTGCTGTTCCTGGACACCGGCTATCACTTCGTGGAGACCATCGGCACCCGCGACGCCGTCGAGGCGGTCTACGACATCCACGTCGTCAACGTGACCCCCGAGAACTCGGTCGCCAAGCAGGACGAACTGTTCGGCAAGGACCTGTTCGCCCGCGAACCCAACGAATGCTGCCGGATGCGCAAGGTCGAGCCGCTGAGCAAGGCGCTGCGTGGCTACGCGGCGTGGGTTACGGGCATCCGTCGGGTCGAAGCGCCGACGCGGGCCAACGCCCCGCTGATCAGTTTCGACCGGGCGTTCGGGCTGGTGAAGATCAACCCGTTGGCCGCATGGACCGATGAGGACATGCAGAACTACATCGAAGCCAACGATGTGCTCGTCAATCCCCTTGTCCACGAAGGCTATCCGTCGATCGGCTGCGCGCCGTGCACGGCGAAGCCGGTCGAGGGCGCCGATCCGCGCAGCGGTCGTTGGCAAGGCCTGTCCAAGACCGAATGCGGGCTGCACGCATCGTGAGGTTGTGGTGAGAACCCTGGTGCTGACGGCGCACGGCAGCGCGGATCCGCGTTCGTCGGCCACGACGCATGCCGTGGCCGAGCAGATCCGCGCGCTGCGGCCCGGCATCGACGTCCGACCCGCGTTCTGCGAGCAGACCTCGCCGAATCTCCGCGATGTGCTGGGTCGGCTGACCGCGGACGCCGTCGTGACGCCGCTGTTGTTGGCCGGCGCGTATCACGCGCACGTGGATATCCCGGCGATGATCGCCGACGCCGGCGCGCCGGCCCGGCAGGCCGACGTGCTCGGTGAGGACGACCGGCTGCTGCAGGTCATACACGAACGCCTCGCCGAGGCCGGGGCGTCGCGACACGACGCCGGTCTGGGCGTGCTGGTGGTGGCGGTCGGCTCGTCGTGGGATGCGGTGAACGCGCGGACCGCCGGCGTGGCACCCAGGTTGGCGGCCGGAACGCAATGGGCGGGTGCGATCACCGCATTCGCCACCGGACCGCGGCCGTCAGTGGAGGTCGCCGCGCAACGGTTGCGCCGCCGCGGCGCCACCCGCCTGGTGATCGCGCCGTGGTTCCTGGCGCACGGGCGGATCACCGACCGCGTCGCAGACTTCGCCCGCGCCAACGACATTCCGATGACCCAACCCCTGGGCGCGCACCCGTTGGTCGCGGCGACCGTGCTGGATCGCTTCGATGCGGCCGTGGCCGACCGCCGGGCAGCTTAGGCCGACGTCAGCGCCTCGTCCTCGTCCTCGTTGGCCGTTTCTGCCTTCGGCACTTGCGCATCGCCGGATATCGGCGGCACCCGGGTCGCCCGCACGTACACCGTGTCACCTTCCTTGAGGCCGAGCGCCTCGGCGTCGCCGCGGGTGATCTGCGCGGTGAACGGATTGCTGTTGGCGGCGCTGGTCAGCTCGACGCGCACCTCGAAGCCCAGCAGCACGATGCGATCGATCGTCGCGCGGATCACACCGGTGGACTCCGCGGTGCCGTCTCCGGCTGCGATCGCCATCTCGGGATTGCGACCGACCCGGATGTCGTGCGGCCGGACCAGAATGCCGTTCAGCGAGGACACCGCACCCAGGAAGGACATCACGAAAGCGTTCGCAGGGCTGTCATAGACGTCGGTCGGCGAACCCACTTGCTCGATACGGCCCTTGTTGAGCACCGCGATCCGGTCGGCGACGTCGAGGGCCTCGGCCTGGTCGTGGGTCACCAACACGGTGGTGACGTGGACCTCGTCATGAAGCCTGCGGAGCCACGCCCGCAGGTCCTCACGGACCTTGGCGTCCAGGGCGCCGAACGGCTCGTCGAGCAGCAGCACCTGTGGATCGACCGCCAGTGCGCGGGCCAGCGCCATGCGCTGACGCTGCCCACCGGACAGCTGGTTCGGGTAACGATTCTGAAAACCGCTCAGACCGACGACCTCGAGCAGGTTGTCGACCCTCTCCTTGATCTCGGTTTTCGGTCGCTTGCGGATCTTCAGGCCGAAAGCGACGTTGTCGCGGACCGACAGGTGTTTGAACGCCGCATAGTGCTGGAACACGAACCCGATGTCGCGCCGCTGCGGCGACACGTGCGTCACGTCACGCCCGTTGATGGTGATGGTGCCGGTGTCGGGCTGGTCGAGGCCGGCGATGGCACGCAGCAGCGTCGACTTGCCCGAACCGCTCGGCCCGAGCAGGGCGGTCAGCGAGCCGGACGGCACGTCGAAATCGACATTGTCCAGCGCCGCGAAGTCGCCGTAGTGCTTGTTCGCCCCGCGCACGGTGATCGCGTTCGTCATACCTGCGTCTCCTTGTGGTGGCTAGTTGCTTGTTCTCGTGCGGCGGGCGTCGAGGATCACCTGCACGATGAGGACTATCACCGCGACGGCCATCAGCAGCGTTGAGATGGCGTACGCGCCGTACTCGGCACCGCGGGCATGCCGGTCCGCCACCAACAGTGTGAGCGTTTGCGACGTTCCCGGCAGGTTGGAGGACACCATGGTCACGGCGCCGAACTCACCGAGGGTGCGCGCGACCGTCAGCACGATGCCGTAGGTCAGGCCCCACCGGATCGACGGCAAGGTGATCCGCCAGAAGGTCTGCCACCAGCTGGAACCCAGTGTGGCGGCGGCCTCTTCCTGGTCGGTGCCCAGTTCGTGCAGCACCGGTTCGACCTCGCGGATGACGAACGGCACGGTGACGAAGATGCTGGCCAGCACGATGCCGGGCAACCCGAAGATGATCTTGAACCCGAGGTTGTTCTCCACGAAGCCGAACGCACCCGCCGACCCCCACAGCAAGATCAGTGCCACACCGACGACCACCGGCGACACCGCGAAGGGCAGATCGATGACGGCCTGCAGCAGACTCTTACCGCGAAACCTGTTGCGCGCCAACACCAACGCGGTGGGCACGCCGAAGATCACGTTGAGGGGCACCACGATCGCCACCACCAGCAGCGACAGCTGCAAGGCCGACAACGCCGCAGGCGTGGTGACGGATTCGAAGAACGCGCCGACGCCGGGTTCGAAGGTGCGCCACAGGATCAATCCCACCGGGACGATCAGCAGCAACAGCAGATACCCCAGTGCGACGTATCGCAGCAGGTAGCGGACGCCCGGCGAAAGGCTCACCGCGCCAGCTCCTCACGCTTGGCCGCGCGTGAGCCGATGCTGCGCAGTACGAACAGAACGAGGAACGAAACCGCCAGCAGCACAATCGATATCGCGGCAGCACCGGTGCGGTCGTCGTTCTCGATGAGCGTCCTGATCCACTGCGAGGACACTTCGGTCTCCCCCGGCACCGCGCCGCCGATCAGCACCACCGAGCCGTACTCGCCGATGGCCCGCGCGAACGCCAGCCCCGCACCGGAAAGCAGCGACGGCAGCAGCGCCGGAAGAATCACCAGGGTGAAGATGGTGCGGTTGTTGGCGCCCAGCGACGCCGCCGCTTCCTCGACCTCGCGGTCCAGTTCGAGCAGCACCGGCTGCACCGATCGCACCACGAACGGCAGCGTCACAAACAGCAGCGCGATGCCGACGCCCCATTTCGTGTGCTGCAGATGGATGCCCACCGGACTGTTCGGACCGTAGAGCGCCAGCATCACCAGGCTGGCAACGATCGTCGGCAGTGCGAACGGCAGGTCGATGATCGCGTCGACGATCCGCTTGCCGGGGAACTCGTCACGCGTGAGCACCCACGCGACCAGCAGGCCGAAGAACAGATTGATCACCGCGACGCCGACCGAGATCGTCAGCGTGACGCGAAACGCCTCCATCGCGGCGTTCGAGGTCACCGCCGTCCAGAAAGCGTTCCAACCGCCGCCGGCCGACTGCCACACGATCGCGGCCAGCGGCAGCAGCACGATGATGCTCAGCCAGGTTGTCGCCACGCCGACGCGAAGCGATGTGGTGCCATGGCGGCCGCTGATGAAGCCCGTGGAACCACCGGCGCCGTCGTCGGCGCCGGTCAGTTCCGGCCGAGTTGTCTCGGGGTTGGGCTCGACAGCAGCTGTCATCCCGTCGCCTGTTTGTAGATCTTGGTGATGGAACCGTTGTCCTTATCGAACAACACAGGATCCACCGCATTCCAGCCACCGAGATCTGCAATGGTCCACAGCTTGGCCGGCGTCGGGAAATCGGTGGCGAAATCGGCGGCGACCGCGGGATCGACGGGCCGGAATCCGGCCTGCGCCCACAGCTTCTGTGCCTCAGCGGTGTACAGGAAGTTCTTCAGCGCGTTGGCCTTGTCCTGATGCGCGCTGCCGTTGACGACGGCCACCGGGTTCTCGATCTTGAACGTCTGCGGCGGATTGACGTGCTCGACCGGCTTACCCTGCCGCTCGATGTTGATGGCCTCGTTCTCATAGCTGATCAACACGTCGCCGCTGCCCTGCAGGAACACGTCGGTCGCCTCGCGGCCGGATCCCGGGCGCAGCTTGATGTGCTCGCTGACCAGCTTGTTCACGAAATCCAGGCCGGCCTGCTGATCCTTGCCGCCGTTGCTCTTCGCCGCATACGGCGCCAGCAGGTTCCACTTCGCGGACCCGGAACTGAGCGGGCTGGGGCTGATCACCTCCAACCCGGGCTGCAGCAGGTCATCCCAGTCCTTGACGTTCTTCGGGTTGCCCTCGCGGACCACCAGCGAAACCACCGACCCGAACGGGATGCCCTTGGTCGCGTCGGCGTTCCAGTCCTCGGAGACCTTGCCGGCCTTGACCAGTCGAGCGACGTCTGGCTCGACCGAGAAGTTGACGAGGTCGGCGGGCTTACCGTCCACCACGGCGCGTGACTGATCGCCGGAGGCCCCGTAGGAGGTGGTGACCTGCACGCCCTTGCCCTCGTCGCTGCCGGTGAACGCCGGGATGATCTTGCTCCAGCCCGGCTCGGGCACCGCGTAGGCGACGAGTGTCAGGGTGGTCTCAGCGCTTGACTGACCGTCGCCGCCGGCGACATCGCTGGCCCCGCCGCCGCAGGCCGCGAGCGCGGAAGCGGTGGCTACGAGCGCGGCGGCATGGCGCCAGGACTTTCCGAGGTTGTGCATTGGGGACCTTTCCTTGCAGGGCGACTGACGGGAGGTGGCCCGGTCGCGACGGCAAGGCGGTGGATCAGCACCTGGACAGATGAACAGCCACTACCGACACCAAACCGCGGACGGGTATGGAGTCAGCGGCAACAGTGGACATCAGCAACAGCGCAATTTCCCACGGCAATCAGGGCCAAGATGTGGCCCTCGGTACTGCCGGACGCTGCGTGCATGGCGCGAAGAATAACAGAATCCACGAAAACCGCTCGCCTTGACCTCAGCGCCCTCAGCGGGTGAGCAGCCACATCACGATCACCAACACCACCAGGACGACCAGCACCAAAGTGACTCGTGACCGTGGCAAACCACTCATTCGGATTCTCGATCCTGGTGCCTGGCGCGTCGCAGCAGTCGAATCCCGTTCCCCAACGCCCCGTCCAGCAGCAGGGCGGTCCCGTACGCGAGGGCAAGCACCACCGGCATCACCACCGCGGTCTGAGCGACGAACCCCAGCCCGGTCAGCCACAGCTCCACGCCATCCCACCAGCCCAGGAAGCCGTCCACCGGGCCAAGCGTATGCGATGCGAAGATGGACGGGTGCCAGACAACACCACCACCTGCGCCATCGCCGGGGGTGGTCCGGCCGGAATGATGTTGGGCCTGCTGCTGGCCCGCGCCGGCGTGGATGTGACGGTGATGGAGAAGCACGCCGATTTCCTGCGCGATTTCCGCGGCGACACCGTGCATGCCAGCACGCTGCGCCTGCTCGACGAGCTCGGTCTGGGAGAGCGGTTCCGGCAGCTGACGCACCGCACCATCGACTCGCTGCGATTTCAGGTCCAGGGCATCCCGATCGAGATCGACCTTCGCCGGATCCCAGGCGCGTACAAGCAGATCGCGCTCGTACCTCAATGGGACTTCCTGGAGATGTTGGCCACCGCCGCCGAGGCCGAGCCGACTTTCCGCCTGATGCGCAGCAGCGAGGTGCTCGGGGCGCTGCAGGACGACGGCCGAGTCGTCGGCGTCACCTACCGTGACTCAGGCGGTGAAACCCGCAAACTGCGCGCCGATCTAACCGTGGCCTGCGACGGCCGTGTTTCGACGCTGCGCTCCGCGATGGGATTGGTGCCGCGCAGTTTCGGTGCACCAATGGACGTGTGGTGGTTCCGCCTGCCGCGGTATGGCGACGACCCGCAGGGTCTGGCCGGATATTTCGGCGCGGGTCACGCGTGCGCCCTGATCGACCGCGGTGACTATTTCCAATGCGCCTTCGTCATCCCCAAGGGCAGCGACGCCCGGCTGAGGGCCGAGGGCATCGAGGCGATGCACCGCCGGGTGGCGTCACTGGTGCCCTGGCTGGCCGGGCGGCTGTCCGAGGTGACCTCGTTCGATGACGTGAAATTGCTGGACGTGCAACTGAATCGGCTGCGCCGTTGGTACACCGACGGGTTGCTGTTGATCGGTGACGCGGCGCACGCGATGTCCCCGGTGGGTGGTGTGGGCATCAATCTAGCGGTGGCCGATGCCGTCGCGGCGGGACGAATTCTGGCGGGCCCACTGCAACGCGGGCGGGTGTCGACGGCACATCTGCGGCGGGTACAGGCCCGTCGCTGGCTGCCCGCGGCGCTCATCCAGTCGGTCCAGCGCGTCGTCCACAACAGGGTGATCGCCGTCGCGGTCGCGAACGAGGGCACAGACCGCACGCCGCCCGTACCGGTGCGCATCGCGAGCAGGGTCAGAGCGTTGCGGACTCTGGCCGGGTACGGCGTCGCGATCGGGCCATTGCCCGAGCACGCGCCCACGTATGCCCGCCGCTGAGCCCGCAACGTGGGACGCAGGCCGTCACGAGTGGACGCCGGGCCGGTCGGGAGCCGATGATGTCCGCATGGTTCTGCAGCAGACCGAATCCGCCGACGAGGCCGACGCCGCACCATTCAGCGTGACGGCCCCGGTGCCGTATGCGCCGAGCGGGTCATTGCGGAACCCGTTTCCCCCGATCGCCGACTACGCGTTCCTGTCGGACTGCGAAACCACCTGCCTGATCTCGTCGGCCGGCTCGGTGGAATGGATGTGCGTGCCTCGGCCCGACTCGCCCAGCGTGTTCGGGGCCATCCTGGATCGCGGCGGCGGGCACTTCCGGCTAGGCCCGTACGGCGTCTCGGTGCCGGCCGCGCGCCGCTACCTGCCTGGCAGCCTGATTCTGGAGACCACCTGGCAGACGCACACCGGCTGGCTGATCGTGCGCGACACCCTGGTGATGGGGCCGTGGCACGACATCGAGTCGCGGTCGCGAACCCATCGCCGCACCCCGATGGACTGGGATGCCGAACACATCCTGTTGCGCACCGTGCGATGCGTGAGCGGCACCGTCGAGCTCGTGATGAGCTGCGAGCCGTCGTTCGACTACCACCGCATCAGCGCCGGCTGGGAGTACTCGGCCAGCGCCTACGGCGAGGCGATCGCGCGGGCCAACCACAATCCGGACTCGCATCCGACCGTGCGGCTGACGACCAACCTGCGCATCGGGTTGGAGGGCCGGGAGGCGCGGGCCCGGACCCGGATGAAGGAGGGCGACAACGTCTTCGTCGCGCTGAGCTGGTCGAAGCCATCGGCCCCGCAGACCTACGACGAGGCCACCGACAGGATGTGGCAGACCAGCGAGTGCTGGCGCCAGTGGATCAACATCGGCGACTTCCCGGATCACCCGTGGCGGTCCTTCCTGCAACGCAGCGCGCTGACGTTGAAGGGCCTGACGTATTCGCCCACCGGCGCCCTGCTCGCGGCCAGCACTACGTCCCTGCCGGAAACCCCTCAGGGCGAGCGCAATTGGGACTACCGCTACGCCTGGGTGCGCGATTCGACCTTCGCGCTGTGGGGCCTATACACGCTGGGCCTGGACCGCGAGGCCGACGACTTCTTCTCGTTCATCGCCGACGTGTCCGGCGCCAACAACGGTGAACGCCACCCGCTGCAGGTGATGTACGCCGTCGGAGGCGAACGCAGCCTCGTCGAGGAAGACCTACACCACCTGTCCGGCTACGACAACGCCCGCCCGGTACGGATCGGCAACGGCGCCTACAACCAGCGTCAGCACGACATCTGGGGCGCCATGCTCGACTCGGTGTACTTGCACGCCAAGTCGCGGGAGCAGATGTCCGATCAGCTGTGGCCGGTGCTGAAACTTCAGGTGGAAGAGGCCATCAAGCACTGGAAGGAACCCGACCGCGGGATCTGGGAAGTGCGCGGCGAGCCCCAGCATTTCACCTCGTCGAAGGTGATGTGCTGGGTGGCGCTGGACCGCGGCTCCAAGCTCGCCGAGCTACAGGGTGAGAAGAGCTACGCTCAGCAGTGGCGGGCCATCGCCGAGGAGATCAAGGCCGACATCCTGGCCAAGGCCGTCGACTCCCGCGGTGTGCTGACTCAGCGCTACGGCCACGACGCCCTGGATGCGTCGCTGCTGCTGGTGGTGCTGACCCGCTTCCTGCCGTCCGACGACCCACGGGTGCGCGCCACCGTGCTGGCGATCGCCGACGAGCTCACCGAGGACGGCCTCGTGCTGCGGTACCGCGTGGAGGAGACCGACGACGGCCTGTCCGGCGAGGAGGGCACGTTCACCATCTGCTCGTTCTGGCTGGTGTCGGCGCTGGTGGAGATCGGCGAGGTGAGCCGGGCCAAGCATCTGTGCGAACGGCTGCTGTCGTTCGCCAGCCCGCTGCATCTGTATGCCGAGGAGATAGAGCCCCGCACCGGCAGGCACCTGGGCAACTTCCCGCAGGCGTTCACCCACCTGGCGCTGATCAACGCGGTGGTGCACGTGATTCGCGCCGAGGACGAGTCGGACAGCTCCGGGGGGTTCCAGCCCGCGAACGCGCCGATGTAGGAGACGCGCGCCGAAGGATTACGCCTGCCCGCAACCCATCACCGTTTAGGTCACGCGGTCATTGTGGCGGACACGATGATGCGCTGCCGTCCTTCGGCTCTCCGTCATCGTTGTTGTCGAGCAGGTAGTTCGGCGGGTGGTGGTGCGGGTTTGGTCGTCCCGCGCAAGCGGGAGGTGCCCCAGTCGAGGTGGGGTGGCGGGATTCATTCTCAGAGACGCCGTCAACAAACTAGTTTGAGCTGCTGACGCCACTGCAGGCGTAGCCCAGCTCTGGTTCGTGTTTGAAGACCGATCGCATCAGGGATTTCGCACCATTCCCCACCTCAGCGCAGTTGTGCGCATACGCTGCTGACTGGAACTTGGGGGACGGGCACTTGCATAACGAACAGTCGGTAGCCGGTTGCGCCGAGCGTCAAAACCTGGTGTGAGGACACGCCAGCCTCACAGTGGGGGTAAAGATGCCGAGTGATCCGTTCGAGATGGCACTGGTTCACCGTGGCTTCCGCAGGGAGTTGCACAATGCGACCGGCCTCGTACGCGGTGTCACTGCCGGTGATATCAGGACCGCCGAAGTGGTTGGCGAGCATATCGACTTCATGATGACGGCGCTGCATTATCATCACCAGGCCGAGGACCGGGTTGTTTGGCCGATATTGTCTACCCGGGTACCGAGCCGAGCCGCCGAGGTCAATCGAATGGAGGATGGCCACCGCGCCATCGCCGATACCTCTGAGCGAGTTCGGGCCACCGCGGTCCGGTGGGCGGAATCGGCTGACCCTTGGCTTGCCGGGCAACTCGTGTCACTCCTCCAGGAACTCGCCGGCCGCGTCGATGAGCACTTCGACGACGAGGAACGCAATGTCGTTCCGCTCATCGCCGAGCACCTCAGCCCCAAGGAGTGGCTGAAGCTCTTGGCGCACGGGTCGGCGTTCGTGAGGGCACACCCGAGGCGGGGACTCGCCCTGGGCGGAATCGTGCTCGACGGCGAGTCTGCCGAAACTCGGGAGCGCTTCCTCAGCAATGTGCCATTGACCGCGCGGACGGCCTACAAGATCTTCGGCGATCGTATATACGCGGGCTACCGGGCACAGGTTTACGGGCCGGAGTAGCTGCTCGGGTCTTGTTGTTTGGCGACGCCGGGACGTCGAGTTCTCGGGGCGGAATCCATTCGGTACGGCCGTCTTTTGCGGCGTTTTCGGGACCGTAAGACGGCGTGAACGGGCGTTCGGATAACGCCTGGTAGATGGGGGCTTAGCTAACCCAATAACGCAGTGCACCTGGTATTTTACGCCGTTTAGCGTACGCCTCCGGTATGGGGTAGGTACGGCTACGGTACGGCCCGAAAACGCCCCCAGTCGCCGGGGTAACGCCGGGGCCAGAGGTGGTCACTACCTTTACGCGGCGGCCTTGGCGGTAGGTCGGTGCTACCGCCCGAATTGAAGTTCCACGCTCTCCGACACACGTACGCGAGCCTCTGCGTCGCAGCGGGGATCAAGCCCGCGAAGCTCAGCGGGCGGATGGGACACGCCAACGTACGGACGACGCTGGACGTCTATGTCCACTTGTTCCCCGACGACGACGCGATCGACGACGTGGCTGCGCTCGGCGCACTGTCCGCGCCGAACGTTAGAGCGAACAACGTGATCCAGATGCACGGGTAGATCACATTGAGCGCCTTATCTGCCGGAGGCTCTGCTATTCAGCACCGCCGGTCGTAGCGCCCGCCGCGCGGCAGGTCTGCAGACAATCGATACGGCGTCAAGGCCTTCCGCGATCTCACCTGGACAGCTCCGTCACGGACACGCAGGGGCCTGCCGTCGCCTGATGACGGCGTCGCGCACCGCCAAGCGCCGGGCCTTACCCGCGTCGTCCCGCAGGGCGGTGTCGACGAACTCAACCGTGCGGGGCACCTTGTATGCCTCGATACGGTCAAGCAGGAATGCCCGCACGGAGTCCTCGTCGAGGCAGGCACCGTCGGCGGCCTGCACCAGCGCGTGGGGCACCTGGCCCAGATCCTCGTCCGGCAAGCCAACGACCAAGCAGGACAGCACATCCGGATGCGCGGACAGGGCGCCCTCGATTTCGGCGGGGTAAACGTTGCGGCCGCCGTTGGTGAACATGTCGACCCGGCGGTCGCTCAGGTAGAGGTATCCGTCCTCGTCGAAGTAGCCCAGATCTCCCAGCGAATCCCACCCGTCATGGGTCTTCGCGGTCGCGCCGATGTAGCGGTAGGTCGGTGCGTCGCCCGGCGCAGGACGCAAGTAGATCTCCCCGATTTCGCCGGGCGCGCATTCCCGTCCGTCATCGTCGAGCACCTTCATCTCGCCCACGACCACTGGACCGACCGACCCGCGGTGCGTCAGCCACTGGTCGCCCGTGATGAACGTCATCGCCTGCAGTTCGGTACCGGTGTACAACTCACAGACGACCTCGGGGCCGACCAGCTCGATCCAGGCCTCTTTGATCGCTGGCGGGCACGGAGCGCCCATATGCCAGAACACACGTATCGACGACAGGTCGAAGGCTTCCTGACCGGCGCGGTAGACGGGAAGGAGCCGTTGCATGACCGTGGGCACCGTCGCCAGGAACGTCACCCGGTGCTCAGTTACCAGGCGGAGGAACTCGTTCGCCTCGAAATGTGGCATCAGGACTAGGTGGTGGCCCATCAGCAAACCCGCCGTCGTGAAGTTGAACCCGGTGCTGTGGCTCATCGGCACCGACACCAGCTGCACATCGCCTTCCTGAGCGCCAACGCTGGCTCCGGCTGCTGCGGGCCTCCGGCTGTCGCCGCCTGCCTCGATCAGCTTGGGCCGGCCCGTGCTGCCACCCGATGCCATTGCCTTCCACGCCGGCGAGACCGCCTCCGGCAGCGCGGCATCGGAGAGTCCTGGATCCGGTGTGAAACCCACTGGCACACTTGGTGATATACCCCGCGGGTCCGCCTTGCCGACCATCAGTGCTCGCGGCCGTAACTCCCGGATCGCCTCGAACTCGGCGTCCCGCAGCCGCGCCGACAACGGCTGGGGAACCGCACCCAGCTTCCAGCAGGCAATGGTCGCTTGTAGGAACTCGATCGAGTTGGGTAGCACGATGGTGACGTAGTCGCCGACGGCTACTCCGCGCTGTGCGTAGGCGCGGGCGAGCTGGTTCGACGTCGCGTCCAATTCGGCGCGGCTGATGGTTCGGCCCTCGCAGGTGATGGCCGGCTGGTCCGGAGCATGCTGCGCCAGCTGAGTGATCTGGGTGCCGATCGGGGGAATCTGATCAGGCATAAGCGCGTGCCCTTCGGAAGATCTTGCGCGCGGATGTGTTGAGCCGTTCTTCGGTGACGCTGCGTCCTCTTCGGCGCAGGCAGCACGTCGTTGTGGATTGGCTCACCATACGACGCATTGCCGCCCGAGATGGCTAGTTATCCTTATCCTCCGTTGTTGCCTGGTGCCGCCCTCTGACCAACCGGGCCGAAACGATGGTCGCACCTGAAGCGGTTACTCGGTCAAGTCCACGCTGGGAAGCCACCAGCGGGCAGCGGGCTCCTGCACGGAAATCAGACGGTGGTTGAGCCGTGTCGGCAACTCGGGGTACGGGCGGGGTACGGGGTCGTGACATTCTGAGGGTTCGAACAACATCCGTCCTGGTACCTGACTTGGCTCACGTTCCGCGATTTGGAGTAGTTGCAGCGGTTTGACCTGTTGGTTTGCGGCCGTACCCGCCGAAAAGTGCGCACTAAACTAAGAGCAAGACCAGCCGCAGGACCGTGCCACTCCCGCCCTGGCTAGCCGCGCGTATGGCCGACTACTTCGCGACCGAACACCAGCGTGCCAACGAGCCGACAGCGCCGCTATGGCCGCGACGGCTACACGGGAACCAGAACCGCAAGCCGCAGCTCAACTGGTCAGAACCCCTAGACCTAAATGGCCTACAGAGCAAGATCGTGCGGCCCGCCCTGGAGGCAGTCGGCTTGCCCGCCAGCCGCCCCGCACGGCCAGCGACCGAAACCGAACCCGCCCAGCCAGATGTAAAAGGTGTTCGGCTACACGACCTCCGGCACACCGCGGCAGTGCTGTGGCTGACGGCGGGTGTCCACTTCATCCAGGTCGCGAAGTGGCTGGGGCACAGTAGCTACGTGCTGACGTTGACCACCTACGCCGACTACATCCCCGAGCAGGAGACAGAGAACCCGCTGCCCGAACCTGTTGCCGCGGTGGCAGAGACGAACGTGGTACAGCTGTACCCGACCGAACAGGGCTAGCTCAGCGGCGCTCGTCCGGGGCTGTCTGTCTTCCCAGCCGAGCCGGGGCCGCACTACGCCGTGCTCGACGCGAGCGACGACGTGGTACGCCTGGCCGAACACCGCGAACCGCTGACCGCCCAGGCGTGCGCCCGGATCAGCTAGGGGGCCTAGGGGCCGGCAGGCGGATATGCGGGATGAGTTGGCGGCGGCTGCTGCTCCTCGCCCAGGCCAATGCATTCACCGGTGTTGGCACCGGTGCAGGGGATACCCTGGATCTCCGGCACGCTGCCCGGAGCGGGGGCTGGCATACACACCCCGGTGGCGGGGTCATGCACCTCACCCATTTGGCACTGGGCTACCGGTGCAGGCGTGCTGGTCGTTGGTACGGCGAAGACGGCGACCGCCGGGGCAGCCGCGATCGCGACCGCAAATCCACCGGCAAGGATTAGTCGTCGTGTTGGGTTCTGAAAGGTCGCCATCGTTACGCCTTTCCTGTAGTTAGGCTGGTTCGAAACGATCTTTCGAGGCCACACAAAGGGCCATAGCGCCTCGGCTCCCAGTACGGGTTAGAAGTGTTCCAACGCCGCACCTAATCATGGTCCGTTCAAACCGAGTGCATCACCTAAACGATCATTCCAAGGATCGGGCTGCACCGCCGCAACCCGCCCGAACGCGGGGGTATGGCCGGGGTGAAAGCCGCTCCGGCCCGCTAAACCGCCCGTGACCAGGCTAAACGCCGCGCTAGTGCTCTGTCTGTGATTTGATCTGGTGGAGGGTATCGCGGCCGCGTTGAACTTTGGCGATGATGTCGTCGGCGGTCGCTTTCCATACGAACGGTCGTGGGTCGATGTTCCAGTGTTCGGCCCATGTGGTGATCGCGGCGCTGAGGTCGGTGACGCTCGTGAAAGTTCCGCGTCGCAATCGCTTGTCGGTGAGTTCCTTGAACCAGCGTTCGATCAGGTTCAGCCACGAGCTTGAGGTCGGCGTGAAGTGCAGCCGCCAGCGGCGACGGTTGTTGTGCGCCAACCATTTCGCGATCTCGGGTGTCGAGTGCGCGGAGAGGTTGTCCAAGATGACGTGCACATCCAACTCAGCGGGGACGGCGGCGTCGATCTGCTTGAAGAACCGCAGCACGTCCGCGCCGGTGTGGCTCTTGCGCAGGTCAGTCAGGACTTCCCCGCTGGCAACGTTCATCGCAGCGAACAGGTCGACGGTACCGTTTCGCTTGTAGTCATGTGTCATCGTCCCGGCACGTCCAGGTTTCATCGGCAGCGACGGCTGGGTGCGGTCCAACGCCTGGCACTGGGTCTTTTCGTCGAAGCAGAACACCGCCGCGCGCGTCGGCGGATTGAGGTACAGGCCAACGACATCGACGAGTTTCTCCTCGAACCGCGGGTCGTTGCTGACCTTGAAGGTCTCGACCTTCCACGGCTTGAGGTTGTGGTCGGCCCAGATCTTGGCCACGGCATCCTTGCCGATACCCAGCCGCGCCGCCAGAGTGCGGGTACTCCACTGCGTGGACCCATCGGCCGGACGCTCCTTGTGCGTCAGCCGCAGCACCTCCTCGACCGTGCCCTTGGGCAGGCTCGGCTTGCGCCCACGACCTTTGGCGATCTTGCCCACGCCCGCCGGGCCGTGCTCGGCGAAGCGAGAACGCCAGCGCCGCACCGTGTCCGAGTCCACCGCACAGCGGCGGGCGATCTCCTCGTTAGCCACCCCGGCGCAGGCCAACAACAGCCCCCGCGCCTGCACCACCTGCCGATGCGGCAGCGACGTCGACGACGCCATCCGCTCCAATACCGCTCGCTGCTCATCGGTGGCCGGCAACGCCGCTGCAGTCATAACAGGCATACTACCAAACTACCGAACTATTTCACAGACACTACGCTAGGCACCGGCGTCCGTAACTTTTCGGGTTTTCCAGCCGCCGGGGTTTGACCAGCCAGTTGTCCGGGCCGCAGGCCAGGGTGAGCTCGTCGATATTGGTCTGGCCGTCGTCGGCCCAGGGGTTTCGGCATGATGCACCTCGCACCAATACGCCGGCACCGTGCAGCCCGGTCGGGTGCAGCCGCGGTCCTTGGAATGACTGTTTAGCTAAGGCCCGTTGGGAGATCGCATCCACTGTCATTGCGGGACAGTGTGATTGGCGGCGCCGCTGACTTGGCTAGGCTATCAGCAGGCGAATCATCCTGCGGCAAAGGAGATCCGTTGACCGTGTCGACCGCATCCCGGAGCCACTGCTTGACGAGGGACCTCACCGGCCATTATGCCGGTATTTGACCACTTACACGGCGCGAGAACGTGATTCGGCTGATCACTGAGTCCACCGCGGATCGCAGTCCGGGCACGAATGCCTCCGACTGCATCGTGCAGCAGGCATGTCCCGCGTCGACGGTCACGGTGTGCGCGTCGGGAATCTGGCGGGCTACCCACCGCTGGTGCCGCGGCGGGATAACCCCGTCACGCAACGGTATTAGCACCGAGGTCGGCACATCAATATCAGCGATCCAGCCCGTGGAATCAAACCGGGTGATTTCGGCCAGCGCCCGCATCATCGCCCCGGCGCTGGTCGCCCGAAATTGCCCAAGCGCCCACAGCCGGTCATCCCTCACGGTGTCGTCGGTGCCGGACACCCCCACCGCCGCGGGCCGCCCAGGCTGCGGACCGAACGCCTCCAGCAGCGCGGCGAAGACACCGGTCGCGAGGCGCTCATGGGCGGCACGGCCGAACGTCGCGGCCGCCGCGCACAGCACCAACCCGTCGACCCGGTCCCGATGGCGCCGCCACACCTGCTGCGCCACCAGTGATCCCATCGAAAATCCGACCGGGATGAACGTTTCGACGCCAAGCTCGTCGGCCAAGGCGGCGACGTCGTCGGCGCAGTCCTTCAGCAGGAACCGTGGGGAGGCGATGCCCGAGCCGTGCCAGCGCTGATCGAACACCACCACACGCCCGAAACGGCGCAACATCTCCAATGACGGATACCACGTCAGCAGCCCCGTACACGCCAGCGAGTGCAGCAACACAAATGTCGGACCCCCGGCAACTGGGCCGGAATCCACAACAAACGTGCTGCCCCGACCGGAAAGCTCCACGACCCGGCCGTGCGGAAGGCGGCCAACCGGAGCCACGGCAGGCAGGTTGACCGACCGGAGCGCCAACGGCAGGCGCAGCGGGCTCCGAAGAGCGTCGATCACCCAGTACGGATGGGGAAAACCCGATGGGGTTATCGGTGCGGCGACGCAACCGGTTTCACGCAGATGCAGGCGAGACACGCTGCCGAGCACCATGCTCGGTCGCATGCCGCCCATCGCACCCAGTGACTGGGCAACTGCGCGCGAGGCGAGCCGCACAACGTTATCGCTCATCCGCGGTGCCCCTGAACTCTGAGTGCAGTTCCGCGTCGCCGTCCACGCGTGTCCAACCCGACGCGAACCCGCGCCGAAGATTCCACCGCCAGCTCAACGCGGCAGGACGGCGCGTCGTTGGCACGCCCGGGTGGATCGGGCATGATCCTTCGACCCAGCATCCCTGGGCGCTCGGTCTTCGGTCCGTCAGCGCCTGAACCGCTTTCGCGGCTGAAATGACTCAACAACATTCGGGACATACGGCCATGCTCATCGCTCACGCAGCCACGCAGCTAGAGTGGACCGCTACTCGCTTTTCGTCGACCCAGTACCCAAAGGGCCTGCAACGCTACCTCTCCAAGAATCCAGATCGTCGAAGCCAATGCCGAGAAGTCTCCCTACGAGTGGGCCAGGAGAACGACCGCCGCCACAGCGGTGGCGCCCGCGCCACAAACCAGCCGCCGGGTATGAACAAGTACAAACTGTCCAGTCGCGGGCGGCCTGTATCGAACTGTCGCCTAAGGCAGGGTCGCCCGCGCTGTCGTCAGCGGTGTGGTTGGCGCGCGCGGTGTAGCACCTGCCGGTCTCGTTGTGGGAGTGGCTGTTTGAGTCGTGGAGTGTGTGTCGACCGCTGGGGCCGATGGTCGTGAGCCACCCACCTGGATACCGATGAATATGGTCGACGCGATCAACATCATCGCCAAGATGGCGGGAACCACCGTTGCCAGACGTAACATCGGCGGCTTCGTCGCGGCCGCGGGTGCGGAGCGTGTTGCGGTCGGCGCCAGCCGAGTGATCGCCGCCGCGGTGGCGCAACGGCTGCGCGGCGTGCCGATGTCACCTTGAAGCGCGGCGACGAAATCCCGGCAGCGGTCAAACCGATCCCCCGGGTCCTTGGCCAGCGCTCGCGACAGTGCCGCATCGAGGTCGGCCAGTTCCGGCCGCACATCGCCGGGCAGCGGCGGCGCGGTGTTGAGATGACCGCTGATCACCGCGGCGGGGTTGGAGCGCGGGAACGGCGGCGCACCGGTCAGAAGATGAAACGCCGTCGCCGCCAACGCATATTGGTCGGCGCGCCCATCGATCGGTGCCTCCATCGTCAGCTGCTCGGGGGCGGTGTAATCGACCGTGCCCAGCGTCATGTCGGTCGCGGTCAGCCCGCACGCGTCGTCGATGCGTCGTGCGATGCCGAAGTCGCTCAACAGCGTGCGCCGCCGGCCCGACTCTTCGTTGGCGAGCAGGATGTTGGCCGGTTTGACGTCGCGATGCAGCACGCCGCGATCGTGCGCATAGTCCAGCGTCTCGGCCACCGCCCCGATGATCTCCAGCACTCGCCACGCGGCATGCCGGCCGGGTAGCGCTCGCGCAGCAGCCGCGCGCAGTCCGCGCCATCGACGTAGTCCATCGAGATCCACAACCGCCCGGCGTGCTCCCCGCGGTCGTGCACCCCGACGATGTGCGGATGCCACAGCGCGGCCGCGAGATCCGCCTCCCGGGTGAAACGGGCACGGTACTCCTGGTCGCCGGACACCTCGACCGGCAGGATCTTCAGCGCCTCGTGCCGCGGCAGCCTGGGGTGCTCAGCCAGATACACCTCACCCATGCCTCCCGACCCCAGCGGGTGCACAATCTTGAAGCCCGCAAACACCGCACCGTTGGTCAGCGGTGCGGCCGCACCGCGGCCCTGGGTCGAAGCGGAGGGCACGTTGCTGCTGCCCGACGCGTGGATCACCGCCTGGAAGAGGGACCTGACGTCGAGTTGGCCGGGCGATCCGGGGCAGACCTGCACCACATGCATACCGCCGCGGAGTACCGCCGCGTGCTGCGAGCACCGGCCGGCGTTGTTCACCAGGATGTAGACCCCGGCGTGCCCGTCGGCCACCTTGACAATCTTTCGGCGCGACGAGGCGCACAGCCGTCCGGCCAGCCCGCGAGTAGCACCGTTGACAGCCGCGACGCCCCCGCGACCATGGGACAGGGTCACCACGACTTCTCCTGAAATGGATTCTCGGTACGGACGAGGAATTCCATTGCCTCGCCAGCGTTTTCGAATTGATCGACGAACATGAGACGTACCTAGCGGCTCAGGCGAACCGCTTCGACAGGAACCGCGTCACCGCATCGCGGAGATCGCCGCTGCGCGGCACCGCGCCGGACATCCAGTAGACGCCGTGAATCAGCCCGTCGAAGCGGATGCAATCGGTTTCGACGCCGGAATCGGCGAGTCGCTTCGCGTACGCCTCCGCCTCGTCGCGCGACACCTCGCACTCGGTGGTCAGCACCAACGCGGGCGGCAGGCCGGCCAGCGAGCCGGCCTTGGCCGGCGCGGCGAGCGCATTCCGAGTGTCTGCTAGTGACCCCAGGTACTGCTCCCAGAACCAGTCCAGCCCGGTGGCGGTGATCACGTACCCCTCCCCGAAGAGTTTCCGCGACTCCAGCCGCGCGGTCGGATCGACGACGGGATAGACGAGAACCTGCGCCACCAGACGCGGGCCGCCCGCATCACGCGCGCGTAGCGCAGCCACCGCCGCAAGGCTGCCGCCGGCACTGTCGCCCATGACGGCGATGCGCGCCGGATCGCCCCCGAAATCCGCGGCATGATCGGCGACCCACCGCAGCGCGGCGAACGTGTCGTCGGTGGCCGCCGGGAACTTGTGCTCCGGGGCGAGGCGGTAGCCCGCCGCGACGACGATCGCACCAACGTCGTTCGCGAGCGCACGCGCCGGCTCGTCCGACCACGGAAAGCCCGCCGCCGACGAACCCGCCGCCGTGGAAGTACACGACAACGGGTAGCGCCCCTTCACCCTCCGGTATGTAGATGCGCAACGGTTGTGCCCCAACGGGTCCCGGGTACGTCCCGTCGATCACGCGGGACACGGCTGCGGCGGCGGGGGAAATTGACGGAGGGCGGGCACCGCAGGTTTCGCCGCGGTCGGATAAGCGTTACTGAAGTCAAGGTCCGCCACGGGTGAGACGGAGGCATCCGCATCTACCGGCGCCATCTACCGGCGCCATCTACCGGCTCTTTAGGTGATGCACCCTCTGCTGGGATCGGTGGGGCCATCAGTCTCGGCGCCCGGCGAGCGGCCCATCGGCGCGTCGGCTTGCGTCGGTGGTGGCTTGAAATACGTCAGAGACAGATGTTCGTGAGGCGCGGGAGAGACGGCGGCATGAGTAGGGCGCGCTTTACGCGCTTCATAAACAGGTAGTCGGCTACTCGTGAGAAGAGTTGTCATCGCGATGAGGCTTATGGCATCGCGGCCAGCACCGCCGCGACCACCGCTAAGGAGCACGTCATGAGCACCACCTACAACCCCAGCCGACCACCGACACATCAACATTTGAAAGGCAACACAGTGAAGCCCTTCGCGACCGTCGCAATCTCAGTCGGGGCATTGGCCTCTGCCGCTTTGGGTCTGGCCGGCGCTGCCGGTGCAGCTCCGTCGGGCGCTCCGACCGTAGATCAGACGGTCAGCCAGCTGAAGGCCGGCGGTTACGAGGTCATCCTGAACAAGGTCGGCACGGCTTCACTGAATCAGTGCGCCATCAGTGCGGTCCGACCCGGCCAGACCTACTCCCGAACCGATTCCGGTGTACCGGGGGCCGGCGATGACTTGGTCACCACCGTGACGAACAAGACGGTCTACGTCGACGTCAAGTGCTGACAACCCAAGCTATACCGATCACCGGACTGGTAAAACGCGTTGTGCTTGTTGCCCCTGCAGGTTGAGCGGGATGTCGAGGGTGGCGATCAACTCGTCCTTGAGAAACCAGGCTCGGGGTGAACCACCCACGACACAACAGCACGCTCGGCCATCCACCGGGTCAGAACAGCCTCGCCGGCTGCGAAGGTGCGCCGGCCGCCCGAGCCGACACGGCGCAGTTCGAGGCCGAGCTCATCGGCGAGTAGGACGCCGAGCGTCTTGCGCAGCGTCGAGCCTTCCGCATTCGCGCTGCCGCCGCCGAAGTGACATCTGATGCGCTTGCGCAAATCTTGGCTGCTCGGTCGCTTCCCGTTCGCAGGCGGCGGACTCGGGCTGATCCCGACGTAGAGCAACGTCGAGCCGTCACCCTGTTCGCAGCCCGAAACGTCGATAGCCGCAGGCAGCCTGTGGCATCGACAAACCCGGCCGCCGAGAACCACTGGAACCAAACTGACACAAGTGATTACAGGGGAATCAAGCAATCTTGTCGAGCATCAGATTGGCGACGTCGACGGCGTCCTCGGCACCACGCGCTGCCATCGGCACCGAGGTCCGTGACCTCCACGTCCACGACGCAGTCCGCCGCCACGCCCAGGGCCCGCTGAATCGACGACGGACCTCGGCCCGCCGGCGTCGTGCGTCACGACGGCCGAGACGATGCGGCCGTCGACAACCACGTCGCTGATCTTGCTGGACCCGTCGCCGCCGCGCTGGTGCAGAACCATCGTCGTGCCGTTGCACTGTCGCCACTTGGCGGCCGCCGTCGCGAAGAACTCCTCGGCATCACCGGCGGTGGCAAGCCTGACCACACCGAAGAAACCCGAGAACGCCGGCCCACGCAGGTCGCCGCCGGTCCATGAGCGGCTGGCGACGGACCGGACCGGGCTCGCCGCGTAGGTGATGTTCTGCAGGCGGTAGGTGGCGCTGACACAGTCGGGGGGCGATGCCTCGGATTCGCCAATCCCGCGAAGCAATGTGTCGGCTCCGCCCTCGACGAGTTGGCCCATGAATCCGTCGGGCCCGATCCTCAGCGTGGTGGACAGCTCCTCGCCGGTGGGCAGGAGCTGGTTGAGTGACGACGTCGGCTTGTCACCGGCCGATGTGGTGGCCATGCCGTCGACGGTGGCCGTGCAGGCGGCCAGCAGTGCGCACGCGCTCGCGGCGGCAAGAGTTGGTCGTCGCGCGCGCATCCGGTTCACCTACTTCTTGGCCTTGTCGCCGCCGGCGTCGGTGGACAGCGCCGCGACGAACGCCTCCTGCGGCACGTCGACCCGGCCAATGGTCTTCATCCGCTTCTTGCCTTCCTTCTGCTTCTCCAGCAGCTTGCGCTTGCGGGTGATATCGCCGCCGTAGCACTTCGATAGCACGTCCTTGCGCAGCGCGCGGATGTTTTCGCGAGCAATGATCTTCGAACCGATCGCGGCCTGTATCGGCACCTCGAACTGCTGGCGCGGGATGAGCTCCTTGAGTTTGGTGGTCATCTTGTTGCCGTAGGCGGCCGCGGAATCCTTGTGCACGATCGCGCTGAACGCGTCAACGGCCTCGCCCTGCAACAGGATGTCGACCTTGACCAGCGACGCCTCCTGTTCGCCCGCCTCTTCATAGTCCAGGCTGGCGTAGCCGCGGGTACGCGACTTCAACGAGTCGAAGAAGTCAAAGATGATCTCCCCCAACGGCATTGTGTAGCGCAGCTCCACCCGCTCGGGCGACAGGTAGTCCATGCCGCCCAGTTCGCCCCGACGGGACTGGCACAGCTCCATGATGGTGCCGATGAATTCGCTCGGCGAGATGATCGTGGTTTTGACGACGGGTTCGTAGACGGTGCGGATTTTGCCTTCCGGCCAGTCCGACGGGTTCGTGACGACGATCTCTTCGGCGGCGGCACCCGGCTTGCCTTCCAACACCACGCGGTACACCACGTTCGGCGAGGTGGAGATGAGGTCGAGGTCGAACTCGCGCTCCAGCCGCTCGCGGGTGATCTCCATGTGCAGCAGGCCCAGGAACCCGCAGCGGAAACCGAAGCCCAGCGCCACCGACGTCTCGGGCTCGTAGACCAGGGCGGCGTCGTTGAGCTGCAGCTTGTCCAGCGCATCGCGCAGGTTGGGATAGTCGGAGCCGTCGACCGGATACAGCCCGGAGTACACCATCGGCTTGGGTTCGCGGTATCCGGTCAGCGCCTGCGTGGCGCCGTGGCGCGCGGTGGTGACGGTGTCTCCGACCTTCGATTGGCGGACGTCCTTCACACCGGTGATGAGGTAACCCACCTCGCCCACACCTAGGCCGGCGGCCGGTTTGGGTTCGGGTGAAACGATGCCGACTTCCAGCAGCTCGTGGGTGGCGCCGGTGGACATCATCTTGATCCGCTCGCGTGGGTTGATCGCGCCGTCGACCACCCGGACGTAGGTGACCACGCCGCGGTAGATGTCGTAGACCGAGTCGAAGATCATGGCCCGGGCGGGGGCGTCGGCGTTGCCCTGCGGAGGCGGCACCTCGCGCACCACATGGTCGAGCAGCTCCGCCACGCCCTCCCCTGTCTTTCCGGACACCCGTAACACGTCGCCGGCTTCGCAGCCGATGATGTGGGCGATTTCGGCTGCGTAGCGGTCCGGGTCCGCAGCCGGCAGGTCGATCTTGTTCAGCACCGGGATGATGGCGAGGTCGCGGTCCAGCGCCAGATACAGGTTGGCCAGCGTCTGCGCCTCGATGCCCTGGGCGGCGTCGACCAGCAGCACCGCGCCCTCACAGGCCTCCAGCGCGCGGGACACCTCGTAGGTGAAGTCGACGTGACCGGGGGTGTCGATCAGGTGCAGGACGTAGTTTTCGTCACCGACTTTCCACGGCAGCCGGACGTTCTGGGCCTTGATGGTGATCCCGCGTTCCCGCTCGATGTCCATCCGATCCAGGTACTGCGCGCGCATCGACCGTTCGTCGACGACACCGGTGAGCTGCAGCATCCGGTCCGCCAGCGTCGACTTTCCGTGGTCGATGTGGGCGATGATGCAGAAGTTTCGAATCTGCGCCGGCGCGGTGAAGGTCTGGTCGGCGAGGCTGCTGATGGGAATCTCCAGGTCAGGGTTCGTAGAGGGGGCGCGCCTTGGGCACTTCCAGCGTATCCACCGACCGCGCTCGCGACACAATCGCGCGGCGCCGTGGTCACCTATGCTTCGAACATGGCGTCGCAGTGGAAGACGTTCCAGCGGTTCGCGGAGAACCTGGTGTTCAACGAGGGACCGAAGTTCATCCGCCAGCTGCAGCGGCCGGAAACCCTGATCCAGCAGGGCATCAAGCTGGGGTTGGACGTCATCGCCGGCCCCGCTGACGAAGCGCCCGCGGCGATCACGTCGGGCCGTCCGGTGACTCACAACAGCGTTCCCACCGCGCAACGGGCCCGCAAGCTGGTGTACGCGCCGGATCTCGACGGCCGGGCCGATCCAGGCGAAATCGTCTGGACCTGGGTGGCATACGAGGACGACCCGTCGCGCGGCAAGGATCGTCCCGTGCTGGTCGTGGGCCGCGACCGCCAGGTGTTGCTCGGCCTGATGCTGTCGAGTCAGGACCATCACAGCGACGATCCGAACTGGGTCGGCATCGGCAGCGGCAGCTGGGATTACGAGGCTCGAGCGAGCTGGGTACGGCTGGACCGAGTCCTCGACGTCCCCGAGGAAGGGATCCGTCGCGAGGGCGCCATCATGGACCGGCAGATGTTCGATGTCGTCGCCGCGCGACTGCGCGCGGAGTACAGCTGGAGCTAACGCGGCGGCCGCCACATCGGCCACATGCTGGGGCCGCCGTCGGGCAGCTTGATTTCGCCGGTGACCTCGAAGCCGAACCGCATGTAGTACGGGATGTTGTCCGGATTGCTCGACTCCAGGTAGGCCGGGGCGTGCTCGGCATCGCACCGATCGAGGCGGGAGCGCATCAGCGCCTGGCCGAATCCCCCACCGCGGACCGTTGGATCGCTGCCGATCACCGCGAGATACCAGTGCGGCGCTTCGGGATGGGTCTTCTTCACGAGGTCGGAAACTTCCCGGCCCGCGCCGACCCGCAACCCGAACGCCCGGACGAAGCCCGGCGTCATCCGCAGCTCCTCGCGCCGGGATCGTTTCCACCGCCCGGGCGGATCCCACAGCGCGGCCGCCCCGACACGCTGGGTGTTGGTGGCGATCTCCGCCCCACCTCCGGCGAGGAAATGATGCCGCGTCATCGTCGCGAACATGTGGGGCAGGCTCTTCGCCCGGCGCGCGGCGTCGGGCAACACCCACATCATGATGGGGTCCTCGTAGAAGGCCCGTCCGAGCGTGAGCGACAGCCCCCGCACGTCGGCCTTCTGCGGAGGTCGGACGTCGATGTCAGCCACGCGTGATGTACGCCTGCAGCTGCTCCTGCTCCGCCTCCAGCTCTTCCATCCGCCTCTTGACCACGTCACCAATGCTGACTATGCCGGCGAGCTGCCCGTTCTCAAGCACGGGGATGTGCCGCACCCGGTTCCTCGTCATCAACACGCTGAGGCTGTCGAGAGAGTCGCCCGGCGCGCAGGTCGCCACCAATGTCGTCATGATCTCCGACACCGGCTGTGCAAGCAGTTCCGAGCCTCGTTCATGCAGCTTGCGCACCACGTCCCGCTCCGAGACGATGCCCGCCAGCCCATCCGGACCGATCACCACCATGGCGCCGATATTGAGCTCGGCCAGCCCGGCGATCAACTCGCTGACCGTCGTCTCCGGGGCGATGGTCGCCACATCCGCGCCCTTGTTTCGCAGCACGTCCGCGATCCGCATGATGCCTCCGCCAATCGTGATCCAATTCACACCAGGTTAGGTCCAACTTGGTCGTGGCGGAATAGATACACAAAAGCGACGGCTGGTAGTGCTGGCGGCCCACCGTCGCAGACTGGAGATGAAAGGACGTAGATGAGCGCCAACGCTGTGCCCACGGTTGACCTGGGCGACGAATTGACGGTCAGAGCAATCGGTTTCGGTGCGATGGCATTGACGCCGGTGTACGGCGAGGTGGACGACACCGAGTCGCTGGCCACCCTGCACCGCTGCGTGGACCTAGGCGTGACGTTCATCGACACCGCCAACGTCTACGGCGGCGGGAACAACGAACGTCTCATCGCCAAGCTGCTCGCCGACCGCCGCGACGAGGTCACGCTGGCAACCAAGTTCGGCATCGCCGGCAACCCGGCCGATCGCGCCGCCGGAGTGCCGGGCGTCCGCGGCGACGCCGCGTATGTGCGCCAGTGCATCGACGAAAGCCTGTCCCGGTTGAACACCGACGTCGTCGACCTGTACTACATGCACCGCCGCGACGTGACCGTGCCCATCGAGGAGACCGTCGGCGCGATGGCCGAGTTGGTAGACGCCGGTAAGGTGCGCCATCTGGGGTTATCCGAGGTGACCGCGGGCGAACTGCGAGCCGCCGTCGCGGTGCATCCGATCGCGGCCGTGCAGAGCGAATGGTCGATCTGGAGTCGTGACGTCGAACGCAACGTCATTCCGGCCGCGGCCGAACTCGGCGTCGGGTTCGTGCCGTACTCGCCGCTGGGTCGCGGCTTCTTGACGGGAACGGTCCGGTCGGCCGCCGACCTGGGGTCACAGGCGGACTTCCGCCGCAACCTGCCCCGATTCGCCGAGGGCGCCCTGGATGCCAACCTCGCGGTGGTCGACGCCGTCAGCGCCGTCGCCGCCGAGCAGGGCGCGAGCGCGGCGCAGGTCGCCCTGGCCTGGCTGCGGTACCGCGCGGACGCTCTCGGCATCGCCTCCGCGCCGATCCCCGGGACCCGTCGCGCCGCCCGCGTGGAAGAGAATCTCGGTTCGCTGTCGGTGACGCTCAACCCTGAGCAGCTCGAGCGTCTCGAGACGGCGGGCGCGGCGGTGTCCGGCCAGCGACATGAAGACCTGACCTGGGTGTCCGCCGGCCGCGAATAGCACCACATCGTTGGCGGCCGACGGGTATACCTGGGCCCATGATCGAGGTGACCCTGCTCGGCACCGGTAGCCCGATCCCCGACCCGCGCCGGGCCGGACCGTCGACGCTGGTGCGCGCGGGCGGGCAGACGTTCCTGGTCGACTGCGGCCGCGGTGTGCAGCAGCGGACCGCGGCGATCGGCGTCGGCGCCAACAACTTGACCGCGCTGCTGCTCACCCATCTGCACAGCGACCACATCGCCGACCTGGGCGACGTGATCATCACCCGGTGGGTGACGACGTTCGCGCCCGACCCGGCACCGCTGCCGATCATCGGCCCGCCCGGCACGGCCGAGGTCGTCGAGGCCACGCTGAAGGCGTTCGGTTTCGATATCGGATACCGCATCGCCCATCACGCCGACCTCACCGAGCCGCCGCCGGTCGAGGTGCACGAGTACACCAAAGGTGAGATCTGGGACCGCGACGGTGTGCAGATCCAAGTGGCGCCGACCGATCACCGGCCGGTCGCGCCCACCATCGGATTCCGGATCGAACACGGCGGCGCATCGGTGGTTTTGGCCGGTGACACGGTGCCCTGCCCCAGCCTCGACGCGCTGGCGACCGGGGCGGGCGCGCTGGTGCACACCGCGATCCGCAAGGACCTGATCGAGGCGCTACCCCAGCAGCGGATCCGCGATATCTGCGACTACCACTCGTCAGTGGAGGAGGCCGCGGCGACCGCCACCAGGGCCGGCGTCGGAATCCTCGTCCTCACCCACTACGTGCCACCGATTGCACCCGGTCAGGAGGACGCCTGGCGAGCGCTGGCGGCCTCGGCGTTCGACCGGCAGATCGAATTCGGCGATGACCTTCATCGCGTCGAGGTTCATCCGGGCATGTGCGTCAAGCCGGCGAGCTGATCTGCCGCGCCGGCGATGGTGTCGAGATCCCTTTCCGCAAGCGGGCGGCCGCGGGTGATGACCACGAGATGCTGCACGCCGAGGTCGCCGAGCGCGCCGCACCGGGTGACAAGCTGGTCGGCCGATTCATCGGGCTGCAGCGCCGTGGAGACGGTGCGTTCCACCTCCCCGACGGGCCGGCCGACATCGGCGCAGTGCCGGTCCAGCACGTCGAGCTGTCGCCGGATCGTGCGGCCACCGTCGGGGATGTCAAAGAGATTGCAGGCGTCGCCGTACTGCGCGACCAGTCGCAAGGTGCGGCGCTCACCGGTGCCGCCGATCAGCACCGGCGGCCGCGGCGAGCTCATCGGCAGTGGGCTGCAGATTGGCCGTTCCAACCTCAAATACTCACCGCGGTAAGGAGTTTCGTCGCCGGACCACATCTGGCGGGCCAGCTGGAGCAGCTCGGTCAAGCGGTCGAACCGCTCGGCGGTTTCCGGCAGGAACAGGCCCGTTGCGCGCGCCTCGTCGGCGTTATAGCCGGCGCCGATCCCCAGCCATGCGCGGCCATCCGAGAGCACGTCAAGTGTCGTGACCGCCTTGATCAGCAGCGCGGGAGCGCGAAACGTCGCGGCCGTCACCATGGTTCCCAGCCGCAGGCGCGACGTGACCGCCGCCAGATAGCCCAGCGTCGTGTAGGCCTCGAGCATCGGTTCGTCGAGTTGGCTGGACGGATCGGCCTGCAGCATGTGGTCGGCTACCCACAGGGTGTCGACCGCGGTGTGATCGAGGTATCCCGCGAGCGACGCCAGCCGGTCGTGGAGTCGATCGGGCCACGAGTAGTTGGTGACGCTGACGCTGAGTTTCATCGTGCGCTGGCCCCTTGCTTGTTGCGTCGGCGCACCGGCAGCAGTGCGCCGGCCACGATCAACCACACCAGCGCCGCAAACCGCGCCACCGGCAACAGCACCGCGAGTCCCGGCCAGAGCAGCACCAACGTCGTCACTTCGGCCAGAGCCGCGATCCCAAGTCCGGCCCACGCCACCGGTCTGGGCAGCAGGCCGAGGATCAGGCTGGGCACCGCGACACCGGCCAGCAGCAGGCCCAGGGCGACGACATGTCCCGGACCGCCGGTGAGAAAGACCAGGTAGTACAGCGCGCGGACCAGTGTGGGTTCGGCGGCGACGTCAGGACGCGACAGCGTCCAGCCCACCAGTCCGGCGAGGCCGAGCCCTCCGGCCGCCAAGATTCCGCCCGCCAGCGCGATCGTCGCTCCCGGTGCTGTCACACCGAGCTGCCGCAACCGCGCGCTGGCGGTCGCCGCGTAGATGGCCAGCGGCACCGACGACGCGAACACCCCGATCGCGCTGGCCTGCACCGCCGCGTGCTCGACGCGGAAGTACTCCTGGACCGCTGCGGCCGAACCGTACGGAAGCGGCATCACTCCGCCGAGTGCGACTCCGACCGCCAGCCCACCGACCAGCAACGCCAGGGATATCGCCGCAAGCAGCGCCAGCGGTGGCCCGCCTTGTTGACGTCGTCCAGGCAGCTGATTCATAACCTGTGTTGAATCATTCATAGAATGAACGATATGCCCGCGGATGAGTACAAGCAAGAGGTTTAGACGATTCCAAAGAAATATCGTTCACTAGTGATACGATTTGGCCGTGACACAGTCAGGGAGCGGCGACGGCGTGGCCTTCCTGCTGGCTCAGCTCGGCCATTACGCCGCCACCCTGTTCGCCGAGCAGATGGCCTCGATCGATCTCACTCCCCCGCACGCCGGCATCCTCCGCGCCATCGCATCAGATCCCGGCAGGAGCCAGCAGGCGCTCAGTGGCCAACTGGGCCTGCTACCCAGCCGGGTCGTCGCCTATGTCGATGACCTCGAGGGCCGCGGCTATGTCGAACGCCGGCGCAACCCCGAGGACCGGCGCCTGCATGCCCTCTATCTGAGCGCGTCCGGAAAGCGGTTGATGAAAAAGATCGGCGACCTCGCCCGCCAGCACGACCGCCGCCTTACCGCGGGACTGAATGACGACCAACGCGAGACACTGCGGGGCCTACTCGGGGCGCTGGCACAACACCAAGGCCTGACACCGCACGTGCATCCCGGCTACCGCGCACTGGGGCGCGCCGGGCGTGCAACTCTTAGGCCAGGCGGGTGATCTCCACGACGACGTCGAGGTCGGTGGAACCCTCCCCGGAGTAAATGCCCTTCAGCGGGCTCACATCCGAGTAATCGCGGCCCACGCCGACGCTGATGTACTGCTCGTTGATCTCGGCGTCATTGGTGGGGTCATAGTTCCACCAGCCGCCCGTCCAGGCCTGTACCCAGGCGTGGCTCTGACCGTCGATGGTGTCGCCGACGACGGCCTGGCGTTTGGGATGCAGGTAGCCCGACACATAGCGCGCCGGAATTCCCGTGCCGCGCAACAGGATCAGCATCAGATGGGCGAAGTCCTGGCAGACGCCCTTGCCTTCGCGCAGCGCGTCCAGCCCGGACGAGTGCACGCCCGTCGTTCCCGGCACGTAGTCGAGTTCGCCGTGTACCCAGTGCGCGGCGGCGATGACCGCCTCCTGCGGGTCGTTGTACTTGGCGATACGCTCGCCCACCCGGTGGATCCGCTTGCTTTCCGGCGTGTAATGCGTCGGGGTGAGCACTTCGTCGAACCGGTCGATCACCGCCTCGGAGCGCAGGTCCTCCCAGCTGACCTTGTTCTTGGGCAGCTCGCCCTTGTCGGTCTCCACCACCGACGACGAGGTGACCTCGAGCTCGGTGTGCGGGGCGTGCAGGTCGAATGCCGTTACCGCGGTGCCCCAGTAGTCGACATAGCGGTACGACCTTGTGGCGGGCACTGTTTCGACGCGGTTGAGGATGACGTTCTGCCGCGAGTCGGACCGCGGCGTCAGGCGTGCCTCGTTGAACGACGCCGTCACCGGCGACTTGTAGGCGTATCCGGTGGCATGGATTGCGCGCATGCGCCACATCAGATTTCGCCTTCCTCGATGACAAGTGAACCGTTATGGCCCGCATCGCTCCACGCCACCCACGGGGCTGTGTGAAAGTACTGCAGCGCCAATGCCTCTCCGACATCGCTACACGTCTTCTGCAGCCCGGCCAGCCGCTGCTCGAGCGATTCCAGCAACACCCCCGGGCGCAGGAATTCCAGCTCGCTCCGGGCCCGGCCCAGCAGCCGCTGCGCCTCGGCGGTTGCACCGAGCCGGTTGTGCGGACGGTTGAGCAGTTCGTCGAGGCTGTGTTCGGCCAGCCCCAGCGAGTAGAAGATCGACCGCGGGAACAGGCGGTCCAGCAGCATGAACTCGACCACCCGACCCGCGTCCAGCACGCCCCGGTACGTGCGCAGGTAGGTATCGTGTGCGCCGGCGGAGCGCAGCAGGGTGACCCAGGCCGGCGAGGATGCGCTGTCGCCGACGCGCGACAACAGCAGCCGAACCGTCATGTCGACCCTTTCGATCGCCCGGCCCAGCACCATGAACCGGTAGCCGTCGTCGCGGGACAGCGTCGAGTCGGCCAGCCCCGCGAACATCGCTGCGCGGCCCTCGACATACGACAGGAACTCGTGTGGGCCAAGCCGTTTGGCCGCGCGCTCGCGTTCGGCGAGCGCGTTGAAGGTCGTGTTGAGGCACTCCCAGATCTCGGTGGAGGTGACTTCGCGTGCGCCGCGGGCGTTTTCCCGCGCGGCCGAGATCGCGTCGACGATCGAGCATCCGCCGCCCTGGGTGTCCCGGCTGAACGCCACGATGTCGGTCAACGACCACACGTCCAGTGGGTCCTTGGGCGGATCGATGCCGAGCACCTTCAGCAGCACCCGCGACGTCTGGTCGGGGTCAACGCTGGAGTCCTCGAGCAGCTGGTGCACGGTCACGTCGAGGATGCGGGCGGTGTCGTCGGCACGCTCCACGTAGCGGCCGATCCAGTACAGCGATTCGGCGTTGCGTGCCAACATCAGTCCATCACCGCCTGCTGCTGTTGCTGCTGCTGGCTCTGTTGCGTACCGTTCGACGGCCGCGCGTCCTGCGATTGCTGTTGCTGCTGCTGAGACGACGACATCTCCGCGCTCTTCTCGGCCTTCGGCCCCTTGGCCGTCTTGGGCAGCGAGCGCACCACCCCGGCGGCGGCCAGCTCGCGGTCGGCCACCGAGGCCCGCGAGGCCAGCACCCAGGTGTCCTTGGAGCCGCCGCCCTGGCTGGAGTTGACCACCAGCGACCCCTCCGGCAGCGCGACGCGCGTCAGCCCGCCCGGCAGCACCCACACCTCGTCTCCGTCGTTGACCGCGAAGGGGCGCAGATCGACGTGGCGGGGCGCGAGGTTGTTGTCAATCTGGGTGGGCACGGTGGACAGCTGCATGACCGGCTGGGCGATCCAACCGCGCGGGTCGCTGCGGATCTTCCTGACGATCGTGGCCAGTTCCTTCTCGGAGGCGTCCGGGCCGAACACGATGCCGTAGCCGCCGGAACCCTCGACTGGTTTGACGACCAGTTCGTCGACCCGGTCGAGCACCTCCTCGCGTTCGTCGTCGAGCCAGCAGCGGTAGGTGTCCACGTTGGCCAGCAGCGGCTTCTCCCCGAGGTAGTACTCGATGATCGTCGGCACATACGTGTAGACCAGCTTGTCGTCGCCGACGCCGTTGCCGACCGCGCTGGAGATCACGACGTTGCCGGCACGCGCGGCGTTGAGCAGTCCGGCGACGCCCAGCACCGAGTCCGGCCGGAAATGCATTGGGTCCAGGAACGTGTCGTCGATGCGGCGGTAGATGACGTCGACCTGGCGCTCGCCCTCGGTGGTGCGCATGTACACCGTGTTGTCGCGGCAGAACAGGTCGCGCCCTTCGACGAGTTCGACGCCCATCTGACGGGCCAGCAGCGAATGCTCGAAGTAGGCCGAGTTGTACACGCCGGGGGTGAGCACGACGACCGTCGGGTCCGCCTCGTTGGTGGCCGCCGAGTTGCGCAGCGCCAGCAGCAGATGCGACGAGTAGTCGCCGACAGCCCGCACGCGATTGGTGGCGAACAGGTTCGGGAAGACCCGGGCCATCGTGCGGCGGTTCTCCATCACGTAGGACACCCCCGACGGCGAGCGCAGATTGTCCTCGAGGACTCGGAAGTTGCCCGCCGCATCCCGGATCAGGTCAATGCCGGCGACGTGGATGCGCACGCCGTTGGGCGGGATGATGCCCACGGCCTCGCGGTGGAAGTGCTCGCAGGAGGTCACGAGCCGGCGCGGGATGACGCCGTCGCGCAGGATCTCCTGCTCGCCGTAGATGTCGTCGAGATAGTGCTCCAGCGCCTTGACCCGCTGGGTGATGCCACGCTCGAGCCTCGACCACTCGGCCGCGGAAATCACCCGCGGCACCAGATCCAGCGGAAACGGACGCTCCTGGCCCGACAACGAGAAGGTGATGCCCTGGTCGATGAAGGCACGGCCGAGCGCCTCGGCCCGCGCTTCCAGCTCGGAGGCATCCGACGGGGCAAGCTCGGCGTAGATGCCCTTGTACGGCCCACGGACGTTGCCCTGGCCGTCGAACATCTCGTCGAAAGCCTTCGAATAGGTGCCCAGATCGTTGTAGCCGTCGAAGACCCCCCCGTAGCGTTTGGGAGGGGCCGCAATGTTGCGCGACGGCCGTGCGGTTTGGGGCGGCAACGTTCGAAGGCTCACCCATCACATGCTGCACCACGACGACCGTTTCGGCAGGCCAGTGGGCAGGAGCGCAGCGACTGGGGCGAAATCCCCCGCTTTGGGAGATTGAGGGCCGCGCTGGTACCCTGAACAGTCGCTGCCCGCCGTCGGGCGCCTTGACAGACTTAAAGCAAACCAGCCGAGATTTACGAAGGAATTGCCGCGTGGCCAACATCAAGTCGCAGGAGAAGCGCATCCGCACCAACGAGCGCGCCCGTCTGCGCAACCAGTCGGTGAAGTCGTCGCTTCGCACGGCTGTCCGCGGGTTCCGGGAGGCCGTCGAGTCCGGCGATAAGGACAAGGCCGCCGAGTTGCTGGCGTCGACCAGCCGCAAGCTGGACCAGGCCGCCAGCAAGGGCGTGATCCATAAGAATCAGGCGGCGAACAAGAAGTCCGCGCTGGCTCACGCCCTCAACAAGATCTAAGCCCCCTCAACAAGCTCTGCAATCACCGGTCGTCCTCGGCGACCAGCTGCGCCACCTTTCGTACCGTCGCTTCCAAGGCATAGTCGGCGTCGGCCGCCGCGCCCTTGACGTCGGCGTTGAGCGCCGCGACCAACCGCATCGCCTCGGCGACCGACGCCCGCGACCAGCGTCGCGCCTGCTTCTGCGCCTTCTGCACCCGCCACGGCGGCATGCCCAGCTCGGCCGCCAACCGGTACGGGTCCCCGGACAACGGCCCGACCCGGGCGATGGTGTGCACCGCCTCGGCCAGGGCATCGGCCAAAACGACCTGCGGCTCGCCGCTCATCATCGCCCAGCGCAGTGCCTCGGCGGCTCCCGCGACATCCCCCACCACCGCCTTGTCGGCGATATCGAAGCCCTTCACCTCGGCCTTGCCGGAGTGGTAACGACGCACCGCCGCGGGGTCGACCTGCCCGTCGGTGTCGGCGACCAGCTGCGAGCACACCGACGCCAGTTCCCGAATGTCGGAGCCGACCGCGTCGAGCACCGCGGTAACGGTTTCGTCGGTGACCTTGACCCGCAGGGCGCGGAATTCGCGGCGGACGAAATCGGCACGCTCGGAGGCCTTGCTGATACGGGCGCACGGATGTACTTGCGCGCCGAGATCCTTCAGTTGATCCGCCAGTGCCTTGGCACGCCCGCCGCCGGAGTGCACGACCACCAGCATGGTGCCCGGCGGCAGGTCGGCCGCGGCGGCGGCGATCAGCACGACCGCGTCCTTTCCGGCCTCGGCGGCGGCCTCCAGCACCACCACCCGCTCGTCCGCGAACAACGACGGGCTCAGCAGCTCGGCCAGCTCGCTGGTGCTCACCTCACCGGCGCGCAGCCGATCCACCGGGACCTCGTCGGTGCCGGCCTGCCCGCGCGCCGCGCGCAGGACCGCGCCCACCGCGCGATCGACCAGCAGCTCTTCATCGCCCAGTACCAGGTGCAGCCCCGCAACTTGTTGGCTCACGCCACGATCGTGTCATGACCGCCGGACAGGCTCGACAACGTCCACGCGAGCAGGAATATCACCGCACCCCATGATCCGATGCGCACCCACCGCCATCGCCACAGCGCGACGGCCGCGCCGGCGGCGGCCGCGACCGTGAGCACCCCGATCAGTCCGGACGGCACCGGCACCGACGACCCGGGGACCCCCGCGGCCCAGTGCGCCACCCGCAGCAGCCACCACAGCTCGGGGCCGGTGAACCGAATCAGCAGCTGCGCGCCGGCCGGCCAGAGCGGGTGAAGCGCCGCCGCCGCGGTGCCGATCACGGTGATCGGGGCGATGACCACCGCCACGACCAGGTTGGCGGCGATGGAGACGACGCTGAACCTGCCGGATATCCCCGCCACGAGCGGGGCGGTCACCAGTTGGGCGGCGACGGCGACGCTGACGGCGTCGGCGAGCGGTTTGGGCCAGCCGCGGCCAACGAGGCGGCGCGACCACACCGGAGCGATGACGATGAGCGCCGCGGTGGCCATCACCGATAACGCGAACCCCACATCGACGGCGAGTTCGGGCGCCCCGATCATCAGGGCGATCACGCTGGCCGACAGCACCGGAACGGCCTGCCGACGGCGATGCGACGCCACCGCCAACAGCGTGATGGCGCCCATCACGGCGGCGCGCAGCACACTGGCCGACGGCTCGACGACGATGACGAAGGCGAGCAGCGTCAATGCGGCCAGCGCCACGGCCACCCGCGGACCCACCAGTGCGGCCGTGAACAACACCGCCCCGCACACGATGGTCACGTTGGCGCCCGACACCGCCGTCAGGTGCGTCAATCCCGAGGCGCGGAATTCCGCCGCCGTTTGATTCGTAAGCGCCGAGGTGTCACCGAGCACGAGAGCGGGAAGCATCGCCGCCTGGTCGGCCGGCAGTGCCGCCCGCGCCCCGTCGGCGAAACCGGTTCGCACACCCTGCGCCGCCCGGTGGACGGGCGACGCGGCGCCGAATGTCGGTTCACCGGTCGCCGACAGAACCGCAACGGTGAGGTCGCGCCGGGTCGGCCGGGCGATGCGGGCGCGGAAGCTCGCCGGTCGTGCCGCGGTCAGCTCGGCGAAGCCCAGGACGGGTACGAAAACGACTACCCGCCCAGACATTTCGCTGCCGTCGATCGATCGCAGCGATGCGCGGAACATCATTCGGCCGCCGCCCAGCGAGCGTGGGCTCTCACTCGCAGTGACGACGACGGTGGCGACCGAGCCGTAGCGGGCGCTGATCGCATGGTTGCGCACGTCGTCAACGCGGAGGCAGACCGCGGTCGCAAACCCGGCGCCGACCACGGTAACGGCGACAACGCCAGCGGCGGCGGCTCGCACGACGTCCTCGCGGCGGCCACTACCCCACCAGACCGCCGCGGCGGTGGCGGCCGTCGCCGCCAACAGCACCGCGATCACCCCGCGAACCGGCCAGATGATGCCCGCGGCGGTCACCAACCAACTCGTCAGCGCCGCGGGGACCAGCCGCAGGTCCAGCCGGCCGCCGCCGCCGAGGCTCACCGTTGTCACACATGGACCAGCGCGCGCAGCTTGTCCAGCCGCGCGGGACCGATGCCGTCGACATCGCCGAGTTGGTCGACGCTGTTGAACCGCCCGTGCGCGTCGCGCCATGCGACGATCGCTGCCGCGGTCACCGGACCGACACCGGGCAGGGTGTCGAGTTGCTCGACGGTGGCGGAGTTCAGATCCACCAAACCTCCCGGCGCAGAGGCACTTCCGCTCGTGGCGGGCGCACCCGGCGGTGTACCGGTGCTCGGCTCGGTCTTGACGGAGCTGCCCATCGCGGCAGGCGAACCCTGCGGCGTCGCGATACCGACGATGATCTGCTCACCGTCGGCGACCCGGCGGGCCATGTTCAGCCCCATCAGGTCGGCGCCGTCGAGCGCCCCGCCGGCGGCGGTGAGGGCGTCGGCGATCCGTGCGCCCGGACTCAGCGTTACCAGACCGGGTTTGTGCACAAGCCCGACCACGCTGACGACGACCGGCTCGTCGGGTCGGATCGCGGGCGCACTCGGTGACGGGCTCGCCGATGAAACCATCTCCACCGGCGGCAGTTTGGCCGATGCAACGGGCGGCGGCTTGTCCCGGATCAGCGTGAACACCGTCACGAGCACGGCCAGGACGCCGACCGCCGCCAGCGCCATCGCACCGGCCTTCCCCGGGTCGGCCCGCACTGCCGCCAACCAGCCGGCGCTGTTGCCGGTCTCCGGCAGCCATCGTGACAGCGAGGTGTCCGGTTGGTCGTCCTCAGCGGTGTCGGAGTCTGTTTCGGCTCCCAGGCGGCGCTGCAACCGCTCGGCGGGCAGTTCGGTTCGCATGCGCCCGACGGTAGGTTCGACCGCAGACCAGTCTGGTCACCAACCGATCCGATCCGGGCGGCCTGTGGATCAACTCGCGACTGTGGACAAAGCGAACCCCTAAGACTCGCGGTCAGACTTCTTGCCGGCGCCATCGTCGTCGCGGCTCGACTTGTCGCTGCCAGCCTCGTCGGCGCCCTTGTCGCCCAGCTTGTTTCGTTCTCGCTTTGCGCTGCCGTCAAACACGCGACGCAGGTTGTCGACGACCTTCTTCAGTGATTCATTATTGGCGTGTCGGCGTTCACCGGACTTCGCTGCGTCATCGGCGGGACGGAAGGTGGCCGCCCGGTCTGGCGTTGATGACTCGTCGTTCGAGGCCGTGGCGACCGATCGCTGAGATGGACCGGTGGCGCGACGGGCGATATCGCTGCCGGTCCTGGATTGCCTCGGCTCATCCTGGCTGTCCGCAGCCTTGCTGGTCGTGGCTGGCGTCTGTGTCGGCGTCGGGAACGGATCGTCTAGCGAATCGCGGATATTGGTGACCGCCGTCTCGACCGCGTCAACGACCAGGCCGCCGGCCTGGCGAACCACGTCGGTTGCCTTTGCGGCGCCGGCCGTCACGGCCGCACCGACATCGCCGGATTGGGCCAACTCCTGCGCGCCGGCATCTGCCGTTTGGACGACACCGAGTAAGACCAATTCGCCGGCTTGGAAAGCGACCGCCCAGGCGACGTTGAGGCTCTCGACGACGGCGACCTGCACGAAGCCTTCTGCTCCGGTTTCCGTGGGCGGGTTTTCTCGGACCGGTAGCGGCTGCTCGAGTGCGGCGAGGATCTTTGTGCGCGCGGTCTGCACCGCCTGCGGGAGTTCAGCGGGTTGGAGCACCGCAACCGCAACATTGAGCCCTTGGACCACCGCAACATTCAAGTTGTTTCGCGCCTTTGGCACGACCCTGAACACATCGGTCAGGATGATTCCTTCCGCTGCGTCGTTGGCAGGTCCGGTCACCGATGCCGCGGCGGCACCGATCGATCTCGTGAGAGAACCTGTCGACTGAAGGCCCCCAACGAACGCCACCGGAGCGAGCGCCGCCCCGATGGGCACGGTGATCGCACCCTGAACGATGAACGGGCAAATGACCCCGCAGTACTGGAATTGGTTGGCGATGAAGGCCAGCGGTACAGAGCCCAGCGGCGGGCCCGGGGCCGCGGCCAGTTGGACCTCGTGGACGGCGGTCGTCGGCGAATGAATCTCGGGTGGTGGTGCGAGCGGCGCAACCGCGAGGGCACCGATCCCCACGACGGCAACACCGGCAATGACGGACGAGCGAACTTGCGCATGCATGACGCCCCCTATTGTGTTGTGATCCGGAACACACTCATATCCACGGTCGCGACGGTCGAAAAGTTCGAATTCGGCACAGGGTTTGCGTGGGACGCGGTCACCGAACGCGCCTCCTTTGGGTACGGTCACCGCGAAGCACAACGAGGAGAAGCGCCTGTGAGTACGCCGACCGCCGATCGACCCCTACGGGTGGTCCAGTGGACCACCGGGAACATCGGACGACGGTCGCTGCACGCGATCATCGGCCGAGGCGACATGGAACTAGTCGGCGTCTACGCCCACGGCGCCGACAAGGTCGGTGTGGACGCCGCCGAACTTGCCGGCTGGCCGGAACCCACCGGTGTCAAGGCCACCAACGACATCGACGCGCTGATCGCCCTGAAGCCCGACGCGTGTTGCTACAACCCGCTGTGGCCGAACATCGACGAACTCACCCGGCTGCTCGAGTCCGGCGTCAACGTGTGCTCCAGCGCGGCCTGGATCACCGGCGGCAAGCAGACCCCTGAGGACCTCGAACGCATCCGAAAGGCTTGCGAGAAGGGCAATTCGACGATCTTCGGCAGCGGCGCCCATCCCGGTATGACGAACATGGTCGGCATGGTGCTCAGCGGGTCCTGCGAGCGGGTCGACGAGATTCGCATCACCGAGTCGGTGGACTGCTCGACCTACGAGTCGGCCGGCACCCAGACCGCGATGGGCTTCTCACAGGATCCGGACACCCCAGGACTGGCGGAAAGCGTCCGGCGGGAAAGCGAGGTCTTCGCCGAATCGGCGGCGATGATGGCCGACGCGATCGGCGCCAAGCTCGACAAGATGACGTTCGACGTCACGTTCACCGCCGCGACCGGCGATACCGACCTGGGCTTTATGCAGATCCCCAACGGAACCGTGGCGGGCGTGTACGGCTATCACCGCGGCTGGGTCGGCGACAAGAACGTCGTCAGTGTGGGTTTCAACTGGACCATGGGCGACCACGTCACGCCGCCGAAGCCGCTCGAGCACGGCCACGTCATCCAGGTTTTCGGACTGCCCAATATGCGCACCGTTCTGCACTGCCTGCCGCCCAAGGACTGGACCGAGCCCGGCTTCATGGGACTGGGCATGATCTACACCGCCATGCCCGTCACCAACGCCGTGCCCGCGGTCGTGGCGGCCGAACCCGGCATCGTGACGCTGAAGGATCTGTCGCCAATAACCGGGCGCGCGGCGATGTAGCAGGATCGCGTCAGTCGGCGAGTTCCACGCACACGCCGACCGCGCCGGCGCCGACGTGGGTCGCCAGCACCGGCCCCATGTCCGTGACGGTCAGCCGCTCAACCTGCGGCAGGCGGGTGGTCAGCGCCGCGGCCACCGCATCGGCGGCGTCATGGTTGTCGACGTGGTGCACGGCGATGGCGGCCCGGCGGTTGCCGACGACAGCGGCGACCTGATCGACCATCGCGGCATGGGCCTTGGTGACGGTGCGGATCCGCTGGGACAACACCAGCCGGCCGTCCACGTCCAGACACAGCAGCGGCTTGAGCGACAGGGCGGTGCCCAGCCACGACGCGGCCGTGCCGATCCGGCCGCTGCGCCGGAGATTGTCCAGGCGATTCACCACGATGAAGGCGTGGCCGCGCGGAATGGCGGCACGTGCGGCCGCCTCGACGGCATCCAGGTCGGCGCCGGATTCCGCTGACCGCGCCGCGGCGAGTGCGACGAACCCGGTCCCCATCGCCGTCGACCGCGAATTCACCAGCCGCACCGACGGGCCGAACTCTCGCGCCGCCTGCACCGCGGAGCTGAACGTGCTCGACAACGCCGCCGAGATGTGCACGCCCACCACTCCGTCCCCGCCGCTGTCGGCCAGCGCCTCGCGGTAGGCGTCGGCGAGCTCGGCCGGTGTGGCCCCCGCCGTGGTGGCGTGCCGGTCGTGGATGTCGTGCGGCACATCGTCGACGCCGTCGCGCAGATCCATGCCGTCGAGCAGGAGGTGCAACGGCACCTGACAGATCCCCCACCGCTTGCACTCGTCTGACTGCAGTCGTGAGGAAGAGTCGGTCACCACCACAACGGCCATGGTCAGCCGACTGAATCCTGCTGTGGCACTCCGGCCTCCGCCAGTGCCTTGAGCATGAGCTCGGCGACGGCCTGATGGGCCTCGAAGTTCCAGTGGATGCCGTCCGGGTTGGCGCTCCCGCTCATGACGTGTTCGGCGACGGCCGCCTTGAGGTCGACCAGCGGAACGTCGTGCTGCTGCGCCCATTCGGTGATCGCCTTGACCGTTCCGGCGCGACCGTGATGCGCCTTGCCGTACGTCGGCGCGATGTGCACCGACGGCAGCGAGGCGATGATCGGAATGCCGGGACGGTTGAAGTCGATTGCGCCACGGGTCATTTCGAGATACTCGGCAGACAGGTGCGGGGGCAGTGCGGACCGGGCGATCGGCGAGAACCTCGGCTGCGCCCAACCGTAGCCGTCGCGCACCCAGCGACGAAGCCACGGCGGCCGCACGTAGCGGATGAGCTCGCGTAGCGCGGTCGGCAGCGGCGAGGGCAGCGAGTCCATTCCTCCGGTCGCGAAGATCACCGCCCCCGCCCGCGGCAGCGCGGCCCACGCCCTCGGGTCCTGGGTTGCGGCCCACCACACGTCGCGGCAGGTCCAGCCGATCCGCCCGATGAGCTCCAGATCCCAACCCAGTTGATTGGCAACGATATTGGGCCAGATGCGCGGGTCGTCGGACGGCAGACCGCCGGTGGGTCCGTAGTACGACAGTGAGTCGCAGAAAACCAGGAGCGTCTGTTTAGAGGACGTCATTGGCGACCTGTGCCGAGGCGTTCCATACATCGAGCCGCCAGCGGATGTTGTCCAAGGATGTGTCGGGCACCCCGTCTGTCTGGGTATGCCCCGACAACTGCACCCAGCTGGCGTTACCCATCCCGCCGAGCGCCGGCCAGTTGTCGACCGGCAGGTCCAACAGCGCCGCGGTCAGCGCGGCAATCAGCCCGCCATGAGCCACCAGCACCACCGGCCGGTCGGGTTCGTCGGAACCCCAGTCGGATTGAGCCTCCAGCAGTTCGGAGACCACCGGCAAGCTGCGCGCCGCTACATCGACCCGGCTCTCGCCACCGTGCGGCGCCCACCGCGCGTTCTCCCGCCACGCCACCCGCGCGCCCGGCGCGGCCGCGTCCACCTCGCCATGCGTCAGGCCCTGCCAGTCGCCGAGATGTGTCTCGCGCAGCCGGGTGTCCACCAGCACCGGCAGTCCGGCCCGTTCGCCCAGCGACACCGCGGTATCCAGTGCGCGCCGCAGGTCCGAGGACACGATGACCAGTGGCTGCCGCTTGGCCAGCACCTCGGCGGCGGCCACCGCCTGATCGCGGCCAAGGTCGGACAGGTCGGTGTCCAGCTGGCCCTGCATCCGGCTGCCGGCGTTGAACTCGGTCTGACCGTGCCGCAGCATCACCAGCCGGCGAACCCTCATTCCGAGATCTCCCCGGGCTCCAGCTCCACCGGCACCACCGGACAGTCGCGCCACAGCCGGTCCAGGGCATAGAAGCCGCGTTCCTCCTGATGCTGAATGTGCACCACGATGTCGACGTAATCCAGCAGCACCCAGCGGCCTTCCCGTGCGCCCTCGCGGCGAGCCGGCTTGTAACCCGCCAGCCGCATCTTCTCCTCCACCTCGTCGACGATGGCGCTGACCTGACGTTCGTTGGAGGCCGACGCGATGACGAAGCAGTCGGTGATGACCAGTTGGCCGGACACGTCGATGACCACGACATCGTCGGCCAGCTTGGCGGCGGCGGCCCGGGCGGTCACGGCCGCCATGTGAAGCGCGTCGTCGGAGGCCGTCACGTCCGGTTTCCGGTCGCCAGGCTGTGTGTTCGGTAGAGCCCGCGCTTGGACACGTACTGCACGACGCCGTCGGGCACCAGGTACCAGATCGGCCGGGACTCCTCGGCGCGCTTGCGGCAGTCGCTCGACGAGATCGCCAGCGCCGGCACTTCGACCAACCTCAGCGCGTCGGCCGGCAGTTCCTTGCGCGCTTCGGCGATGTGCTTGCCGTCCAGCTCGTAGCCGGGGCGGCTCACCCCGACGAACTTGGCCATCGAGAACAGGTCTTCCCAGTTCTGCCAGGACAGGATCGACGCCAGCGCGTCGGCGCCGGTGATGAAGTACAGGTCGGTGTCGGGGTTGAGCGCTTGCAGGTCGCGCAGTGTGTCCTTGGTGTAGGTGGGTCCCCCGCGGTCGATGTCGACGCGGCTGACCGAGAAGCGGGGATTGGACGCCGTGGCGATGACCGTCATCAGGTAGCGGTCTTCGGCGGGGGTGACGTAGCGGTGATGCTTCTGCCACGGCTGACCGGTCGGCACGAACACCACTTCGGCGAGTTCGAACAGATCGGCAACCTCGCTGGCTGCGACCAGGTGCCCGTTGTGGACGGGATCGAACGTCCCGCCCATCACACCGAGCCTGCGTCGAGATTGCACGAATAGCCAGCTTACGGCAGCGCGGAGGTCTACTCATTTGCGGCAATGGGCCGGGCTCTGAGCGCCCAGATCGACGTTTTGCAGACTTCTTCTCGAACTTTTTCGCCCAAACGTTGGTTTGGGCGATCAGTCAGACCGGCAACAGCTGGTCGATCACCGAGGCCAGCTGCTTGGCCGACCGGCATTCATGCATGGTGATGATGTCCTGGTACTTCGGAACCGCCGAGTCACCGCTGCCCCACAGGTGCCTGGGCTCGGGGTTGAGCCAGTGCGCGTGGCGGCTGGCGGTGACCATGTGGGTCAGCAGCTCGGTTTCCGGGTTGCGGTAGTTGTTGCGCCCGTCGCCGAGCACCAGCAACGAGCTGCGCGGCGACAGCACGTTGGGGTACTTGTCCAGGAACGACACGAACGCGTGGCCGTAATCGGAGTGGCCGTCGCGGGTGTAGACGCCGGCCTCGCGGGTGATGCGCTGCACGGCGACGGCCAGGTCGGCGTCGGGCCCGAACAGTTCGGTGACCTCGTCGGTGGTGTCGATGAAGGCAAAGACGCGAACGCGCGAGAACTGCTGACGCAGCGCGTGCACCAACAGCAGCGTGAAGTGGCTGAAGCCCGCGACCGAGCCGGACACGTCGCACAGCACCACCAGTTCCGGTCGGGCCGGATGGGGCTTGCGCAGCACCACATCGATCGGCACCCCCCCGGTCGACATCGACTTGCGCAGCGTCTTGCGCAGGTCGATCTCGCCGGCCCGCGAGCGCCGCCGCCGCGCCGCCAGCCGCGTGGCCAGGGTGCGGGCCAGCGGCGCCACCACCCGGCGCATCTGGCGCAGTTGTTCACCAGAGGCCCGCAGGAACTCGACGTTCTCCGCCAACTGCGGGATGCCGTACATCTGCACGTGCTCGCGGCCGAGCTGTTCGGCGGTGCGGCGCTTGGTCTCCGCCTCCACCATCTTGCGCAGCTGCGAGATCTTCTGGGCGGCAAGCGCTTTGGCGATCTGCTCCTGGGTGGGGGTGGGTTCCTCGCCGTAGGGCGCGAGCAGACCGGCCAACAGCCGGCCCTCAAGATCGTCCAGCGCCATCGCCTTGAGTGCCTGATACGACGAATACGACGGGCCGCGGCTGGAGCTGTAGCGGCCGTAGGCCTCGACGATCTGCGCGATCATCGCGGCCAATCGCTCATCCATGTTGGCGAGGTCGTCGTCGGTCAGCAGGTCGAGCAGCATGGCCCGCATCGCCTCGACGTCCTCGGGCGGCAGCCCCTCCGGCTCACCCTCGACCTCGTCGTCGACCAGCACGGTCCTGCCGCCCAGCGCCGCCGGGAACCACAGGTCGAACATGGCGTCATAGGTGTCGCGGTGATCGGGGCGGCGCAGCACCGCACACGCAATGCCCTCGCGCAGCACCTCACGGTCGCCCAGCCCGAGCGTGGCCATCACCCGGCCGGCGTCGACGGTCTCCGACGGCCCCACCGAAATCCCCTGCCCGCGTAGCGCTTCAACGAACTCCACCAGGTGGCCGGGCAGTCCATGTGGCGCCAACGGCTGCGGCGGGCGGGTGCGGCGGACGGCCATCAGTTCAGCCCCGTCAATTCAGCCGGAGTTCCCCGGCCGCCCGGGTCTGATCGGACTGGTGTTTGAGCACCACACCCAGGGTGGCCGCGATGGTCGCGTCGTCGATGGTGTCCAGCCCCAGGGCCAACACCGTGCGTCCCCAGTCGATGGTTTCGGCCACCGACGGCAGCTTCTTGAGCTGCATGCCGCGCAGCACACCAATGATGCGGACCAGTTCCTCGGCCAGATGCTCGGGCAGTTCGGGCACCCGGGACAGCAGGATGCGCCGCTCCAGGTCCGGGTCGGGGAAGTCGATGTGCAGGAACAGACAGCGCCGCTTGAGCGCCTCGGACAGTTCCCGGGTGGCGTTGGAGGTCAACAGGACGAACGGGGCGCGCGACGCGGTGATGGTGCCCAGTTCCGGGACGGTGACCGCGAAGTCGCTGAGCACCTCCAGCAGCAGGCCCTCGATCTCGATATCGGCCTTATCGGTTTCGTCGACCAACAGCACCGTGGGTTCGGTGCGCCGGATCGCGGTCAAAAGCGGACGCGACAGCAGAAACTCTTCACTGAATACGTCGGTCTTCGTCTGGTCCCAGTCGCCGGACCCGGCCTGGATGCGCAGGATCTGTTTGGCGTGGTTCCACTCGTACAGGGCGCGGGCCTCGTCGACGCCCTCGTAGCACTGCAGGCGCACCAGATCCGAGCCGGTGGCCTGCGCAACGGCCCGGGCCAGCTCGGTCTTGCCGACTCCGGCGGGGCCCTCCACCAACAACGGCTTGCCCAACCGGTCGGCCAGGAACACCGCTGTGGCCGTTGCGGTATCGGGCAGGTAGCCGGTTTCGGCCAGCCGCCTCGCGACGTCGTCGATGTCGGCGAACAGCGGTGCCGGGCGTGCGGGGACGCTCACTGTAGTTTTCTCCTGCTGTCAGGCCGGGCGGGTATGGCCGTCGCCCCACACGATCCACTTGGTTGACGTCAGTTCCGGCAGTCCCATCGGGCCGCGGGCGTGCAGCTTCTGGGTGGAGATGCCGATCTCGGCGCCGAAGCCGAACTGCTCGCCGTCGGTGAAAGCCGTCGACGCGTTGACCATAACCGCGGCGGCGTCGACCTGCTCGGTGAAGCGTTGGGCGGCAGCCAGGTTGGTCGCCACGATGGCTTCGGTGTGGCCGGTGCCGTATTCGTTGACGTGAGCGATCGCGGCGTCCAGGCCGTCCACCACCGCCAGCGCGATGTCCATCGACAGGAATTCGGCGCGCAGGTCGTCCTCGCCGGCGTCGACGTGCACCGTCACCCCCGCGTCCTGCAGCGCGCCCACCAACCGCGGCACCGCGCGGTCGGCGATCGACGCGTCGATCAGTAGCGACTCGGCGGCGTTACAGACGCTCGGGCGGCGCGTCTTGGAGTTCAGCAGGATTCGTTCGGCCACCTCGAGATCGGCCGACTCGTGCACGTAGACATGACAATTGCCGACGCCGGTCTCGATGGTCGGCACCTGGGCGTCGCGGACGACGGCGTCGATCAGTCCCGCTCCCCCGCGCGGGATGACCACGTCGACCAGGCCGCGGGCCTGGATCAGGTGGGTGACGCTGGCGCGGTCGTCGCTGGGCAGCAACTGCACGGCGTCGCGCGCCAGGCCCTCGTTACTGAGCGCAGCCCGCAGCGCGCCCACCAATGCCGCGTTGGAACGCGCCGCCGAGGAACTGCCCCGCAGCAGCACGGCGTTGCCGGATTTGAGCGTCAAACCGAACGCGTCCACCGTCACGTTGGGCCGGCCTTCGTAGACGATGCCGACCACGCCCAGAGGAACACGCTGCTGACGCAGCTGCAGGCCATTGGGTAGCGTGCGTCCACGCACCAGTTCGCCGATCGGGTCGGGCAGGCCGGCGACCTGACGCAGGCCGTGGGCGATGGCGTCGACGCGCTGCGGGTCGAGGGCGAGCCGGTCGAGCATGGCGGCCGGGGTTCCGGCTGCGCGGGCGGCGTCCAGGTCTTCGTGGTTGGCGGCCAGGATGTCGTGGGTTCGGGCGAGCAGGGCGTCGGCGGCCGCGCGCAGCGCCCGGTCCTTCGTCGCGGTGCTCAGCGTGCCCAGTGTGCGGGCCGCGACGCGGGCCCGGCGGGCGGCCTCGTGGACCAGTTCGCGCAAGTCGGACTCGGCTGCGCTGCTGCCCTGCGAAAGCGACGGTGCTTGCAGACTCATTAGTCCAGCGTATCGGAGGGGAATGCAGCGCTCGACGCGTGTCAGTGCGCACCCTGCGACCGGCCGCTGGACTACGGTGGACGACTATGGTGGCGCGGGTCTGCGTGGTGGGCAGTGTCAACGCCGATCTCACGTTCACGGTGGATGCTTTTCCCCGGCCCGGCCAGACCGTCCTCGCGTCGTCGCTCTCCTCGTCGCCCGGCGGCAAGGGTGGCAATCAGGCGGTCGCCGCCGCCCGCGCCGGCGCCTCTGTCGAACTCGTCGCGGCGCTCGGCGACGACCCGGCGGCCGAGCGGCTGCGGGCGCACCTGCGGGCCAACGACGTTGGACTCGACGGTGTGGTGACCGTTCCCGGGCCCAGCGGCTCGGCGGTCATCATGGTCGACGCCGCCGCGGAGAACACCATCGTCGTCGCGCCGGGCGCCAACGCCCACCTCGGCGTGACGTCGCCCGACGTTCAGGCCGTCATCGCCGACAGCGACGTGGTGTTGCTGCAATTGGAGATACCGATCGCCACCGCCGTCGCGGCCGCCCGGGTGGGCAGGGCTGCGGGCGCGGTCGTCATCGTCAACGCATCTCCGGCGGGAGCCGAGCCCCACCACCTGCTTGCGCTGTCCGAGCTGGCCGACGTCGTCGTGGTCAACGAGGCCGAAGTCCGCGAATGGCATTGGCCGGTAGGCCATCTGGTGATCACGCGCGGCGCGCGCGGCGCCAGCTACCTCGGCGATGACGAGCGCTTCGACGTGCCCGCACCCGCGGTCGAGGCCGTCGACACCACCGGGGCGGGCGACGTGTTCGCCGGTGTGCTGGCCGCGGGATGGCCGACGGGCCACGAAGTCGCGCTGCGCCGGGCGTGCGCGGCCGGGGCGTTGTCGACGCTGATCCCTGGTGCGGGTGATTGTGCGCCGTACGCCGAGGCGATCGACGACGCGGTAGCGATGAAGTACGGAGGGTCGCGTGCCGACAGATAGCCCGCGTCCGCCCGACGGTGACTGGCTGGGCACGCCGTACCTGCGCTTCACTCGGGAGGGGCCGTTCGCGATCTGCACGCTTGACCGCCCCGAGGCGCGCAACGCGATGACGCCGGCCATGTACTTCGGCATCAAATACGCGGTCACCCACGTCGGCTCGGACCCGGACCTGGCCGGCCTGCTGATCACCGGCTCCGGCGACGTCTTCGCGCCGGGCGGCGACATGGGCGGCGGCGGCGCTGACAACTGGCTGACGTTCGGCTCAGCGCTGGGAATGGACGCGTTACCGTTCGATACCCTGCGCCAGTCCGCCAAGCCGGTGGTCGCCGCGGTGAACGGCCTCTGCCAGGGCGGCGGGATGCAGATCGCGCTGTGCAGTGACGTGGCCGTGGTCAGCGAGCGTGCGACGTTCCGGGTGCCCGAGCTCTACCGCGGCATCGCCGATACCTACTACAGCCAGATGTTGGCGCGGCTCATCGGCCCGGTGCGCACGCGCGACCTGATGTTCACCGGCCGCACGCTCACCGCCCAGCAGGCGCTGGACTGGGGCCTGATCGCCCGGGTGGTGGCCCACGATAATTTGCCCGACGCCGCCCGTGAGGTGCTCGCCCAGTGCTGCCGCACCGCACCGGGAGCCAGGGCCGTGGTCAAGTCCAGCCTGGACAACTACCTGGGGCTCTACGACCGTATCGGTATGCAGTCCAGCCTGGGAGCACCCGAATCGATCGAGGGATTCATGGCGTTCAAGGAGCGCCGCTCCCCCGGCTGGGTGCATCCGGATCTGCGCGTCGACGGCCGGCTGTAGATTCGGTACAGCCTTCCCTGAATACAGAATCTGATGTACTGTCTGCGCCATGCAGACGGTGACTCACAGCGATGCCCTGTCGCGATTCGGGTGCGCGCTATCGGATCCGACGCGCGCCGAGGTGTTGTTGATGCTGCGCGACGGCCCGGGCTACCCGTCCGACCTCGCCGAGAAGATCGGCGTGTCGCGCCAGATCCTGTCCAACCACCTGGCCTGCCTGCGTGGCTGCGGCCTGGTCATCGCCACGCCCGAAGGCCGGCGCAGCCGCTACGAGCTGGCCGACGCCCGCATCTCCCACGCGCTCGACGACCTGATCGGCCTGGTGCTCACCGTCGATCCCGCCTGCTGCCCGGCCGCCGAGACCGAAGCCTGCTGCTGATGCCTGCGCCCTCGGGCCCGTCGTCCCTGCGACGCGGGATCCTCGCCCGCCGTATTCGGCTGCTGGTCGCCGCCACCATCACCTACAACGTCGCGGAAGCGGTTATCGCGCTGACCGAGGGCGCGCGGGTGTCGTCATCGGCGTTGTTCGGCTTCGGCCTCGATTCGGTGATCGAGGTGTCATCGGCGGCGGCGGTCGCCTGGCAGTTCGCGGCCAGGGACCCCGAGACGCGCGAGAAGGCCGCCTTGCGGTTCATCGCGTTCTCGTTCTTCGCCCTGGCGGCCTACATAACCGTTGACGCGGTGCTGTCGCTGCTCGGGCTCGGCGAGGCGCGGCCCTCGCCGATCGGCATCGCGCTCGCCTCGGCAAGCCTGGTGATCATGCCGGCGCTGTCGTTGGCGCAGCGGCGGGCCGGCCGCGAGCTGGGTTCGCAGTCCGCGGTCGCGGATTCCAAGCAGACGTTGCTCTGCACGTACCTGTCGGCCGCCCTGCTGGTGGGTCTGTTGCTCAACAGCCTGCTCGGTTGGTCGTGGGCGGATCCCGTCGCGGCGCTGGTCATCGCCGCCATTGCGGTCCGCGAAGGCATCAACGCCTGGCGCGGCGACCCGTGTTGCTAGAGAAGGGAACATCGATGCCCGTTATCGCACTGGCCCTGTTCGCCGTCTTCGCCGCACTCGGATTCGGTTGGCGCAGTTGGGAACAGCGTCGCCGCACCGGGTCTACCGGTTTCCGCGGCATCAGCGGCCGGTTGGGCTCTTCGGAGTGGTTCGCCGGCGTGGGGTTCGTGGCGGCGCTGCTGGCGGCGGTCGCCGCGCCGGTGCTGCAGCTGGCCGGCGTGCTGTCGCCGCTGGGCTTCCTGACGGCGCCCTGGATCCAGGCCGGTGGCATCGTGCTGGCGCTGATCGGCATCGCCGCGACCGTGTACGCCCAGGTCGACATGGGCGACTCGTGGCGGATCGGCGTGGACCCCGGTGAGACCACGACGCTGGTGCGCACCGGTGTCTTCGGGTGGGTGCGGAATCCGATTTTCACCGCGATGCTGACGTTCGGGTTCGGAATCGCCCTGGTGACACCGAATCTCGTCGCGGTCATCGGCTTTGTGCTGCTGGTCGGCTCGATCCAGCTTCAGGTACGCGTCGTCGAAGAGCCATACCTGTCGTCGGTGCACGGTGACACCTATCGCGATTACCTCCGCAGGGTCGGCCGCTTCGTTCCGGGCGTAGGCCTGCGCCTTTAGCGGCCCGCGCTGGCGTTGGATGGATGGGACGCAAGCAGACATCCAGCAAGCAATCCAGCGGATGGTTATGGCTGCCGGTGATCTTCGGTCTGATTATCGGCGCGACCGCGACCGCGATGACCGCCCAGTGGTGGTCGACGGTCGGGGTGCTGATCGGTGCGGCCGTCGGCGCGGTGAGCGCCGGCAAGCTGCGTCAGCCGGTCAGTCCTCGGGGACTTCGCGTTCGATCTCGTCCAGCCAGGTTCGGGCCGACATGTCCGACGGCGCCCGCCAGTCACCGCGCGGCGACAGCGATCCGCCGGCCGACACCTTGGGGCCGTTGGGTAGCGCCGACCGCTTGAACTGACTGAACGAATAGAACCGCTGCGCGAACACCTGCAGCCAGTGGCGAATCTCCTTGAGCGAGTAGGCCGGCCGCTTGTCGTCGGGGAATCCGGTGGGCCAGTCGCCGCGTTCGGGATCGCTCCACGCATGCCAGGCCAAGAACGCGACCTTCGACGGCCGGAAGCCGTAGCGCAGCACCTGGAACAACGAAAAGTCCTGCAGCACATACGGCCCGACCTTGGCCTCGCTGCTCTGGATCTCCTCGTCCTCCCCCGTCGGGATCAGCTCCGGGGTGATCTCGGTGTCCAGCACCGAGGCCAGCACTGCGTTGACCTCGTTGTCGACCTCGCTGCCGAATTGGCCCGACGAGATCACCCAGCGGATGAGGTGCTGGATGAGCGTCTTGGGTACGCCGCCGTTGACGTTGTAGTGCGACATCTGGTCGCCGACCCCGTAGGTCGACCACCCCAGCGCCAGCTCGGACAAATCGCCGGTGCCGAGCACGATTCCGCCGCGCTGGTTGGCGATCCGGAACAGGTAATCCGTTCGCAGGCCGGCCTGGACGTTTTCGAACGTGACGTCGTAGACCTCTTCCCCTCGGGCGAATGGGTGGCCGATCTCGGTGAGCATCAGCTTCGCCGTCGCCTTGATGTCGAGTTCTTCGAACGTGACTCCCAGCGCGCGTGCCAGCCGGATCGCGTTGCCCTTGGTTCGTTCCCCGGTCGCAAACCCGGGCAGGGTGAACGCGAGTATGTCGCTGCGCGGCCGGCCTTCCCGGTCCATCGCGTGGGCCGCGACGATCAGCGCGTGCGTCGAATCCAGGCCGCCGGACACACCGATGACGACCTTCGGATAATTCAGCGCGCGCAGCCGCTGCTCCAGCCCGGAGACCTGGATGTTGTAGGCCTCGTAGCAATCCTGTTGCAGCCGTGCCGGATCCGCCGGCACGAACGGGAAACGTTCCACCTCGCGCAGCAGGCCGATGTCGCCCGCGGGCGGGTCGAGCCGAAACTCCACGCGCCGGAACGACTCCGGGGTTGACCCGTGGTGTCGCCGGTTGTCGTCGAAGGTGCCCATCCGCAGCCGCTCCGAACGCAGCAGCTCCAGGTCCACGTCGGCGACGGAGCGCCGCTCGCCCCTTGGGGAAGCGCTCGGATTGCGCAAGCAGCACCCCGTTCTCCCAGATCATCGTCTGGCCGTCCCAGGCCAGGTCGGTGGTGGACTCACCCTCGCCGGCGGCGGCGTAGATGTAGGCCGCCAGGCAGCGCGAGGAGGCCGACCGGGCCAGCAGGCAGCGGTCCTCGGCGCGCCCGATGGTGATCGGGCTGCCGGACAGGTTGGCCAGCACCGTGGCGCCGGCCAGCGCGGCCTCCGCGCTGGGCGGCACTGGCACGAACATGTCTTCGCAGATTTCGACGTGCAGAACGAAACCGGGCACGTCGGTGGCGGTGAACAGCAGGTCGGGCCCGAACAGCACGTCCGCGTCGCCCATCCGGATCGCACCGTGCACGTCGTCCCCGGCCGCCATCTGGCGGCGCTCGTAGAACTCCCGGTACGTCGGCAGGTACGACTTGGGCGCGACGCCGAGCACCCGGCCGCGGTGGATGACGACCGCGGTGTTGTAGACCCGGTGCAGATAGCGTAACGGCGCACCGACCACGAGCACGGGCAGCAGGTCGGCCGACGCGACGACGATGTCGAGCAGCGCATCCTCTACCGCATCGAGCAGCGCGTCCTGCATCAGGATGTCTTCGATCGAATAGCCCGACAGCGTCAATTCGGGAAAAACCGCGAGCGCGACGTTGTCGTCGTGGCATGCCCGTGCCAGCTGCAGCACCGATTCGGCATTGGCCGGGGGGTCGCCGATGGCCGCGTGATGGGTGCAGGCAGCCACGCGCACGAATCCGTGCCGATAGGCCGAGTAGAAGTCCATCACCACCTATTGTCGCCCGCCGAGTGTCCTAAACGGGTCACGGGGTATGAAGTTGTCATGAGCGACACCGCCGTCCTCGTCGTCGACATGCTCAACGCCTACCGGCACGAGGACGCCGAACTGCTCGCTTCCAACGTCGCTGACATCATCGATCCACTGGTCGAGGTGATCGCCAAGGCCCGAGAAAGCGACGACGTCGATCTGATCTACGTCAACGACAACTACGGCGACTTCACCGCGGACCACAACGACATCGTGCGGTCCGCCCTGGAGGGCGAACGGCCCGATCTGGTCAAGCCGATCGTGCCCGACGAGGACTGCCTGTTTCTGGAAAAGGTCCGGCACAGCGCCTTCTACGCCACGTCCCTGGCCTACCTGCTGCGCCGGCTGGAAACCAGACGGCTGATCCTCACCGGGCAGGTCACCGAGCAATGCATCCTCTACACCGCACTGGACGCCTACATCCGCCATTTTCCTGTCGTGGTGCCGCCGGATGCGGTGGCGCACATCGACTCTGCGCTCGGCAAGGCGGCGATGAAGATGATGCAGAAGAACATGACTGCCGAGATCGTCCCAGCCGCCGATTGCCTGGGCTGATTCCCGAGTTGGCCAGCAGTTCGCCCGCCCGCACCGTGCACGTGCCGACAAATTTCCCTGACTCGCGCATCGTCGGCAGTGCGCAATGCAGACACCAATGTGAGACACCCCGGAGGAAACATGACCAAACTTGCGGCCCAACGTCAGTCGCGATCGTTGCTCCCCGAGCTTTCCGAACTCTTCACCGGCTTCCCCGCATTCGCCGGGCTGCGGCCGCTCTTCGACAGCCGGCTGATGCGGATCGAAGACGAGGTGAAGGACGGGCGCTACGAGCTGCGGGCCGAACTGCCCGGCATCGATCCCGCCAACGACGTCGACATCACGGTGCGCGACGGTGAGCTGACGATCAAGGCAGAACGCGTCGGCAAGAACGAATCCAATGGACGCTCGGAGTTCACCTACGGCTCCTTCACCCGTTCGGTATCGCTGCCCGAAGGCGCCGATGAGGACCAGATCACGGCCAGCTACGGCAAGGGCATCCTCACCATTTCGGTACCGGTTCTCGACGCCGAACCCGCCGAGAAGCATGTGGAGGTCCGGTTCACCGAGACCGACGTCGAGGTCGAGCCCGCCAACTGAACTCCGGCCGGGTGGATTCCACGTCTACGCTGGTAGACGTGGAATCCCCGGAACTCGTCGCGCTGCTGGCTGGGCGCCGGGTCGCGGTGCTCACCGGCGCGGGGATGTCCACCGACTCCGGGATCCCCGACTACCGCGGGCCGGACTCGCCGCCGAGCAACCCGATGACCATCCGTCAGTTCACCTCCGACCCGGTGTTTCGGCAGCGGTACTGGGCACGCAACCATGTCGGCTGGCGGCACATGGACGAAACGCTGCCCAACGCGGGACATCGCGCGCTGGCCGAACTGGAGCATGCCGGTGTCGTGAGCGGTGTGATCACCCAGAACGTTGACCTGCTGCACACCAAGGCGGGCAGCCGCGCCGTGGTCAATCTGCACGGCACCTACGCCCAGGTGGTCTGCCTGGACTGCGGACACACCATGGCGCGCGCCGCGCTGGCCGAGCTGCTCGAAACGGCCAACCCCGGCTTCGTGCAGCGCGCGGAGGCGGTCGGCGGCATCGCGGTTGCGCCGGACGCCGACGCCATCGTCGGCGACACCGCATCGTTTTCGGTCGTCGATTGCCCGGGCTGTGGTGGCATGCTCAAACCCGATATCGTCTACTTCGGTGAGAATGTTCCGAAAAACCGTGTGGAGCAGGCGTATTCGCTCGTCGATGAGGCGGACGCACTGCTGGTCGCCGGGTCTTCGCTGACGGTGCATTCGGGCTATCGATTTGTCCGGCACGCCGCTGCGCTGGGTATCCCGATCGCGATCATCAACCGCGGCCGCACCCGCGGCGACGACCTGGCCACCGTGAAGATCGACAACGGCTGCTCACCCATGCTTGCCCTGCTGGCTGACGAGCTGCCCGCCGTGGCGAATTCGGCGTGATGAGTTGCGCTGACCGCGACCGAACACGCCGAAATCGCAACTAGACGGCGACCAGGTCGTCGGCGTGAACCGCGGGGCGGCGCATTTCGGCGGGCAGCTCGGATGTCGAGCGGCCCATCATGGAGGCCAGTTCGGTCGCGTCGTAGGCGACGACACCGCGGGCGACCATCGTCGCGTCGGGCCCCCGCAGTTCGACCACATCGCCGCCGTAGAACCGGCCCGACAGCGCGGTGATGCCGGCCGGCAGCAGCGAACGTCGTTGCCGCACAACCGCGCGCACCGCGCCGGCGTCGAGTGTGAGCGCCCCCGCCGACTCCGCGGCGTAGCGGACCCAGAACCTCCGCGCCGACATGCGTTCGGCACGCGGAGCGAACACGGTGCCGACCGATGCGTCGGTCAGTGCGGTGGCGACGTCCGACGCCGCGGCGAGCAACACCGGCACACCCGCGTCCGCGGCCAGCAGCGCCGACGACAGCTTTGAGGCCATGCCGCCGGTGCCCAGGTGGCTACTGCGGCCGGCCACCACTCCGTCGAGGTCGTCCGGACCGGCCACCTCCGGGATGAAGCTCGCGTTCCCCTTACGCGGATCCGAGTCGTAGAGGCCGTCGATATCCGACAGCAGCACCAGGGCGTCGGCGCCGACCAGGTGGGCGACCAGCGCCGAGAGCCGGTCGTTGTCGCCGAACCGGATCTCGTTGGTGGCCACGGTGTCGTTCTCGTTGACGATCGCGACCGCGTGCAGCGCCCGCAGCCGGTCCAGGGTGCGCTGGGCGTTGGTGTGCTGCACCCGCATCGAGATGTCGTGCGCGGTCAACAGCACCTGGCCGACGGTGCGCTGGTAGCGCCCGAAAGCCGTGTTCCAGGAATTGATCAGCGCCACCTGCCCGACGCTGGCCGCCGCCTGTTTGGTGGCCAGATCGCCGGGCCGCTTGGTCAGCCCGAGCGGTTCGATACCCGCGGCGATCGCGCCCGACGACACGATCACCACGTCGGAGCCCGCCTTCATCCGGGCCTCGATGGCATCGGCCAAGGTGGCCAGCCGGCTGGCGTCGAACACCCCGGACGGGGTCGTCAGCGCGGTGGTCCCGACCTTGACGACGACGCTGCGGGCGGTGCGGATGGCCTCACGGTGCGCACTCACGAGTCACCGCCGGAACGGCGACGCTCGCGCCGGGCGGCCTTGCGCTCTGCGGCCCCCACCCGGTCGGTCTGTTCCAGCCGCGCGTCGGTGCCGCGGCCGGACAACGGCACGTCGATGCCGGCGGGAGTCTGCGGCTCCCAGTCGAATGTCATGTCGCCGATGGTTACCGCACAGCCCGGCCGTGCGCCCAGCCGCAGTAATTCGTCCTCCACGCCCAGGCGGGCCAGCCGGTCACCCAGGTAGCCGACGGCCTCGTCGTTGTCGAAATCGGTTTGGCCGATCCAGCGTTCGGGCCGCGCGCCGCGCACGACGAAGCCGCCTTGACCGTCGGGCTGCACCGTGAAACCGCTCTCGTCCACCGGTATGGGCCGGATGACCGGGCGCCTTGGCACGATCGCAGGTTGCGCGGCGCGGTACGCCGACACCATGTCCCAGAGCGCGAATGTCAACGGCCGCAAGCCAACACGCGCGACGGTGGACACCTCGAACACCGGCCAGCCGTACCGTCTGGCGATCTCGTCGCGCACGAAGTCGGCCAGCTCCTTCGCATCGGGAACGTCGATCTTGTTGAGCACCACCGCCCGGGGCCGCTCGGCGAGATCGCCGAGCGTCGTATCACCCTGCAGCGTCGGGGTATACGCGGCCAGTTCGGCCTCCAGCGCGTCGATATCGGAGATCGGGTCGCGGCCGGGTTCCAGCGTCGCGCAGTCGACGACGTGCACCAGCACCGCGCACCGCTCGATATGCCGCAGGAAGTCCAGGCCCAGGCCGCGACCTTCGGAGGCGCCCGGAATCAGTCCGGGCACGTCGGCGACGGTGAACGTGTGATCCCCCGCCGACACCACTCCGAGATTCGGCGCCAACGTGGTGAACGGATAGTCGGCGATCTTCGGCTTGGCCGCCGAGATGGCCGACACCAGCGACGACTTGCCCGCCGACGGAAACCCGATCAGGCCCACGTCGGCGACGGACTTGAGTTCCAGGGTCAGGTCGCGCGCCTTGCCCTTTTCGCCGAGCAGCGCAAAGCCGGGCGCCTTGCGGGCGCGCGATGCCAGCGCGGCGTTGCCCAGTCCGCCACGTCCGCCCGCGGCGGCTTCGAACCGGGTGCCGGCCCCGACGAGGTCGGCCAGCAGCCGGCCATGTTCGTCGAGCACGACGGTGCCGTCGGGCACCTTGACCTCGAGGTCGGCGCCCGCGGCGCCGTCGCGGTTGCCGCCCATGCCCTGCTTGCCCGATGGGGCCACGACGTGGGGGTGGAAGTGGAAATCGAGCAGGGTGTGCACCTGCGGGTCGACGACGAGCACGACGCTGCCGCCACGGCCGCCGTTGCCGCCGTCGGGACCGCCGAGCGGCTTGAATTTCTCGCGGTGGACCGAGGCGCAGCCGTTACCGCCGTTGCCCGCGCGCGCGTGGATCACGACGCGGTCGACAAACCGAGGCATCGGACTTCCTTTCACCTGCCGAGTGTGAAGCTGTTGCGATTTTCTGGCCGAGAACTCGCAGTAGCTTCACATTCGCGGAGAAGTCCTCGAACTGCTAGCTTTCCGGTCGCGCGACGCGGACGATGTTGACCGTCTTGCGTCCACGCTTGACGCTGAATTCGACGGCGCCGGGAGCCTTGGCGAACAGGGTGTCGTCGCCGCCACGGCCGACGTTCACGCCGGGGTGGAAGTGGGTGCCGCGCTGACGGACCAGGATCTCGCCGGCCTTGACGATCTGGCCGCCGAACCGCTTGACGCCGAGCCGCTGGGCGGCGGAGTCGCGACCGTTGCGTGAGCTGGAAGCGCCCTTCTTGTGTGCCATCGTGAACGCCTTCTACTTGATGCCAGTGACCTTGAGCACGGTCAGCTGCTGACGGTGACCCTGCCGCTTGTGGTAGCCGGTCTTGTTCTTGAACTTGTGGATGCGGATCTTCGGACCCTTGGTGTGCTCGAGCACCTCACCGGTCACGGCGACCTCGGCCAGGTCCTTGGCGTCGCTGGTGACCTTCGCGCCGTCGACGACCAGGGCGACGGGCAGCGAGACCGACGAGCCGGGCTCGGAGTCGAGCTTCTCGACCTTGACCACGTCTCCGACTGCGACCTTGTACTGCTTGCCGCCGGTCTTGACGATTGCGTACGTCGCCATCGTGCGTGTACCTCTGCTTCGCTCTTCGGGGCAGGCGCTACCGGTGGGTGCGCGTGCGGGTCTGGGGTGCGGGATCGACTGTGTTGATCGCTCTTCGCGCAAGCGCTCATCGCAGATCCCGCTTGCCGCCGGCGCCAGCCTGGCGACAACTGGTCAAGGTTACGTGACCAGCGGCTACAGGGTCAAACCGCGTGCTTTGTCCGGTGGGCCGGGTACCACTGCTCCCCCGCCGGCTCGCCGGCGAGGTTCCAGCTCCACGACAGCGTGGGGGTGATCCGGCTGTACAGCCCGGGACCGACCATGCCCGTGCGCTCGATCGGCGGTTCGGCGTCGCCGTAGACCCGCATCGCCCGTGCGATGAACGGCTGCATGGACACCAGGTCGTCGACCACCAGCGACACCTTGGAACGGCCCGCGCCGATATTGCGGAATTTGCGGGTGCGCGCCACCTCAGCGCCCACGCCGCCGACCCAGATGTGGGGGCCGTCCAGCTCGAACGCCACCGGGACCACGTCTGGTCGGCCGTCGGCGTTGACGGTCGCCAGCCGGGCCAGCGGCTGGGAGGAAAGGTAGGCGATTTCCTCGTCGCTGAACGCCATTGATTCAGCTTTCGTGGATCGGCGGGCCTGCGGGACGCGCGGCGGCGCGGCGGCGATGACGCCCACCGGGAGCGGTCACCACCGGCTGCTCGTCCTCGGTGTCATCGCCGGGTTCGTCGTCATCGTCGAAGTCGTCCTCGTCCTCATCCTCGTCGATATCCGAGTCCTCGTCCTCGTCGTCCTCGTCGATATCCGAGTCCTCGTCGTCTTCGTCGTCGGAGTCTTCGTCGTCGTCGTCGGAGTCGTCGTCCTCGTCGGGCCCGTCGATGACCTCGATGTCGTCGTCGATGTCCTCGTCCTCGTCGTCGGCATCCAGGTCGACTTCGAGCTCCTCCTCCAGGTCTTCGGCGTCCTCGTCCGAGTCCTCGTCGAAGTCCTCGTCCTCCAGGTCTTCCTCGGCGGTCTCGATCACGGCCTGGTGGATCGTGTCCGGCTCGAGCTCGGCGACTTCCTCGACGGCCTTGGTGTCTTCGCCGTCGCCGACCCCGCCGTTGACGTCCTCGTCGGCCTCATGACGCCCGTTGGCCGCGGCCATGGCCTTGAACATCGGATGCTCCCCGGGCACATGCGCAGGCACCTTGGTGACCTGGACATCGTCGGTCTTGCCGGCCTTCTTGCCACGCTTGCCGCGGCGTCCGGCGGACTCCGGCTTGCGGCCGGTCGTTGCGGTGGAATCGACCGGATCGCCGTGCAGCAGGATGCCGCGGCCCGCGCAGTGCGGGCACGGCGTCGAGAACGCTTCGATGAGGCCGGTTCCCAACCGCTTCCGCGTCAGCTGGACCAGCCCAAGCGAGGTCACCTCCGACACCTGATGACGGGTGCGGTCCCGGGCCAGCGCCTCGGTCAGCCGGCGCAACACCAGGTCGCGGTTGGACTCCAACACCATGTCGATGAAGTCGATGACCACGATGCCGCCTATATCCCGCAGCCGCAGCTGGCGCACGATCTCCTCAGCGGCCTCGAGGTTGTTGCGCGTGACGGTCTGCTCAAGGTTGCCGCCCGAGCCGGTGAACTTGCCGGTGTTCACGTCGACTACGGTCATCGCCTCGGTGCGATCGATGACCAGGGTGCCGCCCGACGGCAGCCAGACCTTGCGGTCCATCGCCTTGGTCAGCTGTTCGTCGATGCGGTGCACCGCGAACACGTCCGGTCCGTCCGGCACGGCTGGCTGGTAATTCGTCAGCCGCGGAACCAATTCGGGCGCAACGGTATTCACGTACTCGTTGATCGTGTTCCAGGCCTCGTCGCCGGACACGATCAGCCCGGTGAAGTCCTCGTTGAACAGGTCGCGGATGACCTTCACCAGCACGTCGGGCTCTTCGTAGAGCGCCACCGCGGCACCGGCCGCCTTCTTGGTGGTCTCCGCGGCGCGCGCCTCGACCTGGGCCCACCGCTCCTGCAGCCGGTTCACGTCGGCGCGGATGTCGTCTTCCTTGACGCCCTCCGAGGCGGTGCGGATGATCACGCCGGCCTCCGGCGGAACGACCTCGCGCAGAATCTCCTTGAGCCGCTGGCGCTCGGTGTCGGGCAGCTTGCGGCTGATACCGGTGGACGACGCGCCCGGCACGTACACCAGGTAGCGGCCGGCCAGCGACACCTGCGTGGTCAGCCGGGCGCCCTTGTGCCCGACCGGGTCCTTGCTGACCTGAACGACGACGTAGTCGCCCGGCTTGAGGGCCTGTTCGATCTTGCGGTTGGCCCCGCCGAGGCCGGCGGCCTCCCAGTTCACCTCGCCGGCGTACAGCACGCCGTTCCGGCCGCGGCCGATATCGACGAACGCCGCCTCCATCGACGGCAGCACGTTCTGCACGATGCCCAGGTAGATGTTGCCGACCAGGGATGCCGATGCCGCCGACGTCACGAAATGTTCGACGACGACGCCATCTTCGAGCACCGCGATCTGGGTGTAGCGGGCGCCTTCGTGCGGCGGCTCGGTGCGGACCTTGTCCCGCACGATCATCACCCGCTCGACGGCTTCGCGGCGGGCCAGGAACTCGGCCTCGCTCAGGATCGGCGGGCGGCGGCGACCCGCGTCGCGACCGTCGCGGCGGCGCTGCCGCTTGGCCTCCAGCCGGGTCGATCCGGTGATGCCCTGAATCTCGTTGTTGTCCTTGTCGGACTTGTCGCTACGGGGCGCCCGCTCGTGCACCACGGTGTTGGGTGGATCGTCGGGCGAGCTGCCGTTGTCGTCCCCCGCGCCGGATTTGCGGCGACGGCGACGGCGCCGTCGACGGCTGGCGCCCTCGGTGCCGGTGGAATCCTCGTCGCCGACGTCCTCATCGGACTCATCGCCGGAATCCGCCTGATCGCCGGCGTCGGCTTGGCCGTTTGTCGAGTCGCCGTCGGCGTCGTCACCGTTCTGCTCGCCGCGACCACGGCCGCGTCCGCGCCGGCCGCGACGGCGGCGACGGCCAGAGGGACGCTCGGCCTGATCGTCATCGGAGTCCGTCGAGTCGTCGTCCTCCTCCTCGTCGTCCCCCTCGTCGGGAGCGATAGCGACGGGCTGCGGCGCGACGAACAGCGGCAGGTAGTCGGCCGGTTCAGTGCCGGTCTGGCTGGCGGTCTCGAGGATGAGTCGGGACTCCGGTTCGGAGCCGTCATCGACGACGACGGGGGTGTCCGGAACGGCGGCCAGCGCTTCGCGCACCCGCTCGGCTTCGGACTTGTCGACGGTCGAGTGCGCGCTGCGGATCCGGCCGTCGAGTTCGGCCAGCGCTTCGAGCACCTTTTTGCTGGTGGTGCCCAGTGAGCGCGCCAGCGAATGAACCCTCAGCCGGTCTGGCAGGCCCGCTTCGTGCTGAGTCTTTTCTGATAGGTCTTCGGTGGGGGCATCGTCGGCCACGTATTCTCCTCAAGCCCCCGGGCGCGTCGTGTCGACGCGGCCACGCGAGGGCTTCCGCTATTCGCCCGGTTAGTGCATCCGGGCTTGTTATGGTCTCGCGCCGAGCGGCTCATCCGAACCCTCTCGGTGCCTGGCTGAATGATGGCTGGACGGTCGGCGCCGCACCGCGGGTGGCGGTGGTCGCGCTCGTCTAAGTCTTCATTCGGGCGTCCGACCCTGGTATACGGCCGGCTACCCGGCACCAGTATCCCACACCACGGCACGTCGACCGACGAGACGCCGTTGCCGGTGTTATTTGCCGGGGAACCAGAGCTCGATTTCGCGGTCCGCAGATTCGGGCGAATCGGAGCCGTGCACGAGGTTGTCCTGGGTGATAAGGGCCAGGTCGCCGCGGATTGTGCCGGGCGCGGCCTTCTCCACCGGATCGGTGGCACCGGCGATCTGGCGAAACGCCGCAACGGCCCGCGGCCCTTCCACGATGGCGGCCACCACCGGGCCCGACGTGATGAACTCCAGCAGGGATTCGAAGAACGGCTTGCCCTCGTGTTCGGCGTAGTGTCGACGGGCGAGCTCCTCGCCGACGTCTTTGAGTTGCAGGGCCGCAATGGAAAGGCCCTTGCGCTCGATCCTGCTGAGAATCTCTCCGACCAGGCGCCGTTTGACGGCGTCGGGCTTGATCAACACGAGGGTCCGCTCGGTCACGGCGCTCAGCGTACCTGGGCCGACGTGACGGACCGCCGAACGTCCACTTAGCGCACAATCTCTGCCCGCCGCCGTGTCATAACTGGACGCTCGGCGGCGTGATTAGTCCGGCGGCCGCTGCTGGCCCGGCAACAGGCCGCGCTCCTCCCGGCGCTTCACCTCGCTGCGCAGGTAGAGAATGAGCAGCCAGACTCCGCCGAAGATCACACCGATGAAGCCGATGGCCCCGTGCACGGCCCAGCCCGCGATCACCACGAGCTGCATCGCCAAATTCACCCAGATCGCCCACGGCCGGCCCTGAATGCCGGTCAGCAGCACCAGCACCACGGCCAACCCGATCAGATAGCCACCCGTCAGGGGCGTCAGCCCGCCGTGCGAGACGGCCACCACGGGCAGCGCCAACAGCACGACGATGGCCTCGAGGATGAGGGTGCCGGCCATCACGCCGCGAAAGCTCTTCCACGGGTCAGGCGCCCGGTCACCGTCAATTCCCGGGTCGCTTCGCTCCTGCCCACCGGTGGGCTGTTCGGTCATTCGGGATCCCGCCCGAACAGGGTGCGCGCCGCGCCCGCGGTGACGACGGAACCGGTGATCACCATGCCGCTGCCGGCGAACCCCACCCCGTCGCTGCCGGACTCCTCGACGAGCGCGGTGGCCGTCTCGATGGCGTCGGGCAGCGTCGCCGCGACGACCACCCGGTCCGGCCCGAAGCGTTCCTCGGCGCGCAGCAGTAGCGCCTCGACGTCCAGGGCGCGCGGCGAGCCATTGTGGGTCACCACGACGAGGTCGAACGCCGGCTCGAGCGCGGCCAGGATGCCGTCGACATCCTTGCCCGCCATCACCGAGATGACCCCAACGAGGAACCGGAAGTCGAACTCGTGCAGAAGGGTCTGCGCGAGCGCGGCGGCGCCGGCCGGGTTGTGGGCCGCGTCGATGAACACCGTGGGGGCGCTGCGCATGCGTTCGAGCCGGCCGGGGCTGGTGGCGGCCGCAAACCCGGCCCGCACCGCGTCGACGTCGAGCTGTCGCTGCGCACCCGCGCCGAAGAACGCCTCGACAGCGGCCAGCGCGATCACGGCGTTGTGCGCCTGGTGTTCGCCGTGCAGCGGCAGGAAGATATCGGAGTACACCCCGCCCAGGCCCTGCAACTCCAGCAGCTGCCCGCCGACGGCGACCTGACGGCCCAGCACCGCGAACTCGGAATCCTCGCGGGCCACCGCGGCGTCGGCGCGCACGGCCTGGGCCATCAGCACCTCCATCGCCTCGGGCAGCTGCCGCGAGATCACCGCAACGGTGTCGGTCGGCACCAGGTCGTCGTCCTGCTTCTTGATGATGCCGGCCTTCTCCGCGGCGATCTCGGCGATGGTGTCGCCGAGGTAGTCGGCATGGTCGATGCCGATCGGGGTGATGACCGCGACCGGCGCGTCGACGACGTTGGTGGCGTCCCAGCGGCCGCCCATGCCGACTTCCACGACGGCGACGTCGATCGGCGCGTCGGCGAACGCCGCGAACGCCATCGCGGTGACGACCTCGAACTTGCTCATCGCCGGGCCGGTCTGTCCCAATAGGCCGTCCTCCGATTGCTTGTCGACCAGCTGCACGAACGGTTCGATCTCGCGGTAGGTCGCCACGTACTGCGCGGGGGTGATCGGCTTGCCGTCGATCGCGATGCGCTCGACCGCGGACTGCAGATGCGGGCTGGTGGTGCGTCCGGTCCGGCGTTGCAGCGCCGTCAGCAGCGCGTCGACCATGCGGGCCACCGAGGTCTTGCCGTTGGTGCCCGCAATGTGGATCGACGGGTAGCCGCGCTGGGGCGAGCCGAGCAGTTCGGACAGCGCGGCGATTCGTGCGGTACTGGGTTCGAGTTTGGTCTCGGGCCAACGCTGGTCGAGCAGGTGCTCGACCTGAAGCAGCGACGCGATCTCGTCCGGGGTGGGGACATCCGCTGAATGTCGCCCGCTGGGCGGCTCCGGGTCTGTCATTGCAGGGAGGCCAACCGGGCCGTGATCCGGTCCACTTCTTCGCGGGCCAGCTGTTGGCGGGCGCGGATCTTGTCGACCACGTCGGCCGGCGCCTTGGCCAGGAAAGCGTCGTTGCCGAGCTTGCCGGTGGTGCCGGCGAGCTCTTTCTCCGCGGCGGCCAGATCCTTTTCCAGGCGGCGCCGTTCGGCGGCGACGTCGACGGTGCCCGACGTGTCCAGTTCGACCACGACCGTGCCCTGTGACAACCGCACCTCCACGGCGGCCGACGGGCTGAATCCGTCCCCGGCCGGTGTCAGCCAGGCCAGCGAGGTCACGGCCGGGACCTGGCTGTCAAGATCCGCGGCCGCAATGTCCGACAGCCGCGCCGGTACCTTCTGGCGGTCGTTCAGCCCCTGGTCGCTGCGGAACCGGCGCACCTCGGTTACCAGCTTCTGCATGTCGGCGACCCGGTGCGACGCAACAGGATCCAACGTGAAGTCAGAGGGCGCCGGCCAGTCGGCGATGACCAGGGACTCGCCACCGGTCAACGCCTTCCACAGCGTCTCCGTGACGAACGGCATCACCGGGTGCAACAGCTTGAGCAAGGTGTCCAGCACCGCAGCCAGCACCGCGGTGGTATGCGTAATCCCTTCCGTCAGTTGCACTTTCGCGAGTTCGACATACCAGTCGCAGAACTCGTCCCAGGCGAAGTGGTACAGCGCCTCACACGCCCGGCTGAACTCGTAGCCTTCGAACGCCGAGTCCACTTCGGCGCGAACCTCTTCGGTTCGGCCCAAGATCCACCGGTCGGCATCGGTGAGGTCATCTGCATCGGGTAGCGGCGCCGGGCTGGCACCGTTGATGAGCGCGAACCTGGTGGCATTGAACAACTTGGTGGCGAAGTTGCGCGACGCGCGGGCATGGTCCTCGCCGATGGACAGATCGCCGCCGGGGCTGGCACCGCGGGCAAGGGTGAACCGCAGCGCGTCGGCGCCGAACTTCTCCACCCAGTCCAGCGGGTCGATGCCGTTGCCCCGCGACTTGCTCATCTTGCGGCCGAACTCGTCGCGGATCAGACCGTGCAGGAAAACGTTGGTGAACGGCACCTGCGGCCCGCGCTGTCCGTCCAGGGTGATCGCGGGATCGTCGGCGACGAACGTACCGAACATCATCATCCGGGCCACCCAGAAGAACAGGATGTCGTAGCCGGTGACCAAGACGCTTGTGGGATAGAACTTTGCCAGTTCGGCGGTGTGCTCTGGCCAGCCCATGGTGGAGAACGGCCACAGTGCCGCCGAGAACCAGGTGTCAAGCACGTCGGGGTCCTGCTCCCAGCCCTCGGGCGGGGTCTCGTCAGGCCCGACGCAGCGCGTCTCGCCGTTGGGGCCGTGCCAGATCGGAATGCGGTGGCCCCACCACAGCTGACGCGATATGCACCAGTCGTGCATGTTGTCGACCCAGGCGAACCAGCGCGGCTCCAGGCTAGGCGGGTGAATCACGGTGTCGCCGTTGCGAACCGCGTCGCTGGCGGCCTTGGCCAGCGATTCTACCTTGACCCACCACTGCAGCGACAGCCGCGGCTCGATAACTTCGCCGCTGCGTTCGGAATGCCCAACGCTGTGCAGGTACGGTCGTTTCTCCTCGATGATGCGGCCCTGCTCGGCCAGCGCCTCGCGGACCTTGAGGCGCGCCTCGAAGCGATCCAGGCCGTCGAAAACCGTTCCGGTGTCGGTAATCTGGGCCTTGGTGTCCATGATGTTCGGCATCGGCAGGCCGTGCCGCAGCCCGATCTCGAAGTCGTTGGGATCGTGGGCCGGGGTGACCTTGACCGCGCCGGTGCCGAATTCGGGGTCGACGTGCTCGTCGGCGACGATGATCAGCTGCCGCTCAACAAAGGGATGCGGCAGCGTCTTGCCCACCAGATGGCGATACCGCTCGTCGTCGGGGTGCACCGCGATGGCGGTGTCACCGAGCATCGTCTCGACCCGGGTGGTGGCCACCACGATGTGCGGTTCGGCGTCGTCGAGCGAGCCGTACCGGAAGGACACCAACTCGCCCTCGACGTCTTCGTATTTGACCTCGAGGTCGCTGACCGCGGTCTGCAGCACCGGCGACCAGTTGACCAACCGCTCGGCGCGATAGATCAGCCCGGCGTCAAACAGCCGCTTGAAGATCGTGCGCACCGCACGGGACAGGCCGTCGTCCATGGTGAACCGGTCGCGGCTCCAGTCCACCCCATCGCCGAGCCGGCGCATCTGGCCGCCGATGGTGCCGCCGGATTCGTGCTTCCAGTCCCACACCTTGTCGATGAACAGCTCGCGGCCGAAGTCTTCTTTGGTCTTACCATCAACGGCGAGCTGCTTTTCCACCACGGTCTGGGTGGCGATGCCGGCATGGTCCATGCCGGGCAACCACAGCACCTCGTAACCCTGCATCCGCTTGCGCCGCGTCAGCGCATCCATCAGCGTGTGATCCAGCGCGTGACCCATGTGCAGGCTGCCGGTCACGTTCGGTGGCGGCAGCACGATCGAGTACGCGGGCTTTTCGCTCGACGCGTCCGCCTTGAAATAGCCGGCGTCGACCCAACCCTGATACAGCTCGCTTTCCACCGCGCCCGGCTCCCACGATTTGGGCAGGGCGTCGACCCCTGAGCTGGCGGCGGGATTCGAAGCGGCGGTCACCGCAACATTCTAGGAAGACGGGGCCGGCAGAAGCGAAAGCCCCCGACACGCCGGGCGTGTGAGGCTTCTGTGTCTGCTCGCGAGCGGGAGACTACCTCTTGCCGCCGAGCAGGCCGCCGAGAACGTCGCCGATCGCGCCGCCCTGCTTGCCGCCGAGCACGCTGCCCAGGATGCTGCCGAGGCCGCCACCAGCAGCGCCCGCACCGCCTGCACCACCGAGGATGCCGCCCAGAAGGTCACCCAGCCCGCCCGACGGCGCGGCCTGGGCCTGGGTTCCGGCGCCGGCCGGGGCCCCTGCACCCCGCTGCGAGAACTGCTTGCCGATGTAGGCCAGCACGATGGGCGCGAGGATGGGCAGTAGCCGCTTGATCAGATTGCCGCCGCCGGCGCCGGCGCCTGCCAGTGCCGAGGCGACCTGATTGCTGTCGTTGCCGCCGAAGATCTTCGCGACGATTAGGTCGCCTTCGCTTTCGTCGACCTGGTCGACGCTGACCCCGCCGTCGAGCAGGCCGCTGGCACCTTGCTTGGCAACGTCGGACTCGAGCTCGCTCGAGTCGATGTCTTCAGCCTGGACGTTCTCTGCCAGACCGGCGACGAGCGAGGGCACCAGGGTCTGAATAGCGTTGTTCACCTCGCCCTCGTCGGCCCCGAGCTTGCTTGCGATGTCCTGTACGGGGATCTGTGCGAAGAGATCGTCGAGACCAGCCATGTCATCTCCACCTTCGTTGCTGGGAATTGCCGAAACTCGTTGACGACACTAGTCCAATTGATCTTGGCTGACAGGTGTTCGGCACGGATGGATTTAATTCAGCCGCTTCGTCTCCAGGGTGACGCCGGCGCCCGGAAATCGGGCCAGCAGTGCGTCACCCATCGCCGCGGCCGGGGTCAGCACGCCGCGCAGATCGGACAGCTTGTCGCGGTCCAACGCCAGCGCCAGGCCGCTCTCACCGAGCAGCACCGAGGTGGCCTTGTAACCGGGGTCGCCCTGCTGGGACATCGTGGCCACGTAGCGGGCGCCGGTCGTCGTGGTGGTGTAGGTCTCGACCTTGTAATGGCCTTGTTCTCGCGTCTTTTCGCTCGGGCCGGTGCCCGGCCTCGGGGCGATCCGTTCGACGAGCTTCTGCGGCAGCAGCCGGAAGTAGCGGCTACCCAGCCCGACGAGCGTGTTACTCGCACCGCTCGCGATCGCCGAGGCGACGGGCGCGGCGATCGAAGAGCCCAGGCTCAGGTTCTCGGCGTAGCGGAATCGCCTGCCGTACGCCCAGTCCTGTAATGCGTTGCTGCGCCGTACGATCCGAGTGTTGTAGGGGGCCATCACAAACCCGGCGGTCCAGACCTTGCCCAACTCCGGAGCGATGTCGCGGCCCCGCCGCCACGGCAGGTCCGGTTGCGGGCCGAGGTCGGGTTCGGCGCTGCGGTCGGTGGTAAGCGTGTACGGGTCTTCGAGCGTGCGCCGCGCATCGGGGTCACTGGACGCGGTGCGCAGCACCCCCAACATCGAGGCGATGGTGCCGCCGGATAAGCCGCCGGCAAAGGAGCGCACCACCAAGTTGGTGTCGCTGAGCTCGCCGGCGCCGTCCTGGGCGGCCCGGCGATACAGCGCATACACACTGAGATCCGAAGGGATGGAGTCGAATCCGCAGGCATGGACGATGCGCGCACCGGTATCGGCGGCCTGCTTGTGGTGCAGGTCGATGCTCTCGCGCACGAACATCGCCTCGCCGGCCAGGTCGGCGTAATCGGTGCCAGCGGCCGCGCATGCCGCCACCAACGGCATACCCGTAGCGGGTATAGGGACCGACGGTCGTCACCACCACCTGGGCCTGTGCCGCCATGTCATTCAACGTCGACGGCGACGTCGCGTCCGCCGCGATGAGTTGCCAGGACTGCGCGGCCTCACCCAGGTCCTCGCGGACCGCGAGTAGCCGGTCGGTGGATCGTCCGGCCAGTGCGATGCGGGCTTGCCCGCCCGCGCGGGCCAAGTATTGCGCGGTCAGCTTCCCGACGAAACCGGTCGCCCCGTACAGAACGATGTCGAATTCACGCTGCGCTGCGGCCATGGACCCGACGCTACCCGAGCGCGTCGGGCAGCTCGATCTGCTCGCCGAGCAGGTGGTGGCTCAGGAATGCGGTGACGACCTGATACCAGATCTTGGCGTGCTGCGGGGTCAAGCACCCAGTGGTTCTCCGACGGGAAATAGAGGAACTGGTGCGGGCTCGTGCCGTCGTCCGCCGCGGGCAGACCCGACTCGGTCAGCAGTTCGTACCACAGCCGCAGCGCCTCGCCGATCGGCACGCGATAGTCCTTGTCTCCGTGGATCACCAGCATCGGCGTGCGGATCTGGCCGACGAACCGGTGGGGCGAGTTCGCGGCGGCCATATCGCGCGTCATCTCCCGCAGCCAGTAGTAGGACGCGTCGGTGGTGGCGCCGAACTGATCCAGCGCCCAGAGGCTGGCGTGGGTGACGATCGCGTCGAATCGATCGGTGTGTGCGGCCACCCAGTTGGCCATGTAACCGCCGAACGACCCGCCCATCGCCGCGGTCCGTTCGGCATCGATGCGCGGGTCGGCACAGGCGACGTCGGTCGCGGCCATCAGATCGTCGAACGGTGCGCCACCCCATTTGCCCCAACCGCGCTGGATGAAGTCCTGCCCGTACCCGGTGGACAGCGCCGGGTCGGGCAGCAGCACAGCGTATCCGTGCGCCGCCAGCAGCCACGGGTTCCACCGCCACGACCAGCAGTTCCAGCTGTGCAGCGGGCCGCCGTGGATCCACAGCAGCAGCGGCGCCGGTGATTCGGTGCCTGGCAGCACCAGCCACGACCGCACCCGTGTGCCGTCGCGGTGCCTTCGCGGTGATCTCCGTCAACGTGCCGGGCAGACTCGGCGGCTCGACGCACGGCAATTCGGTGACGGCGCCGCCGGGCTCGATGCGGACCGGGTGCGGCGGCGCGGCGTAGGAACTGCGCAGCGCGTACAGCACACCGCCGGGAGTCGCGACCACGTCGGTGTAGGCGAAGTCGTCCGATGTCAGCTGCGTGACCTCACCGTCGGCCAGCCCGATCGAAAACACCGGGCAGCGGCCGTCCTGGTCGGCGGTGACGATCAGCGCCCGGCCGTCGCGCGACCAGGTCACCGACGCCGGCCAGCGATCCCAGTCGGTCGCGAGGGCGACAGATTCCTCGCCGAAGCGCTTGTAACCCAGGATGATTCGCGGAGCTCGCTCGGGTGTGGAGTACGACTCACGTAGGTAGGCCACCGCCGTGCCGTCGGGCGAGATGGCGGGACTCCACAGGTCGGCATCGGCGTCGTCGGCGATCACCGCTCGGTCCCCAGTGGCCAGCTCGACGCGCACCAGCACCGAGTGCCGCGACGCGCCCGGCCCCGGCAACTGCCAGCTCGCCACCAGGAACCGGCCATCCGGGCTCAGATCGACGCCGGTTTCGCGTAACGCCCCACCGGGTCGTGGCGTCAGATCGACCGGCTCGCTGCCGCCGTCCAGATCCAGCCCGAGCAGGTGTGGCTCGCCTGGCCCAAGGTCCTTGTCCCAGTGGCGGATCGGATAGCCGGTGTGCAAAATGGCGCTGATCTTGTTGTCCTTGCGCAACTCCCGCAGTCGACGGTCGTCGTCGATCTTCTGCGCCGACGGCAGCATCGGTGCGCGCAGCACGGCCGCCGCCGCGTCGCGGGCCGTGTAGATCGCCTCGACACCTCCGGGCAGCGCCAATACCTCAGCCGCTTCGCCGCCCGCGGCCGGCAACCGCCACAACGAGGCGGGCGGCTTGTCGTCGTCATCGGTCGGACGGACCGCGACGAACAACACGTCGCCATCGGCGGTGAACGCCGGCGACGACTCGCCCTTGGCGCCGCGGGTCAGGCGGCGGGCGGGGCGTCGTCCGGCCGGGTCGATCTCCCAGACCGCGGTGACGTAGTCGGTGCGCTTGTCGTTGAGCTCGGCGACCGTCGTCACCACCCGCGATCCGTCGGCCGATACGGCCAGACCGGACACCCGTGGCAGCGCGATGTAGTCGTCGAGGTCTCCGAACGGCGTTGATGCGGTCGCTGTCATGACCCGTTGTTAACACACTCGGCCCGCGCCTTGCAGGGTGGACCTGAGGGCATCGTCACCGACTCCTCGGGCGCGACGGTCGCCACTGCATCAAGCACACTGCTGGTCGTCGACCTGTAGGCACTACGTTCGACGCATGGCGCGGATCGTCGTCGTCGGGGCGGGTATCGCGGGTCTGGCGACGGCGGTGGCGCTGCAGCGGCGCGGGCACGACGTCACCGTCATCGAGGAACGCACCGATACCGCGACCGGTGCCGGGATCAGCATCTGGCCCAACGCGCTGGCGGCGTTGGACCACATCGGACTCGGTGACGCGGTACGCACCGCCGGCGGCACCGTCACCGCGGGCGCCCTGCGCTGGCGTGACGGCTCGTGGCTCCGTCACCCGTCGGCAGAGCGGATCGTGAAAGCCCTGGGCGAACCGCTGGTGGTGGTGCGCCGCTCCGCGCTGACCGACATCCTGGCCGGCGCACTGGCCGGCGCCACCGTTCGAAACGGTGTCGCCGTCCGCGAACTCGCCATCACCGGGGCCGGCGTACGGATGACGCTGTCGGACTCAACGACGCGCGAGGCGGCGGCCGTCATCGGCGCGGACGGCACCCGTTCGGTGGTGGCCCGCCATCTCAACGGCGCACTGAAGAACCGCTACGTCGGCTATACGGCTTGGCGCGGGGTGGCCGAGTGTGCGATCGACCCCGAATTCGCAGGCGAAGTCCTGGGCCCGGCCATCGAGTTCGGGCATGTTCCACTCGGGCCGGACCGCACCTACTGGTTCGCCACCGAGCGGGCGTCGGAGGGAGGGAGGGCACCCGACGGGGAACTGGCGTACCTGCGGAGCACGTTCGCCTCGTGGGCCGAGCCGATCCCGGCGGTCCTGGCCGCGACCGACCCAGCGGACGTCTTGCGTAACGACCTCTACGACCGCGATCGGGCGCGGGTTTGGTCCCGCGGGCCGGTGCTGATCGTGGGCGACGCCGCCCACCCGATGCGGCCGCACCTGGGCCAGGGCGGCTGTCAGGGACTGGAGGACGCCGCGATACTGGCCGACTTTGTCGACAGCGCCGACGACGCGGCGACGGCGTTCGCCCGATTCGCGGCGTTTCGGCGGCGACGGGTGCGCGCGATCGTCCGCGAATCGGCACTGATCGGCCGGCTCGTCAACCTGCGGCCCGTGTTCCTGAGCGCGGCCGCGAGCCGCGCCTCGGTCCTCGTGCCCGAGGCGGTGCTGACCCGGCATCTGACGACGGTGGCGTCGCGGTCGGCGTTTGCGCTTCCGACCCACGCGGACACCCAGCCGGTGTGAGCACCCACGCTCGGCGCTAGGGCAACGGGATCAGCGTGGAAGGCCGAAAGCTGCCAGCGGGCTGAGCAGCGTGGAGCACAGCTGACGCAGGTCGACGATGCCGAGCACGCTGCCGACTGGCACCACATCGCATCCGGTGGCGACACTGGGCACGCCCCACACGGCTGGGCGGCCACCGCCGTGTGTGCCGCATGTCGGCCAGGCACCGAGCCCCTGCGTGGCCAGGACCCGCTCGGCCACCCGGATCTGATCTTCGCGCGACGCGGTCGCCGGTGATCCCACGCCGCCGTGGGAGGCCCAGGTGGACGGCTTGAATTGCAGCCCGCCGTAGAAGCCGTTGCCGGTATTGGTGGACCAGTTGCCGCCGGACTCGCACTGAGCGATCGCGTCCCAGTCCACGGTGTCGGCGTGCGCGGTGCCCGCCGAGGCGGCCATGGAAGCGACGGCAAGCGGCCGCGGTGATAGCGGTGAGCCAGAGGCCCCTGATTACTGCCTTACGGATGTTCTTCACTTCGGTCCTTCCCCGACCGTTTGACACCAGGACCGCATGCGAAGAGTCGTGCGTTCTTCCGATGCGGTCATTGGGTGATTCGTGTGACGAACGTAACGCGTTACAGGGGAGGCTGAAGTTTCTCTGGAGGCGGGATGGAATGGAGGGCCTTCTGGGGAAAGAGAGACGGTGCCGAGCGTTTCCGCCCGGCACCGTCCTACATCCAGTGCGTGAGTACTAGCCGCGCCGGCCGCACGCCGGCCACGCGCCGATGCCCTGCGTCCTCAGGACGTTCTCGGCCACCCGGATCTGCTCCGCGCGGCTGGCGTGGTGCGGCGAGCCCGAGCCGCCGTTGGAGCGCCAGGTCCCCATCGTGAACTGCAGGCCGCCGTAGTAGCCGTTACCGGTGTTGATCGACCAGTTGCCACCGGACTCACACGCCGCGACGGCGTCCCAGTTGACGCCGCTGTCCGCATTCGCGGTGCCGGTCGCCAGCGCCATCGGTGCCAGCGCGAGCGCCCCGGCGATGGTGGCCAGTCCAAACGTCTTGCGGATGTTCCTCAACTTCTGTCCTTTCGCCAAGCGCGCGCCATCGACACCCGCAGCTGCGGGTGCAGTTGCCTGTAGGTAGGCGGGAGAGTCGGGTCGCGCCGTCTCGGTCAGACGCGACAGGGGGCCGCTGCTGAAGGCGGTTTGGCCTTCGAAACCCCACTCACACGCAGGTTCATTGGTTTGAAATTATTTGTTCCATTTGGAGCTGTGAATGGACCGTACAAACCCCTTCGCGATTAGTCATATCGATAAACGAGCGGTAGCGGTTTGATCACGAGCAGATCACGACGGACGTTCTCAGCAATCCGTGCAGATCAACCGTGAGTTTGGGCGGGCACCGAATTCGTATCCGCTGCGGCCTGGTGTGAGCCAAATCACCACTATTTTGTGAGCTGGGTCACTAGAGTCACCGCGCTGGGTGAGCAACTTGGCCGCTTAGTGGGGAATACGGCCCCGCAGCGCTGGAAAACGGGCCCACCCCGGCCGAGCCGGGAGTCACCGAACGGTTCGCCGGCGCCGCGGCGCCGCGGGCGATACTCCTGATGGCCTGAAATATCCTGCTGCCGTGGACTTTTCACCAATTCGCACAGGAGACCCGCCGGCAGGCCGAGAAACGATGCCAGCCGGTCACGCCCACCGAATTTGGTATGAAACTCGTTTGATGCCAGGGACTTTCAGCCCATATCCCGGCACGCCACCCGGCGTTGGCCGCAACATGGGACCACGGTGACGCAATCTTCCTGGGTGCTGATCCGGGTACGGCCACTTCGGCCGACACCCCAGACCGCAAACTGGCCGGTTACGCCGATCGAAACCAGGCGGGGTACCCTCGATCGGCGAATACCAAACCCGCACCGCCATAACGGATTTCGCACACCGGCGGATCACGTCTGACCGCAGGATCGTGAATATCACGCTTGTTAGGAACGCAATCTATAACGGTTTATTCACATATTTATTGAAGTAGCATATCCAACGTAGATGTGAATACCTCGATATTGGCGTCTGAATTACAAATTTGCTGCCGAAATTCAGGGCAGATCGGCGGCGGTGTTGACGTTGGTCAACGACCGTTGCTCGGGCATCACGATGCGTTGCGTGTCGACGGTGTCCACCAGCGCCTGCATGCTGTGTTCACCCGCGGCGATCAACTCGTCGATGCGCCCGGCCAGAGTGGTGCTATATATCCCGGCCAGGTAGTGATCGCGGCCGTCCCACGGCAACACCACGTCGGCACCGAGTCGAACGGCGGGGCCCGCGAGTACGTCGATCACGTCGGCGGAAAGAAACGGCATGTCGACCGCGCACACGAACGCCCACTGGAGACCGGCCTCGGCGGCCGCCCGCAGTCCCCGTCCGGTCGCCAACAGCGGCCCGACACCGCGGATCTCATCGCGAAGCACCTCGGCCTGCAACGCCGGCAGCGGTTGCCCGGGGGCGGCGATCACGTAGACGGGTGAACAGCGCGGGCTGACGACGGACACCACGTGTTCGACCAGCGTCTTGCCTGCGTAAGGCAGGGTCGCCTTGTCGCGGCCCATCCGCCGCGAAGCCCCGCCTGCCAGCACCACCGCAGCCAACGCAACAGGGGATGTCACGTTAGTCGACGATCCAGGTGTCGCGGCCACGCAGCAACGACTGCAATGCCGCCGCGTCGTTCGGCTTGGCGTTGATCGCCGCGCTGACCTGTTCGCGGGCCGCGTCGTCGTAGGTGGGCCTGCTGATCTGGCGGAAGATGCCCATCACGGTGTGCTCGAGGTTCTGCTCGGACAGTCGCGACAGGGCGAATGCGTATGCCGAGTCGTCGATCTGCGCGTTGTGGACGATGATCTCGTCGGCCGAGACGTCGGCGGTCTTGGCGACCTCGAGTCCGTACCCGGACTTGACCACGCAGTACTCGCCGTTGGCGCCGAACGTGATCGGCTCGCCGTGGTGGACGTTGATCAGCCGCTCCTCGGCGCCTTCCTTGCGCAGCGCGTCGAACGAGCCGTCGTTGAAGATCGGGCAGTCCTGCAGGATCTCGACCAGCGCCGCCCCACGGTGGGCGGCCGCGGCGCGCAGCACCTCGGTGAGACCCTTGCGGTCGGAGTCCAGGGCGCGACCCACGAACGTCGCGTCGGCGCCCAGCGCCAGCGACACCGGGTTGAACGGATAGTCCAGCGATCCCATCGGCGTGGACTTGGTGACCTTGCCGACCTCGGAAGTCGGCGAGTACTGCCCCTTGGTCAGGCCGTAGATCCGGTTGTTGAAGAGCAGGATCGTCATGTTGACGTTGCGGCGCAACGCGTGGATCAGGTGGTTGCCGCCGATCGACAGCGCGTCGCCGTCGCCGGTGACGACCCACACCGAAAGGTCCTTGCGGGCCAGCGCCAGCCCGGTGGCGATGGCCGGCGCGCGCCCGTGAATCGAGTGCAGACCATAGGTTTCCAGGTAGTACGGGAACCGGCTCGAGCATCCGATGCCGCTGACGAACACGATGTTCTCGCGGCGCAGGCCCAGCTCCGGTAGGAAGTTGCGGATGGTGTTGAGGATGACGTAGTCGCCGCAGCCCGGGCACCAGCGGACCTCCTGGTCACTGCTGAAGTCCTTGGCCTTCTGCGGTTGGTCGGTGGTGGGCACCCCACTGGTCTTTGACAGCCCAGCAGGGGTTAGCCCGAGATCGGCCCCGATCACGTCAGTCATGCGTTAGCTCCCACGCCAGTCACGCCGGTCTCAACGGTAACCGCAGCCAGCCGTGCGAATTTGGCCTTGTCAATTTCCTTGTCTGCCAGCGTCCCGTCCAGGGCCGCATCGATGATGCCCTCGACCTCGTCGGCCAGGAACGCCATGCCCTCCACCTTGGTCACCGATTGGATATCGACCAGATACCGGCCCCGCAGCAGCAGCGCCAGCTGCCCGAGGTTCATTTCCGGCAGAACCACCTTCGGGTAGCGGCGCAGCACGTCACCGAGATTGGCCGGGAAGGGACTGAGGTGACGCAGCTGCGCGTGGGCCACCTCGATGCCCTTGCGCCGGGCCCGCCGGCAGGCCTCGCCGATGGGGCCATACGAGCTGCCCCAGCCGAGCATCAGCAGCTCCGCGTCGCCGGTCGGGTCGTCGACCTCAAGATCCGGGACGGCGATGCCGTCGATCTTGGCTCTGCGCAGCCGCACCATCAGATCGTGGTTCTTCGGCTCGTAGGAGATGTTGCCCGAGCCGTTGGCCGCCTCAAGGCCGCCGATGCGGTGCTCCAGACCCGGCGTGCCTGGGATCGCGAACTGGCGTGCCAGGGTTTCCGGGTCGCGGGCGTACGGCTGGAAGGGCTCGTCCGGTTTGGCGAACGCGTGCTCGATGGGCTCGTACGTGCTGACGTCCGGAATCCGCCACGGCTCCGAGCCGTTGGCGATGGCGCCGTCGGACAGGATGATTACCGGGGTGTGGTAGGTGACCGCGATCCGTACCGCTTCCACCGCGATCTCGAAGCAATCGGACGGCGTCCGTGGCGCCAGCACCGCGACCGGCGATTCGCCGTTGCGCCCGTACAGCGCCTGCATAAGGTCGGCCTGCTCGGTCTTGGTCGGCAGTCCGGTCGACGGACCGCCGCGCTGCACGTCGATCACCAGCAGCGGCAACTCGGTCATCACGGCCAGGCCGAGCGCCTCCGACTTCAGCGACAGGCCGGGCCCCGAGGTGCTGGTGACGCCCAGCGCGCCGCCGAAGGACGCACCCAGTGCCGCCCCGATGCCGGCGATCTCGTCCTCGGCCTGGAAGGTGACGACGTTGAAGTTCTTGTGCTTGGACAGTTCGTGCAGGATGTCGGAGGCCGGCGTGATCGGGTAGCTGCCGAGCACCACCTGGATCCCGGACAGCTGGCCGGCGGTGACGATGCCGTAGGCCAGCGCGGTATTACCGGAGATCTGCCGGTATTCGCCGGATTTCAGCTTGGCCGGCGCCACTTCATAGGTGGTGCCGAACGCCTCGGTGGTCTCCCCGTAGTTCCATCCGGCCTTCAGGGCCAGCACATTGGCCTCGGCGACGTCGGGTTTGCGGGCAAACTTCTCGCGGATGAACGCCTCGCTGTGCTCGAGCTCGCGGCCGTACATCCACGACAACAGCCCGAGGGCGAACATGTTCTTGGCGCGCTGTCCGTCCTTCTTCGACGCGCCGATCGCCTCGACGGCACCCAGCGTCAGCGTCGTCATCGGGACCGCCTGCACGACGTAGTGGGACAGCTCGTCGTCGTCGAGCGGGTTGGCCTCGTAGCCGACCTTGGCCAGGTTCCGCTTCGTGAATTCGTCGGAGTTGGCAATGATCAGCCCGCCGCGGGGCAGATCGGAAACGTTGGCCTTGAGCGCCGCGGGGTTCATCGCGACGAGGACGTCGGGGCGGTCGCCGGCGGTGAGGATGTCGTAGTCGGCGATCTGAATCTGGAACGAAGAAACGCCGGGCAGCGTGCCCTGCGGCGCGCGGATCTCGGCGGGGTAATTCGGTTGGGTGGCAAGGTCATTGCCGAACAGCGCGGCCTCGGAGGTGAACCGGTCACCGGTCAGCTGCATGCCGTCGCCGGAGTCGCCGGCGAAGCGGATGACAACCTTCTCGAGCTTGTGCCGATGTTCCGGACTGGCCCCGTCGCCGTTCGGACCCACGACCCCTGCCTTTCACGATCTTTTGGACGTGTTCTCAAGTCGCGGTCTACACGACGCGCCGTCGGTACTGGCGTCCATCAAATTTGATGTCACTCGCAGTACCGATTATTGCACCTCTCTTAGTCGAGCCAATACCACACGGGTACCCGACACGCGGCGGAGGTCAAACCGAATGCACTGCTCAGTAGCGTGAAAGCGGACGACGTTGAGACAGAATTGTGGGATTCGTCACTTTCCGCGGCCGTCGTTTCCTAAGGAAACGGCTACCGAGCACTAGCTACTGGCTAGCACTGGCCGGGCAGGTTGTAGGGCGTGATGACCTGGATCGGTGCGGGGCGCACCGGCTCGGCGGGCAGCGCGCCGCGCTCCTGCAGTATCAGCCGCATCGCCCTTCACCCCGCGTGCCCGCGAAGTCGACGCTTTGCAGGCCGCGCGCGGCGAGTCGCCTGCCAAACGTCGGTGTCAGGATCCGTCGGTGACGTCCCGGCTCGACGGGAGCCCGCCGCGGTCGGTGCTGAGGTCTTTTTGATGGATTTTTGGTGTTGAATGCGGTGGCTGTCACGACAAGACTAGCTGGCATGGCCGCACCCCTCACCACCTCGCATCGGCCGTGGATCGACGATTCGGACTGCGGCCTCGACGACTTTCGCGCACAAGTGCTGCGCGACACCGATCTGGCCGACTATCCGCATGCCCTTGATGTCCGCAGCAATGTGCTCATCTACTCCGCGACCGACACCGCGGCAGCCGATCGGCGCGCGCTGCGGTCGGAGCTGATTCGGGCACTGGCCGATGGGCCCGGTGTCGTCGTCTTCGAGGGCGCCTTCTCCCCCGATGTCGTGGCGAGGGCGAGCGATGCGTTCTTCGCAATCATCACCGACCAACACGCGCATGGCCTGGCCGCAGGCGACCACTTCGGCAAGCCCGGCGCCAACGACCGGATCTGGAATGCCGCACAGAAGCTCGCGTTGCACGCGCCTGACGTGTTCGCCGAGTACTACGCCAACGACACGCTGGCCGCCGTGTGCCAGGCCTGGCTGGGCCCGCGCTACCAGGTCACCTCGCAGGTCAATGTCGTCAACCCCGGTGGGAAGCAACAGGTTCCACACCGCGACTACCACCTCGGATTCGTCCCCGTCGAGCACCTGGCGGCTTACCCCGCGCATCTGCACCGCATGTCGCCGGCACTCACACTGCAGGGCGCGGTGGCGCACTGCGACATGCCGATTGAAAGCGGCCCGACCATCCTCCTGCCCTACTCGCAGCGCTTTGTCGGCGGGTATATCGCGTTCAACCGGCCCGAGTTCGTCGACTTCTTCGCCGAGCACCACGTGCAGCTGCCGCTGCGCACCGGTGACGCGGTGTTCTTCAACCCGGCCCTCTACCACGGTGCGGGGTCCAACAGGTCAGCCGGCATCTGCCGGATGGCCAACCTGCTGCAGATTTCGTCACCGTTCGGCCGGGCGATGGAAGCCCTTGACCGCGGCGCGATGGTGCGTGCCGTGTATCCCGCGCTGCGCGCCATGAAGGCCGCGGGCCGCCCGCAGCGCGACCTGCTCAATGCCGTGGTGGCGACGGCCGAGGGCTACCCTTTCCCCACCAACCTCGACCGGGACCAGCCGATCGAGAACCTCGCGCCGCCATCGCAGGCCGACATCGTGCTGGCCGCGCTGGCCGACGACCTCAGCGTGGAAGAACTCGACGTCGCATTGCGCGACCAAGACGATCGGAGGACTCCATGACCAAGCTCGGCGTTATCGGATTGGGCCGCATCGGCGCGTTCCACACCGAAACCCTCAGCGGTTTGGAGGGTGTTGACGCACTGGTGGTCGCCGACGACCGGCCGGACCTTGTCGCCGCGGTCGCCGCCAAACACGGTGCCACACCAGCCGATTCGGTGGAGGAGCTGCTGGCGTCGGGCGTCGACGGCGTCGTCGTGTCGGCCGCCACCCCAGCCCATGCGGAACTGACCCTGGCCGCTGTGCACCGGGAACTGCCGACCTTCTGCGAGAAGCCCATCGCCGCGACCGCCGCCGAGAGCGCCCGGGTCGCCGAGGTGATCGCCCGCTCGGGGGTGGCGGTGCAGGTTGGCTATCAGAGGCGGTTCGATGCCGCGTTTGCAGCCGCCAAACGCGCGGTTGATGACGGCTCGCTCGGCCCGCTGCATACCGTGCGCAGCACGACGATGGACCCGGCGCCACCGCCGATGGACTACATCGCGGGCTCGGGCGGCATTTTCCGGGATTGCGCCGTGCACGACTTCGACGTGCTGCGGTGGATCACCGGTCAGCGCGCCGTCGAGGTGTATGCCACCGGCACTGTGCAGGGCGATCCGCGTTTCGCCGATCTCGGCGACGTGGATACCGCCGCGGTGCTGGTCACCTTCGAGCAGGGCACGCTTGGCGTGGTATCCGCGGCACGCTACAACGGCCGTGGTTACGACTGCCGGCTTGAGGTGCACGGCTTCCACGACACCGTGGTCGCCGGCTGGGACCACGGCGCTCCGATGCGAAACATGGACCCGCACAACGATTTTCCTGCCGGTCCCTATCACCACTTCTTCATGGACCGCTTCGCCGACGCATTCCGCGCCGAGCTGACCGCCTTTGTCGACGTGGTCAACGGCACGGCCGCCCCGGCGTGCACGGTTGCCGACGCGGTCGAGGTTGCATGGCTGGCCGAGGCGGCGACCGAATCCCTGCGCCGGCGTGCGCCGGTGCGCATTGAGGAGGTGATGTCGTGACAGCGGCGAAGATTGCCGGAGCGCCCATCTCGTGGGGCGTATGCGAAGTGCCCGGCTGGGGCTATCAGCTCTCGCCCGAGCGCGTGCTCGCCGAGATGCGCCACGCCGGACTCCCGGCCACCGAGCTTGGCCCCGAAGGCTTCCTGCCCGCAGACCCGGGCGCGCTGACCGCACTGCTTGGTGAATACGGTCTGCGCTGCGTCGGCACCTTCGCGCCCGTGCTTCTGCACGACGCCGACCACGACCCGGTGCCCGACGTGAGCGCTGCGTTGGAAGCCCTGGTCGCCGCCGGGGCGCGAATCCTGGTGCTGGCCGCGGCAACTGGATCCGAGAGCTATGATTCCCGGCCACAGCTCGACGGCGGCCAATGGAATACGCTGCTTGCCAACCTGGACCGGGTCGCGGCCGCCGCCGCGCAACGCGGCGTCACCGCCGTCCTGCACCCGCATGTGGGCACGATGGTCGAGACCCGAGCCGACGTGGACCGCGTGCTCGCCGGTTCCGTCATCCCGCTGTGTCTGGACACCGGCCATCTGCTGATCGGCGGAACCGACCCGGTCGAACTGGCGCGCACGGTGCCCGACCGCGTCGCCCATGTCCACCTCAAGGATGTCGACGCGGAACTGGCCGCCAGCGTGCGGTCCGGCGAGCTGACCTATACCGAAGCGGTCGCCAAGCGGATGTACACCCCGTTGGGCACCGGTGACGTCGACGTCGCGGGCATCGTAGCGGTGTTGCGCGACAACGGCTTCGACGGCTGGTTCGTGCTCGAACAGGACACCATCCTCGACGACGAGCCGGCCGGGGAGGGACCGGTCCGCGACGTGCGGGCTAGCGTCGCGTACCTGCGGGATGTGCTTCGCGCATGACCCTGCGGATCGGGGTGCTGGGCGCATCCCGGATCGCCGAGCTGGCCATCGTCGGGCCCGCCCACGAGCTTGGTCACCGGCTCGTTGCGGTTGCAGCGCGCGATCCCGAGCGCGCGCAGGCGTTCGCCGAAAAGCACGGTGTGGAACGTGTTTTGGCGAGTTACGCCGACGTTGTCAACGATGCCGAGGTCGACGTCGTGTACAACCCGCTGGCCAATGTCCTGCACGCCCCGTGGAATCTGGCGGCGATCGCGGCGGGCAAGCCGGTTCTCACCGAAAAGCCGTTCGCCCGCAACCGGGCCGAGGCCCAGCGGGTTGCCGAGGCCGCCGATGCTACGGGGATCACGGTGATGGAGGGCTTTCACTACCTGTTTCACCCGGTGACCCGCCGGGCGTTCGATCTGGCCGCCGATGGCAGCCTCGGCGAGGTCCACCACGTCGAGGTGCGGATGGCCATGCCCGCACCGGATGCACACGACCCGCGATGGTCGCTGGAGCTCGCCGGTGGTGCGTTGATGGATCTGGGTTGCTACGGCCTGCACGTCATGCGCCGTCTCGGCGCCCTACTCGGCGGCCACCCGTCGATCGTCAGTGCCCACGCATCTGAGCGCACTCCGGGCGTGGACGAATGGTGCGATGTCGAGCTGCGTTTCCCGTCGGATGCGACCGGCTTGAGCGCCAACACCATGGACGCCCACGACCGTTCGTTCACCCTGCGCATCGTCGGGACCAAGGGAGATGTCCTGGTGCACAACTTCATCAAGCCCCACGACGACGACCGGCTGACGATCCGCACCCCGGCGGGCACCACCGTGGAACGCCTCGGCACCCGCCCGTCCTACAGCTATCAGTTGGAGGCGTTCGCCGCGCATGTGCAGCACTGCGTGCCGCTGCCTCTGGATTGTGCCGATGCGGTGGAGAACATGGCCTACGTCGACGCCGCGTACCGGGCCGCGGGCATGGCCCCGCGTTAACCACACCTCTTGCCGCGAGCGTGCGTTCTGTCGGCCGACACGCCGCAAAACGGTGACGCTTTGCGCACGCTCGCGGTGAATCGCACGTGCGCTATTGCCTATGTTGACGTGGCTATGGCCGCTGGCTTGGGTGACGGCCCTGGCTGCGTGGGCGACGGCCGCTGCTGACTATCTGGCGGCGTTGGTGCCACCGCAACCGCAGCAGCAACAGCTGACGGTGCGCCCGAAACCCCACCGACAGTGGGTCACGCCAAGCCGGCATATGAGACCGTTCGGGATCAACGTCCATGGCTCTATTGTGCAGACCCGTCGCAACTTCGCACGGTGACGCACCACTCGAACGCGTGTCGACCAGGTGAATTGACGGCTACGAGCCTTTTCCTCGCAGTTCGTGCGACAGCGCCTCCAACTCGTCGCCGCCGGCCATCTCCTGGGTCAGGTGTTCGAGGTCGATCTCGTCGTAAGTGCAGTCCAGCTTCTGCTTACCGCGGTTGAGCGGGTTGCGGTCAGCGTGGGGACATGCCGGCCGCGGTGTAGGCGGTGTCGATGTATTGCATGTTCGTGACGGCGTCGTCGACGTCGAGTGGGAGCGGCGTGCCGTGCTGGACGTGGTCGGCGAAGGCCTGCAGTTGGTAGGTGTACGTGGAGCGGGTTCCGAGGTGCTCGACCGTGGTGCCGGCGTCGGTCGTGATCTCGATGCGGTCGTCGCCGTACTGGAGCATGTAGTCGTGGGCGAACGCTTCGCTTTTATCGCCGATGAGCCGCAGCGTCATCTCGTAGTGCTCGGCGGCCATCGAGCTGATGATCGAACCGCTCGCTCCGGTCGGGTACGCCAGGTCGATGTCGAACGATGCGTCCACACCGGGTGAGCGTTCGGTGCCGCGGGCACTCACGATGGTGGGGTCACCGCCGGCGAAGCGGGCCAGCTGGCGGTTCACGTGCAACCCGTAGCAGCCGAGGTCCATCACGCAACCACCCGCGAGTTGAAGCTTCCAGCGTGCATCATCGGGCTTGGGTTCGGGCATTTTCATCACCACCTCGACGTGCTGAAGCGTGCCGAGGGTGCCGTCAGCGAGCAGGCCGAACATGCGCTGGGTGATCGGGTGGAACAGGTAGTGGAATCCCTCCATGACCACCGTGCCGCGGGTGCGCGCCGCCTCGCGCACCACCTCGGCTTCGGCGGCGTTGCGCGCGAACGGCTTCTCGGTCAGTACCGCCTTACCGGCCTGGATGGCGGCCAGGTTCCACGGCGCATGGAACGCGTTGGCCAGCGGGTTGTAGACGACGTCAACCTCGGGGTCGGCGACCAGGTCGGCGTAGGTGTCCACCACCCGCTCCACCCCGTAGCTGCGGGCGAACGTCTCCGCACGGCCACGGTCACGAGCGGCCACGGCGACGACGCGGTGACCGAGCGTCGCGGCGGGGGAGATGATCGCCAGCTCGGCGATGCGCGAGGCGCCCAGCACACCGATCCGCAGCCCGCTCATGTGATGAGGCTTCGCAGGTACACGACGCTGCTGCGCACGTCGGCGACCGGTCCCTCGCCGTCGGGCTCACCGTCGAGGATGGTGTCCTGTTCGAGGGTGAACCAGCCGTCGAAGCCGTGGTCGAGAAGGTGAGTGACCACGCCGGCGATGTCGACATCGCCGGTGCCGAGCGCGGTGTACATGCCCTGGGCGACGGCCTGGGCGTAGGTGAGTTCACCGGACTGCACCCGTTCGGCGTAATCGGCGTGCACGTCTTTGAGGTGGGCGTGGGTGATGCGGTTGGCGGCGGTGCGAGCCAGCTCCAGCGGATCGGTACCCCCGATGAGTAGGTGACCGGTGTCCAGGCACAGCGGGATCGTCGACCCGTCGAGCACCCGGGCGACCTCGTCACCCTTTTCGATCATTGTGCCGACGTGTGGGTGCAGCACCGCGCGGATCCCGCGGGCCCCGGCGGTCTCGTGGAGGCGATCGAGATTGTGCAGCAACGTCTTCCAGCCGTCCTGGTCGAGTTGCGGGCGTGAGTCGTAGCCGTCTGTGCCGGTGACCGCGGCCAACACCAAGACCTCGGCGCGAGCGGCGGTGTAGGCGTCGAGCAGCTCGGCGATGTCGGGCACCGGATCATGGCCGGGTTCGTGCACCAGGACGGGAGTGAATCCACCGACGGCCTCCAAGCCGTACTCGTCAAGGGTGGCGGCCAGCTCCGCGGGGTCGGCGGGCAGGAATCCGTCGGGTCCGAGTTCGGTTGCGGTCAGGCCGACTTCGCGCATTTCGGTGAGGACCTGCTGCGACCCAAGCTGGTACCCCCAGCCGGGGACCTCGCACACTCCCCACGAAATCGGTGCTCCGGCAATGCGATTCATGATCGTACCTCGTCCATTCTGATCGGTCGGTGTTGATGCAGGGACAGTGTGGCGGCCTCGGCGATCCACGCGACTTCGAGCGCCTCCTCCGGTGGGCAGGGCGAAGCCCGGCGATCCATCGCGACGTCGAGGAACGCGCCGAGTTCCGCGCGATACGCTTCAGCGAAGCGGTCCATGAAGAACTGGTGCGGGGCACCGGGCGGAAAGGTTTCGCCGGGTGCGAGGTTGCGTACTGGCACACTCGAGTCCCAGCCGGCGACGACGGTGTCGGCGCTGCCGTGCAATTCCAGTCGGCAGTCGTGGCCGCGCCCGTTGTAGCGGGTGTTCGACACCACTCCCAGCGTGCCGTCGTCGAACGTCAGCAGTGTCTGGGCGGTCGCGACGTCGCTGGCCTCGGCGA
>CAWCXH010000005.1:0-15683 GCA_963799495.1 uncultured Actinomycetota bacterium
GGGCGTTCTCAGTAATTGTTCATCGCTCAGCGCCGGCAGGAACCGGCGGGGGATGGACAGGTCAGGCATGCCCGAGCTGTCCAGTGGCAGCGCCGTGATCGCGATATTCAGTTCCAGATCGTCGAAGCGGTCGCCAGCAGCGTTGCGGACGAAATCGATCCGTTCGGCGAGCGGATCCTCGGCGCCGTCGGCGGGGTCACCGCCGGTAAGGCCCACGATGTGTGCGCGCCGGGCGGCGACCGTCAGCAAGCGGTCGCCGTTGCCGGCGATGAGTATCGGCACATCGGGCAGGTGCTCGCTGATGTACGCGGTCACGTGGTCCAGGTACTCGACGCGTTGCCGCGCAGTGGGGAAGGGCAGCTCGGCCGCCTCGAACTCCTTGCGCACGTAGCCCGCACCCAGCCCCAGCTCGAATCGGCCGCCGCTGAGGTCCCGGAGCGCGCCGACGTCACGGGACAACAAGGCCGGTTTGTAGAACCCGGCGTTGAGGACGAAGGTCCCGACCCTCAAGGTGGTGGTGGCCGTCGCGGCCGACATCAAAGTGGGAAGCGGCGCCGGAGCGCCCAGATGGTCGGGGACGTGCAGGACATCGAAGCCGAGATCCTCGGCCCGGCGCGCCGTTTCCTGCACGCGCGCCTGCGACTTGGCGGAGTGCAGGCCGAATCCGAACCGGAAGTCTTTGACCATCACACGATCGTAGGGGCCGACGCTGACGGCAGGTTTGACGCCGGCCGGGGGCGGGCAATCTGCTCGCGCACGCTTCGCACAGCGGGCGGAGTCCGGTAAGCAAAGGAGCCACCCCCGATCCGGCCCGTCGTGAGAGTCACTCCGACGGGCCGGTTCAATCAGCCCATGACCAGCCATCCCACGGTCGGCGTCGAGGAGGAGTTCCTGCTCGTCGACCCGGAAACAGGCGAACCGATCGCGCGCAATGAAGCGGTCGCCGGCCACGCCGCCACGCACGGCGTCAAGCTGCAGCTCGAGTTGACCAGCTGCCAGATCGAAACCACCACGGGCGTGATGAGCGGCAGCGAAGAGCTTCGCGCCGAGCTGGCCCGGCTGCGCCGGATCGCCGCCGACGCCGCGGAAGTCAATGGCGCGCAGCTGCTGGCCGTCGCGCTTCCACCGACGGTGCCGCACGAGTTCCCGATCACCGACACACCGCGGTACCGCGAGATCGCCGACAAGTTCGGCATGATCGCCCACGAGCAGGGCATCGGCGGATGTCACGTGCACGTGGCGGTACCCAACCGCGAGGCCGCGATCCGGGTCAGCAACAGGTTGCGGCCGTGGCTGCCGCTACTGCTGGCACTGACCGCGAACTCCGCGGTGTACCGCAACACCGACACCGGCTACGCCAGCTACCGAAGCATGTTGTGGACGCGATGGCCCAGCTCGGGCCCGCCGCCGCACTTCGACTCCGTCGACGAGTACGACGCGGTGGTCCGGATGCTGCAGGACGCCGGCGCAGTGCTCGACGACGGCATGATTTATTGGGATGTCCGCCCGTCGGCCAACTTTCCGACGGTCGAGGTGCGCGTCGCCGATGTACCCGCCACGGTGGCGGAAACGGTCCTGCTCGCCGCGTTGATCAGAGCCAGCGTGATGACGGCACTGGAAGCGGATTGCGACGGGGTGGGGACACCGCGGCTCGCGCCGGTTGCGTTACGGGCGGCGTACTGGAAGTCGGCCCGTGACGGCCTCGATGGCGAGGCGATCGACTTGGCGGAGACCCATGCGTCGGCCCCCGCGCGGGTGCTGCTGGCGGACCTCGTCGAGCACGTCCGGCCCGCGCTGGAGGCGCTGGGCGACTACGAGATGGTGCGGTCAGAGTTGGCACGCATCGCCGAGGCGGGCAACGGTGCGATGCGGCAGCGGCGGGCATGGCGGCGCCGGGGCGAGGTGGCCGACGTGATCGCCGAGGCGGCGACGGCCACGCTGTCCGACGCTTAGCTCAGCGGCAGTTCGGCGAAGGCCGGGCTGGTGGGTTGTGGGGAGCCGCTGCCCGGCTCGACGGTGAACGCCAACACCTGGGAATCGCCGAGATCGGGTAGCACTGCGGTGGTAGAGGGCGCGACGGTCTTGGCGTCCATCGTCCCCGCCGAGTGCGGGCCCTCGTCGTCGATCAGCCACATCTGGTACACCGTGCCCGGCGCGGGCGGCGCGACGTTGTTCATCACCAGCACCCCCGCGTCTTTCTCGCGGGAGAACACCACGGTGGCGGTGCCCCCGGACGGGATGTCTCCCGACACGGTCCGCACATCGCCCGCGGCGAACACCTGCTCCGTGGTCGACTGCGTCGGCGCGGGCCGCAGCGTCAGCCCGACCCCGAGGGCGCCGAGCCCGATCACCAACGCCGCCGCGGCGGCCAGCACCGTATTGCGCCAGCGGTTCGCCCGCGGGCGCAGCTCGCGCACGTTGTCGGTGGTCACCGTGGCCAGCACCCGGTCCCGCAGGTGTGCGGGCGGATCGGCGGCGGTGGCGGCCGACATCACCGCCATCGTTTCGCGCACGGCCCGAACTTCCTCGGCGAAGGCCCGCGACAGGTCGGCCGGTGCGGCGGCCAGCCGGCGCTCGACATCGGCGAGTTCGGACTCGGAAACAGCGTGCAGCGCATACGGCGTGGCCATCGCCATCAGATCGGGGTCCAGCGGTTCGGTCATGACAGCCCCAGGCAGTTGCGCAGCCCGCGGATGGCGTCGCGCATCCGCGATTTGATGGTGGCGAGGTTCGCCGACAACCGTTCGGACACCTGGGCATAGGTTAGCCCGTCGTAGTAGGCGAGCTGGATGGCTTCCCGCTGCATGTCGGTCAGCGAGTCCAGGCAATCGGCGACCTGGCGTCGCTCGTCACGCAGGATTACCGATTCGGCGACGTGGTCCGCCGGTGGATCGACGTTGGCGGCGCCGTACCGCGATTCGCGTTGACTGGCGGCCTGCTCCGAGCGGACCCGGTCCACCGCTCGGCGGTGTGCCAACGTCAACAGCCACGCCAACGGCGAGCCCGCGGTCGGGTCATAGCTGCCGGCGCTGTTCCATACCTGCAGGTAAATATCCTGCGTGGTCTCCTCGCTGTAGCCCGGGTCGCGCAGCACGCGCGTGACCATCCCGAACACCCGGGCCCGGGTGCGGTCGTAGAAGGTGGCGAACGCGTCGACGTCGCGCTGTGCCACCTGACGCAGCAACTCGTCGAGGTCGGCGGTCACGAGCGGTAGCCTATCCGCAGCCGCGAGCGTCGTCATGGTAATCGCAATCTGGGCGGCCTCGGCACGAAAAACGATGTGCGAGCGCAATATTCGCGGAAGCCGGGGCGGTCGGCCATATACTTCTCGGTCCGCCGTGCGCCGGTGGCGTACACCAGGAAGTAGGTCATCAGCAAAGGTGAGGCCACCGTCGACAGCGACGGCCAGCCGGTGATGGTCGCCAGCCACAACCCCCACCACACGCATGCGTCGCCGAAGTAGTTGGGATGCCGCGTCCATGCCCACAGGCCGCGGTCCATCACCACGCCCCTGTTGGCCGGGTCGGATTTGAAACGCCGCAGCTGGTGGTCGCCGACGCCCTCGAACGCTACGCCGACACCCCACAACGCCAGACCGGCGATCAGCACCGGCCACAACGCCACCGGCGTCGGCGCTTGCACCGCCGAGAGTTGCAGCGGCAGCGAGACAAACCAGGTTGCCGCCGCCTGGATCACGAAGATCTTGCCCACGACATGGCCTGCCGAGAAGTCACCGTCCAGCAGGTCGCGGTAACGGGGGTCCTCGCCCTTTCCCGCGGACTTGACGTACATGTGCCAGGCCAGCCGCAGGCCCCACACCGAAACCAGTGCCAGCAGCAGGATTCGGCGGAACAGGTCGCCGGTGCCCAGCGCGGCGGCGACGGCGGCCACCGCCACGAAACCCAGACCCCACGCGATATCGACGACGTTGTAGCGGCCGATGCGCCGCCCGATGAGAAACGTGATGCCGTGCACCACAACCAGGATCGCCAGCGACGCGACGGCGACGACGAGGAGGTTCATCGTCCACCTCCGGTCGGTGCGAAGGCCCACTGGTACACGTCGAGATATCCGCTGCGGAAACCGGCTTCGGAGTAGGCCAGGTAGAGCTCCCACATCCGCCGAAAGACTTCGTCGAAACCCAACGCCGCCAACGTGTCCCGGCGTTGGGAGAACTTCTCGCGCCACAGCCGCAACGTCTCGGCGTAGTGCGGGCGCAGCGACAGCACGTCCACCGTGCGCAGCCGCGTGTGCCGCTCGGTGATCCCGATGATCGCCTCGGTCGAGGGCAGCAGACCGCCGGGGAAGATGTATTTCTGGATCCAGGTATAGGTGTCGCGGGTGGCCAGCACCCGATCGTGCGGCATGGTTATGGCCTGGATCGCGACGCGTCCTCCCGGGGCCACCAGCCGGTCCAGCGTCCGAAAGTAGGTCGGCCAGAAGCGGTATCCCACCGCCTCGACCATCTCGACCGACAGCACGGCGTCGTAACGGCCGTCAACGTCGCGGTAATCGCGCAACTCGATCTGCACCCGGTCGGACAACCCGGCGGCCGCAACGCGTTGTTGCGCTAGGTGCTGTTGTTCGGCCGACAATGTGACCGAGCGGATCTCCGCGCCCCGCGCGGCGGCGCGGATGCACAGTTCCCCCCACCCGGTCCCGATTTCGAGCACCCGGCTACCCGGGCCGACCCGGGCGATGTCGAGCAGGCGGTCCACCTTGCGGCGCTGCGCGTCGGCGAGGCGTTGCGGTGTTGCCGGAACCGAATCGAACAATGCGCTCGAGTAGGTCATGGTTTCGTCGAGAAACTCGGCGAACAGGTCATTGGAAAGGTCGTAGTGCGCAGAGACGTTCCGCCTGGCCTGCGTGGGGCTGTTGTGCTGGGTGCGCGGCGCACCGGCCACGGCGATCGGCCGAAGCCGTTGCAGCGCAGCCGGAACCAGCTCGGTGACCGACTTGGCCAGTTCGGTGAGCACACCGACGAGGTCCCCGGAGCTCCATTCACCGGCCATATAGGACTCGCCGAAACCGATCAGGCCGTAGCGGCCGATGCGGCGCGCCAACGCGTCGGGCCGGTGAATGACCAGGGTGGGCAGTGTCGGGTCGGCCGCACCCACCACAGACCCGTCCGGGTAGCGCAGGCGCAGCGGCAGACGTGCCGCCGCGCGGCGGAGCAGCCGATCGGCGATCGACCCCGACACGACGCCGAGTGGACCACCCGGGACCCGCGCCACATTTGGCCAGCGCACCGAATCAATTGTGCTGCCGACCGTTCCGGCGATGTCAACGCTCACAGCTGCTGGACCCTTTCGCTCTCGGCCTCCTGAACGCGCGGCACCACCGGAACCCGGCGCAGCCACAGCGTGATGCCCTGCACCCGAATCCCCAACGCCCCCATCAGTGGTGCCAGCGGCGCCACCAGTTGCAGCCGCAGCACCTCGCCGATGCCGGCCGGTCGCCGTTCGCCGCGCAGCGTGGCGACGAACGCGGGCTGATTGTCGCGGTGCAACGAGATCGTCACGTCGAGTTCTGCATCCGGCAGCGGCGCGCGCACCAGGTAATAGCCGTCGACGTCGTTGAACGGGGAAACGTAGAGCTTCTTCATCACGATCGCCGGCGTGCCGTCATCGGGTGGTAACAGATAGGCGTGCCGGCCGCCGTAGGTGTTGTGTACCTCCGCGATGACGTGGCGCAGCACGCCGTCGGCGTCATGGCACCAGTACAGGCTCAGTGGGTTGAAGACGTGGCCCAGCACCCTGGCCTGCAGCAGCGCGGTGACGGTGCCACCGCGCAGGTCGATGCCGCGGTCGGTCAGGAACGCATCGAGCCGCTGCCGCAGTGAGTCATTCGGCTCGCCGGCTCCAGAATCCCAGAGGTGATCGCGGGCGTCGAACCTGGCGAATGGCCGCAGCCAGCGGGGCAGCCGCGGCAGATTGTCGATGTCGACATACCAGCTGTAGCCGCGGTGTTCGAAGTAGTGGCGCACCGGCGCCCGGCGCAGGTGAGTGATTCGGGTGCGGTAAAGCGCAGGTGTCAGCATGCCACCGCCTCGAGTCGCCGGCGTCGGGCCGTCGGCCAGTCCGCGCCGAGGCGACGTGCCGCGGCCAGGCCCGAAGCCGCGCCGTCTTCGTGGAATCCCCAGCCGTGATACGCCCCGGCGAACACCACCCGATCGTCGTTCAGTGTCGGTAGAAGTTGTTGAGCGGCAACCGACTCCGGGGTGTACATCGGATGGCTGTAGGTCATCTCGTCCAGCACGGTCGCCGGGTCGACGTGGTCGTGTCCGCCCAGCGTCACCAGGAAGCGGCGCGGACCCGCCAGCCGCATCAATCGGGTGACGTCATAGGTGACCAGCACATCGTCGCGATCGGGGGTCACCCGGTAGTTCCACGATGCCCATGCCCGTCGGTGCCGCGGCAACACCGATTCGTCGGTGTGCAGTTGGGCGCGGTTGGTGCAGTACGGGATGGCGCCCAGCACCGCCCGTTCGGCGGCGGTCGGCTCGGCGAGCATCAGCAGGGCCTGATCGGGATGGGTGGCGATGACCGCGGCGTCGAAGAGCCTGGGGCGTCCACTGCCGACGGATACCAGCACGCCCTCGCGCACCCGCTGCACCGAACGCACCGGGATGCCGGCGGACACCTCGTCGAGGCGGGTGAGGATCGCCTCCACATAGGAGGCCGACCCGCCGACCACGGTGCGCCAGGTCGGCGAGCCGAACACCGACAGCATGCCGTGGTGATCGAGGAAGACGAACAGATAACGGGCCGGGTAGCGCATCGCCTCGCCGGGCGGGCACGACCACACCGCCGCCACCAGCGGCGTCATGAAGTAGTCGATGAAGTAGCGCGAAAAGTGGTGCCGGTCCACGAACGCGCCGAGCGTCTCGTAATCGTCGCCCGGGGTTTCGAGCAACCGGGTCGCCTCCGCGTGGAAGCGCTTGATCTCGGCGAGCATGACCAGATAGCGCGGACGGGTCAGCGTGGACCAGGACGGGAAGAGGCCGACGAAGCCGCGGGCGCCGGCGTACTCCAGCCCGCTGTCGTCGTCGCACACCGACATCGACATGTCGGTTTCCTGTGTTGCTACCTCGAGTTCGTCGAACAGCCGGCACAGCGTCGGGTAGGTGCGGTCGTTGTGTACCAGGAAGGCGGTGTCGACGCCGACGATGTTGCCGTCGCCGCGGTTCAGGTAATGGGTGTGCGCGTGGCCGCCGATGCGGGTGTCGGCCTCGAACAGCGTTACGCGATCACGCGCCGACAACATGTACGCGGCGGTCAGTCCGGCGATTCCGCTGCCGATCACGGCGATCGAGCGTCCGAAGGGGTCCAAGTGTTTCACAGCCACTATTCGGAGCCACGCGGTGATCGGACGGGTGTGTAGCATCCCGAAGGTGGTGGCGACCGTTTTTCGCAACGGGACGATCTGGACCGGGACACCAGATCAGACCACCGACGCGGTGCTGGTCGTCGACGGTGTCATCGACGCACTGGGCGAACCGGCGCGACGAGCGGCATCCGATGTCGAGGAGGTCGACCTCGACGGCGGATTCCTGATGGCCTCGTTCGGCGACGGTCATGCCCATCCGCTGTTGGGCGGGCTGGAATCGGTCGGACCGCCGGTGCGGGCGTGCACCTCTGTCGACCAAATCATCGATGCCGTCCGAAAGTTCGCCGACGAACACCCCGACGACGAGTGGATCGTCGGGGCCTCCTACGACGGCAGCCTCGCCCCGGACGGGCTGTTCGACGCGCGTTGGCTCGACGCCGCCGTCCCTGACCGTCCTGTGGTGCTGCGGGGATGGGATTACCACACCGCCTGGTGCAACTCGGTTGCCCTCGACCGAGCCGGCGTCACCGCGGACACCCCGGACCCGGTGCTCGGCGAGATCCCGCGCCGCGAGGACGGCTCGGTGCTCGGGACGCTGCGCGAATGGGGGGCGGTCGACCTGATGACGGCCGTCATGCCGCAACGCGATGAGGACGTGCGGGTGGCGGCGCTTGGGACGGCGGCCGACTACTACCTGGCGCGGGGAGTGACCTGGGTGCAGGACGCCTGGGTCGAGCCGGGCGACGTCGACACCTACGTCGAGGCCGCCCGGCGGGGCGCGCTGCGCATCCGGTTCAACCTCGGGCTCTACGCCGACCCCCGGTACTTCGACTCGCAGTCGGCCCATTTCGCCGAGGCGCGCAGGCGTGTCGAGGAGCTCGGAGCGGACCTGCTGACCGCGCGGACGGTGAAGTTCTTCGCCGACGGTGTGGTGGAGAACGAGACCGGCGCGCTGCTGGCGCCGTACTGCTCCTCGCTGCACAACCACGGCATGCAGGTGTGGGAGGGCCGGTCGCTGGCCGAGGCGGCGCGGCGGGTCGACGACCTCGGCCTGCAGGTCCACATCCACGCGATCGGCGACGCCGCGGTCCGCCAGGCGCTGGACGCGATCGAGTACGTCGCCGATTCCAACGGCCCGCGCGACCGGCGGCCGGTCATCGCACACGCGCAACTCGTCGACGACGCTGACATCGACCGGTTCGCGCGGCTCGGTGTCATCGCCAACATGCAGCCGCTGTGGGCGCAGATGGATGCGCTGATGACGGTGCTGACGGTTCCGCGGCTGGGCGCCGAACGCGCCGCCAGGCAGTACCGGATGCGGACCATCGACGAGTCCGGGGCGCGGCTCGCGTTCGGCTCGGACTGGCCGGTGTCCTCGGGAGCGCCGCTCGACGGCCTGGCCGTCGCGGTGTCCCGGCGCACCGCGGACGGACAACCGGAAGGCGGATGGACCCCGGCGGAAATCCTCACCATCGAGCGCGCGCTGATCGCCGGCACCGCGGGTGTCGCCGAACAGGCCTACGCCGAGGGGGTCTGGGGGCAGATCGTGCCGGGCGCCAGCGCCGACCTGGTGTGGCTCGACCGGGATCCGCGCAGCACGCCGCCGCTGGAACTGCCCGCATTGCGTGTGCGGGCGACCTATCTTCAGGGCAGGCCGGCTTATTCGGCCGTGAGTTGAGGAGAACACCATGTCATCGACAGCGCCGGCCGATCCCACCGCCCCCTACCCGGAATCCGAGGCAGGCGAAGGTCACCTGCGCCGAGCGCTCGGCCTGCCGTCGCTGGTGCTGTTCGGCCTGGTCTACATGGTGCCGCTCACCGTGTTCACCACCTACGGCATCGTCACGGAAATCACGGGCGGCCGACTGTCGGTGGCCTACCTGGTCACGCTGGCGGCGATGGTGTTCACCGCGCGCTCGTATGCGCGGATGGCGGCCGCCTATCCTGTGGCCGGTTCGGCATACACCTACTCGCAGAGGTCCTTTGGGGCACCCATCGGTTTCCTCGCGGGCTGGTCCCTGCTGCTCGACTACCTGTTCCTGCCGATGCTGAACTACCTCGTCATCGGCATCTATTTGAACGCAGCCATTCCCGCGATACCGCCTTGGCTCATCGTCGTCGTCACCATCGCCATTGTGACCGTCCTGAACATCGTCGGCATCGTCTCGGTGGCCAGAGCCAACTTCTTGATCATCGCGTTGCAGGCGGTCTTCATCGTCGTCTTCATCGTGCTGGTCCTCGTCACGCTGTCAGGGAGCGGCACCGTGGACCTGCTCGCACCGCTGGCCGGCGACGACAGCGCCCCCGGGTTCAGCCCGGTGTTGGCCGGTGCCGCCATCCTGTGTTTGTCCTTCCTCGGATTCGACGCGGTGTCAACGCTTTCCGAGGAGGCAAAGGACCCGACCCGCAGCGTGCCCCGCGCCATCATGATCGCAACGCTGGTGTCGGGTTTGATCTTCATCGCGCTGTCCTACCTGGGGCAGCTGGTGTTCCCGTCCAACGAGTTCGCCGACGTCGACGCCGGCGCGCTGGACGTGATGACCACCGCGGGCGGCCAGTTCCTCGAGACCTTCTTCACCGCCGCCTATGTGGCCGGTGCGCTGGGGTCGGCGATCACCTCGCAGGCCTCCGTGGCGAGGATCCTCTACGCCATGGGCCGCGACGGCATCCTGCCGCGACCGATCTTCGGCCACGTCTCGCCCCGGTTCAGCACGCCGGTCTACGCCATCCTTGTGGTCTCCGTGGTATCCCTGCTGGCCGTGGTGATCGACCTGGCCACGCTGGCATCGGTCGTCAGTTTCGGTGCGCTGGTGGCGTTTTCGGCGGTCAACCTCAGCGTCATCAAACACTACTTCGTCGACAGGGCCGAACGCGGCGGATGGGGGGTCTTCAACAATCTGATCCTGCCGTTCATCGGCTTCGCGTTCACCGTCTGGCTGTGGACCAACCTGTCCGGGCTCACCCTGGTGATCGGATTGTGTTGGCTGACAGCTGGATTCGTGTGGCTTGCCGTCGTCACCCGCGGCTTCCAACGTCCGACACCCGTCCTCGAACTGGAGGAGTAGCCCCTCAGTTCGGGCAGTACACCGCCTCCAGGACCGCGCCGCGCGGGTCGTCGGCAACCGACTCCGACCACGGCGACTGCGTGAACGTCACCGAAACAGCGGGCCCGTCAAATGATTTCGCCATCAGGCTGTGATACCCCTCGATGCCGCCGCCGTGGCCCCACACCGTGACGCCGCAGGGCAGCGCTATGCTGCTCAGGCCCAACCCGTAGCCGAATCCCGGTCCGGTCTCGGGCCATTCGACGCTGTTCATCATCTCTTCGAGTTGGGCCCGGGGGATGACCCGGCCGTCGAGCAGCGCGGTGATGAACGCCGAGGTGTCCTCGTTGGTGGAGACCAGCGATCCCGCCATTCCCGCCGCGGACGCGTTGAACGCCGTGACGTCTTTGCGTTGGTCGTCGATGAGTTCGTAGCCGTGCGCGAACGGTGCACGCAACCCGGTGTCGCCCGGGGCGGGGAAATAGGTGTCGAACAGGCCCAGCGGCAGCATGATTCGCCGGGTGATCTCCTCGGCGGCGGGCCGACCGGTGACCGCCTCGATCAGTAGGCCGGCGATGATGTAATTGGTGTTGGTGTAGGTCATGGCGGTGCCCGGAGGGAACTGGCCGGGTTTGGCCAGTGCCGCGTCGAGCATCTGATCCGCTGTCACCGGCTCCTCGGGTGGTTCGGAGACGGCGTCGAAGTACTCCGGCAGGCCGCTCTGGTGGCGCAGCAGCTGGCGCACCGTGATGGCGTTGGCGTCGATCCCGGTGCCGTGGATGCGGCCGGGGAGGTAGGTCTCGATGGGGGCGTCGAGGGCGACCCTGCCTTCGGTGACGAGTTGCAGCACCGTCGCCGCGACGAATGTCTTGGTGATGCTGGCGGCACGGATATGGGTGTGCGGGACGAAGCCGGTGCGGGCGTCGACGTCGGAGTATCCCGCGGCGTGCCAGGTGATGTTCGCGCCATCGCGGACGACGGCGACGCCACCGGCGAGGCCGTCGCTCGAGACGATGTTGGCCAGGGTTTCGTCGACGGCGGCGGTGTCGGCGTGAGCGGGTATGGCGGTCAAACCCAGCAGCAGAACGACCGCTGCAATGATCGCTTTGCGCACTAGGCCGAGCGTAGTTACCAGGAGTGGGCGGTCGCGACGAGCCCCTGGACCAGCGCGGACGTCGCGGGGGCCAGCCCGTCGTCACCGGGCAGCGGGCTGCGGGGGCTGATGCCGCGCACCCGCGGTGACAGTTCGAGCTGCGTTCCGCCGCCGCGCACCCGGTTGACCGGGTTGTCGGGGTGCAGGCCCCGCAGCTCACGCGGGATGGCGTCCAGATCGGTGACGACCTGGTAGCCGGGCACCACGACGTGCTGCGCCAGATGCGTGGCCAGCGTCCGGTTCCGCCCACCGGCCAGCAGCTGGGTGCTGCGACCGATCCGGCCGTACCCGTGCAGCGCCACCGCGACGTCGACATGGTCGAGAAACTCGGCGAGCCGTACCGATTCCTCGGCGCGGTAGAGCGCCGACGGCAGGTGATGCGGGTAGCGATCGGGGTGGCGCACCACGTAGACCGAGGCGCCGGCAGCGTCGGCGGCCCGCTCGGCGATGACCTCGGTCATCTGCTCCAGCCCGCCACCGTGGATGGCCATGAAACCGAATCGCGAACGAAGCGTGCTGTCCTCGACGATGCCCGGAGCGGCGAGCAGCTCCGAAAGCGACCGTGGCGCAGGCGAACTCGACTTGTCCCCGCGGTGCGGCCAATGCGACGGGTCCCAGCGGTGCAGGAACTCGATCCACCGATGCGGCAGGCCGTGGTGGACGGCGCCGTCGATGATGCGCTCCAGGTAGCCGGGTCGCGGCGCACCGGGGTCGACCCGGTGGTCGATGTACACCCACGCTTCCGACGGGCCGTCGTCGGTGTGCACGGTGAGCCGGTCGCGGCGGTACCGCACCGGCACGCCCTCGGCGCTGTCCAGGGTCGCGAGGTCGTGGTCGGAGACCTGCCATACCACGCCGTGCACCTGGGAGCCGTCGAACGGTTCCACGGTGGCCACACCGCGCTCGTTGATCAGCCAGTCGTGGTTTGACAGCATCGCCGGCCGGGGATTCGCGGCGCCGGGGCATCGCTGCGCCATCTGCCTCACGCACAGGTTGGACCCGTACGCGAAGTATGCGTGCTTACCGGCCCGCATTCAGCCTGTGACGGTCAGATAGATCAGCACCACGTTAAGCAGACTAATCAACGCGGCCACGATCCACCCAAGCGCCGTGGTCACCCGGTGGTTCGTGTCGTCGCCCATCAGGGCTCGATCACTGGTCAGCCGCACCAACGGAATCAGGGCGAACGGGATCCCGAAGGACAGCACTACCTGCGACAACACCAGCGCACGGCTGGGGTCCACCCCGACCGCCACGATGACCAGCGCCGGGATGAGGGTGATCAGCCGGCGCAGCAGCAACGGGAACGAGACACGCAGCAGGCCCTGCATGATCATCGCGCCGGCGTAGGCGCCCACCGAGCTCGACGCCAGGCCGGAAGCCAGCAGCCCGATCGCGAAGAACAACGCGACCGTCGGCCCCAGCGTGTCGCGCACCGCGGCGTGCGCACCCTCGATGGAGTCGGTGTTCTCGCGGCCCTGCAGGTTGGTGGCGGCGACCAGCAGCATCGCCAGGTTCACCGCGCCGGCGACCAGCATCGCCAGCCCGACGTCCAACCGGGTGACGCGCAGCAGCCAGCGCCGCTGTTCACCCTGCTGGGTGGCCGTGCCGGTCGCGGGCCAGGCCGGAGTGCAGGTACACGGCGTGCGGCATGACGGTCGCGCCCAGCATCGCGGCGGCCAGCAGCACGCTTTCGGCCCCGTCGAAGCGCGGCAGCAGACCGGCGGCGACGTCGCCCGGCGGCGGCGGCTCGACGAACAGGCTGGTGAGGAAGCCGATCGCGATGATCAACAGCAGGCCGCTGATGACCCGCTCGAAAATCCGCTGCCCACTGCGGTCCTGCACAACCAGCAACAGCAACGACACGATGCCGGTGATCACACCGCCGACCAGCAGTGGCAGGTCGAACAGCAGGTACAGCGCGATGGCGCCGCCGACCACCTCGGCGAGATCGGTTGCCATGGCGACCAATTCGGCCTGCAGCCAGTAGGCGATCCGGGTCGGCTTGCGGGTGTGGTCGCCGACCGCCTCGGGCAGCGTCCGACCGGTGACCAGCCCCAGCTTGGCGGACAGGTACTGCACCAGACCGGCCATGGCGTTGGCCAGGACGATGACCCACACCAGCAGGAAGCCGAACTGGGCGCCGGCGCTGACGTTGGCCGCGACGTTGCCCGGGTCGACGTAGGCGATGGCGGCGACGAACGCCGGTCCGAGCAGGTACCAACTCGGCCGCAGCCGCACCTCGGTGTCCTGTATCAACTAACCCACTCTCTATCCGGATGGTCGAATAGAAAAGTTAGGTTAGCCGAAAAGGTGCCGAGCGCTCAATCCCTGTCGCGGCTGAAGTCCCAGGAAATGCCGTCGCGATCGCAGAGGTAGTTAGGGCTCCGCACGCCATAGGGCAGGTATCGGCCGGTCTGTGAAGGCAACGTCCTTATGGAACTGCTGCCGCCACTCCGACGCCTGTCGCGGGCCGGGTTAATGGAGCCTTCGATAACGAGTCACACCCGATGCCGATGACGAAGCCGCCAAATCCCCACCCGAACCACGGGTAGTTGTTCCAGTAGTTCCTGGCAGGCGGTGAGGTGACGATCTGAGTGCTACCTCGGGTCTGGCACTGCGTTGTCGTCGGACCGGTGTTCGTGCATTCCGGCGCCGCCGCGGCACCGGGTGCCAGCAGTACCGCAAGCGCAGACACCTGCCGCCGCCAAAAGCGGTGTCAGATAGCGAATCTCGATTCGCACCGTTCGGCCTCCTTAATAGGCCCGAAGGTGTTTGTTAACGGTGGCCTCCGCCACCACCGTGGCCACCGCCACCGATGATCAGTGCGGAGCCGTAGAACTCGTCGTCCCACGGATACGGATAAACCGGCTGCCGGGAGGTGTGACATTGAGTTGCACGTTGCCCGGCGTCGCGCATTCGGTCGTCGCGCCGCCGGTAGACTTCGTCACCGCCGACGTCGTGCACGTCGGCAGGGGGGGTTCGGGCTGGGCGCGGCGGTGGGTGCGGCAAGGAATGCCGCCGCGGCGCCGGCCGCTGCGATCAGCGGGGTCAGGTAGCGCAGGATCGTCCGCATAGGCATGTCCTTCTGTTCAGTTCCCGCCCTATTGGCCAGCGTACAGCCCTTTTCCGGTGATCAGGGGCAAGTCCAGCGTCGTCCTGATTCCGGGCGGTGCCGCCACCACCGCGGGGATCGCGTTGACGATGCGTGCGGCGGTGGCGACCAAATCGGCGTGGTTGTGGTCGCCCTTGCGGCTGCTCAGGCAGATGTCCATCGCGTAGGACGGTTCGCCGGTGATCTCGACCCGGTAGGAGCCGCCGGGCTGGGCCGGTTGCGGCCAGTCCGGGCGCAGATCCTCACGCAGTCGGGTGACGTGTTCGAGCACGACCGCGGGCCGGCCGTCGAGCATGCCGCGCACCTCGAACCGCAGCGCCGCTGCGCTGCCCTTGGGGATATGCCCGAGGCGATGTGAAGTCCTCCGGTGCCGGTTCCCGCACGTAGGTCTCGGTGACCTCGTCGAGTGAGATACCCAGGCCGGCAGCGAGCTGGCGGATCACCGAACCCCACGCCAGGCTCAGCACGCCGGGCTGCAGCAGCATCGGAATCTCGTCGAGCGGCTTGCCGAAGCCCATCACGTCGAACATCACGGTGGCGCTGTCGTAGGTGGCGTAGTCGACGATCTCCATGCAACGGATCTCTTCGATGCTCTGGCACGTACCCGCCAGCGCAAGCGGAAGGAGGTCATTGGCGAAGCCCGGGTCGATCCCGTTGACGAACAGGCTCGACTTTCCCGCCTGCGCCGCGTCCTCGATCGGTCCGATGAGTTCGTCGGGGAGGACCTGCCACGGGTACTGAAGGAACACCGGCCCACTGCCGACGACGTTGACGCCCGCGGCCAGGATGCGCCGGTAGTCCTCCAGCGCCTCCGGAAGTCGGTTGTCGGCCATCGCCGTGTAGACCGCGCATTCGGGTTCGGCGGCCAGCACGGCTTCGAGATCGTTGGTTGCGGTGATGCCGGTCGAATCCTCAAGTCCCACAAGCTCGGCCGCATCTTTGCCGGCTTTCGATTCGCTCGACACCCACGCGCCGGTCGCTCGAATATAGATTCATGATCACTCGGTCGCGCGTGACCACCGACGTTGCCGGTGCCGATCTG
>CAWCXH010000006.1:0-740776 GCA_963799495.1 uncultured Actinomycetota bacterium
CGCCGACCAGCGCCGCCACTTCCACCGCGTGCGGGCGGTACGCCCGAATCACCGTGTGGTCGCCGTATTCGTGGGCACCCAGGATCGAGTGCGGGTCGTGGTGCTCGCCGGCCAGCAGCCGGTTCAGGTCGGCCGTGTGCGGCCGCAGATGTGGACTGGTGAGTTGATTGCTCTGGGTCGTCTTAGACACTTTAGTCACTCCCTACGCAGCAGGTTCAGTCGTTGGTCGGCCGGTATCTGGGGCATGTTCAGTATGTGGGCCACCACCTTGGCGGGTTCGATGCGCACGAAATTCGATTGGCCCCATTGGTATTCCTCCCCGGTGATCTCGTCACGCACCCAGAACCGGTCGTACGGCTCCATCCCCAGCGCGGCCATGTCCAGCCAGAGCGTGGCCGCTTCGGGGCCGAAGGCGTTGAGCGTGACCACCATCAGCACCTGATCACCGGTGACCGGGTCGAACTTGCTGTACGCCACGATCGCCTCGTTGTCGGGGTAGTGAAACGTGATGGTGCGCAGTTGTTGCAGCGCGGGATGTACCCGGCGAATCTCGTTGAGCCGGGAGAGGAATGGCTCCAGCGATTCGCCGTCGGCCAGCGCCGCCTCGAAATCGCGGGGGCGCAGCTCGTACTTCTCCGAGTTCAGGTACTCCTCGCTGCCTTCGCGCACCGGCCGGTGCTCGAACAGCTCGTAACCGGAGTACACGCCCCAAGCCGAACTCATCGTCGACGCCAGCACCGCCCGGATCGCGAACATGCCGGGGCCGCCGTGCTGCAGGCTCGCATGCAGGATGTCGGGAGTGTTGACGAACAGATTCGGCCGGGCGTAGTCGGCGTGCTCGGCGATCTGCTCACCGAACTCGGTGAGTTCCGATCTCGACGTGCGCCAGGTGAAGTACGTGTAGGACTGGGTGAAGCCGAGTTTGGCCAGTCCGTACAGGCGGGCTGGCCGGGTGAATGCCTCCGCCAGGAACAACACGTCGGGATCCTCGTTCTTGACCTCGCCGATCAGCCACGCCCAGAAGTTCGGCGGCTTGGTGTGTGGGTTGTCGACCCGAAACACCTTGATTCCGTGCGATATCCAGTACCGCACCACCCGCAGGACTTCCTCGTAGAGCCCGGCAGGTTCGTTGTCGAAGTTGATCGGATAGATGTCCTGGTACTTCTTGGGTGGATTCTCCGCGTACGCGATCGTCCCGTCGGGCAGCACGGTGAACCACTCAGGATGCTCCTTGGCCCACGGGTGGTCGGGCGCGCACTGCAGCGCGAGATCCAGCGCGATCTCCATACCCTGGTCGCGTGCGGCGGCGACGAAGTCGTCGAAGTCATCGATCGTGCCGAGAGCCGGGTGCACGGCGTCGTGGCCGCCCTCGTCGCTGCCGATCGCCCACGGTGAGCCCACGTCGTTGGGGGCGGCGGCCACGCTGTTGTTGCGGCCCTTGCGGTGGACCTTGCCGACCGGGTGGATGGGCGGCAGATACACCACGTCGAAACCCATCTTGGCGACGCGCGGCAGCGCCTTGGTCGCGGTCGCGAACGTCCCGTGGACGGGGTTGCCGTTGTTGTCCCAGCCACCGGTGGACCGGGGGAAGAACTCATACCACGAACCGAACCGGGCCAGCGGCCGGTCCACCCACACGCCGTATTGCTCACCGCGCGTGAGTACTTCGCGCAGGGGGTACTGCTCGAGCAGTTCAACGACCTCGTGTGCCTGCGCCGCGCCGGCACGGGTGAACGGGTCGCCCGGTTCGCGCAGCCGGGCCGCCGCCTCCAAAAGCGGATCGCGCAGCTTGCGGGGCGTGCCGGCGGCGGCGCGTTCCAGCAGCCGCGCTCCGACCAGCAGATCGTTGGACAGCTCCGCCTCACCCTGCCCCGCGTCGAGCTTGGCGGTGACCCCGCGCCGCCACGTGGCGATCGGATCGCCCCAGCCATCCACCCGGAACGTCCACAGACCCACGCTGTCGGGAACGAACTGGCCGTGGAACACGTCCGGCGTGCGGGCCGGGGACATCGTTATGAGCTGCGGCTTCACCCGTGCCGCTGGGCTGACCACATCCTCGATCGGCACCGGTTCGGGCGCCGCCGGCCGGGCCGGGTCGTCCACGAGCTGCGGGTTCGCGGTGCCGTGGTAGCGCACCACCATGGTGGCTGCCACGGCGTCGTGGCCCTCCCGCCACACCGTGGCCCGCACCGGCACCACCTCGCCCACGACGGCCTTGGCCGGATACCTTCCGCCCGAGACGACGGGCTCGACGTCATCAATTCCGATACGACCGACCACAACCCACCCCGTTCGCTTGGCGCGGCGCGGAGCCGCGTGGTGTTGTACGGCGGACCGCTCGGGCCGCGCCCTGTTGTCCGGTCTCGTTTACAGCCTCATTGCGCCCTATACACACCGTAGTGTCCACGCCATTCCCACGGGCTCGAAGACGTCATTGCGCCGATCGCGCCGGCGTGGCCAGCTGCGTCGGCACCTTCGGCGGGACAGTCTCTGGGATCGGCGGGTCGCGGTGCTCGACGGCGAAGCCTCGGCGCTGGTCGTGCTGGGTCCGGTGGGGCTGCGACGCAATCGGGCCGTGCGGCACGAGGTTGCAGGGAGTGTGGCCAACGCGCCGTTCAGGCGGCACTTGTCGGCGCCAACGAGGTGAGCTATCGGCGGGGTCGGGCGTCATCGGGCCGGCCTCTTCGTCGGCGTGCCGCCGGATACAATCGCCCCACAGGCCCCGCACCTCAGACTGCTCGGTGCGCGGCCTTTCCCGTGCTTGCCGAACGCAACGACGACTGCACGGGGACATTGAAATCAGCATCGTCGGGCTTCAGCACGCCGACCGCTACATCTCGGTCGTCAACACTGACACCGCTCAGTGGTCGCGTCCGGACCTGCTGTGCCTGGTGGCTGGGCTGGGGGTGGTGGCGGTCGAGGAGCGGGCGCTACTTGGTAGCTGTGATCGTCGCACGGCGGTCGGCCGGCGTGACTACGCGGTGATCATCACGCTGTTGTGGCTGGGGCGGCGCGCCGCGAGGCCGCGCCACGATCGCCAGAGGTCGGCAGGGATCCTCAGTCGACGAAGTTCACCGAAACAGCACCAGCTGCCCAGATCCGACCAGCGCGGGGCAACCGTTCAGTCACCCTGCTCGGGCGAGCTCACGCGATGACCTTATTGACCACTTCGCGGGCGGCTTCCTGGACCTCGGCGAGATGCTCCGGGCCGCGGAACGATTCGGCGTAGATCTTGTACACGTCCTCGGTTCCCGACGGGCGCGCGGCGAACCAGGCGTTCTCGGTGGTGACCTTCAATCCCCCGAGCGGGGCGCCGTTGCCCGGCGCGGTGGTCAGCTTGGCGGTGATCGGCTCGCCCGCCAGCTCGGTGGCGGTGACCTGCTCCGGCGAGAGCTTGCCCAGCCGGGCCTTCTGCTCCCGGTCTGCGGGCGCGTCGATGCGGGCATAGGTTGGCGCACCGTATTTTTCGGCCAGTGCGTGCGTACCGCTGCGACGGCGTCGAACCGGTCACCGCGAGGATCTCCGACGCCAGCAGCGCGAGTATGATGCCGTCTTTATCGGTGGTCCAGACGGAGCCGTCGCGGCGCAGGAACGACGCCCCGGCACTTTCCTCACCGCCGAAACCGATCGTGCCGCTGAGTAATCCGTCCACGAACCACTTGAAACCGACCGGCACCTCGTCCAGCTTGCGCCCGAGCCCGGCCACCACCCGGTCGATGATCGACGAGCTGACCGCGGTCTTCCCGACCGCGGTCGACCCCGGCCAGTCCGGCCGATGCGCAGTAGAGGTACTCGATCGCCACCGCCAGGTAGTGGTTCGGGTTGAGCAGCCCGGCGTCCGGAGTGACGACGCCGTGCCGGTCGGAGTCGGCGTCGTTGCCGGTGGCGATCTGATACTTGTCGCGATTGGCGATCAGCGACGCCATCGCGTTGGGCGAGCTGCAGTCCATCCGGATCTTGCCGTCGGTGTCCAGCGTCATGAATCGAAACGTCGCATCGACCAGCGGGTTGACCACCGTCAGGTTCAAGTTGTGACGCTCGGCGATCGCACCCCAGTAATCGACACTCGCGCCGCCCAGCGGATCGGCGCCGATGCGGATGCCTTCAGCGCGGATGGCGTGCACATCGACGACGCTCGGCAGGTCGTCGACGTAGGCGTCCATGTAGTCGTAGCGCTGCGCGGTCGGCAACGCCCGGGCCAAGCGGCACCCGTTTCACCGCCTTCAGCCCGTCGCGCAGGATCTCGTTGGCGCGTTTGGCGATCACGCTGGTGGCGTCGGTGTCGGCGGGTCCACCGTTAGGCGGGTTGTATTTGAACCCACCGTCGCGCGGGGGGTTGTGCGACGGAGTGACCACGATGCCGTCGGCCAGGTCATTGTCGCGGCCGCGGTTGAACGTCAGGATGGCGTGGCTGACCGCGGGAGTCGGGGTGTAGCGGTCGGCCGAATCGATCATCGCCACAACGTCGTTGGCCGCCAGCACCTCCAGCGCCGACGCCCACGCCGGCTCGGACAGCGCATGGGTGTCGCGGCCGATGAACAGCGGCCCGGTGGTGCCCTGTGCGGCCCGGTACTCGACGATGGCCTGCGTGGTGGCCAGGATATGCGCTTCGTTGAACGCCGCGTCCAGGCTCGACCCGCGGTGCCCGGACGTGCCGAACGCCACCTGCTGGGCGACGTCGTCGGGGTCGGGCTGTTTGGTGTAGTACGCCGTCACCACATGCGCGACATCGATAAGGTCTTCGGGTTGCGCCCGTTGCCCGGCGCGTGGGTGGGCAGCCATGGTTACCGATTCTGCTCCCCAGCCATATGTCGGTGTCCGGCGGTTGGGTGAATTGCCGCCATACTTTGGCCATGCTCGGTCACGACGGCCAGGAATCGCCCGGTGGGCCTGGGGACGCTCGCCGCGTTCGATCACCGACGCCTCCGCCTCGACGGCGGTTGACAGCAGCACTCGCCAACCCTTCGCGGCGGCCTTGACCGATACGCGCTGAATTAGCGTCGACTTGCCGACGCCCGTGTCGCCGCGCAACAGCAGACTGCGGTGGTCGCCGTCCGCGATGAACCGCTCCAGCCGCGCTTGCTTATCCGCTCGCCTGATGAGGGCCCCTTCATCGTGCTTACACCGTCACGTTAAGTACTGGATGAGCCCACCGCTGTACGTTCTCTGTGGCTTCCAAAACAGGACTGACTGACTGACACGATTTGTCGCTATTGGCCGTCGTGTGAGCTTGTGTGGACTGGCTGCGGACGGGCGTGTCGCCTGCAGAGCCTGACGGCACGTCGGCTCAGATTGACAGTTGCGCCAGCACCGTGCAGCGCGAAGCGGGTTTGCGGGAACCGTTACGACGATTCGGGATATCTTCAAGGGTTGGCCTTCTGGTTAAGGAGAGTCGAGCATGACCGAACTCAACGCCCGCACGCTGTCGCAGTTGCCGCGCAAGGTGGCGGCACCGCCCTACGATCGCAGTCGGCTCAAGCGCGGAATCGCGCATTTCGGCGTGGGCAACTTCCATCGCGCGCATCAGGCCTTCTACATCGACCGCTGTCTCGCCCTGCCCGGCCAGGAGGATTGGGGCATCGTCGGCATCGGCATGTTCGGCGGCGAGCGGGGCCGGCAGAAGGCCGCGCAGTTCCTCGAACAGGATTGCCTGTATTCGCTGACCATTGCGCCACCGAAGGGCGAACCCGTCGTGCGCGTGATCGGGGCCCAGCTTGACTACCTGCTCGCGCCGGAGCAGCCGGACGAGGTGTTCGCGCTGTTGACCAGCCCGGACCTGCGCATCGTGACGCTGACCATCACCGAGGGCGGCTATCACGTCGATCCGCAATCGAACGCTTTCGTCACCGACAACCCGGACGTGGCCGACGACCTTACCGGCACCGGGACGCCGCGCACGGTGTTCGGCTTCGTCACCGAGGCCTTGGCGCGGCGACACGCGGCAGGCATCAAGCCGTTCACCGTGGTGTCGTGCGACAACCTGCGACACAACGGCGAAGTGGCGCGCACTGCCTTCGTCGGCTTCGCCAGCGCGCGCGACCCGGAACTCGGCGCGTGGATCGAAGCCAGCGTCGCCTTTCCCAACTCGCTGGTCGACCGCATCACGCCGTCGGTGTCTGCGGATGACGCCGCGCGCCTCAACGCGGCCAGCGGCCTGGACGACCGCATCCCGCTGGTGGCCGAGGACTTCACCCAGTGGGTGATCGAGGACCGCTTCGTCGACGGCCGCCCCGCGCTCGAAGACGTCGGCGTGCAACTCAGCGACGAAGTGAAGCTGTGGGAGCAGGTGAAGGTACGCGTGCTCAACGCCGGCCACCTCACCCTGACATATCCGGCGCTGTTGCTGGGCTACCACGAGGTGGCCGAGGCGATGCGCGACCCGCAGGTGCCGGTACTGCTGGAACGCTTCCTCGACAAGATCGTGCTGCCGCTGCTCGAGGCGCCGCGGGACGTCAACCTCGTGGACTACAAGAACACCGTGCTCGAACGCTTCTCCAACGAGGCGATGCACGACCAGCTGACGCGCATCGCCTCGGACAGCGCGTCCAAGGTGCCGGTGTTTTTCACCACCACGCTCCAGGAGATGCTCGCGCGAGGCGTAGACCACCGCATCCCCGCCTTCACCCTTGCCGCCTGGAGCCGTGTGTTGGAGGGCCAGGACGACGACGGCAAGACCTTCAAGGTGGTCGAGCCGCGCCTGGACGATGAAGCGCGTCGGCAACTGGTATCGGGCGATCCGGCCGAGGCGCTGCGGATCGAGCCACTGCGAGCGAGCGGTATCGCCGGGCACGCGGACTTCGTCGCCAGCTTCGAGGGCTACCGCACGGCTCTGGCCGAGCACGGCGCGAGAGCGACGCTGCAGGCGATACTGAACGCCACGGCAAGCTGACGCGATTCGGCGATGACCTCACCTATACGTCTGCAGAAACGCATCTGGCATGATGCGTTTCTGCGCTGAGATCGGTGCAAGAGCAGGAACACCGCACTGACCTGGGTGGCAGGTGCTGTCAGCTCGACTCTGTCATCGGCTCCAGATCATCTCTGCTGAAAACGCGGTCGTTCGCTTCGCGATCCCTATTTCTCGTCGAGCAGGCGAAGGTCGGAGGGCTCGCGTAGGAGATCCTCGAGAATCTTGTTGCCCTCGGTGTTATACGGCTGGCGCATGTGCTCGTCCCACGCGGCGCGCGAGCGGAACATCTCCAGCATCACCCACGAGTCCGGGTCGTCTTGGGGCTGCAGGAGGTGCATGAACACGCAGCCCGGTTCGTTGAGGGTGTTCTGGCGCATCGACTGCAGCTGCGCCTCAGCTTCGGCGAGCCGGTCGAGCCGAGGCTTGATGGTGACCACCAGGAACAGGGGTTTGTCCTGGGTGGCTTGGTCGCGGTCGCTCATGAGCCATCCCTTCCGGTGGCGGCCTTTCGCCGCGGGTCATCGTCCGGCGACGGGCACCTGGATCGAGTTCTGCAAGATATCGATGAACGCATCCGAGTTCTTGCTCTGAACGAAGGTGGCCACCGCGTCATAGATGGCCTCCTGGAATTCGGAGGGCATGAGTTCACCGTGCGTGATCGACAGCAATACCTTGTCGTGCCACAAGGATTCGGACGCTTGGCGCTGGTAGGCGGGTAGCGACGACACGTCGACGTCGTCTCGGATCGGCACAGAACCCTTGACCTTGTTGAACTCCAGTGACGTCGTGGGGTCAGCGATGGTGTCAAGAAACTTGATCGAATTCACCCCGTCGGTGGCATCAGCCGATACCACGAAGGTGTCCACAATCGCCAGATACGCGCCGGCGGTTCCGGGATACGGCACATACCCGAAGTCCTTACCTTCGGCGACACGGTTCGCCACGAGCTCCCCATAGACCGAATCGTTCATCGACAGGAATGCACATTCTCCGGTCGCCAATTTCTTGGCTGCCTGATCCCAGGTGAGCCCGCCAGCATTCGGATCAGCTTGAGAGACGACCTGCCCAAACCTCGTCAATGCCTCTCTGAGTTGTGATCCCCTCCAGTCGAACTCGTCGTCTTGAATCCTGGTCCATCCGTCCGGGCCGATCACCCCCAGCAGAGTGTTCTCGAACAGCTCCGTCGCGGTGAACCTGTCCTTGCCGCCCAGACACAGTGGCGCTCGACCGCTTGCCGCCACGTTGGCCAAGTCGTTGCCGAACGCCTCCGGGGTGTAGCCGGGCCCGGGAGCCGCCACACCGGCCTCACGCAGCACCCGCTGGTTGAACCACAGCACATTTCCGCGATGTGAGCCTGTCGGCACCCCCCACGCCTTGACCCGATAGGTCGCCGCGTCGAGCAACGTCGGCGGCATGGTGCGATCCAAGCCGGTGCGTTCGTACACGGCGGACACATCAGTGATGCGGCCGGCGTCGACCCACCCGCGAAGCGAACTGCCCAGGAAGGTCTGCCACACATCGGGAGGATCGCCGGCCCGCAGCCGGGCAGCGAGCGCCACCTGCACATTGCTGCCGCCACCCCCGGCGATCGCTCCATCGATCACTTCAACGTTCGGATTCGCCGCCTTGAAGGCGTTCAACAACACCTCGAACGCCGGATGCTCGGAGGGCGACACCCACCACGAAACCACCTCGAGCCGGTCGGTCGGTTCGGAGAAGTTCGCTTTCTGTCCGCCGCCGCATGCCGCGACGATCAATGCCAGCGTGATGATCCAGCAGCGATTCATGCTCGTTCTCCCACCGTGCGGGGTGCGGCCCTGAGATCAAAGACGGCAAAGGCGGCGACGACGGCGAAGCAGACGGCGGGGACGATGAACGAGATCGCCGGACTGGTCGCGTCGAGGAGGCGGCCCTGGATCAGGGGCATGATCGCCCCACCGACAATGGCCATCACCAGTCCGGCGGCGCCGAATTTCGTTGCAGGACCGAGCCCCTGCAGAGCGACACCGTAAATCGTGGGAAACATCAGCGACAAGCAGAACGACACCGCGACGAGGGCCACCACGCCGGCCATGTTGGGTGAAAACATCGCAAAAATGCAGAGGATGACCGCCAGTGCGCCGAGAACTGCCAGCACCGCCGTCGCGCGGACCCGCCCGATCACCCAGGTCATGATGAACCGCGAAATGAGAAACACGATCAGGCTGATTTGTAGGAGGAAGCCGCCCAACTGTAGCGATCCGCCCAGCGCCTGTTGTGAGTACTGGATGATGAATGTCCATGTGCACACCTGGGCCGCCACATTGAAAAACTGGGCTACCACTCCGAACACGTAGTGCTTGTTCGATAACAGGATCTTCAATGGCCGCTGCCCTTCGAGGTCACCCGACGGGTATTCCTCGACGATCGTCGGGGACTTCTGGATCGCAAATACCAGCGCAATTGCAATCAAGACAAATCCGAGACCGATATATGGGCCCATCACCGCACCCAGTTGACCGGCGCGGATCGTATGCTCCTCCGCGGGGGTCAGATTGGCCACGTTCACCGGCTCGTCCAACTTGGGCAGGATGAGGGTGGCTGCCAGCAGCACACCGATGTTGGTGCCCACCGGGTTGAACGCTTGCGCGAAGTTGAGCCGCCGTGTCGCGGTCTCTTCGGGACCCAGCGACAGGACGTACGGGTTTGCAGAAGTCTCAAGTATCGAGCAGCCAGCGGCTATCGCAAACAATGCAACGAGGAACGCTTCGTACGTCATGATCTTGCTCGCCGGATAGAACGCAAACGCCCCCGCCGCGGCCAGCAAGAGGCCCGTGAGAAGACCAGCCTTGTATCCAAACCGCTGATTGATGAACGCGGCTGGAATCGCCAGCAAGAAGTACGCGCCGAAGTACGCCAACTGCACCAGCGAGGCCTGAAACGTACTCATTTCGAAGATGCGCTTGAAGCCCGCCACCATCGGAGTGGTGAGGTCGGCTGCTACACCCCATACGGTGAAACAGCAGATGAGGACACCAAATAGCACCCACATCTTCGGAAACACCAAACTCGGTTTCGCCGTCGCCGCTGACGCTTCGGGGGGTTGATCGGCGTGCTCGGTAGTCGTCATGCTCGGTACCTCTGATCATTGAGAAGGGTTCAGACTGCGGCCCGAACTGTGATCTCGATCACGCTACTCAGGTCGTGCCTCTCATGGAATGGTTTAGCGCCAGGATTCGTCAGTCTTCGATCAGCCGGTTCGCCGCCCGATCGCGGGTGGCCCGATCCGGTTGGCGGCGCCCGGCCGTGCGACAGTGAGCGCCACCGACAGCGCGGCAACCTTGATATCAGTAAAGAAACTGCTCACACGTGTTGATCTTGTTCAAGATTGGCGGCACCCCGCAGTACTACAGGTCGAGCCCGTAATCGAGGGTGCGGCGCTCGCTGGTGTCTCGCTCGCGGGCCTTATCCAACGATTGGGCGACGGTCTGCGCTTTCGCTTGCCACCTGTCGTAGGACACTCGTCGGCGACGGACTGACGTCGCCCGCCGATCGACCAAGTGCCGGACCCGTTCGGGCAGGGCGCTGCGCGGGGTGCGCGCGGCGATGTCGTGTGCCGTGATCGGTTGGTCGTCGCGGTTTGCGAGGATGGCGCGTACGAGTTGGCCGGCGTGGGGGCTGATGCAGCGCTGCATGACGTGCACGCCGTCACGCTGGTCGGGTCCGTATTCCTGCTCGGCCATGCGCTCGTAGAGGTAGGCGGTGTTGGCGTCGCGCCCGCGGGTCATGGCGACGTAGAGCATTGAGCGGGAGCTGTTTTCGCCGAGCACGGCGTGGGTGGCGTCGGCGGTGACGCCTTGGGCGGCGTGCACGGTGACCGCGTAGCCGTGGGTGAGGTATTCGCGCAGGTACTCGCCGGAGAAGGCCGCCGCGGCGCCGTCATCCAGGCGGCGGGCGGCGACGCGGTGGCCCTCCGGATCGACGGCGTAGACGCGCCAGCGGTTGCCGTTGCGCACCGGATCAACCGACGTGTCGCTATCGGCGGGATCGAAGACGCCGATGGCGGGGTCGTTGCGCCGGGTGATGATCAGGTCCCCGACCCCGGTCCGATGTCCCCGCGCAGCGGTCACGGTCGGCGCGTCCAGCCAGCGCTCCACGAGCGGCGCGGCGGCGTCACCGCCCGCGCGATGCGCATTGCTGAGCCCGACCAATGCTGCGGTGGTGTGGGTGTCGCCGGCGCACAGCCACACCGGCGTGCGGGTCTCGCGCTCGGAGTAGTACTCGCCCAACCCGCCACCCGCCCGGACGAGGGTCTTGGTGGCGTGCTCGGCGGCCTGGGCGGTCTCGATGTAATAGTTGATCGACCACCGCTTCGGCTTCGCGATCGTCAACATTGATTCACCCACTTCGACCGGGCGGCGCCTTGTGGCACGTGCTGTGCCACAACCATTCTCGCACCCTGTGCAAATGTGCCGTGCAGAAATTCGGGTGAGTTGGAATCGATAAATAGCCATATCTGCATAAGGCACAGTGGAATCGGTGGACTGGTGTGGGATTTGAGATGGAGTGAGATGTGGTGATTCTAGATGAGATCGGTTGAGATTTAACGAGTTAGAAGATGGCGACTAGGTGTTGGACCTGGTGGTTCTAGTGCGTGCCCACGCGTCACGGACGGCGGCGTGGGCTTCGGCGGCACTGACAGTGAGACGGGTTTGGCCGACCGATCATGTGTGTTGCGAGTGTTATCACGGCCGCCACTACGCCTAGCGCGCCGTCACAACGGACAGGCCGCCGATGTCGGGTGAAGTGAATTGGGTGCGGAGTGATTGATGCGCATAAATAAAGGGGCCAGACCAAGCTCATGCGGCGGGCGCTATCGGCCAGCGCGCTCGCGGTGCTTGCACCCCGGCCAGCAGCAGGGCCTGCGCTGGCCTTCTTCCAGCTCCTCCTTGGTCCGGCGAATACGGCGCTTTCGGGTCGTTTCCTGCTTGGCATCCTCGACCCAGCAGATGAACTCGTTGCGCGCCAAGGGCGTGATGTCCTTCCATGCAGCAAGTGCCGTGGTGTTGGCGATCAGCGCCTCGCGCAGGTCCATCGGCAACTTGTGCACCACCCCGCCGGGGACTCGCTGGCTGCTCACACGGCCAGGGTAAACGCACCTCAGATTGGGACACCTCGGCCCACCCTCGCTCCTCTACCGCCGATTTGAAGACCTTCGGTCCAATGAGTCTTCCGGCGTGTGCTCGTGAGATGTCGAGTTTCAGGCGATGCGTTCGATCGTGGCTAATTCGCTCGCGAGGTGTTCGCGGGCGAGGTCGGCGTCGTAGTGGGCCTGCATGTTGATGAAGAACATGTCACTCAGTCCGAGCGCGCGCGAGAGCCGCAGCGCGGTGTCGGCGGAGATTCCCCGCTTGCCATGGACGATTTCGTTGATGCGCCGCGGCGGTACATCGATCGCCTTGGCGATCCGGTACTGCGAAATCCCCATCGGCTCGAGGAACTCGGTCAACAGGATCTCGCCGGGGTGAGTGGGGGCGAAGTCAGCCATCAGATTCTTTCTAGTGACAATCGACCAGTTCGACGTTGCCGGCGCCGCTGGGACTCCAGGTGAAGCGGATGCGCCACTGCTCATTCACGCGGATGCCGTACTGGCCTCGGCTGCCGGCCAGCTTCTCCAAGCGGTTGCCCGGCGGTATCCGTAGGTCGTTGATGCTCTCCGGCGTTGACGAGAACGAGCTTGTGCGGGACGCTTATGCATCTGCAGGACGTGCCTATCGCGGTCATCTCTGCGTGGCTCGGGCACGCGTCAAAAGGCCTTCACGATGGCCACCTACGTGCACTCGCAGCCCGAAGCGTTGAGCACAGCGGCGCAGAGTTTTGCGCGAGTTGTGACAAATGGTGACAACTCACGTTGATTCGAACACATTGCCGGAGGGCGGACAGCCTCTGACCTGGGTGGCAGGTGCAGGATTCGAACCTGCGTAGGCGTAAGCCGACGGATTTACAGTCCGTCCTTCTTGACGTTTGGTGGATCAAGCTGTGTTGGTGGCACAACGAATCCGCAGGTCAGACGGTTGGCTGCTGACGGTTACGAAAAGCTGCCGCTAGCTCTACTGCGGACTGACTGCGGACTGGCCGGTCAGTGTGGTCAGCCCAGCAAACAGGGGCGGTGCTATGCACTTGTTGCACTGGTACATAGGGAAATGACCCAATGCCTATGTATCAGTGGCCGGGAGACGGGGATTGGCACGCGGAGGACGGAGACGGTGAAGACACCGGGAAGCAGGTGCGACGGTGTTGGCAGGTGTCGGGTCGACCAGTCCGTAGATGGCTGCCGTGCGGTTGCCGACCTTGCCTGACCGTCCTGGGGAGTACCGGATCAGGAGGCCCTTCTCGGTAAGGGCGGCCAGCGTGCGGGACGCGGTCATCGCGGACACCTTGGCGTATTCGGCGACTGCGCGGGCGGGGCAGGTGACCCGCATCATGCCCCTGCGTTCGGTCTCCGAGATGACGTAGCTCATGACAGCGGCCGCGGTTTCGGTCAGGCCATCGACGCCGTCGGTGATGCGGTCGGCCCACAGGAAGGCCCGCTCGACGGCGTCGTCGTGGATCTCTTCCTTGGTGCGCATCCCTACGCCGTTCAGGTTCTCGACGGCGGCCTCCCAGGCCTTGTCTAGTGCGTTGAAGGCAGCTTTGTCTGAGCTGTTGTAGCTGCGGAGCTGCACCCACAGGAGATGCTCCGTCCATCGCTTCCTGCCGCGTGCGTCCTTCTTCTTCTCGCACTTGGTCACCTCGTCGATGAACTCGTTGCGGGTCCAGCCCCGCCGGTAGGCACTCATGGCGATGCTGACGCACTGCCCCCAGACCTTGCGGGGATCGGTGTCCTGGTCTTCGCGCAACCCGGACACCAGCTTGTCGATGGCCCACTCCGGCAGGGCGCGATTGGGCCGACGGTCAGGCCCCGGACCCGAGCGCAAGCCGCCCATCATGCCGCCGCCTCGCCGGTAAGGCGTTTCAGGTAGGCCCTGATGAGTGGCGCATCGATGGCCACCCGCTTGCGCTGGTTGCATTCGCGGCAGGACGGGACGGCGTTGTCGAGCGTGTGGTGGCCACCCACCCGTATACACAGGAGGTGGTCCATGCACTCGAAGTCGGCGGTCCCGCAGTGGAAACACCTGTCGCCGTGGCGTTCGATGAGCTGCTTGGTGGTGAAGGACTCGACGACGGGACGGTGGCCGTACCTGCGGGCGCGCCGGCGGTAGTCCCGCTCGCGGTCGTAGTTCGTCCTGCACACCGCACACACGCCGCGCCGCCCGTGGCGCTTCCACCGATCCTTGGCGAACTCGCTGAGCGGCTTGGCTTCTCCGCACTTGATGCACGCTCGTGCCGTAGGCTCGTCATCGGTTCCGCAGATCGTCTGGTGATCCGTCCCGTTGGCAGCGGGGCGGGTTACTACCTCGCTCATTTCCGGCCACCTCCGCCGGGCGCGCGAAGAAGTACTTCACGAGGAGGCTCTGCCGGCGGATTCAGCGGACCACCGCTGTCGGCGATCTCCTTGGCACAGCGGCAGATCGCCGCGATCGTCGCGTGGTCGGCGGGCTGGCAGAGCGCTTCCTGCCGACGCAGCCAGTCGTCGACGGCGGACCGGCGGTAATAAATTTTCCTGCCGATGCAGAGGTGCGGAGGCCACTCGTGGCCTCCCTCCTTACGCTTCCTCCATTCGCTGCTGTCTGAGATTTCAAGCTCTTCCAGGAGCTGCCTGCGGCTGATCAGATCACCGGTCGGGTTCATCAACACCCTCCGTGGGGCCTGTAGTTGGCGGCCCGTTGCCGGACGGAGTCGTTTCCTCCGTCTAGCTCTTGGGTGCGGTGGTGAAGCGGTTGACAGGTCGATGGCGCGAAAGACGCTCGATGGCTGCTACAGCAGCCTGCGCGTCAGTGAAGCTGTCAGAGTCGCCGAGGGAGCTGAGCCCGAGAGCGCCGCAGCCAAACCCCGTGCGACTACTACGTTTCGGACTTCAAGGCGGTGCCTGACCTCGCGGAGGTGTGGACCGATGGGCTGTACTTTGCCCTTTAGGACGACATCAGGGGAACGAAGCCTTGGCCCGTGTGCGGGGGGATTCAGGGCAGCGGCACGTCCGGAGCAACGTGGCCCACTTGCTCGAAGAGACCGGGGTCGTTCAAGTCTGGCGCACTTGCCCGAAAGGACAGGGGTTGTTCAAGTCTGGCGCACTTGCTCGAAGGGATCGGGTTCGTCCATGTCGGCGCACTGACCGAGTGGGAAGTAGACGGCACCCTTAGCGCATCAATCCAATGCATGCCTCATCGAGAAGACGACGATGGTCACGCCAAAGGGTCGAATCTTGGGTGACGCCTGGCGGTTAGAGAACGACCGGGGAGCGGAAGTCACGCATCCAGTCGGCTGGGACGTTGACCCTGAGGTACGCGGCGACGTTGGCCTAAATGTGGCACAGGGCAATCGGATCGAGCGATGTCCAGATCACGTTTGGGCTGAGCTGTCCGACGCCCACGCAGCCTCCTAGCGCCTAATCCCCGATTGGCGAACCGATCGTCGCCTTTGCGGTTCATCCATGCCCGCCGGTCTCGTCGGTCCAGAGCATTATCGTGAGGGCTGTGACTCCTGATCACGCCGAGGGACTGCAGTATCACGCCCTGCCCACCGACGATCCTCTGCGTGCGCCGAACATTTTGCGTGAAGCCGCTGGGCTACAACCACTTTCTGATGAGCACGATGACTAGGGCGGCTGAACCCGTGAGGGTCGACTTCGAGCGCAGGGAGCCACGCTGTCGGATCTGTCGTGATGAGGCTGTGCGCATCCTCGTCAATGAGCTGCTGGACTGGCGCGGTGTCCCGGTCATTCGGGAGGGTGGCAAGACACACCGGATCACTCTCACCGAGATCCTGCGCACCCTGGAGCCCCTCAACGAGGGTCGTGATAAGAGGGACCGGATCACCTACGACTCCCTGTGGGTCCACTTCCAGCGTCACTACGATCTTGCCGGGAGAGTGGCCTACTGGAGAACCCGGATGTACAAGGAGTTCAGGAAGGCGCTGGGGGGATAACGGGGTGTAGGACGCTATCGAGTTGCCACAGAGAAACTGTCATTAAGTACGAAGAAATTGATCCCTGGGGACACTTGACTAGAGTTGCGCCACAGGGCATTTGGGGTGACGCCGCAGGTCAGGGCTTTACTGTGCCGGCGTCACGACCTCGGCCGATTTAGGTTCGCACAGCGGGGTGGCCGGCTAGTCCTGGAACTCGACAGGGTCCTCATGGCTGCGGCGCACCAGCAGGCCCAGCACTTCGCCGGCGCGGTCGAGGGCAGGTTCCAGCCAGGAGGCCAGGTGCTCGGCGTCCTCGGGGGTGATGTCGTTGGGCAACTCGGCGGGTAGCGGCTCGTCCACGTCGTAGGCATGGGCCTCGCCGTTGCCCGACACTCGCTCGGCGATGCTGGCGACACCGAGCACGTAGTGGTCGAGGTGTTCGTAGTCGCTCCGCACGGCCCTGCCGTGCTCGGTCCAGAACCGATCTTCGGACCAGCGGTCGTCAGCGACCGGAACCGGACGCGTGACAGCCGTGACAGGCGATTTATCCGTAACGGAGGGGGTGTCACGGCTAGGGCCTTGATCTCGGCCAGGGGGGGTCGGCCACCCGCTGCCGGTAGGCCCGCTGTCGGCAGCCTGGTGAGCAGTATCGGGCATCACTGCGGGTGGCGTGGAACGAGAACCCGCAGTGCGGCCCCTCACAGGTTCTCCTGGTGGCGAGCGTCATGCCTAGGTGTAACGCCTAGTCGTAACTGGGGTGCCTCTTTGGTACGCCCGCACCAAGTGACAAATTACAGTTGTCGAGATGTGACTACACCTGTGCTGCAGGGCCTTTGGTGGTGACATCGCAGGTCACGGCTTTCACCGCGCCGGCGCCACGGCTTCGTCCGATTGACATCTTGGGTGCGCTGTTGGGTTGTGTCGTGTGGTTTCGATGGCCTCAGCCGCCCCGTACGGGTTCTCGCTCTCGTCGTCCGGCGGCGTGATGCTGCCCAACTTGCGCTCGGCGACCGGGAGAGACCGAACTCATTGGCGAAGGCCCGCAACTGGCCACCGACACACACGGGTGCGCGCTGGTGTGGCCAGAGTCCGGGTTGGTCATCGTCAGCCCGTCGGTGCGAATGCGCGCTATGGCCGCGACGTAGGTCGCCCAGGTCTCGACGTAGACCGTGAGCATCGCGCGGTCCTCGGCCTTGAGGATGTCGAGCGCCTCCGGACCCGGCGTAATGCGGCCCCATTCAGCCCGTGCCCCATCAGAAAGCCAGTCCGGTGGTTGTGGGTGCCTCACGAGTGAAGTTCGGTGGATGCGGGACCAACCGGCCACCGTTTGGCGATTGACGCCGGAGACGCCGACGAGATCGACGCCGAACCGGAAGGCCGTGGCTTAGCCGGGTGCTAGGGTCGGGTGCGGGTCCTTCATTGTTGCCGCCGTTGGTGTTTGGTCGAGCACGCGGATTAGATTCTGTTTCCTTGTGCGGCCCCACGGGCGACCACCTGATCGATATGGGGTAGGACAGGTGGAGAGGAGATGGCGGACTGTGTTGGCCGAGTCGCATGACGAGGAACAGATCATCGCCAGGGTCGCCGCGCCCGCCGAGCAACGGGCGGCTCGGGCTCGGGTCGCGGCCACGCTGTACTGCCACTGGGCCACACACCGGTAGACCTGAGCGGCCCCGGACGCGTGCTGCGGCCGCGCAGCGCCCACACTGGAGACTGGTACGCCTGCCTCAGCGAGGCCAAGAGGGCCGCGACAAGACTGGAGACCGCGACAAGACTGGAGACAACGAAGTGATCATCTGGTACACCACCGTCGGATTCGGCGGCACCCCCACCCCGATCGGCCCGTGGAAGGACCCGCAGGAAGTAGCCGACGTGCTCAACCGCTGGCTGCGCCGGAAGGGTCACAAGGCCGGTCAGCTGGTCAACGCGCATAGCACCCGCGTCTACGGCTACACCACCCGCGCAGCGGCCCGTGACGGCTACATCAGCGACTCCCCAGGCCACTCGGGCAACATCAGCGTGGCGGGCATCTACGATTTCCTGGCTGCTGTCGGAGAGAAGGACGGCCCGGCGGGGGTAGAGCGGCCTGTCTATCCATCTAAGCTATCCAAACTACGGTTGGTTGGCCCCGTGCCTCGTCCCTAATTCCACTGATTCAGCAGGTCGTACTCCCACGACAGCCCGCTGCGTTCATTCTTGTGGGCTGGGCCAAATACGCATACTCGGCGCTGGTGTGCTGCTTGGTTGGGAGCACGTCCAGGAGCGACTGCGCGACTGCGCGACCTGGCCCAAGGCGACAGGGTCTGCGACGAACTCCTGCCCGACCTCGGTGGCACCAGAGGGAGGCCAATGCCTTGGTGCCGTCCGGTCCCAGCATCTGGGTGGCGATTTTGACGCTCATGCCCTTGAAGGAAAGTCGGCGCGACTTGCTCCCAGAGCCCGACGAGGACAAGTCACCGCCGTCCATGGGACCGATGACGTTGTCGCTGAGTTCCGGCGCAAACGCGAAGACGGACTCATCGTGGCGATGCTGCTTGACCGCATCGGCGACCTCGCGGGCCTTTGAGACGGCCTCGTCGTAGGTCTTCTGCTCCTCGGCGGTCATGGCCCGACCCTCGGACTCGGCCAACTCGGCGATCTCGCGGGCCTTTTGCAGTTGGGCCGGACCTCCTCGATGCGCTCTTTCAATCTCTGTTCACGAAATGACGGCATTGCTCGCTCCTCTAAGCGAATCGGCTGCACGGAGCGCGCAGCACAAACCAACGGGGGGATTCGCTTGGGAGCGACGTGCGGATTGGGCAGGCCCCTTGCGGGACGGACCCGTGTACCCGCTGGCCCACTTCCAAACCGAGTGACGCTGTGTTTCTGTCGAGCGAGTTCCGGCAGCAGTCTCATACGCTCAACGCTGTGCCGGCATTCATCGACCCGCTGCGCAGGCGGCTGCCGCGCCGAGTGTCAATACCTCTCATCGTTATTGCAGCCATCTCTGGGGGCTGGCTGGGCTTCTGGCTGTCGGACTGGTTACTGGACAACTTCGGTTGGCCGGCCTGGCTGCATCTCGATGCCGCTATCCGGGTCGCGGCAGTTGTCGTGTTGGGGATGGTTGTCGTTCTGGCTGCCGTCCGGTTGCTCTACCCAACAGCGATCAGTCGGTTGCGGGTAGCGACCGTACGGCGTCTTTCACGCACATCGCTGTTGACGGCCATCCTGCTGGCGGTGGGTGTCGGCGTCGGCCTGGCTGTGTTATTCAACTGGGCCATCGGGGAGTTCGCCGGTTTGAAGGTCGAGGAGACGCCCCGAATCGAGGTCACTCGGACGGCGCTGGCCGGGGTTGCCGGGATCGGCGGCGCCGTCGCCCTCGTGGTGGCATACCGGCGGCAACGCGACGCCGAACAAGGCCGCTTCGTGGAACGCTTCGGTGCCGCTGCTGCCCAACTCGGGGACCAGGACGTGGCGGTGCGCATCGCCGGTGTCTACGCCATGGCCGGCGTGGCCGATGAGAGTTCGGACCCCGGCCGCCGGCAACAATGCATCGACGTGCTCTGCGGTTACCTCCGTCTCCCTTACGACCCCGAGCACGGCAGCAGCCACCTGACCGACCACACGCGGCGCACAGGTCCGCAGGTAAAGAGCATTGAGGACACCTACCGCTTCCGGCAGAACGACCGCGAGGTCCGCCAAACCATCGTCCGTGTCATCTCCGCACACCTGCAGGACAAGGCCGAAAACACTCGGCGCCATCCTCGGGGGCTGCCTGGAGTACGGCGCTCTGGTGACCGGCTATCGCAACCTGCTTATCGTCGTCGGGTTGCTCTACCTGCTGGCGTTCCTGCTGACCCCGAAACGGGGCGGGGCGCTGGTCAGCGTCTGACCCCGATCGCTGGCCTCACCACCACGCGACCGGCCAGTGCAGCGAGATCACCGCGAAGGCCGCCACCAACCCGTTGTCGGATCGGTACGTCAACCTCGGGAACGCCTCACGCTCAGTGTGAGTGGTTCCTGGTTCCCGGTTTCCTATACCAGGCAACCGGGGAACCAAGTTCCAACAGGTTCCGGGAACTGGAGGGAACCACTGGGAACCGCATTCGAAGAACACACACCGCAACGCTTCGCTCGTCCCGCGCCGGCGGCTCGTGCGGGCATGCCCCGTCACATACGCAAGTACCGCGAAGTACCGCAGATGACCATGTTCTGGGAAACGAATGCCAGGCCGACCGTGGCCGACGAGGACGGAGGAGTAAGAATCATGAACCCTGTCCCAGGTGGCACCCACCTTGTGGACGAGCTCGTCGGGTCAAGAGAGCTGGCCCGCGCAACGGGTTTCATCTTGAACCCCCGATGCCGCATCTGCAGGCACGACCCGTTACGCACGAAGGTCAACGGCTTGTTGGCATTTGGCGCAAGCTACGCGATGATTCTGCGCTCCCTCGAGTCGAGATAGCCGCGCAGGATCGCCCTCACGACTTGGCGCTTCTCCGCGTGCAGGACTACCGCCCAGCCCGTCCCTTGCATTTCGCATTCGATCCTGAGATCGGCTTAAACGAGTTCGTTATGACGTTTGAATACGGAACCACCGTCGAGGAAGAGGGCAAGACTCTCCTGTCCCCCGCGTGCCGCATAGGCAACCTCACTCGCATAATCGATCGAAGCGACTTGCTTGGCCCAGCGGGCAACGACGCGTTAGAGCTTTCCTTTCCAGCACTTCGCGGCGCTAGCGGTGCGCCAGTCCTAACCACCGATGGTGGCTACAAGGTTGTGGGCGTGATCGTTGCCAACGTTGCCTATGACGCTCTGCCTGTCCAAGTGCATACTGTTCTTGACGAAAAAAACGAACTCTTAGAAGAAATTCGGTACATCCTGCCGCAAGGGATCGCCGTCAACATTCGCCACCTGCGGGAGATGTATGAGCGGATCGTCGGCTGACCTAGTTCGTCCTTATGCCCGACTCTATGCGCGATCGCGAGATCATCGACGCCGAACTAAGGCTGATCGCCCCGGTGCGCCGGACGGTCCGCGACATGGGCGGCCCAGCCCCGGCACCGAACCGATCTACGTATTGCTGGACGAACGCGCGCACACGCCCGCCACCCCGCCGTAGCCAACCGGGTCTACGGTCCACATTGTCGGCGCGTCTTTGCGCCGGCGTTCCACACACAAGTTCACTAAGCGGCGAACGCCCAACCGGTATGTCGCGGCTAGCAATCGCGCGGTCGTGACAATAGCGTCGTGGTCATGGCCGATGCTGAGAACAACAGCCCCTCGATCCCGTCGATGGTGGAGGTGATCAACGCCCCCGGCCCAAGAACGGAACGGCGCATCCTCCTCGCGCACCTCGCGGGCAAGTTCTTCTCCGTGGTGCGCGACCCCGAGATCGCGGCGATGATCGGTAAGCCCCAGGAGGCTAGCAACGGTGCGCCCTGGTGCGCGCAGGACTTCATGAAGTGGATCGACACGATCGGCGTGAAGGTCAATGTGCGGGAGGTCATGCGCGTGTTGCTGGCGATGGAACGAGTGGGCCTTCTCCTCAGCGGCGGCTATCAATACGCCCTCGCGATGATGGGACAGATCTTCTGGTCGAACAGTGGGGACCGATCGCAGATGTCGGGGAGCTTGTACCTAGCTGAGGTGTTCGGCGCCGAAGTGACCATCCCCTGCTACAACGCCGTCACCGCCCTCATCACCGCCAAGGATCAAAACGGGGACCACAGTTCGGGGAGCGGCCTAGTACTCGACCGCTCGCACGTCGTCACCAACCGCCACGTCGTCAAAAAAATGGAAAGTGACATCCAGATTCACATGCCGGAGCGTGAGCCGGTTGTCACCGAAACGTACGAACCAGCAGGTGTTTTCACGGTAGACAAGGCGAACCTTCATTTCATAAAGGAAGACCCAGAGGACATCGACAGGGATCAAGCAAACGATGCTGATGTGGCCGTGATCGAGATTCCCCTAGCCGAAGGCGAACGAGGCTTGAACACGCTCCTCGGCATGGCTTTCCGTGACCCGAACTGGGCCGACGAAACATCGGTTTTCGGGTATCCCCGCGTTCAGATGACAACCGAAGGCGACAACACCGTCCATCGCGGAAGGGTGGTGAGCCCGCCGAGCACCTCGGCGAGGTCAAGGTCGAACGGGGCGAGGTGGTTAACCCTTCGGCGCACACATCTCCGGGGCGCAAGAAAGTGTTCCTCTACTCAGCGATCGCCCGACCGGGGAACAGCGGTGGTCCGATCGTCGCCGACGATGGTCGCGTCATCGGGCTCGTCGTTGAAGATTCAGCCGAGGCGCCATCATCGGGTGATGGAGGACCATCCTCCGCCCCGTTCTATATCGGCATTCCGTCAAGCGAGGTTATCCGTACACTGAGCGAACTCGGTTTCGGCGAACTCGCCCGCATGGAGGATTGGACATAGGTCTGTCCCCCATCGGTGTTCACCCGCCGCCAGTGCGAGCACCTGTCGGCGGCAGCTCGGCGGGGCTCAGGGCTACTACTACTAGTCCGAAGTTAAGTTTGTCCGTGCGGCCCCATGATCCACGTCAGTATGTTCGTATCATCGATCCGGGCGCCGTACCCGACGCCCGCGCAGTTGGAGTTGTTGACCCAGGAGTTCACGGCGAGAACGACGTCTGATCCGCCCTGCAAATTAGGGCCGCCGGAATCGCCGAAACACAGCCCGCCTGAGCCACCGCCGGGATTCAGTGCCAGCCGCATTTGCACATCGCTGTGCACGAATTGGCCGGACACCAGCTCCGTGGGCGCGAACTTTCGCGCAACCGTCGAATCATCCCAGTCCCAATACTTCCCGCCAGGCTGCTGAACCTGCCGATTCACTCCGTAGCCGACAAGGTCGATGCGCGCCTTGTTCGGCAAATCGTCCACGAGTCCCTTGGTAGGCAGGGACGCAAATGTGCTCACGTCCGGTGCTGGCTCATCCTCATCCAGAACGATGACCCCGACGTCGCCGGGAAAATTCAGGCGACCGGGCCCGCAATTGCCTTCGCAGAAGCCGGGGTAAGTAAACGGCGCACCCTCGTAGGCCGTCCCTTTGCCATCCGCGATCTCATCGAAATACACCCACGCTTTACTCGTTCCAATCGTGCAGTGGCCCGCCGTCAGCACTAGCTTGGGCGAGAGCAGTGATGCGCTACACAAGTGGAATGGTCCGCCGTCAACAGCGAAGATAGCCACCCCTACGTAAGGATGCTTGCCATTATCGGCAGTGCCGTTCGTGATGCCCGCTGCTTCGCCTTGTGCAGTCATGAAGAGCACCAGCACGGAGGTCAAAATCAGGGCTGCTCTACGCATCGTCGCTTCCCTAAAGGTCGTAGTTGTCCGGGCTGAATCGTTGCTTGCAGCGGGTTTGGCTCGAAGGAGTGGCGCTGCCACCGCCGCCGTTTGACAGCTTCATTGAGACTCCCCCCTGAACACAGCGGACTGGCTCACCCAGGCCGTTTCACCGAAGAGTATGTCACGACTTTAGGGTTACCGGTAACTTGTGCGTATTCGTTATGATTTGGTGACACAAGCGATTTCGTGTGGGCGTCAGCCGGTGATCAGAGGGCACGCTCGCACTAGGCCGCACCCGCCCCACCTGAGCGGACCACGGCCGGTTGTAGCTGACGGAACGAAACACCGCTCGCACCAACGCATTCGGATGCTTCTGGAGTTGTTGGCGTTCTACCTAGGCTGTGCTAGACGCTTCGCAACGCCGTGAAGGCGACGCTGTCGGCGCGGCCTGGTCCTGTGGCGCTGCAAAGATTGCTGGCGCGGTCAGATCTGACCCTCTGCGGGGCGGCCAAGGCCGAAGCCGGGGGTTACCCCGTGTCCATGTCCACCGACACGCTGGCTGAGTCAGCTTCGATGCTTTCGCGAAGCTGGTCTATCAATTCGCAGATCTGGTCTTGTAATTGGGCATCATTGCCCGCAAGGTCGATGCCCGCAATCAGCGTCTCAGCGCGGTTCAATCGATGCTTCGATGTCAGCGGACCTCTATGACCACCGTTACGGTTGGGCGTCGAACCTTGTTGATCAACAGACTCTTGGGGCTGAGTGCTCTTGGAACCCTTGGCGTTCCGATAGTACTCAGACCACTTTTCGCGCATCTCCTCGTCGTCCTCTTCGAAGTTGACGTCGCCGTCCTCTGCGCCCGGTGAAAGTTGTTGCGCATGTTGGCATTCGTTCGCGTTGGCTGCCAGCGCCCACGCTCGGTAATACAGCTGAACAGTTTTCGCGGTGACACCAGCCCTATATCGGATCCCGCCGCGGATGGGTGCCGATGCATCCGGTCGACGAACCGGTGGCTCGCTTCCTCTGCCTCAACTCGGAATGCCGCGCGCCGATCACCCGGCGCAACCAGTTCTGGTGCAGCGCCGCGTGCGAGCAAGCCGTGCGCCGACAGCCGCACCGCCGGTACCGGCCCGCCCGCTGATCACTTGTCCAGCCGTAGCACTTCGTCGCTGCCCAGCTCCCAGCCGGCGTCCGGGCCGTACGCCAAGGCCCAGTGCCCGTCGGGCAACTCGTGGCTGCGCACCCGCGCCGGCTTGCCGTTGGCCAGTGCGTCGACCTCGGGGCTGAGCTGTTCCCATGCCTGCGATGACCAGTCCGGATTCTCGCAGAGGATCGAGCACATCCGATGCCGGAAGTCCCGCCTCTGCTCAAGCAGCCACTCGCGCAGATCCGATTCGGCGTCGGTGCCTCTATGCCTCACGCGCCCGCGCCCACCTGGCGTTTATGGCCCACTGATGGCGAATCGACTTCTGCTGCGGCGTAACAAGATTGAGCGATTTAGTCCAGCGGAACACGTCGCCCTCCAACTGGTGGATCGCGGTCTGCAACGACGCCAGCCGCGACTCCGAACAGGTCGGGTCGGCCACCAGCACGTCGAACCGCTTGCGCATGTGGGAGATCGCCGCCGCGCTGAGTGACCGACTACAGGATGTGGCGCGGATCGAGGGATGCGAAGAGCTGGTAGCCGACGGCCGCACTCCGCACAGTCGAGTGCGGGAGCCGGTCCATCACCCCAGGGGAATCGACCGGTGGTGGTGGTCATCACTGGCCCACCTGGGTGAACTCGTCCTGGTCCTCGGAGATGTCCCACGCCAGGCTGCCGTACCAGCGACTGATCCACGGGTCGAACCAGGGGCCAGAGGTCATGCACACCCGCTGGCCGACTGCCAGCTCGATCAGCCGGATGAGCCCCTGTGACAGGTGGCTACCGGCCTCGGCTATCTCAATACGCAGCGGTGAGTCGCTATGCATTATCGGCGAGTCATTGTCGAGGTCGCGCCAGGGGAACCGGTCGGCGAGGAACTTCTCCAGGGCGGCGTTGACGGTGAGCACCAGCTCGTCACTGGCCCGGCACGGGGCACACAGTCTGTCAAGGCCGTCGGCGGGGTTCTCGCACAGGTAGCTCGCGCAGGGATCAGCGGCCATGGTTGGTTCCTCTCGGTTGGGTGGCCAGCATGCCCCCGGCGGGGGTGTATCGGGGGTCACCGCGGTGGTCATGACTTACCCAGGCCCCAGTACCCGCGCCTGATGTCGTCGACCACGCAGTCCAGTTCCGCGCGGGCAGTGTCGTAGTCCTGGTCGTTGATGTGCTCCCACACCGATGCCAGACCCAGGCCCCAGCGTGCTCGTATCGTCTCGGCCTCGTGCATGAGCCGGTACCAGTCCAGCGGGCGTGCTCGCCAGGCGGTGGTCTTCCAACGGTCGTTGGTCATGGCTGGTGATTCCTCTCGGGTTGGTGGTCGTCATGTCTTCTTCTCCGTCTAGCACACAATGCGTTTCAACCCCGGCGTAGTAAGTGAGCTATGCCGATGCTGATGCGTGTTGATGAAGATGAAAAAGACGTCCTCCTGGTGTCGTTGACGGGTTCGAAGTCCCAAGACATCCAGGAGGACGTTGTGACCCAGGGTAGTGGTCTGTCGCGTGGTGACAAGCGCCGTAATGCCAAGTTGGCCGTGTTGCGTGATCTGGTTCCGGCCGGCAACGCGATCGTGCGGATTGATCTGGCCGATGAGAAGCAGGCGGTGGTGCTGGATCGCGCGGCTGGTCGCTCAGCTGCGCTGCTATGCCCCCGAACGCGCCGATGAAACCTGGGCGCGGCTGCGGCACCTGGGAGCGCGCCGGGCCCGGCTGATCACCGAGTCGACCGCGGCCGTGCAGCAGCTGCGCGATCTGCTGGAGTGCGCCTGGCCGGCAGTGCTGGCCGCCGCGGCCGACCCGTTCGAGTCGACGAACTGGTGTGCGGCGCTGGCGGTGGTGCTGGATCGCTGCAACGGCGACCCGCACCGGCTGGCCCGGCTGGGTCCGGCGCGGTTTGAGGCGGCGGCGCGGGGAGCTGCCCCGCTGGGGTGGACAGCGGGCGTGGCGGCGCATCATCACTGCGGTCTTTACCGCCCTGACCGACCCGGCCGGAGTCGCTGCGCAGCGCCGTGGTGCCCTGGAGCGCGCCGGATGGGTGCTGGCCGATTGGCGCGCCGCCAAGGCCCGCCTCGCCGACGTGGAAAGCCGGATGGTCGAAATCCTCGACGAGCTGGAGCTGACCGAGCTGGTCACCAGCATCCCCGGCGTCAGCGCGGTCGGGGCGGCGGCAATGCTGGCCGAAACCGGCGACCCCACCCGATTTGATAGCCCCCGCGCGCTGGTCAAACACGCCGGGCTCTGCCCCCGCGAGAATGCCAGCGGCGCCAGCACCGGTCGGTCGCGGATCTCCGGGCGCGGCAGGCCCCGGCTGCGGCTGGCCGCCTGGCGCGCCGTCTGGGGCGCCCTGCCCAACAACCCGGTGATGGCCGCCCGCTACCGGCATCCGACCACCCGCAAAACCAACCAGCTGAACGACGGGCAGGCCCGCGCCGCGATCGCCGCCGCGCTGCTGCGCTGGCTGCATGTCATCACCACCCGACGCATCACCTGGGATGCCACCCTCGCCGGCGCCGGCGAACTGACCGCCGCAGCGGCCTAACCACAAGCCACCCGCATGAAACAGGTTGGGGCCAAGCTCCACTCGGCGTAGAGGGACCGACCTCGAGCGACACCCTGAGCAGGCCCCGCCCGTACCTCACCGAACTCGATTGCACGCTGTCGGGGATACAGACACCCCGTTTGATGAACTACGTAGAGACGAGGAACGGGCAGGCCCCCCAACCCTTGACAAAGAACCCTTACGTTGGTGTCGCGCGGAAGTTGGTTTCGCCAAGCAGTTGGTGTTGTTGGTTGGGTCGGCATCCCTCCCCTGTCCCTCACGGCCAGCCCGTCACGGTGCCGGCGCGCGATCAAGGCGAGTGCGGCGTCGTACGCGGCGGCAGTGCCGCGCCTTGGATGAGCACGCCGCCGTCGCACAGGGTGATCGCGGGTTCAGGTTTCAGTTTCACGTCTTGTCTGAGCCGCTATGCCAGCCGGGGCGGCGTTGGACCGGGGGGAGGGGTCCCCCTGGGTGGGGCCAACGGTTGCTGCCGATGGGCCGGCCTGGTCGTCGAAGACTGAGACCGACGCGCCACCGCCGGCGCCGCGCACCTACACGGTGGTGTCCGGTGACACGCTGTGGGCCATCGCGGAGCGCTTCTACGGTGACGGCAGCAGGTATCGGCGAATCGCCGACGCCAGCGGCATCGCCAACCCCGACCTGATCCATGAGGGCCAACAGACTGACAATTCCGTAGGCCGTTCGCAGAGCGCTGTACCGGTCGTGTCGGCAGTAGTCCTCTCCTCTGGCTGGCTGGCAGGCGCGGCGGGCCGCGGCGGGTCCGCGGGCAGGCCCAGTTAGGAGCCGAAAAACCTGCCCGCGGCCCCGAGTCCTCACGCCCAAGGGCTGAGAACGCTGGTGCCGTAACGCCCTTCGAAACGTGCCCTGATCAGGTTCTTCGCGAAGTCATCGCTGTTGGATGTCTCCGACCACTGCACGCCCACACCCTGGCTGTCGGTGTCGACCACCACCGCATCGCTGGCCAGCACGTGCCCGACGCCGGCAGCCTCGCTCACCGTGGACACGATCGGCACACCGAACAATCTCCGGGTGGCTGCATCGAACGGCAGGCTCAGGTGCTCGATGGCGGTCACCGTGGACAGCGCCAGCTCGATGCCCTCGAAATCGGTCGGGTGCAGCACGATGGCGCCGGCGGTGTAGCCGGCCGTCTCCAGCTTGGTCAGGCCCTTGCGCAGGGTGGCCAGCACCGAGGTCGCGTAGGGCTGCGTCTGGATCCCGCTGGTGCCGTTGATGTCGGCGAGCACCTTGGCCTCGACGGCCACCTGCAGGCCGAAGCGAAGCTCGTTGTCCACGAAGGTCTCCAGCGCGGTGTTGTTCAGCAGCCAGAAGCGCGGAATGCCCTCACTCAGGTGCGCGTCAACGTCCCGTTCGCTAGGGATGGCGGTCGCGGGCGCGCTGTTCGTGGTCGCCGCGACGGGCCGTGCGAACATGCCTCAAGAAGCCTCGCAGCACATACAGAGCCGCTACCACCGACAAGAGGATCGCGGCAATGAAGATCGGAAGCCAGAGCGGACGATGGTGGTCGACATGCCAAGCGACCACGGTGAACGACACGGTGGTTAAAAACAGGACGAGGTCGCGCCAGTTCTGGACGAAGTAACTGGTCCTCCTCTGCAGCTCACGACTCTTCTGTATGGCCGCAACGAGGGCGTCGATGTGCTGTGCGATTACTTGCTCAAGCGCGGCTCGACGGGTGACCTGGTCTTCCGGAATCCGCTCCAGCAGGTCCATTTCCGATTTGATGATGGCTCGCAAATCCGGAGCACTCGGTCCACCTTTGCCCGCCATCCCGCCGACCAGGACGCCACCGGCTAGCGGTGCCGCGCCCAGTGCGAGTCCCTCCAGACCAACCATGGACCATGCCTCCTTCAATCACTCCATTAGCACCGTAGCCCGAAGGGATCGCGGGACGCCGTCTTCCACCGAATGTTTTCCTTCCTGCTGGCACTTCACTGCTCCAGTCAAGTTGCTGGGGCGCGGCTATGTAGTCTTGAACACGCTTCACGAGATGCCGTCGACAAGCTCCGACTGGACGGCACGCCAACCCCACGCTCGCGGGTGGCTCGGATGACGAAGCGGCCTACGTCATTTGGCATGGGCAGGAGCGCCTCCCAGCGGGAGGCTCGGCATTTAGGAGTAGTGCAGTGCCCTACAACAAGATTCGCCCCATCGACCGGTCCTGTGGGTCGTACCGCCCCGGCCACCAAGTCCACTGGATTCAAGCAAAGAAGGCGGTCGAGGAAGAGCAGCCGGTGATCGACGTAGCCATCGTGGTTCACGACGACGGGCGTGTTGACATCCAAGGCGGCGATCTGAATCTGACGGCGTGGAACCACGATCCGCAGCGACTTCAGTCAGCGTTGGACTACTGGGGCCGGGCGGTGTGGAAGCCGCGATATCACGTTCTGAGTCTGCCCGGCCTCTTCGGTTACGTATTCAGCATGGCAACTCTGGACAAGCGGACTGAATGCTGGCCGGGGCCGCCGAAGTCGGCTCCACTCGCGACCGTTCAACGGCCAGGTATGAACAGCGCAAGTTGTCCCACCCCGACGCTGAGGTCGCAGACGCTGTAGCCCACGGCGACCATGGCCGGATACCCGCTCGTGGGCGTCCAGCCGACGGCGACAAGGTCGTTCACGAACTGCTGGTCGCCCAGCGTCAGGCCGGGATCGGGTTAGCGTGATGGACCGCGCCGCCAGACATCTTTAGTTGCTGCTAGCCCTCTTCGGGCCAGTCGCTGCGAGGGTTCAGGCCGCCCCAGTCTTCCCACACTTCACGCGCCTCGCGGGGCGTGATGATGCGCCGTCGCAGCTCCAGCAGCAGCTCTTCGGTGGAGGCACGGGATAGCGCATCGGTGGCGGCGTGAGATAGGCGATCGGGGGTGGCCCGACGTAGCTTGACCACCAGTTCTTTGGGCTCCCCGCCGGCCAGGATGGTGTCGATGCTGCCGGGTGCCCAGGCCAGCTTGTTTTCCAGCATGGCGTAGGTGCCGGGGCTGGCCTTACGCACGCCGTGCTCGATGTCGGCCAGCGTGCGCACGGTGAACTGCAGGCTGTCGGCCAGGTCGGTGCGGTTGCGGAAGCCCAGTGCTACGCGGCGGCTCACGATGTGGTGGCCGAGCCGTTCCAGGGCGCGTCGGTCCATGGATCGATCATGACGCACCAGGGCGGCAAAGTCCAGTCACCATGCCAGTTTCTTTCCATCCGCCGCCCAAAAACAGTGGAGATCATTTCCTGGGTACTCCGGCCAGATCGGCCCTGAGTTGGGTGATCGTGTCCCAGAAGATCTCCTCCACCTTCTCCTTGGACAGGCCCACCACCTCCACCCTGGGCACCCCGGCCACTTCCCGGCGCACCACCTTGGCCTCGGGCAGCGCGTCGCCGGTCCACCACTCCTGGCGGATGGCGAAGTCGTCGAACCGTTCGCCCTCGTCGGTGTGCCGCAACGCGGCGCGCCGCTTGCTGGCAGGGATTCGCGCCCACCACTCCGCGCGCCAGTAGGGGCCGTCGTAGGCGGCCGGCGGGGCACCGGTGTGCCATTCCTCCACCTGGACCGGTTCCACCGGCGCAATGCCGTTGTAGTCCTGCGCGAACCTGTACGCCTGGTCGCGGTCGAGGTAGACCCGTTCGATGCGGTAGCTGTCGCCGCTGCCCGCCGTGACCACATACACCGTCGCCATCGCCCCGCCCTCCCCGTTTCCGCTGGTGGGCTTCAGTCTGACAGCACCCCGAAGCCCGCGTCCGAAAAACCGGCGCGGACATCACAGGAAGCAACTGACGGAAATCAGCGCCTTTGCGTTTTGCCGTTAGTAACCGGCTGTAAGGCATCTCACACGGAAATTGTTACCAAATTGTTGACACTATTGCCGTTTGTTTCCTATCGTTGCAGACATCATCAACAACACACCGCCGGGAACGCTTTCGACGCCGGCCGCAGGGGAAGGACCCTAGACCAAGATGACACCACTGCACGAACGCACCGGTTTCGATTCCGACCCTATCGACCGCACGGCCCAAGACGCCGACACCGCTGTCGTTCTGGGCGACAAGGACTCTGACGTTCGCGCCAAGCACGCGCACGCTGCCGTGCTGGACGCCCGCCCAACCGTGGTCACTTCGCCGCGTCTGGCTGAATCCGCGCCCTCGCCTCGGATTTCGATCGACCAGGCAGCACTGCTCGATGAGCCCCGAGATCGATTCGCTGCATTCGTCACGATGGTCCGCAACGGTGTTCGCGGCACGTTCGCGAGATCGCCGAAGCGCCCTAAGCCGGAGAAGAAGCACTATCCGACGCGGTTCAGTCTCGAGTTCGAGACCTCGCTCGTCGACCGTGAGCGCCGGAGGCTCTGAGCCGGCCACCAGGCAAGCGGACCTCCGCCTGGGATCCCCTTGCCCGCGGCTGCCCCGGCGACCCTTGTACAAACGATTTGCCCCTCCACGTGGGAGGGGCAAATCCCATGTTGGCGCTCACTGCGCCCGCCACCCGACCGGTCCGCCAACCCTGCCCCTGCCGTACCGGGCCCTACTCGCCCACGGCAGTCGCCGGCCAGTTGTACTACAACTCCGCGCGGGCTTTCGACGACCACCGCCGTTGAACGCCCCGGCTGACCGGCAGAGTGTGAACGTCTGCGGTGCGCTGACGCGGGTCTCATAACAGAACGACATCTGCGGCTCGCGGAAGTCCGTCTCTAAACACGTGTATCCGGTGACCGGGCCGGATCCGCCGATGTACGAGGTAGGCGCGTGCCTGTTGTGAGATTCTGGAGAGCCCGGATGGGCAAGGAGCTGAGGAATGCCCTGGGGGGATAACGGGGTGTAGGACGCCTATCGAGTTGCCGCAGAGAAGTGTCACTAAGTACGAAGGAATCGATCCCCGTGGCGGTTCAGGTCGGCGGCCAGTAGCGGGCGTCCCAGCCGGGCCCGCCGCCGACTTCTCCCCAGACAAGCTCCGGCAGATGACCCAGACCGCCGCCGGCCTTCTCGCCAGCACGCCTGCAGCCGCCGTCACCCTCGGTCAGGTCCTCTACCATCCCGAAGCCATCATGCTCGGCGTCACCCCTGCCGATAGGCCGACGGCGATCTATGACGCCGCGCCTGAACAGCTAACGGGCGCAGCGATCGATGGTCGCGCCGACCAATATGCGCTGGCATGCACGGCGTCTCACCGGTGCGCCGCCGTTCCAGAACTCGAACCCGGCAATCGTGATCGGGCAGCATCTCTCCGCCGTGCCACCGCAAATCTCCGACCATCGTCGGGACCTGGCCGCGCTCAACCCAGTGTTCGCGCGTGCGATGGCCAAACAGCCCGCCGCACGCTTCGACCGATGTCTCGACTTCGCCACCGCCCTCGTGCATTCCGACGCAGGGATCCCGGCAACTGATGGGCCAACGGCCTTGACATCACCCGTCCGGCACCCAAGTCCACCAAGGAGGCGTCGGAGGCGGGCCCGCAGCGTCGACGACGCTCTATGTGGTGGGCCGCTGCCATAGCCGGAGGCGTTGTAGCACTGCTTGTCGCCATCGACAAACCACCGATGCCTGTGCCGCCGCAGCGCGTCGTGACCGTGACCGCACCACCAGTGACCGTGACACCACAAACCCCTGTGGAGGTAGATCAGCGATGTCAAAAAGGAAGAAAATTTGTGCGTTGACCGCTGCGGATCATGTGTGTGGTGCACACGAGACACGCGTCGTGAGAACGAACGATGTGGCCAAGGTGGAGAGGATTGTCCGGATCGGGAACGGACAGCCCGATGAGGCTTTCCTCCCAGTGTCCCCGCCGGCCGTCGGAGTCGCGCGGCGAGGCGTTCCAGGTCGTGGGAGTGATGACTTGATAGTTGGAAATCTTCCCGTCCCGGATACAGATCCAGTGACTCACAGTTCCTCGTGCCGCATTGACCGCGCCAAAACCCCGGCCCTGGTCCGGCACATCAGTGGCCCACACCATGGCCGGTTCGCTGCTTTCCGCCCTTAGCTCGGCGATCGTCTGGCGCATGAGTTGCATGACCAGGACAGGCCGGTGCAGGCGGGTCAGTTGGCGGAGCCAGGCATTGGGCCCCTCGGCCCGCATCCAGGACGCGATGAGGGGATCACCGGCGAAAAAGAGGTCGACCATCGGCCCGAGTTGGACCACCTGATTCGCGTAGCGTGTCGCCTTGGCATGGCTGTATTGTCCTCGGTCTGGCCCGTGCTCGGCCTTGGTGACCGAGTCCCACGGGTGGGTGGGTCCGTAGTCGGCAAACCAGGAATAGCGCGTGTGTTCCCGCACCTGGTGGTGATCAAAGGGTTCAACGCGTTCGCCGTTGAGATATCCACCCGGCATCAGAAAACCGTTGCTGTCGGGTCGTGGATAACAGCCACAACTCAGCAGGTAGCGGCTGCCCAGGCCCAGGTGCTGTAGGCCGATGGAGCGCCCGAAGCCGGCGTAAAGCCCAGCGCCGGTGTCTGGATGCTCGTCTAGCCAGCCGAGAAACCCTTCGGCGGTGTGAAGTCCCATCCACTGGTCACTGCTACAGCCCAACACCTCTGCCTCATACCAGGATTGGTAGTCGTCGATCGCGGCCTCACACTTGGCCAGTTTCTCCGCCGTCACCTCGCAGGTGACTCCTCCCGGTGCCATGTAGGTGGCATGGGGCCACTGCCCGGCGAATGCGGTGATGACGCCGAGCATGCCTTTCGAGCGCAAGACCGCCTGGCGCGCAAAGTAACCCTTGAGCGGAGGCTCAAAGGCCGTCACCATCTTCTCGTAGAGCGGGTGAGAGCGATAGGCGGCATGGCAGAAGTCGGGGCAGAACATCACAAAGGTTTGCCGGGCGTCATTCATCACGGCTTCGGCCATCAGACACAGATTGCGCACGCGCACGCCATTGGGAGCGGGCTGGATATCGTAGGCGTCTTCGAGTGCTCTCACCCCGGCGTAGAGCTGAGCTGTGCTACAGATGCCGCAAATGCGCGGGACAATGACCAACACATCAGACGGCGCGCGGCCGACCAGAACTTGCTCGTAGCCGCGATACATGGTGCCCACGCACCAACTGTCTCGGACCATATTGTCCTCGACATCGAGTTGAACCTCGAGATCTCCTTCAACTCGATTCAGGTCAATAGTGATTCGCTCACGCATTTTCTGGCCTCCGTCCACTTGAGCAACTCGCGGCTCAGCGGGAACCTCTGGCCGATGCAGCCGTAACACGAATGGCCGACCCATTCTGCGGTGCCGCACTTTGGCCGGTCAGCGCCGGACAGGCAGGGTCGAACGAATGTCGGCCGCCCAAAATGGTCCAACTGCGCCGGATCCGGATCGCCTGCCAGTAGCCACCGGATGGCCAGCACCATGGTGTCGGCATCAGCCGCACACCCCGCGACGTTCACCACCGGCAGGCCTTTGCGAGATCGCCAATCCCTGCCGAGCAGACCGCCAGGCTTGCCATCGTCATACTGCAACCCCACTGCTGCGGTGGGGTTGGGTGGTGCCGCCGGGATGCCGCCATAACTGGCGCACGTCCCGAGCGCAAGCACATAGTCGGCTACCGAGCAAAGTTCATACACCAAGTCTCGCTTCGGTTTGCCGTCAAAGGTGTCGAAGAGACCCGTGCCGTCTGGCCCCATCGCGATGGAGCCTTCGACGCACAGCAGTGTCAGCGGCAACACTCCGTCCAGGATCTGGTGAACAATTGGTGCCAACGGTTCCAGCGAGAGCGAGGGATGCCACAGTAGCCGCACCCCGTCGTGTTCAAGCAGATCAAGAAAATCGGTCGCCTGCCCGTCGACACCGAGAATGGCCATCGACTCCCCACTGCAAGAGCCACAGCCAATCCACAGCAGTGTCGGAGGTAGACCCGTCTTACGTGACGGCGTTGTAGTGCGTTGACTGCAACACGCCGGTATCGGATTGAGCATCGGCACCTCCTTCCGACCCTCAATTGCTGGACTTCTGATGCCGGTGAATCGTTGCCGAGTTGCGCCGAGCAAATTCATTGTTTTCAGCCGCCCAAATGTTGCGCACGCGTAGTCGACTACTCGAACTCCCCGCAGACACATCTTGATCTGCTGTTGCACCGCTGTGTGGTGTTAACCTCGACGGCGATTCCTACCGGCTACGCGACCACCAGCATGAGTCGGAATCAGGAGGCTTGGCATACGCCGCCCATGGTGTCGCGGGCAGCCCTACCCGGATGCCCAGGGCGACCGCTAACGCGCCGATGCGCCCGATGCATTTCGCATACCCCAGGGTGATTCCCCCTTGCCGGCCCAGCCGGCGCGCGGTTGGGCGCTGTTAGCTTGAAAACGAGGGCAGCAGAAACGAAAACCTCGTCAGAGGACGAGTGATCGACTACCTGTTTGGCAGCCGGTGCTGCCCGGCGAGCGGAACACCGGTAGCCCCCCGATGCCCCACGCGTGAACTAGTTTTGTTGTATTCATCATCACGCTGTCCGGTGCCGATAGAAGGCGGCACCCAATATGTGTGTGGGGGCATTGTCACAGCAAGCAGCCAAGAAATCCACAGAATCGTGACACCGGTTCTACGGCGCTTGCGGTCGAAAGTAACCATTAATTGCGAGCACATGCAGCGGCAAACACACTGAGCGTTACGATGATTCTTCCACTTTGACATCGGGTAATCGCTTGCTGCGCCAGCTAAGGCTGGTGGCGTTACCGTTTCGCCTTAGCTCGTCCAAAATCACGTCAACGGACCCTGCATCCCAGGGTGAATCAGGGGCGTGCAACATGATTCGTTGCGCCGCCGAGGCGATGCGCCGGCCCGGCCGAGGTTGGCCGCGTCGGGCGACGAGCATCAGCCGATCCGCGACATCATGGTGTTGCGGCAGGGGCGGCTGCTGGCCACGGCGCGCAGAGACCATGCCGTCTACCGCGATCTACGCGAACGTTACCGGGCCATGGCAAATTCGCTTGGCTATGAAGGACACATGGCATGGGCAGAGGCGATGCCATGACCGCGGCACGTCTTGAGGTGTGCCAGATTGTCTCGAAAATGACCCACATACTAGACACTCGGGCCAGCAGCCCGGCGCGAAGTGTCCGGACCCGGCGGCTCGCCGCCTCCAGTATCCGGTTGTCTCGAAAACGTTGGGTTGATGCGACTGAGGCACATCTTTGACGGCGGGCGCGCTTCCAGGCTCAACGACTCCATCGGTTGTCTTGAAAACCCGTCTCATAACCTCTAGTATCAAAACCGGGAGTTCGACGGGATTATGAGACAGGGAGCGGGCGGTAGTGGCGGTTATCGGGTACGCGCGAGTCAGCACCACCGACCAGAACCCGCAGCTTCAGCTCGACGCGCTCCAGGTAGCCGGGGCCACGCGCATCTACACCGACCACGGCGTGAGCGGCGCAACCGCGTGCCGACCCCATCTCGATGCCTGCCTCGACCATCTCCGCGAGGGCGACGTGCTCACCGTCTGGAAACTCGACCGCCTCGGACGCAACACCCAACATGTTCTCGCGGTGGTGGACCAACTGACGTCCCGAGGGATCGGATTCCGCAGCCTCACCGAAGGTTTGCACACCGAGGGGCCGATGGGCACGGCCCTGCTGACCATCATGGCCGCCTTCGCCCAACTCGAACGCGACACCATGATCGAGCGCACCCGCGCCGGGCTGGCCGCTGCCGCAGCCAACGGGCGCAAGGGTGGGCGCCCACGCAAGGTCGATGACGCCGATGCCGCCAAAGCACGAAAGCTCCGGGAGAAGGGCATCACGGCCACCGACATCGCGAAGATGTTGGGGGTCTCCCGCGCCACCGTGTACCGCTACCTCTCCGATGGTGTGCCGCTCTCTGCGTGACTGGGCCTGTTTTCCCGCCCTGCGTGACGGCGCAGCGTGTCTTCACGATTGCCTCAGGCTGGCAGCGCCAGATCAGAGCGGCCAACGTACGGGGCCTGCGCTAGGCCGGCCGGTTTGTCATTAATTCACAGTTGTCGCGATATGACTACACCTGTGCCACAGGGCTTTTGGTGGTGACATCGCTTGTCACGGCTGCCACTGTGCCGGCGCCTCGGCTTCGTCCGTTTTACGTTTGGGGTAGCCGTAACCCGAGAGAATCGTCATCAATTCGGCTAGCTCCCGGCTACGTGCGGGCCTACAGTCCATCGATGACACCGACACGGTGGATCGCGGCGCACCGCGAGATGGGCCAGTGCAAGTGCGACCCGGACGCGGTATGGATTGCGGTCTGACGCATCCACACCCCTGAGCAGGTCCGGCAGAAGTTCGCCCATCTCGCGAAGACGAGACGCTAGCCGCCGGCGTCGTCATCGGTGGGACCTCTCCAGGTGCCGGGTCGTGACCACCCGAACCAAACCTTGGCGGCCACCACCAGACCGACGTCGGGGGGCTTGAGGCGCTTGCCTTTCCCGTTGCGCCGATGCAGATCGAAGGCACGCAGGCCGGTGACCGGCATGGGCCACCAATTGTCCCGAAATCATCCGGTTGGAGGAGTTACCACAAAAGGTATGTGGCGCCATTGACCGGGCGGGACTCCGAAGAAGGGGTTTGGGTCGACTACGGTAGTCGATCCGTCGGGGAATCCGACTGTGAGTGTGGGAATTTTCTTGAACTGTCCCGGCGGGGTTCCGAGATCCCGGCCGATGTGTCCGGGCGGCCTGGTGAAATCGGTGGTATTGGGAACAACCGGATTCGGATTCCACTTCGGCGCCGCCTGGGCTGAACCCGCACCGAGTCCAAGGGCGGCAGCACCCAGCGCACCGGCGAGTGTGGCTGTCCCTGCGATTTTCTTCAGATTCATCGTGGTTCCCTTTCTGCTCATCGGCGCGCCCCCTAGATGGGGAGCGCGTTGACGTGTGGTTACGGCAAGACCAATAATCACAGCCCTTTGAAGCTACGCCACCAACCTTTGCTGTGGGCGCAGTTCACCGCTTTTGTTCTAAACCTCCCCAGCCGTGATCGGCTGGCCGGTCTTCTCGGCGTGGGTGTAGATGTTGATGGCGATCAGGTCGCAGGCTTCCGGCACACGCACGGCCGTCAGTGTGGCTCACCCCGCGCCTTGCCCCGCCGTGATCTGCCCCTCGACCACCCGGCGCGGGGTGTGGGCGACCTGCCAATGACGATTCCGAGAACTTTGCTGTATCCGCGAGGAGCGTAAGCATACTCTCGTATGATCAGGCGCGCGGGCAAATGTTTTTAGCCCAGTACAAGATATTTCCCGGCACAGTGCTGGCCTGTGACCTTGTTCCTGCTAGTTCATGCACAGCGCTCAGTGATCCCTACTGCGCGAGGCCACCCCTCACTTAAACAGTTCTTCGCTAGTTCGTTGTCACCATTTGGTCAAGACCTTCTACACCGGGCTGGGTGGCTGGGCGGATCGCCAGTTGCCCGACGGCACACCGACCGCCGGTTCGAGGCTTAGATCACATCTGACCACCCGGCGGCATGTACGTGCCGGAGTAGTAATTACCCAGGTCCTCCCAATAGTCGACGTGGTCGGTGACCGCCTGGTCGGGCCTGGGCGCGTGCTCGATCTGGTCCTTCGTACGGTCGACGTACACCTTCCTCTTCGTTGCGTCGATCCGCTCCACGAGACCTACCGGCAACGTCACGTGGTGGCCGAAAAGCCACGACCCGACATCTACGTCGAGGTACGCCGGCCGGCCGTCGTACTCTGCCTCGACGTGACCGAGATCGCCGTCGACTGCGACAACCGTGTAGCCGGTTAGATCAGTCCCCCTAACGAACCCGGCCTCGGCCCGGTACTCCCACGGCTTGAAGGTGGTCATCCTTACCCATCTCCTCCCTATCCTGTGGGCACTCGCTCCATTCCTCAATCCTCCACCCGCCGCTGCCCGCCGTCCACGACCCGGAGTGTTCCTCCTTCAGGGACTCTGTGGTATCACCTGTCAATCCCTCAGCACCTTGGCCTCCACCGCAAGCTGCAGGGCGAAGGTCATCTCGGCGTCAACGAACGTCTCCAGGGCGCTGTTGTCGAGCAGCCAGTAACGCGGTATGCCCTCGCTCAGGTGCGCGACGATGACCAGCGACTGTTCCACGCGCACAACGGAATACACCGAGGTGGGTTTGGCAGCACCCTCGGCCACCACCGCGGCGTTGTTGGTCCGCACGCTCTGGCGCAGGTAGGCGTATTCGGGCGTCGGGTGCGACTTGACCGGTAGGACATCCAACAGCGATGTCGCCACCTGGCCTGAGCGCAATGGGGTCCTCGACGAAGTCCTGGCCGACAACCGTTGCACCCGACGGAGCGAGTGCCTTGGTGCCGTCGGTACCAAGCATCTTTGCTGGCCACATTGGCGGCCATGCCTTTGAACGAAAGTCGCCGGGACTTCTCGGCAACGCTCCACGAGGCGGAACCGTCTGCACCGACCGGTGGGCCGAACTCGGCGGTCAGGTCCCTGGCTTGCGCGAGCACAGACAGATCGTGCTTGCCGCTGGCGATCTTCCGGTCAAGTTCGCCGATCGCCTTGGTGGTGTCCTCGGTGGTCGCAAACTCACCGGCAGTCAAGTCACGACCGAGTTCGTCTGCGCCGTCGAGGATCGACCTGCACAATTCGAGTTGTGAGGCGCGGTCGTTGACGAGGGTGTCGAGTCGGGCATTGGTCATCATGTCGGCTGGTCCTTTCTTATTCGCAGCGCGAGAAGGCATCTCGCGCGAGTTATGAGCGGATAGGTGCGGTTGGTCGTCGGGTGGCTAACTTGACGCTGGAGATCAATGCAGTCGGGTAGCGACGATGGAGACCCCAATCAACTCCAAGTCGGTCAATTCGTTTCCGACGGCGGTCTTGGTGGAGTTGCGGATCGCGTAGCCGATGCCCAAACCTGACACTCTGCGGCCCTTGGTGTTTCGGTAGGCCGACATGCCGAACTCGGTGTCGAGATCAAACCGGCCCTTGATCGCCAGATCGTCGTCGGTTTCGGTGGCCTCGACGACATCACCGACATAAGAGCGTGGGTCTTCAGTCTCGTGCATCCAGACCAGCGGTATCGGCGTGCCGCTATCCAGTGACTTGCTGAACGCGCCCCGACGAACAATGTCAACGTCGTGGTCGAGGTTGTCGACGCCCAAGGCCAAAACCGGTGAAGGCGCCCGAGTCGTCGTCGGCGCTCTTGATCAGCAGCGGGACGGACTTGTGCTGGAGTCCCCTTTCGGGGCAACGGAATCGGAGGTCTCGACAACGAACACTGGCCGCCGCTGGCTGGCGGTGTCGTTCGGATCGTTCGCGGACCTTGCTGGCGAGGTGCAATTCGGACCTGGCCGCTGTGCTGGCGATGCTCCAGCAGCGAGCCTGCCTGGGGGCCGGGGGTGGGACCGGTGAGATCCCACCGGTTTCTGGCGCCACCGCTGTCCAACCTTATGTGTATGCCCGTCGGCGTACACTTAATGCCATGAGCCGAGGACCGGGCAAGGTCGAGCAGGCCATCCTGGGCGCCGTCGACAGGGAGCCGGGCGTGTTGATCCCGCTGTGGGAGATCGCCGGTGACCATGGGTACGACGTCACCGTGCGCAACGCCATGCACTCCTGGCGCCGGGGTGCGCACAACCTGGCCGAGCAGGGGCTGATCAAGGAGCACTGGGTGTGGCCGAGCGGGTACGCCAATACGCAGATGATGTGTGTGTCCACCCCCGACTGCGACGCCGACGTGGACGACGACGCGGTGCGCCAGCGGTGCGGCGAGGTGGCGTCCAGCCGTCACGCGAAGAGGCAGGCGGTGCGCACCGAGGCCGAGTTCGTCTGGGACAGAATCCAGGCGGGTCGCTGGATGGTGGCGGACGGCAGGACCGGCAAGCCCGTCGATTACCACGCGGCCTGGCTGGCCTCCCGCGACTAAGTGTCTCCCCGCTGGCGCTCTCGCGGGGTTACAGATAGATATGCGACCACAGTCGCAGGAGCCAGGTCGGCGCCCAGGATAGCGATTCCCGGCCCCGTGGAGCCGGTGGCGCGGTCACTCATCACTGGCCGCACTCGCCCTCCAGGATGGTGCGCTGCAGCAGCGCCCTGGTGGCCTCCGGGCCGTGCGCGGCCAGCAGTGAGAGCGAGAGATGCTCGCTCAACAGCGCGACCACGGCCAGCGGACCTTGTTGACCGTGCAGACGCTGGTCGGCTTGACGCTGCCCTCGGGTACCACGGCTGCCGCGTTGGTCCGCACCGTCTGGCGCAAGTAGGCGAACTCGGGCGTGGCAGTGCTGTACCACCGCGACGACGTCGAGCACCGAGAGGGCCGGTTGGCCCAACGCCACCGGATCGGGCTTGAACTCCTGCCGCGACGCTCGCACCACTACTGGGACCAGGGCCTGGCTGGCCGAGCATCTTGGTGGCGACCTTGGCGCCGAGGCCCTTGAACGAAAGCCGCCGCGACTTGCTCCCTGAGCCCGACGAAGGCAAGTCATCGTGACTTAGGCCGCCGATCACGTTGTCGGACAGTTCCCGTGTGAAACGCGAAACACCTCCTGATCGTGGCGATGGGCCTTGACCGCATCGGCGGCGTCGCGGGCCTTGGCGACGATCTCGTCGTAGGTCGTCTGCTCCTCGGGGGTCATGGCCCGGTTCTCGGCTTCGGCCTTCTCGGCGACCTCGCGGGCCCGTTTCATGATCTCGTCGTAAGTCTTCTGTTCCTCGGCGGTCCTGGCATCACAACGTCGAGGGTGCGCCCCACGACGGCCCTGGCACAAGGCTGGTCGACAAGCGCCCATAGCACTACAACGGCACCAAGACCGCCGATGTCGCGCGTCGCCGGCGCCGGTAGCGGGCTGATGTTTATACGCTGTGCCTCGTGCCGGCACGGTTCAGAGAGCCGCCACCTCGGGGTTGCGACGCGTACCGAACAAGGCGTTGATTGCGCTTGTCCTTGTTGCGGCGCTCGGCTGTGGGTGGCTTGGGTTCGATGTGTCCGGTTGGTTTGTCGGCGCCCACTTGGGGCCGTCATGGCTTGTGCTCGCCGCGCGGATCGCCGTGGGCGTGGCGGCGGCCATAGTTGGGGCCGTTGCCGTCACATGGGCTTGCCGCCCCGCGTCAGCCATCTGGAGGGCCACACGGCGCTCGTCCGCTGCGACACGTCGCGGCCTGTCACACACCCCGTTGTCGGTGGCGATCCTGCTGGCCGTGGGTGTGGGGGTCGTCTTGGCTTACGGTTTCTATTGGGTGATCGGAGGCTTCGTCGGTACCGAGGACGAGCCGGCCGCCAAGATCGACGTGTACAAGACAGCGCTGGCCGGGGTTGCCGGGATCGGCGGCGCCGTCGCCCTCGTGGTGGCATACCGGCGGCAACGCGACGCCGAACAAGGCCGCTTCGTCGAGCGGTTCGGTGCCGCTGCTGCCCAACTTGGAGACCAAGATGTGGCGGTACGCATCGCCGGTGTCTACGCCATGGCCGGCGTGGCCGATGAGAGTTCGGACCTCAGCCGTCGGCAACAATGCATCGACGTGCTCTGCGGCTACCTCCGCCTCCCCTACGATCCCGAGCACGGCAGCAGCCACCGCACCGAACACGTCACCAGGACTACGCGGAACGCACGACCGCCGATAACCAGCATTGAGGAACAGGTCACCCACCGGTTGCGCCAGAACGACCGCGAAGTACGCCAAACCATCGTCAGGGTCATCTGCGCACACCTGCAAGACAATGCCGAAAACAGTTGGTCGAGAAACAATCTCGACTTCACCGGTGTGCTCTTCGAAGAAACCAGCTTCGAGGGGGCGACGTTTAGCGGCGAGATCACCAGCTTCGGCCGGGCGACGTTTACCGGCGAGATCACCAGCTTCGGCGAAGCGACGTTTAGCGGCGAGCGCACCAACTTCCGCTTGGCGAGGTTTAGCGGCGAGCGCACCTCCTTCGGCGGGGCGACGTTCAGCGGCGAGTACACCTCCTTCCGCAGGGCGAGGTTCAGCGCCGAGGAGACCTCCTTCGGCTGGGCGACGTTCAGCGGCAAGCGCACAGACTTCGACATGGCGATGTTCCACGGGGAACGCGCTTCGTTTGAGAACCCCCACGCATGGAACAACGTGACGTTCGACTGGGACGAGAAACCAGCCCACATGATGCCGGAATGTGTTCAGCCGCGCGACTGGCCGCCCACGGTTGTGCCCCGAAGAGGAACCCGAAGAAGAGATCGGTGGTAACGGCTCGTCCACCGACAGAAACGAATTCCCTCGCCGTTGGTGATACGGACCCCACACGGTAACCGCGTGCCGTGGGGTCGGCGCAGTGGTTTCGGTGATCGCGGGCCGTTGGCGGCGGTGACCGCCGTGGCCATCTTTGGCAAATGGAGCGCTGGAGCGCAGCAGCCAGAGTGTTCGCGGGGGGGTCATCGCGGTCTTCATTCGGCACGACCCCTAACCTCCGTGCGCGGCCAAACCGCCGCATTCTCACGACATTTCACGTCCACCTGGGCCAGTCGGGACTGTGCGCCAATTTGCTTCAGAAACACCGGACGTGGCGACCGCTAACTGCGGAGTGAGGAGGGGCCATGGAGCGACGACTGCGGCTCGACGTCTCCGGCGCGGAGTTCTACGTGCGCGACGACGAAAACACCGGCCGCCGACTGGTAGTCGAGCTCGATGAGGACCTGTTCGGCGCCGCCGTAACGGTCTTCGAGACGGACCGCGAGTACCTGACGATCCACCTGGACCTCTACGAGTTGGAGGTCCTGGCCAGTACGTTGACGAGGATCGCCGAGCGCACCAAGCGCGAGCTGTGCCCGTGGTGCGACACCCTGGGCATGGTCGACGGCTATGGCGGGCCGGAGTTCTGCGACCACGACATGGTCGACGCCTAGACGACGAAAACGGAAGGCCCCCACCGCGATACCGGCAGGGGCCTTTCGTCGTCCCTGGCTCGTCTGGGCGCGCCTACGGCCGGTCCTGGCCGAAGCAGCTTTCCACCTCCCGGACGAGGTGCTTCGCCGTCAGGTACTTGGCGACGGACGCCCTCAGTTCGCGGGGCGTGTCGGACTCCGCGACCGCGCCGTCCGGCAGCACCGCGAACGAGCAGTCCCGTCTCCATGGCTCGGAGGCTACCGCCGGGGGCCGACGCGGCGGCCGCGTCCATGCCGACCCGCGCGGACGCCCTACTTCCGCGACGGCCCGAGGATGCGGCAGACCGTCGCGTCGGCGGGGAGCTCGATCATCCACGGCGGACCACCGTCGGCGGTCGGCCCGGACGTGAGCGTGTGCATGTTCAGGTAGGTGCCGTCATCCTGCCGCTTCGAGCTGAAGCCGACCTTCTCGACCTGGAACAGCTGCGGCTTGCCCAGCCCGCCGTCGACCGCCAGGGACATCCCCGGCTTCACCTGCCCGACCGGGATCATGGTCGCGTCGAGGTCCCTCGACTCTCTCGGTAGTGCCATGGGCGGCACCTCCTTTTCGTTGTCTCAAAACGAGGCTACGACGAACGGGCGACAACTCCCGGCGTGCTCGTCGTCGGCGTGCCGCTCTGAGCCACCGGAGTATGTCGGACCACTCCCATACCCTTGATTGTGTGTGGAGCAGAGGCTCCACCTGGGTTCGTCCCCGCGAAGGAGCAACATGGCGGTCCGAAGATTCATGTACTTGGACGAGAAGGCGCTCACGCAGTACGTCGCCCCCAGTGAAGGCGGCTCCATTACGGACAGTCAGGCGACGTCTGGCCGCTCTGGAAAAGCGGGAGCCGGCCTCAACATCGCTGGTGTTGTTGAAGCAAACGTTGGCGGAGATCGCGAGAGCGGGAACACGTGGAACATGGTCGACACCCCGGCCGCGCGCTTCGACCGGCTACTGCTGTCGCTGGAGGGCGACCCGGACTGGAAGGTAGTCGCCGATCCGGCCGCAGATTTCGCCGGAATCAGAGTGGGCAACCTGATCTCTTGGAATTGCGATGTCCACATTCCAGATGTCTCACACGCTGTGGCGAGGTCCGGGGACGGTGCACGTGCCATCGACATGATGCAACGACTCGTTCCGATCGCAGAGGCCGCCGCGCCCGACGACCCTGAGACCGCCGTGAAGATGGCGCAAGGCAAGCAAGCGCTCGGTGGACTCGCGGAGGTTCTTGCGGGTCTCGATGTGCGGCGTTCGATCATTGGCGAAAACGACGGCACGCCATGGAGTATCACGGGTTCTCTGACGGACGAATTTGTCGAGGTCGCCGACGTTCATGACATCGAAGGTCAGCTAACGGTGGTGGGGCAGGTCGCGCAGGTTCTCGAGGAGAATCGCTGGCATTCGCTTGTCATGACGAATTGGCTTAACCGCGATCAGCGTCGGAAGCTCGCGCGCGAAGGTCCGAAACCAGGCAACGAGAAGAACTTCCTGAAGGGTCCCGCGCTCATTCTCGACCTCCTGGCTATCTACCGATAGCCAAAGTCCGAGACCCCGGCGACATTAGAGAAGCAACGCCATCCGTGCTTCCGTGGGCACGCCGGGGGGGTTCACCCCCGTGCGCCGTAGCGCCAGCCAGATGGGATGCCGGACGCCACCAGGATGGGCGCCGGCTCTGGCTTCGGCACGTCGCGTTGGGCCGATCATCACACGCGGTGATTCTTTGGCATGCCGGGAATGCTCTGGGCAGAAAAGAAATTCGCCGGCTAAAGCCTGCTGCGGCACGCCAACCTGAACACGACCGCGATCTATGCGCGGTGCGCAGGTCGGCACCGTCGCGGACCAACGTCGAGCCGTACCAGTGCCGCAGCCGGTGCGCGGTGCCGCCAGGTCGCCGGCGGGCAGGCTGTCGCGGTGCCGGCGCCTCGGCCGTCTCGTGGTCGATCACCTCGAGGCCAGCCTTGCGGGCGGCTGCGGCGATCAGATCGGTGATCCGCTCGGTGGTCAATGTGCCGTCGACGGCGGCGTTCACGATGCTGCGGTCGCTGTCGTCTTGGACAACGCCTCAACCCCCGACGAAATCGCGCCCCACACCTGTAAACGAGATTCAGACGCGCGACGCTAAGTGGCCCGACTGCGGGTTCACCGAGCCGATATCGCCCCACCACGACCCCGGCCTCGTCCAGCGCGTGAATCAGAACCGCACCTTCCCGATGACATAGTCCACCGGAACGGTTCCGGCCATCGGGTCGCCGGTACAGAGCAGTCCCGGCCGGGTGTCGGACAGCGTGACGCAGGTGATGACGTCGCGGTCGTCGTTGTAGTCGTGATAGGCCCTGTAGCTCATCGGATCTGCCTAAATTGCAGCCGCATCACCCCGGTGTCGGTGGGATCCAGCTTGTCGGTCAGCGGAATCTTGTCACGGCCGGGCACCACATAGTGCGCGCCCTTGGGCATCTTCACCCCTTGCGCGCGAAACCAGGCCGCATCCCAGGCCAGCGTGGAGGATCCCCACAGCGCGCCCGCATAGAACCGGCCGGGCACCGCCTGTCCGCGCACCCACGCCTTGGGGTGGGCGGCGTCCCAGTCCTCGTAGTAGCGGCCGTACCACGGGCCGGGTTTGGCTCTTCCCCGCCAGTCGGTGTTGATGTGGATCACTTCCTGCCTTTCTTGCGCTTGTGGCGCACCTCTTTGATGTGGTGACTCATCGCCGCACCATCGGCCAGTGCTCGGAGCAGTAGCTGTTCGCGTCCTTGGTGAACCAGCCGTCGGGCAGGTCCATGTAAGGGACGAAGTCATACCGCTTGCGGCGCCCTTCCCCGAACCAGCCGTAGGCGCACTCCACGTAGCCCGATGTGTACAGCGTGGCGTTCAGCCCCGACGGTACGCGGATCGCCTCCGGCGGCGCCGAAAAGACACTGCGGCTGTGGCCCACGTACCCCGACCCCACGTCGGCGATGTGCGCCAAGCTCACGACCACCCAGTCCCGCCAGCAGTGGCGGGACTGGGTGTCGCTGGACATCGACTACGTCAAGGTCTGTCCGGGCCTTCCCATCCCGCGCGACGCCCCAGCCCATTGACAGCTGATGGTGATTCAGCTCTGAATCGAAGATCTCCGACTGTAAATTGCCGCGTTTGCCACCGCCCCCGATGTGCGGCGCGGGATGTGGAGTGGCCGCGAGGCGTAGCGCATCATCTCCTCGTCGTGCTCGCCGCCGAAGACCATCGTCTCGAAGATCAGCGGCGGTCCGTCGCCGTAGTTGTGGTTGATGCCCAGCCACAAGGTGGAGATCCAGGCCTCGCCGACATGGTCTTCGGCCACCCGCTGATAGGAATCCTTGCCGTAGCGGCCGTCAGGGTCCAGCCCCGTCTCGCGCAGCCGCGCCCAGCGCGCAGGCTGATCGGCTCGCCGGAACGGTCGAAGTACATCGGGTGGCCCAGGATGGGGTCGATGACTTCGTCGTCAAGCAGGTCAAACCATGGCTTGCGGTCCTGCTGCCATTGCGCGAAGCCGGGGTCGTAGCGGATCCGCAGGTTCCTCATGGGCTCCCCTTCTACTCAGTCGGCTGGGGTTTATTGGTGTATTCGCAACATTCTCCCCAGCTGCTCCCTTCAGGCCCGGATGGTCAGCTCGTAGTCTTTATTCCACAGGCACGTTGTCGATTCGGATCAGCTCCACCTTCTCGGGGAACACCACCACCTCGCTCTCCTCGCGGCCGTTGAGGTAGCCGACCACATCGCGCTTGGCGACCCGGCCGATGGCCAGCTGCGGGGTGCCGTCGGAACCATAGGGCTTCGACGCACGGCGGGCGAACCATTTCGCCTTGATCTTGTCGGTCGTCCAGGACAACCCCTGATCCCGGCCGTCCAGGCAGAACCCCCGGTAGATGGGGACCGGCATGTCGTCGGGCAGCATGGCCCACTCTTGGCGGTCGGAGTCCTCCATGAAGAACTCGCGGCCGACGTGCTCGGCCTCGAAGTAGGCCCGCCACTGTGCCTCGTTTCTCGTGGATGTTCTCGCTGTCGATCCAGGTGCGTTGGAGCATCGTCCAGTACTCGCAGCCGTTGACGTCATCGAAGCGGTCCAGGATGTAGTCGATGGCGCGCAGCCGGAAGGGCCGTTCGTGCGCCCAGATGATGCCCATGAAGTCACGCTCGGCGGCGTAGGACTCGATGACCTCCTTCTTGTAAGCCAGGAACTGGTTGTGGTGTGGATTCATCTGGGCCAGGTAGGGCACGCCGAAGACCAGCGGGTGCTTGAGCACCACGCCGAAGCGGTAGTCCTCCCCCAGCCAGGGCTTCAGCTCCTCGTCCAGCGGTTGCGGCTGCCCGAAGTACGCGATCTGGTTGTCTTCGCGCAGCTCGGGCGTCAGCTTCTCCCAGCCCTCGGCCCACGCCCCGTAGGCGTCCTCGGCAGCCTCGACGGCGTCGTCGTCCCAGTCGAGGGCATCGTCGGTGTAGTCGATCATCAGCCTTCACCTCGGCTCAGACGAGCCACCAGCCGGGGTGTGCGCCAGCTCCAGGCGTAGCGCATCAGGTCGGCGCGGGCCAGGTCGTTGAGCGGGGCGTCGGCGAAGTCGGCGGCGGTGAGCGGACGGCCGATGCGGGCTTCCAGGCAGCCGATGCACAGGTAGCCGTCGGCCATCCCCGCTGCCGCCCAGACCTCGTCGGTCACGGCATACCATTCGGTGCGACGGTCATCGACGGGAAGTGTCTCGACACCGCAGTCGGCGCAGGGCGATGAGAGGTCGTCGTGGCTCATGATGCCTCACCGCCTTTCACCTCGTAGTCGGCCACCACCATGCCGTGCTCGGCCTCGCCGCGAACCTGCCATCCCCACCAATAGGTGCCGACATGCTTGCCCATCAGCGGGCGCTCGGCGTTGTAGTGCTTGAAGTGGTGCTCGGCGATCTCGGCGTGCACCGCATGGATGCGGGCCAGCCAGCCTGCCCACGGCTCGTCCAGGTCGGCCCATGCGGCCTCACGCTGGGCCGTCGTCCTGACCGGCCCAGTGCGCGTGATGCGGGCGAACTCCCTCTCGACGCGCCCCAAGGTGCGGAGGATCGCAGTTCTCGCAACCCGGTCGGCGGCGCTCACCTGACCCACTTCGCCATCTTCGCGCTCATGTACGTGTTGCCGACGAGCACCACCTCGGGTGGCTTGGGCTCCCCGAACATCAGCTCGACGAGGTCGTGCAGGGTCTGCGACGGCCAGGCGAAGTTGGACCCCAACAGCGGAAGGGGCTTGGTTTCGACCAGCCGGTATGGGTGCTCGCAGTGCTCGGGTGAGCTGCTCTTCTCCAGCCGTAATCCCTCGCTGGCCGCCGTGTGCCGCACCCTGTCCTCCAGGCGCTGGTACTCATCCGGGGTCATCGCGCTGATCTCGTCGGGCGTGGGGACGGTCACTTCGCTGCCCTCCGGCGCCGGTCCGGTGGCGTCCGCGCGGCCGCCTTGGCGTTTTCCAGTGCCTGCTTTACGCGCTCGGTCTGGCCCGATGAGTTCTCGGTCAGCCCGCTCATGAGAGCAGCTCCCCGGTGCCCGTTGCCGCCTGCTGCTCGGCGATCCACGCCAGCACGTCGGCCTTCTTCCACAATCGGCGGCGTCCGAGCTTGAAACTGCGCGGTCCGGTTCCATTGATGGCCCAATAACGCCACGTCGACGCCGGAATGCCCGTCAGCTGCTCCAAGCTCAGTGAGCCGAGATAATCAGCGTGGGCCAAAGCTGCTCGGGCCGAGTCGGCTAGTTCGTTGCGCTGCGTCTCGGCGATCGCCGAGGCAACAGCATTGGGGTAGGTGTCGGCGTCCACGCCGATTCCCCTTCCTCTTGTCGATAGTCTCCCGCTATTCGGGAATGCCACCAGTGTCACTACAGTTGGTTGCCCCAGTCAACCGCTCAGAGGTACATTTCCTCTCATGGATAGGGAGTCGCAATCGCAGATCCATTTCCGGAAAAAGGCCCGCCATGAACGGGAACAACGCGGGTGGTCTCAGGCTGACGTCGCAAAGAAGTTGAAAACCAAGGGGATTGACAAAATCCACCCAACAACGGTGGCCAAGATCGAGAGCGGTGACCGCGAAGTCAAGCTCGACGAAGCTACGGCGATTGCAGACCTTTTCGACATGTCCCTCGATGTCCTGGTGGCCCGCCATAGCACCGAACGGCGCGAGGATGAACTCACCTATTACCTGCGCCAGCTGCGCGACAACGCACGTCGTCACGCCAGTCAGGTAGGCGGCCTGGCCTGGGCGGTAAGCGGAGACGTGACGGACGTCAGCCTCGACGGCGTCCCCAATGACATCGCCGATACGTGGGCGGAGATCGAAGAGCGCAGCAATTCCGCTGTTCACTGTCTAGAGACGGCTGCTTACGATCTCAAGGAAATCGCCGACCATGCCGCCGAGATCGTGGCCCTGCGGCAGGGCAAGGGGAACCACCAGTGAAGCGCAACCGGCGGGCCGGGGTCGAGGACCGCTGGACCAAGACCGTGCGCGACGAGGACGGCAACACGCAGAAGGTGCCCAGCACCGGCCACGGCAAGGGCCTGCGTTGGCGCGCAAGGTATGTCGACGAGAACGGCAAGGAGCAGGCGAAGGCGTTTGGCCGCAAGGCCGACGCACAGTGCTGGCTCGACAAGCAGGTTTCCGACCAGGTGACCGGCGCGTGGACGGACCCGGCGCTGTCCACAGTGTCGTTCGGGATGATGGCGCAGCGGTGGCTGTCCACGAAGGCGACCAGGGCACCCAAGACCGTCGCCGGATACCGGTCTCTACTAGACACGGTGGTGCTGCCACGGTGGAAGGACGTGCCGCTGCGCGAGGTCCGCTTCGATGATCTGCAGGTGTGGATCACGGACTTGTCGGTGGACGGGTCGGTGCGCTTCGAGGGCAAGGGACTGAGCGCGTCGCGGGTACGGCAAGCTCACCAATTGGTCGGCGCAGTGCTCAAGTTCGCGGTCAAGGCCAAGCATCTGGCAGCCAATCCCGCTGGCGGCGCTGAGTTGCCTCGACTGCCGGAAATCGAACAGCGATACCTCACACACGAACAGCTACACCGGGTCGCGGTGGCCTCGGGTCGGCTGCGAACCCTTGTGTTCGTGCTCGGCTACTGCGGCCTGCGCTTCGGTGAAGCGGCGGCATTGCGGGTGGCCGATGTCGACGTGTCAGCCCGCCGGATAAGAGTGCGCCGGTCGGTCACCTACGTCCGCAAGACGGGACTGGTGGAAGGTCCGACGAAGAACCACAGCAGCCGCGCGGTGCCGCTGCCAGCGTTCGTCGCACGCCTACTCGAAACCGAGATCGCCGACCGCGATGGCACCGCGCTGGTGTTCGAGTCGGCACGCGGCGGCGGGTACCTGACGCTCGGGCAGGCGCGGTATCCGTTCACCAAGGCGGTGACGGCGGTCGGCGGGATCGACGGGGTTCGACTACACGATCTGCGGCACACCTGCGCCTCGCTCGCGATCTCGTCGGGCGCGAACATCAAGGTCGTTCAGAAGCTGCTGGGCCACAAGTCGGCGGTACTCACGCTCGACAAGTACGGCCACTTGTTCCCCGACGTCCTGGACGCCGTGGCGACCGCTTTCGACGCTGCCGCTGAAGCTACTGCGGACCCACTGCGGACCGGGCCTGTTCTCAGGCCGGTCGACGGTGGCCGAAATAGCCTCTGACCTGGGTGGCAGGTGCAGGATTCGAACCTGCGTAGGCGTAAGCCGACGGATTTACAGTCCGCTCCCATTGGCCGCTCGGGCAACCTGCCTTGGTGCGAGTAGCAGGGTACAACGAGGATGTACCGCAGACGAAAACGGCCAACACCATCGAGAGGAGACGGATCCAATGGCGGATTCATCATTCGACGTCGTCAGCAAGGTCGACCGCCAGGAGGTCGACAACGCGCTGAACCAGGCCGCCAAGGAGCTGGCCACCCGCTTCGATTTCCGCGGCACCGACACGAAGATCGAATGGAAGGGCGAGGAGGCCATCGAGCTCACCTCGAGCACCGAGGAGCGCGTCAAGGCCGCCGTCGACGTCTTCAAGGAGAAGCTGGTCCGCCGCGACATCTCGATGAAAGCCTTCGACGCCGGCGAGCCGCAGGCCTCCGGCAAGACCTACAAGGTCACCGGCACCCTCAAGCAGGGCATCGATAGCGAGAACGCCAAGAAGGTCACCAAGCTCATCCGCGACGAGGGCCCCAAGGGCGTCAAGACCCAGATCCAGGGCGACGAGGTCCGCGTCAGCTCCAAGAAGCGCGACGACCTGCAGGCCGTCATCGCCATGCTCAAGGGTGCCGACCTCGACGTCGCGCTGCAGTTCGTCAACTACCGGTGAAACTAGAGGTGTCGGCCATACGCTGATCGCCATGGCATCGGCGCAGCGCGAGATCAATGTCGTCGTCCTCGGCGGAGGCTCATGGGGCACCACCGTCGCGTCCATCTGCGCCCGGCGCGGGCCGACGCTGCAGTGGGTGCGCTCCGCGGACACCGCCGAGGACATCAACGAGAACCACCGCAATTCGCGCTACCTCGGCGACGAGGTCGAGCTGGCCCACACCCTGAGAGCCACCACGGATTTCAGCGAGGCGGCCAACGCCGCCGACGTGGTCGTGATGGGTGTGCCGTCGCACGGCTTCCGCGGAGTTCTGAACGAACTGGCCAAGGAGCTGCGGCCGTGGGTGCCGGTGGTGTCACTGGTCAAGGGCCTCGAGCAGAACACCAACATGCGGATGAGCCAGATCGTCGCCGAGGTGCTGCCGGGCCACCCGGCCGGCATTCTGGCCGGACCCAACATCGCCCGCGAGGTCGCCGAGGGCTACGCCGCCGCCGCGGTCCTGGCGATGCCCGACCAGCACCTGGCTGCCAACCTCGCACAATTATTCCGCACCAAGCGGTTCCGGACCTACACCACCGACGACGTCGTTGGCGTCGAGATGGCCGGCGCGCTGAAGAACGTCTACGCCATCGCCGTCGGCATGGGCTACTCGCTGGGCATCGGCGAGAACACCCGCGCCATGGTGATCGCCCGCGCGCTGCGCGAGATGTCCAAGCTCGGCGAGGCGATGGGCGGGCACCGCGACACCTTCGCCGGGCTGGCCGGCATGGGCGATCTCATCGTCACCTGCACCAGCCAGCGCAGCCGCAACCGCCACGTCGGCGAGCAGCTCGGCGCCGGCAAGCCCATCGACGAGATCATCGCGTCGATGAATCAGGTCGCCGAGGGCGTCAAGGCCACCAGCGTCGTCATGGAGTTCGGCGAGGAGTACGGGCTCAACATGCCGATCGCGCGCGAGGTCGATAGAGTCATCAACCACGGCTCGACCGTGGTGGACGCCTACCGCGGCCTGGCGGCCGAGAAGCCGGGACACGAAATACACGGGTCGGGTTTCTAGCCAGAGGTTGACGGGAAACGAATCACACGGCTGGAGTTTCTGCAAGCGGTTGCCGATGCGTTCAGCAAACGTGTGCGTGTGATGGCGGCCGGCTCGGCCACGCCATTATTCACAGGTGATGGGCAGCATTTTCTGGTACACATGACTAACTTTCAAGTAGCTTCGACCGTTGATTGTTTGCCAACGCCGCCAATTTATTTCCTTGCGCAAGCGTCAACAGATAGTGAATTTTGCCACTCCATGATCCATGCTGGTCAAGTCGTGGCTCGTTGTAGCTTCGCAGGCAACAGCGGCTGGCGCCAGTGCGGGAATTCGACCTCTATTTCAGTTTGCTAGCTAACCCTTTCATGCTAATCGTAGACCGCCCGTGGGTGAGCGGATGTTCAAGCCCGTCGGTGCCATTTCTACTGGCAGAAGGCGTCGAAACGAAGGTCGCCGCGCCGCCACGGAGCCCCGAAAGAAGTTGGACCGAAGTTTTCCAGCAATTTGCTTGAACGCCACCACACTCCGAAGCTCTGTGCCACGATCAGCATGTTCAGCGCAATTCCATATCGGCTCGCGGGGACGACTGGAATCATTTGCGTTCAACCACGCCCCGCGCAGGAGGCATCATGGCCAACGCGGAGAAGCCGAATTACCCCCAACAGCCCCTGAACGTCCTCGACAACGTCGTCGACCGTCCCTACACGGTGCAAAGGCTCATCGAGCGACCGACGGAGAGAATCGTCGATAAGCCCGTCACGATGGAACGGGTGATCGAGCGTCTCGTCGTTGACACCGTCGACAAGGTGGTCGACAAGCCGGCCACCGTGAGCCGCAAGGTCGAGAGGCCCGTCGTGACGGTCGTCGACGAAGTGATGAACAAGCCGATCCGCGTGAACCGGAAAATTGAGCGGCCCGTGGTCACCGTGCACGACGACATCGTTGACAAGCCGGTGACGATCAATCGGCTGAGCGAGAGGCCGGTAGTCAACGTCGTCGACAAGGTGGTGGACAAGCCGGTCGAGGTAACCCGCACGGTAGAGCACCCCGTGGTCAACATTGTTGACAAGGTCACCGACAAGCCGGTCGACATCTCCCGCATGGTCGAGCACCCGGTCATCAACATCATGGACAAGATCACCGACAAGCCCGTCGAAGTACAGCGCATGGTCGAGAAGCTGGTCGTGTCCGTGGTCGACAAGGTTGAGGAGCGCCCGACCGAGGTACAGCGGCTCGTTGAGAAGCTCATCGTCGACATTCACGACAACGTCGTGGACAAGCCGGTGACGGTGGAGCGGCTGATCGAGAAGCCCGTCGTCCAGGTCGTCGACAAGGTGGTCGAGATTCCCGTGCAGCGGATCGTCGAACGCGTTGTGGAGAAGCCGGTCGACAAGATCATCACAAGGGTCGTCGAGAAGCCGGTCGAGAAGATCGTCGAGAAGGTCATCGAGATACCGGTCGAGAAGATCGTCTACAAGACCGTCGAGAAGCCTGTCGAAAAGGTCATCGAGCTGATGGTCGAGAAGCCCATCATCAAGATCGTCGAGAAGCCGCGCGAGGTCATGGTCGAGCAGATCGTGGAGAAGCCCGTCCAGAAGGTCGTCGACCGCGTCGTGGAGAAGACGATCGAACAGCCGAACATCATCGAGAAGGTCGTCGATAAGCCGGTCGACCGCGTCGTGGAGCGCACCGTCGAGAAGCCCAACGTGATCGAGAAGGTGGTTGAGAAGCCCGTCGACCGCGTCCTGGAGCGGACCGTCGAGAAGCCCAACATCATCGAGAAGGTCATCGACAAGGTTGTCGACCGCATGGTCGAGTTCGTCGTCGAGAAGCCCAACGTGATCGAGAAGGTGGTCGAGAAGCCCGTCGACCGCGTCGTCGAGAAGACCGTCGAGAAGCCCAACATCATCGAGAAGATCATCGAGAAGGTTGTCGACCGGGTTGTGGAAAAGACGGTCGAGAAGCCCAACGTGATCGAGAAGGTGGTCGAGAAGCCCGTCGACCGCGTCGTCGAAAAGACCGTCGAGAAGCCCAACATCATCGAGAAGGTCATCGACAAGGTTGTCGACCGCGTCGTCGAGAAGACCGTCGAGCGTCCGCGGATCGTCGAGAAGGTCGTGGACAAGCCGGTCGAGAAGGTCCTCGAGAAGATGATCCAGACACCGGTTCTCATCGAGAAGGTGGTCGAAAAGCCGGTCGAGTATGTGCAGGAGCGGATCGTCGAGACGCCGATCGAGACCATCGTCGAGAGGATCGTCGAACGGCCGGTCTTCAAGGAGGTCGAGAAGATCGTCGACAAGGTCGTCGAGAAGGTCGTCGAGATTGTCGTCGAGAAGCCGGTCATCGTGTACAAGACGGTCGAAAGGCCGGTAGAGAAGGTCGTCGAACGCTACGGCCAGACCACCAAGACCGTCACCCACCAGGCGAAGGGCAAGGCGTCGGAGGTCAAGGCGAAGTTCCTCGGCGCTCGCGGAGATGTCCGCGAGACCGAATGGGTGGAACGCTCCACTGGTATTCACCCCGAGGACGAGATCGTGGGCGACGAATCGGCACAGTTCCTGGCCGACGACGTCCGCGTGATCGAGAAGCCGTCCACAGCCGAGCGCCGGCCGCGGCACGGATTCGACGGAGACCCGAAGAAGCCTCGGCCGTGATATGAGCGGGTGCGATTCCCCGGACCACCCCTCGGTTCGGGGAATCGCCCCTCCCCCTTCACCTTTCGAGTGCGCCTACGCCACCAATCAGATCCATCACGAGGGTGGGTCTGCCCACGAAGGAGCGTGTGATGCCAGTCAAACCGAAATATCAAAGACCCACGGAGGAAACGACCGCGTTCTCCGGCCGCCGACTCCTGATCACCCTCAGCGTGGTAGCCCTTGGCGCCGCACTCGCACTCGTCGCGCCACCCGCGATCGCCGCACCCCCTGCCGAAGCCGTCGACGCGATCGGTGCCCGGTACGCCGAAGCCGGCGGCCCTGCATCGCCACTCGGTGCGCCCAGCGGTGGTGCCGTGGACGTCGCGGGCGGCGCCTTGCAGGACTACGCGGGCGGGGCGATCTACTACTCCCCCGACAGCGGCGCCAAGATCATGTACGGCGAGATCCTGAAGAAGTACCGGGCGCTGGGTGGCCCCGGTGAACTCGGGTTCCCGACCAACGACGAGAGCAACACCGCAGACGGCGTCGGTAAGTTCAGCGACTTCTCCGAACCCGGTGGTGCGGCGATCTACTGGAACCCCGACGCGGGTGCCTGGCTGCTGACGGGCAAGGTGCTCGACGCCTGGCGGGCCAGTGGCGACGTCACGGGCCCGTTCGGATATCCCGCCTCCGACATCGTCTCGGTTGACGGTGTCGATACCGCGAGGTTCGTCGGTCCAGACGGAATCCAGATCCAATGGTCACCGACCGCCGGATTGGTAACGGCGCCACCGGCACTCGCCGCCACCTTGCCCGGTTTCGGCGCGACAGCGCCGACCACAGAAGGGACAGCATCCGTGGCCATTCCCACACCAACCGTCGGCGCCCCCGATGCAAGCGCACCGGCCGCCGACACCTCGTCGAACAACAACTGGTTGTGGTGGCTGCTCGTGCCACTCGGTCTGGCCCTGCTGGGTGGGCTGCTCTGGCTCCTCGGCCGCGGCCGCAGGCGCACGGCAGACCTGCGTACACCGGATCTGACCCGGCCGACCGTGCGGGCGCCCGACGTCGACGTCCCGGACGCTCGCATGCCCGGCGCGCCGCTTCGGCGGGCCCCGGACGTCAACGCGCCTAACCTCACCGCACCACGCGCCCAGGCGCCCGATGCGCAACGGTTCACTGCGCCCGCTGCGCCGATGCCGCCCGCCGCGAACTTCACAGCGCCCAATTCCGAACCGCCGAAACCAAAACCGACGACGGTTCGTCCGGCACCGAAGTTCGAGGCACCGCCTCCGACCATCGACACGACGCCCGAGCCGCCGTCCCGGCACGCGCGGGGGGAGCGGATCGATGTGGAGGTGGGCGACACGCCGCCGATGGAGATCAACTACGAGAGCAGCCCGGATACCAACGGCGAAATCGAGATCACGTACGAGAACAACGCCATCGGGGCCAACCAGGAGAGCTACGACGACAAGAGCGACCTGCATCGCCCCGGCGGTCGCCGGTCACCATAAGGCGATTTCGGCGTGATGAGTTGCGGTGAGCGCGACCCATCACGCCGAAATCACGTCACGGGCGCGGGTTGTAGCCCTCGAGGACGTAGCTGCCGGCCGGGCTCAGCACGAAGCCGGTGCTGTCGAACGAGTTCACGCACGACGTCACGACGCCGTCGGTGCCGCAGCTGACCGTGCGAAAGCTCAGCCGGCTGTTCGCCGGCAACGGCTTGACTTCCTGGGTGACGCCGAACAGCGGGCGATCGGAGCTGGTGAAGCCCGGCGCACCCGCCAGACCACCGGTGACGATGTTCGCCCCGCCCGGGGCCGCCGGAATCGGCCCGCTACACCCGTAGCGGCCTGATTGGCGGTCCATCACGCAGGTCAGGCCACCCGGCGCGCCGAATGCATACCAGGAGCCGTCCATCACGGCGTATTCCGACGGCTTGGCCGGCGCGTAGGCGTTGACATCGGGTAGTGCCGGCGCTGGTTCCGGATCGGCCTGGGCCACGCCCGGTCCGATCATGACCGCCCCCGCGGCCCCCACCACGCCGATCAGAATTCTGCTCAGCACGGACACACCCTAGAGGGTGCCGGCATGCTGCGCAGCACTATGTCGACTAATACTGCCCCGGGCCGCGGCCGGCCATCTGCTCGAGGCGGGCGATCCGCTCGGCCATCGGCGGGTGCGTGGCGAACAGCTTGCCGATCCGCTCGCCCGCCCGGAACGGGTTGGCGATCATCAGGTGCGCCTGATCGGCCAGCTGCGGCTGCGGCGGCAGCGGGGCCTGCTGCACACCGCTGCTGATCTTGCGCAGCGCCGACGCCAACGCCAACGGGTCACCGGACAATTCGGCGCCCGACTGGTCGGCCTGGTACTCACGCGAGCGGGACACCGCCAGCCGTACCACCGTGGCAGCGATCGGACCGAGCAGCGAAACCAGCAGGAGCGCAAGCGCATTGGGCCCGCCTTGACCTCTACCACCGGACATGCTGGCGAACATCGCCATGTGGGCAAGCCCAGTGATCACCGAGGCCATCGCGCCCGCGACACAAGAAATCAGGATATCGCGGTTGTAGACATGCGACAGCTCGTGACCCAGCACGGCGCGCAGCTCCCGCTCGTCGAGAAGGTTGAGAATCCCGGCGGTACAGCACACCGCCGCATTACGCGGATTACGTCCCGTCGCAAAGGCATTCGGGCTGGCGGTATCGGAGATGTACAGCCGTGGCATCGGTTGGTGCGCGGTGGTGGCCAGTTCCCGCACGATGCGGTAGATCTCGGGCGCCTGCACCTCGGTGATCGGCTGGGCGTGCATCGCCTTGAGGGCCAGCTTGTCGCTGTTGAAATACACGTAAACGTTCATGCCGACGGCGAACAACACGGACAAGCCCAGAATTGCGGTGTTACGGAACAGCGAGCCGATAAACACAATCAGCGCGGACATAAAGATCAGCAACAGGAATGTCTTGATCCTGTTACCGGTTGGATGCCACGTCATCAGCTTCCTCCTAGGAAAGTCATTGCTGATTAAACGCCAAAATGGCGGCCGCAGTTCCGGAATCGTCAGCTTGACACCGCTACGGCGTCGCCTTTAACCGTGCCGGTTGACGGTGAAATCGACCAATGTTTCGAGCGCCTGCCGCCCCGGCCCCCCGGGCAGGTTGGCCAGCTCGTCGCGGGCCTGCACGGCATACCGCTTCACCATGTCCTTGGCCTGCGCCATGCCATGTGACCTGCGCAGTAGCCGCAGCGCCTCGGCCAGATCGGCGTCGTCTTCGACCGGGCCGGCCAGCAGCTCACGCAGCCGATCGGCGTCCGGGCCCGATTCGCGCAGCGCGTAGAGCACCGGCAGCGTGTGCACGCCCTCGCGCAGATCGGTGCCGGGTACCTTGCCGGATTCGTTGGGGTCGCTGTCGATGTCGATGATGTCGTCGGAAATCTGGAACACCGTGCCGACGATGCCGCCGAGCCGGCTCAGCCGCTCGATCTGCTCGCCATCGGAGCCGGAGAACGTCGCGCCGAAACGGCCGGACGCGGCGATCAGGCAGGCGGTCTTCTCGTAGACCACCTTCAGGTAGTGCTCGACGGAGTCCACATGCTCGGCGGCGCCGCGGGTTTCCCGCATCTGCCCGGTAACCAGCTGGGCGAACGTTTCGGCGATGACCCGTACCGCGTCCGGGCCGAGCCGCGACACCAGCCGCGAAGCGGTGGCGAATAGGTAGTCACCGGCCAGGATCGCGATGTTGTTGCTCCACCGGGCGTTGGCGCTGGGCGCGCCGCGACGCACCTGCGCCTCGTCCATCACGTCGTCGTGGTAGAGCGTCGCCAGGTGCACCAGCTCGATCACGGCACCGCCGACGGTGACCTGCCAGGCGTCGGGCTCGGGCCCCAGCTGCGCGGAAAGCACCGTGAACAGCGGACGGAAGCGTTTTCCGCCGGCCTGGAACAGATGCTGGACCGCCTCGGACATCAGCTCGTCGGCTTTGCCCAGCTCGGTGGCCATCAGGTCCTCGATGCGGGCCACTCCGTCGCGGACATCGGCGGCGAAAGCGGCGTCGCCGAAGTCCACGCCCGCCACCACCGTCGCTGGTGTCCTCACGTGTCCAACATACTGGTGATCATGGACGGGCACCGGCGGGCGGACGTGGTCGTCGTCGGCGCCGGGCCGGCCGGTTCGGCGGCGGCGGCGTGGGCGGCGCGTGCCGGCCGCGACGTGCTGGTGGTCGACTCCGCGCAGTTCCCCCGCGACAAGGCCTGCGGCGACGGGCTGACCCCGCGCGCGGTCGCCGAGTTGGAACTGCTCGGGCTGGGCCCGTGGCTGGACAGCCGGATCCGGCATCGGGGCCTGCGGATGTCAGGGTTCGGCGCCGACGTGGAGGTCGAGTGGCCGGGTCCGTCGTTCCCGTCGACCGGCAGCGCGGTCCCCCGGGTTGAGCTCGACGATCGCATCCGGTCGATCGCCGCCGACGACGGCGCCAAGATGCTGCTTGGCGTCAAAGCCGTTGACGTCGAACATGATTCGTCGGGTCGCGTGGAAGCCGTGGTGCTGGACTCCGGGGCTTCGATCGGCTGCACGGACCTGATCGTCGCCGACGGCGCGCGCTCGATCCTGGGCCGGGCGCTGGGCAGGCAGTGGCATCAGGAGACGGTGTACGGGGTGGCGGTGCGCGGGTATATCGCGACGCCGCGCAGCCACGAGCCGTGGATCACCTCGCACCTCGAGCTGCGCTCGCCGGAGGGCAAGGTGTTGCCCGGCTACGGCTGGATCTTCCCCCTGGGCAACGGCGAGGTGAACATCGGCGTGGGCGCGCTGGCCACGTCGAAGCGCCCGGCCGACGCGGCGTTGCGGCCGCTGATGTCCCACTACACCGGGCTGCGCCGCGAGGAGTGGGGTTTCGACGGCGAGCCGCGGGCGGGCCTGTCCGCGCTGCTGCCGATGGGCGGGGCGGTGTCGGGGGTCGCCGGGCCCAACTGGATGCTGATCGGCGACGCCGCAGCCTGCGTCAATCCGCTCAACGGCGAGGGCATCGACTACGGGCTGGAGACCGGACGACTGGCCGCGGAGCTGCTGGGCAGCGGCGACCTGTCGTCGGCGTGGCCTTCCGTCCTACAGAACCACTACGCACGCGGATTCTCCGTCGCGCGTCGGCTGGCGTTGTTGCTGACCATTCCGCGGTTCCTGCCGTCGACCGGGCCGCTGGCGATGCGGTCGGCTTTCCTCATGGGCATCGCGGTGCGGGTGATGGGCAACCTCGTCACCGACGACGACGCCGACTGGGTCGCGCGCGTCTGGCGCGGTGCCGGCGCCGGCTCGCACCGCATCGACCGTCGACCGCCGTTCAGCTGATCTAGCCGCGCGTCGAGATCTGCATCAGGGCTGTGGAATCGCAGGCAAGATCTACGACCATGGTGTCGATCTCGACGACCGCGCCGTTCAGCCGATGCGGTCACAACGGGGCGGCGTCGAGAATCAACACGGCGGTGTGCAGCGACGTACGGGATTCGGCATCGTCGAGATCCACGCCGAGTAGCCCTTCGATCGTTGCCAGCTTGGCGTACAAGGTGGGCCGGGACATGTGCAGGTGTTTCGCGAGTTCGCTTTTGTTGCCGCCCAGCTCGAGGAATTTGCGAAGCACGTCGTAGGTGTCGTCGCCATGTCGCGCCCGGTGGTCGAGGAGGCCGCGAAGTTCGGCCTCGGCGAACGCCTGGACTCGAGGGTCGGTGCGAATGAGTGCGAGCAGGCCGCGCAAGCGGATGTCGGCCGCGCGATGGAATACCTTGTCGCTCACCGGTAATGCCAGGGCGACGTCGGCGATGTGGGCCGACTCGATCAAGTCGGCGGCGGCATCGATCAGTCGGGTGGATTCGGGGCCGACCCCGATGGCGCAACGTGACACCCCGTCCAGCCGGGTCAGTGAGTCGCGTATCGCGCGACACACGTCGGCCAACGCTTCCGGCGACGAGACGCCCGGCTGGGACACGAGCAGGTCGATGCGGCCCGGGCTGCCAACCGTGGATAGCGCCGTGTATCGGGTCGACTGCACGGCGTGGCGCACCGCGTCGAGCATCAGCGTGCGGCGTCGTTGCGCGAAAACCTGGTCGGCACTGAATGTTTCGGTTACCTGCACGGTCAACGGAAGGTAGGTCAACGCCGGCCGGAGTCCAAGGGCGTGGGCTCGCGCGGTCGCCTCTGCCTCATCGGTGACGCGCCCGCGGCGCAGGTCGTCGATGAGCCCGCTCTGCGCCCGGAGCTCGAGCGCGGTCCGGTCCTGCTCGATCATGCGGTGCAGGACGAGCGCCTGGGCGGCGCGCTCGAGGGTCATCCGGGCCCGCTCCGGAAACACGACGTCACCGGGGGCGACGAGGCGTCCCCATGCGTTTCGTGGTGGACCGACGGGGCTGCACAGCCACGACTCGGGGCCGCCGACGGTTGTCTCATTCGACAGCGGAGTGAGTCGCGAGCGCCGCTCCCAGTCACCGATCAACGCCGACGCGGGGATCCCCCGTGCGGCGAATGCCAGCACCTGCCGGTTGAGGTCTTCGAGCACAATCGGGCTGCCCAGCAAGGCGGATGTCGCGTCGACAATCTCGCGCAAGGATGCGCGTTTCATGCTGAGGTCCGTGAACGTCTCGTGCACGTGGCGCGCGTAACTCACCTCGTCGTATTGATCGGCGACGATCGAACGGTGCACGGCCTCGGTCAATTCGACGAACTTGATCTGTCGGTGCAGTGCGACCACGGGCAGTCCGACACGGTCGGCGGCGTCCGCCAATTGTGGTGATACCGCGTCGATGTAGCGGCCGAGTTCGACGAACAGACCGGCGGCACCCGCCTCGGCGAGGCCCTGCAGGTAGCGCACCCCCACCGCGTCGTCGGTCAGTGCCTGCCCGGTGGTCAGCACCAGCTCCCCGCCCTGCAGCAGATTCGACATGTCGGGCACGTCGGCGACGTGGACCCACCGAACGGGCCGGTCGAGCGGCGCTGTGCCGACCACCTCCGGCGCGCCGGCCTGCACGACCGGAAGCCCCACGACGTCGAGGACAGTGGGCTGCATTTACAAAGTGTAAACAATCAGAGCCAATCACAGACACCTTGTAGGGCCTTTCGGGGCCGCGGCCGAGTCAAAGTAGAGGCATTCGCCGAGGGACACACCCGGGCACCGACGAACTCAAGGAAGCCTCCATGACACGAAGCGCGGCAGCACACGCAACGTCGACGATCTCGCACTGGTCCAACGGCAAGCCGTTCGCGGGCACCGGTACGCGCTCCGGGTCGGTGACCAACCCGGCGACCGGCGTCGTCACCGGCACCGTTGCGTTCGCGACGGTCGAGGACGCCCGCGCCGTGATCGACTCCGCTGCCGCCGCCTTCCCCGCGTGGCGCGACACGTCGTTGGCCAAGCGCACCGCGATCCTGTTCAACTTCCGCGAACTGCTCAATGCCCGTAAGCAGGAGCTGGCCGAGATCATCACCGCCGAGCACGGCAAGGTGGTCTCCGACGCGCTGGGCGAGGTCTCCCGCGGCCTGGAGGTCGTCGAATTCGCCTGCGGCATGCCCCATCTGCTCAAGGGCGGGATGACCGAGAACGCCTCGACCAACGTCGACGTGTCCTCGATCCGCCAGCCGCTGGGACCCGTCGGGGTCATCAGCCCGTTCAACTTCCCGGCCATGGTGCCGATGTGGTTCTTCCCCATCGCGATCGCGGCCGGTAACACCGTGGTGCTCAAGCCGTCCGAGAAGGACCCGTCGGCCGCGCTGTGGCTGGCCCGACTGTGGGCCGAGGCCGGCCTGCCGCCCGGGGTGTTCAACGTGCTGCAGGGCGACAAGACCGCCGTCGACGAACTGCTGACCAACCCGGAGATCAAGTCGATCAGCTTCGTCGGGTCCACCCCGATCGCCCGCTACGTCTACGAGACGGGCACCGCGCACGGCAAGCGGGTGCAGGCCCTCGGCGGGGCGAAGAACCACGCGGTGATCCTGCCCGACGCCGACCTCGACCTGGCCGCCGACGCGATGGTCAACGCCGGCTTCGGCTCGGCCGGCGAACGCTGCATGGCGATCTCGGCCGCGGTCGCGGTCGGACCGATCGCCGACGACCTGGTCGCCAAGATCGCCGAACGGGCGCGCACCATCAAGACCGGCGACGGCACCCGCGACGCCGACATGGGCCCGCTGGTCACCAAGACCCACCGCGACAAGGTGGCCTCCTACATCGACGCCGGCGAGGCCGACGGCGCCAAGATCGTCGTCGACGGCCGCGACGTCACCCCCGACGGCGGACCCGACGGCTTCTGGCTCGGCCCCACCCTGATCGATCAAGTCAAACCGGACATGAGCGTCTACACCGACGAAATCTTCGGCCCGGTGCTCTCGGTGGTGCGCGTCGAGACCTACGACGAGGCCCTCGGACTGATCAACGCCAACCCCTACGGCAACGGCACCGCCATCTTCACCAACGACGGCGGCGCCGCCCGCCGCTTCCAAAACGAAGTCGAGGTCGGCATGGTCGGCATCAACGTGCCCATCCCCGTCCCGATGGCCTACTACAGCTTCGGCGGCTGGAAGGCCTCACTGTTCGGCGACAGCCACGCCCACGGCACCGAAGGCGTGCACTTCTTCACCCGCGGCAAGGTCGTCACCACCCGCTGGCTCGACCCCAGCCACGGCGGCATCAACCTCGGCTTCCCCCAGAACCACTGACCCGAGAGGCCACCGACGATGACCATTGACACCGACACCCGGATTCTGCCGAACGGGCTCGAGTTCGACGAGGCCCGCCGCGAGGCGGGGCGGGCCTACGAGCTCGATCGCAAGCATGTCTTCCACTCCTGGTCCGCGCAGGCCCAGATCAACCCGATGACGATCACCGCGGCGGCGGGTTCCTATGTGTGGGACGGCGACGGCAACCGGCTACTGGACTTTTCCTCCCAGCAGGTGAACACCAACATCGGCCACCAGCACCCGAAGGTCGTCGCCGCCATCCAGGCCCAGGCGGCCAAGCTGTGCACCGTCGCGCCGCAGCACGCCAACGACGCCCGCTCGGAGGCGGCGCGGCTGATCTCCGAGATCACCCCCGGTGAGCTGAACAAGGTGTTCTTCACCAACGGCGGCGCCGACGCCAACGAGCACGCGGTGCGGATGGCCCGGTTGCACACCGGCCGCTACAAGGTGTTGACGCGCTACCGCTCGTATCACGGCGGCACCGACACGGCGATCAACATGACCGGCGACCCACGTCGCTGGCCGAACGACTACGCCAACAGCGGTGTCGTTCGGTTCTTCGGCCCGTTCCTGTACCGCAGCCAGTTCCACGCCGGCACCGAGGCCGAGGAGACGCAGCGCGCACTCGAACATCTCGAACAGACGATCCTGTTGGAGGGGCCGAGCACGATCGCCGCGATCGTGCTGGAAGCGATCCCCGGCACCGCCGGGATCATGATCCCCCCGCCCGGCTACATGGCCGGCGTGCGGGAGTTGTGCGATCGCTACGGCATCGTGTTCATCGCCGACGAGGTGATGAGCGGCTTCGGGCGGTCCGGCAAGTGGTTCGCCATTGAACATGCCGACGGTGTGGTGCCCGACCTGATCACGTTCGCCAAGGGCGTCAACTCCGGGTACGTACCGCTCGGCGGCGTGGCGATCAGTCCCGCGATCGCGGCGACGTTCGACGACCGGGCCTATCCGGGCGGGCTCACCTACTCCGGTCACCCGTTGGCCACCGCCGCCGCGGTCGCCACGATCAACGCGATGCGCGAGGAGGGCATCGTCGAGAACGCGGCCCGGATCGGCGAGCGGGTCCTCGGCCCGGGTCTACGTGCCCTTGCCCAGCGGCACCCGTCGATCGGCGAGGTCCGGGGACTCGGGGTGTTCTGGGCCATCGAGCTCGTCGCCGACCGCGCGACTAAGGAACCGCTCGCCCCGTACGGAGGGACCAGCCCGGCGATGAACGACGTCGTCGCGGCCTGCAAGGCCGGTGGCCTGCTGCCGTTCGCCAACTTCAACCGCATTCACGCGGTGCCGCCGTGCACCGTCACGGAGTCGGAGGCGCTGGAAGGGCTTGCCATCCTCGACGCGGCGCTTGCCGTCGCCGACGCTCGAGTCGCGTCCTGACGCCGATGGGCTCCCGGCTACGCGGCCGCCTGGTGTCGGGGCACGATCATCACGGGGACAGGAGCGTGACGCAGGATCTTCGAGGCAGCCGAGCCGAGGAAAACCTGAGCCACCTGACCGGCCGCCCCCGATCCCAGCAACAGCATGTCGCCGGTTTCCCAGGGAACATTCTCGACCGCCTCACGCCACTCGTAGCCGGTTCCGATCACGACGTCGACGTCGGGAATCGAAATGCGAGCACGAACATCGTTGAGCTGCTTGACGATATCGTCGTACGTCCGGCGCGACCACTGTTGAACGACGAGGTCCTCAACGGACGGCTCGATCGCGCCGGCGAACACCGGCACGGGCCGCACCGTGAACGAGACAATTCGCAATCGCACCGACCACCGCTTGGCCAGCTCGGCGCTGGTGGCGATGAGACCCACCGCATCGGCGGCACCGCCATACGCCGCGGTTAGCCGGCTGATCGGACCCGGTGCCATCGGGTAGCCGCGTGGAGCGATCGCCACTGGCACCGCGGCGGTATGGACGAGCCGCTCGGTCACGCTACCCAGGGCAACCCTGCCCAGCAGCCCCGACGACGACGACCCGACAACCACGAGATCCGCATTGTGCTCTGCAGCGAGCTCCGTCAAACCCGTTGGGATGGAGGTCGATTGATGGACAAGAACCGTCATGTCGAGATCGCCGGGCAGCTCGCTGACCACCCGCTCGAGTGACCCCGAAGCCTGCGAGGTGACGTACTGGTAGTACTCGTCCTCGACGCGGTCGGCTTTGGGTGGCAACGACCGTTCGACGATCGCGGTGGCGATGATCTTGTCACCGGTGCAGCGCGCTATCTGCGCCGCCAAGTGCAGCGGCGCTCTGCCCTGCCGGCTCGAGCTGAATCCAGCGATGATCGTCATCGCGCGGCCGTTACCACCGGGGTCGCGACGACGTGCGTGACCGGCAAACCGTACGCGGCGCGCGCACGGTCCACGACGTCGAAGCGGTGCCACACCGAAGCTTCCGGCGGCAAGGTCGCGATCACGATCTGATCCGGGTGGAACGAGTCGACGGCCTCGGCCAGGGCCCGCAGCGGTCGCTGATCACCCAGCGTCACCGTCGGCGTCGAGGTTGTCCGAGCGCAGCGTGGACAAGGTGTAGTCGAGTCGCTCCTGGGCGGCCTGCTGGGTGGCCTCCATCACATCCAGCGGACCATGCGTCGCCGCCACCCCGGTCTCGATCGGACTGGCCGGCACGACCACGAAGTACTTGGCAGCGGTATCCGCCCCGATGCGACGAAGTTCGTCGAGCAAGTTCCTCGGAGTTGGCGGTCTCGTTGGCCATCACGAGCACGCGGTGCGGCTTCTCTGCTGCGGCGACCCCCTCTGCTTCTGGGCGCCGGTTCAGGTACCACTTGTTGGCGAAGTACAACAACAGGACCACTGCCCACGACAACAGGCTCAGGATCAGCTGTGACCGGATGTCCTCCTGCAGGCCCATCTGCACCAGAATCGCCACGAATCGCCACGGCGGTCAGGATCGACAACACCGGGAACAGCCACATCTTCACCTGCAGCTGGGAGTCCGGGGTGCGGCACCGCAGCACGATCTGCGAGATGGCGATCAGCAGGTAGACGAACAGGATGATCGCGCCGCTGGAGTTGAGCAGGAACGCGAAGATCGTGTCCGGCGAGATCGCGGCGGCGATGACACACAGAAAGCCGACGACCGAGGACGCCAGAATCGCGGTGGCGGGCACTCCTCGACGGGTCACCACGACCAGCTGTGGCGGCGCCTCGCGGCGGGCCGCCAGCACGAACAGCATGCGCGAGGCGGTGTACAACCCCGAGTTGAGACAGCTCAGCACCGCGGTCAGCACCACGGCGTTCATGATGTGGTCGGCGTAGGGGATCCCCATCTCGGTGAACGCGGTCACGAACGGGGAGGCGGCCAGGGTCTCGTCGTTCCACGGCAGGATCGTCGCCAGCAGGAAAATGGAGCCGACGAAGAAGATCGCAATCCGCACGATCACCGAGTTTGCGGCCTTCGTCACCGCCCGTTCCGGGTCCTCCGATTCCGCGGCGGCGATCGTCGCGATCTCGGCACCCACCATCGAGAAGATGACCGTCACGATGCCGACGGTGATCGCACCGAAACCCATCGGCATGAACCCGCCGTGGGCCCACAGGTTGGAGAAGTCCATCGACTTGTTCGGCCACAAGCCAAGAACAAAAAGCGAGCCCAGCGCGATGAAGACAATGATCGCGGCCACCTTGATGCCGGCGAACCAGAACTCGAACTCGCCGAAGGACGAAACGGAGAACAGATTGGTCGCTGTCATCAAGATCATGAGGACCAAGGCGGTAAGCCACAGCGGGATATCGGCCCAGTACTGGATGATCTTCGCGCCCGCGATGGCCTCGAAGCCGACGACGATCACCCAGAAATACCAGTACAACCAGCCGACCGAGAAGCCGGCCCAGTTGCCCAGCGCGTTACGGGAATAGTCGGCGAACGATCCGGTCGACGGGTTGGCCACGGCCATCTCGGCCAGCATGCGTATGACCATGATGATCAAGACACCGGCCATCGCGTAGGTGATGAAGGTGCCGGGTCCGGTATCACCAATGACGACTCCCGAGCCGACGAATAGGCCCGCTCCGATCACGCCACCGATAGCGATCATCGTCAGCTGCCGTTGGCTCAGGGCCTTCTTCAGTGTGGGTGTACCGGCCATGACATCCTCCGATGCTCGCAGCAGAAGCAATACGCACTACAAAATGCATGATTCTCGCTTCGGGAGAGATTCGTGCGCGGAATCGCAAATCGTTTGCAGTCGGTGACACGATCGAGTCCTACCCGCACAGCTGCCATGCCGAACCTGTCGCACGGCCCCTACCGGCGCATAGCGGAATTGCATTGCAGAGCTTGAACACTCAAGGCCTCCGCCTACCTGCTCGGCGATCTTTCAACTCGGCAAGTCTTTTGGGTTTGCTGGACTAGCTGTCAGCGAGGGACACACTAACGCGAAGGCCAGCGGGTGTCGACGATGTCGAGCGCGTGCGGAAACCGGGCGCGGTCGCGCCCGGTCGGCCGCCTTGAACGGCGCCCACCACGGCGCCTGGAACAGTTCGACGATCTTGACCATCGGACCGGAATACCCAGAGGCCTGCAGCACATCGTTGGCGGCGTAGCGCCCACCCTCGTTGGCACCCTCCATCGTCGTGACGTTCTGGTCGGTCTTGATCCACTCCCCGGCCAGGAACAGGTTTGTCGATGCCGGTAACCGCTTCGGGTCGGCGCGCCCACGATCCGGGATCCTGGATGAACAGCGGTTCGTCGTTGCGGACGGTCGGGGTTCCCGGGTCGATGATCGACGGATCCAGAAACGACGAGTGCAGCATCGCGTCGTCGACCACCCTGTCGGTGTCGTTGAGATGCGCCTTGATCTGGGCCCACGCCTCGGTCGCGATCTCATCCGGCGTGCAGTCCCGGGCGCTCCTGCCGTTGAAATTGCCCGGGGTACTCCAGTCCGAAATGATCGCTGACAGACAGTCTTTGACCGTGCCGTCGCCGTAGGACGTCATGCTCCTCTTCCAGAACTGCTCCTCGCTGATGGATGCGATGGCCCACCCGGAGTCCACGAAATTGACGTGGCCCTTCGTGACATCGACGCGCTTGCGGAGGTAGAACATCAGCCCGTTCATCCACTCCGTCCGCAGCAGTGCCACGTTGGACAGCTTGGGGTCGGCGGCGATGACGTCCGGCGTCAGCACCGCGGCCAGCTTCTCGCACGGCACCGCCGAGACGTACCAGTCGGCGGTGACCTGCTGCGCCACACCGTTTGGGTCGACGACCGTCGCCGACGCGATATGTCTGCCGCTCGGAGCTCAGCCGTGAAAGTGCCTGCCCCACTTGGAATGTCACACCCTGAGCGCGCAGATGCTCGACCCACGGGTCGAGCATGTGATCACTCGTCGGTCCGTTGAGCACCCGGTCGAAACCCTTGTTGTCGGTGTCGTTGCCGAGCAGCAGGATCGACCACAACGACGCCTCGCCGATCAGTCCGATCGAATGCGCGCTGGCGTCCTAGGATTTCGACGCGGCCAGATTGCGGATGATCCCGTCGGCGAGGTAACGGTTGTACTCCTTGGACCGCTTGCTCGCGCCGATGTAGTCATCCCACGTCAGGTTTCCCACTGGCCGAGCTTGCGTTCGTTGCTGCTGGTGACGTAGACCGCCAGCTTCTGGGCGGCATAGCCGGCTTCGTAGAGCGGCAGCCGAAACAACGTCTGGAACACGGTCGTGATCGATTCGATGAAGGCCTCGGGTGTGACGGGGTTGGGCAGCGTCGGGATCGGAAACGGCAGCGGCACGGTTAGATCGGTACGTCCGAGTCCGGAGTGAAGATACGACGTGGCCCGGGTCAGGCTCTGCCACACGCCGTTGGAGTTGCTCGGGAACGGGATTCGTCGCATGGTGTAGGTGACGTTGCAGTGAAAGCCTGGAAAGAACTGGAATCCGTGTTCGGCCGGCAGTGGTGTGGCGCCCGTTCCATTCCAGTGCCCAATTCGGGGGCGGCGCGGGCCCGTGGCGGCAGTGCGGTCAGGGTGGCCGCGGCGGCACTCGCGGTCGCGGTACCCACCAGAAATCTGCGCCGTGAGAAGGGCTGGACCCAGCCCAACATATCGACACCGCCTACGTTGCGGAACCCCCGTCAGCGCCATAAGTTAATGGTGATTCTCGCCACATCTGGCGCGACACGCCCAAGCGATGACCGTGGTTATCTCAGCGGCTTGGTCGCCGCGTGCAGCGCAACGATGCCGCCGCTGAGGTTGCGCCAGCGCACCGCCGACCAGCCGGCGCCGGAAATCCGATGCGCCAGCTGTGCCTGGTCGGGCCAGGCGCGGATCGACTCGGCGAGGTAGACGTAGGCGTCGGGGCTCGACGAGACCGCGCGGGCGATCCGCGGCAGCGCCTGCATCAGGTACTCCTTGTAGACCGTCGCGAACAGCGGGTTGGTCGGCGTCGAGAACTCGCACACCACCAGCCGCCCGCCCGGCCGCGTCACCCGTGCCATCTCGCGCAGCGCGGCGCCGTGGTCGACGACGTTGCGCAGCCCGAAGCTGATGGTCACCGCGTCGAACACATCGTCGGCGAACGGCAGCCGGGTCGCGTCACCGGCGACCTTGGGCACGTGGCGCGCGGCGCCCGCGGCGAGCATGCCGACCGAGAAGTCGGCGGCCACACACCACGCCCCCGACGCCGCGAGTTCCACCGTCGATACCGCCGTGCCCGCCGCCAGGTCGAGCACCTTGTCGCCGGGGCCGATGCGCAGCGCCGAGCGCGTCGCACGTCGCCAGAACCGGTCCTGGCCGAGGGAGAGCACGGTGTTGGTCAGGTCGTAGCGGCGCGCGACGGCGTCGAACATCGATGCCACTTCGCGCGGGTTCTTGTCCAGCGACGCCCGACTCACGCGCCCGACGGTACCTGTGAACTTGGTTAATCCGGGAATGGGGACCGCGGCCAGCGGTTTATAACCGCACATGAGTGAAAAAGTTTGGTTCATCACCGGGACATCGCGCGGCTTCGGACGCGAGTGGGCCACCGCCGCGCTGGAACGCGGCGACAAGGTCGCGGCCACCGCGCGCGACGTCTCCACGCTGGACGACCTGGCCCAGAAGTACTCCGACGCGCTGCTGCCCATCCAGCTCGACGTGACCGATCGCGACGCGGATTTCGCCGCCGTCGCCGCGGCGCACCACCACTTCGGGCGCCTCGACATCGTCGTCAACAACGCCGGCTACGGCCAGTTCGGCTTCATCGAGGAACTCTCGGAATCCGAAGCGCGCGACCAGATCGAGACCAACGTGTTCGGCGCGTTGTGGATTACCCAGGCGGCGTTGCCTTTCCTGCGCGCCCAGCGCGGCGGGCACATCATCCAGGTGTCGTCGATCGGGGGCATCACCGCATTCCAGAACGTCGGCATCTACCACGCCTCCAAGTGGGCGCTGGAGGGGTTCTCCCAGGCGCTGGCACAGGAGGTCGCGCCGTTCGGCATACATGTCACGCTGATCGAACCGGGTGGCTTCTCCACCGACTGGGCCGGCCCGTCGGCCAAGCACGCCACCCCGCTGCCGGATTACGCCGAGGTGCACGAGGAAGCCGACCGGATCCGCAGCCAGCGCATGTCGAAGCCGGGCGATCCGCGCGCCTCGGCGGCGGCCGTGCTGAAGATCGTCGACGCCGAGCAGCCGCCGCTGCGGGTCTTCTTCGGCGAACTGCCGCTGCAACTGGCCAAGGTCGACTACGAGAACCGGCTCAAGACTTGGGAAGAGTGGCAGCCGGTCGCAGTCGCGGCGCAGGGCTAGCCGGCGGATGGTGGACGCTCGTTCTCCGCGAGCGTGCGCAGAATGCTGGTGTTTGACGGCGTGTCGGGCAGCAGACGCGCACGCTCGCGGAAAGAGGAGTTACGCGGCGCGCAGTTGGCGCTCGCCACGCACGGCGTCGTAGTGGCCGACCAGCTCGTCGCAGATCGCCGGCCACGTGCGGCCCAGCACACTGCGCCGCGCGGCCACCGAATACCGGCGCCGCTCGGCGATGAGGTGCTCGACGGCGCCGGTCAGCTTGGTCTCGAATTCGGCGACAGGAAGCAGCAGCCCTGTCCGGTACGGCGCGACGAGATCCCTTGGGCCACCGGCATCGGGGGCGATGACGGGCAGGCCGGAAGCCATCGCTTCCTGCACGGTCTGGCAGAAAGTCTCGTGCTCACCGGGATGGACGAAGACGTCCATGGACGCATAGGCCGCCGCCAGCTCGTCGCCGTACAGCGCACCGGTGAAAACAGCTGAGGGCAAGGCCGATTCGATCTTGGCCCGGTCGACTCCGTCGCCGACGATCACGAGCTGAAGGTCGTCGCGCGCAGCCAGTACGGCCAGCCGCTCGACATGCTTTTCCGGCGCGAGCCGGCCGACGAACCCCACGATCGGCTTGCCGTCCGGCGACCACCGCTGACGCAGTCCACCGTCACGCGCCGACGGCGCGAACCCGGTGATGTCGACACCGCGCGCCCAGCGGTAGACCCGCGGAATGCGGTGCGCGGCAAGGTTTTCCATAGCCGACGTCGACGGCGCCAGGGTGCGGTCGGCTCGGCTGTGCAGGTGGCGCGTCCACGCCCACGCCGCCCTGGCCGCGATGCCGATGCCGTAGCTCGCCGCGAAACCCGCGACGTCCGTTTGGAATACCGCCACGGTCGGGACGCCGAGGTGGCGGGCGGCGTGCAGGCCGCCGTAGCCGAGCAGCGCCGGCGACGCCAAATGCACCACGTCGGGGTCGAATCCGCGCAGCACGCCCACCATTCGCGGTCTCGGCACGCCCAGCGGTAGCGACGTCACCTTCGGGAACATCCGTGACGGCACCCGATGCACCCGGATTCCGTCGTGGATCCGCTCGGCGGGTGCCTCGCCGCGTGGCGTGTCGGGAGCGATGACGAGTGCTTCGTGGCCGGTTCGGCGGAGATGCTCGATCACCCGAAGCACCGAATTGCTGACGCCGTTGACATTCGGGAGGAAAGACTCTGCGACGATTGCAACGCGCACACCAAGATCGTGTCAGCAATGGCTGTCTCCAAGGTTGCTGGCAGGGATACGACACGCAAAAATCTCGTGCAAACGCCAGGACTACTGTGTTGGCATGCGGATCTCCCGGGCCGTGGCGGTGTTGACGATCGGCCTGCTCATCACCGCCGTCGGCTGCAGCCGCACGGTCGACGGTATGGCCCAACCCGACCCCCGCAAACCGGGTGTGGTGGTGAGCGACGACGGCCACGGCATCGTCGCCGGCTTCGACGACGCCCCCGTCAACGTTGAGATCTTCACCGAGCCGCAGTGCAATCACTGCGCCGACCTGCAGGCGGATTTCGGTGACGATATCGCCCGCTACCTCAACATCGGACAGCTCGCGGTGACCTACCGGCCGCTGACGTTCCTCGACGACGTAGACGACGGGTATTCGGCCCGGGTGAGCAACGCGTTGTTCCTGGCGGTGGATCCCGAGACGTCGGCTACGGCGTTTCAGGCGTTCGTTGAGGAGCTCTACGCTCAGCAGCGGCAGCTCACCGCCGGCCCAAGTAATGACGAGATCGCGGACATGGCACGTGAATCCGGCATACCGGCCGCGGTGGTCGACCGGATTGCCGGTGGAGAGCCCGCGCTGGACGTGGTCGACATGGCCGATTCCAACTTCGGGTACCTGTTCGAAGTGAATCCATTAGACCCCGGTACCCCAACGGTATACGACCCGTCGACCGACGAGATCCTCGACATCTACGACAACAACTGGCTGTCCAAGCTCATGGCGTCTGCCTGACCGGGCCCGGGCATCACCAGTCGACCAGATTTCAGGCGCACGCTAACGCCGAGATCGACGAAATGGCGAGTTCTACTCGCCCTTTCGCGCCGAAGCGTTGGTTTGGGCGAAAGGGGATGCGGAGCGACGGCGTTCGACATACGCCAAGCCGACCAGTGCCGCCCCGGCGACCAGCCAGCCCACCACCGCGATCGAGCCGGCGGGAATGATCGCGAGTGCCGCGTTGCGGTCCTGCACCCGCACCAGGTCGGGGTTGTTCTTGTCGTATTCGACGTAAATCCGCATGCCCGTGTCCAATTCGGACGGGTACAGCACACCGAGCTCGGGTCGGTAGGTGATGCGGTCGGGCGTGACGAACTCGATCGTCGAACGCCGCGGACCGGCGTCCAGCACCTCGGCGGCCGCCACGCCCATGTTGCGTTCGATCTGCCGGTCGTTGCGCCACGCGCCGAGCACCAGCAGCAGCGACTGCAATGTCACCAGGCACGCGGCGATCACGATGCCGACGCGCGTGCGCCGCAGAATCCGTTCGGACCGCGTCTCGCCCGGAAAACCATACGTCCGCGGGACGAGATCGCGCACCAACGCGGTGACCCGTGCGATCACAGCGCGGCCTTGATCGACGCGTGCAATGTCCGCAGCGACGACCGGTCGGCCTTCACCTCCAGCACCCGCATCCCGTCGAACGGTTCGCCCAGCGCGTCGGCGAGGTCGTCGACCTCGATCTGACGGCTCTCGACGTGGTAGGCGCGGCACAGCGCGCCGACATCCACATCGTGTGGTGTGCCGAAGATCCGCGACGACACATCGGAGAACCGCGGGTCGCCCTGCTCGAGCAGTTCGAAGATGCCGCCGCCGTTGTCGTTGGACACCACGATGGTCAGATGCCGCGGCGTCGGCTCGGTGGGTCCGATCAGCAGCCCGGAGCTGTCGTGCACGAAGGTCAGGTCGCCGATCAGCGCGACGGTGCGCCCGCCGGTGCGGTCGTGGGCCAGCGCGGCGCCGATCGCGGTGGACACGGTGCCGTCGATACCCGCGACACCGCGGTTCGACCGCACCTTGACGCCGTGGGTGTTCAACCCGACCAGCGCGGCGTCGCGGACGGGGTTGGACGCGCCGAGCACCAGCTGATCGCCTTCGCGGACCCCGTCGGCCACCGCGGCCGCCACGTGGAGTCCGGTGGTCAGCGGATGGGCCTTGAGCTGTCCCCGCACCGCCTCGATCGCGTGCCGGTTCACCTCGGCGCAGCGGCGCAGCCAGCCCGGATTCGGTGTCCCGGTGGTGACGGCGCGGGTGCCGGTGGCCTGCGAGTTGCCGGACACGTCGGGCCAGCGCGGCCCTGTGGTCAGCGCGTAGACCGGGACCGACGGGTCGGCCAGCAGCGCGGACACCGGTCGGTGCAGCGTCGGGCGGCCCCGCATGATCACCTGCTGCGGGCGCAGCAGCGGCAGCGCGAGCGGGTGCAGGGGCACCGCCGCGTGCGGCGCGGTCGGCTCGGCGACCGTCGGCAACGCCGCCAGGTTGCTGTGCATGCCGGCGCCGTGCCCGGCGATGACGACGGTGTCCGGCGTCAGGTCGATTTCCAGCGGCTGGTCGAAGGTGACCGGCGGGGTATAGGTCCACGGCTTGCCGCCGGGGCGGCCCGGCGGGGTGAACAGCCGGCCGGGCCCGGTGTGCTCGGGGTCGGGCACCAGCGGCTCGCGCAGCGGGATGTCGAACTGCACCGGCCCGGCGTTTGCGCTGCGAGAACCCTTGGCCGCCACCAATACTCGGCACGTCGCTGATCGCCACTGCGCGTTGAGCGCGCCCATACGCTCCGGCGCATCCTCGGCCAGGCCGAGGCTGATCGATTCCCGCACCTGGGTGCCGAAATAGCCCAGCTGCTCCATTGTCTGGTTGGCGCCGGTGCCCAGCAGCTCGTAGGGCCGGTTGGCCGACAGCACGATCAGCGGCACCCGCGCGTAGTTGGCCTCCACGACCGCGGGCCCCAGGTTGGCCACCGCGGTGCCCGACGTCATCGCCACGCACACCGGCGCGCCCGCGGCCACCGCCAGCCCGATCGCCAGGTAGCCGGCCGTGCGCTCGTCGATGCGGACATGCAGCCGGATCCGGCCGGCCCGGTCGGCGTCCTGCAGCGCGAACGCCAGCGGCGCGTTGCGAGAGCCGGGGCACAGGACGACGTCGCGGACGCCGCCGCGAATCAGTTCGTCGACGACGACGCGGGCCTGTGCCGTCGAGGGGTTCACCACTACAGCCTATCGGCGAAGAAATTCAACATCGCCGCGTTGACGACCTGCGGCTTTTCGATGAAGCCCAGATGCCCGGTGTCGGGTATCTCCAGGTAGCGGCCGTTCGGGAGGGCGTCGGCGACCTCGCGGCCCAGGTGCGGCGGCAGCACCACGTCGTCGGCGAACCCGATGACCAGCGCCGGGGCCGTAATGCTTCGGTAAGCCGGCAGGCGGTTGCCCTCGGGCCGGACGTCGAGCTGGCAGCGCAGCCCGGGCGAGGGTTTGATCGGCCACATGATGAACATGTCAATCCAGTCGCGCACGGCGCGTTCGTCGTTGAGTGTCTTCGGCGAAAAGCTTTCCAGCAGACGCACTTTCGCGTCGTAGGACGCCGGCAGCTGCATGCCCGACTCGGCCAGCTCGCGTTCGGCGGAGCGGAAGAAGTCGCGGGTGTGGTCGTGGCGGCCGCGAGTCGCCATCAACACCGCGGAGCGCACCAGCTCCGGGCGGGCCAGCATCAGCTCCTGGGCGATGAACGAGCCCATCGACACCGCCACGATGCGGACCGGAGCCACGTCGAGCTTGTCGATCAACGCGGCGGTGTCGGCGACCATCTGCTCGGTGCCGAACCCGTCGGCCGATTCGGTGGCACCGATCCCCCGGTTGTCGAAGGTGATGGCGCGATAGCCCGCCGTCAGGAACGCGGGTACCTGATGCAGATGCCACGTGCGGCCGGCGCCGCCACGCCCGGCGATGAACAGCACCGGGTCGCCGCGGCCGCGGTCGTCGTACGCCAAATTCACCCCGACGACGCTACTTGAGCGATTTCGGCGTGGTCAGTTGCGGTGAGCGCGACCAGGCACGCCGAAATCGCTACGTTTGGCAGACCGGCGGGAGCGGGCGGCGCGCAGCGCCTGGTCCCAGAGCAGCAGCATCGACGGGGCGAGCTGCCCGTGTTTGACCGTCTCCTTCGACAGCAGCGCGGTCGCGCTGGCCTTGGTCGCCGCCGACGCCTTGGACATGTGCCCGGAGTCGAACGGCGGCTGCGGGTCGTACTCGATCACCAGTTGGACGGCCTTCGCACGGGCCTCGCCGCTGATCTGGCCGGCCAGCCACATCGCGAGGTCGATGCCCGCGGACACGCCCGCACAAGTGACGATGTCACCCTCGTTCACGATCCGCTCGTCGCTGACCGGGGTGACACCGAACGGCTTCAGCATGGGCACCACAATCCAGTGCGAGGTGGCCCGCTTGCCTTTCAGCAGGCCGGCGGCGGCGAGGATGACCGACCCGGAGCACACCGATGCAGTCCACGTGGCCGTCTGGTGGGCCTGGCGCACCCAGTCGAGCAGTTTCTCGTCCCGCGCGTGCTCGAAGGTCGTCATCCCGCCCGGCACCAGAATGATGTCGGGCGAAGGGGTTTCGGCGAACGAATGCGTGGCCCCGACGAGCAGCACGCCGGAGTCTGCCGCGATGGGTCCAGGCTCGTGCCAGACGAACCGCACCTCGACGTCGGGCAGGTTGCGCAGCACCTCGTAGGGGCCGATGAAATCGAGTGCGGTGAAGCCGGGATACACCACGATGGCAATCTGGGTCATGTCTGCTCCTTTTCGGTTCAGGCGAAGGCTTTTCGGTACTGGTCGGGCGAAATGCCCACCCGCCGAACGAAGTTGCGGCGCATGGTTTCCGCGGTGCCGAAACCGCATCGGGCCGCGATCACCGTCACGGTGTCGTCGGTCTCCTCGAGCTGCCGGCGGGCCGCCTCGGTGCGGATCCGCTCCACGTAGGCGCCCGGCGCCTCGCCCACCTCGACGGTGAAGACGCGGGTGAAATGGCGTGGGCTCATCGCGGCGCGGCGAGCCAGGTCGGTGATGCGGTGCACGCCACCGGGTTCGGATTCGATGGCTTCCTGCACATCGCGGATGGGTGCGCGCCGCGCGCGGGGCATCCACACGGGGGCGGCGAACTGCGTTTGGCCGCCGGGCCGCCGCAGGTACAGCACCAGCCAGCGGGCCACGGTCTGCGCGACGTCGAAACCGTAGTCGTCCTCCACCAGCGACAGCGCCAGATCGATCCCCGCGGTGACGCCGGCCGCCGTCCACACCGTCGACGAGCTGCGCACGAAGATCGGATCGGGATCGACTGCCACCGAGGGGAATTCGCGTGCCATCCGACCCGCGTACGCCCAGTGCGTGGTGGCGGGGCAGCCGTCGAGCAGGCCCGCCTCCGCGGCGAGGAACGCGCCGGTGCAGACGCTGACGATGCGGCGGGCGTGGCCGGCGACGGCCTGGATCCAGGCGATGACCTCGGGGTTCTGCCGGACGGCGTCCACCCCGACACCGCCGGGCAGCACGACGGTGTCGATGTGCTGGTGCGGGTCGGGCAGCGGTTGGGTGACCAGCTCCAGCCCGGTGCCGGTGCTGGCCGGCTCGCCGTCCACGGACGCGACGGTGACGCGGTAGCCGTCGTCTCCGCGGCCCTGACCCGCCAGGTACAGCGTCGCGCCGGTGAACACCTCGAACGGGCCGACCAGGTCGAGTGCCTGGACGCCCGGATAACCGAGGACGACCACCGATCGCGCCACAGACCCAGTGTTCGCCACGCACCCCCATGGCGTCTATGCCATGGGCCCCACAAATTAGGACACCGCAATCTCGCCTGCGCTAGCTGCGAAAAGACCGACACAAACACGGAACGGTCATTAACATAGTGCGGGCGTCGCCTTCGACGGGGAGAGGACGGCAACCACCGATGATCACTGGACTGCGAAGGATCCTGGGCTACCAGATGACAATCGCCGAGTGGATCGGGACCGCCCTGATCCTCGGCATCCCCTACCTCGCGATCGGTGTGATCTGGTCGCTCACCCACACCGACCGCCTCAGCGCGCTAGAGGGCACCGACCTCGTCGTGTCGCTTCTCGGCTCCATCGTGTCCTGGCCGGTGCTGTTTTTCTCCAACGTCTGCATGACCTGAACCATGACCGACTACAGAATCCACATCACCAGACGCACCGTCCGTTGGGATGACGGCGATGTCACCGTCGCCGACGCGATGGACTTCTGGTCATTCGCCGCGGGCGCGGCCAACGTGATCATGCAGCTGTCATGGCCCGAGGTCGGGCATGGCGTGGTCGAGAGCAAGGTGGACTCCGGCAACCTGATGAAGCACCCGTGGAAGCGGGCCCGCACGACGTTCCAGTACCTGGCCGTGGCGATTCTCGGGTCAGCGCAGGATCGCGCCGCAATCCGCGAGGCGGTCGACGGCGCACATCGGCACGTCAAGTCCACGCCGCAAAGCCCGTTGCAGTACAACGCATTTGACCGCGAGCTGCAGATGTGGGTGGCCGCCTGCCTTTTCGTCGGCCTGGAGGACACCTACCAATTGCTGCGGGGCGAAATGACCGCAGAACAGGCCGAACAGTTCTACCGGTCGGCGTGGACGCTGGGAACCACCCTGCAGGTCACCGAGGACCAATGGCCGCCCACCCGAACCGAATTCGACGCCTTCTGGAACGCCGCCTGCCAGCGAGTGGCCATTGATGAAACCGTGCGCCGTTACCTGTTCGATCTGGTGAACCTTCGGATGATCAACCCCATGCTGCGGCTCCCGTTTCGGCCACTGCTGAAGTTTCTGACCGTCGGATTCCTCGCTCCGGTGTTCCGCGACGCGTTGGGCGTGCAATGGAGTGACGCCAAGCAGCGCCACTTTGAAAGGCTTTTCCTGCTGGTCGCTTTCGTGAACCGGTTTCTGCCCGGGTTCATTCGGCAGGGCGGAAGTTATCTGCTGTTAGCCGATGTGCGGAGCCGGGTTCGTGCTCACCGGGCGTTGGTCTGAGCGATGTTGACGTGGCTGCGCCGGGTGCTGAGCACCAAGGTCAGTGTCGAAGCGATGATCGAGGTCGCGATGTGGCTGGCTATTCCCTACATCGTGATCGGCTTGGCGTGGACGTTCACCATCCGGATCGTGTGCAGCACAGACAGGAGCAATTGCAGACCCGGCTGCCGGCGGGCTCCGATCTGGTGGCGTTCGGGGAAATCACGATGTTGTGGCCGGTGCTGATGCTCGCCCCGGATGTCTGTCCGGCTCAGGACATCAGCGGATAGCAGGCCCTGACGCGCTCGATCCACCACTGCCGCCGCTCGGGCGCGGCGGCCAGCGCCTGAAGTCGCGCCGGGTCCGGGGTCACCGGCGCGACCGGCAGGAACCCGTCGACCGGCGTCAGCGGCTCGGCGACGTCGTCGACGAACAACCCGCCGGTGCCCAGCCCGCAGGCGTGCCGCAGTTCGGGCAGCGCCGCGGCCGCCAGCAGTCCCCGCCCGATGCCGACGGCCGAGTCCAGTGCGCTGGAGACCACGATCGGCACGTCGATCTGCGCGGCGATGTCCAACAGTTTGACCACCCCACCCAGCGGCGCGACCTTCAGCACCGCGATATCGGCGGCCCCGGAGCGCACCACGTGCAGCGGGTCGTCGGCCTTGCGGATGCTTTCGTCGGCGGCGATGGGCACGTCGACGCGTCGGCGCAGCTCGGCCAGCTCGGGCACCGTCGCGCACGGCTGCTCGAGGTACTCCAACGGGCCGTCGGCGGTCAGGGCGCGGGCGGCCTCGACGGCCCCGGAAACGCTCCAGCCGCCGTTGGCGTCGACGCGCACCGTCGGCACCAGCGCGCGCACGGCGTTGACGCGGGCCACGTCGTCGGCCAGCGTCTGGCCCGGCTCGGCCACCTTGACCTTGGCGGTGCGGGCGCCTGGGAAGCGGGCGAGAACGTCGGGCACCTCGGCCGCGGAGACGGCGGGCACGGTGGCGTTGATCGGGATGCGGTCGCGGCGGGTCGCCGGGGGGTCCCGATACGCCGCTTCGATCGCCGAGGCCAGCCACGCCGCGGCCTCCGCGGGCCCGTATTCAACGAAGGCGCCGAACTCACCCCAGCCGACCGGGCCGTCGATCAACGCAACCTCGCGCACCGTGATGCCGCGGAAGCGCACACGCATCGGCAGCGCGACGACGTGAAGACGGTCCAGCAGATCGTCCACCGGCGGCGGCACGAAGCTCAGACCGTGCTCCGGTCGCGGCCCTCCCAGAACGGCTTGCGCAGGTCCTTTTTCATGATCTTGCCGGTGGGGTTGCGCGGCAACGCATCCATGATGTCGACGGTCTTGGGGCACTTGTAGCCGGCCAGCCGCTCACGACACCACGCGATCAACTCGTCGGCGGATGCGTCGCCCTCCACGGCGACGACCGCCTTGACCGCCTCGCCCCACTTCTCGTCGGGCACGCCGATGATGGCGACTTCCGTCACCGCCGGATGTTCGCCCAGCACCCGCTCGACCTCGATCGAGTAGACGTTCTCCCCGCCCGTGATGATCATGTCCTTGAGCCGGTCCTCGACGAAGATGTAGCCGTCCTCGTCGACACGACCCACGTCGCCGGTGCGGAACCAGCCGTCCTCGGTGATCACCTCGGCGGTCGCGTCGGGCTTGTTGAGATAGCCCTTCATCAACTGCGGTGTGCGGAACCACAACTCGCCCTGCTCCCCCGCCGGCACGTCGTCGAGGGTGTTCGGGTCGACCACTCGCACCTCGGCGTCGGGGACGAGTTGTCCGGCGCTCACCAGTCGCTCGGGATGATCGGTGTCGCGGTGCGGCTCGGGCATCAGCCGGCTGACCACCCCGCACACCTCGGTGAGGCCGTAGGCCTGGATGAATTCGGTGTCCGGCCATGCCTCCAGCGCGGCGCGCAGCAGTGGCAGCGGCATCGGGGAGGCGCCGTAGGCGTAGGTCTTGAGCTGACTGAACAGCTTGACCGCGTCGTCACCGGACTCCAGCACCTTCGCCAGCACCGCGGGCACCAGGAAGGTCCGGTTGGCGCCCTGCAGGATCGCGCCGGCCAGCGAGGCACCGTCGACATCCCGGGTCATCACGCTGGGCACACCGTAGTGCAGCCCGAACTGGCCATAGGACGAGCCGCCCACGTGGAACAACGGCATCGACACCATGTTCTTGTCGCCGTCCTCGACGCTCCAGCCGGCGAAGCCGTTGACCGTGTGCGCGATGACGTTCGCGTGCGTCAGCGCCACGCCCTTGGGCCGCCCCGTGGTGCCCGAGGAGTACATCACCATGCAGATGTCGTCGGGTTCGACGTCGGCGGCGCGGCCGGTGGGCGTCGCCGCCGCGAGCATGGCCTCGTACTCGTCGCCCTCGGCCCCGTCCGGGGTGACCTCGATGACCCGCGCGACGTTGGGCAGCTTGTCGCGGATCTTGTCGACCATCGGCCGCAGTTCCGCGCCGACGATCAGCACCTTGGCGCCGGAATCGTTGAGCACGTAGTCGAGTTCGTCGGCGGCCAGCCGGAAGTTGATGATCGCGTTGGCCGCGCCCAGCGAGGCGGCCGCGAGGGTCGACTCGATGCAGGCGGGGTGGTTCTTGTCCAGGAACGCGACGACGTCGCCGCGCCCGACGCCCAGTTCGGTCAGCGCGCCGGCCAGCCGGCGGACCCGGTCGTTCCACTGCGCCCAGGTCCAGGTGCGGTCCAGGTAGGTCATCGCCTCGTCATCGGGCTTCGTCTTCGCCCAGTGCGCCAGCCGGTCATCGAGGAACCGCGGAGCGGGCAGGTCGGCGGCTTGCTGTGTCATCGCCGTCCTCCTTTGTTCGTGTCGAGCGTGCCACGTCTGACCTGCGATTTCTGCAAGCTGAAAATTCTTCTCAAGATATTTCGGCGCCGTGTCGATTTCGGGGGGTTGCCGTTCGACGTGTCAACGAGGGCACGATGGACGAGCCCCTTCACCACACCTAGAAGGAGACACCACAATGACGCGCTACATGCTGGTTCTGCGGTCCACCCCGGAGGCGGAGAAGGCGATGGAGAACATCGACTTCAACGAGATCATCGCCTCGATGGGCCGCTACAACGAGGAACTGATCAAGGCCGGTGTGCTGTTGTCCGGCGAGGGCCTGTCCGGCCCGGAAGAAGGCTTCGTCATCGACTTCGACTCCGACCCGCCGGTGGTCACCGACGGCCCGTACACCGAGGCCAAGGAACTGTTCAACGGGTTCTGGATTCTCGACGTCTCGTCGAAGGAAGAGGCAAAGCAGTGGGCCCTGAAGTGCCCGCTCGGCACCGGCGCCCGGCTGGAGGTGCGCCGCGTGACCGAGACCGAGGAGTTCCCGCAGGACAACGAATGGGTCCAGAAGGAACTCCGGTGGAAGAAGGAAGGCGTCTGGAAGTAGTGGTTTGGGAGAGGCGCGGCGGCTCGTTCTGTAACACGTTCTAGTCTTAGGCCATGACTCAGGACGAGCTGCTGCGCAATCCCACCCACAACGGGCACCTGCTGGTCGGCGCGCTCAAGCGGCACCGCGACAGGCCGGTGCTGTTCCTCGGCGATACCACGCTGACCGGCGGGCAGATGGCCGACAAGATCAGCCAGTACATCCAGGCGTTCGAGGCGCTGGGCGCCGGCACCGGCACCGCGGTCGGCATGCTGGCGCTCAACCGCCCCGAGGTGCTGCTGATCATCGGCGCCGGCCAGACCCAGGGCTATCGGCGCACCGCACTGCACCCACTCGGCTCACTGGACGACCATGCCTACGTGCTGGCCGACGCGGGGGTCACCTCGTTGATCATCGATCCGAACCCGATGTTCGTCGAGCGGGCGCTGGGTCTGCTGGAGCGGGTGGACTCGCTCAAGCAGATCCTGACCATCGGGCCGGTGCCCGAGGCGCTCTCGCACGTTGCCAAGGACCTGTCGGCCGAGGCGGACAAGTACCAGCCGCGGCGGCTGGTCGCCGCGGACCTGCTGCCCGACCACATCGGCGGGCTCACCTACACCGGCGGCACCACCGGAAAGCCCAAGGGCGTGATGGGCACCGTGCGGTCGATCGCCACCATGACGACCATCCAGCTCGCCGAGTGGGAGTGGCCGGCCAACCCGAAGTTCCTGATGTGCACCCCGCTGTCGCACGCCGGGGCCGCGTTCTTCACCCCGACGCTGATCAAGGGCGGCCAGATGTTCGTGCTGGCCAAGTTCGATCCGGCCGAGGTACTCAAAACGATTGAGGAACAGCGCATTACGGCCACCATGCTGGTGCCGTCGATGCTGTACGCGCTGATGGACCACCCCGATTCGCGCACCCGTGACCTGTCGTCGCTTCAGACCGTGTACTACGGCGCTTCGGCGATCAACCCGGTGCGGCTGGCCGAGGCGATCGAGCGGTTCGGCCCGATCTTCGCGCAGTACTACGGGCAGTCCGAGGCGCCGATGGTGATCACCTACCTGGCCAAGGATGAGCACGACGAGATGCGGCTGACGTCGTGCGGACGGCCCACGGTGTTCGCCCGGACCGCGCTGCTCGGCACCGACGGCAACCCGGTGCCGCAGGGTGAGGTCGGCGAAATCTGTGTCAGCGGGCCACTTTTGGCCGGCGGTTACTGGAATCTGCCCGAACAGACCGCGGAGACGTTCCGCGACGGCTGGCTGCACACCGGTGACATGGCCCGCGAGGACTCCGACGGGTTCTGGTACATCGTCGACCGGGTCAAGGACATGATCGTCACCGGCGGATTCAACGTGTTCCCGCGCGAGGTCGAGGACGTCGTCGCCGAACACCCCGCGGTCGCGCAGGTGTGCGTGATCGGCACGCCGGACGAGAAGTGGGGCGAGGCGGTGACGGCGGTCATCGTGCTGCGGCCCGAGGCGCCGCGCGACGAGGACTCCGTTGCGACCGTGACGGCCGAGATCCAGGCCGCGGTCAAGGACCGCAAGGGTTCGGTGCAGTCACCCAAGCAGGTCATCGTCGTCGACTCGGTGCCGGTGACCGCGCTGGGCAAGCCGGACAAGAAGGCGGTGCGCGCGCAGTTCTGGGACGGCGCCGGCCGCGCGGTGGGCTGAGTTTTCTGCGCGAGCAGACGCGTAATGCGCCCGCACGCTCGGCGTGTCGGGCGCTTACGCGTCTGCTCGGCCTACTTCTCAGCAATCCGGTCCGTCAGGAAAGGTCGCGGAACGCGAGCGCAAAACCGCCTACTGCGGTGACCGCAGCGACGGCGTAGCCGAGGATCGACCACCAGCCGATGTGCATGTATGCGGTCACGGCCACGATCGCCATGGCGAGAAAGACCATCGCCATTCCGTACAGCGGCGGCTTGGCGGCGTATCGGTTGCGGGTCATCGATTCACCTCTCTGCGAAGGGTTCCGTGGCGTTCAGCTGACATCGACCATGCTCAATCGCCGGCCGCCAGCACGTCGGCGGGCACCTGCTCGGTCTCCACCGAGAGGTTCGCCAGACGTTCCGGAGCCAGAATATGCCCGAGCTGCTCCTCGGAGAGGTATCCACGCTCGAGGGCGATGTCGGCGACGCTGCGGTTGGTGAGCAGAGCGTCCCGAGCGATCTCCGACGCATTCGCGTAGCCGATGTAGGGATTGAGCGCCGTGGCGAGCCCGATCGAGTTATGGACATGTGCGGCCATGACATCCAAGTTTGCGGTGATCCCCCGCACGCAACGGATCGTCAGGGTGCGGCAGGCCGCGGTCAGCTGGTCGACGCTGTCGAACAACGAGTGCGCGATGATCGGCTCGAACGCGTTGAGTTGCAGCTGTCCTGCCTCGGCGGCCAAGGTGATCGTCACGTCGTTGCCGATGACGGCATAGCACACCTGCGTGACGACCTCGGGTATCACCGGGTTGACCTTTCCCGGCATGATGCTCGAACCCGCCTGAACCGCAGGGAGGTTGATCTCATTGAGCCCGGCCCGAGGCCCCGATGACAGCAGCCGCAGATCGTTGCAGATCTTGGACAGCTTGACCGAGATCCGCTTGAGCACGCTGGAAACCTGCACGAAAGCGCCGGGGTCCTGGGTCGCTTCGATGAGGTTCTCCGCGGTGGTCAGCGGGCGGCCGGTGATCTCGCGCAGGTTCTGGCACACCGCCTCGACATACCCGGGCGGAGCGTTGAGCCGGGTGCCAATCGCCGTGCCGCCCATGTTGATTTCGTGCAGTAGTGCGCTGGCTTCGGCCAGCCGCTGGCGGTCTTCACCAATGGTGACGGCATAGCTTTGCATCTCTTGGCCGAGCGTCATCGGCACGGCATCCTGCAGTTGGGTGCGTCCCATCTTTACCATTCGGGCGAACTCGGTCGCCTTGTCATCAAAGGCCCCGATCAACTCCGCCATGGCGGCGTCGAGCGCATCGAAGGACTCGATGGCGGCAATGTTCAGCGCCGTCGGGTAGACGTCGTTGGTGGACTGGCCCATGTTGACGTGATCGGCCGGATGAAGGTACTGGTACTCGCCCAGACCGTGACCCATAATCTGCAGGGCGCGGTTGCAGATCACCTCGTTGGCGTTCATGTTGGTCGACGTTCCGGCCCCGCCCTGGATGACATCGACGACGAACTGGTCGGCGAGTGCGCCGGCGCGGATTTCCTCGCACGCCTTCTCAATCGCCCCTGCCCGTTCGGCGCTGAGCAGCCCGAGACCCGCGTTGGTGCGCGCGGCGGCCTGTTTCACCGTGGCCAGGGCGGCGATCAGGTGACGGTACTTTCCGATCGGGATCCCCGTGATCGGAAAGTTCTCGACCGCGCGCGCGGTGTGTACTCCCCAATAAGCGTTGGCGGGAATCTCCTTGTCACCCAACAGATCATGTTCGATGCGCGTGTTCACGTGATTAATGTCAGCTCCCGGTGTTGTGTGGGTCCGTCCTCCGGCTCAACCGGTCGGCTGGCGACCACCGGCAGTTCCGCCGTGCAGCGCGTCTCGCTCTGCGGGCTATTTCCATCACGCGATGGCGAACCAGGAACCAGCCTCCGATCAATGCCGGGATGATGATCACCAGCGTGCCGATCGTATAGGTGCCGATCGGGTAGTCGAATAGCATCAGCACCAGCACGCTCAGCAGGAACAGCAGCGTGGCGTAGCCGCTCCACGGCGATAACGGCATCCGGAAGCTTGGTCGCTCCATGAGCCCGGCGTTCGCCATCCGGTGCAGCTTGATCTGGCAGAGCACGATCGTGCCCCAGGCGGCGATGATGCCCAGCGCGGCCATGTTCAGCACGATCTCGAAGGCCTCGCCCGGGTTTGTCGCGTTGAGCCCCACACCGAACAGGGTCAGCGCGCCGGTCAGCAGGATGCCGGCGTAAGGTACGCCGGACCTCGACATCCGGGTGGTGAACGCCGGGGCGCTGCCAGCCTCCCCCATCGACCGCAGGATGCGGCCCGTCGAGTACAGTCCGGCATTCAGGCTGGAGAACGCGGCGGTGAGCACGACCATGTTCATCAGGTCGCCAGTCCACGCGCCAAGACCCATCTTGCTGAAGAAGGTGACGAACGGGCTCTCCCCGGCCTTGTATGCGGTGAAGGGCAGCAGCAGCGACAGCAGCACAACCGAACCGACATAGAAGATCGCGATGCGCGCGATGACCGAATTGATCGCCCGCGGTATGATCTTCTCGGGTTCCTCCGTCTCACCGGCCGCCGTGCCGACCAATTCGACTGCGGCATAGGCGAACACCACACCCGACACTACGATCAACAGCGGTAGCACGCCATTCGGGATCAGCCCGCCGTTGTTGGCCCAGACGCTCAAACCCGTGCTCTGGCCCTCGATCTGGTAGCGCCCGGCCAGGAAGATGGTTCCGACGATCAGGAACGTCATCAACGCAACAACCTTGATCAACGCGGCCCAGAACTCAAATTCGCCGAACCACTTCACCGAGATCATGTTGACCGACAGCACCAGCGTTAGCGCGATCAATGCGAGCAACCACTGCGGGACTACTTCCATCGCCCCCCAGTAGTGGAAGTAGGTGGCAATCGCGGTGACGTCGACGATCGCCGTCATGGCCCAGTTCAGCCAGTACAGCCAGCCGACGGCGTAAGCCGTCTTCTCACCAAAGAATTCACGCGAATACGACACGAACGAACCCGACGACGGCCGGTGCAGCACCAATTCGCCCAGCGCTCGCATGACAAAGAACACAAAGAAGCCGCAGACGGCGTACACCAGGAACAGCCCTGGCCCGCCCGCCGCCAACCGCCCGCCGGCGCCGAGGAACAGTCCGGTCCCGATGGCGCCGCCGATCGCGATCATCTGCAGCTGCCGGGGCTTGAGATCCTTGTGATAACCCTCGTCTTCGTGCCGGAGATCTGTGTCGCTCTCGTACGTCTCCAGGTAATGCTCGCCGTGAGGTAGGTGAGGCGCATGAATGTGCGGGACATGAAGGCCATGAGGAGTGCCAGGAGTGCCAGGAGTATCGGGCAGCGGAGGCATCGAATTCCTATCGTCGTGGTTCGCGCTCCGCTTCGCCCCGAGACACGAGTCCCGAGTCAGAAGCGGACCAGCTGCCAGGCTGTCTGACAGCCTATTCAATGAGTGTGGCACTGGTCAGGTGGAAAAACAGCGGTTCGATCATGTCGATCGCAGCCAGTCTGCCGGCACACGCGTCGAGGCAGGCCTGTCGTTGTTCGGACGACAGTCTGCTTGGCAGCTGCCGCGAAGGCGGAAGTAGGTGATACCTGCGGTTATCGAGCTGGATGGCAACGCGTTGATGTGGGGTGTTAGGAGCGGTTTGCCGCGCTGTGCTGGACGGCAAGCCAGCCCACCCCCCGGCCCGCGTTCGTTCGGTAGCGGCCGAAACATGCCGAGGACACAGGTTTTAGCACTCCACCTGGTTCACGCCGACGTTGACAGCCAGGCCGCCCAGTGCCGTTTCTTTGTACTTGGAGCTCATGTCAAGTCCGGTGGCGCGCATGGTGGCGATGACTTCGTCGAGGCTGACGAGGTGGGTGCCGTCGCCGCGCAAGGCCATCCGGGCGGCAGTGATGGCTTTATTCGCTGAGATGGCATTGCGCTCGATGCAAGGAATCTGGACAAGTCCCCCGATCGGGTCGCAGGTCAAGCCCAGGCAGTGCTCCATCGCAATCTCGGCGGCGTTCTCCGCCTGTTGCGGTGTGCCGCCCAGGATTTCGCCCAGCGCACCCGCGGCCATCGAAGCCGCAGAGCCGACCTCGCCCTGGCAACCCATTTCGGCACCGGAAATGGATGCCTGTTCTTTGTAGAGCGAGCCGATGGCGCCGGCCGTCAGCAAAAACCTCACGGTGGTGTCGTCGGGGTCTTCGGCGCCGGCGGGAGTGTAATTCTTGGCGAAATGCAGGACCGCCGGGATGATGCCGGCGGCGCCGTTGGTCGGCGCCGTGACCACGCGGCCACCGGAGGCGTTTTCCTCGTTGACCGCCAGGGCGATCAGGCTCACCCAGTCTTCGGCGAATCGCGGGTCCATTTTGGGATCTTCGGCGGCGAGGCGCTGGTGCCAGTCGCGGGCTCGGCGGGGAACCTTCATGGCCCCGGGCAGCACGCCGGCGCGCTGCATGCCGCGAGCGGCGCAGTCACTCATGACGTCGCGAATATGCAGCAGGTCTGTGGCGATGTCAGCAGCGGGCCGCAACGTTCGTTCGTGGGCCAGCATGATGCCACTGATGGGCGTCTGGTGTCGCTGGGTAAGTTCGAGCAGCTGTGCTCCGGTGGAGAACGCGTATGGCGAGGCCGCGCCGTTGTCGGCGGTGGCGGTGTGCTCGCCTTCGGTGACGATGAAGCCGCCGCCGACCGAGTAATAAGTCCGCTGCAGCAGCGCGCTGCCCCCGCCGAGCGCGGCGAACTGCATCCCGTTGGGGTGGAAGTCCAGCGTCTGGGCCGGCCGCCGGACCAGGTCGGCCTCGCACAGCCCGATCGACCGTTGCCCGGCGAGAAGGACATGCCCGGTTCGGCGTTGCCGGTCCAGGACGGCCTCCATCTGGTCGGTGTCGACGGTGTCCGGTTGCAGTCCCTCAAGCCCGACCATGATGGCGGTGAAGGTTCCGTGCCCTTCCCCGGTCGCGGCCAGCGACCCGTACACCGTGATGTCGAGATTGTCGACATGAGGCACGAGCTCTTGGCGGCGCAGTGTGGCTGCGAAAGCCGCCGCCGCCCGCATCGGGCCCACGGTATGTGAACTCGACGGGCCGACGCCGATGGAGAAAAGGTCGAACACGCTGACGGTCATGAGTCTCGCGGTTCAGGGTAGTCGCGTATCGACCTCGACGGAGTCGTGATGATCATCATCGACAACGCAATAGCCGGCTACGGGCGCTAATGTCCCGCTGGACAGCGGGCGAGACTCTAGCGCCACGTTCGCGGGGTCACCGGCTAGGTCTTTTTCTGCTTGCGCGAGCCGCCGGCACGGTTGTAGGGCTGACTTCCCGGCGCCGGGCGGTCCGGCGATACCAGGCCTGACAGTAGCGAGCACCACAAACGTCACACCAGTTACGCCCCAGACCTGTAGCTGAAAAGTGCCCAGCTATGCGCGACAAAGTCGATGTGGTGTCGCTCCGTGTCGCTCATAACCCGGCAACTCCAGCACCGTCCAGTCGAGGGACGTATGTGGCGTATGAGGCGCACCGGGCAACTACGGTGGTCTGCATGCCCGGAACCGACCTGCGGCAGACCGTTGACGCGGTGTGGCGGATGGAGGCCGCCAAGATCGTCGCGACCGTGACCCGGGTGGTCGGCGACGTCGGGCTGGCCGAAGACCTGGCGCAGGAAGCGCTCGTCGACGCGCTGACGCAGTGGCCGGACACCGGAGTGCCGCGCAACGCCGGCGCCTGGTTGACGACGGTCGCCAAGCGCAAGGCCATCGACCACTGGCGCCGCCAGGACCGCCTCGACATCCGCTACGCGGCGCTGGCCCGCGAGCTGGAAACCCAAATCGACGAGCCGCCATGGGATCCCGACCGCATCAACGACGACGTGCTGCGGCTGATCTTCGTCGCCGCGCACACGGTGCTGTCCCGCGAGGGGCAGATCGCGCTGACGCTGCGGGTGGTCGGAGGCCTGACCACCGAGGAGATCGCCCGCGCCTTCCTGGCGTCGAAGGCGACGATCGCGCAGCGGATCGTACGGGCCAAGAAGACGCTCGGCGATGCCAAGGTGCCGTTCGAAATGCCCGACCGGTCGGAATACCCGCAGCGGCTCTCGGCGGTGCTGAGCGTGATCTACCTGATCTACAACGAGGGATACTCGGCGTCGTTCGGGCAGCGCTGGATCCGCGACGAGTTATGCAGCGAGGCGCTACGGCTGGGCCGGGTGCTCGCGGCGCTGGTGCCCGACGAGCCCGAGGTGCACGGGTTGGTGGCGCTGATGGAGTTTCAGTCGTCGCGGTTCGCGGCCCGCACCGGTCCCGACGGCACACCGATCCTGCTCGAAGACCAGGACCGGACGAAATGGGACCGGGCGCAGATCCGACGCGGGGTGAGCGCGCTGGAGCGCGCGCATCGGACCGTCGACCGCAAGGGCACAGGCTGGGGACCCTACGCACTGCAGGCCGCGCTGGCCGAATGCCACGCCACCGCGCCAACGGCCGCCGACACCGACTGGGACCGCATCGTGTCGCTCTACGACGGGCTCCTGCAGGTGGCGCCGTCGCCGGTGGTCGAGCTCAACCGCGCGGTCGCGGTGGCGATGGCAACCAGTCCGGCCGAGGCGCTGCAGGTTGTCGACGGCCTGGCGGGACTCGACGAGTCCTACCTGCTGCCCAGCGTTCGCGCCGAACTGCTCGCCCGGCTGGGGCGGCACGGCGAGGCGGCGACGGAGTTCGACCGGGCCGCGACGATGACTGACAACGAGCGCGAGCGAGAAGTGTTGATGGACAAGGCCGCCCGGGCCCGCAACGGCTAGCAGCCCGGAACGCCGGTGCGGGCCGCCACCGATGCGGCGCTCGCGGTGTCGAACACCTCGATCGCCAGATCCGCATCGCGGTAGCTGCCGATCTGGTGCAGGCCGGCGGTGGCGGCGATGACGTCGTTTGTGTGGTCACCGGTCATCGGGTAGTCGGCGACGCGGTGTCGCCAGTGTGCGGCGATGACGGTCGCGTTGGTCAGCCGCGACAGTTCGCGGTCCAGAACGGCGCGCAACGCGTCGGCGTGCAGGTAGTAGCCGACCTCCGACAACACCACGAGGTCGAATGGTGTTGGCGGCCAACGCTCATCGAGTGATCGCCGTAGAAGTGTGACCCGGTCGCGCTGCCCGGAGTCGAGCAGTCTGCGATGAGTGACATCCAGCGCGGCCGGCGCAACATCGGTGGCCGTGATGTGGTCGCACCGGCGGGTCAGCAGTTCGGTGAGCACGCCCACCGAACATCCGGGTTCGAACGCGTGCCGGTAGCGCGGATAGGGCAGTAGCGCCATGGTGATCGCATACTTGCGCTGCTCGTACCAGCGGCCCGCCAGCTGCCACGGGTCGGCCGACTTGGCGTACATCTGGTCGAAGTAGGCGTCGGGAACTCGGGCGGTCACCAGAAGACCACCTCCCCCACCGCGAGCAGTCGGCGCAACACGAACGGCGGCAGCACCGGGTCGCCGGCGCCGACCGTGTCGAACTGGCTGCGATAGCACTGCGCCGCAAGTTGTTTGCGGTCGATTGCGGCGCGGCTCAGCGGCACGGCGCGGGCCCGGTCCCACGGGACGGCCGGGTCGCCCGGGCTCGCCCAGTGCCACATCCACACCGGATACTCGACCAGCACCGCGTCACTGCACTCAGCCGCAGCGGCGGCGGCCCGGCCGACGGCCTCGTGGTCCGGGTGACCATCACCGCGCCAGGTGGCGGCGCACCACGTTCCGGCCGGCCGGGAATCGAGTATCTCGGTCAGCAGGCCGGTCAGCCGCGGCTCGTGGTCGTCGAGCTCACCGTCGGGCAAACCGAGACAGATCGGTGCGGAAACGCCCAAAGTGTCGATGGCCCTGCGTAATTCGGCACGCCGCGTGCGCTCCAGCCTGCTGCGCAGTAGCGGCGAACGATCCGGGTGCGCGGCTCCGCCGTCGCTGACCGACACCACCTGCACGGTGACGCCGAGCTGCGCAAGCGTGACCGCGGTGGCACCGAACCCGAGCGTCTCGTCGTCGGGATGTGGTGCCACAACGACGATTTCGGGACACTTCGTCAGATCGAGCTCCGGCAGACGGGGTCCAGAGTTGAGCCAGACCGGGGTGGGCGTGCCGCCACCGGTCAACGGCCGGGCGGCAAACCGGGCGCCATTCCCGGTGGGCTGGTCGGCTGCGGATGCGCTCACCGCTTGGCTCCCGCCAGTCGCCCCAACACCTCCAGATCCCGCTCGGCGTGGCTCTGCCGGACATAGATCGTCAGATCGGCAACCCGTTGAGCATGCTGGGCGTCCTGGCACAGGGGGCCCGGTCCGAGCGCGCGGCCGGTGCGGGTGATCGCCTCGTCGACGGCCGCCTCCACCACGGCGCGGGTCCGCCGCGCAACGAGTTCGGCGGTGCCGGTCCGGTCGCGCGGGTCCGCATCGACGTGGCGTGCCGCCGCTTCGAGGGTGGCCTCGGCCGCGGCGATCGCCGCGTCCACCGCGCCGAGGTGGGCCAGGGTGTGTGGATCGGCGGAGTCGTCGGCGGCCCGTTCGTACAGCGGCGCCGCGACGGCGCGGGCACCACCCAGCCAGCACGCGCCGACCCCGATCGCGCCGTGCCAGAAGCCGGGCCGATCCAGGTAAGCACCGGGTTCGCCCACGGCGGTCGCCGGGGCACCGCTGAACTGCACCGAGCGGGTGTCCGAGCCGGCCATCCCGGAGTTGCGCCAGGAGCTGGGCAGCGACCGCACGGCCTCGTCGCGCAGATCGACCGCGAACAGGGCACGACGGCCGTTGTCCAACCGCGCCGTCACCAGCGCGTGGGTGCACAGCCCCGCGCCCGAACACCACACCTTGGTGCCCTCGAGCTTGGCCTCGTCGTCGCCGCCGTGGGCGCACAGCACCGCGTCACGCGACTCCGCCGCCCACACTCCCCAGAGCTGATCCGGGTGCGGATCGGGTCCGCCCAACTCGGCCAGGATCGCGACGGCGTCGGCGTGCGCTTCGGCCAGTCGGCCGGCCACCACGTCGATCTCGGTCAGCTTGGCCAGCCGCCGCCACCGACTTGCGGTCTCACCCGCTCCCGGCAACGGCAGCTTCAGCGCGCCCGTCGACAACCAGTGCCCGACTAGTCCCGCGGTCATGCCGGCTCCTCGGCCTTGTGGCGCCGCATCGAGGCCGACAGCCCCCGTAGATGATGCGCGAAGCCAGCGGGGGCCCGCCCGTCCCGGCGGTCCGAGGTCGCCACCGACAACGAGGCGTCGCGGTGGATGCGCAGTCCCGCGGCCTCGAACCGCTCGACCAGCTCGACGTCTTCACCGGTGGCCAGCGCGCGGAACCCGCCGACGTGCCAGTAGGCGTCGGCGCGGAAACCCATGTTGGCGCCGTGAATGTGGTTGTGGCCCGGCCCCTTCGAGCGATAGCGGTGCAGGTAACGGCGCGCGACCTCGGCGGTGTAGTGCCTCCACGCCGGCACCCGCACCACCCCGAGCACCATGTCGGCATCGGTCGCGGTCATCCGCAGCAGCCAGTCGGGGTCGACCACGCTGTCGGCGTCGGTGGTGGCGTACCAGGTCCGTGCCGGCTCGACGTCACCGCATTGCGACCGCGCGTACGCGAAGCCTGCGGCGCGGGCGGCTCCGACATTGCCGACGTCGACGGACACGAAGTGGACGTCCGGGCCGAACTGTCCGGCGAGGCGGTCGCAGCCGTCGTCGCACGCGTCGAGCACGACGACGGTCAGCACTGGGACGGGCAGGCAGGCCGCGGCGGTTGTCGTGGCGCGCAAAGACCGCGGCAGGTGCGCGGCCTCGTTATGCGCGGGGATGACCACGACGGCCCGGTGGATCTGATTCATTCCAGCTAAGTAGCCGTTTTTGACCGATTCGACACTAAACCCGGCTGGCAAGATGGCGGCATGGCTGCGGGCGCGGTGCTGTTCGACTTCTCCGGAACGCTCTTCCGCCTGGAAGAGGACGACAGCTGGTTCGAGGGCATCGAGGTCGACGAACGCCAGATCGACGGCCATGTCCAGGCCGAATTGATGCGCCGGCTCACCGCGCCGACCGGCCGGTCCGTCGACATGACCCCGGAGGCCTACCACGCCTGGGTGAACCGCGATCTGGCACCGCACCTGCACCGCGAGGCTTATCTGCATGTGCTGCGCGAATCGGGTCTGGCCGACCATCACGCCGAGTCGCTGTACCAACGGGTGATCGACCCGTCGTCCTGGACGCCGTATCCCGACACCGCCGACGTGCTCAAGGGCCTGCACCGGCAGGGCATCAAGACGGCGGTGGTCTCCAACATCTCCTTCGACCTGCGCCCGGCTTTCGGGGCGCTCGGTGTGGCCGACGAGGTCGACGAGTTCGTGTTGTCGTTCGAAGTCGGGGCGATCAAACCCGATGCCGCGATCTTCGAAACGGCGCTGTCGCGGCTGGGGGTCGCGGCGCAACACGCGGTGATGGTCGGCGACAGCGAGGAGGCCGACGGCGGCGCGCGGTCGGTGGGCTGCGGGTTCATCCTCGTCGACCCTTTGCCGACGGCGCAGCGCCCGGACGGGTTGCGGAGCGCGCTGGCCGGGTACGGCGTGGCGGTGTGACCGGAGGAGTTCGAAGCCCTGGCGGGCCGCATGCCGGTGATCCGCTTCGACCCGATCACGTAGCGTCGGCGATATGTCCAACAGCGAGCGCATCCGGCCGCCGTGGTGGCTGAAGGTCGTCAACAAGTTCATGGTTGGAGCGCAGCGGCTCGGTCTGAGTTTCGGCGACAAGGGCCCGGTGGTGTTGACCGTGCCCGGCCGCAAATCGGGCAAGCCGCGTTCGACGCCGGTCACGCCGATGACCGTGGACGACAAGCGGTATGTGGTCGGTGGGCTGCCCGGCGCGGACTGGGTGGCCAACGCCCGCGCCGCCGGGGAGATCACGCTGCGGCGAGGGCGCCACACCGAACGGCTCCGCCTGGTCGAGCTCCCACTCGACGAGGCCCGGCCACTGCTGCGGTTATGGCCCACCAAGGTGCCGCAGAGCGTCGGCTTCGGTAAGAACGCCGGCCTGGTTACGGGCCCCAATCCCGACGAGTTCGAGGCCCTCGCCGGGCGGTGCCCCGTCTTCCGTCTCGACCCGGTAAACGCATGAACGACAACCCATTTGACCCCTCTGCTTGGCAGCCCGTCGACGGATTCGAACTGACCGACATCACGTACCACAGGCATGTGGTCGACGGGAAGCCGCAGCCCACCGTCCGCGTCGCGTTCGACCGACCGGAGGTGCGCAACGCGTTTCGTCCGCACTCCGTCGACGAGTTGTACCGGGTGCTCGACCACGCCCGCATGTCATCCGACGTCGGCGTCGTGCTGCTCACCGGCAACGGGCCGAGCCCGAAGGACGGCGGCTGGGCGTTCTGCTCCGGCGGAGACCAGCGCATCCGCGGGCGCACCGGCTACCAGTACGCGTCCGGTGAGACGGCCGACACCGTCGACGCCGCCCGTGCCGGGCGGCTGCACATCCTCGAGGTGCAGCGGCTGATCCGGTTCATGCCGAAGGTGGTGATCTGCCTGGTCAACGGCTGGGCCGCCGGCGGCGGGCACAGCCTGCACGTGACGTGCGACCTGACGCTGGCCAGTCGCGAGCACGCCCGCTTCAAGCAGACGGACGCCGACGTCGGCAGCTTCGACGGCGGTTACGGCAGTGCGTATCTGGCCCGCCAGGTCGGCCAGAAGTTCGCCCGCGAGATCTTCTTCCGCGGCCGCCCGTATACCGCCGAGCAGATGCACAAGATGGGCGCGGTCAACGAGGTCGTCGACCACGCCGACCTGGAATCGGTGGGCCTGGAGTGGGCGGCGGATATCAACGGCAAGTCACCGCAGGCGGTGCGGATGTTGAAGTTCGCGTTCAATCTGATCGACGATGGACTGGTCGGCCAGCAGATATTCGCCGGTGAGGCAACACGATTGGCGTACATGACCGACGAGGCGGTCGAGGGGCGCGACGCGTTCCTGGAAAAGCGCGACCCCGATTGGACGCCGTTCCCGCGCTACTTCTAGATCTCGCTATTACGGCGCCGATCCCGGTGCTTCCCAGGTGTCACCGAAGGCCAAAAGGTTGCCGGGATCGCCTTGGTCCAGGTGGCCGCCGAACAGAACTACTCTGTTCCGGTCACTGTCGTACGTCAGCGCGTGCCCGTGGCGGCGGGGGCCGATCTCCTGCACCTTGGTCCACTTATCCGACCCCCATTGCCACGTGTCGCTCGTGGCGTATTGAGACACACCCCCGTGCAGAAGCACGGCCCCACCGACGGATGTCATTGCCCCATCGCGTCTAGGCGTCGGTCCCGTGTTGGCGACCTTCCGCCAGTTTGCGCCATCCCATTCCCAGGTGTCGTTGGCGTCTGCGAACCCGCCGCTGGTGAGGGTGGTGAGGCCGCCGAACAATATTGTTCGCTTCTTGGCGCTGTCGTACGCCATCATGTGCGCGGAGCGCGGGCTGGGACCGGTTGCCTCCACCTGCGTCCACGCGGTCCCGTCCCACTCCCACGTGTCGTTGAGGAATGACGCCGATTCGGGCGACGCTCCGCCGAACACGACTAGACGTTGGCGCTCGGAGTCGTACGCTGCCGCATGTTGAGTTCGCGGCGCCGGTCCGATGTCCTCGAGCTGTGTCCAGTCGACCCCGTCGAACGCCCACGTGTCTTGAAAGCCATAGGCCCCCTGCTGATCTCCACCGAACAAGACGCTGTGGCCTCGTGCCGCATCGAACGTCATCGTGTGCCCGACTCGCTGCGCAGGCCCCAATCTCGAGACTTGCGTCCAGTAGCGGCCATCCCACGCCCACGTGTCCCCTTGTAGGGCGAACGGCGACAGAATAACTCCCCCGAACAGGTAGGTCCGCTTTCTCACGGCGTCATAGGCCATGCGGAATTGCGTGCGAGGAAACGGCCCGAAGTCCTGCTTCTGAGTCCAATGCAGACGCGCCACACTGCCAATGATGACAAAGTCCGAGGGACACTGAAGCGGATCGGCCTAAGGCGATGGCGTGAACGTCGTCTGCCCGTGTGGTGATTTCGCGAACGCGATCACTTTTGTGGGGGCGACCCGGTACACGTAGGCGATGTGGCTGTCTCCCCCGCTGTCGGTGTGGCCGAATCCGTCTTCGGCAGGCGTGAAATCCCAGTCGCCATGGTACTTTTCGCGAATAACGTCGGCCAGCCGCGTCAGGGCCTGCAGGCCCTTCACGAGGTGTGCCTCACCCTCGACAACCACGTCGAGCCCGTCGTTCCACGTGTTGTTGCCGGTCGTGACGGCGACCGCGGTGCTGTGGTCGAGATTGCGGGCCTTCTGCTCCTCCGGTCCGGTGCAAAACACGAAGGCCGGTCCCTCCTGGCTGTCGACCCAGACCCCGACCAACGGGGTGATGTGCGGTCGCCCGTCGCCGCGGACGGTCGTCAGCCAATAGAGCTCGGCGGCGGTCAGAGCATCGCTCACCGTCTGCCAATCGGCGGCCTGCTTGGCTTCACTGAATCGAGGGTCGAGCCTGCCGTTGATCGTCATACCGGTACTGACCGCGCTGCGGCCGACAACTCATCGCGGATGCTGGCGCGATAGCGCAGCGGCTGTGGGAGCTCAGCGAGCGGCTCACCTGAGCGACCTGAGCGCCAGAAGACGCAGATTAGGCGATGGCGTTGATCGCGCTCGAGACCTTGAACTGGAAATCGGTGGGCAGTGGCATGTATCCGTTGTCCTCAAGGTCGGCCTGACCCTGGCCGATCGTTGACTGCAGGAACGCCCGCACCGCCTTGCCGACTTCGGCGTCGGGGTACTTCGAGCACACCAGTTGGTAGGTCGCCAGCACGATCGGGTACGCCCCCGCCTCGGTCGGCCTGTAGAACGACGACGTGTCCAGCGCCAGGTCATTGCCCGTGGCGTTGACCTTCGCGGCGGCGATGGTCTTGCCGACCGATTCCGGGGTGATGCCCACCGGAGCGCGGTCGGCCGGGGTCACGATCTTCGCGGTGAAAAGGTTCTGCGCCTGGGCGAACGACCATTCGTTATAGGTGATGGCGCCCTCGGTGTTCTTCACGGTGGCCGCCGTGCCCTCGTTGCCCTCGCCGCTCTTGCCGGCGCCGCCCTTGAACGTCCGTCCCGTGCCCTTGCCCCACGCGCCGTCGGACGCCGCCTCGAGGTAGTCCTGGAACGTCTGCGTGGTTCCGGATTCGTCGCTGCGGTACACCACGGTGATGTCCCCGGGCGGCATGGACTGGTTCAGCCTCGTGATCGCCGGGTCGTTCCACTTGGTGATCGTGCCGTTGAAGATCTTCGCCAACGTCGGTGCGTCGAGCACCAGCGTGTCGACGGCGTTGATGTTGTAGCTGATTGCGACGGGACCGAACACCGTGGGCAGGTTCCACGGGTCCGAGCCGCACCGCTGCGTTGCCGCGGCGTATTCGGCGTCTTCCTTGGTCAGCGGGATGTCGGTGCCGCCGAAATCGGTTTTGCCGCTGGCGAATTCACTTATCCCGGCACCGGAGCCGTTGGCTGTGTAGTTCAGCGTCTGGCCGGAGCAGGCTTTCTCGAAGGCTTCGACGAAATGCGTCATCGCGTTCGCCTGCGCCGTCGAGCCGCTGGCCGTCAGGGTCTGCTTGCCGCCGCATTCCACCTTCGCCGCGTCGGATCCGGTCGACGTGGACTCGGTGTCGCTGCTGCACGAGGAAAGCACCAGGGCAACCGCGGCCAACACGCTGACCGCGCCACCATATCGGGTGAGCTTCACGTCACTCCTTCACAATGTCAGGGGTGACGCGCACCGCCACCGATCAGCGGAGTCACGAAACGCGGCTCCAACCAGCCAAACGAAATCCCTGCCCGGCGAAAATGCCGTGTACGCACGGTGAATCACGACCCTCAGGCCGATGAACGGTCGGCCAACGACGGCGCCCGCTACCAGCATTGATCGAAGTATTCACCTAAAAGTAGGTCACCTACACTTTCGAGTCGTGAGTAGTCGTGAGTAAGAGCCCGCTGCGCCGACTGTCCGAGGGGTTTGCGCTGGCCGGTATGCGACCGCCGCTCGCCCCGCAGTTCCTGCTCCACCGGCCGGACCGCAACCCGATCGACCTCAAGGGCAAGCGGGTTCTGCTGACCGGCGCGTCATCGGGCATCGGCGAGGCCGCCGCGGAGAAGCTCGCCCGTCGGGGCGCCACCGTCGTGGCCGTCGCGCGCCGGCAGGAACTGCTGGACGCGGTCGCCGGACGGATCACCGCCGCGGGCGGCGACGCACTCGCGCTCGCCTGTGACCTGTCCGATCTGGACGCGGTCGACGACCTCGTCGCGACGGTCGAGCGGCGCCTCGGCGGGCTGGACATCCTGATCAACAACGCCGGCCGGTCGATCCGCCGGCCGCTGGCCGAGTCGCTGGATCGCTGGCACGACGTCGAACGGACGATGAGCCTCAACTACTACTCGCCGCTGCGGCTGATCCGCGGGCTGGCGCCGGGGATGCTGAAGCGCGGAGACGGCCACATCATCAACGTCTCCACCTGGGGTGTGCTCAGCGAATCCTCGCCGCTGTTCGCGGTGTACAACGCGTCGAAGGCTGCGCTGAGCGCCGTTAGCCGGGTCATCGAGACCGAATGGGCCGATCAGGGCGTGCACTCGACGACGCTGTACTACCCATTGGTCAAGACCCCGATGATCGAGCCGACCCGGGCCTACGACGGTCTGCCCGGTTTGACCGCTTCGGAGGCCGCCGACTGGATGGTCGTTGCGGCCCGGACCCGGCCGGTGCGGATCGCACCGCGGATGGCCGTCACGGCACGCGCGCTGGACACCGTCGCCCCCGGTTGGGTGAACTCGATCATGAAGCGACAGAACCTGCAGCCCGGATCCTGAACCGCTATCGACCCTCCGGAAAGCCCCTAGCGGCTGGGCACCTCAGGGGTGCCTGCGTCTGTTCAGACGTGGTAGCACATGCGCCATCGCTTTCGAGCCGATCGTGTCCGACTTCCGGCCCGGTCTCGCCCTCTAGCCAATCGCGGTAGGCCAGGTAGGTCGCCGGGAAATCGTCGGGCAGCGGGGCGCCAAACCCCGGCGGCGACAACCGCACCACATCCTCGCGCCCGAGGGCATCGACCAGCGGCCCCAAATCGCATCGTCTCCGGGTTGCCGTGCACCAGAACCACAGTCATGGGCGACATCCTGGCACGGCGCAACGGGGGGCTGGGCGCGGTGTTCGGGCCGATGGCCGTGCGCGGCTACCGTGTCGCGGCCGAATCCGGAGCATGACGTGATAGACACGAATTCATGGAGATCCTGGCCAGCCGGGTGTTGTTCCGGCCGGCTGACTACGAGCGATCGCTGAGCTTCTACCGCGACAGCATCGGGCTGGCCATCGCGCGCGAATACGGCGCCGGCACAGTGTTTTACGCCGGTCAGTCCCTCATCGAGCTGGCCGGCCACGGCGCACCCGCCGAGTCCAGCGGCCCCTTTCCTGGCGCGCTGTGGCTACAGGTCCGCGACGTCTACGCCACCCAGGCCGAGCTGGAAGGCCGCGGAGTGCAGATCGCGCGGGAAGCCCGCCGCGAACCATGGGGGCTGCACGAGATGCATGTGACCGACCCGGACGGAATCACCATCATCTTCGTCCAAGTGCCGGACACCCATCCGCTGCGCCGCGACACCCGAGGTTAACGGGGGGTTAACGGTTCTCGACATCCCGGGGCGGAGCAGCGAATTCTTTTGGTTTAGTTCGACATTAGGAATGCCTAAAGCCGACAATTCTCGGCGTGGACCTTCAGCTTTTTCTCCTGATCATCGTCGTGATCACCGCCCTGGCGTTCGACTTCACCAACGGCTTCCACGACACCGGCAACGCCATGGCGACGTCCATCGCCAGCGGCGCGCTGAGCCCGAAGGTCGCGGTCACGCTCTCGGCCTCGCTGAACCTCGTCGGGGCCTTCCTGTCCACCGCGGTCGCGGCGACGATCGCCAAGGGACTGGTCGACTCCGGACTGGTGACGCTCGAGCTGGTCTTCGCCGGCTTGGTCGGCGGTATCACGTGGAACCTGCTCACCTGGCTGCTGGGTATCCCGTCGAGCTCCTCGCACGCGCTGATCGGCGGCATCGTCGGCGCCATGATCGCCGCGGTCGGCGGGCACGGCGTGATCTGGCGCGGCCTGGTTTCCACTGTGTTGATCCCCGCGGTGATGGCGCCCGGTGATCGCCTTGACGGTGGCGAGCCGTCGGCACCTGGCTGGTGTACCGATTCGTACGCGGGGTTCCGGAGGAACGCACCGACAGCGGGCTTCCGTTACGGGCAGATCGGCTCGGCGTCGCTGGTCTCGCTGGCGCACGGCACCAACGACGCGCAGAAGACGATGGGCGTCATATTCTTGGCGCTGATCTCCTACGGCGCCGCCAACAAGACCGACGCCATGCCACCCTTCTGGGTCATCCTGTCGTGCGCGCTGGCCATCGCGCTGGGCACCTACCTCGGCGGCTGGCGCGTCATCCGCACGCTGGGCAAGGGTCTGGTCGAGATCAAGTCACCGCAGGGCATGGCAGCGGAGACATCGTCGGCGGCAATCATCCTGTTGTCCAGCCATTTCGGCTACTCGCTGTCCACCACGCACGTCGCGACCGGCTCGATCCTGGGAAGCGGGGTGGGAAAGCCCGGCGCCGAGGTGCGCTGGAGTGTGGCCGGTCGAATGGCCACCGCGTGGCTGATCACGCTGCCGTCGGCTGGCATCGTCGGCGCGATCACCTACTTCATCGTGCATGGCATCGGCGGTTGGACCGGAATCATCGTCGGCTTCCTGATGCTGGTCGGTGTATCGGCGGCGATCTGGCTGCAGTCCCGCAAGGCCCCCATCGACCACACGAACGTCAACGCCGAGTGGGAGGGCAACCTCACCGCGGGCACCAGCGACAAAGCCCCGCCGCCGCGGGAACCCGAAACCCTGCCCACCGCGTAGCCCGCCACGACACCGGAAAGGCCAACAAGAATGAGTGCCTGGTTCAATTACGAAGCCGTGCTGCAGATCATCATCGCCGGCCTGCTGATCGGTGCCGGTCTGCCGGCATTGTTCTCACTCGCGGTGCGACTCAACGCCGAGGGCGTCGGAGTGGTCGACCACGGCGGCACTGTCTCGCAGCGCAACCCGCTGCTGGCGGCGCTCAGTTGGGTGATCTTCGCCGTCGTGTTGACCGCCGTGATCGTCGGCGTGCTGTTCATCGCGCGCGACTTCATTGGTCATCACACCGGCCTTTACCTGTTCGGCGCCAAGCCCAAGTAGCATCGCGAAACTGTGAACGGATTTCTCAACAAAATCGTCGCGTGGCTCAACGCCGGCTATCCCGAAGGCGTTCCGGGACCCGACCGGGTGCCACTGCTGGCGCTGCTGTCGCGCCGGCTGACTGCTGACGAGGTCAAGGCCGTCGCCAAGGTGGTGTCAGACCGCTCCGACATCGATGACGTCGATATCGGGGTGCTGATCACAAAGCTCACCGACGAAATGCCGAAGCCGGAGGATATCGAGCGGGTGCGCGCACACCTGGCCGTCAACGGCTGGCCGTTGGACGACCCCCGCGACGGCGAGGAGCCGGAATAGCCGTCCTGCAGCCCGTCAGCGTCCCGTCGGGTCGATCGGCGTTGTCGGTGCTGCCCGCGCTGGAGGATGTGCTAGCCGGTCGCGGGTCTGCGATGCTGCCGGTGCCCGCCGACGACGACGGTGAAACCCGGTCGTTGACAACGGCTTTACGCGCCGGCGAGCAGATCGACGACGATGTGGCGGTGGTGGTGTCGACGTCGGGCACCACGGGTGTGCCCAAGGGCGCGATGCTGACCGCGGCGGCGCTGAGGGCCAGTGCGGAGGCGACGCACCGGCGGCTCGGCGGTGCCGGTCGCTGGCTGCTAGCGTTGCCGGCCTACCACGTCGCCGGACTGCAGGTGCTGGTGCGCAGCGTGATAGCGGGCACTGCACCCGTCGGTGTTCCGGCGACCTTCGATGCACGCGAATTGAGTGCCGCGGTAGCGGAATTGGGGTCCGGCCGCCGCTACGCCTCGCTGGTGGCCGCGCAACTGGACAAGGCGCTGGCCTCCCCTGACGCCACGGCGGCACTGGCCGGGCTGGATGCGGTGTTGATCGGTGGCGGTCCGATGCCAACTGGCCTGGCCGAAAGGGCTTCGGCGGCAGGCATTTCAGTGGTCCGCACCTACGGGATGAGCGAGACTGCCGGCGGCTGCGTGTACGACGGTGTGCCACTCGACGGGGTACGGGTACGCATCTCGGACGGGCGCATCGTGCTCGGCGGCGCGACACTGGCCAAGGGTTACCGCAACCCGCCGGACCCGAACCCGTTCGCCGAGCCGGGCTGGTTCTACACCGACGACCTTGGCGCCATTGATGATTCGGGCGTGCTCACGGTGCTGGGCCGCGTCGACGACGCGATCAGCACCGGTGGGCTGACGGTCCTGCCACAGCTGGTGGAGACCGCGTTGGCCACCCATCCCGCGGTGGCCGACTGCGCGGTGTTCGGGGTCGCCGACGAGCGGTTGGGCCAGCGGGTGGTGGCGGCGGTCGTCGTCGCCGAGGGCTGCAAAACGCCGACGCTTGCCGAGTTGCGTTCCCATGTGGCGCAGAGCCTGGACCCCACGGCGGCGCCACGCGAGATGCACATTGTCGACGAACTGCCGCGCCGCGGCATCGGCAAGGTCGACCGCGCCACGCTGATTCAGCGGTTCGCGCGCTAAAACGCTTCGCGTCCGATGCTCCGGTTCTACGCTTGGTTGCATCACGCTTGGGGGTTTGTCATGACAGACGAATGTTGCGGATCCGACCAGCAGGAATCGGCGGCCACCGAAGACGCCGAGTTCACCGCCGCGATCGAAGAGCTGGCCAAACACGAGAGGCGGCTTCTGGCCGAACTAAAGAAGCCGGAAGCCACCATGGAGTTTCTGGAAGATCCTCGTAAAGTGCTGCGCCGCCTGAAGATTCCCATTCCGGCAGTGGTGGCTCATCGGCTGCGGCTGGCCAATACCAACCGCGTCGAGCATGTCACGGCGCAACCGGTGGTCCTCCCTAACGGGCAAACGATCACCCCTCAGGTCACGGTTCACATCACCGGAGGGAAGCGCTGAGATGGCGGGGCAGCAAAGCGCCGGTTTCGACTTGGTGATGGAATACTCCGAATCGCCGTTGCGGGACGTGCTCGGCGTCGCCTTCGACACCAGCAATTTCCTGTGCACGCTCCTCGCCCCACTCGGCATCCCCTGCGAAGGTTTCAACATCTCCGTCAGCCTCGACCGCCCCACCGATCCGGTGCTGACGGCCGCCCAGACCGACGCCGTCGACATTCAGATCACGGGTGGCGTCCTCGTGACGTGGCGGATCCGGATGATCGTCGGGGTCGACGTCGACCGCAGCACGCCCGGCGTGGAATACATCCGGCTGAATCTGCGCGACCGCCTGTATCACCTATTTGCCAGCCTCGGCGGCGTACCCATGAATGTCGATGCGCTCTCCGATCAATTGCGCAACACCGTGCGCGCGATTCCGCTTCCAGTAGGTTTGGCCGTCAGCGCCGATCCGAACGCCCCCACCCTCACGCCGATTCGGTTGGACGCCAAGGTGATCGACGCGACCGTCGGTGAGAACGCGTTCGCCGTCTGCGTCACCTTCGGGGGTGGTACCCCGGGCAACCTCGCGAACCTGACGACCAGCGCGATCGCCGCGGGTGACACCGCGACCCTGATGATGGGCTTCGACTGGCTGATGCGGCTGATGGAGCCCGAGATCGAGCGGGGACTCCGCCTTCAACCGGGGGATTTCGAAGATGGTCATCTGACGCGCTCGGTCGAGATCGACAGCGCCAACGACGTCAACCTCACCCGCCTCGACTTCACGCTCGAGGACACGTTCGTCAAAGTCCGCTCGCGGGTGGAGAAGAACGGATTCTGTTACACGGCAAGCGCGGATTTCGGCGGCGACTTCAAGCTCGCGGTGGAAAACGGTCAGCTCATCGTCTCTGCGGACTTCTCCGATCCCGATCTCGACCTCGACATCCCCTGGTACTGCTGGATCGGCGCCGGCTTCCTCGGCCTGGTGCTCGGCGGCATCATCGGCGCGGTCCTCGTTCCCCTGCTCCTGCACCTCGTCACGTCGACTGTCGAGGATGTCGTCAACACGGTCGCCGACGCAGTCATCGAGGCGGTCAATGCCGCGACGCCCACGGTGAATGTCCCCGCCGTCGGCTTCAACCTCGTCTTCCAGAACGTCTTCGTCGACGACATCGGCATCGGCTGCCGATTCGTCGTCCACGACACCGCGCCGGTGCGGTGCCAGGGAACCGTACGGCTGCGTCCCGGACAGGAACTGGATCTCGACGACGGCAAGGTCGGTGGTTCTGTGGAGGGAGCCGACCTGCGGTGGACCGGGCGCGACGAGGCCGCCCGATTGGAATCGTTGTGCGTGTCGCGCATCGCGGACACGCCGTGGGTCCATTTCGACGAGATCCCGCGCTACCGGTTGTACGGCCTGGACTACACCCTGCGATCGATACCGGTTGCCGACCTCGGGTTCCTCCACGTGATCGACCTGCCTTTCGTGGACGACGTGGAGATGTTCATTCCCAACCTCGGTGTGTACGCCGTGCGCACCAATGAGCGCAGGCTGGCAATGATCCAGGTCATTGATCTGGAGGATGACGCGATTACGTTGCGGTACAAGACTTTCGGGGTCGCTGATCCGATGGTGAAGATCCTCGGGGCGTTCGCATGTCCGCCGCGCAAGCACGGTCCGGTCGTGCTCGGCGACAAGGCGGTGGAGAGTGTCAGTACTCGTCCGCCCATCCCGCCGAAGTTCGTTCCCGAGAAAGTCGCGCCGCTACTGGCCGCTGCGCGCACCGCCAAGCGGCGCGACGTGCCGCGGCCACTGCCGGATCTGGCGAGGCTGCAGGAAATGGCCGCGCTGGAAGGTGCGATCGGTGCAACGGCCCAGGTCCAACTGCGGGTCGGCGATGCCCGAGTATCGTTGCCGGCCAGTGAACTTCTGGAGATCGCGACCGGCCGTCCGATGGCGATGTCGAGCAGCGTTCCGCGCAAGTTCGCCGTCGTCACCGTCGAACGGCAGCGAACCGCCGTGTTCACGGCCATCGCCGATCGGATCGACGGTGTCCGATCGGTGACGTGGTGGATCAACAATGTGCTACTCGATCCCGCGCAGGGGGAGGCACAGATCGACGGGGTGGGCTACAAGTTCAGCCAGAATGGTCTGCAGCTCGCGCTCACCACGGACTCGAAGACGGCCTACGAGTTCGAGTTGCGCGTAGCGGTGGAGGACGCGAACGCCGAACGCTGGGGCACGGCGATCTGCGTGCCGTTCGACCCGGTGTGCCGGCGGACATTTCCCGTGCTCGAGCCCTGGACGCGGTTCGTCGGCATGGTCAAGGGCAGCCCCGTGCTGACCGTTCGCGATGCATGATGGAGCCATGCGTCGTGAAATCAGCACCGTAGACGAGCTTCACGCCATCGTCGGGTATCCCAACGAGTTCGTCGCCAAGAAGGTGACCGACCGGCTGTCCCCGATACAGCAGGATTGGCTGAGCCGCTCGCCGCTGGGTTTCGTGGCGTCCACGGACGCCGACGGCCGCGTCGACGTCTCGCCGAAGGGCGATCCGCCCGGCTTCGTCCACATCATCGACGACACCACGATCGCGATCCCCGAGCGGCCGGGCAACAAGCGGGTGGACGGCCACCTCAACGTGTTGGAGCGCCCGCACGTCGGCACGCTGTTCGTGGTGCCCGGACGCGGCGACACCCTACGCATCAACGGCCGAGCCCGGATCCTGGCCGACGCCGACTACTTCGACGCGATGACCGTGCAGGGCAAACGGCCGATCCTCGCGCTGGAGATCGCCATCGAGGAAGTGTTCTTCCACTGCGCGAAGGCATTTCTGCGGTCGGACACCTGGAATCCGCAGACTTGGAATCCCTCCGCGTTGCCCAGCGTGGCCCAGATCGCGCACGCCATGCGCAAGAGCTACAGCCTGGCCGAGCTGGAGGAGTACTTCAGCGAGGACAACCTGCGCAAGGCCCTCTACTAGTTGTCCTCTTTTTGGCGGGGACGCGGAATGGCGTTCAGATTTGGTTGATGCCGCCGTCGACGGGGATCTCGGCGCCGGTGGTGAAGCTGCTCAGATCAGACGCCAGGAACAGCGCCGCCTTTGCCACCTCATCCGGATCGGCCAGCCGACCCAACGGGGTCACCGTGCTCTGGTAGTTCCTGAACTCGTCAACCGCGCCCGGACCGGGGTTCAGCATGCCCGCCAAGGTCTCGATGCCGGGGGTGTCGGTGGCGCCTGGGCTGACCACGTTGACGCGAATCTTGCTGTCCCGCAACTCGCTTGCCCAGGTGCGCGCGAACGACCGCAGCGCGGCCTTGATCGCGGCGTACACCCCGATCCCGTCGGCGCCGCGGCTCGCCACGTTCGACGCGTTCAGGATGACCGATGCCCCGTCGTTGAGCAGCGGCAGCGCCTTCTGCACCGTGAACACCACGCCCTTGAGGTCCACGCCCAACAAATAATCCAAATGCTCCTCGGTGATCTCGCCGATCCGCGCGACATCGACGACCGCAGCGTTGGCGAAGACCACGTCGACGCGCCGCCCGCTGTCGGCGACCGCCGCGTAGAGCCGGTCAAGGTCTTCGAGCTTGCTTACGTCTCCCTGGACGCCGGTGGCCTGATCGCCGAGTTCCTTCACGGCGGTGTCGAGTTCGGCCTGCCGGCGCCCGGTGATGAACACGTGCGCGCCCTGCTCCACGAATTGTTTCGCGGTGGCCAGCCCGATACCCGTCGTGCCGCCGGTGATGACTGCTGTCTTGCCGGTGAGAAGTGCCATTGTGGTGCCTCTTCCTGTGATTCTGGACCGTTTGGTCAATAATGTCCAGCACCGTGGCCCACGAATCTATTCCGGCTTGATTCAGCCGGCCGGGATCATCGCGATGATCTCCTCGGCGGCGGCCTTGATGTGCGCGGGCTTGGTGCCCGCCTTGCCCAGCGCCTCGAGGCCACGCTGAAATGCCAGCAGCGTCGTGGCCAGCGCCAGCGGATTCTGTTTGGGGTCGATGGAACCTTCGCGTTGTGCCGCCGTGATGCAGTCGACGAGCTCGCTGCGCCACGCGGTAAGCGCCCGCTCGACGGTTCGGGCCACCTCGTCATCGTGGGCGGCGAGTTCGGCGGCGCTCTTGGACATCATGCAGCCGCGGCGGGCCTTGTCGGCGGCCACGCTGGCCGCCTGTCTGCGGATGTGACGGGTAAGTCGGTCATAGGCACTGCGCCCGGGAGCGCGCAGGTCGGCGAGAACGCCGTCCAGCGCGGCCGCGGCGTAGTTATCCAGTGCGCGAAGGAAGAGGTCATGCTTGTCACCGAAGGCGCCGTACAGACTCCCCTTCCCAAGGCCGGTCGCGGCGGTCAGATCCTCCACCGAGGTCGCGGCGTACCCACGTGACCAGAACTGGTCGCGCGCGGCGGCCAGCACATCGGACTCGTCGAACTTGCGCGGTCGGGCCATAGCAGCAATCTACCAAATTATGGAATGAATGGTCCGTAACCTGACTTGTAGTCGACATGACAAGACCACTCCGAATCGGTGTACAACTTTGGCCGGGCGGAGCGCCCGACTACCACTCATGGCGAGACGCGGTCATCCATGCCGAGGAGATCGGCACGGACGTGATCTTCGGCTACGACCACTTCCACCGGCCCGCTGTCGAGGGCATCGTCGACGGCAAGCCGGTGCTGTCGCCCGTGCAGACCGACGTCAACAATTTCGAGGGGTGGACCGCCCTGGCGTCGTGGGGCGAAATCACCACCGACGCCGAGATCGGCCTGCTGGTCAGCGGCATCGGCTACCGCAACCCGGACCTGCTCGCCGACATGGCACGCACCGTCGACCACATCAGCGGCGGACGGCTGATCCTTGGCCTGGGATCCGGATGGTACGAAAAGGACTACACCACATACGGATACGACTACGGCACCACCAAGTCGCGATTGGACTTGTTCGACGCCGGCATCGAGCGGATCGAGCGTCGGCTCGAGCAGTTGGTGCCGCCCCCGCTTCGCCACATTCCCGTTCTGATCGGTGGATCGGGCGAGCGGCGGACGCTGCCCGCGGTCGCCCGCCACGCCGACATCTGGCACACCTTCCCGTTCGAGATCGACGAGTACCGACGCAAGAACAAGCTGGTCGCCGAGCTCGCGACGGCGGCGGGTCGCGACGACGCCGACATCGAGCGGTCGGTGGCCTGGGACGGCGCCCGCAGCGCTGACACATTCCGTGACGCCAGCGCCACGCTGTTCACCACCGAGATCCATCCCACCGAGGACGGCTACGACTTCACCGAGCTCGAGCAGATGATTTCCTGGCGCGACGGCGTCCGGTAGCCGTCACGAGCGGCATTTTGCGCACAGTCGCGGGCCGCGAGCGACCGCAAAATCCCGGGGAACACCGGCGTGTCGCCGAGCAGACACGCGCGCTCGCGGCAAGAAGGGAGCTGGGAAAGGGGACGCTCGCGGCAAGAAGGGAAAGGAAGGGGGGACGGGCACGGGCCGGTCGGCAATAGGCTGGCGGGCGTGAAGGTCGGTCGCAGGGAGGCGATCGCGGTCGCTCTCGGGGCCGCCCTGCTGGTGGGGGCGTTCGTGGTGCCGCACCTGCACCTGGGCATCGTCACACCGCTGATCAACAGCACGCCGGAGCGCTTCAAGATCTTCGCCGGCACCGCGCCGATCTTCGGGTGGTGGAACGCCCACGTCGGCTGGGGCACCGTCCCCGCGGTCGTCATCGGCATCGCCGCGGTGCTGTGGGGCCCGACCATCGCGCAGCGGCTGCCGTGGCGGGCGCTGACGTTGGCGACGTGGGCGACGTCGTGCGCGTGGGCGTTCTCGCTGGCGATGATCGACGGGTGGCAGCGCGGCTTCGCCGGCCGGCTAACCGCGCGCCACGAATATCTGCGCCAAGTGCCCACGATCACCGACATTCCGGAGGCGGTGCGCGGCTTCGCCGGCAGAATCCCGGACTACCAGCCGGATTCGTGGATCACCCACGTGTCGGGCCACCCACCGGGCGCGCTGCTGACATTCGTCTGGCTGGACCGCATCGGGCTGGGCGGCGGGGCGTGGGCAGGCCTGCTGTGTCTGCTGGTCGGCGCCAGCGCGGCGGCAGCGATCGTCGTCGCGGTCCGCGCCCTCACCGACGAAGCCACCGCCCGCCTCGTCGCACCGTTCGTCGCCGTGGCGCCGACGGCCATCTGGGTCGCGGTCTCCGCCGACGGTTACTTCGCCGGCGTCGCGGCATGGGGTATCGCACTGCTGGCGCTCGCCGCGCGGCGCACCGTGCGGATGCCAGAACTCGCGGCCGCCGGTGCCGGCCTGCTGCTCGGCTGGGCGATCTTCCTCAACTACGGCCTGGTGCTGATGGCGCTGCCCGCGCTCGGCGTGCTCATCGCCGCCGCCGACTGGCGATCCGCACTGCGGGCGCTGGTGCCCGCCGTGCTGGTGGCGCTGGCGGTCGTTGCGGTGTTCGCTGTCGCGGGATTCTGGTGGTTTGACGGCTATACCCTTGTGCAGCAACGCTATTGGCAGGGCATCGCGGTCGACCGGCCGTTCCCATACTGGTCATGGGCAAACCTCGCCTCGGTGGTCTGCGCGATCGGGTTGGGCAGCGTGGCCGGTATCGGCCGGGTCTTCGATATCGAGGCGATCCGGCGGCGCTCCGGCCTGCACCTCGTCATACTCGGCGCCCTGCTCGCCGTCCTGTTCGCCGATCTGAGCATGCTGAGCAAGGCGGAAACCGAGCGCATCTGGTTGCCGTTCACGGTGTGGTTGACGGCCGCCGCCGCGCTGCTGCCGCCCCGGTCACACCGCTGGTGGCTGGCCCTCAACATCGCCGGCGCGCTGGTGCTCAACCATTTCATTCTGACGAACTGGTAGCAGCCGCTTCGCCAGGTAGTACAGCGGCACGCACGTCCACACGACCGCCAGCGAAATCCACAGCCCCAGTGGATAATTGCGGTCCAGCACGGTCAGGTTGTCCGGGCGCAACCCCGGCTTGCCGTACACCGGGATCGCCAGAAACACCAGGACCACGCTGCACAGGGCCGCCACCGCGACCGGCGGCCACCATCGTCCGGGGATCAGCCGCCGGCCCGCGTAGCCCAACGCCACGCACAGTGGCGCGAACACCAGGTCGTGCAGCACCACCCCGACCAGCGCCCACACCAGGATCCGCATGATGATCACCGGCGGGTTCTCCCACAGCAGCACCGCCCCGTAGCCGCCGACGACGACACCGAACACAACGAGCGCCACCCGCACCGCCGTCACGACACCACCTCGATCCGTGTCAGCCACTTCGTCTGCAGCACACCCGGTCTCGTCGGCGCTATCAGCCGGCACGGATAGCCGTGGTCGATGTCCAGGGTCGCGCCGTTGAGCCGCAAGGCGATCAGCGTCTTGGCATCACGGACGTGGCGGGCCGGCAGCACCGTGCGCGAATAGGGACCCGGCGGCTCCAACGAGATCATCCGCACATCGGCGTCGGCCGAGCCGCCGACCGCCGCGACGAGATCGGCCAGCACCACACCCGTCCACTCCGCCTCGGCACTCCACCCCTCCACGCACGCGATCGGCAATCGGTGGGTGGCCTGCGGCAGCGCCGCCAGTTCGGCGACGGTGAACGCCCGCCACGTCGATCCGTTGGTCACCGTCAACCGGTAGTCCGGGGACCGGGCGCTGCGCAGCACTCCCGCCGCCCACGCCGACCGGTTCACCGGAACTCCCTGCGGCCCTGCCCCGGAACGTGGCGCCAGCACCGACACCCTGCGCAGCAGGGGGATGGTCTGACCGGCCGTGGCCACGGTGGCGATCGCGACGGCCAGCCAGGTGCCGCGCAACACCGTCCGCCTGGTCGGCCCGGCCGGCTGCCCGGTCGGAATGTCGTCGAGCGGCTCACCGAGCGCACGGCGGATGATCGGCAGCTTCACCCCGATGTGCACCAGCACCGCACCGGCCGCGACATACGACATCGCGTAATGGCTCGTCGTGAAGAAGAACTTGAACGCGTACCACTGCGCGATGTTGAGCAGGCCGGTGGACAGCTGAAACAGCATCGACCCGACCAGCACCAGGATCGACGCCCGCTCGATCTGACGGACCAGCCCGCCGATCAACGGGCGCTCGAACAGCTTCGGCCACACCGACCACAGCTTGACGACAACCAGCGGGATCGCCGCGATGCCGCTGATGACGTGCAGACCCTGGGTGACCCGGTACAGCCAGACCGGGCGGGTGGGCCAAAAGAACCAGGGCTGCGGGTGTTGGATGAAGTGGCTGATCAATCCGGTGACGAAACACACCGCCACCGCGACGCCGAGCCAGAGGCCGACGCGTGCGGTGATTGCCGTGCCACGCAGCGTCGCGGTCTTCATGTCGCCGCCAGGCTGGCCACCACCCGGCCGCCGACCGGGTGGACACCGGTCACGGCCAAGCCAACGTCGTCGGCCAGCCTGCTCACGCAGTCGATGCCCACGGTCGCCCACCGAAACCACGGGCCGATCGTGCGCGACGACTCCAGGCGCACCCAGCCGGTGCGGATTCCCGTTACGGCCGCATCGAATTCGGCCACGCACCGGCCGCCGCGACGCAACAGCTCACCCGCCCGGCGCAGCACCCGCCAGGGGTCGCCGCCCAGCCCGACGTTGCCGTCGGCCAGCAGCACCGTCTGCCAGCGGCCGGTGCCCGGCAGCTGATCAAACACGTCGCGGCGCAGGGCAGGCGCGCCGCTGCGCCGTGCCAGTTCGACGGCGGTGGCCGACAGGTCGACACCCAGCGCCGGTACGCCGCGCTCGATCAGGTGTGCCACCAAACGGCCTGGGCCGCAACCCAAGTCGATCGTTGGCCCGCGGCATAGCCCGACCACGGTGTCGTCGAACTTCTGATCGGCGTCCTGGCCGCCGAGCCAGCTGCGCACCGGCAACCGATGCACGCGGCCGTCGTCGTGGCGGATCCAGCAGCGTTCGCCGTCCAGCGCGCGGTCGTAGAGATTGCCCAGCACGTCACACTCCCGCCGCCACTATCGCACGCGCAAACCGGCTCTCGGGCGCACATGCGCGCCGGACGACGTCGACATCCTCGACGGTGTCCACATCCGCCAACTGTGCAACCAGGTCCACGTCTATACCGTTGTCGCGCAGTGCCTTCAGGGTTAGTGCCCCGGTGTCCGGGCGCGACATCGGAACCATCCGCAGGCAGTCGGCCATGGCCGGGTCGGTTACCCCGAGCACCCACCACCCGCCGTCGTGGGCCATGCCCAGCACCCCATCGTTGCCGAGCAGGGCCTGCGCGCATTCGGCGATCAGGTCGGCGGTCACCTGCGGGGTGTCCATCCCAACCTGCAGGATTGGAAGCCCAGCGGTTGCGGCGTCGGCGTGCGCGTTGGCCAGCCGCGCGGCGAAGTCCTCCCCGCGCTGCTCGACGACGATGAAACCGCTTAATGCATTACGGATTTCGGAGCCGTGGCTGGCCCGGTCCAGGTCGCCGGTCAGCGCGACCACCCGGTCCTGCACCGGTGCGGCGGCGACCGCATCGAGGGTGTCCAACAGCGCGGCGGCGGCGATGTCGGCGGCGGCCTGATCACCGACGGCGGCGGCCAGCCTGGTCTTGGCCTGCCCGGGCACCGGCGCCTTGGCCACCACCAGCACCGTCACCGGTATCACGAGATCACCCGCCAAAAGTCCAGCGCCGCCACGACACTGCCGCGAAGCGATCCGCTGACCTTGGACTTGCCACCGGTGCGCGGCCCGTAGGCGACGTCGCGCTCGACCACGCGCCACCTCGCCTGGCCCGCACGCACCAGCAGTTCCAGCGGGTAGCCCGACCTGCGGTCGGTCACACCGAGGGCGAGCAGGGCGTCGCGGCGGGCGACCCGCATCGGCGCAATGTCGTACACCGATAACCCGTAGCGGGTCCGAAGCCGCCAGCACACCGCCGCGGTGCCCAGCCGCGCGTGCCACGGCCAGCGCAGGCCCGGCACCGGTCGCCGTCGCCCGATGACCATGTCGGCGCCGCGGTCGAGTTCGTCCACCAGGGCCGGAAGCTCACCGGCGTCCAGCGACCCGTCGGCGTCGAGGACTGCGACGATCGGCGTCGTCGACGCCACTACCCCGGCATGCACCGCCGAGCCGTAACCCGGCCGCGGTTCGGCGACCACCTGTGCGCCGTGGCGTCGTGCCACCGCGGCGGTGTCGTCGGTGCTGTTGTTGTCGACCACCAACGGCCGGTACCCGTCGGGCATGGCGGCAAGAACCCCAGGCAGCGACGCCGCCTCGTTGAGACAGGGCAGCACCACTGTGACCGGACAGTCGGGCATACCACCCGACGGTAGGCCAGGCGCTACGCCCCCACCAGCTGATGAGCCATGACGAAACGGTGACATCGGCGCAGGTAGCGCTTCTACGGGGCTAACCTCGGAAGTTGTGACGCGCGTTTTGATTGCCGACGACGACATCGTCGTGCGCGATGTCGTGCGCCGCTACCTGGAACGCGACGGACTCGAGGTTTGCATCGCGCACAATGGCACCGAGGCGCTGCGGCTGCTCGGCACCGAACGCATCGACGTCGCGGTGCTCGACGTGATGATGCCCGGACCGGACGGACTGGCCCTGTGCCGCAGCCTGCGTCAGCGCGGTGACTACACCGTCCCGGTGATTCTGCTGACCGCGCTCGGCGAGGAGGACGACCGCATCGCCGGGCTCGAGGCCGGCGCCGACGACTACCTGACCAAACCGTTCAGCCCACGCGAGCTGGCGCTGCGGGTGCGGTCGGTGCTGCGGCGGGCGCCGTCGCCGGTGGGCGTGCTGCCGCTGGACATCACCGTCGGCGATCTCACGGTCTCGACGGCCGCCCGCTCGGTGGTCGTGGCGGGTCAACCGGTCAGCCTGACCAACCGCGAGTTCGACCTGTTGCTGTTCTTCCTCACCCACGCCGACGCCGTCTTCTCCCGCGAGGAACTTCTGAAACAGGTGTGGCGGTGGGACTTTGGCGATCTGTCGACGGTCACCGTGCACGTCAAGCGGCTGCGGTCCAAGCTCGGCGACCAACACCGGGTGCAGACGGTGTGGGGGCGCGGCTATCTGTGGAGCGGTGATTCGGGTGCCGAATGACCTGTGGGAGATCGTCGGTTGGGCGCTGGCGTGCTCGCTGCCGGTCGTCTTGGCCGGGGCGATCATCATCCGGCTGGCCCGGTCCTGGTCGCTCGCGGTCAGCATGGTGGCACTGGTCCTGATCCCGACGCTGGCGACTTTCACCGGGGTGCTCGGCGCCAGCGGGTTCATGATCACCGAGACGTTCGAGCGGATCGCCATCGTGCTCGTCATCGTCTCTGTGGTGACGATTCCCGCGGCGGTGATGCTGGCCCGCTACCAGGCCCGCCGCACGGTGTGGGAGCAGGAGATCCGCGACTCCGAACGCGCCGCCGAGCAGTCGCGGCGCAAGCTGGTCGCGTTCGTCAGCCACGACCTGCGCACCCCGCTGGCCGGAATCCGCGCCGTCTCCGAGGCCATCGCCGACGGTGTCGTCGCACCCGACGAGGTGCGCGCGCACGCCAAACACATTGAGCAGGAATCGATCCGGCTCTCCGAGATGGTTGACGACCTGTTCGAGATGTCGAAGATCAACGCCGGGGCCGTGCAGCCGGCCTACGACAAGGTGGCACTCGACGAAGTGGTCGACGACGTGCTGGCCGCGCACCGCATCGCCGCCGAGCGCGCGGGTGTGCTGCTGAAGGCCGAACTGCCGGACAAGCCGGTGCGGGTGGTCGGCAGCGACCGCGCGCTGGTCCGGGTGTTGTCGAATCTGGTGGCCAACGCGATCGCGCACACCCCGGCGGGCGGCAGGGTCGAGCTGGCGCTGGGCTCCGACGAGAACGGGGCGTGGGCACGCGTCGACGACACCGGGGTCGGCATCGACGACGCCGACCTGCCTCGCGTGTTCGACGTGGCCTACCGCGGGTCCAACGACCGGGTACCACGCGATGACTCGTCGCTGCCCAGCGGCTCCGGCCTGGGCCTGGCCATCGCCGCCGGTTTGATACAGGCGCATCGGGGCACGCTGTCGGCGCGCAACCTCGACACCGGCGCCCGGTTCGAGGTGCGGCTGCCGCTGGCCGACTAGCGATTTCGGCGTGATGAGTTGCGCTGGGCGCGACCGAGCACGCCGAAATCGCCAGAGGACTAGCTTCGGCGATCATCGCGCAGTTCGCGGTCGGTTTGACCATGGGGCCCGACGAAGCGGCGCTGGACCGCGAGGACGAGCGCATCGACGCGCTCGAGGAAAGCGGCGAGGAGGCCGCCGAGAGCCGGGGTGAGGCGGCCGAGGAGGCGTTCGAGAACGAAATCGACCGCCTGGAGGACGAGCTGAAGGCCCGCGAAGACGACTACGTGACCGACGCGTTCGCCCAGGTGTTCTCGGCGTTCGTCGCGATGGCCAGCTGCGGCGGATGCTCTGACGTATCAGGAACCGTCGCGCACCGCGAAGACGAGCCACTTGTCGGGCACGCCCTTCAGCGTGTGGCTCCCGCGATCCTCGAACGCGATCCTGGACCCGAGCACGAGCGGCGGGATCACGCCCGATACGAGCACTTCGCCGGACCCCGCCAGCGCCATAATCCGCGCGGCGATATGCACCGCGATGCCGTGGACGTCGCCGCCGGACATCTCGACCTCGCCGGTGTGCAGGCCGACGCGGATGGTGAGGCCAAGGTCTTGCACGGCGTCACGGATCGCGCACGCGCAGTTGATTGCGCGCGCCGGGCCGTCGAAGGTCGCGAGCGCGCCGTCGCCGGTGAACTTGACGACGGCGCCGCGCGAGCTGGCCACGTGCCGCTCGACGACGCGGTTGTGGGCGGCCAGCGCCGTCGTCCAGGCTTGGTCGCCCAGCGCCGCCGCGCGTTCCGTCGATCCGACGATGTCGGTGAACAACACCGTCGACAGCACACGGTTCGACTGTGTGGCGCTGCGTTGGCCGGTGAGAAACGACTCGATCTCGTCCAGCACGCTCTCAGTATCGCCGGCGAACCACACGTGGTCATTGCCGTCGAGCTCCACTAGTCGCGAGTGCCGGATCCGCTCGGCGATAGCCCGTGCGTGATCGCCGCGCACGTGGCGGTCACCACGCCGGTGGAGCAGCAGCGTCGACGCCTGGATGCTGTCGAGCGCCGGGCGGACGTCGGTGTTCAGGAACAGGTCGAGCATCGCCTTGAAATACCCGGGGCCGCCGGCGAGGCGCTCACTACGCGCCCACCAGCGGCGCTTGGCCGCGTCGCCCACCCAGCTCGGCGCCAGCAGGTCGACGAGCGCGCCCGTCCCGACGTGGTGCTCGAAGTCGTCGATGTACTTCGCCAGGCCCGCCTCGGTCATCCCGAAGGGCTGGTCCGAGTCGTGGAGGAAGCGCGCGAACGGGCTCCAGAGCACGAGTGAGCGCACGCGGTGGGGATGGCTCGCGGTCAGCAGCATGACAGGAAGCGTCGACTCCGCCATCGCGAAGATCGACACGCACTCGCTCTCAACGGCGTTGAGCACCGCGACGAGCCCGTCGGTCCAGGACTGCATCGCGGGACGATCGTTGATCGGCACAGCATCGGAGCTCCCCACCCCGAGGAGGTCGGTCAGTATCAGGCGGCTGAACGATGCCAGGCGATGGAGGTGGCCTGCAACGGTGGGCTCGTCCCACAGCAGGTCGATCGGGAATGCAGCGGTGGGGACGAACAGGAGATCGGGCCCGTGATCACCGACGACCTGGTAAGCGAGGTGGGCGTCGTGGTCCCGCGCGTAGTGCGTCTCCGGCACGGCCGCCATGCGACCAGCATGCCACTTGACCTCCGCTTTCGCGGGGGGTCTTGTAATTGAGAGATCATTCTATTAACGTCGTTAACATGGCTACGGTGAATTCCCGCAAAGGTCTGCGCAAGTTCAAGTTCGAGCGTCAGCTCGGCCGCACCATCCTCAACCCGTTGATGTCCGCACTGGACCGCGTCGGCGTCCGCTCGTCGCTGGTGGTCGAGCTGGAGACCGTCGGTCGCAAATCGGGCGAGCCGCGCCGGGTGCCGCTCGCCGGACGCGCCGACGAGCACGGCGTCTGGGTGATCTCACAGCACGGCCGCCGCGCCGGGTGGGCGCACAATATCGCCGCCCATCCGAGCGTGAGGGTGCGGGTGAACAACCAATGGCGCAGCGGCACAGCCACTTTCGAACCCGACGACGACGTGCGCGCCCGGGCCCGCAGCATCGGCGGCGACGGCAAGGTGATCCAGTCGGCCGCGGCAGTCACGTTCCGAGCGATGGAGAGCGACCCGATCTCGGTGCGGATTACCTACGACGACTGACTCTCTCTCCTCCGATTGTGTGCCGGGCCACGCCCGTTGCGCTGCGATTGACGCGCAGCAACCCGTGAATGAACGTCTATTCGAGCGCGAACGGCCGTTCACCCGCGACCAGGTTCGCACGGCTTCGGTCTGGACGGGTGGCGACAACCCGAGCGACGGACCGCATCCCGGTGGCGCCGGCGATGGACTGATCGATCTGCTCTGCTGTCTCTACGAGCATGGGGGGCTCACAGGCGCCTTCGATGAGCATCTAAAGGAGCACGGCGTCGATCCCGACGTCTTCCGCCGCTGCCTGGTGAGTCGCTGCAGGCACAGGGACCCCAAGTATGCGAAAGCCCCCGACGTTGGGCTCACATCCGAGCAGCTCGGCACCATCCGGACTCGGTTGGATCGGCTGGTGGTCGACCTCGTCGACAGCCTCGATCCGTCGCCGCGGCTTAGTCAGGCAGGGAGTTGCCCAGCCGTTCCGTCGCGGCGAGATAATCCTCGATGAATTCCAGCACCACTTCGCGGGCCGGCTTGACCTTGTTCATCAGGCCGACGCCCTGACCGACGAAGTAGGTCGCCAGCGCCTGCGCACCCGGATGGCCTTGCGCCGCCAACACGTCGACCCGGCGCAGCACGGGCTCGACGAGCATCGACTGCAGCGGCAACGGCAGCGGTTTCTGGCCGCCGTATCGCGGCAGCCACACGTCGGTCCAGTCCGACACCAGCTGCCGCGCCGGTTTTCCGGTCCGGCCGGCCGATCGGACGGTGTCCCGCGACGTGGCCGCCAGCAACAGTTGCACGGTGTAGGGCGCGGTCTCGGCCTCCTCGGTGGTCAGCCACACCGAGCCGGTCCAGGCGCCGTCCGCGCCCATCGCGACGGCCGCGGCCATCTGCCTGCCGGTGACGATCCCGCCGGCGGCGAGCACCGGGACGGCCCCGTCGACAGCCTCGATGACCTCGGGAATCAGCACCATCGTCGTCACCTCGCCGCAGTGACCGCCGGCCTCGGTGCCCTGCGCAACGATCAGGTCCACGCCGGCCTGCACCTGTTTGGCGGCGTGCTCCCTGGCACCGACAAGCGCGGCGACGGGGACGCCGTGCTCGCGGCCGGCACCGATCATGTAGTCCGGTGGCACACCCAACGCGTTGGCGATCAACTTGATCGGATGGCTCATCGCCACCTCGAGCAGCTGCGGGCCGGTGTCGCCGGACACCGACGACCCACCGACCCGGCGCGAGATGTCGGGCTCGATATCGTGCTGGGCGAGCAGCTCGGCGACGAAGCCGCGGTAGCTTTCCGGGATCCGATCGGCGAGCTCACCGCGAGACAGCTTCTCCCCCTTGCCCTCGAACGTCGCCGGCACGATGATGTCGGCGCCGTACGGCTTACCCCCGACTTGATCGTCGATCCAGGACAGTTCCTGATCGAGCTGTTCGGGGGTGTAGGCGGTCGCCCCGAGCACACCGAAGCCGCCGGCGTTGGTCACTGCGGCGACGACGTCGCGGCAGTGGCTGAACGCGAAAAGCGGGAAATCGATACCGAACTGCTCGCAGATGGCGGGTTTCACACATCCAGTATCGGGCGCACTTCACCGAGCGTGCGCTGGCTGCGAAATTTCCGCTGAGGTTTCGCACTGGCCGCACGTTCGTTGCTTACTCACCCAACACACCCGCTTCCGACAGGAACCGCTCGATCTCCGACAGCATCTGACGCCCGTCCAGCAGCGCGGGGTCGTTGTGTCCGGCGCCGGGTATCGACACGAACCGCTTGGGCTCCGGCGCGGCGTCGTAGAGGCGCTTGCTGAGCGTGGCGGGCACGATGTCGTCGCGGTCGCCCGCGATGACGAGCATCGGCGCGGCCAGCGATCCGATGCGGTCGATCGACGGGTAGCGGTCCAACAGCAGCTGCCGCACCGGCAGCCACGGGTAATGCACCGCACCGACGTCGGCCAGCGAGGTGAACGGCGATCGCAGCACCAGCGCGGCCGGCGGCCGCTCGACCGCCAGACCGAGCGCCACCGCCGCGCCGAGGGACTCACCGAAGTAGGCGATCCGGTCAGGGTCGACCTCGGGCTGGGCGGCCAGCCACGACTGCGCGGCTCGGGCGTCGGCGGCCAGGCCGTCCTCGGACGGACGGCCCGGATTGCCGCCGTATCCGCGATAGTCGAACAACAACACCGACAGGCCGGCGCGGGACAACGCGGCGGCCAGCTGGGCGCGCATGGACCGGTCACCGGCGTTGCCGTTGCAGACCAGAACCGCCCCGTCGGGACGGCCGGTGGCGGGAAAGAACCAGGCGCCCAACCGGATTCCGTCCTCGGTTCGCAGCTCGACATCCCGCCCACCGGGCAGCACCGCCCCGGCCGACGGCACCGGGCCGGGCGAGGGAAAGTAGATCAACCGCCGCTGCTGTGACCAGATCAACGCGGCGAAACCCGACGCCACGAGCGTGACGATAACGACCACCGCGAGCAGCCCGCACGCTTTTCGGCGATCGGGTTCCCGTCGCCGCTTAACCGCTCACCGCCCGTCACGCGGGGTCATGCTTGAAGCTGACCTTCACCACACCATGGTCGCCCGTGCCGACCTCCTTGTGGTTGTCAAAGTCGAGATGGTCGTTGTTGATGACAAGACCATCGAATAACCACCGCCGCTTCCTGCTGTTGTCGTAGAACTGCTCGCTCACCAACACATGGTCGAGGGACTCACGCAAATCTTGATATACGTAGGTGTAGTAGACATCCCGGGTGTCTCGGTACTCCTGCAACGTCTGAGCGGTGTAGAGGCCGATATCCGCCCCGCCCTCGGCCTCGCCAACCAGATACCTCGGCTGCTCGGTGAGGATGTTCGCGGTGTTGCTGTGCTGGCCGTCGTTGATGTCGCCCAAAACGATGACCGGTGTCGTCGTTTCCTTCATCAGCGTGGTGAGCATCACCCGCAATCCCACGGCTTCCGCGGTGCGTCGAATCGTCGAGATCGCCGCGCCCAGCGCGGTCTGGTGTGGACGGTACTTGTCCGGGTCCGCCTCGAACCATGCCTCCTCGTCGATCCGGGTCGGGAGCTTGGACTTCAGGTGCGCCACAAACACTTCGGTGGCGGGCTCATCCTGCCGCAGCGTGACCTGAAAATTCAGCACCGGCCGGGAGAACCGGTTGATGGTCACGTTGATACGCGGTGACTGGGGATCGTCAGGGTCCTCTTTCAACTGCAGCCGGACCGCGTCCGGAAACTTCTCCACCCACTGTGGTTCGCCGGTGAGAAGTCCTTTGCGCACCAGTGCCCCACAAACTATGGCCTTGCCGGTGGCGGGCTTGGCCAGCACGTCATACTGCTGACTGAGCTTCTCGCTACCGGCGGCCAGGACTTTCTCGAGCGCCGTCTTACTCCACAGTTCCTGCAGCCCCACGATGTCGGGTTCCAAGGTCTCCAATTGCCACGCTATCCACCACGCCTTGTTCCGGAACTGATCTTCGGTCCACACAGCGTCGCCGTACATCGGCTTCCCGGCATCCTGCAGGTTGAACAGATTGAAGGTCGCGACACTGAATTGCTTGCGGTCCACGAATACTCCCCCGGCGGCAGGTCCGAATCTGTGTCTGCAACCGTAACGCCTCAGCCCCGCAGCGGCGCAAACGCGAACTCGCGCAACCCGTCACGCGGGTCGACGGCGGCCCGGAACCCCAGCACCGAGGCCGCCCGGGCGGGGTCGGCGACGATGTGGCGGACGTCGCCGCTGCGGTACTGGCCGGTGACGACGGGCGGCGCGTCGCCGCGGGCGTCGCACAACTCGGTGGCCACCTCCATGATCGAGATGGGCCGCCCGGAGCAGACGTTGAACTCCGCGAATCCCGGCAGATCGACGTCGACGGCGGCGACGTTGGCGGCGGCGACATCGTCGACGTGGACGAAATCGCGCATCTGCCCGCCGTCTTCGAAAACCCTTGGCACGTCACCTGATTCCAGCTCAGAGCGAAAGATAGCGGCCACGCCGGAGTACGGGGTGTCGCGCGGCATGAACGGCCCGTACACGTTGTGGTAGCGCAACGCCACGACGGAGCCTCCGGTGGTCTCCGCCCATGCCAGCGCGTAGTGCTCCTGCGCGGTCTTGCTGGCCGCGTACAGGCTGCGCGGCCGCAGCGGCGCGTCCTCGCCGACCAGCCGCCACTGCAGTTCCTCGCCGCCGATCGGGCAGCGGTGCTCGAAGACGCCGGCGTTCAGGTCGGCACGGGTGCGCGGCAGCGGGTCGACGGGCCCGTGCTCCGGGCAGTGGTAGCGGCCCTGGCCGTAGACCACCATCGACGACGCCAGCACCAGCTTCCGGCAGCCCGCGGCGAACATCTCGGCGAGCAACACCGCGGTGGCGTAATCGTTGTGGCTGCCGTAGGACGGGGCGTCGGCGGCGTTCACCCCGGCCCCGACCACCGCGGCCTGGTGGCACACCACGTCGACGCCGGCCAGCAGCGGCGCCAGCTCGGCGGCGTCGCGGATATCAAGCACCTGACAGTCCGGCGGCGGTTCGGCGCCCGGCCCGTGCGCCGTCGCCAGCATCGCGTCGACGGCGACGACATCGTGACCGGCGTCGCGCAGCGCGGCGTCCGCCCGGGCTCCGATGAAGCCCGCGGCACCGGTCAGCAGGATTCTCATGGAAGGTCGAACGGCAGCTCGACGCCCTCGTGCGGCAGGCAGTGCGTGCAGGTCCGCTCGGATTCGACCTGGTCGATGGCCTCGTGCACCAGCTTCTTGAACGGCACCAGGTTTCGCTCGAACTGAGCGAACACATCAACGGCCCGCACGCCTTCGCCGGTCTCGATGCCGGCGTCCAGATCGGTCACCAACGCGATTGCGGCGTAACACATTTCGAGTTCGCGGGCCAGCACTGCCTCGGGATAGCCGGTCATGTTGACCAGCGTGAAGCCCTGACTTGCGAACCATCGGCTCTCGGCACGGGTGGAGAACCGCGGACCCTGGATCACCACCATGGTGCCGCCGTCGACCACGCCGGGCAGGTCGGACGCCGCGGCCCGCAACGTCGGACAGTAGGGGTCGGCGAATGCGACGTGAATGCCGCCGGAATCGAAATAGGTGTCAGCGCGCCCGCTGGTGCGGTCCACCAGCTGATCGGGCACCACCATCGCGCCGGGACCCAGCTCGGGGGTCAGGCTGCCGACCGCGCATGGTCCGAAGATCCGCCGCACCCCGAGCGCGCGGAGCGCCCACATGTTGGCGCGGTACGGAACGGCGTGCGGGGAGAACTGGTGGTTCACACCATGCCGCGGCAGGAACGCCACCTCGTGCTGACCGACGGAGCCGACGGTTATCGGGGCGCTGGGCGCGCCGTAAGGGGTGTCGAGGCTGATGCTGCGCGCGTCGGAACCGAAGAACGTGTAGAAGCCGCTGCCGCCGATGACTCCGAGCATTCGACCATTGTGGCGCTTACAGCTCGAGCTGGAAGTGATGAGACGAGATGCGCAAGTGGTGTCGCATGTAGAGACGATGCGCGGCGGCGCGATCCGCTCCGACTCCCGAGTCGAGGTGGACGGCCTCACACCCGAGCCGCCGTGCCTCGTCCACCACCCAGGCCATCAGCAGGTCGGCGTGGCCACGACCGCGGGCAGCAGGGACGGTGGACAAGTCGTCCACATAGAGGTAGTGACCCCAGGCCAACATCGTCGCCTCGCGAAATCCGCACACCGACGCCGCGGATTCGGCAGCGTGCTCGAACGCCGCCACCAACCGATAGCCGACCGGGCGGAGCCGGTTGTCGATGACGTGGACCAGTGTGTCGGTGTCCGCCCAGCGCGGTCGCAGCTCAAGCATCGCCTCGGCAGCACGCCAGGTTTCACCGGCGGGGATTTCGCGCACGACCGTCACGGGCGAGAACGATAGTGCCCCGCTCGATCACTCGTCGTCGGTGCGCTCCGATGCCCGGCGAACCCCGTCGCGGATCTCGAAGATGTCGGTCGCCAGGCCGCCGATGGCGCCTGCTACATCCTTGACGGCGGTCGTGATGATCGACGCCACCTCGCCCACCGTCGAGGCCACAGACTCGACGGTCTCCTGCAGGGCGTCCTTACGGATTTCTACCTTGCTGAGTCGGTCTTCCATGGGTTCAGTCTTCGGCGGGCGGGGTCCTCGGACAATGTGGCGCTCGTCACTCTGCGCCCGCCGCTTTCCGTCATGCGACGATGACGCTCGTGGCCAATTTCGCCCAGTGGGTCGAGGGTGCCCGTCCGCGCACGCTGCCCAACGCGATCGCCCCGGTGATCGCCGGGACCGGCGCGGCGGCCTGGCTGCACGCCGCGGTGTGGTGGAAGGCGCTGCTGGCGCTGGTGGTCGCGGTGGCGATGATCGTCGGCGTCAACTACGCCAACGACTACTCCGACGGTATCCGCGGCACCGACGACGTGCGGGCCGGGCCGTTGCGGCTCGTCGGATCACGTTTGGCCACACCGCGTTCCGTGCTGACGGCGGCAGTGGTCAGCCTTGGGGTCGCGGCGGTGGCCGGGCTGGCGCTGGCGGTCTTCAGCGCGCCGTGGCTGATCGTGGTCGGCGCGGTGTGCATTGCCGGGGCGTGGTTGTACACCGGCGGCTCGAACCCCTACGGCTATCTGGGGCTGGGCGAGGTCGCGGTGTTCGTGTTCTTCGGCCTGGTCGCGGTGCTTGGCACGCAGTACACCCAGGCGCTGCGGATCGACTGGGTCGGTGCCGCGCTGGCGGTGGCGATGGGGTCGCTGTCGTCGGCGGTGCTGGTGGCCAACAACCTGCGTGACATCCCGACCGACGCCGAGTCCGGAAAGATCACGCTGGCGGTGCGGCTCGGCGATGCCCGCACCCGGCTGCTCTATCAGTCGCTGCTGGCGCTGGCCTTGGCGTTGACGTTGGTGCTGATGCTCGCGACGCCGTGGTGTGCGGTCGGATTCGTGGCGGCGCCGCTGGCGCTGCGGGCCGTGCGGCCGGTGCGCCGTGGCAGCGGGGGCAAGGAACTCATCCCGGTGCTGCGCGACACCGGGCTGACGATGCTGGTGTGGGCGGTCGCGGTGGCTCTGGCATTGGCGCTCGCGAGCTGACGAGGAGGCCGCAGTGGACCAGTTCGAGGGCAAGGTCGCGGTGATCACCGGTGCGGCGAACCCGCGCGGCATCGGCTTCGCGGCGGGACGCCGGTTCGCCGCGCTCGGGTGCAAGGTGGTGCTGGCCGACATCGACGGGGCGGGCCTCGATGCCCGCATCACGGAGTTGCGCGCCGACGGTGCGGAGGCCATCGGCGTCGTCACAGACATGGCCGACTACGACACCGTCGAGCGGCTTGCGCACCGCACGTACGAGACATTCGGCGCCGCGCACGTGTTGCTGCTCAACCACTTCGCGATGGGGTTCCCGGGACACAGCCTGCTCACGCCGGAGCCCGACGCCTGGTACACGGCGATCAAGGTGAACCTCGAGGGCACGATGCACGGGATCAAGTGCTTCGTGCCGCGGATGCTCGCCGCAGGAGAGCACGGCCACGTGCTCGCCACCATTTCCGGCGCCGGCGCGAGCGGCACGATGTACGGCAACGGGCCGTACGCCACCACGAAGGCGGCGATCCTGTCGATGATGGAGTGCCTCTACGGCGAGCTACGCGACGCGAACGCCGACGTGCGTGCGGGGGTGGTGTTCCCGCCGTTCACCGCCACAATGGGCGAGCCCGCCGACGTCGAGTCCCTTGCCGACGGCCTCAGGGCGTCTGGCATCCCGGTGGTCGTCGCCACGCCCGACGAGGTGGCCGACACGATCGTCGACGCGATCGAGCGGGACACCTTCTGGGCGCATCCCACCGTCGAGGACGACGAGCGGCTCGCCGGCGGTCGCCAGCGTCTGGTCATCGAGTGGGAGAACGCGCTCTACCGTCGGCGGTGCGCGGCGCTCGTCGAGCGCTCCGCGCCCGACCCCTATCTCTGGGGCCCGAGCAACCTCATGGGATGACGCCTAGGCCGCCTTGTCGAGCAGCTCGATTATGGCGCCCCGCAACTGTGAGACGGACACGTGCTCGGTGATCAAGCCGAGCGTGAACTTGTCGCCGCCGCGCAGGATGCCCAGCAGGACGTGCTCGCATCCAATGGTGTTGTCCTTGTGCGCCAACGCTTCCCGCAGTGACAGCTCGAGCACCTTCTTGGCCGACCGCGTGAACGGGATGTGCCCGCGGCGGCGCCGGCGGCGTCCCGACTTGCGCAGCGCGTTGTCGAAGGTGCCCGCGCCGAAGTCGCGGTCCACGCTGTCGCGGACGGTGCGCAGGTCGATGCCGATCGAGCGCAGCGCCTCGGCGTCGTCGTCGAAGGATTCGTCGCCACAGGCGTCGGCGGCGACCAGCCGGGCCCGGACGACCTCGGTGGTCAGGCCGTAGCTGCCAAGCACGCGCGACAGGTCGTGCCCGGCGCTCTGCAGCACACCGACCAGTAGATGTTCCGGCTTGATCTCGTCCGCGTTCAGTTCCTGGGCCTCTTCCTGGGCCAGCACGACGGCGACCCGAGCGTTGCGACTGAACCGCTCGAACATGGTCATCTCCTCCGGTTGTACTTCTGGTGCACGGCCTGCCGGCTGACGCCGAGCGCGCCGGCGATCGCCTGCCAGCTCCAGCCCTGCTCGCGGGCGTTGGCGACGTGGATGGCCTCCAGCCGTTCCTGCAGCCGCTGCAACGCCCGGACCGCCCGCAGACCGATGGCCGGATCGCTCATTCATGTCAATTTAAGTTGACACTGCGGCAGTGTCAAGGAACATCGGCAACTAACGAACCGGCGAAATCGACTGGTCGCCGGATTACGCTTTGACGTCTGACCGGCTGCAATGTCGGCGTGCTGAAGGGACGGCCATGTCGAACACCGATGCCGAGCAGGCCGCGCAACTCGCGAGCGGCAACACCGCGGCACTGCTTCCGCAGCAGGACCGCACGATCGAGCAGGAGCGGCTGCACCGCAAACAGAACCTCGCCGCGGCCTTCCGTCTGTTCAGCCGTTTCGGCTTCGACGAAGGCGTCGCCGGACACATCACCGCACGCGACCCCGAGCTGACCGACCATTTCTGGGTCAACCCGTTCGGTATGCACTTCGGGCACATCCGGGTCAGCGACCTGCTGCTCGTGCGCCACGACGGCACGATCGTCCACGGCGACCTCCCGTTGAATCGGGCAGCGTTCGCGATCCATTCACAGGTGCACGCAGCGCGCCCAGACGTGATCAGCGCCGCTCACTCCCATTCGGTGTGCGGCAAGACGTGGTCCACGCTCGCCCGGCTGCTCGACCCGATCACCCAGGACGCCTGCGCCTTCTATGACGACCACGCCTTGTTCGACAACTACTCCGGCGTCGTTGTCGACCTCGAAGAGGGCAAGCGCATCGCGCATGAACTCGGCGATTGCAAGGCCGTCATTCTGCGCAATCACGGTCTGCTGACGGTCGGTCACTCGGTGGAGGAGGCGGCTTGGTGGTTCATCACCATGGAGCGCTCCTGCCATGCGCAGCTGATGGCCGAAGCCGCCGGCACCCCGGTCCTGATCGAGGCGTCGATGGCCAAGCACACGGCGGGACAGGTGGGCACCCACTTCGCCGGCTGGTTCAGCTTTCAGCCACTCTTCGCCCGGATCACCCGGGAACAGCCGGACCTCTTCGACTGACGCCTAGCCAGTCGAGGTGCCCGTCCAGTACTCGGCGAACCGGCCCTCGCTAACCCGCAGGATGTCGTTGCCGAAGAATCGGGCGGGGACTTCGTCGTTGCGACCGGTGCCCATCCAGCGGCCCGCCACCATGTCACCCTCGACAATCGGTCCGATCTCGATCACAAACGTCAACTCGTCGAACATCTTCCGTGTCTCGTCGATGATCGCCTGCAGCTCGCCCGGACCGTGCACGGCACGATCGGGCCAGTGTCCGACGAAGTCGTCGGTCAGCAATTCTTCGGCGATCGGCTTTCCCGACCAGAGTTCGTTGATCCATCGCTGGTACAGCGTTCTGCCGGAGGTCATGTCCCCATGACTACCCCGAAAGCGCGTCGAGTAACCGGTCGAGGTCGTCTTCGGTGTTGTACAAGTGGAAGCCGACACGCACGGCACCGGCGCGGATCGAAGCGCGGATCCCGGCCGCTTGCAACCGCTCGGCCGCGTTCACGCTGGGTATCGACACGATAGCCGAGTCCTCTTGTGGCAGTTGAAGTTCAGCACGCAGACGATTGGCCAGCCCGAGCGCATATGCCTCGACGGCGGCGGTGTCCAACGACGCCAACCACGGCAACGTCAGCGCGGAGCCGAGCACGCTGAACCACGACGGCGACGTGTCGAAACGACGCGCGCCGGGGGCCAGCCGCAGCGGCAGCCCGTAGATCGACTGCCACGGGTCCTCCCCCGCGTACCAGTTGGCGGCATGCGGCGTCATGATGCGAGCCATCCTGTCGCTCAACGACATCCACGCGGTGCCGCGCGGCGCCAGCAGCCACTTGTAGACGGCGGCGGCGGTGACGTCGGCCCAGGCCAGGTCGATCCGCTTCCAGCCCACCGCCTGGGTGACGTCGATGACGGTGAGGGTGTCCGTGCCCGCCACGCTCGCCCGCAGCGCGTCCACGTCGAGCACCGCGCCGTTGGCCGACTGCACCAGGCTGGCGGTCACCACGTCAAAGTCGGCGGCGCTGGCCACCAGTTCGTCGGCGGTCAGCTCGGTGACCGTCACACCCCGGGCGGCCTGCGCGGCGAACGGAAAGGTGGTGCTGGTGAATTCACCCGGCGGCGTCACCACCCGGCTGCCGTCGGGGATCGCGGCGGCAACCAGACCGAGCACCGCGGAGACGGTGCCGCCCATCGCCACCGAGTCGACGGGCACGCCGATCAGGGCGGCATAACCGGCGCGGGCGGCGCGCACCGGTTCGTCGAACGCGGTCGCTTCCATCGTTCCGGCCTGCCATTTGCCGATGCAGTCCTGCAGAGTGTCGACAAGAAACTGCGGCGGCAACCCGTAGGTCGGAGTGTTGAGAAACCGGTCGGCACCAACGAATTCGGCGCCGAACGCCTCACGTGCCAGGACTGCCGTCATCCGCTCGGTCCTCACCGCGCAACCGGGCGCGTAGCTGCTCACGATCGTTGCGTCGGCGTTCGTCGAACGTGGCGATGCTTGCGGTGGCACGCCGGCGCAGCGGGGCGAACACCCAGATGCCCAGCGGCAGCGCGATCACGATCGCAAACAACAGCGCGATGACGAGCGGGAAATCGCGCACACCGAGTAGGTGCCCGACGCCGAAGATCGCCGCGGTCAAGACGACGACGAGCAGCAGACGGGCCACAACATAGGCGAGCACGTCCAGCAGGAGGCGGGAGCCGGGCCGGCTTTCTGACACGGCCCGAGCCTACAGACGGCGCGTATATTCAGATCAAGGAGGTTTTTGCGTGGCGTATTTGCTCTTGACTCTCGTCCTGACCGGTTTGGCCTACGCCGGCTGGCGGCTCACGCGGTTGAGCGGGGCCAGCCCGAAGGCGCGCACGATCGGCCCGGACGACGACCCTGATTTCCTGCGCCGGCTTGGCCACGGGGACAACCCGCGGCCGTAGCTGCCCGACGACCTACACGATCAGGTCGTTGGATTGCTTTGTGCCCGGAAAGCGGTCGGCGACCACGGCCGCCAATTCGATCAGCGCGTCGCGGGTCTCGGGCCGCAGCCGCTCGAGGCTGATCTCGGCGCCCTCCTCCAGATGCGGGTCGAACGGCACCAACCGCACCGCCCTGCACCGTCGGGCAAAGTGATCGACGACCTTCTGCATGTCGACCTTGCCCGACCGTGGTCGCACCGCGTTGACCACCGCGATCGAGTTGCGCACCATGTCCTGATGTCCGTGCGCGTCGAGCCAGTCAAGCGTCGCCGACGCGCTGCGCGCACCGTCGACCGACCCGGAGCTGATCACGATCAGCACGTCGGCCTTGGCCAGAACCGCCGACATCGCCGAGTGCATCAGCCCGGTGCCGCAGTCGGTGAGAACCAGGCTGTAGAACCGCTCCAGCACCTCGAGTGTGCGGGCGTAGTCGTCGGAACTAAACGCCTCCGACACCGCCGGGTCGCTCTCTGAGGCCAGCACCTCCAGCCGGCTGGGTCCCTGCGACGTGTAGCTGCGGACGTCGCTGTAGCGCTCGATGCCCTCGGCGTCGCGCAGCAGGTGACGCACCGTGGCCGGGGTCTCCAGCGGCACTTTCTGGCTGAGCGTGCCGCGGTCCGGGTTGGCATCCACGGCCACGACGCGGTCACCACGGGTCGAAGCGAACGTCGCACCCAGGGTCGCGGTGATCGTCGTCTTGCCGACACCGCCCTTCAGCGACAGCAGCGCGATCCGATAACAGCCCGAAAGCGGATGTTTGACCCGCGCGACCAGGTCGTTGTGGCGGGCGACCTTTCGGCTTTCGCCGACATTGATCAGCTTGAACGACGCGATATACAGCCACTTACGCCAGCCTTGCGAGGGCGCCTGCTTGGGCTGTCCCAGCAGCGCCACGGTCGACAGGTCCCCGTGGGGCGGCGCTGCCGCGGGTGGGTCCGTCTGGTGCGACGCGGCGGGTGTGGCGTGGCCGGCCGGCAACCCGTTGGGCGGTGTCGGGGCGGTCCATCCCAACGGCATCGAATTCGCCGGATCGGTGAACCGCTCCTGCGACCGGAATTCAGTCGGTTGGTCAGACAACGGCTAATCCCCTCTCGTTAGCGGTTCGGGCCATTCCGGGCAACCCGGGTCAGCCGACCCCGGCGTACGAATGCAGCCCGACAGTGACCAGGTTGATGAAGAACAGGTTGAAGACCATCGCGACGAACCCGGCGACATTGATCCAGGCCGCCTTCTTGTCGCGCCAGCCCGCGGTGGAACGGGCGTGCAGGTAGGCGGCGTAGATCACCCACGCGATGAACGACACCGTCTCCTTGGGGTCCCAGCCCCAGTACCGGCCCCAGGCCTCCTCGGCCCAGATCGCGCCGAAGATGACGCCGAAGCCGAACACCGGGAACGCGAAAATTGTTGTGCGGTAAGCGATCCGGTCCAGCGTCTGGGCGTCGGGCAGCCGCGCCACGATGCGGGCCAGCGTGCCCTCGGCATCCGGCGCACCCAGCCGCGACATCTTGACCAGGAACAGGATGCTGGCTACCCCGGCGACCAGGAACACCCCGGAACCGAGGCTCACCACCGAGACGTGGATCGGCAGCCAGTACGACTGCAGGGCCGGCATCACCGGCGCGGCGTTGGTGTAGAGCCAGCGGCCCGACACCGTCAACAGAATCAGCACGGGAACCAGGACGAAAACCCACAGCGCGCGGTACTGCGGACGGCGCAGCACGACCGCCGCGGCGATCAGACCCGAGAAGCAGGTGAGGTTGATGAACTCGTACATGTTGCCCCACGGCACCCGCGCGGTGGCCAGCCCGCGCAGCACGATGCACGCCAGCAGCAGCCCGATCCCCACGTACACCAGGGCCAGGCCGGCCCGCCCGACGCGTTGGTCGATCGGGCGCTTGGGCGCTTCGGCGACGACGCCCGGGGCGGCGCTGCGGGCACCTACCCGTGCCCCCACGAGTTCGCGGCTTTCGGCTTTCCGGCCGCGGGTGTAGGCCAGTTCGACGGCGAGCAGCAGCAGGGCGGCCACCAGCACCACCACCGACGAGGTGAAGGCCCAGTCGGAGTACCGGGCCAGTCCTATGTCGATGTGCTCGGTGTTCACGTGACCTTCTCTCTTGACGGCTGAGCCGCCGCGGCATCGAACCCGGCCAGTAGCCGCTGCGTCAACCGCTCGAACTCGTCGCCCCACCCGGAGTTGTCGGTGCGGGCCAGGCCGCCCAGCTCGACGCTTACCGTACCCGGGGTCTGTGGAGTGGGCATGACGCGGACCCAGACCCGCCGCCGGCGGATGATCAACGAAACCAGCAACCCGGCCATCATCATCAGCGCGAACACCAGCACCCACACCTGGGCGGGGTCGTGGGAGACCTGCACATTGATGAATGGCACGGCGCCGTCGAACCGGACGACGGTGCCGTCATCGAGGCGGGTCTGCTCGCCGGCGCCCAGGTTGACCCGCGCCACCTTGGTCAGCCGGCCCTGGTCGATCAGCCGCGGATCAAGCGAGAACAGCGACTGCGGCCGCCCGGTGTCCAGCCCGGTGTCGCCGCGGTAGATGTCCACAGCTACGGCCGGGTGGTTCAGCGCCGGGAAGCTGGACGACAGCAACGTGCCGTGCAGCTGCTCGGTCGGCGCGAACAGGCCCTGCACCGCGATCTGATGCTCGCGGCGTTCGTCGGCATCGGGGTAGGTGCCGCCGGGCGGGTCCACGCGGATCACCCCGGACGACAGCAGCGTCAGCGGATCGTCGGGCCGCCACTGCACGGTCGAGGTGCGGCTCTGGCCGTCGGGGAACGTCACGGTGAACGTCGGGGCGTAGCCGTGTCCCTGCAGATACACCCGGTCCCCGCCGACGCGCAGCGGATGGTTGACCTGCAGCCGGTACGGCCGCCAGGTGTTGGTGGCCAGGTCGGGCCCGGCCTGGTAGTCGATGTTGGCGGCGAACGAGGTGGCCTGCCCGGTCGGCAGGTAGATTGCCTCAAAGTCGTTGACCTTCAGGCAAATCGGGTGCAGGGAGGTGCCGTCGACGGTGTTGCCGGCCCGAAACGAGTCGAACGCGGCCGGGGACGCCGAGCAGAAGCCGGGACCGCCGTCGGCGATGACGATGACGTTGCCCTCGTAGCCGAACAGCTTTCCGGCGGCTACCGCGACGAGCAGGCCAAGCAGCGAGAAGTGGAAGACGATATTGCCGAACTCGCGCAGATAGCCCTTCTCCGCGGAGATTTCAGTGATGTCGTCGTCAGTCCGCGTGACGCGCCGCCAGCCGCGCAGCCGCTCATTGACCGTCGCTGCGACGGCGTCGGGTTCACCCGCGCCTTCGGCGGTGTGGTGTTTGGGCAGCCGGCCGAGGTTGCGCGGGGCGGGAACAGGGGTGGCCCGCAGGCCGCGGGCATGCTCGATCAACCGCGGGGTCAGACAGCCCACCAGCGAGACGAACAGCAGCACGTAGATGGCGGTGAACCAGAAACTGGAGAACACGTCGAAGGCCTGCAGCCGATCCAGCCACGGGCCGATGGTCGGGTGCTCGGCAATGTACTCGGCGACCTTGGCTTCGTTGAGGCTGCGCTGCGGCAGCAGCGCGCCGGGAATGGCGGCCAGCGCCAGCAGGAACAAGAGCACCAGCGCGGTGCCCATCGAGGTCAGCGTGCGCCAGGTATTGCGCGCCTTCTGCGCGAGCAGACGCAAAAGCACCCCGACACGCCCATTTTTGGGGGACTTTGCGTCTGCTCGCGCAACCATCAGATCGGCAGCCTCACGTCGCTGACGAACGCGTCGCGCACCCAGGACACGAAGTCGTTCCACACCCCGGTGACCAGAGCGAGCCCGACCAGGATCAGCAGCACGCCGCCGAAGATCTGGATGGCCCGGGTGTGCCGTCGCAGCCAGCCCAGGCCGTCCACCGCGCGTGCGGACCCAAAGGCCAACAGCACGAACGGGATTCCCAGTCCCAGGCAGTAGGCGATCACCAGCGCCACACCGCGGGCCACATTGGCGCCGTCGGTCGCCGACGCGACCGTGATGACCCCGGTCAGCGTCGGGCCCAGGCACGGCGTCCACCCCAGCGCGAAGACCGCACCCAGCAGCGGCGCGCCGCCGATCGTCGACAGCCGCCGGGGCGTGAACCGGGCCTGGCGCTGCAGCGCCGGAATGAAGCCGACGAACACCAGGCCCATCACGATCGTGATGACCCCACCGATGCGCTGCAGCAGAAGCTGATTAGTGATCAGCGCCGTCGTCATGCCCAACACCGCGACGGTGCCGAGCACGAACACCGCGGTGAAGCCGGCGACGAAAAGCCCCGCCGCCCCGGCGACCCGCAACCGCGCCGCCCGCACCGAGACCTGTCCGTCACCGTCCTCCCCCGGTCGCTGCGCTGTCCCCCGCGAGCCGGAGGTGCCCCCAGCCCCCAGGGTGCCCTCCTCCACCCCGACCACAGCAGCCAGGTAGGACAGGTAGCCCGGCACGAGGGGCACCACACACGGCGAGGCAAACGAGACCAGCCCGGCCAGCACGCACACGCCCAGCGCCAGCAATACCGGTCCGGCGGCGGCGATTTCGGCGAAGCCGGTCATTTTTCGTCGGCCAATCGCTGCACCACCGGTTGCAGGTCTTCGGCGAGTAGTTCGCGCAGGAACACCGCGGCGACCCGGTGCTGGCGATCCAGCACCACCGTGGACGGGATGACGGTGGTCGGATACTTGCCACCGAACGCGATCATGGTGCGCATGGCGGGGTCATAGATGGACGGGAACGTGACGTTGCGGTCGACAACAAAATCCTGAGGAGCGTCGATATTGTTGTCCCGCACGTCGATCCCGAGGAACGCCACGCCCTGATCGCGGGTGGCGTCGTAGACCTTCCGCAGCTGGCTGATCTCCGATCGGCACGGCCCGCACCACTGGCCCCACACGTTGATCACCACGACCTTGCCGGCGAAGTCTTCCAGCGAGATCGTCTTCGCGGGATCCATCAGGTCGGGCCCCGCCAACGGACCTGGGCGGCCACGGTTTTCGGGCGGGTCGTAGAAGATGTCGGTCTTCCCTCCGGGCGCGACGAACTCGAAGGTCCCGCCCTGCGCGACGGCGTCGTCGCCGGTGGAGCAGCCGACCAGCAGAGCGACCAGCGCCGCGATCGGGAGGACCAGCCGCTTCACCGGCCCGCCGGCTCGCTGTACTCGACGTCGACCAGGGTGTCGCCGTCGTAGACGAACGACGTCAGCGAGGCGACCGCGCACTGCCGCTTGCGGGGGTCGTGCCAGAGCCGCCTGCCGGTCAGCGACAGCCGCAACGTCCACACCGGCAGCTGGTGGCTGACGCACACCGCCTCGTGGCCGGCGGCGCGGGCACGCGCCTTGTCGATCGCGGTGGTCATCCGCACGGCGATGTCCGTGTACGGCTCGCCCCACGACGGTTTGATCGGATTACGCAGCGCCCACCAGCCCCGCGGGTCGCGCCACGCGCCGTCACCCGGCGAGACGCGCCGACCCTCAAAGAAGTTCAGCGATTCGATGAGATCGGGATCGGTTTCCACGGGTAGGTCGTGACAGGCGGCGATGGGCCCGGCGGTCTCCTGCGCCCGCTCCAACGGGGAGGCGACCACCATCGCGATGTCGTGGTCGGCCAGCACATCGGCGACCGCCTGGGCCTGCGTGCGGCCCTTCTCCGAGAGGTGGTAGCCGGGCAGCCGTCCGTAGAGGATCTTCTTGGGGTTGTACACCTCGCCGTGGCGCATGACGTGCACGATTGTTCGCACGGTCATGCCGGACTGGCTTTCGCGGCGGCGCGGGCGGCGTCGGGCAGCGCCGTGGCGATCCGGTCGAAGGCGTCGTCATCCAAAACGGCTGAGACGAACCAGGTTTCGAACGCACTAGGCGGCGGGTACACACCGCGCTCGAGCAAGGCGTGGAAGAACGGTGGATAGCGCCATGTCTGGCTGGCCTGGGCGGCCGCGAAGTCGATCACCGGCTGTCCGGCGAAGAACACCGACAGCATGTTGCCGGCCCGCGGAACCTGATGCGGCACACCGGCATCCGTCAACGCGGCTGACAGCAGCCCGGCCAGCCGGTCGGCGTTGGCGTCCAGCGCGGCATACGCCGCGTCGTCGGCGGCCCGCAGCGTGGCCAGCCCGGCGGCCATCGCCACCGGATTGCCCGACAACGTGCCGGCCTGATACACCGGGCCCAGCGGGGCCAGCCGCTCCATCACCTCGGCGCGCCCGCCGAAGGCCGCGGCCGGCAGACCGCCGCTCATCACCTTGCCGAACGTGAACAGGTCGGCGTCCACCGGATCCACGCCATACCAACCGGATCGGCTGACCCGGAAGCCGGTCATCACCTCGTCGAGGATCAGCAGCGCGCCGTGGTCGGCGGTGATGCGGCGCAGGGCCGCGTTGTAGCCGGGCAGGGGTGCGACGGTGCCCATGTTGCCGGGGCTGGCCTCGCTGATGACGCAGGCGATCTCGTCGCCGAACTGGGCGAAGATCTCCTCCAGGGCGGCAATGTTGTTGTAGGGCAACACGATCGTGTCGGCCGCGGCGGCACCCGTGACGCCGGGTGAGGACGGCAGGCCCAGCGTCGCGACACCCGAGCCGGCGGCGGCGAGCAGCGAGTCGACGTGGCCGTGGTAGCAGCCGGCGAACTTGATGATCTTGGCGCGTCCGGTGTAGCCGCGGGCCAGCCGGACCGCGCTCATGGTGGCCTCGGTGCCGGAGTTGACCATGCGCACGCGCTCGACGGCGCCGACGCGCCCGATGATCTCGCCGGCCAACTCGGTTTCGGACGGAGTAGGCGCCCCGAAGGACAGCCCGTCGGCCGCGACCTTGCGCACGGCGTCGACGACGTCGGGGTGGGCATGGCCGAGGATCATCGGCCCCCAGGAACACACCAGGTCGACGTAGCGGTTGCCGTCGGCGTCGGTCAACCAGTAACCCTGGGCCGAGGTGATGAACCTCGGTGTGCCGCCGACCGAGGTGAAGGCGCGCACCGGCGAGTTCACGCCGCCGGGGATCACGGCGCAGGCATCGGCGAACAACTTCGCGGAGACGTCAGTGCTGCGCATGGCCACCAGTGTCCCAGCCGAGCCCGGAGCGGGAACTACAGGGTGTAGTGGCCAGGGTCAAGCGGTCGGTGTGAGCGCGAAGACGGGATGATCGGCGTCGTCGGGCAGCTTTTTCCAGTAGCCCTCGACCACCTTGCCGGCCTTGGGTTTGTACGCCGCCAGGATGGGCGCGCGCTGCTCGACCGGTATCTCCCGGGCGACGTACTTGGTCTTGCCGAGGGTGACGGTCGGGTTGGCGCGGACGTTCTTCACCCACTGCGATTCGCCGCGGGTGGAGACCAGGTATTTCACCCCGTCGACCTCGGGAACGACCACCGGGATTTGCTGCGGTTCCTTGCTGCCCCGTTTGGTCACCGTCAACGTTTCGCTGCTGCCGACACCGGTCGCCATCGCGATCCTGTTGAAGATCTTGGCGACGAACCATGGAGGCTTGAGATAGGCCATGAGCTACGAGTTTGATTGCTGCTATGCAACTACCGCAATGGCTGGCGCGCTTCAACCGGCATTTCACCAATCCGATCCAGCGGATGTGGGCGGGGTGGGCGCCGGCGTTCGGGATCCTCGAGCACGTCGGCCGCAAATCCGGCAAGGCGTACCGCACGCCGTTGAACGTGTTCAGCACCGACGACGGGGTCGCGATTCTGCTCACCTACGGCCCCGACCGCGACTGGCTGAAGAACATCACCGCCGCGGGTGGCGCGCGCGATGCGTCGTCACGGAAAGACCATCGAACTCACCGACCCGCACGTGATGCCCAAGGCCGAAGCCGCGCCGGCGGTCAACGGAATGGCGCGGCCGCTCTTCGCGCGGCTGCCGTTCGAACAGGCCGTGGTGCTCAAGCGCGCCGACTGAGAAAGGCCCTGACATGAAAGACCTCAGGACCAGCGTTCTCTTCGACATGCGCGCTCCGGACTTCGGCACGCCGACGCAAGAACTCTATGGCGCTTCGCTGGAAATGGCTGCCTTTGCCGACGAGATCGGCGTCGACCGAATCGGCCTGATGGAGCACCACGGCTCCGACGACGGATACCTGCCGCAGCCCTTCACGCTGGTTGGCGGCATGGCGGCGGTGACGAAGAACATCCGCTTCCTCCTTGGCGCCGTGCTCCTGCCCCTGCATGATCCGGTGCAGATCGCCGAACAGATCGCCATTGCCGACCTCATGTCGAACGGGCGGATCAACGTCGTTCTCGGCGCGGGCTATGTCCCCTTCGAATTCGCCATGTTCAGGAAGTCGCTGAAGGACCGGGCGAAGCTGATGGACAGCGGCATCGAAACGATCCTGCGGGCGCTGCGCGGCGAGAAGTTTGAAATGGACGGCCGCCCGGTCTACGTCCGGCCGCTACCGGTGCAGAAGCCCGAGGACATCATCCTGGTCGGCGGCGCGGTGGAAGCCTCCGCCCGGCGCGCCGCGCGCTTCGGCGTCGGCTTCGGTCCGGTGTTGGCGGAACTCATCCCGATCTATGAGGAGGAGTGCCGCAAGCTCGGCCGTGAACCGGGCCAATTCTTCCGGCCCGGCATGCCGATCAGCATCCACCTCTGCGAAGACCCGGACCAGGGCTGGGCCGCCATCGAAAAGCATGCCGTCCATGTCATAACCGAATACGCCAAATGGGCGGCGCAGGAAGGGAACTCCCCCTCGCCCTTCGCGGGCCCGACCGACCCGAAGGTGCTGCGCCAAACCGGGCTCTTTGCAACCTGGACCCCGGACGAACTGATCGACCGCGTGTCCTGGCTTCCGGACAAAGGCACGTTCGGCTTCCAGCCGCTGCTGGGCGGCCTTTCGCCGGAGGAAGGGTGGAAAAGCCTCGAACTCCTCGAGAAGACGATGCCCCGCCTCAAGGCCGCCATCGCGGCAACGGAATAGCTGACGGGTCAGCCGCAGCAACTGGGGTCAAGGACAGAGCACAGCGCGCCGAGCGCATCACGGCGCGGGCGGTGGTAGACGTTCATGCCGCGCCGGTCGGACTCGACGAGACCGGCCTTGCGCAGCTGGCTGAGATGGTGGCTGATGGTGGATTCCGCCAGGCCGAGGGCGACGGCGAGGTCGCCGCTGTTCTCCTGTCCGGCCGGGGAGGAGAACAGGAACGACATGATCTTGACGCGGGCCGGGTCGGCCAACGCCTTGAGCCGCAACGCCACTTCGAGCGCGGCCTCGTCACTCATCGGCCCGGCGGCCACGGGTGCACAGCACACCGGGGCGGAGATATCGATCATCGGCAGTGCCTTCGGCATAGGGCCAATCTTGCCGGAAACATTGACATATATCAAAAAGGTCGGCACGCTTAACCGATAGTTCGATATATGTCTCACAGGTATGGAGGTCATCATGTCCCGCGTTCAGCTCGCTCTCAACGTCGAAGATCTCGACGAGGCGGTCGCCTTCTACTCCAAGCTGTTCAACGCCGAGCCGGCCAAGGTCAAGGAAGGCTACGCCAACTTCGCCGTCGCCGATCCGCCGCTCAAGCTGGTGCTGCTGGAGAACCCCGGCAAGGGCGGGACCATCAACCACCTGGGCGTGGAGGTCGAAACCAGCGAGCGGGTTCACCAAGAGATCGCCCGCCTCTCCGGCGAGGGACTGTTCACCGACGAGGAGATCGGCACCACGTGTTGCTTTGCCACCCAGGACAAGGTGTGGGTGACCGGGCCGGGCGGGGAGAAGTGGGAGGTCTACACCGTTCTGGCGGATTCCGAGACCTTCGGCTGCTAGCCCGCAAACCGCGGCCCAGGCGTCCCGTTGCTAGGCGGAGGCGCGCGATGCCTAGCGTTCGCTTGTGATCTGATTCGATATCGGTCAATATCGATATGTGTCGAAGCGAGGGGTTCCGCCGACGGAACCGCGTTGCGATTTCGCGCCCCTGGTGCGCGAACCGCTGTCGATGGACGCGGCCACCGAACTCGCCGGTCAGCTCAAGGCGCTCTCGGATCCGGTGCGGCTGCGGCTGCTCAGTGTCGTCGCAAGCCATACCGGCGGGGAGGCCTGCGTGTGCGACCTGTCGGCGGGAATCGAGTTGACTCAACCCACGATCAGCCACCACCTCAAGGTGTTACGCACCGCCGGGCTGCTGGAATGCGAGCGTCGCGGATCCTGGGTGTACTACCGGATGATACCCGAAGCACTGCAACAACTTTCGCAGCTGCTCGGCGCGGACGCCGTTGACGGGAGCAGATAGTGACCGCGGTGCCGATGTCGCGGCGGCTGCTGGCCGAGTTCGTCGGGACCGCCCTGCTGGTCACCGTGGTCGTCGGATCGGGCATTGCCGCCGCGCGGCTTTCCCCCACTGACGTGGGTCTGCAGTTGCTGGAGAACTCGACCGCCACCGCATTCGGCCTGTCCGTGCTCGTCCTGCTGTTCGGTCCCGTCTCCGGCGCCCACTTCAATCCCGTTGTGACCGCGGCCGATTGGTTGCTGGGCCGTCGCGCCGGCACCGGCATCAGCGCACACCACGCGCTCGCTTACACCGTGGCGCAGGTCGCCGGCGGCGTCACCGGGGCGGTGCTTGCCAACGTCATGTTCGACCTGCGCGTCTTCGAGATCGCCACCAAGGACCGCATGAGCAGCGGACACCTGGTCGGGGAAGTGGTGGCGACCGCCGGGCTGATCGCCCTGATCTTCGCCCTGGCCCGCAGCGGCCGGGCCGCGCTGTCGGCCGCCGCGGTCGGCGCCTACATCGGCGCGGCCTACTGGTTCACCAGCTCAACGGCATTCGCCAATCCCGCCGTCACCGTGGGCCGGATGTTCTCCGACACGTTCGCCGGCATCGCTCCCGGCTCGGCGCCCGGGTTCATCGCCGCCCAGATCCTCGGCGCGCTTCTCGGCCTGGCGCTGATCGCTGCGCTGTACCCCGATGCCGCCCGCACCGCCGACGATGCCGTCATCCCGCATCACTGGCCAACGCGCACCAACACCGAACAACGAAGTCCGTCATGACCGAAAGTCGCGCCCCTCTGGCCGCCCACCATCGCAAAGACCTCTCGATCGACCAGCGGCACGCCCTCAAGACGGCGGCCACCCGTCTGCACCGCGACTTCGCCGACACCTTCGGCACCGAGACGATCGAGCGGTTCCTGCACTCGTCCTATGACCAATTCGCCGGCCGGGCAACGATTCCCAACTTCCTGCCACTGCTTGCCGAACGGTTCGCGCGCCAACGCCTGCACGCGCTGGCCCGCGTCGAAGGCAAGATCACCGACGGCAAGCCCACCGTGCTTTTCCTGTGCACCCACAACGCCGGACGTTCACAGATGGCGCTCGGCTTCTTCACCCACCTGGCCGACGATCGGGCGGTCGCATGGTCCGGCGGTTCGGAGCCCGGCACCGAAATAAACCCATCGGCGGTGGAAGCAATGGCCGAGGTGGGCATCGACATCACCGGAGAATTCCCAAAGCCCTGGACCGACGAGATCGTTCAGGCCGCGGACGTCATCATCACCATGGGCTGCGGCGACGCCTGCCCGGTGTTTCCCGGTCGCCGCTATGTCGACTGGGCTCTGCCCGACCCCGCCGGACAGAGCGTCGACGCGGTGCGGCCGATCCGCGACGAAATCGAGGAACGCGTCCGCCGGTTGCTCGCCGATCTCGAGATCGAGCCTGAACCTCAGGCGTGAATGTTCCTCGCCAGCTTGGCTTTTCCCTCGCCGGCGAGATCCTGCAGGGCATCCGGTCGGCCCGACATCGCCATCAGCAGCGCTTCCCCGGGTCCGCGAACTTCCGGACCAGTCCCGTAACTCCAGTCGACATCCGTGGCGACCAGGCGAACCCCGCGGGCGCGCCAGGCACCGCGGACGGCGGGCACGTAGCGCGCGCAGCCGAGTACGGCCAGGAGCCGATCAGGCAGAATCGTGCGTTGGATGCCGAGTGCTCGCCGGATGTCCTGCTGGTGGATCATGCCGTCGACGAGGGCGATCATGCCGCCGAAACCCGCTGTCAGACCCCGTGGTTGAAGATGCTCGGCCACAATCCGGCGTAGCTCTTCGGTACTGCGGGTGCGGAGTTCGTCGACTCCGACCTGGTTGATGCGGTTGAACCGGAATCGGCCCTTGACGAATTGCCGCATCAGCGCGCGGCGCCCGAGTTCGTCGTAGCCAATCAGGTGGGCGACGACGTCACGCACCCGCCAGCGCTCGCACAGACTCGGCTGCTCCCACTGTTGTGGTGTCAGCTGCGCGAGGAGATCGGCGAGATCCTCCCGTTCCTCGCGTGCCATCTCCATCATGGACACTGCGGCAGCGCCTAGGAATTGGCCAGCTCGGCGAACCGCGTCAGGGTTCCGGTCCAGCCACCGGGCGAGTCGAAGACGCCACGCATCTGTTCGGTCTGGTCACCGTAACGCTGCAGGTTGCGATGGCGAAGGTCGAGCCGGGTATGGCCCGGACCATTCTCGGTGAAGGTGATTTCGACTTCGGTTTCGAAGTCGGGATCGAATTGCCAGTCGGCCCCGATCTGCCACAGCAGCACGATTTGCCGTGGCGGCTCCCATACCGCGACCCGGCCCCACGAGCATTCGCTGCCGTCGACGCCGCGTTCGAACCACCGGCCCCCGGCGCCGGGTTCGACGACGACCTGTGCAATCTCGGACGTGCCGATTGAATGCTCCGGCGGCCAGAACTCCGTCATCCGGGCGGTGAACAATTCGAACGCCCGCGACGTGGACAACGGCACCGTCACCGATCGGACAACCTCAACCGCTGCAGCTGATTCGGTACTCATCGAGGCTCCCCACTGTTGCGTCTCGTTTCTTCCGCGTCGGCCGCCGCCAGGATGGCAAAGTTGTCCAGCGCGGTTTCCCAGAACCGATCGAGATAGTCGCGCACCGCCATCAGCCCCGCCTGGTTGACGCGGTAGAGCCGCCGGGTGCCGGCGACCTGCTCAACCACCAACTCGGCGTCCTTGAGCACCCGCAAGTGCTGCGAAACGGCGGGACGCGAGATCGGCAATTTGTCGGCCAGCACGCCGACCGCCATCGGGCCATCCGCGAGCGTCTCGAGGATGGAACGACGGGTGCGATCCCCGAGTGCGTCGAGAACCACGCCGGCAGGAGCGGCCACATTGGTAAGTGTGCACGAACGGTAAGCAGTTATCAACCGTTCGCCGAAACTTACCGATGGATGACTCGAGCGCGCGTCGGCGCAGAATGCAAGCACACGCGCCTACGCATGCCAGCTGAGCACTTCGCCTTCACCCTTGGTCATTACGGTGCCCGGCATTACCCGCAGCCGGTACGGCGTCAGCCGCAGCACTGCGAACTGTTCGGCCGTCGGCCCCTCGCTCCACACCGGGACGATGAATGGGTCATAGCCCACCGGCGCCGGGCCCTTGGCGAACTTATCCCACACCGCCCGACGGGTGTCGTCGTCGGAGTACCACTCCACCAGGCACTCGGCACTACAGGTGTCCTGGCTTGAGGTCCAGTAGCTCACCGACACTTGTGGGTGGACGGCCAGGTGCGCGCGTTTGATTGGGCTGGGCGCCGTCGCGATCCAGCCCAGAAGATCCGTCCCGTCCCACTCCCAGATCGGGTGCAGAATGCGGCTGCGGGGCCGGCCGTCGGCGTCAACGGTGGCCACCGAGGCCCAGACGATCGAATGGGCCATCTCGACGAAGGCGGGCGCGATCTGGTCCAGCGGCGTCATGAGTGCAACCCTAGACAGCGATGCCCTTGCCCGATCAAGACGTCGCCGTCGTGCGTGACTGGGTTGACGCCCTCAATGCGGACATGTCCGCGCATGTCGCAAGCCAGCTGCGATACCGGTTGGACATCAAACGCAACGCGCTCACAATGGTCGAATGCCGGCCGGCATCGGTGGATGATCTGGACGGCAACTGGTTCGAGGTCTTCGTGGCCCGGCTGCGGTTCTTCCGCTCGCGAGGCTGGGAGCTGTACTGGGCCGATCGCGATTCCAACTTCCACGTCTACGAGCTCGTCGAGCCGACTCAGCGCGTCGACGTGCTTCTCGACGAAATCGACCGCGATCCCACGGGCATCTTCTTCGGGTGACTAGCCTTCGTCCTTGGCTTTGTCTTCGGACGCTATCTTGTTGCCGTCTTTGTCGGTCCAGTCGGCCACGGCGGTACCCGACACCGTGCCATCGCTGCCGGGCAGGGTGACGGTCGGCCGGTCGTCCTCGTACTCCTTGGCCATCTCCTTGGCCTTTTCCCGGTGCTCGTCGGTGACTTCGGGCTTCTCGGTCCGTTGCACCGAGTCGGTCGGTTCGTCATCCATCCGGGTGGCCTGCCCAAAGTGTGAACTACGAAACAGACGAAGCCGTGCCGTTAACCGGCGGCGTCGAGGATGGCTTCGGTGGCCGGATCAATTCCCGGGTCGCTTCGCTCTTGCCCTCCAGCGTCAGTCCCGGGCATAGCCTTCGCGGGCATATTCGTTGTAACGCAGCCGCATTGGGAGATGGTCCCAAAACCAGTTCACCGGCCGGGACCGCGACAGCGCGACGAAGCGTTGGTAGCGACACTCCTTGCGCTCACTCCACGGCAGCGCAAGCAGGATGCGCGCCCGCGGCGGCAGACCGCCGGTGGTCAGGAACGCCGCGACGGGGTCGAACACCACCGCGATCACCCGCCACAGCTGCGGCGGCACACCCTTCGGGCACGGGAAGCCCTTGGTCACATAGCCGACGCCGTACTGGGCGGTGGGGTGGGCGACGACGATCTCGTCGAGCATTCGGTCCCAATACTTTTCGAACTCGGCGTAATCGGTCGGCATCGGACGGTCGCTGACGCCGTAGCGGCGGTACCACGTCTTCGACTCGAGGTAGATCTGCTCCTTGTCGGCACGGCTCAGCCGCTTGACGAAGGTGTCGGCGAAGTAGAGCACCTAGCGACCGGGAACTCCGTTTTCGGCGCGGATGGAATCGGCGCGCCGCAGCCGGGCGATCGCGACGACCGCCAGCACCCCGGCGATGGTCGCCAGCATGAGCATCAGCACCAGCAGTGGCGGGTAGTAGACCACCGACGTGGTCTTCGGCTCACCGTCCAGGACCGGCGCGACTTCCACAGTCGAGCGCGCCGCCACCCAGCACCATCCGGCCCCCGCCGCGGCGAGGAAGGCCAGCAGCAGTTCAACGGTCGCGCGGCGCCTGACCCTCATGACGCGGGTGCTGGGGGGATGCGCTCCTCCACCAACCGGGTCAGGGCGGTCCTCAGCTCGCGGTGGCGCCGGGCCCAGGCCTGCGCGGTGCGGTCGTTGGTGAGTTTGAGGCCGATGCCGGTGCGTCCGCGCGGCACGCCGGTCAGTTCGCCGAGCGCCCGCGCCGACTGCCATTTCGGCGTTTCCGGCCCCTTCGGCTCGGGATAGATCTGCACGATGTCGTCGATGCTGATGGTCTCGGCGCCTTCCCGCAATGTTTCCGGGGTCAGCTCCACCGAGGTGTGGATGCGCGCGGCCTTGACCTGAATCGCCAGGAAGCCCGTGACCAGGGCCAGAAAAATCGCCGGAACCAGGGGCTGCAGCCCGTAACCGGACGACACCTGAATCAGCAGCATCGCCACGCCTGCCGCCGGGCCGGCAAGCAACCACAGCCAGCTCGCGCCCAGCTCGCGGAACACGACCTGTGCCGGGGCGGCGTCCTGGGTCACTGTTCTCCCCGACCGTCAAACCAGGCCGTCGCGGCCGGCCGCGTCAGCATCAGCGTGCCCACGATGATCGGCAGCATCGCCAGCAAAGGCAGCAAATGGATGCCGGCGAAGACGGCCGCCAGACCCACCAGCACCACGATGGCGAGCCCCAGTGCGACGGTCGCGCGCCGGAACCGGGGGTCGCCGGCGCGGGTCCGGCCGACCAGGAAACCGAGCCCGCCGCCCGCGACCACGCATCCGATGCCCGCGCCGCGGTGAAACGACAGGTAGTTGTTCAGCTGCTCGTCGGAAACCGACGACGCCGTCGCCGCGCGCACGGTGTCGAAGCTCAACGTCGCCGCCAGCAGTCCGCCGACCATCAGCAGCACGGACCCGGCCAACAGCAACCAGAACGCGGTGTTGACGACCCGGGGCCGACTCGGCGGCGCTGGTGGTGGTGCTGTCATGGTCGGGTCAGCCTAAGACATTCGTCAGCGGGTGAAGAAAGCGTGGGCGTCCTTACGGTGCAACAGGAACACGCCCCCCGCGATCAGCACCGAGCCGAAGATCGCGGTGACCGCATAGATCAGCGCCGCGGTGGTAGCGCGTTCGACGGTGAACAGGTTGGTCGTCACATACACCACCGACGCGATACCGCCGCCGGTCAACAGCGTGCGGGCCCACCGGTAGCCCTGCCGCATCAGGATCAGAAAGGTCACCACGATCGCCGCAACCGCGAACACGAAGACCGCGGAGATGACGTAGACCACCGCCGGCGTATGCCGGTCGGGGGTGCCCGCCAGGTCGACCAGGTACCCGGTCGCCATCAGCGGCAGCGCCGCCAGCCACAGCCAGAACCCGGTGTCGACGTCCAGCGGCCGGCCTTCCGGCTCCAGCGTCACGCCAGCCAGCCGGCCACGTCGGCAGCCCAGTAGGTCAACACGATGTCGGCGCCGGCCCGCCGGATGCTGGTCAGGGTTTCCAATGCGGCGGCGCGGCTGTCGATCCAGCCGTTGGCGGCCGCGGCGCTGATCATCGCGTACTCGCCCGAGACCTGATAGGCGGCGACCGGCACCGGCGAAATATCGGCGGCGGCGCGGACCACATCCAGATACGCCATGGCGGGTTTGACCATCACGATGTCGGCGCCCTCGTCGATATCCAGCGCGACCTCGTGCAGGGCTTCGCGCGCATTGCCGGGATCCTGCTGATAGCTGCGCCGGTCACCGCTCAGGCTGGACGCGACCGCCTCGCGGAACGGGCCGTAGAACGCCGAGGCGAACTTGGCGGCGTAGGCCAGGATCACCACGTCGGTGTGCCCGGCGGCGTCCAGGCCGTCGCGGATGACGGCCACCTGACCGTCCATCATTCCGCTCGGGCCGACGACGTGCGCGCCGGATTCCGCCTGCGCCACAGCCAATTCCACGTATCGCGCGTTGGTGGCGTCATTATCGACGCGGCCGGCGTCGTCGAGCACCCCGCAGTGGCCGTGATCGGTGAACTCGTCGAGGCAGGTGTCGGCCATCAGCACGGTGTCGTCGCCGAGGTCCTTGGCCAGGTCGCGCAGCGCGACGTTGAGGATGCCGTCGGCCGCCACCCCGGCCGAGCCGGTGGCGTCCTTGTCTTCGGCGCGCGGAACCCCGAACAGCATCAGCCCGCCAACCCCCGCGGCCACCGCGTCGGCGGCCGCGGACCGCAGCGAGTCGCGGGTGTGCTGCACCACGCCGGGCATCGACGCGATCGGTCGTGGCTCGTCGATGCCGTCGGCGACGAACATCGGCAATACCAAATGCCTTGGCTCCAAGGAGGTCTGCGCCACGAGCCGGCGCATCGCCGGCGTCGACCGCAGCCGACGCGGACGGTGACGGGGGTAAGCCACTCTCGGCTCCTCAGACTGGCTAGCGGCGACGGCTCTTCTTGCGCGGCGGCGGCAGCGCACCCTCGGCGCGCAGCCGGGCGGCGTGCTCGGCCAGCGCCTCGACCAGCGGACCGACCGCGGCGACCTCCGGCTGCACGTCCACCCGCAACCCGAATTCCGCTGCGGTCTCGGCGGTTTTGGGGCCGATGCAGGCGACGATGGTGCGCGCGTGCGGCTTGCCCGCAATGCCGACCAGGTTGCGCACCGTCGAGCTCGACGTGAAGCACACCGCGTCGAAGCCGCCGGTCTTGATCATCTCGCGGGTGGTCGCCGGCGGCGGCGCGGCGCGCACCGTGCGGTAGGCGGTGACGTCCTCGATCTCCCAGCCGCGCTCGCGCAGACCCTCGGCCAGCGTCTCGGTGGCGATGTCGGCCCGGGGCAACAGCACCCGGTTGACCGGGTCGAAAACGTCGTCGTAGGGCGGGAACTCGTCGAGCAGACCCAGCGAGGACTGCTCACCCGACGGCACCAGTTCCGGGTTGATGCCGAAGGCACGTACCCGGTCGGCGGTGGCCTGCCCGACGCAGGCGATCTTCACACCGGAGAACGCGCGGGCGTCCAGCCCGAACTCGTTGAACTTCTCCCACACCGCGCGGACGGCGTTGGTCGAGGTGAACACCACCCACTGGAAGCGTCCGTCGACCAGACCCTTGACCGCGCGCTCCATCTGCGCGGGGCTGCGCGGCGGCTCGACGGCGATGGTAGGCACCTCGATGGGCAATGCGCCGTGCGACACCAACTTCTCGCTCATCTCGCCGGCCTGGTCCTTGGTGCGCGGCACGAGCACCGTCCAGCCGTACAGGGCGCGGCTCTCCCACCAGTTCAGCTTGGCGCGGTTGGCGACGGTCTTGCCGATCGTCACCACCAGTGGCCCGGCCAGTGGACCGGCCGGTTCAGCGCCGCCGATCGCGGCCTTGTCGATCAATCCGCTCAGCGTGGATTCCACCGAGCGCTGCTGGCAGGTGGTGCCCCGCGCGGTGACCACGCAGGGAGTGGTGTCGGCCAGCCCGTACTCGATCAGCGTGCGGGCGGCGTCTGGCAGATGCGACGCGGTGGCGTGCAGGATCAGCGGGCCGGGCGCGGCGGCCAGGGCCGCCCAGTCCACGTCGCCGCGCACGTCGGCCACGGTGTGCGACGAGCCCAGCGGCAGGCCCGCGTAGGTGGGCACGGCGGTGGTGTCGGGCAGGCCCGGCACGATCTCGAAGTTCAGGTGGGTGCGCGCCAGCGCGGTGATCTCGGTGATGACGGAATCGATCGACAGCGGATCACCGGCCACCAGCCGGACCACGTCGACTCCGGCGCGGGCCTCGGTGGACAGCGTCTTGGCAACCTCGGCCGGATCGCCAAGGGCGGGCCGGATATCGGGACCGCCCGGAATCGTGGGCGCGGCATCGGCGTCGACGGACGCGGGTTCTGCCGGCTCGGGGCCCGACGGCGGCGGCAGTTCGGACCCGGCCAGGGCCAGCACGGCCCCGGGGACGTCGGGGTCGGTGAAAACCAGTGCGGCATTGGCGAGCACCCCCCGCGCCCGCGTCGTCAGCAGGCCCGGGTCGCCCGGACCCGAGCCCACGAACGTGATGCGGCCCGACTTCGGCTTACGCCCTCGCGTAGTCATCTATCTCTCCCGCGTTCTACCGCCAACAGATCGCGCGCCCCCAGATCGAACAACTCCGCGGCCACCGAGAGACCAAGCTCTCGTGCCCGACCGGGTTTTCCGATGCCGGACGCACGGATCACGTCGGATCCGTCCAGCGTCGCCACGCAGCCGCGCAGCGACAGCTCTTCAAAGACACGGCCGTCCTCATCGATGGACTCGACCACCTCGGCGATCGCACCCACCGGTGCGGAGCAACCCGCCTCCAGCTCGGCGAGCAGGGCTCGTTCAGCGGTGACCGCAGCGCGTGTGTCGGCGTCATCCAACTCCGCCAGCAGCGCGGCAAGCCCGGTGTCGCCTGCGCGGCACTCGACCGCGAGCGCACCTTGAGCCGGCGCTGGCAACATCTGCACCGGCTCGAGAGTCTCGGTGACATCGCTCAGTCGTCCGATGCGGGCCAGACCCGCCCGGGCGACCACGATGCCGTCGAGATCACCGTTACTAACCCTGTTCAACCTGGTATCAAGGTTGCCTCGTAGGGGGCGGATTTCCAAACCGAGACCCAGTGCTCTAAGCTGTGCCGCCCGCCGCGGGCTCGACGTGCCGATCACCGAGCCGGCCGGCAACTCTCCGAGCACCAGCCCGTCGCGGGCCACCAGGGCGTCCCGCGCGTCTTCGCGCGGGGGTATCGCCGCGATCACGAACCGTGGATCGGGAGCGGTCGGCAAATCCTTATAGGAATGCACGGCCATATCAACACTCCCGTCGTGGATGGCCTCGCGCAGCGCGGCGGTGAACACCCCGACGCCGATGGAGGCGATCGGCTGGTCCGATCGGTCCCCTTCGGTGGAGACGATGACCAGCTCGGCGGGGTGACCCTTTGCCACCAAGGTGTCTTTGACGGCACCGGCCTGGGTCGTTGCCAACAGGCTGCCCCGCGTGCCTATCCGGATCACATCTAGCAAGCGTTACTCGGGATTGTCGAGATCGGTTGCCGCCAACGGCAATTCGCCTGCGGCGACGGCGTCGACGGCCTGTTGGTCAAGTTCGAAGAGCTCACGCAGCGCCTCGGCGTAGCTGTCCCCGCCGGGCGCGCTGGCCAGCTGCTTTACCCGCACGGTCGGGGCGTGCAGCAGCTTGTCGACGACGCGCCGCACCGTCCGGGCGACCTCGTCGCGGTGCGTCTGGTCCAGCTCGGGTAGCCGGTTGTCCAGCCGCAGCAACTCGGCCTCCACCACGTCGGCGGCGCGCTGCCGCAGCGCCGTCACGGTTGGCGTGACCTCGGCCATCCGCTGTCCGGCCAGGTAGTTGGCAACTTCGGCGGCGACGATCGTGCGGGCCGCGTCGGCATCGGATGCCGCGGCGCGCGCCGACGGCTCGCGCTGAATCCGGTCCATGTCGACGACGAACACACCGGGCAGCCCGGCCACCGCCGCATCCACGTCGCGCGGCATGCCGAGGTCGCACATCACCAGCTGGCGCTGCTCGGGGCGACCCGCCAGGCCGCGGTGCACATCGGCTAACGAGACCACCGGGCGCACCGCACCGGTACAGGAGACCACCACGTCAGCGTCGCCGAGCACCGTCGCGATGTGCTCGAGTGCGTGCGCGTCGGCGTCCACGCCCTGCTCACGGATGTCGTGGGCGAGCCGCCGGGCCCGCGGCAGCGACCGGTTGACCACGTGGACGCGCTCCACGCCCGCGCGCACCAGGTGCTTGGCCGACAGCGCTCCCATCGCCCCGGCGCCGACGACGACCGCGGTGCCGCCGGCCAACCCGCCCAGCTTGACGTCGACCATCCCGAGCGCGACCGACACCACCGACGCGCCCGCGGCGTCGATGCCGGTCTCGGAGTGCACGCGCTTGCCGACCGACAGCGCGCGCTGGGCCAGTTCGTGCAGGGTGCGGCCGACCGTGTGGTTGGCCTCGGCGGCGGCGTAGGCGCGGCGCACCTGCCCGAGCACCTGCTGCTCGCCGATCACCGCGGAGTCCAGGCCGCTGGCCACCGCGAACAGGTGCTCGACAGCGGCCTCCGCGTAGCGGACGTAGGCGTATTTGGTCAGGTCGTTCAGTGACATGCCGGAGTGCTCGGAGAGCACCTGCCCGATCACCGACAGGCCGCCGTGGAAGGCCTCAACGACCGCGTAGACCTCGACCCGATTGCAGGTGGACAACACCATGGCCTCGGTCACCAGCGAGGACTGCAGCACCTGGTCGACGATCTTGGCCTGATCGGACTCCTCGGTGCTCAACTGCTCCAGCACGGACACCGGCGCGCTGCGGTGCGAAACCCCGAAAAGCAGCACGCTCATGGCTTCTTCACCACGTCATCCACGGTAGCCGTTTACCAGCTGGGCTTCCAAATTTGCCCAGTTCAGCCGCGGCCCAGGTCCGAGCGCAGCCGGGGTTCGTCGACCTCCCAGTAACTGTGCTCGTTGCCGTCCAGCAGCACCACCGGCAGCCGGTCGCCGAACTCGGCGCGCAGCGCGGCGTCGCCGGCGGCCGCTTCGGCGTCGACATCGGTGATCGTCAGGTCAAAGCCGAGCTCGTCGGACAGTTCGGCCAGGCGGTTCGCGGCCCGCTCACACATGCCGCACCCGTTGCGCGTCAGCAACACCACCTGCATGTTCACCAGGCAAGTATCCAAGCCACGTGACTTAGGGTTACAGCGTGTCCGATTCCGTTGGTGCAGAGGCTGGAGAACAGCAGCTCGCCGGCGAAGCCAGCGCTGCGGCCGCCGTGACGGACCTGACCGTCGAGACCGCCCCCACCCCGCCGCCCCCGCCCCCGGACCTGACCGCCGCCGCGTTTTTCGACGTCGACAACACGCTGGTGCACGGGTCGTCGCTGGTGCACTTCGCCCGCGGGCTGGCCGCCCGCAAGTACTTCACCTACGGCGATCTGGTCCGGTTCGTCCTCGCGCAGGCGAAGTTTCAGCTCACCGGCCGGGAGAACAGCGACGACGTGGCCGCCGGCCGGCGCAAGGCGCTGGCGTTCATCGAGGGCCGCTCGACGGCCGAACTGGTGGCGCTCGGCGAGGAGATCTACGACGAGATCATCGCCGACAAGATCTGGCCGGGCACCCGCGCGCTGGCCCAGATGCACCTCGACGCCGGCCAGCAGGTGTGGCTGGTCACCGCCACGCCGTACGAACTGGCCGCCACCATCGCCAAGCGGCTGGGGCTGACCGGCGCGCTGGGCACCGTCGCCGAATCGGTCGACGGGGTGTTCACCGGGCGGCTGGTCGGCGACATCCTGCACGGCACCGGCAAGGCCCACGCGGTGCGGTCGCTGGCCATCCGGGAAGGGCTCAACCTGCGACGCTGCACGGCCTACTCCGACAGCGTCAACGACGTGCCAATGCTTTCGCTGGTCGGTACCGCTGTGGCGATCAACCCGGAGGCCGCCCTGCGCGACCTGGCGCGCGAGCGCGGCTGGGAGATCCGCGACTTCCGGACCGCGCGCAAAGCCGCCCGCATCGGGGTGCCGTCGGCGCTGGCGCTGGGTGCGATCGGCGGTGCGCTGGCGGCCATTGTGTCGCGCCGTCAGGAAGGCGGCTGAGCGGCGGGGTCCGCGCCGCGACAAAAGGAACTGAGAAGTCGCTGATAGGCTCGCGCCGCTACGACGTTGAGCGGGGAGACCAAGCCCATCCATGAGCATCGCTGAAGAGATCATCGGCACCCACTACCGGTATCCGGACTATTTCGAGGTCGGCCGGGAGAAGGTGCGCGAGTTCGCCCGCGCGGTCAAGGATGAGCACCCGGCCCACTACTCCGAGGAAGCCGCCAAGGAGTGCGGCTACGAGGCGTTGGTGGCCTCGCTGACCTTTGTGGCGGTGGCCGGCCGACGCGTGCAGCTGGAGATCTTCAACCAATTCGCGGTCCCGATCAATCTGGCGCGTGTGCTGCATCGAGATCAGAAGCTGATCTTTCACCGGCCGATCCTGGCCGGCGACAAGTTGTTCTTCGATTCCTACCTGGATTCGGTCATCGAATCGCACGGCACCGTCATCAGCGAGGTGCGCGGTGAGGTGACCGACGCCCACGGCAAGCCGGTTGTCACCAGCATCGTCACCATGCTCGGCGAGGCGGCCCATCCGGACGAAGCCGACGAGGTGAGCTCGACGATCGCCGCCCGGCGCGATGCCTTCATCGCCAAGCAACTGGCCGGGCAGTCGAATTCCGTTGCTGGGCAAAGCCCAGAGCCGGGCTGAACCGGCTCGCGCGAGTCGAGAACGTCAGCCGAAGAACATGTTCCTGCGGTTGGCCAGTAGCTGATACAGCGTCTGCTGGATGGTCTCGCGGACCTGGTCGGTCAGTTCGAACGTGACCATCGGATCGTCGGCTGCGCCCTCTTCGTAGTCGGTGGTGGAGATCGGCTCGCCGAACTGGATGCGCCACTTCGACGGCAACGGCACCAGCCCCACCGGCCCGGCCAACGGGAACAGCGGAGTGATCGGGAAGTACGGCAGACCCAGCAGCCGGGCCAGGAGCTTGACGTCGGCGATCATCGGGTAGATCTCCTCGGAGCCGACGATCGAGCACGGCACGATGGGTGCCTTGGCGCGCAGCGCCGCCGACACGAACCCACCCCGACCGAACCGCTGCAGCTTGTAGCGGTCCTTGAAGTGTTTGCCCAGGCCCTTGTAGCCCTCGGGGAAGACGGCGGTCAGCTCGCCCGCGGCCAGCAGACGGTGCGCGTCGGCGGTGCACGCCATGGTGTGACCGGCCTTGCGCGCGGCCTGGCCGAACATCGGCAGGTCGAACACCATGTCCGCGGCCAGCAGCCGCAGATCGCGGTGGGTGGGGTGGTTGTCGTGCACCGCCACCGATACCATCAGCCCGTCGAACGGCAGCACACCGGCATGGTTGGCCACCACCAGCGCGGCGCCGGTCTTCGGCAGGTTCTCGATGCCGCTGACATCCACCCGGAACCACGAGTTGAAGAACACTCTCAGCAAAGGCAAAAAGATAGCGTCGTTGAGGTGCTGATCGAAGCCGAACTCGTCGACGGTGTAGTCGCCGGTCATCCTCTTGCGGACGAACTCGGCGACCCCGGCGATCCGTCGCGCGAGTTCGTTCGGGGTGTCGTCGGCAGCCGACGGTCCTGCGACAGCACTGCGCCGCTGGTCGATCTCGCGAACGACGGCAGCGATCTGCTCGGCGGACGCGCGGCTGCCGGGATCCGACAGTAGCGAGGGATGTCGACGCGAGCCGTCGGCGCGCTGGGCAGCACGCCGCTGGGCCGCGGTCCGGCCCGTATTCGAGTGCAGCGGAATGACTTTCGCTTTAGACTCGCCCGCCACCTTGATACCTTCTCCCCACCCGTTTAGAGCTTGATCTAACGTCCCCAGCGCTGTGCGGCCGACACGGCGCGACTCTCCATTGAGCGTACCCATCGAGGATCGATGATCGGAGTCAATCCGCGACCCCGAACGTAATCGTCGAAAGCTTCCCCAGTCGTCCACTTCGGGCTATGACCCAGGTCGGTCCGCATCCTTGTGGTGTCCATGACCCGGCCGTAGCTCAAGTAGTCGAGCTGCTCACGATCCACCTCAGTGTAGCGAGTTGCGCGCCTCAGCGAATCCACAGCCCACAGTCCGGACCGGGGCACCGGCAGCGCGACCCGGCCGGCGCGGCGGATGGCCTGACTCATCATGATGATGCCGGAGGCGCCGACATTGAAGGTGCCGGACTTGCCGGCCATCGTTGCGCGCTCCAGGGCACCCAGTGCGTCCTGCTCGTGCAGCAGTTGCAGCCGGGCGTCGCGACCGATCACCGTCGGCACCACCGGCCCGGCCAGATACCGCGACAGTGCGGTGTCCATGGCGGGGCCGATCATGTTGGCCAGCCGCAGGATGGTGACGGCGATGTCGGGCCGGCGCCGGCCCAGGCCCCGCGCGTAGCCCTCGATGTCGATGCTGTCGCGGGCGAACCCCTCGGCCGGCGGGCGGCGGGCGCTGCTGTCCTCGGTGAACAGCACCGGATCGTGTGCGCTCGAGCCGTACACCTCCGAGGTGGACTTGAGAATGACCCGGCGCACCGACGGCGCCTTCTGGCAGGCCGCGAACAACTGGATCGCGCCCATCACGTTGAGTTCCTTCAGCGCCGCCCGACCGCCGGAGCGCGGGGCGTAGGACGCCGCCGCGGCGTGCACCACAGTGTCGACGTCGCCGTTGCGGATCACCTTGGCGATGAATGGGTTACGGATGTCGGCGCGGACGAACTCGGCGCGGCCCATCCGCCGCAGCAGATCCTTGCTGGGCGCGATCGCGTCGACGGCGATGACGTGGTTGATCAACGGGTTCTGCGCCAGCCGGGCGGTCAGATAGCCACCCAGGAACCGGCACGCACCGGTGACCAGCACGACTTTCGGGTAGTGCAACGTGTCGTCGGTGGCATGCCCCCCGGTGTGACCCGTCGAATCCATTCGGTCAGCCTAACGGCCGAGACCCGAAAGCTACTTGCCAAGCTTTCTGCGCTGGACCCGGGTACGACGAAGCAGCTTGCGGTGCTTCTTCTTCGACATGCGCTTGCGCCGCTTCTTGATGACTGAACCCATGAACTCCGCTATCTACACCTAATTGACTGACCGGCACACTTTACCCGGGCACCCTAGGCGATGCGAAAACGTGCCTAGCCAGCGTCGAAGTAGGACGTCTCCAGCAGGTCGTGGACGGCCTTGGCGTGCACCCGGAATGAGCGACCGACCCGCACGGCGGGCAGTTCGCCGTTGTGCACCAACCGATAGACGGTCATCTTGCTGACCCTCATCAGGCTCGCCACTTCGGCGACGGTGAGAAATTGAGCTCGAGGCGGCTGACCGTCGGTTGGACCGGCGTCACGCGCCGATTTTCCGCTAGCCGAGTCCCGCGCCGACGGCCCGTTCATAGACGTCATCGCAACCCAATCCATCAGGCACGAGCAGTCCCAGCGGCTTCCCCACCGCTGGCACCAACACATGCTTACAACGAGGAGAATAGCGGGACCAATGGGGTTACTGCGACGGGAGTGGGGCAATCAATTGAAATTTATTGAATTACTCTGTTGTGATTCCCAACTGCTCAGAGCGCTTTTTGGCCGCCGATACGGCCTCGGTGACCGCCGACCGCAAACCGCCGCGTTCGAGTTCACGCAGACCAGCGGCGGTGGTACCGCCGGGTGAGGTAACCGTAGCGCGCAGTTGTGCGGCGGTGGTGTCCATCGCGGTGCCCATCGCCGCATCACCGACCGGCTGCGCCTCGTCCAGGCGCTCCAGCAGCATTGCCGCCGAGCCCGCCATTGTTTGCACGACGAGGTCGGTGGCCACCGTGCGGGACAGCCCCACGGACACTCCCGCATCGACGAGCGCCTCGACCATCAGGAAGAAATACGCCGGCCCGGATCCCGACACCGCGGTGACGGCGTCGAGCTGCGACTCGGGCACGGTGAGCACCCCACCGACCGCGTCGAAGATGGCCGACACCTCCTTGAGGTGCTCGGGTGTGGCGAACCGGCCGCGGGCAAGTGCGCTAACTCCCCCGCCGACGACGACCGGCGCGTTGGGCATCACCCGGATGACCGGCGATCCGGCGGGCAGCTTGTTCTCGTAGTACGCGGTGGTGACGCCGGCCGCGACCGTCACGAATACCTGTTCGGCGCTGTTACTCTCGGCACGCGCGGCGGCTTCGGCGATATCGCCGATCACCGATTCCACATCGGCGGGCTTGACCGCGACGATCACGAACTTGGCGTTCTCGGCGGCGTCGTCCACCGTCGTCACCAGCACGGAATACGTCTCGGAGAGATACTTCGCGCGGTCGGCGTCGCGCTCGGCGACCACCATGTCCTTGACCTGCCGGCCGGCGCGCAACAGCCCCGACAGCAGAGCTTCGCCGATACTTCCCCCGCCGACAATCGCGATTCTGGCCACGGGTGAAAGCATTGCACGCCCGCGAGAGCTACGGCGCGGGCACCATCGCCAACTGTCGGGTCTGCACGATGATGCGGCCTTCGCAGTCGACGACGACGTGATCCTCGTCGAACCAGTCCTGGCCGATCTGCATGGTCGTGCACATCACCCGCAGCCAACCGTCGGCGGGCAGGCCACGCAGATAGGCGGTGAGTTGGACGGTTGGCGCCCAGCCGGTGCGGTTGACGGCGAAGGTCACCGGCGCCGACACGTCGCCGCACATCAGGGCGAAAAGGATTTCCGGCGCGCTGTCGCGGGGCCGGACCCACATCTCGATGACCGGCGGCCCGCCGTCGGAGCGGGGGCCGTATGTGGTCAGCGCGGGGCGGATATCGCAGCCCTCGGCCAGATGGACGATGTCGGCCATCGGATGGCCGGGGCCGATCGGGGCCAGACCCGGCGGCGGTTCCGGCGTCATCAACGGCACCACGGGATTGAACGAGAGCAGCGGCGCCACATGATGCTCGGGCTCGCCCAGCGTCACCGACGTCCGCACGGCCGTACGGTCGCCCTGCATGAGTTCAACCTCGACCAGGCTGACCCGACGGCCTCGCTTGCGCACGGAGGTGACCAACCGCATCGGCCCGGGATCGGGCGCCCAGAGGTAGTTGGCGGTCACCGCGATCGGTTGCGCGGCGCCGCTTGCCTGATCTCCCGGATCGTCCCCCTGCCCTCCGGAATGCTCCATGCGGGCGGCGTTGGCGCACAGCGACAGCATCGCGCCGCCGTGCACCTTCGGCCCGATGGTCCAGTGTTCGTTCAGCTCGCCGTGATAGACACCGTGGGCTTCCGGCGTCAGCGCCATCGCGTCGGCGAACAGGGTGGATCCGGGCATCGCGGTCCTTAGCGTGGTAACAGCGTCATTCAGCGCATCAGATGCGCCCTGGCGAATTGAAGCGACTCGGTCAGCAGCATTTCGCGTTCCAGGGCGTTGCGCGCGCCCGAGGTGGTGACCTCCAGGATCACGTGACCCGAAAAGCCGCCGCCTGCGAGCATTTCGCAGACTTCGACGGTGGGCTGGGTGCCGTGGCCGGGCACCAGATGTTCGTCGGTGGACGCACCGCTGCCGTCGCACAGGTGCAGGTGCACCAACCCGTCGCCCATCCTCTTGGCCATGTCCACCGCGTCGGTGCCGGCCGTCGCCGTGTGCGAAAGGTCCAGCGTGTAGTGGGCATGCTCGCCGTCGAGCGGATCGTAGGACGGCGCGAACGCCGAGATACCTGGTCCCGGCCTGCCACCGCGCTTACGCATCCGCTCAATCGACGTCTGCCCAGCCCCGAAGAACCGGTCGGCCCGGAACGGGAACATGTTCTCCACGGCCACTATCACGTCGCTGGACGCCTCCAGCTCCGCCACCTGCGCCGAAAATCCTTCCGCGTAGCGGCGCTGCCACCGAAACGGCGGATGCACCACCACCGTCTGGGCACCGAGCTGCTCGGCGGCGCCCACGCTGCGATCCAGCTTCGAGATGGGATTGGCGCCCCACACCCGCTGCGAGATGAGCAGGCACGGGGCATGCACCGACAACACCGGGACCGAGTAGCGCTCCGAGAGACGCTCGATTGCGTCGATGTCCTGGCTGACCGATTCGGCCCACACCATCAGCTCGACGCCGTCGTAGCCGAGCCGTGCCGCGTACTCGAAGGCGGCCTCGGTCCTCAGCGGATAGACCGAGGCCGTCGATAGACCGACCTTGATGGCGGGGCGCACCGTGGTTTTTGCAGGCCTAGCCCGATTGCAGCAGCGCCAGCGGCCCCAGCGTGACCAGCGCACCTACCGCCACAGCAATCAGCGTGCTGCCGATGTCTTCGGTCTTGCGTACCACCCGCACGCCGACCACCAGGCCGAGAATGACCAGGACGGACAGCACCAGGGCGACGATGTTGTTCCACATCCACAGCTGGTCGAAGGCGATGAACAGACCGGCGCCAAAGGCCACCGCAACGATGCACTGCCCGACGATCCACGCCCCGCGCAGGAACGTCGACATCGCCGACTGCGGCGCCCGGGCGGTTTCGACGTCGTCCTCGAGGTCATCCAGGTCGACATCTTCGGGCAGCCCGGCGCCGCGGCGGGCCAGATCGTCGGCGACGGTCTGGCCGCCGAACAGCGGTGATTCCGACGAGCGCAGATAGGACGGCAACTCATCGGCGTCGTCTGTGCCCGCGGCTTCAGCCGCGGTGACGGTCTCGATGTCCTCCGTTTCGAGCGACTCGGCCAGCTTGACGGGGGCCTCGACGGCCTCGCCCTCGTCGTCGATCACCGGATCCGGGCTCATCTGCTCGGCGCCGCCGCCGGCGGGCGGGTGATAGCGCCGTGCAGCATGCGCGTAGTGCGGGCGGCGTGCACGCGGCACGAAGTCCAACGGCTCGAGATGGTCGCGCTGCTCGATATGCGCGGTGTAGTCGGCTACCGCGTCGGCGTAGTCGGTTTCCAATTCGGCGTTGGCGGTCTCGGCCTCGTCGGTATCGGCCTCGTCGGTATCGGCGTCGACGTGCTCGGTTTCCACGTCGACGTAGTCGGTTTCGGCCTCGGCGAGGTCGGTGTCCGCCTCGGCGACGTCGGGGTCCGCCTCGGCGACGTCGGGGTCCGCCTCGGCGACGTCGGCACTCGCTTCGTGGTCGGTGTCCGCCTCGGCGGGATCTGGGGCGCCATTGCTGGACAGCGACCCGGTGACCTCGACGTATTCGTCGACTGCCGGAGCCTGGCCGGTTTCCGCGAGCGCCCCATCGGTGACGATCGGGATCTCGCCTGTGAGCTCGGCGACGGTGACGGCATCGCTGTTGCCGCGGCGACGCCGGCGCCGGCCGCCAACGGGCGGGGCTCCGATCGTCCCGTTCTTTGCCAGCAACTCCGCGACCGAAATCGGCCGGGTGCCGCTGTGGCTATCTTCTGGTCCTGTCATCGTGTGTTGCCTCTGGGCCTAGCTACATTTCGTGTCGGCGCTCATGCGCCTCCGGCCGCCCTCTTAGCATCCCGTACGGACGTCTCGACCAAGGCGGTTCCGTCAGCTTCGCTGTCGAGTTTCCGCAGAATCAGACCCTCGCGCAACGCCCAGGGACAGATGTCGACGGACTCGACGGCCAGCGCTCGCATGCTCGCCTCGGCTACCAACGCGCCCGCTACGATCTGCGGCGCCCGCTCGGCACTCACCCCTTCCAACTCAGCACGGTCAGCCGCGGTCATCCTAGAGATGAAAGCTATGAGCTGCCTAAGGCCGGTGGCTGTCAGTGTCCGCTTCACCCGCGGTCCGGCGCCCGACGGCGCCGCGCCGGTGAGCCGGGCCAGCGAACGGAACGTCTTGGAGGTGGCCACGGCCAGGTCGGGGCTACCCGCCTTGAGCATGGCGGCGCCGGCGTCGGCGACCTCGGTGGCCAGCCAGTCGCGCAGCATGGCCACCCGGCGGCGACCGGGCGGATCGTCGGGCAGCCATTCCCTGGTCAGTCGGCCCGCGCCCAGCGGCAGCGACAACGCGACCTCGGGCTCCTCGTCGACCCCGTTGCACAATTCCAGCGAGCCGCCACCGATGTCGATGTTGATGATCCGGCCCGCGCTCCAGCCGAACCACCGCCGCACGGCCAGGAAGGTCAGCCGGGATTCGTCGACACCGCTGAGCACCTGCAGCGCCACCCCCGTCTCGGCGAGCACCCTGGCGAGCACGTCCTCGGAGTTCTTCGCGTCGCGTACCGCCGAGGTGGCAAACGCCATCAGTTCCGCGCACCCGCTGCTGGCGGCGATCTTGGCGAACTCGTCGATGGTGCCGATCAGCTTGTCGGCCCCCTTTCGGGTCAGCTTGCCCGAGCTGTCGATGGTCTCCGCGAGCCGCAGCGATGCCTTGGTGGAACTCATCGGCGTCGGATGGCCGCCGCGGCGCGCGTCCACCACCAAAAGGTGAACCGTGTTGCTGCCCACGTCGAGCACGCCCAATCGCACGCAACCAAACCTAATGGGTCTACCGTTGAGTTCCGTGAGCGGATCGCAGAGCTCACACCTGGGTGGCGCTCAGTGGACCTGAAACCGTACACAGTGAGCATTGCGCGAGGCGATGGCCTGGTCGCGCGCTTCGGCGACGTCGTTATGTATATCGCCGACGCCAACGCATTCGCAGATCGGTTGCTCGCGGTCGGCGAGTCCGTAGCCGAAACCGATCGACCCGGGGCAGTGATGGCCGGACGCCTGGCCACCGTGGTTTTCGGCCCGGCGTCGCACCGGATCACACCGTTCGGCGTCGTAGCGACCTCGACCGATGGCCTGCACGTCATCCTGCGCGGTCCGGTAACGGCCCAGATCGACGGTACGAATGGCGCCCAAACGCTCTACGGCGGCTGCGCTTTGACCTGGGTGGACGAGATTCTGACCGGATCCGTGCACACCATCGCCGTCACGACGTCCGGTGCTCCGCGTCTGTCGGGATGCCCCCAAACCGATCTGCGTAACGGTGTGGTGCCCGCCGGCGGATTCGTTCTGCACCATGCTCCACACGAAGCGCTCACAACCATATCGAAATACATTGCGCCAGAACGGAAGTGGCCCGCAGTGGAGCCGACCGAGCGCTTGACGTCGTCCCCCGGAAGAACCGCGGAGACCTCGACGATCGGCAGCGTCGGTGCAGTACTGGAATCAGCGGACGGAGCGGTGTACCCACTCGACCGTCCCTACGTCATCGGTCGTTACCCGCTCGGCGACGATGCGGTTCGCAACGCGACGGCGTCACCGATCGTCGTTCACAACGACAACCAGATATCGCGGGTGCACGCCTACGTCTCGATCGACCATGGCGCGGTGTACGTCCGCGATGCGTTCACGACCGGTGGCACGTTCATCGCGGCGCCGGGAGCCAAGGACTGGACCCGGATTGGCACGACGCCAACCGAACTCGCGCCGGAATGGAGCCTGCGGATCGGCGAGCAGATCCTGACCTATCACGCCGAGAATCGGCCCTAGCGGGTTGGCGCTCGTTGCTCACCGAGGTGGCCCAACACGCTCCAGTCGCCGGACCGCAGGGCCGCTTGTGCGGATGTACCGACCGGGATCCGATCGCGAACCGCCCTCTGCGCCGCGGCGAGGTCATTGGGGTGATGGCCGAGTATGGTGGCGCCCACCGCGCGACCGTCGGACAGGACGATCCGTCGATACGACATGACACCTGGTCGGCCGTCAACGATGACCTCGTCGTGTGGAGCCGCCTTCAGACGCCCAATCGAAAACAGCTCAAGGCCGACGCCTTTGAGGATCGTCGCGGGCGTCTCGGACGTCAGCACGAGGTTTCCGCCCAACGCGTTGACGGCGGCTGCCTGCGCTTGTTCGGTCGCGATCGGCCACAGCCCGAGTACCTGGCCGCGATGCTCTGCGACATCGCCGGCAGCGAATACCCACGGCACGCCAGTCCGCATCCGGTCGTCGACGAGCACGCCGAGCCGGACCGGCACTCCAGCGCTGCGGGCCAACCCAACGTTGGGGCGGATACCGGTTGCGGCGAGGAACAGCTCGCAGCCCACGGTGCGGTGGTCCTTCAGCACCACTCCGGTGACCGCTGGCGCGCCGATGACGTGCGACGACTCGGCCCTGCGCAGGATCTCGATGCCCGCCTTGGCGAAATGGCCGGCGACCATCTCCGAACACGTCGAGTCGATGTAGCGGCTCAGCAGTCGTTCGCCGCGCTCCAGCACGGTCACCCGCAGGCCGAGCAGATGCAGCGAGTAGGCGGCCTCCAGACCGAGCAGGCCGCCGCCCGCAACCACCGCGTGTCGACAGCCGTGCTGCTGTGCGTATGCGCGGATCTGTATGGCGTCGGCGGCTTCGCGCAGCACGTGGCTTCCCGGCCGGTTCAGCCCGCCGATCTGGGGAATCGCGGCGCTCGCGCCCATCGCGAGAATCAACCGGTCGTACGGGAGCGCATCGCCGGTGCCGAGCAGAACGTGCCGGGAACGCAGGTCGATCCGGGTGGCCACGGTGTTGAGCCATGCCGTGACGCCGTGCTCGGTATACCACTGGTCGGGCAGCAGGTAGAGGCCCTGCATCGCCGAGCGGCCGTACACCAGCCGCGAGATTCCCATGCGGTTGTAAAGCGCGTGCGGCTCCTGTCCCACGAGGTGGATTTCGCAGTCGGGGTGTCCGCGCCGGATGAAGTCGGCGGCGGTGACTCCGGCGATGCCGTTGCCGATCACCACGACGCTGACGATGGAACGGTCATAGTGGGTCCGCGTGGCGCCGCCGGGGTGACCCGGTTCGGGTGTGAGCGAGACCCTGACGGTGCCGGGCCCTATGCGGGCGCAGCACGCCATCCGCGTCGACGTGCCGTGCCCGAGCCGGCGCAGCGTGTTGAGTTCGTCGGAGTCCGGCGGCGACAAGCACGACGCCCCATCGAGAATGGCCACCGGGTCGGCGCCGCACACCCCCATCCGGCAGCCCGCCTCGAGCGGCTGGTCATACCTCTCGGCGATCTCTAACAGACTCATTCCCACCTCTGCGGCGACGGGGCTGCCGTCGGGGTCGAATCGCACCCGTGCGGCGCTCTCGTCGACGGCGGCTGTGCGCCTGGTCGGTGGCTTGAGCAGCACCGGCTCGGATCGCGCTCCGGTGGTCAACGCGAACTGCAACTCGCTGACCCTGGTCCGGGCGATCCACAGCAGCGTCAGCGCTGCGACCGTGACGCTGATCGGCCACCGCAGCCACGGCGCGTCGACTCCGGTGATCTCATTCAACGCAGCGGCCACGATCGGGCCGGTGAACCAGTAGAAGATGTTCAGTGCCGCCGCGGCGTACGTCACGGTGAGCATCGCGGGGCTGAGCGGCGATATCGCCTCGAGCGCGTAGAACGACCCGATGCTTGCCAATACGAAGAGCGCCAACAGCGAAAACTTTTGTGGCGTAGGGATATCCGCCTGGCCCGTGAGCATGAAGAAGCCGAGCACGAATCCGGGCAGCGTCGCCACGAACAGCTTGCGTGGCCCGCTCCAGCCGGGATCGGAGTCGGCGAGATCGGCCTGATACGCGGCCCGTGGCTTGAAGTCGTAACAGTTCTTGGCACAGCCGACGCAGGTCGCGCAATGGGTGTTGGGCACGGTAACGAACGGCGTCTGCCCGTAGACACGTTGCAGCGGCAGCAGCGGACAGACGGAGCTGCACCAACCGCTCTTGCCCTTGAACAGCAAGCCACCGGCGATCGCGGTCGCAAGCACCGCCCCGAGCACGATCCCCATAGCGGCGCCGCTGCGGTCCAGCCCGGCAAGCCGGGCGCCGGCGATCCCGACAAACAGCGTCACCGCGATCAGGTATCCGCGGTTGCGCAGCCACTTGGGTGCGTTGCGGCCGCGGCTGATGCCCAGTACCCGCGGCAGCTGATTTGACGCGGCGAGTGGACAGATGTCGCGCCACAGTCCCGGTGCGACGAGAAAAAGGATCGGAAGCAGCGGCACGATCACCTGGAAGAAGACGAACAACCCGGCCGCAGGTCGCAGGAACATCACGACGATCAACGCGAGCAGCCCGACGATACTGGCGACGCGCAGCACCTGCCATACGCGCAGTGGCACCTTGGTGGTCAGCTCGGTGTAGCTCGGGAACAACTGCCGTTCGCCGGTGGCGTCGATGCCGAGGACGCGCTCGGCCAGCGCGAGCACGGGCGACCGGGCTGCCCGCCCGGGTGGCGGAGGCGGGGCGGCGACCACCGCGTGGGCGAGGCGCGTCGCATCATGTTCCATCTCGTGCACGGCCGGGTCGACCGTCGGCGTGTGCAGGACGATGATCTCGGAGCGCCCGAGCCGCACCACGTCACCGGGCACGAGCGCCACCCGCCGGGTGAGCGCGACGCCGTTGACCGTGGTCCCGTTGCGGCTGCCGAGATCGACCACAGACAGTGCGGTAGGACTCGGCACCAGCCGGAGGTGCTGCCTCGACACTCGTTCGTCGGCCAGCATTGCTCCGGTGCAGTCCCGGCCGACGACGATCGGTCGGCTCAGCACCAGGCGCCGGGCGGGGCGACCCCATTCCCGGATCTCGATCAGAGGCGGGCCGGCCACCTCGGATCTCCTCGCGCAGCAAACTGCATCGGTGGTTGGCCTCCAATTGGTGATTGTAAGGCTCGGCGAGCGAATCGTTAAACAAATGCCTTAGTACCGAACAGCTTCCGTTGGGGTAGCGTTGAACTTCGTGAGCGCGTCGCATCCTGGCGAGGTCGAGCTCGACTTTGCCCGCGAGTGGGTGGAGTTCTACGACCCGGACAATCCGGAGCATCTGATTGCCGCGGACCTGACGTGGCTGCTGTCGAGGTGGACGTGTGTGTTCGGCACACCGGCGTGTCAGGGCACCGTACAGGGCCGGCCCGACGACGGATGTTGCTCGCACGGCGCGTTTTTGTCCGACGACGACGACCGTGCCCGGCTCGACGACGCCGTCAAGCAGCTGACCGACGAGGACTGGCAATTCCGGGATAAGGGACTGAGCCGCAAGGGCTACCTGGAAATGGACGAGTATGAGGGCAAACCCAATCTGCGTACCCGAAAACACAAGGGCGCCTGCATCTTCCTGAACCGGTCTGATTTTCGCGGTGGCATCGGCTGCGCGCTGCACACCAGGGCGTTGAAGCTGGGCGTGGAGCCCCTGACGATGAAGCCGGATGTGTGCTGGCAGTTGCCGATTCGCCGCAGCCAGGAGTGGGTCACCCGGCCGGACGGCTCGGAGATCCTCAAGACCACCATCACCGAGTACGACCGCCGCGGCTGGGGCGAAGGCGGCGCCGACCTGCACTGGTACTGCACCGGCGACCCCGCGGCGCATGTCGGTTCGAAGCAGGTCTGGGAGTCGTATGCCGCCGAACTCACCGAGCTGCTGGGCGAGAAGGCGTACGCCGAGCTGGCCGCGATGTGTAAGCGGCGCAGCGGGTTAGGGCTGATCGCCGTGCACCCCGCGACGCGCGCGTCGGAATAGCACGGTCATGAGCGAGACGCTGTTCCTGTTCCGGCTCGTTCCGCCGCGGGCGGATTTCGCCCAGACCATGACCCCGGCCGAGCAGGACGCCATGCAACGGCATCAGGCCTACTGGCAGGACCTGCTGGCCGAGGGTCGCGTCGTCGTCTACGGCCCGGTCGCCGATCCGGAAGGCATCTGGGGCATGGGTGTGCTGCGCGCCGAAGGCCGGGCCCAGGTCCTCGAGGTCGGAAACAGCGATCCGTCAGTTCTGTCCGGCGTCAACACCTTTGAGGTGTTCGAGATCATGGACGGCGTAACGGGGTAGGTGAGTTGCGACCTCTCGCGAACAGACGCAATAGTCTCCGACACGCCGAGGTTTTCGGGGCTTTTGCGTCTCCTCGCCGGGGGAAAGCTTAGCCTTCCAGCTTGTAACCCAGGCCGCGCACGGTCACCAGGTGCACCGGGTTGGCCGGGTCGGCTTCGATCTTCGAGCGCAACCGCTTCACATGGACATCGAGCGTCTTGGTGTCGCCGACGTAGTCCGCGCCCCACACCCGGTCGATGAGCTGACCGCGGGTGAGCACCCGGCCACTGTTGCGCATCAGGTACTCGAGCAGGTCGAACTCCTTGAGCGGCAGTGTGATTGGCTCGCCGTTGACGCTCACGACGTGCCGCTCGACGTCCATCCGTACCGGACCGACCTCGAGCACGCCGTCACCGATACCGGAGTCGTCGGCGTCGTTGCCGCGGCGAAGGACCGCGCGGATGCGGGCGATCAGCTCGCGCGCCGAGTACGGCTTGGTGACGTAGTCGTCGGCACCGAGTTCCAGCCCGACGACCTTGTCGATCTCGCTGTCGCGCGCGGTCACCATGATGACCGGCACGCTGGAGCGAGACCGCAACTGCTTACAGACATCCGTCCCGCTCATCCCCGGCAGCATCAGGTCCAACAGGACAATGTCGGCGCCCGCTCGCTCGAATTCGGCCAGGGCCGAAGGCCCGTCGGCCACCACGGTGGCCTCGAAGCCCTCCTTGCGCAGCAGAAATGCCAGGGGATCGGCCAGGGACTCCTCGTCCTCCACGATCAACACGCTGGTCATCAGTGTCGCTAGTCCTCTCGTTCGTCCGATTCGTCTTCGGTCTCGGGGTACGCCGGAATCGACAGGGTGAACGTCGATCCCGTTCCCGGCTGGCTCCACAGCCGGATGGATCCGTTGTGATTGGCGGCGACGTGCTTGACGATGGCCAGGCCAAGCCCGGTGCCACCGGTGGCCCGTGACCGGGCCTTGTCCACGCGGAAGAAACGTTCGAACACCCGCTCCTGGTCGGCGCGGGCGATGCCGATACCACGGTCGGTGACCGCGATCTCGATATTGTCGCCGAGGTGACGGCGGCTGATCGACACCGAAGATCCGTCGGGCGAATAGGCGATCGCGTTGGACACCAGGTTGGCAAGGGCGGTCACCAGCAGCGGCTGGTCCCCGAGCACCCGGTAACCGGTGGGCGCGTCGGTGGTGATGGCGATATCGGCGTTGTCGGCGGCCACTTTGTAGCGCGACAGCGCCTCGGCCACCACGGTGTCGACGTCGACGGCATCCAGATCGGGCAGGCGTTCGGCGCCCTGCAGCCGCGACAGCTCGATCAGTTCGCCGACCATGTTGGCCAGCCGGTGAGATTCGGCGAGCATCTTCCCGGCGAACCGTCGCACGGTTTCGGGGTCGTCGGCCGAGGCCAGCAGCGCCTCCGCCAGCACACCCATCGCCCCGACGGGTGTCTTGAGTTCGTGGCTGACGTTGGCGACGAAATCGCGCCGGGTCGCCTCCATCCGCGCGTGCTCGGACTGGTCGTCGACGTAGACGACCGCGAACCGGCCGTCGTCCTCGGTCAGCAGCCGTACGTGCCCGCGCACCGACAGCCCGGATCGCCCGGGATTCTGGCGTTTGCGCGGCGACAGGTCGACCTCGCCGTCCTCACCGGTGGCCAGCGTGCGCTGCGCGGCCAACCAGGCCCGGTCGTCGAGCAGCCGATCCCGGACCAGCCCCAGCTCGCGGGCCCGGTCGTTGGTGTAGACGACGTCACGGTAGGTGTCGACCACGACAATGCCCACCGGGGACAGCGAGACGACGTGCTGAAGCATTTCCGAGACGGTGATACCGGCCTGCTCGGCGGCCCGGCGCCGTCTGCGTTCGATGATCCGCGGGGTCAGCGCAGCGCCAACCCCGAAGCCGATCGCCAGCGCGAGCAACGCCACTGCTGCCGTCAGCAGCAGAGCGGGTACCACACTCACGCGAAAATCGTACGCATTGGGTGAACGTCATCCCAGCAGCGTGCGGCCAAAACGGGACAAGTCACAGGACCACGAGCAGGAGTTTTGACGGCGTTCACCCAGTGTTTGCCGTGACGGCCTGTCCGGCGGGCTATTTCGCGCCCTGCGCAGCTACCGCCGCCGCACCAGCCGCGGCCGCTTCCGGGTCCAGATACGTGCCACCGACGACGATCGGCTTCAGATCGGCGTCGAGGTCGTAGCGCAACGGGATGCCGGTCGGGATGTTCAGCCCGACGACGTCCTGGTCCGACATCTGATCGAGGTACTTCACCAGCGCCCGCAGCGAGTTGCCGTGCGCGGCGATCAGCACCGTCCTGCCGACCCGTAGATCGGGCACGATCACGTCGGTGTAGTACGGCAGGAACCGCGCCACCACGTCGGCCAGGCACTCCGTCAGCGGGCCGCCGTCGATGTCGGCGTACCGAGGGTCGGCGTCCTGGCTGTAGGTGCTACCCCGCTCGATGGGCGGCGGCGGGGTGTCGTAGGAGCGCCGCCAGGCCATGAACTGCTCCTCGCCGTACTTGGCCTTGGTCTCGGCCTTGTCCAGCCCCTGCAGCGCGCCGTAGTGGCGTTCGTTGAGCCGCCAGCTGCGGTGCACCGGAATCCAGTGCCGGTCGGCGACATCCAACGTCAGGTTGGCGGTGTTGATGGCCCGCCTCAGCACCGACGTGTACAGCACGTCGGGCAGCAGACCCAGCTCGACCATCAGTTCCCCACTGCGGACGGCCTCGGCCCTGCCCTTGTCGGTGAGGTCGACGTCCACCCATCCGGTGAACAGGTTCAGCGCGTTCCATTCGCTCTCGCCGTGGCGGAGCAGCACCAGCGTGGCGTCTCCCATGGTTGAAATCCTCTCACGGCCTCCGTCAATCGTCCTGCTCGTCTGAGTCGTCGATCAGGTGCTCGAACGCCCGCAGGTTCTTCAGCGATTCGCCCCGGGATACCCGCCAGGCCCACTCCTTCTGGATGGACGACCGAAAACCCAACTCCAGCAACGTGTTGAAGTCGGAGTCGACAGCTTCGAGCACCTGGCCGAGCACCCGGTCGATCTCATCGGCGGTGACCGAGCTCAACGACATCCGGCCGACCAGATAGATGTCGCCGACGTTGTCGAGGGTGTAGGCCACCCCGTAGAGCCGGCGGTTGCGTTTGAGCAGGAACCGGTACACGCCCTCGTGGTTCTCGTCGGGCTGGCGGCAGACGAACGCCTCGATCCGCACCGAATGTTCCCCGATGGTCAGGATCGTGTTGGTCTTGAGCCTGCGCTCGCCGGGCAGCTCGACGATCAGCCCGGGTAAGCCGCCGCGGGCGCCCTGGTGGTGGGAGTAGTTGAGTTCATGCTCTTTGAGCGTGTCCTCGATGACCTGCTGAATGCTCACGCGCGGATACCCCGCAGCATCGAGAACCGGCGCCCGTTGCGGCGCGATACCGGCTCCCGGCGATGGCGCAGGGCGTAGTCCGTCATCGCGCGGGAGTAGCTGGCCAGCAGCGCGTCGACGGTGTGCGCCCAGGAGAATGTGGCGGCGTGCTCGACGGCGGCCCGGCTCATCGTCTCCGGCCCCCGCGCGAGCAGTGCGCCGATCGCCGCCGCCCAGTCCTCGACATCGTGGCCGTCCACCAGCGTCCCGCTGACGCCGTCGCGCACCGCGACCGGCAGCCCGCCGACCGCCGCGGCCACCACCGGGGTGCCGCAGGCCTGGGCCTCAACGGCGACCAGGCCGAAGGATTCCGAATAGCTCGGCACCGCGACCAGGTCGGCGGCCCGGTACACGTTGACCAGTTGGTCGCGTGACTGCGGCGGAAGGAATGACACGTGCGCGGCGATACCCAGTTCGTCGGCGAGCCGAACGAGCGCGTCGGGGGCCTGCAGCCCGGTCCCGGACGGGCCGCCGGCCACCAGCACCCGCAGCGAGCTGAACCGGTCGGTGAGCTTCGCCGCGGCGCGCAACAGCACATCGGGCGCCTTGAGCGGCTGGATGCGACCGACGAAGGCCAGCACCTGCTCGTCTGCGGCCAGCCCCAGCGCGGCCCGGGCGGCGAGCTTGTCACCGGGCGTGAACACCTCCAGGTCGACGCCCGGGTGAACCACGTCGATCCGCGCCGGGTCGGCGTGGTGCAGCGAAACCAGTTGCTGCGCTTCATGTTCGGTATTGACGATCAGCCGGTCGGCCTCATCGACCACCTGCTGCTCACCCACGGCGCGCAGCGGCGGTTCGGGTGAGTCGCCGTCGGCCAGCGCGGCGTTCTTGACCGCGGCCAGGGTGTGCGCGGTGTGCACCAGCGGCACCGCCCACCGGTCCCGCGCCAGCCAGCCCACCTGCCCGGACAGCCAGTAGTGCGAGTGCACGATGTCGTAATAGCCGGGCTCGTAGGTGGCTTCGGCGCGCAGCACTCCAGCGGTGAACGCGCACAGCTGCGTGGGCAGGTCGTACTTGTCCAGGCCTTCGAACGGCCCGGCCACCACGTTGCGCACCAGCACGCCGGGGGCCACCCGCACGACGGGCTGATCGGCCGAGGAGGTGGCCCGGGTGAAGATCTCCACCTCGACGCCGCGGCGGGCCATCTGCAGCGCGCTCTGCAGCACGTAGACGTTCATGCCACCGGCATCGCCGGTGCCGGGCTGCGCCAGCGGCGAGGTGTGCACCGACAACACGGCAACGCGCCTGGGAGCCGCAGCGCCGCTCACATCAGTGACGAACCGCACCCAGCCATCTTTGCACCGCCGTGCAAATGGCCTTTTCAGGCGGTCGCTTCGGGGCGGCGGACCGCCCTCCGCATCGCCCCTACCGGGTCGGCGTACAGCCCGCCGAGCGACACCACCCCGGCGCCGGCTTCCTGCACGCGGTTGCCGAACGCGGTCAGGCGGATATCACGCGCCGGCAGCACCGAACGCTCGGCGAAGGCTGCCCCCACCAGGTTCATCCCCTCGGGGTACTCGGTGAACGCCTGCCCGCCGAGGACCAGGTCGTCGGGGTTGAGCATGTCGCGCAGCAGCGCCACGGCCTCGCCGAGCACCCGCGCGCGCTCGGCCAGCAGGGCGCGGGCCGGCTCGTTGCCCTGCCGGGCCACCCGCACCAGCGCCGTCATCGTCGCGGCCGGGCCCTCGGCCGGAATGATTCGCGCCTTGCGCGCCGCGACCAGCACCGCCTCGTCGCTGACCGTCGACTCCAGCTGGCCGCTGCCGCCCAGCAGCTCCGAGTGTGCGGGCAGCGCGGCGATGGTCCCCGGCCCGCTGGCCGGTGAGTGCACCCGCCCGCCGATCGACAGCGCGTAGCCGACGGTTTCGCGCGCGTAGACATAGAGGCTGGTGGACGACGGCGCGGGTGCCCGGCGCACACCTAGCAGCAGCTCGGCGCCGGCCATCGCGTCGACATGCGACGCGACCGACACCGGCAGGCCCAGCGTCTCGGCCAGCACCGGGCCGACGGGGGCATCCGACCAGCCCAGCCGTGGATGGTCGAGGTATCCGGTGGCGCCGTCGACGACGCCGCCGGCGGCCACCCCGACCCATAGCGGGCGGCGGCGGTGCCAGCGGCTCAGGTAGCGGTGGGCACTGCCGGCCAACGCCGCCAGCGCGGCGCCCTGGGCTCCGCGCGGCGTCGGCGTCTCGACCACGTCGAGCGTGCGCCCGAACAGGTCGGTGGCCACGATGCTGGTGGTGCGGGCGCCGATGTGGATGCCCAGCGTGAGGAAGGGTTCGTGGTTGACCTCGACCGGCACCCGGGGCCTGCCGATGGCACCGGACACCGCGAGGTCGGCGCGTTCGCGCAGCACACCGGCCTCCAGCAGGGCGGTGACCTGCCGGTTCACCGTGGCGATGCTCAGCTGGGTGACCTGCGCGATCACGTCACGGGCGATCGGCCCGCGCACCCGTGCGGCGCCGAACACCGACGCGGCCGCGGCGTCGGCGACCCGCAGCGAGGGCGCGACGATGTGGTGGCGGGAAAGCAGCGCGCGCTTGGCGTGTGCCGAGGGGGTCTGACGAAGAGTGGTGGCGGTGGTGCGCACTGGGGATGTCCTTTGTGAAGTCGGCTGGTGGTGGAGGCCACACCCGGCGACTCAGCAGGACAGCGATGTTGTCCGGGGGCGGGTCAGGCGCGGCGAGGTGCGCGACAACAACACGCACGCCGCGAAGCGCGAAGCCTGACTTTCCCGGTACACACGATGAACTTAGCACGGCAACTAAAGTTGGTCAGATGACGACACGTCAGGCCGACCAACGGGTCGCGGTGGTCACCGGTGCCAGCGCCGGTATCGGTGAGGCGACCGCGAGAACCCTTGCAGCGCAAGGCTTTCATGTGGTCTGCGTGGCCCGCCGCGCGGACCGGATCAAGGCGCTGGCCGACGATATCGGCGGCAGCGCGATTGTGGCGGACGTCACTGACGCCGACGGGGTGGCTGCGCTGGCCGACGGTCTGGACCGCGTCGATGTGCTGGTGAACAACGCCGGCGGGGCCAAGGGCTTGGAACCGGTGGCCGACGCCGACCTCGAGCACTGGCGCTGGATGTGGGAGACCAATGTGCTCGGCACGCTGCGGGTGACCCGCGCGCTGCTGCCCAAGCTGATCGACTCAGGCGACGGTCTGATCGTCACGATCACCTCCACCGCCGCCTTCGAGGTCTACGACGGCGGTGCCGGCTACACCTCGGCCAAGCATGCCGAAGGCGCGTTGCACCGCACGCTGCGCGGCGAGCTGTTGGGAAAGCCGGTGCGGCTCACCGAGATTGCGCCGGGGGCGGTGGAGACGGAGTTCTCCCTGGTGCGCTTCGGCGGCGACGAGAAACGCGCCGATACGGTTTATGAAGGGATCACCCCGCTGGTGGCCCAGGACATCGCCGAGGTGATCGGCTTCGTCGCGTCGCGGCCGTCGCACGTCAACCTGGACCAGATCGTGATCCGGCCGCGCGACCAGGCATCGGCTACCCGCCGGGTGGGGCGCTAGTCGTCGGGATGCCCGACAGGGTGGGCGCGTCGGTCGGGGTGGCCGGTGCGGTGGCGGGAATGCCGGGCGGCGGACCCTGCGCGCTGATGGCCGACATCGACACCCATTCGTCCCAGTCGAGGGCCCAGTCCCAGATGTCGCCGTCGGCGTAGGACAGCTGAATCGAGGTGCCGGTGACTTCGACCGGGTCGCCGTAGATGGCGCTGCTGAAGTACTGCTGCGCGTCACCCAGGGACAGGTTGATGCAGCCGTTGGTGACGTTGGTGTTGCCCTGCGCGCCCGAGCTGGCCGGGTTGGCGTGGATGAACTCGCCGTTGTTGGAGATCCGCACCGCGAACCGCTCCCGCAGGTTGGCGTAGCCGGCCGCCGGGTTGGTCATGTAGAAGTCTTCGTACTTCTCGCTCACCACGTGGATGCCGCTGCGGGTGACGTTGCGCGGCACGTCGCCCTCGCCGTAGCTGCACGGAAAATCCATGATGACGCCGGCGTCGGTGATCACCTGGATGCGGTGCGAGGATGCTTCGGCCTCTACCACCTGACGGCGGCCGATCTCGAAGGCAAGCGTGGAATCCGCTGCGCCGTAGGCGCCGTCGCCGAATGACACCCCGTAGAGCCGGGCGTCGACGTTGACCTTGGTCCCGGCCGGGTAGTACTCGCGGGTACGCCAGTGCACGCGCGAACCTTGCGCCTCGTCGGGCAGCCAGGCCCAGCTGCCCTCGACCCGCGGGTCGGTGGTGACCTTCAGGGCCCGCTCCACGGCGGCCTTGTCGCTGATCGACGCGTCGAATTGCAGGATGATCGGCACCGCGACGCCGACGACCTGCCCGTCGGCGAGCTGAAACTGGCCGTTGACCTCAACGGCCGGGGTGATCGTGGTGAAGTCGCCGGCGATCGGGACAGCCTTGCCGTCACGGCCCACCACCGAGCCGCCCCAGGTGTAGTGCACGCCGTATCCGAGCGGTTCGGTCGTGTTGAACGCGGTGCGGTCACGACTGATGGCGCCGGCGACGGCCTTGCCTTCCGGGTTGGTCAGGGTGACCCGCTGGAACCAGCCGTCGCGAACCTCCACCCCGACGGGTGCGGTCGGCAGCACGTCGGCGGCGGCGTTGGCCGGCTCGAACGTCAGGGCGGGCGCGGCGGGCGCGGCCGCCTCGGACTCGTCGCCGGACCGGCCGAAACAGGATGCCAGCGCCCCCGGCGCCACCACTCCGAAAGCGAGTGCGCTGAGCGCCCGCCGCCGGTTCATCGACGGCGGCACGACGTCGAAACCACCGCCGGGACCCACGTCAAACAAACATACCTAGAGGCTGCAGCCGATCAGGGCAGGCTCGGGTGTGAGTTCGATCCCGAATGCCGCGCGCACCCCGTCGCGCACCGTCCTGGCCAGGGCGATGACGTCGCGGTGGTGGCGCCGCCGCGGTTGGTCAGCGCCAGCGCGTGCTTGGTGGACAGCCGCACCGGCGCCCCGTCGCCGGGAAAGCCCTTGCCGAAGCCGGCCCGCTCCACCAGCCAGCCCGCGGCCAGCTTCACGCCGTCGGGTGCGGGGTAGTTCGGGACGGGTCCGTCGACCCTGGCCTTCAGCTCCTCGAACTGGCCGGGCGTCACGACCGGATTGGTGAAGAACGACCCGACGCTCCAGGTGTCGTGGTCGGCGTCGTCGAGCACCATGCCCTTGCGGGTCCGCAGTGCCAGCACCGCCTCGCGCACCCGGGTCGGATCGACGCGCGATCCCGGCTCGGCGCCCAGCGCGGCGGCCAGCTCGCCGTAGCGCACCGGCGCGCTGCGTCCGTCGGCGTCCAGCGCGAACTCGACCTCGAGCACGACGGCCGCGTCCGAGTGTTTGAGGATGCTGGTCCGGTACCCGAACCCGAGGCCGCTGCCCGTGACCCAGCGGTCCTGGCCGGTGCGTCGGTCTAGCAGCCGCACCCGCCTGATCGTGTCGGCGACCTCGGCCCCGTAGGCGCCGACGTTCTGCACCGGTGTCGCACCGGCGGAGCCGGGTATGCCCGACAGGCATTCCAACCCGCCCAGGCCGTACGCAAGCGCGGTCACCACCACGTCGTCCCACACCGCACCGGCCTCGGCGCGCAGAAGGTTGCCGTCGACGGTGATCTCGGTGTTGGCCAGCAGGACGACGGTCAGGTCGGCCAGATCATCGGCCAGCACGACGTTGGATCCGCCGGCGAGCACCAGCACCGGCCCACGCGCGTCGGTATCCAGCGTGCGCAACACGGCCACCACCTTGTCGGTGGTGTCGCAGGTGACCAGCCGGCGCGCGACCGGGCCGATACGCAGTGTGGTCAGCGGGGCCAGCGGCACTGCCTCGGCGACCGCCGCGCCCGCAATAAGCGAACTGACCACGGGCGGTAACGGTAGCCTGGCCAGCTATGCCGCGTTCATTCGACATGGCCACCGAGTACGAAGCCAGCGTCGAAAGGGTCCACCGGGCGTTCAGCGACGAAGATTATTGGCTGGCGCGCCTGGCCGATTCGGGCGCCGACGACGCGACGCTGGACATGATGAAGGTCGACGATGACGGCAGCATCGACGTCGCCACCACGCAGGTGCTGCGCGCGGACCGGCTACCCGCCATCGCGACCCAGTTCCACCCGGGCGATCTGAGCATCCAGCGCGAGGAGAAGTGGACCCCGATCCGCGACGGCCAGGCCACCGCGATCGTCAACGGCGCCATCCCCGGCGCCCCTGTCGGCCTGACCGGCACCGCGGTGCTGGCCCCGGCAAAATCCGGGAGCGGCTCGCGGCTGGAGTTCAAGACCACCGTCGAGGTGCGCGTCCCGCTCGTCGGCGGCAAGATCGAGAGCCTCATCGGCAACCTGCTGGTCGATCTGGTGATCGCCGAGCAGCGTTTCACCACGGTGTGGATCACGGAGAATGCCTGAAACGCCGGTACCTTGAATCCATGAGTCGTCGCATGGACTACAACATCGGCTTCGACGCACCGCCCGAGAAGATCTACCAGGACTTCACCAGCCGCGAGTACTGGCAAACCCTGATGGACTCCTACCGTTTCCTTACCCCGCAATCGGAGATCACGCGGTTCCGCTCCGACGAGCGCGGCACCGACATCGTGATCAAGCAGAACCTGCCGCGGATGTATCTGCCGGCGATCGCGCGCGCCGTGATGCCCGGCGACATGATCATCACCCGCGAACAGCATTTCGACCCCTACGACCACACCACGAACGCCGCGAAGGGCACTTACGGCGCCTCCGTGCCGCACGGACCCGGTCGCTTCGGCGGCGAGTACTTCCTCACCGAGACCGACACCGGCAGTCAGCTGCGGTTGGCCAGCGTGTGCAAGGTGTGGGTCCCGTTCGTCGGCGGCGCGCTCGAGGACCTGATCCTGCACCACATCAGGCAGCTCTTCGACGCCGAGGAGGCGTTCACCGCTGACTGGGTCTCCAAGCACCACTAGGCCGATCGGCCAGCCCACAAGGGGCACCACCGGTCACAACCGGTTGCGCCGCAGCGACCGCTGGCTGGTGCACTCGCGGCGGGTCCGGGCCGCGCTGCTGGCCGCCGCCGATCCGCTGGTGATCGACCTCGGCTACGGCGCACTCCCGGTGACCACGCTGGAGCTCGCGGAACGACTGCGCTCGGTGCGCGCCGACGTCCGCGTCATGGGCCTGGAGATCCACCCCGATCGAGTGCGCGCGGCCCGTTCCGCCGCAATGGCTGAAGTCGATTTCGGGCTCGGCGGTTTCGAACTGGCCGGGCTGGCGCCGGTGCTGGTGCGGGCGTTCAACGTGCTGCGCCAGTATCCGCTGGACGCGGTGGGCGACGCGTGGGCGGTGATGCGGTCGCGCCTGGCGCCGGGCGGGTTGATCGTCGACGGCACCTGCGACGAACTGGGCCGGCGATGCGCGTGGGTGCTGCTCGACGCCAACGGCCCGGTCAGCCTCACGTTGGCCTGTGACCCGTTCGCCATCGAGCGCCCGTCGGATCTGGCCGAGCGGCTGCCCAAGGTGTTGATCCATCACAACGTCGCGGGCCAGCCGGTCCACGCCCTGTTGGCCGCCGCCGATCGCGCGTGGGTCCGCGTCGCGGGGCATGGCGTGTTCGGGCCGCGGGTGCGCTGGCGGGCGATGCTGGAGCGGCTGCGCGACGAGGGTTTCGCGGTGGAGCCGCCGCGTCGGCGCATGCGCGACGGTGTGCTCTCGGTGCCGTGGCAGACGGTCGCGCCCGGCTAGGCTGGCCGGCATGCGGATTGCCCTGGCGCAGATCCTCAGCGGCACCGAACCGGCCGCCAACCTGGCCCTGGTCGAGGACTACACGCGCCAGGCCGTCGACGCCGGCGCGCAGCTGGTGCTGTTCCCCGAGGCGACGATGTGCCGATTCGGGGTGCCGCTGGCGCCGATCGCCGAGCCGCTGGACGGGTCGTGGGCATCCGGCGTGCGCTCGATCGCCGATCGGGCGGGCATCGTCGTCGTCGCGGGCATGTTCACCCCCACCGCCGACGGACGGGTCACCAACACGCTGATCGCGGCCGGCCCGGAGGTCGACACCCACTACCACAAGATCCACCTCTACGACGCGTTCGGCTTCGTCGAATCACGCACTGTCGCACCGGGACACGAGCCGGTCCTCATCACCGTCGACGCTGTCGAGGTCGGGCTGACCACCTGCTACGACATCCGGTTCCCCGAGCTCTACGTCGAGCTGGCGCGCCGCGGGGCACAGCTGATCACGGTGCACGCGTCGTGGGGCTCGGGTCCGGGCAAGCTCGAACAGTGGACCCTGCTGGCGCGGGCGCGTGCGCTGGATACGACGGGTGTCATCGCGGCGGTCGGCCAGGCCTATCCGGGCGACGAGATCGCGGCGACCGGGCCGACCGGTGTGGGCGGCAGCCTGGTCGTCTCACCCACCGGCACGGTGCAAGCATCGGCCGGCGCCGACCCACAGTTGCTCGTCGCCGATGTCGATCTGGAAGCGGTCGAAACGGCCCGGGACACGATCGCGGTGTTGCGCAACCGCTCGGAGTTCACTCATGTCGGTAAGGCACAATCGCGGGGGTGACCGATCCCTGGGCTCGCCCGGCCAATCAGGCCCCGCCCGTCCCACCGCCTTCACAATTCCCGCAGGGCCCGCCGGGCTACGCCGCGCCCCCGCCACAGGGTGAACCCCCGAAGAAGGACTCCACGCCGCTCGTGAAGATCAAGCGCCTCTTCCGTGATCCGCTGTCGATCCTTCTGGTCGCCGTCATCGTCATGGCCCTGGTGCTCGCGGGTGTGCTGGCCGGCGAGCTGTACGGCCGCAGCCGCGCCAACAGCGTGGTGGCGAAGGTCGTCGAGTGTGTGGTCCAGGACGACGCCGACGTGTCCTTCGGCGCGCTGCCGCCGTTTCTGATGCAGCACGTATCGGGCCACTACACGAACATCCACATCCAAACCGCGGGCAACCAGGTCCGCGAGGCCAAGGGCATGAAGGTCGCAATCAACATCGACGACGTCCGGCTCGAGGACTCCGCGAACGCCAGCGGCTCGGTCGGATCCCTGGACGCGAACATCACCTGGGCGTCGGAGGGCATCAAGCAGACCGTCCAGGGCGCCATCCCACTGTTCGGCAGCTTCCTCACCGGCGTCACGACTAACCCGTCCGCCGGCACTATCGAGCTGCAGGGCGCCCTGGGCAGCATCACCGCCAAGCCGGCCGTCGTCGACGACGGGATATCGCTGCAGGTGACAGAACTGACCGGGCTGGGCTTCATGTTGCCCCGCGAGGCGGTGCAGCCTGCGCTGGACGCGTTCACCTCGCAGCTGACCAAGGACTACCCGATGGGTATCAAGGCCGACAGCGTGCAGGTCACCGACACCGGTGTGGTGAGCCACTTCTCCACGCAGAACGCCTCGATCCCGAAGAGCAGCGACGACCCCTGCTTCGCCGGGCTCTAGGGTGCACCGCGGCTGACCGGCGGGGAAGCGACAAGCCGCTGGTCGGGGGGTTGTTCAGCAGGCTTTCTGGGCGAGGCGGGAGTGGCCTGCGTGAGTACAGTCTCGGCGATCAATCCAGCCCGTCGAGCACCGCGCGGGTGCTCGACAGCCCCAGCCGCGTCGCGCCTGCGCGCAGCATCGCGACGGCGGCGTCGGCGGTGCGGATGCCGCCGCTGGCCTTGACGCCGAGGCGGTCACCAACCGCGCCGGCCATCAACTCGACCGCCCGCACCGACGCGCCGCCGCACGGGTGAAACCCCGTTGAGGTCTTCACGAAATCGGCGCCCGCCTCCTCCGCGATCCGGCACACGTTCGACCAGTAACGGCCCGTCACCGAGACTCAGCAGCGCGGCCGACTCGACGATGACCTTGAGCACGACGTAGTCGGGGATGGCTTCGAAGACCGCGGAAATGTCTCCCCGCACTGCGTCGAAGTCGCCCGAAAGGGCGGCCCCGATGTCGATGACCATATCGATTTCGTCGGCCCCGGCCGCCACCGCGAGCCGAGCCTCTTCCGCCTTGATGGCCGAAACATGTTTGCCCGACGGAAAACCCACGACCGAAGCGATCTGCAGATCGGCCGAACGGAATGACTTGGCGATGGGCACCATCGACGGCGATACGCACACCGCGAACACCTCGAGTTCGGCGGCCTCGGACACCAGGGCGACCACGTCATGTTCGGTGGCCTCGGGTTTGAGCAGGGTGTGGTCGACGAACGCGGCCAGCCCTTCGCGGGTGAAGCGGCGCGGCATCAGAAGGGTTCGACGGTGCCGCCGGGATTGCAGCCCGAGGCCAGCATCGCATCGTCGTCGACCTCGGGACGCCACGGTTCGAGATTCCAGCTGACCTTGCCGGGCTCGCCGAATTCGGCGAGCCGCCAGTGGCAGTCGAACTGGGCCCGCATGCCCGTCATGTCGGCGTCCGGCGAGAGCGCCAGGATCTCGCCCCAGGCCTCGTCGGCCTGGGCGCGGGTGCCCAGCTGACCGGCCGCCAGTCGCCCCGATTCCGTCGGGAACACCCGCAGGCTGGACAGGTCGCCCCACTTCGCCCATTCGACGTGGTCGACGAACGGTGGAATCGGCGGGAACGGGTTGGCCGACGCGGGACCGGCGAACGTGATGGCCACGGGCATGCTTAAGGCCGCCATCGTGGCGGCGATGGCGGCACGCACGACGACTATCGGGACTTCCCTTGAATTTCCAGAATCTTCGGCCGGACGTCGACAAGGTATATGCCAGCAGCGACCGCCGCGATGGCCGACCCCATCGGAGACCCGAGGACAAAACCCAACAGCGCCCCACCGCCAAGGATCGCTAGCCATACCGGCTTCGTCAGCTTGCCGGCGGCGGTATAGGCGTCGGGACGCTGGATGGCGGCGTGCACGAACGCATACACCGTCACGATTAGGACGGCGAAGTGCACAACCATCAGGACGAGACCCGCAAGACCCTCGAGCATCACGCCCTTAAGCCTATGCGGGTACCGTCCTGCCGTCGAATTACTTCTGGGTGACCCTCTTGGCCGCGGCCTTCTTGGCCGGGGTCTTCTTGGCCGGGGCCTTCTTGGCGGCCTTCTTCACCGGGGCCGCGGTCTTCGAGGCCTTCTTCGGCAGCTCAACGCCGACCAGCTTGGCGGCGCGCTCGCCCACCGCGCGGGTCTGCGAGGCAACGTTGCCCAGCGCCTGCTCGGTCAGCTCGACGGCCTGGTCGGTGTAGCCCTCGACGCGGCCGGCGACGTCCTCGAACCCCGACTGGCTGCGCAGCCGCTCCAGGGCGGCCTCGCCGCGCTCGACGAGCTTGTTGTAGGTGGTGGTCGCGGCGTCCGCGTAGCCCTCGGCCGCCTTGCGCAGCTCATCGGCGGTCAGCCGATCGCGCAGCTCACCGAACTGGGTAGGCAGGTCCTCCTGCAGCTTGGTCAGCCGGGCGCGGCGGTCCTCGAGGGCGGCGTTGGCGTCGGTGCGGGCCTCTTCGGCGCGCTCGCGCAGGCTCGCCACGATCTCGTTCACGGTGGCCAGCGCCAGGTCGGCGGCGCCCACGGCGGCGAGCAGCGGGGCCTTCAGGTCCTCAACGGTCGGCTGGTTCTGCTGTTTCTTCTGTGCCATGTCGGCATTTCCTTTCATCGTTTTTCGAGTTGGTGGATGACTTCTAGTGGGCGAATGTACTGGTGTCAGTCAGTCGTCGGCTCCTCACGGACGGCTTCGTTCTGTTGGCAAAACGACGTGTAGATGTCGAGCAGCACCTGCTTTTGCCGCTCGGTGATCACCGTGTCGGTGATTATGGCGTCACGCACTTCGCTGTTCTCGCTGGGTTCCAGGATTCCGGCGCGGATATAGAGCACTTCCGCGGACACCCGCAGCGCCTTGGCGATCTGGTTTAGCACGTCGGCGGAGGGTTTCCGCAATCCCCGCTCGATCTGGCTGAGGTAGGGATTACTGACGCCGGCCTTCTCGGCCAGCTGTCGCACCGATACCTGCGCCGCCTCGCGCTGGGTGCGGATGAAACTCCCGATGTCCTGCGCAGCGTTGGTCACAACAGCGGCAAGATTTTCATCCTGCGGCATCTGTAGCCCCCTCGGTGAGTCGGGTTATCCGGTGTGCGACACCTTCAACCGTACGACGGGGTGCTAACTTTTGCAAGCACTAGTTAGCGCAGGTCAGAACAGTAGCTGGGCTACCGAATAGATGATCAGACCGGCCAGCGCGCCGACGACGGTGCCGTTGATCCGGATGAATTGCAGGTCGCGGCCCACATGCAGCTCGATGCGGCGGCTGGCCTCATCGGCGTCCCACCGCTCGATCGTCTCGGTGATGATCGCTGTGATCTCCACCCCATACTCGGAGACCAGGTGCTGCGCGGCCCGCACGATCCAGTTGTCCACCTTGTCGCGCAGGTCGGCGTCGTCGCGCAGCGACTCGCCGATGTGCACCACCGAATCGGCGATGCGGGTGCGCAGCGCCGATGACGGGTCGTCGACGGACTCGAGAATGATCCGCTTGGCGGCGGCCCACGCCGTCTCGGCGGCCCGGGCGACCTCGTCGCGGGCCATGATCTGCTCCTTGACGTTCTCGGCGCGGGCGATCGTCGCCTCGTCATGCTGCAGGTCATCGGCGAATTCGAACAGGAACCGGGTGGCCGAGCGCCGCAGTTCGTGATCCGGATTGCGGCGCACCTTGTCGGTGAAGTCCATCAGCTCCCGGTGGATCCGGTCGCCCACGAGATGGTCGACCCAGCGCGGCGACCAGGTCGGCGAGTCACGCTCGATGACGCGCTCGATGATCTCGCCGGCGTTGAGCGACCACTGGAACGCCCGATCGGCGAGCAGCTGTAGCAGCGCTTCCTGACGGTGCTCGGCCAGCAGCGTGGACAAGACCCGGCCGATCGGCGGACCCCACTGCGGCTCGGCGATGCGCTTGACGATCATCCGGTCCAGCACGTGCTGGACGTCCTCGTCGCGCAGCATCTCCACCAGCACCCGCAGCACATTCGAGGCTTCGCCGGCCACCCGCTCAGCGTGTGACGGCTCGGAGAGCCACTTGCCCAGCCGACCCGCGACCTGCGCGTCGCGCAGCTTGGTTTCGACGACGTCCGGCGACATGAAATTCTCCCGGACGAACGCGCCGAGACCCTCGCCGAGCTGGTCTTTCTTGCGCTTGATGATCGCGGTGTGCGGTATCGGTATCCGAAGCGGGTGCTTGAACAAGGCGGTGACGGCGAACCAGTCGGCCAGCGCGCCGACCATGCCGGCTTCCGCCGCCGCCCGCACGTAGCCGACCCAGGGGGCCGCTCCGTCGGCCTGGGCCCAGCTGCACAGGAGAAAGACCACCGTGGCACCGACCAGGAAGCCGAGCGCGACGACCTTCATGCGCCGCAGCCCGCGCAGGCGCTCCGCGTCGGCGGCGGAGTCGGCGCCCGCCAGCGATTCGGCGAAGCTCGGCCGCGGGGCGGCAGCTAGCCCTGGGCGGCCGGCGTTCGGTCTGTGTGCCACTCCTACATCATCCGCTACGCCGCGAGTGATGGGCCGGTCCAACAAGCTTTCCGTTGGCGATCCGCCGTAGTATCAGCAGGAACTAGTGAACGGATTACCGCGATAGTGGCACAGCAGATCCCGCCGGGGCCGGTGAAAACCGATGGACGCAAGCGGCGCTGGCACCAACACAAGGTCGAGCGCCGTAACGAGCTGGTCGATGGCACCCTAGAGGCCATCCGGCGGCGTGGCAGCAACGTCAGCATGGACGAAATCGCGGCCGAGATCGGGGTTTCCAAGACCGTTCTCTACCGCTATTTCGTCGACAAGAACGACCTCACCACCGCGGTGATGATGCGCTTCGCGCAGACCACACTGATCCCGAACATGGCCGCGGCGTTGTCGTCCAATCTGGACGGTTACGACCTGACCCGCGAGATCATCCGGGTCTACGTCCACACGGTGGCCAACGAGCCGGAGCCATACCGATTCGTGATGGCGAACAACTCGGCCGGCAAGAACAAGGTGATCGCGGACTCCGAGCAGATCATCGCGCGCATGCTCGCGGTCATGCTGCGCCGCCGGATGGTGGAGGCCGGCATGGACACCCACGGCGTCGAGCCATGGGCATTCTTGATCGTCGGCGGTGTGCAATTGGCCACCCACTCGTGGATGTCGCACCCGCGGATGCATTCTGACGAGCTGATCGACTATCTGACGATGCTGTCGTGGAGCGCGTTGTGCGGCATCGTCGAGGTAGGCGGTTCGTTGGAGAAGTTCCGAGAAGAGCCCCACCCGTCCCCGATCCTGCCTCCGCGGCTGCTCGAGCGATGACCGAGGACTCCGATCTGCCGTCGTTGTGGACGCACGAGCCACACATCCACCTCGCGTTCCGTACGGGCGACAAGGTCGCCGATATCGAGACCGATGCCACACCGGGTTTCCGCGGCTCCAAGAGCGACGCCCCGGCGCTGCAGGCCGAGCGCAACGAACGATTCGCCGAGCTGCAGGAGATGCTCTACGCCAACAGCCGGGAGGGCGATACCCGCTCGGTGCTGCTCGTGTTGCAAGGCATGGACACCGCGGGCAAGGGCGGCGTCGTCAAACACGTTGTGGGCGCGGGCAATCCGCAGGGCATCCGCTACACCGGTTTCGGGGTGCCCACCGAGGAGGAGCGCAAGCACCACTACCTGTGGCGCATCCGCAACGCGCTGCCGCCGGCCGGCCATATCGGCGTGTTCGACCGCTCGCACTACGAGGAAGTGCTGGTGGTGCGGGTGCACAACCTGGTGCCGCCCGAGGTGTGGGGTACGCGATACGACGAGATCAACGCGTTCGAAAAGGAACTCGTCGACGGCGGCATGACGATCATCAAGGTGGCCATGTTCGTGTCGCTCAAGGAGCAGAAGAAGCGGCTGGCCCAGCGGCTGGAGCGCCCCGACAAGTACTGGAAGTACAATCCGGGTGACATCGACGAGCGGCTGCTCTGGCCCGCCTACAAGGAGGCTTACCAGGCGGTGCTGGATCGCACGTCGACGGACTACGCGCCGTGGCATATCGTGCCGTGCGACCGGAAGTGGTACAGCCGGCTGGCGGTCATCGAGTTGCTCATCGAAGCCCTTGAGAGGCTCGACTTGTCCTGGCCGCCCGCAGATTTCGACATCGAAGCCGAGAAGAAGCGGCTGGCGCAGGCCTGACGTCAGCCTTTGGTCAGCGTGAACTGCCGCGATTGGCCTTCAGATTCGCCGAACGTGCAGCCAGTGCGAAAATCTCGCCGGAAGTTCGCGCTCACGGCACGCTCGGCGAGCCGGTCAGTACTTGTAGAAGCCCTGGCCTGACTTCTTGCCGAGTTGACCGGCTTCGACCATGCGAAGCAGCAGCGGCGGTGCGGCGTAATGCGGCTCCTTGAACTCCTCAAACATCTTGTCCGCGATCAGCTTCAGCGTGTCGAGCCCGACCAGATCGGACAACCGCAGCGGCCCCATCGGATGCGACAGCCCGGCTACCACGGCCTTGTCGACGTCCTCGACGGTGGCGAAACCCGCCTCCACCATCCGGATCGCCGACAGCAGGTAGGGGATCAGCAGCGCGTTGACGACGAACCCGGACCGGTCGGCGCAGCGCACCACCTGCTTGCCCAGCACCGAACTCGCGAACTGCTCGGTGCGCGCGACCGCGGCCTCGTTGGTGACAAGCGTGCTGACCAACTCGACCAGCGGGAGCACCGGGACCGGGTTGAAGAAGTGCAGTCCGAGGACGCGTCCCGGATTCTCGGTGGCCGCGGCCAGTTTCATGATCGGGATGCTCGACGTGTTCGATGCCAGCACCGCGTCGGGATCGGTGACCACCCGGTCGAGTTCGGCGAAGATCGTTGCTCTTGACGCCCTCGTCCTCGATCACCGCTTCGATGATTAGCTGACGGTCGGCCAGGTCGGCGAGGCTGGTGGTGAACTTCAGCTTCGCGATCGCCGCGGCGCGCTCGCGTTCGGTGACCTTACCGGCGCTGACGCCACGCTCGAGCGACTTCATGACGCGGTTGCGGCCCGCGGTGGTCAGCTCCTCGGTGGGTTCGTACACCAGCACGTCGACGCCGGCCCGGGCGGACACCTCGGCGATGCCTGAGCCCATCTGGCCGCCGCCGATCACACCTACTCGTTCGATTGACATGTTGTTCACTCCGGTTTCGTCTTAGGTAGCGTCAGGCCCCGCCCAAGGTTTCTGAGCGGGGCCCTTGCTGTCAAGCCTAGTCGGCTCAGTGGAACTGGCCCTCTTCGGTCGAGCCGGTGAGCGCCGTCGTCGACGACGTTGGATCCACCGTGGTGGCGATCCGGTCGAAATAGCCGGCGCCGACCTCGCGTTGGTGCTTCGTCGCGGTGTAACCCCGCTCCTCGGCGGCGAACTCGCGCTCCTGCAGCTCGACGTACGCGGTCATCTGGTTGCGGGCGTAGCCGTAGGCCAGATCGAACATCGAGTAGTTCAGGGCGTGGAAGCCGGCCAGCGTGATGAACTGGAACTTGAAGCCCATCGACGCCAGCTCCTTCTGGAACTTCGCGATCGTCGCGTCGTCCAGGTGCTTTTTCCAGTTGAACGACGGCGAGCAGTTGTAGGCCAGCATCTGGTCCGGGAACTCGGCCTTGACCGACTCGGAGAACTGCTTGGCGAGCTCCAGGTCCGGCGTGCCGGTCTCCATCCAGATCAGGTCGGAGTACGGCGCGTAGGACTTGGCCCGCGCGATGCACGGCTCGATGCCGTTGCGGACCCGGTAGAAGCCTTCCTTGGTCCGCTCGCCGGTGATGAACGGCTGGTCGCGCTCATCGACATCGGAGGTGATCAGGGTGGCCGCCTCGGCGTCGGTGCGGGCGATCACGACCGTCGGCACATCGGCGACGTCGGCCGCCAACCGTGCCGAGGTCAGCGTGCGGATGTGCTGCTGGGTGGGGATGAGCACCTTGCCACCCAGGTGACCGCACTTCTTCTCCGAGGCCAGCTGGTCCTCCCAGTGCGATCCCGCGACACCGGCGGCGATCATGGCCTTCTGCAGCTCGTACACGTTGAGCGCGCCACCGAAGCCGGCCTCACCGTCGGCGACGATCGGCACCAGCCAGTTCTCCACCGACCGGTCGCCCTCGACCTTGGCGATCTCATCGGCGCGCAGCAGCGCATTGTTGATCCGGCGCACGACCTGCGGCACCGAGTTGGCCGGGTACAGGCTCTGGTCGGGGTAGGTGTGCCCGGACAGGTTGGCGTCACCGGCGACCTGCCAACCGGACAGGTAGATGGCCTTCAGGCCGGCGCGAACCTGTTGGACGGCCATGTTGCCGGTCAGCGCGCCCAGCGCGTTCACCCACTCCATGTCGTGCAGCTGCTCCCACAGCACCTCGGCGCCGCGGCGGGCCAGCGTTTGCTCCTCGACCACGGAGCCCTGCAGCGCCACCACGTCCGCGGGGGTGTAGGTGCGCTCGGTGTCCTTCCAGCGGGGATTGGTGTCCCAGTCGTGCTGGATCTGTTCGGGTGACTTCGGCGTGCCAACGGTCGACATCGGTGCTCCTTCGCTTGCAAGTCGCTGCGGCGGTGCGGTCGTTGTTGGTTGTTAACGCCGCAGCAGCTCAACTGGTGTGCTAAGTCGAGGATGCACCAAGAGATATCCGCAGGTCCACTCGTTTCAATTGCCAATTTTCGCCAAAGCCAACCGTTAACTTGTAAAGCTTGCGAAGGCCACTATTACTGTACCGGTTCAGTAGCTACTGGTCAGTAACTACAAATGCGCAGGTCAAAGAGCGGATCGCTTAAGGGGCAGCGTCGCTAGCGGGCGAAGATCGACGCGACGGCTTTGGTCTCGTCGCCGACCGCATATGTGAGCGTTGTAACACTGCGATCGGCCAGTTCAGGGCCGAATTGGTCGGTCGAACCCGGCGGGTGCACGTGCGAAATGATCTCGAGCTTGTCGCCGAGCGCCACCGGGGCGTCGTGCTCGATCGTCACCCGGAGCGGCGCGTGAAGCATCTCCGGGTAGCTCGACAGGTAGTCCTCGACCACGCTCCAGTAAACGGAATTGTTCATGTGGTCGAACAGGTCGATGTCGGTGACGCGAACCGGGTATTCGCGGATCTGTGAAGCGTCCTCACGCCCGCCGGCCTTCAGATATGCCTTCCACCGCAGACGGTCGACGCTGGTGGTGCGCTGCAGGCCTTCGATGAAGTCGTCGGCGATGCGCGCCGGCCCCTGGGTGTCGCGGTTGATGTTGATCCAGAACGCCTCGGACTCCATCAGCCCGCCCTTGCGGCGGCCGTCGATGCGCACCCGCATCTCGCACCACCGGTTGGAGGTTCCCGAGCACCAGCGGCGCAGCCGCAGCATGTCCTGGAATTCGATGGGTTTGACCAGGTCGATCATGGTGCGCCGGACGATCCACAGCGGATGGGTGTCCTCGAAGCCGAGTTCACGCAGGTGGTCCTGGCCGACGTCCTGGATGTGCCGGGTGGCCGAATCGAAGCGCAGCCGTCCCTCCCGGTCGATGTCGGCGACGCGCAGCGGCCATTCCAGGTCGAAGACGTCCGGGTGCGGGTCGGGGACGGGCATCATCACTTTGCCCAAGCCAGTGTTGCCTGCGTTACCCGTCATGCGTTGGTCTCCCCTGTTCCCCGCCCAGCGCGATCATGCCAAACGGCTCCCGATACTGCCATAGCCGCCGATCTGCCAACAATGCGAAGCGCCCCTTCGCATGCTTGTTACCCTGGTTGACGTGGAGAAAACGTTTGTCGGCTCGCGTGTGCGGCAGCTGCGCAGCGAACGCGGCTTCTCTCAGGCGGCGCTGGCCCAGATGCTGGAGATCTCGCCGAGCTACCTGAACCAGATCGAACACGACGTGCGGCCGCTGACGGTCGCGGTGCTGCTGCGGATCACCGAGGTATTCGGTGTGGACGCGACCTTCTTCGCCTCGCAGGACGACACCCGGTTGGTGGCCGAGCTGCGCGAGGTCACCATGGACCGTGATCTGGACATCGACGTCGATCTGGCCGAGGTCGCCGACATTGTCAGCGCCCACCCCACCGTGGCGCGCGCGATCGTCAACCTGCATCGGCGCTACCGGATCACCACCACGCAGCTGGCCGCCGCCACCGAGGACCGGTACTCCGACGGCAGCGGCAGCGGGTCGATCACGATGCCACACGAGGAAGTGCGCGACTACTTCTATCAGCGCCAGAACTATCTGCACGAGCTGGACACGGCCGCGGAGGATCTCACCGTCCGGATGCGAATGCACCGCGGTGATCTGGCCGGCGAGCTGTCCGACCGGCTGTCGATCGTGCACGGGGTGCACATCGTCAAGCGCATCGATCTCGGCGACACCGTGTTGCACCGCTACGATCCCGCGTCCAAGACGCTGGAGATCAGCAACCACCTCTCGTCGGGCCAGCAGGTGTTCAAGCTGGCCGCCGAGCTGGCGTACCTGGAATTCGGCGAGCTGATCGACACAATGGTCGACGAGGGGAAGTTCACCAGCGACGAGTCGCGAACGCTGGCCCGGCTCGGGCTGGCCAATTACTTCGCGGCGGCAACGGTGTTGCCCTACAGTCAGTTTCACGACGTCGCGGAGAACTTCCGGTACGACGTCGAGAGGCTCTCGGCGTTCTACTCGGTCAGCTACGAGACCATCGGGCATCGACTGTCCACGCTGCAACGGCCGTCGATGCGCGGCGTGCCATTCTCGTTCGTGCGGGTAGACCGTGCGGGCAACATGTCAAAACGGCAGTCTGCCACCGGTTTTCACTTCTCCTCGTCCGGCGGCACCTGTCCGCTGTGGAACGTCTACGAGACGTTCGCCAACCCGGGCAAGATCCTGGTGCAGGTCGCCGCGATGCCCGACGGGCGCAACTACATGTGGGTGGCGCGCACCGTGGAGCGCCGGGCGTCGCGATATGGTCAGCCCGGTAAGACTTTCGCCATCGGCCTGGGCTGCGAACTTCGCCACGCGCACCGGGTGGTGTATTCGGAGGGACTGGATTTGTCGGGTGACAACTCCACACCGATCGGCGCCGGCTGCCGGGTCTGCGAGCGCGACAACTGCCCGCAGCGCGCCTTCCCCGCGCTGGGCCGCGCGCTGGACCTCGACGAGCACCGCAGCACGGTCTCGCCCTACCTGGTGAAGCAGCCGTGAGCGTCCCCGCGCGCATCGAGCCCGGGGGCTTTCGCGAGTTGGGGCCGATCAACTGGGTGATCGCCAAACTCGGCGCCAGGAAGCTACGGGCGCAGAGCTTTCACCTGTTCACCGTGCTGGGTCAGCAGAAGCTGTTGTTCCTCGCCTGGCTGGCGCTCTCGAGCGTGCTGCTGAGCCTCGGCAAGTTGTCGCGCAAGGACACCGAACTGGTGATCCTGCGGGTGGGGCATCTGCGCGACTGCGAATACGAATTGCAGCACCACCGCCGGTTGGGCCGAAGCCGCGGGGTGGGCCATGAGCTGCAGGCCAAGATCTTCGAGGGTCCCGACGCCGAGGGGCTCACCGATCGGCAGCGCGCGCTGATCACAGCCACCGACGAGTTCGTCGTCACCCGGGGCGTGTCGCCCGAGAGCTGGGCGGCGCTGTCGGGCCATCTGAGCAAGCCGCAACTCATCGAATTCTGCATGCTCGCAGCGCAATACGACGGACTGGCCGCGACGATCAGCACATTGCAGTTACCGCTGGACTTTCAGGACTAGACGTGCACGAAATCAAGTGGCAGTTCACAGGTACATCACCCCTAGCACCGCGAGGGTGAACAACACCGGCGACACCGGCAGGCACAACAGGAGCGCCGCCCAGACATACGACTTCTGCTGATACCGTCGCCAACCCACCACCAGCGCGGCGGCGCTGAGGACACCGATGACGGCGGCGGCGATCAGCACCCAGCGTTCGACCGTGGTGGTCGAAATAGCCAGCGAAATGGCGATCAGCCACAGAATGTGACCGACAATCAACCCGCCGACGCCAGCGACAACCGTCGCCCTCAAAAGTTGATCATGTGGCCGGCCAGGCCGTGGAAGCATTCCTGCAACGCCTCCGACAGCGTCGGGTGCGTATGCACATTGCGGGCCAGTTCGTTGACGGTCAGGTCCCACTTCTGGGCCAGGGTCAGCTCGGGCAGCAGCTCGGACACGTCATGGCCGATCAGGTGCCCGCCGAGCAGCTCACCATAGCGGCCGTCGGCGATCAGCTTGACGAACCCGCTGGGGTCGCCGAGCCCGTGCGCCTTCGCGTTGGCGGTGAGCGGGAACTTGGCGACCTTGACGTCGTAGCCCTCGTCGCGGGCCTGCTCTTCGGTGAGGCCGAAGCTGGCGACCTGCGGCTGGCAGAACGTCGCCCGCGGCATCATCCGGTAGTCGCCGAGCGCCAAAGTCTCAGCGCCGGCGATGGTTTCGGCGGCCACCACACCCTGAGCCTCCGCGACGTGGGCCAGCTGCAGCAGGCCAGTTACGTCGCCGATGGCGTAGATGTGGGGCACATTGGTGCGCATGTAGTCGTCGACGCCGATCGCCTTGCGCTCGGTCAGCTTGACGCCGGCGGCCTCCAGGCCGTAGCCCTCGACGTTGGGCGCGAAGCCGATGGCCTGCAGCACCTTGTCGGCCTTGAGCTCATCGGACTTACCGTCCTTGCTGACCCGGACCGAAACCGTCGACCCATCATCTTGGATCGACTCCACCTTGGTGTTGGTGAGCACCTTGACGCCCAGCTTCTTGAATTGCTTCTCGATTTCCTTGGACACCTCGGCGTCCTCCATCGGCAGCGCGCGCGGCAGGAACTCGACAACGGTGACGTCGACGCCGAAGTTATTGAGGACGTATCCGAACTCCATGCCGATCGCACCGGCACCGGCGATGATGATCGAGCCCGGCAGGTCCCGCGACAGGATCTGCTCCTCGTAGGTGACGACGTTCTCCGACAGCGAGGTGCCCGGCACCAGCCGGGTGCTGCTGCCGGTGGCGATGATGGCGTTGTCGAAGGTGATGGTCTCGGTGCCGCCGTCGTTGAGGTCGACCGAGAGCGTGTTGGGATCGGTGAACTTCCCGTAGCCGTGAATTTCGGTGATCTTGTTTTTCTTCATCAAAAAGTGCACACCGGCGACACGGCCGTCGGCGACCTTGCGGCTGCGGTCGAAGGCGACGCCGTAGTCCATGCTGGCCTCGCCACTGATGCCAAACAACTTGGCTTCCTTGGTGATGATGTGGGCCAGCTCGGCGTTGCGCAGTAGCGACTTGGATGGGATGCAGCCGACGTTGAGGCACACTCCGCCCCAGTACTTGGGTTCGACAACTGCGGTGTTCAGCCCGAGTTGGGCGGCACGTATGGCCGCGACATAACCGCCGGGGCCGGCTCCGAGAACGACGACGTCATAGTGGGTCACCAGGCCAACCCTAGTAGGGAATGAGCCCCACCAGGCAGCGGGCCGCTCGATCGCAGAAGTAAATGCCGTGCAGCAGCGCCGCGCCGCCCACCGCTGCTAACGGCGCCGACATCAGCGCGACGGCCAGCGCCGATATCAGCGGCTTGTTCTGCACCATTGCGGTGAGCAGGGCGCCGACCGTGCAAACGATCACAAAGAGCAGGACCACGAAGACCGGCGGCGTCTTGTCGAAGGAGTGAAACCACCAGTAGTAAAGGCCCAGCCCGATGGCAGCCGCGACGATCCACACTCCGGCCACGACGAGGACAAACGTCCAGCGCTTGAGGTACCGATACGCACCGGGTACGACGGCCGGTTGCGCGGGGGCGGGAAGGGGCTGGGATGCTTCGTCGACCGAAGCAGCCTCGCTTTCGGGCTCGGCCTGGCTGACGCGGTCCGGCTGAGCAACCGGCGACGACGGCTCCGAATCAGCCGTCACCGTTTCCGGCGGATCCGGGTGCGCTTCCGGACTGGGCTGCGTGTCCGGGCCGGCACCTCTCGTCGTCTCCGGCGCTTTGCGCGTGGGATGCCACCCCAAAGGTGGGCGATGGCGATGCGTTCCGCGGTATCGCTGATCAGGCACCGTAGGCCACCTGGATTATGACGAGCACACCGAACCAACCGGGGGCGATCGCGAGGATGAACGCCCCCACCGTGGTCACCCAGCGACGTCCCGACAGCAGGATCATCAACATCCCGATCGCGATGGGCACACCGACGACAAGGGCGATCGCCACATCCGGCCGGATCGTGACCTTCACCAGTAGGGTCGACGCGACTGCGGCAATCTGCCCGACCGCGGAACCGACGAGCATTGCGCTGGTCAGCAACCATGCGCGCGGCAGCGGTATCACGCTCTTGACGATAACGCGCAGGCGTCCCGCTAGGCCTGCACGCTTGCGGCGCGCCCCTTAGGTATCGGGCAGGCGTCGACCGCCTCGGCCACGACTTGGGTGCCGGTCTGCGGCGGGCGCGCCCCGCGCTCGTACTCGGCGCCGGTCACCGGTGGATGTGCGCCAGCAGCTGATTCTCGGCGTCGGTGAAGGCGCGGCCGCGGCTCAGAAACCGCATGCCCTCGGGGGCCTCGAGGCTGAAGCCGCCGCCGCGACCGGGCACGACATCGATGACCAGTTGGGTGTGTTTCCACGCCTCGAACTGCGGGCCGGAAATCCACACCGGCACGCCGTCGGTGCCGACGTCGAGGATGGAAAGCAGGATGTCACGATCGCCGACGATGAACTCACCGTCCGGATAGCACATCGGCGACGAACCGTCGCAGCAGCCGCCGGACTGGTGGAACATCAACGCGCCGTGCCGGTCCTGCAGTCGGCGCAGCAACTCGGCGGCCGCCTCGGTGATCAGCGCGCGCGACGGGATCGCGTCCGTCATCAGAAGAACCCCAGGGCCTTGTCCGAATAGGACACCAGCAGGTTCTTGGTCTGCTGGTAGTGGTCGAGCATCATCTTGTGGTTCTCGCGGCCGATGCCCGATTGCTTGTAGCCACCGAACGCCGCGTGGGCGGGGTAGGCGTGGAAGCAGTTGGTCCACACCCGGCCGGCCTTGATATCGCGCCCGGCCCGATAGGCGGTGTTGCCGTCACGGCTCCACACCCCGGCGCCGAGCCCGTACAACGTGTCGTTGGCGATGGAGATGGCGTCGTCGTAGTCCTTGAACGACGTGACGGCCACGACGGGCCCGAAGATCTCCTCCTGGAAGATCCGCATCTTGTTGTTGCCGGTGAAGATGGTCGGCTGCACGTAATAGCCGCCAGACAGGTCACCGCCCAGTTCGGCGCGCTCCCCGCCGGTGACCACCTTGGCGCCCTCGGACTTGCCGATCTCGATATACGACAGCATCTTCTCGAGTTGGTCGTTGCAGGCCTGCGAGCCGATCATCGTCTCGGTGTCCAGCGGGTCGCCCTGCCGCACCGCCTTGGTGCGGATGGCGGCGAGTTCGAGGAATTCGTCGTAGATGTCGGCCTGAATCAGCGACCGCGACGGACAGGTGCAGACCTCGCCCTGGTTGAGGGCGAACATGGTGAACCCCTCCAGCGCCTTGTCCTGGTAGTCGTCGTTGGCGGCCAGCACGTCGTTGAAGAAGATGTTCGGGCTCTTGCCGCCCAACTCCAGGGTGACCGGAATGAGGTTCTGGCTGGCGTACTGCATGATCAGCCGCCCGGTGGTGGTCTCCCCGGTGAAGGCGATCTTGGCGATCCGGTTGCTGGAGGCCAGCGGCTTGCCGGCCTCCGCACCGAAGCCGTTGACCACGTTGAGCACCCCGGCCGGTAGCAGATCCCCGATCAGCGACATCAGGTACAGGATCGAGGCCGGGGTCTGCTCGGCCGGCTTGAGCACCACCGCGTTGCCGGCGGCCAGGGCCGGCGCCAGTTTCCAGGTGGCCATCAGGATCGGGAAGTTCCACGGAATGATCTGCCCGACCACGCCCAGCGGCTCGTGGAAGTGGTAGGCCACCGTGTCCTCGTCGATCTGGGACAACGACCCCTCCTGCGCGCGGATCACGCCGGCGAAATACCGGAAGTGGTCGACCGCCAACGGCAGATCGGCGTTCAGGGTCTCCCGGATCGGTTTCCCGTTGTCCCACGCCTCGGCCAGAGCCAGCGACTCGAGGTTCTCCTCGATGCGGTCGGCGACCTTGTTGAGGATCACCGCGCGCTCGGCGGGGGCGGTCTTGCCCCACGCGAGGCGCCGCCGTGGGCGGCGTCGAGTGCCTTGTCGATGTCGGCGTCGGTGGAGCGAGGCACGTCACAGAACGCCTGCCCGGTGACCGGGGTCGGGTTCTCGAAGTACTCCCCGCCGATCGGCGGCACCCACTCGCCACCAATGAAATTGCCGTAACGGGACTCATACGACATCAAAGATCCCGCGGTCCCCGGACGTGTGTAGACGGTCATCAGCGACTCCCCTGTCGGTTTCCGGACTCTGTAATACGCGTCACATTACGCCGGTCCGAGTACGGCCCTCTCGCCGAATCAGGTAGCGCGCCACTCGTGCACTCCGGGGACGACGACCCGAATCTGTCTACGAGCACAGCCGAAGGGAAAAGACCATGAACACACCGATCCGCGCACGTATTGCAGCGTCGGCCGCCGCGACCGCGATCGCGATGGGCGCGCTTATTGGCGTGAGCCCGCAGGCAACCGCTGCCGCCGAGCCGTTCCTGTTCGCCTACACATTCAACGACCACCTGAAGCTCGGCGGTGGCAACTACACGGTCGGCGGCGGGGTCTATGTCGTCGTGAAGTTCAACAACGGGACCACCAAGTTCGCACGCAATGTCACGGCGCAGCCGCATGACATCACTCCGGGCGGAGCGGTGTACGTCGAGACAACCATCGCTGCGCCCTGCGCCCCAGGCGACAACGGGTACGCCCGGGCCTATGACCGGACGACGGACAAGTGGTCGCCCCGACTGCCGGTGACGATCTGCGTGCGAATCGACTGATGCGCTGAGATCGTCGCGGTGCGCCATCCGACACAATGGCCTGCATGGCTGCCGACGAGCTAAGCGACCCCTATCTCTGGCTTGAGGACATCACCGGAGACGACGCCCTGGAGTGGGTGCGTCGGCGCAACGAACCGACGCTTGCGGAGCTCTGCGGCGAGGAGTTCGAGACGATGCGCGCCGAGGCGCTGGAGGTGCTCGATACCGATGCCCGCATCCCGTACGTGCGCCGGCGCGGCGATCATCTCTACAACTTCTGGCGCGACGCGGCCAACCCGCGCGGCCTGTGGCGGCGCACGACGCTGGACAGCTACCGCTCCGAGTCGCCGGATTGGGACGTGCTGATTGACGTAGATGAGCTCGCCGAGGCGGACGGCGAGAACTGGGTGTGGGCGGGCGCCGACGTCATCGAACCCGACCATACGGTGGCACTGATCAGCCTGTCGCGGGGCGGATCGGATGCCGCGATTGTGCGCGAATTCGATATGCGCACTCGCCGATTCGTCGCCGACGGTTTCGAGCTGCCCGAAGCCAAGACCCAGATCACCTGGGAAGACGAGAACACCGTGCTGCTGGGCACCGACTTCGGTGAAGGCTCGCTGACGGATTCGGGCTATCCGCGGCTGGTCAAGCGCTGGAAGCGTGGGCAGCCGCTGGACGATGCCGAGACGCTGTTCACCGCGGCGAGCACCGACGTCATCGTCGCGGCGTCGGTGGACCGCACGCCGGGGTTCGAGCGCACCATGGTGCGCCGCGCCATCGACTTCTTCAACGACGAGGTATACGAGCTGCGCGGTGACGAGTTCATCCGCATCGACGCGCCAACCGACGCCACCGTCTCGGTACACCGCGACTGGCTGCTGATCGAACTGCGCACCGACTGGTTCACCGGTACCGACGATTTCTCGGCCGGCTCGCTGCTCGCCGCCGACTACGACGAATTCCTCGCCGGCACAGCAGAACTGCGGGTGGTCTTCGAACCCGACGAGCACACCTGCCTGCACCACTACGCCTGGACGCGGGACAAGCTGATCGTCGTCACGCTGGCCGATGTGGCCAGCCGGGTCGAGGTCATAACCCCCGGAACCTGGCAGGCCGAGCCCGTACCCGGTATCCCGGACAACACCAACACGGTGATCGTCGGCGCCGATGACCTAGGCGACGAAATCTTCCTGGATTCCAGTGGATTCGGCACCCCGTCGCGGCTGCTGCGTGGCGCCGCCGGTGGCCCGCTGCAGGAGATCAAGTCCGCGCCGTCCTTTTTCGACGCCGAAGACATCACGGTCGCACAATATTTCGCCACCTCCGAGGACGGCACCAAGATTCCATACTTTGTCGTCGGGCACCGTGACGCATCGGGTCCGGGGCCGACCCTTCTGGGCGGCTACGGCGGTTTCGAAGTGGCGCGAACGCCGGGCTACGACGGTGTGCTCGGCCGGCTCTGGCTGGCGCGCGGCGGCACGTATGTGATGGCCAACATCCGCGGCGGCGGCGAGTACGGCCCGCGGTGGCACACCCAGGCGATGCGCGAGGGCCGCCACCTGGTGGCGGAGGACTTCGCCGCCGTCGCAAAAGATCTCGTCACGCGCGGCATCGCCGCAGTGGATCAGCTGGGCGCCCAGGGCGGAAGCAATGGCGGCCTGCTGATGGGCATCATGTTGACCCAGTACCCCGAGCTGTTCGGGGCGCTGGTGTGCAGCGTGCCGCTGCTGGACATGCGTCGCTTTCACCTGCTGCTGGCCGGTGCATCCTGGGTCGCCGAGTATGGCGATCCGGACATTCCCGGGGACTGGGAGTTCATCTCCAAATACTCTCCCTACCAGAATATTTCAGCTGAACGGCGCTATCCGCCCGTGCTGATCACCACGTCCACCCGCGACGACCGCGTGCATCCCGGGCACGCCCGAAAGATGACCGCCGCCCTGGAGACTGCCGGCCATCGGGTGCACTACTACGAGAACATCGAGGGCGGGCACGCCGGTGCCGCCGATAACGCGCAGACCGCGTTCAGGGCGGCGCTGATCTTTGAGTTCCTGCACCGCACGCTTCGCGGCCGGTGACTCGGCGTGCCTCCGTCACGAGTAGTTCGTGCCCGCCTTCGACATTGTCGCTACTACGCGGCGGGCAAGCCGGGGCACGACCCCGCGTCGACTACAGCGTCCCGCGGCCGGTGATCATCGGAAGGTCGAGGAAAGTGCGGATGCCGGGTTCTGCCGCGCACACCCGCGCGATCGCGTGCACGGCGTGCATCGCGGTGCCCAGGCAGCCCTGATCGGTTTCGTCCTCGCCGTGCGTGGCGATGCGCGAGTCGAGGACCATCGACGGCCGGCCCTCGACGGTCACCTTCCAGCCGCGGCCCGTCGGCCAGTCGGGCGCGTGCCCCTCGCCGAGGCGGGTGATGTGCTCGACGGTCAGGGCCCGGCGGCCGCCGACGATGGCGGTGTAGCCGAACCGCTGCGCCGAAACCGTCCCGGCCCCGATGCGGCCCGCCTTGACGTCGAACGCTTCGCCGGCGACCGCCACCTGCCGGTCGAACACGAAGTCGTCGATGGTGGCGGCGAGGCCGTCGGCGAGAAGCATGAGTGGCGCGCGAAAGGTCACCCCGACCAGTGCCGGATCGGCCATCGGCGTCGGCTCGTCGGGCGGTTTGCCGAAACCCATGATGTCGAACAGCATGTCGGCGCTGTCGTAGGTCGAGTAGTCCATGAGCTCTTGGACCAGCAACGAGTCGATCCGCTGAAACAGCCCCGACATCGTCAGCGGCAGCACCTCGGCCGCCCAGCCGGGCTCGATGCCCGTTCCGTGAAACGACGTCGGTCCTTCCGCGCACGCCGCTTCCAGCCGCGCGACCACCGTCTCTCCCATGCTTCGCGGGTAGATCAGCCCCGTCACCGCCGTCGACACCACGTTCTTGCCGGACGCGAGCAGCCGGCAGATGTCGTCGAGCGCGCCCATCGGGTTCATCTCGCCCTGTGGCATGTAGAGCACGCAGTCGGCGTCCAGGGCGACGATCTGGTCGGGATCCGTTGTGGCCGCTACGCCGATCTCGCCGATCCCGCAGATCTCGCCGACGTCTCGGCCGGCCTTGGCCTCGCTGTACACCAGCGCACCGACGAGCTCGAGCTCGGGATGGTCGTGGACGGCGGCCACCGCGTGGCGCCCGACGGCACCCGTGGCCCATTGAATGACGCGCAGCATGCTGACGAGGTTACGGTAAGGACGACGAGTGAGCGGCTTACCTTGACTTCTTTACTCGCCTGCTATGCCGACGAAGACACCACAGTTCGAGACGCTGCCGTTCGGGACGTGCGATGCCGTCGCCACCATCACGCTGAACCGCCCCGAGCAGCTCAACACCATCGTTCCGCCGATGCCCGACGAGATCGAGGCCGCCATCGACCTCGCCGAACGCGATCCCGCGATCAAGGTGATCGTGCTGCGCGGTGCCGGCCGCGCGTTCTCCGGCGGCTACGACTTCGGTGGCGGCTTCCGGCACTGGCGCGACGCGATGATGACCGACGGAAAATCGAATCCGGCAAGGGTTTCACACTTGTCACCGCCCGCGAGACCGCGCCGACCCAGAAGTTCATGGCCATCTGGCGGGCGTCCAAGCCGGTGATCGCCCAGGTCCACGCTGGTGCGTGGGCGGGGCGAGTGACTACGCGTCGTGCGCCGACATCGTGGTCGCCGGCGACGACGCCGTCATCGGCACCCCGTACGCCCGGATGTGGGGCGCCTACCTGAGCGGGATGTGGCTGTACCGGCTGAGCCTGGCCAAGGTGAAGTGGCACTCACTGACCGGAGAGCCGCTGACCGGAACCCAAGCCGCCGCGGTCGAGCTGATCAACGAGTCGGTACCGTTCGAGAACCTGGAGACGCGAGTCGCCGAGATCGCCGAAAAGCTGTGCCGCATACCGCTATCCCAGCTGCGGGCGCAGAGGCTGATCGTGAACCAGACCTGCGAGAACATGGGCCTGGCCTGCACCCAGACACTTGGCTGCATTCTCGACGGCCTGATGCGCAACACCCCGGACGCCCTGGAATTCATCGACACCGCCGCCAGCCAAGGTGTACGCACCTCGATCGAGCGCCGTGACGGCCCGTAGGGCGACTACAGCCAGGCCCCGCCCGACCGCCGCCCCGACCCGTCGCACATGATTGTGCCGTGAGCAGCACCTGGACCAGCCGGTCCGTCGGCAGACTCGGCGGCGCCTTGTATGACGCTGGAGCGGAGCGCGAATGGCTGGCCAGGCCGGGCGGACGTGCGCTGTGGGGCACCGACACCCGCTTGCTTTTCGACAGCATCCGGACGGTGGGCGGCCTGCCGGACGGCTCGGCGGTCCTGGACATCCCGTGCGGCGGCGGGCTCGCGTTTCGCGGGCTGCGCGAGGGCCAGCAGGTGCACTATGTGGCTGCGGACATCTCACCGGACATGCTGGCCCGCGCCCGCAGGCGGGCATCCGCAATGGGCCGCGAAGGCGTTGAGTTCGCCGAAGCCGACATCGAGCGGATGCCCTTCAGCGACGGCGAGTTCGACCTGTGCCTGTGCTTCAACGGGCTGCACTGCCTGCCCGACCCCGCTGCGGCGGTCCGGGAGATCGCGCGCTGCCTGGCACCGGGCGGCCGCCTCATCGGCGACACGGTCGTGCGCGGTGCCGGGCTGCGCCAGGACATGATCATCGGGGCATTCCGGCGCGCCGGGCTCTTCGGGCCCGGCGGCACCGCCGACGACCTTCACCACTGGCTCACCGACGCCAGACTGCGAGTCGACCGGCTGCAGCCCTCTGGAGCCCTTGCCCATTTCACCGCGACCCGCGACTGACCACGGCGCCAGTCACGCCAGGAGCCGCTGGGTGGCCAGCTTCAGCACCCCCGCGCGACTGCGCTCGCCGTGATCGGCCGCGATGAACTGATCGGCGACCCACAGCGAGAAGACGAGCATGCACCGGGCCTCGACGTCCTCCTCATCGGAGCAGAACGCACCGAAAAGCGAACGCATGTAGTCCATTCGGCGGTTGTCGACGCGGCGCAGGCGGACCGCGACCGCTGGGTCGCGACGAGACCAGTCACGTACGGCGAGGTCGACGCCCCGCAGCGTCGCGACGTCGGTCGCGAGTCCGTCGCCTGATCCGGCGATCTCGAACAGCCGCCGCAACCTGGTCCTGGCGTCTCCGCCCCGGGCCTCGACCAGCTGGATCACCTTGTCGACGAGGTTGTGCTCCCACACGTCGAGCATCTCGTCGAGCAACGCTCCCCGGTCGTCGAAGTACCCGTAGAAGCCGCCCTTGGTGACGCCGAGCGCCTGTGCCAACGATTCGATCCGGACGGCATCCGGGCCACCGGCCGCCAGCGCACGCAGTCCCGCGTCGATCCAACGGTTGCGCGGCGTGCGAGCCACGGCCATTGTTGTGTCCCCTCTCACATCTATACGCAAGCGTACAAATGCCTGTTACGCTCAGTTTGTACGCCACCGTATAGAAATCGGGGTGCGCGCCGTGAGGATTCCCAACACCGCCCATACCGCCGAGCCCTGGCGCATTCACGAACTCGCCGCAGACTTCCGGGTCGAGGACGTGTGGGCGTTGCCGACACCCGGCGGTCCCGACGAACTCGCGCGTCTGGTCCGGGATTTCGCCTCCGGCCTCGAACTCTCCGGTCTCAGTCGCTTGCTCTTCGCGATCCGCTGGAAGCTCGGGGCGCTACTCGGCTGGGACAAGCCCGGCTCGGGCGTCGGCGCGCGGGTGCGGACGCTACGCGACCGGCTGCCGGCGAATCTTCGCGATGTTCCCCGCGGGCCGGACTTCGGCCCGTTCCATTCGGTCTACCAACTCGACAATGAGTGGGCGGCGGAGATGGCCAACAACACCGTGCACGGCGTGCTGCACATCGGCTGGGTCCCGGACGGGGCGGGCGGCTATCGCGGCCAGATGGCCGTGTTGGTCAAACCGAACGGGCTCTTCGGCACCGCCTACATGGCCGCGATCGCGCCGTTCCGCTATTTGATCGTGTACCCGGCGTTGATGCGGACGATCGCGCGGCGATGGCGGTCGCGGGCGAGCGCCGTGTCGGTGCCGGAAAGCGTTGCCGCGCATAAGCTGCTCGATCGGGTGGACTTCCAGGACGCGTTCGCGCTGCAGACGCGGGCACGGCTCACACCGGAAGAGTGGATGCGGCTCTTTCTGGAGGGCTCGCCGTCATTGCTCGGCGGAGCCGTAAGTGCCGTGTTCAAGATCCTTCGATTCGGATCCGCGTCGACGGGCCCGGACGGTCAGTGGCGCGGATGGCAGATCCTGCACAACGGGCCCGAGGAGTTCGTCCTCGGCACCGAACTCGGAATCGGCCTGACCGCGAGGCTCATCGCGCATGTTCGGCCCGGCCAAGTCGTGATCGCCACCCAGGTTCGACTCGAGGGCGGCCCTGCCCGCGCGGTGTGGGCAGTCATCACGCCGATACACCGCAGGGCTGCGGTATCGTTCCTGAGCCACGCAGGAACCCGCGCCGAGGATCGGCACCCCGGAATTAACGTCGCCGCAGGCCACCCAGCATTGACACGATGACTCCGAACACAATCAGCACGCCACCGGCCGCCAGTGTCAGGTTCAGCCACTGGTGCAGGCTGCCTTCGGCCTGGTTGACCATCACCTCGGCTATCTGACGAACATCGCCGCTGGTGCGGTTCAGCGCGTCGTCGATATACCGCCGAGCCACCTCCAACCCGGCCCAGCCGGCGGCACCGACGAGTAACGCCGAAATACCCAGGGCCGCAAGCGCTTTGCCGCGCGCCTGAGCCGCGGCCAGCGTCAGCAGCGCGAACACTCCGGTGAGGATCGTGGCCCCGATACTGATCCACGGCCCCCATGTCGACAACTGGCGCAGCTGACCGGGCCGCAACGCGTCGGAGACGTTCTCGGTCAGCGGGATCTCGAGCGTCGACGGCGGCTCGATATTGAAGTTGCTCAGTGTCTGTCCGAACGAGGTGTCCGTCAGCATCGGCGCCAGATCGATCGTCCAGCGCCCCGAGGAGTCGGACTGCCCGACGGCATCGGTGAACATCCACCGGTGAGCGATCTGGTTGGCCTGCGCGAACTGCCCGGGGAAGGACGGGCTGGCGGTGTAGGCGGTGGCCACGCCACGCACCAGCTCGCTGTTCACGTCGGTGCCGTTGTCCGCCGCGAGCGCCGTCACCTGGGTGGTGAGTTCGGAGGCCATCGCCTGCTGAAGCTGTGGGTCCCTGGCGGCCGACGCCGCGAATGCGGAGTAGCCGGTCCGGTCGATGACGTTCTTCTGCGCCCACGCGGTGGGGATCGCCACGGCCAGCGCGACCGTTGTGACGAGCCACAACAACAGCGTCGCCACGAACCGCACGCCGCCCTCCTCCTGGACGGCCCGGGGTGGCTAGTCGGACAGGGCGCGCCCAACGATGAGGGGATCAGCGCGGCCGACCACCTCATGATCCTTGTTGTCGTAGTCGAACTTACCGAGCACGTAGCGCATGGCGTTCAGGCGGGCGCGCTTCTTGTCGTTGCTCTTCACCACGATCCACGGTGCGATCTCGGTGTCGGTGAGCGCGAACATGTCTTCCTTCGCCGCGGTGTATTCGTCCCATTTGTCCAGCGACGGCAGGTCCGTCGGCGAGAGCTTCCATTGTCGGACAGGGTCGACCTGGCGAATGGTGAAGCGCGTACGCTGCTCGGACGACGACACCGAGAACCACAGCTTGGTCAGGCTGATGCCCTCGTTGACCAGCATCTGCTCGAATAGCGGTACCTGGCGGATGAATTCGGCGTGCTGTTTCGGGCTGCAAAAGCCCATCACGCGCTCCACGCCGACGCGGTTGTACCAGGACCGGTCGAACAGCACGATCTCGCCGGCGGCGGGCATGTGGGCGACGTAGCGCTGGAAATACCACTGGGTGCGTTCCCGCTCGGTTGGCTTCTCCAGGGCGACGACGCGTGCGCCGCGCGGGTTGAGGTGCTCCATGAACCGCTTGATGGTGCCGCCCTTGCCGGCGGCGTCGCGGCCCTCGAACACGATCACGTGCGCAGGCCGTTGGCCTGGCTCCACTTCTGCAATTTCAGCAGTTCGATCTGCAGCAGCCGCTTCTGCGCTTCGTACTCGTCGCGCCTCATGCGCTCGTCGTACGGATAGTTCTCCCGCCAGGTGTCGACGTCTACGGCCGCCGGGCTGCACCAACAGCACGGGATCGTCGTCATCATCGTCGCGAACGCTGTAGTGTTCGGTGCCCTCGAGCAATACCACGCGCAGAAGGTATCGGCCGCGGCGTACGCCAGGTAACGCAGCGGTGAACGGCGGGTGGTCTATTTCGCCGCGCGGCGGGGGCGCATCAGCGCCATCCGGGTCATCAGCTTGTTCATCCGCTTGAGCGCCCTGGGCGAGTTGTTGTAGTAGGTGCCGCCGGCGCCGACGTTGGTGCGCGGCGCGATCACCGTCTCCTGGCGGCAGTACTTGCGCAAACCGTCGGCTCCGCCGAAGCGCGCGCCGATGCCCGAGGTCTTCCAACCGCCCATCGGCGCCGTCGTACACATCAGGTTGGTGATCACGTCGTTGACGTTTACCGTACCGCAATCCAGCTGTGTCGCAACCGCTTTGGCACGCTCGACATCCTTCGAGAACACCGACGCGCTCAGGCCGTAGGGGCTGTCGTTGGCCAGCCGGATCGCCTCGTCGACGCTAGCCACCTTCATGATCGGCAGCGTCGGGCCGAAGGTCTCCTCAGTCATGCAGGACATCGAATGGTCGACGTCGACCAGCACCGTAGGCGGGAAGAAGCTGCCCCGGCCTGACGGGCGCTCGCCGCCGGTCAGCGCCTTCGCGCCCGCGGCGACCGCATCCCGGACGTGGCGCTCCGTGATGGCGACCTGACTCTCGTCGATCAGCGAGCCGAAGTCGTAACCCTCGCCGGCGCCCATCTTCAGGTTCTTGACGTCGCGCACCACGGCGTCGACGAACTGGTCGTAAACACCTTCGAGCGCGTACACGCGCTCCACCGACACACACGTCTGCCCGGCGTTGAACATCGCGCCCCACACCGCGGCGTGCGCGGCCAGCTCGACGTCCGCGTCCTCCAGCACGATCATCGGGTCCTTGCCGCCGAGCTCCAGGCTGACCGGGGTGAGCCGGCGCGCGGCGCGCTGCATCACCTTGACGCCGGTCGCGCTGGAACCGGTGAACTGGATGAAATCGGAGTTGTCGATGACGGCCTCGGACACCTCACGGGCGCCCTGCGCCACCGCCAGCACCTCGGGCGCGCCCGAATCCAGCCAACCGCGCATCAGCAGGTCGGCGGTCAGCGGGGTGCGCTCGGACGGCTTGAGCAGCACCGCGCAGCCCGCGGCCAGCGCGCCGATGGCGTCCATCAGCGCGTTGGCGACCGGGTAGTTCCACGGCGCGATGATGCCCACCACCGCACGCGGACGGTAGTGCACGGTGATCCTCTTGATCGCCAGGAACGGCAGGGACGCCGGCCGGGTCTCGGGCGCCAGCGCCTTCTCCATGGTCTTGATGTAGTACGAGGCGATCATGATCAGCAGCGGCACCTCTTGGGCTGCGTCGGAGGCCGACTTGCCGGTCTCCTTGATCAGCAGCGATTCGATCTCGTCGCGGTGCTCGCCGAGCCAGACCGCGTAGCGGGCCAGCACTTTGGCGCGCCCCCCGGCGCCGCGAGCCTCCCACTCCTTCTGCGCCTCCCGCAGACCTGCGGCCATCCGCGGCACGTCGGCGGGGTCGGTCCAGCGCACCTCGCCGGCGACCGCGCCGGTCGCGGGATTGCGGATGGTGCTGGTCCCGGTGAACGGGCTGGGCAGGTCAACTTCGGGCGTCGCGGTCATGGACCCATTTAACCACCGGCTATGGTCTGGATCGCACCGGGTTTGACACCCGTCAAGTCAGCGGGCGATGCCCCGCACATAGGCGGCCTGGCCCAGGTGTTGGGCGCAGTCGTCGATGATGCTGACCAGTCGAGCGCTGGCGGTCACCGGCGGGTTCCAGCGCTCATCGACGATGCGGCTGAGGTCGTCGGTCGTCACCGAGGCGATGTACTCCAGCGTCACCTTGTGCACGCCGTGGTAGTAGCCCGCCAGCAGATCCGCGGGTGCCCGCACCTTGCCGACGTCGTCGGCGCTGTGGCCGTAGCCGTGTGAGTCGCGCGGCAGGTCGAGGCCGAACCGGTCGACCCAGCCGTCGCGTGTCCACACCTGCTCGACGCCGGCGATATCGCACAGTTGCGCGTCCTGTATGCGGGCGCTGTGCCAGATCAGCCACGCAATGCTGTTGGCGGACCTCGTGGGACGGAAGAACGAGATCTCGTCGGTCAAGTCATCGGTGAGGTCCTCGACGTGCTCGATCAGCCTGGTAAAGGAGTCGCGCAGCAGTTCGCGGACCGCCGCCACATCAGAGTCAACCATTCCGTCGACGCTACAGGCAGGCACACATGCCTTGACAGTTATATGAATTAGTGGTGATATGAAGTGGTGGACGCATTCGCGGTGATCGCCGACCCGACCCGGCGGCGCATCCTGGACACGCTGCGCGACGGCGCCGCCGATGTCGGCACTCTCGTTGAGCGGCTCCGGATTTCGCAGCCCTTGGTGTCCAAGCATCTGGGGGTACTGCGGGACGCCGGCACGGTCGACGTGCAGGTCGACGGCAAGCGGCGCATCTACCGGCTGGCCGAGGACCCGCTGCCGGCGGTGCTGGCGTGGGTCACGCCTTATCACCGGAAGTGGTCCGCCGGCCTGGACCGTCTCTCCCAACTCATCGACGAGGAGCAGTCATGACACATCCACTACAGGGCACGCTCGAAAACCGCGACGACAGCTGGGTTTTGACGCTTGCACGCGATTTCACCCATCCCGTCGAGCAGGTCTGGCCGTGGCTCACCGACCCCGACCGGCTACGCCGGTGGTCGCCCGTCGTCCCGGACCGGACCTTCGACGCCGTCGGGCCGCGGCAGGTCCGCGAGAACCCAGACGACGAGCCGGTTGCCGGCGACGTCGTTTCCGTCGACCCCCCGCATGAGCTGGTGCACCGGTGGGGCGACGACGTGGTGCGCTGGCGGCTGGCGCCGACGGCGACGGGGTGCCGGCTGACGCTGGAGCAGACCATGGGCGACCGGGATATGGCCGCAGGCAATGCCGCCGGTTGGCACGTCTGCCTCGACGTGCTGGACGGCACCCTGGCGGGCACCGTTTCGTCGCGCGTCGTCGGACCCGACGCGCTCGACCACGGCTGGGAGTCGCTGCGCGACGGCTACGCCGGGTCGCTCGGCGCGGCGCCGTGAAAGACGGCCTCGACATTGTTGCCGTCCGGGTCGCGGACGAACGCGCCGAAGTAGCCGGGGTGATACTCCGGCCACAGCCGCGGCGCGTGCAGCGACTCGGCGCCCAGCTTGAGCGCGGTGTCGTAGAACGCGTGCACGGCGTCGGTGTCGGCGGCCTGGAACGCCACGTGAATCTCGCGATTGGGTCCCATCTGGGTGCCGTCGGCGATCCAGAAGTGTGGAAAGCCGTCCTTGCCGTAGCCGATCGCGACCTCGTAGTCCATCTGCCGCGTGTAACCCAGCACGCCGAGGACCGTGTCGTAGAACTCTTTTGACTTCGCGTAGTCGCCGCAGTTGATTCCGAAGTGGTCTATCACGGGGCTCATCGTAGATTCGAGGGATGACATTCGAACTCGTCATCCGCAACGGCACCATCGTTGACGGCCTCGGCGGCGACCCGTACACCGGCGACGTCGCCGTCTCCGACGGTGTCATCGCGGCGGTCGGCACGGTTGACGACGACGCCGTCCGGGAGATCGATGCAACCGGTCTGCTCGTCGCGCCGGGCTTCGTCGATCTGCATACCCACTACGACGGCCAGGCGATCTGGTCGGACCGCATGACACCGTCATCCGCCCACGGTGTGACGACGGCGGTGATGGGCAACTGCGGCGTCGGCTTCGCCCCCTGCCGGGCCGCCGATCACGACATGCTCGTGGACGTGATGGCCGGTGTCGAGGACATCCCCGGCGTCGTGATGGTCGACGGGCTGGCGTGGGACTGGGAGACGTTCCCCGAATACCTCGATGCCCTGGAGTCGCGACGACGCGATATCGATGTCGCCGCCTATCTGCCGCATTCGCCGCTGCGGGTGTACGTGATGGGGCAGCGCGGCGCCGACCGCGAGCCCGCCACGGCCGAGGACCTCCAACGGATGCGCGCGCTGGCCGCCGAGGCCATCGAGGCCGGCGCGCTGGGCTTCGCGTCGTCGCGGTTCGTGTTGCACAAGACCGAGAGTGGTTCGCCCATTCCGACCTACGGCGCCGGCCAGGACGAGATCGCCGCGATCGCGGGCGGGGTCGCCGACGCCGGCGGCGGTCTTCTGCAGTTCGTGCCCGATATCCCCGCCGGCGGCTACGAGTCGGTGCTGCGAGAGGTGTTCGAAGTCGGCCAGGATCTCGCGCTCCCGGTCACGTTCTCGCTGTTGACGGGCAACGCCGGTGATCCACTGTGGCCCGAAGCGATGGCACTGGTCGAGAAGTTCAACGTCGCGGGCGCCGACGTCACTGCTCAGGCATTTCCCCGGCCGATAGGCATGGTCATCGGCCTCGAGTTGTCCGGCAGTCCGTTCGTGACGTACCCGAGCTATCGTGCGATCGCGGACCTGCCGCTGGCCGAGCGGGTCGCCGAGATGCGCAAGCCAGAAGTGCGGGCCCGCATTCTCGCGGACAAGCCGGCCGACGGCGGCCATCCGTTGATGTTCATGACGCAGGCGTGGGACTGGATCTTCCCGCTTGGCGACGACCCGGATTACGAGCCGGACGCGTCGACTTCCGTCGCCGCCCGGGCGCGGGCCCGCGGGGTCAGCCCGATGGAGGAGGCCTACGACCGACTGCTCGACGACGACGGCCACGCCATGCTGTTGATCGCACTCGGCAACTACCAGAACAACTCGTTGGACACCGTCGGTGAGCTGATGCGTCGCGATGACGTGGTGCTCGGCCTCGGCGACGGCGGCGCGCATTACGGAATGATCTGCGACGCAAGCTTTCCGACGTTTCTGCTCGCGCACTGGGCGCGCGACCGGGCGGCCGGTCGTCTGAGCGTCGCCGAGGCGGTACGTGAGCTCACGTCGGTGCCGGCCCGGGTCGCGGGCCTCTCCGACCGGGGTCGCATCGCGGCCGGCTACAAGGCCGACCTCAACGTGATCGACCACGCCGCGCTGCGCCTGCACAAGCCCGTCATCACCTATGACCTGCCGGCCGGTGGACGTCGGCTGGACCAGACCGCCGACGGCTACGTCGCGACGATCGTCTCCGGCGAGATCATCGCCGAGAACGGCAGGCCCACAGTGGCGCGGCCCGGCAAGCTGGTGCGCGGCCGCCAACCGGAGCCGTCGCACTCATGACGCAACGGGTCGCACCGGGCCAACTCGCGGGCGAACCTAGCGGGCGCCACTGTGCGGGTTGTGGTCGAGGATTCGGCGAATAACCAAACACAAGGCCCACACTCGAATCAGATAGGGCAGCCCGCTGCGCGCAGTCTTGCTTTCACCCGCTCGACGATGACGTGCGGCCGCGACAGCATTTCAGCGCTGACCCGGACGACGACCCATCCCATTGCTTCGAGCATTGCAATCCGGTCGATGTCCCACGATCGCTGACGCCGGTCCGTCCAGTGCTGTACACCGTCGTACTCCACGGCCACCTTCCACTGGCGCCACCCCATGTCGACGCGTATATATACCGCACCATAACGGTCCCGGAACTCGATCTGAGTCTCCGGCTTGGGCAGGCCCGCTTTCACCAACAGCAACCGAACTCGGCTTTCCTGAGGCGACTCGGCTCCTTGGTCCGCCAATTCAACCGCGGCCCGAAGGCGTTGCACTCCACGGCAACCCGGCCTGGCATCGGCCACCATCAAGACATCGGCGGGCTTGACGTTGGTGGCCTTCATCAAGGCGTCCATGATTGGGACGGCGCGATTCTGCGGCAGCATCCGGCCGACGTCGAAAGCGGTGCGGGCTGGCGTCGTGGCACGCATGCCGCCGATGAAGCACAGCTCGTCAGGCGACAGATGCCAGGAGCGTACGACGACACCCGCCGGACAATGCCGGTCACTCCGAATGAGTTCGGCGGGCTCGCCCCCGTCGAGCCACTTGGTGCCGAGCACAGCAGCAGCCGAGATGCCGGCGAGTACGGCGTCGCCGCCGGCCCACAGCCACGCGGCTCGGGCACGCGAAGCTGCCGTCAGCGTCGCATCATTTGGTACATACACGTTGCGGTAGACGGCGCGATACCGCGTGCGGAGTTGATAGGTCGTCAAGCGACCGCCACGTACCGCCTGCCTTCCGAGAAATGGCCGGTCATCCATGCCCGGACTCTGGCCGCCGCATCCGACAGCGACCGGTCGCCCGCATGGAGTTATCCACAGGCTTACTCACGCCGACTGTGTGGGTTGTGGTCGACGAATCGCCGAAATCACGCACATGTCCCACACAGTCGGCGGCTACGACAAGGCCCGACCTGCCGAAGCAAGCCGGGCCCCGTCGTGCGAGAGGACTTAGAAGTCCATGCCGCCCATGCCACCGGTCGGGTCGGCCGCACCAGCGGGCGCCTTCTCCGGCTTGTCGGCGACGACCGCCTCGGTGGTCAGGAACAGCGCCGCGATCGACGCCGCGTTCTGCAGCGCCGAGCGGGTGACCTTGACCGGGTCGGCCACGCCGGCCTTCAGCAGATCCTCGTACTCATTGGTCTGGGCGTTCAGGCCGTGGCCGGCCGGAAGGTTGCGGACCTTCTCGGCGACGACGCCCGGCTCCAGACCGGAGTTGAAGGCGATCTGCTTCAGCGGGGCCTCGAGCGCCACGCGGACGATGTTGGCGCCGGTGGCCTCGTCACCGGACAACTTCAGCTCGTCCAGCGTCGGGGCGGACTGCAGCAGGGCCACGCCGCCACCGGCGACGATGCCCTCCTCGACGGCCGCCTTGGCGTTGCGCACCGCGTCCTCGATGCGGTGCTTGCGCTCCTTGAGCTCCACCTCGGTGGCGGCGCCGGCCTTGATCACCGCAACACCGCCGGCCAACTTGGCCAGGCGCTCCTGCAGCTTCTCGCGGTCGTAGTCGGAGTCGCTGTTCTCGATCTCGCTGCGGATCTGGGCCACCCGGCCCGCGATCGCCTCGCTGTCACCGGCACCCTCGACGATGGTCGTCTCGTCCTTGGTGATGACGACCTTGCGGGCGCTGCCCAGGAGCGAAACGTCGGCGGTCTCCAGCGACAGGCCGACCTCCTCGCTGACGACCTGACCACCGGTGAGGATGGCCATGTCCTGCAGCATCGCCTTGCGGCGGTCACCAAAGCCCGGAGCCTTGACGGCCACAGACTTGAAGGTGCCGCGGATCTTGTTGACGACCAGGGTGGACAGCGCCTCGCCCTCGACGTCCTCGGCGATGATCAGCAGCGGCTTACCGGACTGGATGACCTTCTCCAGCAGCGGCAGCAGATCCTTGACGGTCGAGATCTTGGAGCTGACCAGCAGGATGTACGGGTCCTCGAGGACCGCTTCCTGCCGCTCGGCGTCGGTGACGAAGTAGCCCGAGATGTAACCCTTGTCGAACCGCATGCCCTCGGTGAGCTCGAGCTGCAGGCCGAAGGTGTTGGACTCCTCGACGGTGATGACACCCTCGTTGCCGACCTTGTCCATGGCCTCGGCGATCAGCTCACCGATCTGGGTGTCACCGGCCGAGATGGCGGCGGTGGCAGCGATCTGTTCCTTGGTCTCGACCTCCTTGGCCGACTTGAGCAGCGTCTCGGTGATCTTCTCCACTGCCTTCTCGATGCCGCGCTTCAGGGCGAGCGGGTTGGCGCCGGCCGCGACGTTGCGCAGACCCTCGCGAACGAGCGCCTGGGCCAGCACGGTGGCGGTGGTGGTGCCGTCGCCGGCGACATCGTCGGTCTTCTTGGCGACTTCCTTGACCAGCTCAGCGCCGATCTTCTCGTACGGGTCCTCCAGGTCGATCTCCTTGGCGATGGACACACCGTCGTTGGTGATCGTGGGGGCGCCCCACTTCTTCTCCAGGACGACGTTGCGGCCCTTGGGACCCAACGTCACCCTTACCGCGTCGGCGAGGGCGTTCAGACCCCGCTCGAGGCCGCGGCGGGCCTCTTCGTCGTACGCAATTGTCTTGGCCATTGCGAAGTGTTTCCTCCGGATTGGGGATGCACGTCTTGTTGGTCGGGTGCAGTGCCCGCGACGGACGACCATGAGCTGTGCGGCTCGGTCTCACCGTCCCGACCTAGCACTCACCGGTCGCGAGTGCCAACTGCATTCTTAGCACTCGACCAGGGAGAGTGCAAGGTCGCTCAACCGGCCCGAAGGCCGTCAAGGATGACGCCGGTGAGCCGCTCGGCCGCCTCGGGGTTGTAGGCCTGCATCGCCTGGCTTCCAACCAGGATTGCCTTCACGTCTGCCACGTCGACATCACGCCGCACGGTGCCGGCTTTCTGGGCGGCTTGCAGCAGGTCGGCGAGCAGGCCAAGGAAGGCGCCTTCGGCCTCGGGCATCGCGGTCTCGACGTCGATTCCGAATCCAGCGAGCGCGTCCGCCAGTCCACGGTCCGTCGCACCCCACCCAAGCACCATCGACCGCATGAACGCGAACAGCGCCTCGCCCGGTTTCTCCGTGTCCAGCAGGGAACGGCCCTCGTCGATGATGCGCTGAATCCGGTCCTCCACCACGGCCCGAAACAGGTCTTCCTTGGCCGGGAAATGCCGGTAGACCGTTCCCGCCCCCACGCCGGCCCGCCGGGCGATCTCGTCGATCGGCACGGAGAGCCCCTCCGCCGCGAAGGTGTCGTAGGCGACCTCCAGCACGCGGGCGCGGTTGCGGGCCGCGTCCGCACGCAGCGGCCGGTCGGGTTGAGCCAAATCACACCACCTCGGGAATTGACAAAGCGGGGCGAGCGTTCCGTATAGTCAGTCATCAACCGGGGCGTCCGCTCCGTTTACACCATACTAGGAGATTCCCATGACCAAGTGGACCACCGCCGACATTCCGGATCAGACCGGCCGCACCGCAGTCATCACCGGCGCCAACACCGGGCTCGGCTACGAGACCGCCGCCGCGCTCGCCGGAAAAGGCGCGCACGTCGTGCTCGCCGTGCGCAACATCGACAAGGGCAAGGAGGCCGCCGACCGCATCACCAATGCCACTCCCGGCGCCGACGTCACTGTGCAGGAGCTCGACCTCAGCTCGCTGGAGTCGGTCCGCGCCGCCGCCGAGGAACTGAAGTCCCGCCACGACGCCATCGACCTGCTGATCAACAACGCCGGCGTGATGTTCACGCCAAGGTCGACGACCAAGGACGGCTTCGAATTGCAGTTCGGCACCAACCATTTGGGCCATTTTGCGTTCACCGGGCTGCTGCTCGATCGGGTGCTGGCGGCGACGGGTTCGCGCGTGGTGACCGTCAGCAGTGTGGGCCATCGCTTCGCCCGCCGCGGAATCCGCTTCGACGACCTCCAATGGGAACGCAGCTACAGCCGGGTCGGCGCCTACGGGCAGGCCAAGCTCGCCAACCTGATGTTCACCTACGAGCTGCAGCGGCGGTTGACGGGCACCAACACCGTCGCCGTCGCCGCGCACCCCGGCGGGTCGAGGACCGAACTGACCCGCAATCTGCCGCGACTGGTTGGGGCCGCGACGCGGCTGGTCGAACCGCTCTTCCAGAACCCCGACATGGGTGCGCTGCCGACGTTGCGGGCGGCCACCGATCCCGGCGTGCTCGGCGGGCAGTACTTCGGGCCGGACGGATTCGCCGAACAACGGGGCTACCCGAAGGTCGTGGTATCGAGTCGGCAGTCACACGACGTGGACGCGCAGCGCCGGCTGTGGACGGTGTCCGAGGAGCTGACCAGCGTGGTGTATCCCGTCGACTGAATGTGGCAGTGTGGGTAGGGATGTCACTCGTTGTGCCGCCCTATCCGCCGGCCCGGTACACCAAAGACGAACCGGAGGTCAGTGCCTGGCTTCGGCGAGGCACTGAGCCGCCGGACTACGACTCGTTCGGCCTCATCAAGTATCACTATCTGGCCAACCAGCAGAAGACCGACGGCGACTACGGCCTCTACCGCGTCGACATCGGACCCGCAGGCGGCGGCCCTGGGCCGCACTTCCACCGGGCGATGTCCGAGGCGTTCTTCGTCTTGTCGGGGACGATCAAGCTCTACGACGGCACCGACTGGATCGACGGGCACCCCAACGACTTCTTCTACGTACCACCCGGCGGCATCCACGGCTTCCGCAACGAGGCCGACGCGCCCGCGTCGATCTTGATGCTGTTTGCTCCCGGAGCGCCGCGCGAGCACTACTTCGAGGGCTTTGCGCACTTGGCGGACCTGACCGACGAGGAACGCCGAGAATGGTTCATCAAGAACGACAACTTCTTCGTCGAGTAACACAGCTGGCAAGATGCGCCCCTGTAATCCCTTGCGCTAGACTGCACCTCGTTCAGTGAGGAGTCTCGGGTGCGGGCGGATGCAGCACCCAGACTTTGTAGGGCTGGCAGCGTCGGGCATTGGTGCGGTATCTGCCGCCAAACCGCAGGACTTCCTTGCCGTCACCCTGGATCGGGCAAGACGGCGTTTGCCCTGCGGGTCGCCTCGGAGCTGTTGGCCGACGGCACGGTGAAGAAGCTCACCGTGGCCAATCACCCGCGACGCTTCTCCCGTTCCGCCTGCCGTTCTGCTCTATGTTTCTTCAACTGCTGCAAGCCTCGCTCTACCCGGTCCAAGCGGTCATCTCGTCTGTCGTGACGCTGTTCGCTGCGGTTCTCACCCCGGTCCTGAGGGTCGTCCCGGCTCTCCTCGGGACGCTCTCGCCACAGTTCCCGGACCTGCTGCTGACCCTGAACGTTGCGGTGGATCTTGCCCTCGGACAGATACGGGCGAGGGTCGTCGGGTTCGTCGTGGCGACGGTATCCGGCATCGACGACAGGACGAAGAACCTGATCGGCCTTGTCCACGACCTTGTCGGGCATGCCGACATCACGAAACGGCTGCGTCAGCGGGAGGTTCTCGGTCGGTACGAGATGAGTGGTGACCGTGCCGTTCTGCGAGTTCGACTCGACCGTCGTGTTCTGGCGGGGCACGTCGGCTGGATCAGCAGCCGCAATTGGCGGGCCATGAACGTAAGCCATGCCCAGCACCGCGTTGGCGAGCGACACCAGGTTCCACGGACGATCGGGCGGATCGGCCCAGCCGTCGTATTCACCGATCACGATCGTGGTGTCGTAGGGAGACTCCGGAACGCGGCTGATCCGGTAATTCAAGAGGGGGATGTAGGTGCCCTCCTTGAAGTATTCGGCGACGCCTGCTTCCGGCGGAGCGATCAAGACGAACCTGATGTCGTTTGTCGAGGGGGCATCAGGCCTGTTGGCCAGCTCCACTGCGAGCCTCGACGCAACCATGCTTCCCATCGATTCGCCGATGACCACAACTTTGCCGTCGGTCTCGCGAACAGCGATGTCCGCTTGCTCCACGCCGTCCAGGATGGCGTGGTCAGCGGCAAGAGCATTTTGCGAGTAGTCGACCACCTGCGGGTCATCGTCGTCGTGGAAGTTGATGCCGATAACCGGATAGGTGTTGGCGAGAATCGGATACAGCGGATTGATCTGCTTGAAGACAGTAGCTCCCGGGATCAACACCGCTTCCTCGGCGGCGCTCACCGCGGTGGCCACCGTTCCGGTCCCCAGCATCAAAGACGTAGCTGCGATCGCGGGCACTAGCCGCTTGTGCCATGTAGCCATCCCACTGTTTCTCCTGATCGGCGCGCGCTTTCGAATAATGCGGGAGAGCCTCTCACGCCGATGTTCACAGCGCGGCGAGTTTGCACAATCTATGGGTGCCTATCGCTCCCCTACGTCCAGCTTGAGTTGTTTGCTCCCGACGCACCGCAGGGACACTACTTCGAAGGCTTCGCCCAGCTGGCCGATATGATCGACGATGACCGCAATGAGCGGTTCACGAACAGCTCGAGAAGCGCACGGCCAGCGGCGAAACCGAGCGGGTATCGACGCACGGGCAGCTGCGCGAATTTCGTCGCGAGCTCAATGCGCTGGTGTCGATCGCCCATCGCCGCACCGGCAAGCCGCACGGCTGGATTCACGACGAGCTGCGCCGGGTCTGCGACGGCCCGCCGGTGGCCGCAGCGACGACGGATCAGCTCAAGGCCCGCATCGACGCGGTGCGCGAGCTATAGCCGGGCTGAGCGCGCACGCTCGGCAAGCTCGGCCAGATGCTTCACCGAGTTGTCCAGGTGCTCGTGGTCGAACGGTGGGAACGGAATGTGCTCGCGCAGATGTTGCGGCACTGCCGACCAGTCGTAGGACAGCGTGACCTCGGTCTCGGACTGACCGACCGGCTTCAGGTCGTAACGCCAGATCCAGCCCCCGAACTGTAGGTTGCTATCGCCCGCAGAATCTTGGCCCGGCTCCCAGGCGATGGCGTGTGGCGGGTCGTACACGACGACCTTGTTGACCATCTCGTAGTCCTTGTCGGGGTGGTTGTCGTGATACATCGCCATGCGGAAGACCTGACCCGTTTCGGTCAGGCGCACCCCGTCCAGAGATTCCCGCACCCAACCGGTGCCGTCGATCGCCGCATGCGTTGACGGGTCCGCCAGCACGTCGAAAACGGTTTGGGCGGGTGCGTTGACGGTCGTGGTGGCGCTCATCGTTTCTTCAGTCACGCCGGTACTGACCGTCGTTGCGGCCAGAACTCATCGCACCGCTATAGCCCCAACAGCTCCGGCAGGTCGGCCACCGAGTCGATGACATGGTTGGGCTGCATGGCGAATTCGTCCGCGGCCCACCGGTCGAGCGTGTCCTGGCGGAACTTGCCGGTGCGCACCAGCACGCCGATCATCCCGGTCACCTGCGCGGCCAGGACGTCGTTGTTGAGGTCGTCACCGACCATGTACATCTCGTCGGGGTCGACGCCGAGTCGGCTCGCCGCGGCGAGAAAGCCTGCCGGGGCGGGCTTGCCGACGGCGGTGGCCTGCCGGCCTGAGGTCTCCTCCATGCCGATCAGGTACATGCCGGTGTCGATGCGCAGGCCCTCGGTGGTGTTCCACGCCGTGCTGCGGTGCATGGCCACCACCGGCACGCCCTGCGCCATCCAGTCGTAGACGCGGCTCAGCGTCAGGTGGTTGTACTCGGGTCCGGCGCCGCCCAGCAGGACGACGTCCGGGGTCTCGGGAACCGTGCCGTCATCGAACGCGCTGGAGTAGACGATGTCGATGCCGGGCATGTCCTCGGCGATCTCGCCGCTGTTGACCAGGAAACAGCGTGCGTCCGGATAGCGACTGCGGACATAGTCGGCCGTCAGCACCGCCGCCGTGATCACCTCGTCGGAGCTGACGTCCATGCCGGCGTCGGTCAGCAGATCGGCGATCTGCACGCGGGTGCGGGTGGTGGTGTTGGTCAGATACGAGCGCGCAATCTGGTTGTCCGCCAGCACTTGCAGCGTATCGGCCGCACCGGGAATGGGTTTCCACGAGGTCACCAGGACACCATCGATGTCGAACAGCACTCCACCGACAGCCATGGTGCGACAGTAAACGGCAAACGATTCAACGCAAATCGGACGGCTATGCGCGGGCCCACTCGTTGTCGGCAACCCACGGCGAGGCCGCCGCGGCGACCGACCACGCCATCTCGGCCGGGACGTCGATCACCTGGTAGCTCTTGACACCCGCCGCGGTGGCCGCGATCAGCGTCGCCACACCCGCGCGGCGCTGAAAGAACGTCTCTCGCACCGTCCAGCCGATGATCCCGGCGGCGGCGATGCAGTCGCGGCGACGCTCCAGGCTGCCGGCGCGCGCGACGAGCCAGCCGTCTCCCACCCGATGGCCGAGCGACCGGGACCGGTCGGCCGCCAGCAGCGCGCAGCACACGGTCAGCACCGCCCAGACCGGCCACACCCAGACCGGCACCGCGACGAAAATCGTCGCTACGACCAGTGCCACCCCGAGAATCGCCGGCAGGATCAGCGCCCGCGTCCAGCGCCTGCGGGTGGCCACCGGTCCGTGCCCACGCAGCGGCCCGGTCACCGCGTCGGGCCGGGCGATCAGTTCCGCCAGCACCGTCCGGGCGGTCTGCGCCGGGCACGGCGGCAGCAGCAGCGACGCCTCGCCGGCCCCGTTGACACCGGTCATCACCGCGTCCAGCCGGGCGCCGCCGAACAGGCGCACCAGCAGCGGTTCGCGCAGCGTCCCGCCGCGCAGCCTGCGCATGTCAAATGTGTGCTCGCGCCGCCGCAGCAGGCCGTGCTCGAGATGCAAGGCGTCGGCATCCCGGCGCAGCACCAGGTTTCCGAACGTGACCAGCGATCGCAGCACGCTCAATACGACCGAGGCGGCCAGCAGCACGACAACGCCGACGGCAACGCTGGCGGCGACACCGAAGCGCTGCGCGGCATCCAGCCCCGACTGCGCGACACGCGAATTCTCTAGCACCGCACCGGCTCCCGCCTGATAGGCCAGCCCGACGGCGGCCACGATCATGGCCAGCCCGGTGAAACTCAGCGGGCTGTAGCGCAGCCAGGACGGCTGCCAGCGGGCCAGCACCCGGCCCGTGGGTCGGGCATCCTCGGCGGCGTCGGCGGCCAGCGAGTCGGAAAGCAGGATGGCGCGCAACCGCGGCACCTGGTCGGCCTGCACCGCGTCCAACGCGAATTCGGCGTCGCCCCTGGCCTCCTGCCCAGTGCTGACCCGCAACACGGTCAGGCCCAGGAGCCGGTGCAGCAGCCGGGCGTCGGTCGACACCGTGCGAATCCTGTTGCGCGGCACCGACAACTCCTTGCGCTGCAGCACGCCGGCCCGCAGCTGGACCTCGCCGGGCTCGATCCGGTAGGTGGTGGTGAACCACCGGGCCACACCGAACCCGACCGTCAATCCCAGCGCGCCGAACGCCCACAACGGGTTGTCGGTGGCCGAGCCCAACACGATCGAACCGATCAGCAGCGGGATCTGGCGCAGCACCTCGTGGACTGGGTGCACCAGCAGCATCCGGGGGCTGAGCCGCTGCCATTGCTGGGCCGGCGCGGTCACGTCGCATCCTGGTCGCCGATCGCGGCGATGTCGGTCAGTTGCGCGGCGATCCGGTCGGCGACATCGGAGTCCAGCGCGACGATGCGCACCGCACCCGCCGATGACGCCGTCGTCACCGTGACATTGGCCAGGCCGAACAGCCGGTCCAGCGGCCCCCGGTAGGTGTCGACGGTCTGCACCCGCGATATCGGGGCGATGCGGCGTTCCTGCACCAGCCAGCCCGACCGGGTGTACACCGCCTGTGGGCCGATATCCCAGCGGTGTACTCGGTAACGCCACAGCGGCACCACGAAGACGAACACCGCCGCCCCGAGCACGGTCGCGACCGCCGCCGCCGCGTGCAGCCACGGCATCCTCGGATCGACCGCGAACCAGATGAGCTGTCCGACCGCCAGCATCAACCAGGGGATGGCGGCACCCAGCGCCCACACCAGCGGCGCCTTGCGGCTCGGCGGGTGCGCCGGTTCGGTGAGTGTCAGGGAGGTATCCACCGTCAATCGCCGAAAACCGTGTTCCAGTCCGCTTTCATGTCCACCACGGTCCACCCCCGCGGCCCGGCCTCCTGCAGCGCGGTCACCAGCTTCCCCGACGCAGGCGGATGGGCATCATAGGCGTACTCCCGCTCGGCGTCGGTGTGGTGGATGAGCACTCCGAGGCTCGGACTCGGATTGTCGATCGTGGTGTACTCGAGCATCGCCTGGTCACCGTCGCTGTTGCCGACACACAGGATCGGGCGCCGGGCGATGAATTCGTGGATGCCGGACGGTTTGCCCGCCTTGTCGTCGACGAACACGTAGTCCATGGTCTTGACGAGAACCGGTGCGCCGTCACGCATTTCATACCTGGTGGTGCCGGTCGAGCCGACAATCTGCTCGGGCGGGATCCCATACACCCGGTCGGAGAACACCCGCATGAAGTCGGCGCCGCCGCCGGAGACGATGTAGGTGCGAAAACCGTTGTCCCGCAAATAATTCAATAGCTGCTGCTGTGGTTCGTAGGTGAGCTGGTCATAGGGGCGGTCGAAGCGGGGATGCTTGGCGGTGGACATCCATGCCGAGACCCGCTCGCTGAACTCGTCGGTCGTCATGCCGGTATGGGTCAAAGCCAGCACCCGCAGCAGCCCTTCGTGCCGGTCACCGGCGAGCAGGGTCGCGACGTCATCCTTCAACGCCGCCTGCACCATCGGGTCGGCGGCCAGCGCCGGCTCGGACGGGGCGCGGCGTTTCAGTTCGTCGAAGACGAACGCCGCCTGGAACGGCACCGGGGCTTCGGTCCACAGCGTGCCGTCGTTGTCGAACACCGCGACGCGCTCGGTCTCGGGCACGAAGTCCGGTGTGTCCGGGGTTGTCACGCGGTCGACGAACTCGGTGATGGATTTCTTGGCGAGACTGTCGTTCCAGGACGAAAGCGCATCCACATCGGCCGGTTCGGATCCAGACGCGCAGCCGGCCACGGCCATCAGGCAGGCCACCAGCAGTGCCGCAATTGCTCGCATCGCTCCCACATTGCTCTGCCAACCCCCCGGCGTCCAGCAGACGCGTAGGTATCGTTTCGATCATGACCAAATGGACCGCTGCCGATGTCCCCGATCAATCCGGCAGGGTGGCCGTCATCACGGGCTCCAATACCGGCATCGGCTACGAAGCCGCCGCCGTCCTCGCCGAGCGGGGCGCACACGTCGTGCTGGCGGTGCGCAATCTCGACAAAGGGAAAGACGCCGCGGCGCGCACCGCCGCCCAGAGCCCCAACGCCGACGTCACGCTTCGAGAGCTCGACCTGACGTCGCTGGACTCGATCCGCAACGCATCCAACGACCTGCGCGCCGCCTACCCGCGCATCGACCTGCTGATCAACAACGCCGGCGTGATGATGACGCCGCGCGGCACCACCAAGGACGGCTTCGAACTGCAGTTCGGCACCAACCACCTCGGCCACTTCGCGCTCACTGGTCAGGTGCTAGAGAACGTGCTTCCCGTCGTAGGCTCTCGGGTGGTGACGATCAGCAGCCAAGGCCACCGCGGAGACAGGATCCGCTTCGACGACCTGCAGTGGGAGCGCGGCTACAACCGCACCTTCGCCTACGCCCAGTCGAAGCTGGCCAACCTGCTGTTTACCTACGAGCTGGCCCGGCGACTGGCCGCCAAGGGCGTACCGACAATCGCGGTGGCGGCGCACCCCGGGAGTGCGAATACCGAGCTGACCCGCGATCTGCCCGGATTGATCCGGCCGGCGGTGGAATTCGTGTCGTCGCTGGTGACCCGGAGCCCCCGATGGGCGCGGAGCCGACGCTGCGGGCCGCGACCGACCCCGACGTGCGAAATGCCCAGTACTACGGCCCCGACGGCATCGGTGAACAGCGGGGTCACCCGAAACTCGTTGAGTCCAGCGCACAGTCGCACAACGAGGAAATCCAGCGCCGGCTCTGGACCGTCTCCGAGGAGTTGACCGGTCACCTATCCGGTCTAATGGCCCCATGCGTTCCGTCGAGGACCACCGGCGCGTCGTCGCCGACCTGATCACACCGCGCCCGCCGGTCACCCTTCCGCTTGCCGACACGCTGGGCCTGGTGCTCGCCGACGATGTGGTAGCGCCGCTGTCGCTGCCCGGCTTCGACAACTCCGCGATGGACGGTTACGCCGTCATCGCCGACGACGTCGCCGGGGCCACCCCGGAGCACCCGGTGATGCTGCCCGTCGCAGAGGACATCCCCGCCGGCCGCACCGACGAACTCGCGCTGAAACCCGGTGTTGCACACCGGATTATGACGGGCGCGCCGGTACCGGCCGAGGCCACCGCCGTGGTGCCGGTGGAAGCCACGGATGGCGCCACCGACACCGTCGCCATCCGTGCGACCGCCAAACCCGGCCAGCACATCCGCCGCGCCGGAGAGGACGTCACCGCGGGCACCACCGTGCTGCATGCGGGACAGGTCGTCACACCCGCGGCGCTGGGCCTGGCCGCCGCGCTGGGCACCAGTGAACTGACGGTGATTCCACGCCAGCGGGTGCTGGTGACCTCGACCGGCTCGGAGCTGGTGGCCCCCGGCACGCCGCTGCAGCCCGGCCAGATCTATGAGTCCAACGCGGTGATGCTCGCCGCCGCGATCCGCGAGGCCGGCGCGCACGTGGTGGCGGCGCCGATGGCCGGGGACGACGTCGAGCAGTTCCGCCTGATGCTGGACCGCTACGCCGGACAGGCCGACCTGATCATCACCACCGGCGGTGTCAGCGCCGGCGCCTACGAGGTGGTCAAGGACGCGCTCGGCGGGCAGGTCGACTTCGTCAAGGTCGCCATGCAGCCCGGTATGCCGCAGGGGTCGGGACACGCCGCCGGTACCCCGATCGTCACGCTTCCCGGCAACCCGGTCAGCGCGCTGGTGTCCTTCGAGGTGTTCATCCGGTCCCCGCTGCGCGCGGCCATGGGGCTGCCTCGGCCCGACCGGCCGCGGCGGACGGCGCTGCTGACCGAGTCGCTCACCTCACCGCGTGGCAAGCGGCAGTTCCGCCGCGGCCTGCTGGACGCCACGAGCGGCGAGGTCACCAGCTACGGCCCGCCGGCGTCGCATCACCTGCGCTGGCTGGCGTCGGCGAATTGTCTGCTGGAAATCGACGAAGACGTCGCCGAGGTGCCCGCGGGTTCGCAGGTGCTGGTGTGGGACCTGTCGGTCGGCTAGTGACCCGTAGAATCCAGGACCTATGGCCAGACCCGCCCGACCCCCCGTCGATGACCTCAAATCCGAAGCCCCGCGGCTGATTGAGCTGGTCCGATCGACCGTTCCGCCGATGCATCCGGCCGGTTTACCGTTCGTCGCCGGCGGGCTCGGGTTGGCCGCTGCCGGCCGCCGTCACCCGTGGCTGCGCAACGCCGGCCTGGCCGCCGCGGGAGCGTGCGCGCTGTTCTTCCGGCACCCGCCGCGGGTGCCGCCAACCCGCCCGGGTGTGGTCGTCGCGCCGGCCGACGGCCGGGTCACCCTTATCGACCACGCCACCCCACCTGCCGAGCTCGCCCTGCCCGACACCCCGATGACGCGGGTCAGCATCTTCTTGTCGCTCTTCGACGCGCACGTGCAGCGGGTTCCGGTCGCCGGGGAGGTGAAGGCGGTCGAGTACCGAGCCGGCGAGTTCGGCTCGGCCGACCGCGACCGCGCCAGCGCGGAGAACGAACGCAACAGCATGTGGATCCGCACGCCCGGCGGGGTCGACGTCGCGGTGGTGCAGATCGCCGGGCTGCTGGCCCGCCGCATCGTGTGCGACGCCACGACCGGCGACAAGCTGACACTCGGCGCGACCTACGGGCTGATCCGGTTCGGGTCACGCCTGGACACATACTTGCCCGCCGGCGCCACCGTGCTCGTCGAGACCGGCCAGCGGGCGATCGGCGGCGAAACCGTGTTGGCCGAACTGCCATGATCAAACCTCGCGGTAAACGCCCGGCCGGACTCGGTTTCCTGCCCAGCGTGATGACGGTGCTGGCCATCTGCCTCGGGTTGACGTCGGTTAAGTTCGCGCTCGACGGGCGGCCGACGGAGGCGATGGCGCTGCTCGCACTCGCCGCGATCCTCGACGCGCTCGACGGCCGCATCGCCCGCGCGCTCGGCGCGACGTCGAAGATGGGCGAGGAAATCGACTCGCTGGCCGACGCCGTGAATTTCGGTGTCGCACCGGCCTTCATCGTGTACGCCACGTTGTTGGAGACCTCACGGGTGGGCTGGATCGTCGTTCTGCTGTACGCGGTGTGCATCGTGTTGCGGCTGGCCCGGTTCAATGCGCTGCTCGACGTGGACCAGCCCGCCTACGAGAAGGAGTACTTCGTCGGCATGCCCGCCCCGGCCGGTGCGATCGGCGCGATCGGTCCGATCGCTGCCAAACTGCAGTTCGGTGACGGCTGGTGGACATCGGAATGGGCCGTCTGCATCTGGATGATCGGCGTCTCGCTGTTGGTGGTCAGCGCCATTCCGATGAGAAAGATCCACACTTTCTCGGTGCCGCCGAATATGGTCGCTCCGCTGCTGGCGCTGTTGGCGATCGGCGTGGCCGCGTCGATCTTCTACGGCTACGTCGTGATCATGGCGATCATCGTTGCGTACGTGCTACATATCCCGTTCGCCGTCCGAAGTAAGCGCTGGGTCGCCGCGCATCCGGAGGCCTGGGACGACAAGCCACAGGAGCGCCGCGCCACCAGGCGGGCGATTCGCCGCGCTCACCCGCACCGCCGATCCATGTTGCGGCTCGGACTGCGCAGACCGGGAGCCTGACATGCCGACACAGCTGACGCTCACCGCCAGGCTCAACACCTCGGCGCTCGACTCGCGCCGCGGCGTAGTCCGGCTGCATCCGGAAGCCATTGCAGCGCTTGGTATTCGGGAATGGGATGCGGTGTCGTTGACCGGCTCGCGGACCACCGCGGCGGTGGCCGGGCTGGCCCCGGAAGGCACCCCGGCCGGCACCGCGCTGCTTGACGATGTCACGTTGTCCAACGCCGGGCTTCGCGAGGACACCAGCGTGATCGTCGCCCCGGTGACGGTTTACGGCGCGCGGTCGGTTTCGTTGAGCGGATCGAACCTCGCCACCCAGTCGGTGTCGTCGGCCACGCTGCGCCAGGCCCTGCTCGGCAAGGTGATGACGGTCGGCGACACGGTGTCGCTGCTGCCCCGCGATCTCGGCCCGGGCACGTCGACGTCGGAGGCCAGCGCGGCGCTGGCGTCGGCGGTCGGCATCACCTGGACCTCGGAACTGCTGACGGTGACGGGTGTCGACCCTGCCGGCCCGGTCAGCGTGCAGCCCAATTCGCTGGTCAGCTGGGGCACCGGCCTCGCTCCCGAACCCGTTGCCGCCCGGCGAATCTCGATCATCGGTATGCCGGCGGTGACGGAACCCAGGGAATGGCCGGCCACCCCGCCGATCACCTTCGACGACCTCAAGGGCTCGCACGTGCAGGCCGGCCGGCTCACCGAATGGCTGAAGCTGGCGCTCGACGAGCCGCAGCTGCTCGAGAAACTCGGCGCCACCGCCAATCTCGGTGTACTGGTGTCGGGACCCGCCGGTGTCGGCAAGGCCACCCTGGTCCGCGCGGTCTGCGCCGGACGCCGGCTGGTCGAGCTGGACGGTCCCGAGGTCGGCGCGCTGCAGGCCCAGGATCGACTGCAGACCGTCGCCTCCGCGGTGAGCACCGTGCGCGACGGCGGCGGCGTGCTCCTGATCACCGATATCGATGCGCTGCTGCCCGCGACCGCCGAGCCGGTCGCGACGCTGATCCTCACCGAGCTGCGCACCGCGGTGGCCACCCCCGGTGTGGCGTTCATCGCGACGTCGGCGGTGCCTGACGCGCTGGACACCAGGCTGCGGGCACCCGACCTGTGCGACCGCGAGCTGGGCCTGAGCCTGCCCGACGGGGCCACCCGCAAGGCGCTGCTGGAGGTGCTGCTGCGGTCGGTGCCGTCGGTGGGGCTGAATCTCGACGAGATCGCCGGACGCACACCGGGTTTCGTGGTCGCCGATCTGGCCGCGCTGGTGCGTGAGGCGGCACTGCGGGCGGCGGCGCGGGCCAGCGCCGACGGCAAACCGCCGGCGCTGACGCAGGACGACCTGACCGGCGCGCTCACGGTGATCCGGCCGCTGTCGAGGTCGGCGACCGAAGAGATATCGGTCGGCGCGGTGACACTCGACGACGTCGGCGATATGGCCGAGGTCAAACAGGCGCTCACAGAGGCGGTGTTGTGGCCGCTGCAGCATCCCGACACGTTCGCCCGCCTCGGCGTCGAGCCCCCGCACGGCGTGCTGCTGTACGGGCCCCCCGGATGCGGCAAGACGTTCGTGGTGCGGGCGCTTGCCAGTTCGGGGCGGTTGTCGGTGCACGCGGTCAAGGGTGCCGAGCTGATGGACAAGTGGGTGGGCGCATCGGAAAAGGCGGTTCGCGAACTGTTCCGGCGCGCGCGCGACTCGGCGCCGTCGTTGGTGTTTCTCGACGAGATCGACGCGCTGGCGCCGCGGCGTGGCCAGAGCTTCGACTCCGGCGTGACCGACCGGGTCGTGGCGTCGCTGCTGACCGAACTCGACGGGATCGAACCGATGCGTGACGTGGTGGTGCTCGGCGCCACTAACCGGCCCGACCTCATCGACCCGGCGTTGCTGCGGCCGGGCCGGCTGGAGAAGCTGGTGTTCGTCGAACCGCCCGACGCAGAAGCGCGCCGCGAAATCCTGCACACCGCGGGCAAGTCGATCCCGCTGAGCGATGACGTCGACCTCGACGCGCTGGCCGGTGAACTCGAGGGCTACAGCGCCGCCGATTGTGTGGCGCTGCTGCGCGAGGCCGCACTGACGGCGATGCGGCGCTCGATCGACGCCGCCGATGTCACCGCCGCCGACGTCGCGACGGCCCGCGAAAACGTGCGCCCGTCACTGGATCCCGTTCAGGTGGAGTCGCTGCGGGCGTTCGCCGCCGGCCGGTAGCGTCAGCCGCGCTCGGCCAGCTCGGCAAGCCTGTCGAGGGAGGCCTGGAGGCTGTCAGTGGTGGTGGCGCGGGCAATCGCCAAGCGCTTCTCGTCGGTCAAACCTGACCAGTCGTAGGTGTGGGTGATCCGGGTGCGTGCCTCGTCCACCGGCTCGAGCTCCCACCGCCACAGGTGACCGGGTGGTTCCTGTCCGGGCTCCGACGGCAGCCAGGCGATCAGGCGCCCCTCGTCGAACTCCACGATGCGGTTCTCTCGCACGGCGCCCTGGGTGATCGTCATCGTGAACACATCGCCGATGCCGCGCACCCGTTGTCCCGGCTCAGCTTCGGCGAGGTTGTCGTTGCCGTCCCATCGCGGCTGTTGCGATGGATCGGCGATCAGCTCGAAGATCCGTTCCGCCGGGGCCGAGATCTCCCGGCTGGCGGAGACGACCTTACGAATTTCGGTGTTGTCGGCCATGATTCGATTCAACCCGAATATCGGTGCACGGGCTATCGGTATGACTTGAGCAACGCACGCGTCGCGGCCGCGACATCGGCCTCCAGCCAGGGCGGTATCTCCTCGTCATGGGCGTGCCGCCGCACGACGGCGTACGGAAGATCGACGACCGCTCTGGTCACGGCGTCGACCACGCGTGATCGCCGACTCCCGAACAGGGCTCGCGCGAGCTCGCCCACGCGCTCGATGAGTGGTGCGTTCATGGCGGCGAGCGTGTCTTGGAAGGCCGCGTCGGGTTCGCCGTCGAGCAGGTCGGCCGGCCGCAGCGTCAGCAGCAGCCGCGCGTCCTCGGTGTGCTTGCGGGCGAAGCTGACCGCCGCCACCGCCATGGCGACGGCGGTGTCCAGCGCGGTATCGCCGTCGGCGACCATCGCCCGCGATTGGAATCGCTCCAGCGCACGCAGCCAGGCGGCGGCCAGGATGCCGTCGCGGTTGCCGAACCGGTGATAGAGCGTGCCGGCCGGTGCGCCGCTGGCCTTGGCGATCGCCGCCACGCTCGCGGCCCGCGGTCCCTCGGCGAGCACCAACGCACGTGTTGCGTCGAGGATCACGTCGGTCTCGTGCTTCCGGGGAGGCGCCACGATCTAGTACAGTCCTTCTATATGGAACGATTACCCTATATCGATGAGCATGCCATATCGGTGCCCGCCGATCGCGCTGAAACGTGGTCTGCATTGCTGCGGGTCATGTGCCGCGACCCGAACGACCCGACCACGGTGCCGATCGGTTTCGCGCTCGATGAAGCCACGCCACCCGAGCGGTTCGCGCTGAAGGGCCGGCACCCCTTCTCGGTGTACAAGCTGGTGTTCGAGTTGGCCGATGAAGGACGCGGCCATACCCACCTGCGCGCACTGACCTGGGCGGCATTTCCGGGTGTGGCGGGCAAGGTCTACCGCGCGCTGGTCATCGGCAGCGGTGGCCACCGCGTCGTCGTGCGGCGGATGCTCAAAAGCATTGCGGCAGAAACCCGCCCGCTCGAGGCGGCCTCGTGACGCCGGGCCTCAACTGGGGTGCGACACCTGCGGAACGCGCCGCGTCGCAGCCCTGCGACGCGCTGGCACCGAAGGCCGCAACCCGCGCGGACCGCGCAATCAGCATCGACGCGCCACCGGCGACTGTTTTCGCGTGGCTGTGTCAGCTTCGCGTCGCGCCGTACAGCTACGACATCCTCGACAACGTCGGCCGCCGTAGTCCCCGGAAACGGGATCCAAAGCTGACAGAGCTCGAGGTCGGACAGCGGTTCATGACCATGTTCGCGTTGCAGTCGTTCGTCAACGATGAGCACATCACGCTCCGGTCGAAAGGCGTGGCCGTCACATACGCCGTCCGGCTGGAGGGGGCCGGCTCACGGCTTCATGTCCGTGTGCTGTTCGAGGGACCAACGCTCCTCGGGCGAGCACTCGCGCTGGGTGATCTGGTGATGATGCGAAAGCAGTTGCTGACGTTGAAGTGGCTGGCCGAGCAGACGCGGCCACTGGACCTTCAGGCCGTGGTCGCGGTGCCGCGGAGGATCTGGATGACGGAGGAGTCGTCGGCGCGTCCGAGGCCGGCGCGGCGGCCGGCGAGGTAGAGCTGTTCGGCGGCGGAGGCCAGCGGTGCCGGGTACGCGTGCGCGCGGGCCGCTTGGGTGACCAGGCCCATGTCCTTGACGAAAATGTCGATGGTGGAGCGGATGTCGTTGTCCGGGTTGTCGATCATCCGGGCGCCGCGGTCGTCGAGCATGAACGATGCGGCCGCGCCGTGCCGCAGCACTTCCCAGGTCGCACCGGCGTCCAGGCCCAGCGCCTCGGCGTAGGCGAGGGCTTCCGCGGCGACCGCGATATGCACCCCGCACAGCAACTGGTTGACCAGTTTGACCTTCTGCCCTTCGCCGGGTGCGGTACCGACGACCGGGGCGTTGCGGGCCATCACGTCCAGCAGGGGTTGCACGGTGCCCAGCGCGGTCTGCGAGCCGCTGACCATGATCAGCAGATCACCCTGCCCGGCGCGGGCGGCACCACCGGACACCGGGGCGTCGACGATCTGCACACCGGCAGGCTCCAGACGCTTCGCCCAGTCCTCCACGGCGGCGGGTCCGACGGTGGCCATCAGCAGCACAACGCTGCCCGGTTTGAGTGCCGCGGCGGCCTGGCCGTCCCCGTAGAGCACCGACTCGGCCTGCTGCGCGGTGGCGACCATCAGCACCAGCACATCGGCGTCGGCCGCCGCGTCACCGATGGTGGCCGCGGCTGTGACGCCGTCGCCGGCGAGGGCCGCGGCCTTCTGCGGGTCGATGTCGAAGGCGGTGACCGCGTGTCCGGCCCTGGCGACGAACGATGCCATCGGGGAACCCATGGCTCCCAGACCGATCCATCCGACGTTGGTCATATCTGCTGCCTTCCTGCTGCTGGTGGCGTGCATTGGGCGGGGTTGCGGGTCATCGGCGTCCGGCGAAGAGGTCGACGACCTCGGCGAGGGTGTCGTCGTCACCGACGTTGCCGGCGAACACCACATAGGGGGTGCCGACCGCGTCGGGGGCCGCCTCGATGGGGCGAAACACCGACACCATGCCGGGGAACAATTGGCCGATGACCTCCGCGCGGCGGATGCCCAGGCCGCGGACCGCGACGTCGTGCGAGGTGATTCCACCCTTGGCGACCACCCAGGCCGGGTGCGCGGCCAGGGCGGCCTGCACCACCTCGACGACCGCGGTGGACACGGTGCGCGAGATGGCCAGGCTGTCGTCGGCGTCGCCGCCGCGCATCAGGGTGCGGCTGGTGAACAGCAGCACATCGGAGGTGGCCAGCGCCTCGATGACCCGCCGCCCGACGGCGGCGACATGGGCGTCGCGCCGGTCGGGGTCCAGCAGGGTGGAGACATCGAGTTCGGTTTCGGTCAACCCGCCACGTTGCTGCGCCTTGGCGACCTGCCGGCTGGTCAGCCCAACATGCGAACCGACCACCACCAGCCCCTGGCCGCCGGGACGACCGGTCGGCCAGATCTGCCCCGCGGTGAGCGGGCCGTGCGGTTCCAGCCCGGCCAGCGCACGCGGGAACGACGGACCACAGCGGTAGACGAACGACCTGCCCTCCTCCAGCGCCTGCAGCCCGCCCAGCACGACGATCTCCAGGTCGGCGTAGTCGGTGGCATTGACCACGACGAACGCGCCGCCGGTGACCGCGGCGAGGATGTCGGCGACCCGGTCGGGTCCGCCCTCGCGGATGTCGGTCAGCGACAGGGAGTGGACCTGCTCCGCGGCGATCGTGCCACTGCTCTTCTCGGCGACGAATTCCCGCAGGTTCGACGAGGTGTAGCCGAAGGTGGCGTCCCTGGCGAACTCGCTGTCGCCGACCGGAACCGGTGCTCCGGCCACATTGGCCCAATGAATGTCACCGGCGGTGAACCGGCCGGCCTCGAAGTAGGCCGGCACCAGCAGCACCCCGTCGAACCCGGTGCCGCTGACCCGGCGCCGGGCGGCGTCGATGGCCCGCATCTCGGCCAGGACGTGGCCGCGCAGGGTGGAATCGCTGCGGCTGACCACCTCCACGGGTGCGCCCAGGCGCTGCCCGAGCCTGAACAGGCTGCCGGCCACGCGGCTGGTCAGTTCCACCGCCGCGTCTTCGGGCAGGCTGCGGGTATTGGTCAACACGAAGCAGGTGGAACCCGGTTCGGCCAGGCCGGCCGCGTATTCGGCGTCCTCGAACACGGTGACCACCGAGACGTCGTGCACGGTCTGCGAGCCGGTGGGATCGTCGTCCAGCACGGCGATACGGCGACCGGCGGCCACGTGGGCGGCCCTGATCCGCTCCCGCGCCCCCGGCTCGTGCCGCACGGGCGGGACGGCGGCGAGGACCTCGGCGGCAATCGGTGTTGGCGTCGTGGTGGTCTGGTTTGCGTTGTCGGACATGGTTCCTCAGTCGATAACTAGTCGGAGTGGTCTTTAGTATGCGCGGGTAGCCCGCGGTGGCCGCTCCCCGCGGTGGCGATCGGCGTGGTCAGACGACCAGCCCCGGTGCTGCTGCCGGCACTCGCCTCCCTGACCAGCGCCTTCACTGTCGCCCCATGCAACCGCTCCGCACTAGATGTCATGCACGATATAGGATCCTGCTATGACGACAACCTCGTCGGGGGGGATTGAATCCACTGGTGATGAGGCTCGCGCCCCTGCCCTCCGCGGGAACGCATCTGGCGCAGACGCTACGGGTGGTGCCCTCGTCCAGCGCCGGGTGCTTCGAGACGGCGTCTATGACGCGATCCTCGAGATGTTGTTGGACGGCCAGCTTTCCCCGGGTGAATCGCTATCCATCGACGGCCTGGCCCGAAAGCTCGGGGTGTCGTCGACCCCCGTCCGAGAAGCGCTCGGGCAATTCGAGCACACCGGGCTGGTCACGCGGGCAGCGCTCAAGGGGTATAGAGTCTCGCCCCCGCTCACCCCTGCGCGGATAGGTGAGCTGATCGACGCTCGTGCCGTCGTGGAGGTCGCCGCCATCAGGCGGGCGATGCCCGTGACTTCCCAGGTGCTCACCGAGCTTGAGATGGTGAGCAACCAGCACCGTAGCGCCGCGCTCCGGGTACGCAAGATGGCGGAGCGTGATCCGTGCCGGCTCGACTGGGCAACGATGCGCAAGTACTACACCATCGACTGGGACTTCCACCTCATCTTCCTGCGCAATTGCCACAATCCGTACCTGCTGGAGATGGCCGAAGGCCTCGCTCCGCACGTTCATCGACTTCGCCAGTCCATGCACCACGGAGCAATCGACGTCGAACAAGCCGTGGCCGAGCACGCCGTCATCCTCGACGCCGTCCGGGGAGGAGACCCCGAAACCGCTGCGGCTGCCATGCACGATCACATTTCTGCCGTACGCTCGCGCGCCTTAGCCGACGGCTAACAACCGCTACCCAACGCGCGTTCTCGCGCCGGGCTTATCCTGCGGGCCCCGAGGCCGGTTACCAAACCACTATTGATCGTGTTCGATCGATCCTATAGCATCCAGGATCACAACTGGCTGAGTTTTGTGTCTTGGATCACGACGTTGGGGTTTGGGCCCGGTTCCCTGGGGAATATGTCTCGCGTTCGTTCCGTGACATCCGAATTCTCGGCGCGCCAGCGCCGCAGCCAAGGAAGGTCATGCCGCTGTGACGGATCAGATCCAGCACATCGCCGTTGTTGGCGCCGGCTACATGGGCGGGGGCATCGCCCAGGTCTTTGCGATGGCCGGTTTCGATGTGGTCATTGTCGACGCCGATTCCGCCCTCACCCGTCGGCACCTCGACAGGCTGCGTCGCGAAGCCGAGGACTTCGAGGCCCAAGGGCTTTTCGACGCCGGGTCGGCCGATCTGGTCCGGGCCAACCTGCGCGCAGCGGACAGCCTGCCTGAGGCGGTCGTCGAGGCGGATTTGATCGAGGAAGCGGTGCTGGAGCAGCCGGAGATCAAGGGCCCGGTGCTGAAGAGCATCGAGGCCGCCGCTCGTCCGGACGCGATCATCGGCAGCAACACCTCCACCCTGCCGATCGGCGACCTGGCGGCGAACGTGACGCACGCCGAGCGCTTCCTCGGCATTCACTTTTCCAACCCCGCCCCCTTCATCCCCGGCGTCGAGTTGATCGCGCACGCGGGCACCGACGAGGCCGTCGTGCAGGCCGCCGAGGCCGTCGTGGCGCGGACAGGCAAGCTCAGCGCCCGGGTCAACGACAAGGCCGGGTTCGTGCTCAACCGACTGCAATACGTCCTGCTGAAGGAGGCCATAAACCTCGTCGAGGAAGGGGTGGCCACCGCCGAGGACATCGACATCGTGGTGCGCACCACGTTCGGCTATCGCCTTCCGTTCTTCGGCCCGTTCGCCATCGCCGACATGGCCGGCCTGGACGTCTACGAGGACTGCTTCCGGACGTTCGAGGAGCACTACGGCGAGCGGCTGGCCGCGCCCGCGATGTTGACCGAGCTGGTCGACGCCGGCCGGCACGGGGTGAAGCAGGGCGGCGGGTTCGTCATCCCGGCCGGCGACCAGGCGCCGCTGATCGCCTACCGCAACACCGCTTACGCCAAGCTCGGCCAGCTGCTCCGTGAGCTCGGGCCCGCCCCCCTCTGACACCGCGCAGCCATCACGCTCAAGACCGTCCACTCGCCCAGGAGAAGAGACCCATGACCACCACCGCCTACACCGCCGAGAACTGGCCGATCGCGGCCGCCATGCTGCCGTTCGGGAGCGTCGACTCCCACGGCGGGCCCATCCATGACGCCGATCCGGAGGAATGGGCCAAGCATCTGAACCTGGTCGCCCGGTTGGGCTTCACGGAGGTCGACCCGACCGACACCTGGGTCCGGGTCGCCGATCTCAGCCCGGAACGGCTGGCCGATTTCCAGAGCGTGCTGAAGGACGCCGGCCTGACCATTCCGGCGATTTCCACCTCGCGCCGCAGCGTGATGGACCCCGAGCACGGCAAGGAGTACCTCGCGTACAGTCACCGGCTGCTCGACGCCGCGGCCGAGCTCGGCGTCCCGATGGTCAGCTTCGGCTTCTTCCAAGCGTTTACACCGGCCCAGGAGAAGGCGTTGTGGTTCTGGCTCGAGGACGGGTGGCACGATGACGAGTCCCCGGAGGCTCGCAGTCGCGCGGCCTCGTTGATCCGCGAGCTGGCCGAGCACGCGCAGAGCAACGGTCAGCAGATCACCCTCGAGATGTATGAGGACACCTACGTCGGCACCGCCGACGGCGCGATCCGGTTCCTGGAGGAGGTCGGGCACGAGGCCTGCGGGCTGAACCCCGACATCGGCAACTTCGTCCGGCTGCACCGCCCGCTGGAGCCGGTGCAGGACATGCTCGACAAGCTGCTTCCGCACACCAACTACTGGCACGTGAAGAACTATCTGCGCGACGAGGACCCAGAGACGGGCCAGGTGATGACATTTCCGGTGCCGATGGACTTCGGCTTGATCAACTACCGGGCCGCGATCACCCAGGCCATTGGGCTGGGCTTCCGCGGCGCCTTCCTGTGCGAGCACTACGGCAGCGACGCGATCACCGTGATCGCCAGGAACCGCGCGTATATCCGCGACATCCTCGCTACCGTCATCTCCTGATCGACCGGACCTGAAAGAGGTAAACCGATGACGCCCGACTCACCATCGACAACCGGCCCGGGTCGCCTACCCGAACAACGCACCGCCGTCATCACCGGCGCCGGCGGCCCGGCGGGGATCGGCCGGGTCACCGCCCGGATCCTGGCGGAGAACGGCTGGCACGTCGCCCTGGTCGACATCAACGCCGACGGGCTTGCCGCGGTGGAGACCGAGCTGCGCGACGCCGGTCATCAGGGCGTCCTGTCAGTGCCGACCGACATCGCCTCCGAAGGCTCGGTGAACGAGCTCTTCGCGCGGATCGACGCCGAGCTGCCGCCGGTGGCCGGTCTGGTCAACCTGGCCGGGATCGCCTCGCAGGCCACCTTGCACGAGTGCGAGCTCGAGCAGTTCGAGCGGGTGATGGCGGTGAACGTCACCGGCTCATATCTGATGCTCAAGGCGGCTGCCGCGCGGATGATCCCGCTGGGCGTGGGGCGGATCGTCAACACCTCGTCGATCACCGCGTTCGACGGCGGCGGCACGTTCTCGAAAGGCGTCTACGCCACCGCGAAGGCTGCCGTGATCGGGATGGCCCACGGCGGCGCCCGAGAGCTCGGGCAGTACGGGATCACCGTGAACGTGCTGGCCCCCGGTCCGATCGACACCGAGATCATGGGTGGCCGACTCACCGATGAACGTAAGGCGTCGATGTCGGCCGGAATCCCGCTGGGCCGCGTCGGCCAGCCGGACGAGATCGCCGCCACCGTGGCCTTCCTGCTCTCCGATGGCGCCGGCTACATCAGCGGAGCGACCATCCAGGTCGACGGAGGCAAGTACATGCACTGATCGCGCCCAGGATCGACCGATCAGAGAGACCCTTAAGGGACCTTGAGAACCCGATCACCAGATGTGATCCGGCCGGCACGACAAGGAGTTGAAATGACTGACATCACCGCGGACGCCGCCCAGCGCCGCCACGACCTTAGCGAGCACGCGACGAAGAAGGTGTTCCGCCGGCTGATCCCGTTCCTGCTGCTCATGTACGTGATCGCGTTCCTGGACCGCAGCAATGTCTCGTTCGCGCAGGCGGAGTTCGAGGCCGACTTCGGCATCAGCGCCGCCGCGTACGCCTTCGGCGCCGGTCTCTTCTTCGTCGGCTACGCCATCTTCGAGGTGCCCAGCAACATCCTGTTGCACAAGGTCGGAGCGCGCTGGTGGCTGGCCCGAATCATGGTGAGCTGGGGCATCGTCGCGACCGCGTTCATGTTCGTGCAGGGGGAGATGAGCTTCTACATCCTGCGGTTCCTGCTGGGTGTCACCGAGGCGGGCTTCTTTCCCGGCGTCATTCTCTACCTCACCTATTGGATCCCCGCGCGCCACCTGAGCCGGGCACGCGGTTACTTCTACATGGGCATTGCGCTCGCCGGCATCCTGGGCAACCCGCTGTCGGGCGGGCTGCTCGAGCTCAACGGCTTGTTCGGCCTGCGGGGCATCCAGTGGATGTTCATGATCGAGGGTCTGCTGGCCATCGTCGTCGGCGTGTGGTCCTACTTCTACCTGACCGACAAGCCGGAGCACGCGAAGTGGCTGCCGGACGATGAGCGGGATGCGCTCGTCGAGACCGTCGCCGCCGAGGACACGGCCAAGGCGGAGGGGCACGGGCCCCAGAAGGTGCTCGCCGCGCTCGGAAACTGGCGAGTCTGGTACTTCGCGTTGATCTACTTCTGCATTCAGATCGCGGTATACGGCATGACGTTCTTCCTGCCTACGCAGGTCACGGCGATCACCGGCCAGAAGCTCGGCTTCCAGGCATCGTTGGTCACGGCCATTCCCTGGGTGTTCGCGTTGGCCTCGGTTGCATTCTTCCCGGGTCTGGCGGACCGAACGCGCAAACATCGGCCCATCGGGACGTGCTTGCTGCTGATGACGGCCTTCGGAATCGTCATGTCCGGAGCGTTGAGCGGTACGCCGGTGCTGGCAATCGCCGGACTCTCCCTGGCCGCCATGGGTTTTGTGGCCATGCAGCCGATCTTCTGGACGCTGCCCACGGAGTACATGACCGGGTACGCCGCAGCCGCGGGCATCGGCTTGATCAACTCCCTGGGCAACCTGGGTGGGTTCCTGGCGCCCAACATGCGTGACTACTTCAAGGAGACCCTCGGCGGCAACGCCGGTCTGTACTCCTTGGCGGTGGGAGCCGTCCTCGGTGCGATCCTGTTCGCCTCCACCGCATTCTTCAAGAAGGCGAACGAGATCGAGGCCGGCCACCTGGATGAGGTGGACGCGCACGCGGTCGCATTGCACTGACCCCGCCAGCAGCGCGACAACCGGAAACGAGGTGGCCAAGTGAAGGCACTGGTGCTGCGCGGTGCATACGACATCGCGGTGGAGGAACGGCCGGAGCCGCAACCGAAACCGGGCGAGGTGGTCGTCGAGGTCATCGCCACCGGCATCTGCGGCTCGGACTTCCACGGCTACTCCGGGGAGAACGGGCGCCGCCATCCCGGCCAGGTGATGGGCCACGAGACGGTCGGCCGGGTCGACGAGCTCGGCCCGGGAGTGACCGACCTGGCACCCGGCCAGCTGGTCACCATCAACCCGGTGATGGGGTGCGGCGACTGCGCGGCCTGCCGCGATGGTCAGCAGCAATGGTGCAGCCGCCGCGTGGTGCTGGGCGTGGCCCCCGAGATTCCGGCGGCGTTCGCCGACCGGGTCGCCGCCCCGGCGCAGAACGTGGTGGTCCTGCCGGAGAGCATGCCGGCCGAGCTCGGGGCGCTGGTGGAGCCGCTCGCGGTGGGCTACCACGCCGTGCGTCGCGGGGGCGCCACTGCCGATGATCGCGTGCTGGTCATCGGTGGTGGCCCGATCGGACAGGCCTGCCTGCTGGCCGCCCGGCGGCTCGGTGTCACCAACCTGGCCGTGTCCGACGTCAGCGCGTCGCGCCGGGAGCTGTGCGCCAGGCTGGGCGGGCAGGTGATCGACCCCACTGCGGAGGACTTGGCGCAGGCGGTCACCGCCAGACTGGGCGGTCCGGCCAGCTTGGTCATCGACGCCGTCGGCGTGAACCAGACCGTGGCCGACGCCTTCACCGCTTCGGGCCTGGGGAGCCGGATCGTGCTCGTGGGCATGGGCTCGCCGAGGTTGGAGCTCTCGGCGTACGCCGTGAGCACCGAGGAGCGGACGCTCATCGGGGCGTTCACCTACACCGCCGACGACTTCGCCCAGACCGCCGCATGGGTCGGCACCGTTCCGGACGGCATCGAAGCGCTGATCGACGGCCGGGTCGGCTGGGACGGGGCGCCGCAGAGTTTCGACGACCTCGCCAGAGGGCGGAGTACGGCCAGCAAGATACTGGTGTTCCCGCAGGGGCCGCCCCGCTCCGGATCCGCTGGGGGGCAGCAAGGTTGAGTACGCCTCGAATCCGGCAGGTCCGCGCGTACACCGTCGGTGCCGGCGGTGGTGCCGATTATCACGACCAGCAGGGCTATCACTGGATCGACGACCATATCGCCACCCCGATGTCGCGCTATCCGGAGTACGCCGAGAGCCGTCGCACCTTCGGGCTGAACGTCCTCGGCACCCTGGTCGTGCAGGTCGAGGCCGATGACGGCACCATCGGGTTCGGCGTCACCACGGCCGGCGAGCCCGGCGCGTGGATCGTCGAGCGCCACCTGGCCCGCTTCCTGGAGGGTGTTCAGGTCACCGACATCGAGAAGATCTGGGACCAGATGTATCGGTCGACTCTGTTCTACGGCCGGAAGGGTTTGGTGCTCAACGTCATCAGCGCCGTCGACCTGGCCCTCTACGACCTGTTGGGCCGGCTGCGGCAGGAGCCGGTCTACCACCTGCTGGGCGGCGCGGTCCGCGACGAGCTCACCTTCTACGCGACCGGCGCGCGGCCCGATCTGGCCCAGCAGATGGGCTTCATCGGCGGGAAAATGCCACTGCACCACGCACCGCACGAGGGAGTGCCCGGACTGAAGGCCAACCTGGCCGAGCTTGCCGCGATGCGGGAGAAGGTCGGTGACGACTTCTGGCTGATGTGGGACTGCTGGATGTCGCTCGACCTCGACTACGCCACCCGGCTGGCCATCGCCGCCCATGAGTACGGGCTGAAGTGGTTGGAGGAAGCGCTGATCCCGGACGACTACTGGGGCTATCGCGATCTGAGGCGGGCGGTGCCGCGCGGGATGCTGGTCACCACCGGCGAGCACGAATCCACTCGGCACGGATTCCGGATGCTGCTGGAGATGGGCTGCGCGGACATTCTGCAGCCGGACGTCGGATGGTGCGGCGGGATCACCGAGTTGATCAAGATCTCCGCACTCGCCGACGCGTACGGGGCCCTGGTCGTCCCGCACGGGTCGAGCGTGTACTCGTACCACTTCGTCGTCACCCGGACCAACAGCCCGTTCGCGGAGTTCCTGATGATGGCGCCCGAGGCCGACGAGGTGGTGCCCATGTTCCAGCCGCTGCTGGTGGGTGAGCCGGTCCCGGTGAACGGGCGGATGCGGTTGCCGGACACGCCCGGTTTCGGGGTCGAACTGAACCCCGATGTTGCGCTGGAGCGCCCGTTTGCGCGCTGAGCACTCAAGCGTCTCGCGCCGCCGCCGCCGCGAGATCGGCCGCGAGGCTGACGAGCTCGGGCTGCACGCCGGGCACCGCCGCCATGGCTCCGCTGGACTCCAGGGTGAGCGGCGCGCCCGCGTAGTCGGTGCACATCGCTCCCGCCGCGCGAGCGATCGCGTGCCCGGCGACGACGTCATACGGGTTGTTGTGGGCCAGCAGCATGCCCTGGATCTGGCCGCCGACCAGCCAGGCCCAGAGCACCGACGCCGCGCCGACGCAGCGGAAGCGCAACGCTCGCCGGTGCACGCTCGCCGTCAGGTCGAGGTACGCGTCCAGCCGGGCACCGCCCCGGTGGAAGGCGTCGCCCATCCCGATGATCCCGTCCTCGAGCGAGCCGACATCGGCCAGCGCGCCGGAGTCGACCCGTACGCCGAGAAACGGCAGATCGATCACGCCCAAAGTCGGCACGCCGTCCTCGAGCAGGCCGAGCATCACTCCGCACAGCGGCGAGCCGGTCGCGTAGTTGATCGTCCCGTCGAGCGGATCCGCGACCCAGACCTTGCCCGAATCCAGGGCTGCCCCGCCGCCCTCTTCGCCGTAGAAGCCGATCTCGGGTGTCGATGCCGCCAGCGAGCGCTGCATCGCCGACTCGCTGGCCAGGTCGACCTCGGTGAGGAAGTCCTTGGCCGCCTTGGCGATCCGCTGGTGCGGCCGGGCACACCCGTCGCGCAGGATCGCCACCGCTTCATCCACCGCGGCGTGCGCCGCCGCCAGTTCGGGTCTCACCCGGACATCGTAGTTTCGAACCTGTCCAACCCATTCAGCGAGGAGCACCCATGCGCATCGGCAACCTGTCCGGACGTCTGACCCTGTTCACCGATGGAGGTGCCGTCGACGTTGCGCAGGCCTCGGGCGGGCGGTTCAGCTCTGACCCTCAGGCGATCTATGACGTCTGGGATGACTTCGTCAGCTGGGCAAGTACGCTCGGCCAGGTCGAAGCCGCCGACTTCGAGCCGACCGACCTCCAAGCACCGACTCCCGCACCGGCGCAGGTCTTCGCGATCGGGCTGAATAACCGCGATCATGCCGCCGAGTCGAACCTCGCCGCTCCCGACACCTTTCCACCGGTGTTCACCAAGTTCCGCACTGCACTTTCAGGTCCGATCACCACGGTCGTGCTGCCGCCGGGCGGTCAGGTCGACTGGGAGGTCGAGCTCGTTGTAGTGATCGGTCGGCGGGCCGAGAACGTCGCCGCGGCGGATGCCTGGTCCCATGTGGCCGGCCTGACCGCCGGGCAGGACATCTCCGAACGAATCACCCAACTTGCCGGGCCCGCACCACAGTTCAGCCTGGGGAAGTCCTTCCCGGGCTTTGCGCCGATCGGCCCGTGGGTTGTGACGGTCGACGAGTTCGACGATCCCGACGACATCGAGCTGCAGTGCGCGGTCGGCGAGGAGACGCTCCAAAAGGGACGAACGAGTGAATTCCTCTTTGGCGTGCCGGCCTTGATCGAGGGCTTGTCCCGTGTGACACCCTTACTGCCCGGCGACATCATTTTCTGTGGCACTCCTGCCGGGGTCGGCTTCGGACGTGACCCGCAGCGGTTCCTGTCGCCCGGCGACGAACTCATCAGCCAGGTGTCCGGCATCGGCGAGCTGCGTCAGACGTTCATCTCGGCCTGACCCGATTCGCCTCGCTGGCTATTGCGCAGGGTCGGGTCGAACTGACGCGGTGTGGGTTATGGCATCGGCGCTGGTGCGTTGGCGTCGCCGGTGAAGTCGATGCTGGCGTATTCGAGAAGTTTGTCGAGGCGGTGGTAGGCCTCGATGACCCGAACGGTGCCCGACTTGGAGCGCATCACGATCGACTGGGTGTGGGCGCCGCCGCTGCTGTAGCGCACCCCGCGCAGCAGGTCACCATCGGTGATACCGGTGGCGGTGAAGAACACGTTCTCCCCCGACACCAGGTCCTCGGTCAAGAGAATCCGGTCGAGGTCGTGCCCGGCGTCGATCGCCTTCTGCCGTTCCAGGTCATCGGTGGGTGCCAGCCGCGCCTGCAGCACCCCACCCATGCAGCGCATGGCGGCCGCGGCGATGATGCCCTCGGGCGTCCCGCCGGTCCCGATCAGCATGTCGGTGCCCGACTCCGGTCGCGCCGCCGCGATGGCGCCGGCCACATCGCCGTCGGAGATCAGCCGGATCCGGGCGCCGGTCGCTCGGACCTGCGCAATCAACTCGGCGTGGCGAGGGCGATCCAGAATGCACACGGTCAGATCGGATACCGTGGACTTCTTCGCCTTGGCCACCTCACGAAGGTTCTCCGACACCGGGGCGGTGATGTCGATAGCCGCGGCGGCGTCGGGCCCGACGGCGATCTTGTCCATGTAGAACACCGCGGAGGGGTCAAACATCGCGCCACGCTCGGCCACCGCCAGCACCGAGATCGCGTTCGGCATGCCCTTGGCCATCAACGTGGTGCCGTCGACGGGGTCGACGGCGAAGTCGCATTCCGGGCCGAGCCCGTTGCCGACCTCTTCACCGTTGTAGAGCATCGGCGCTTCGTCCTTTTCGCCCTCGCCAATGACGACGACCCCGCGCATCGACACCGAGGAAACGAGTTGACGCATGGCGTCGACCGCGGCGCCGTCGCCGCCCTCCTTATCGCCGCGACCCACCCAACGCCCGGCGGCCATCGCCCCGGCCTCGGTGACGCGCACCAACTCCAGCGCCAGGTTGCGATCCGGGCGCATGTACAGCGCGGTGCTCACAGGAGTGGTCATGGCAGGCGCCTTTCTGGGTAAGGATCTCTTCGACTGGCCGAGCGGGCCGGGACTGTTGTCTCGATCCGCCCGGCCATCGGGTTTATCGATGCGCCAAGGGGTTTCGGCGGCTGTGCGGCTACACCGTGGTGCGGTCGATCGCGTCGAGATGCAGCATCCGCGCGAGTACCTTGTCCAGCTCGGAATCGTCGAAGATCTTCTTCCAGTCGTCTTTGACGATCGTTTCCCGGCCGTAGTCCATTGCGATCAGGCAGGCGTCGGAGAACGGGTTGGACCCGCGCAGGGTATTGGCCAGCGCAACTTGGGTGTGGCCCAGCAGCATTGCCCGGGCAGCGGGTTCCGGAACGCCGACGGTGTTGACGGTCTCGGCGAGTGCCTCTTTCAGCAGTGCCCCGATCATGCATGCGACGGTCTCCACGAGGGTGGGCTCGAGCACGGCGAGCTGCTTGACGGTCACCCAGTGCACGTCGACGACCGGCCCGTAGGCGATTCGCACCACGGATTCGGCGAGTTCACGCCCGGCCTCGTCGCCGTCTTCGAACGCGGCCACCACATCCTGGGGTGCGGCGATCCCGCCGAAGGTGTCGGCGTGCTCCTCCTTGGTGGTTCGCTCAAGGAACACCGACGGATGACACGGATGCGCCACCGCGTAGGCGATACCGTCGCGCCGGTAGAGCAGGTTCGCGTAGGCGGCGGCGGGGTCGAGGGTAAGCAGGATCGCGCCGGGCTTCATGGCCGGGACGATGTCGGCGGAAATCTTGCCGAGCAAGATGTCGGGTACGGCCAGGATGACCACGTCGGCTTGTGAGGCGGCCTCATGCGACTCGGTGAGTTCGCGGCCCAGCCCGGTGATGTATTCCTGGCCCTTGGGCGAGTTCTCGGCGTAGAGGATACGGTAGTCGCTGCGGGCGAGATTGTTCGAGATCCGCTGGCCCATCTTGCCGCCGGCCCCGATCACGGCCACAGTGGCTTGGGTTTCGGTCATGACTTACTCCTTAAATAGTTGATATTGTGTTGTGTCCATTGGGTTTCCAGCGCGCAGGTGGTGGCAGCGTCGTCTTGCCAGGGCAGCCAGTGCTCCACGATCTGGTTGATGTTGTTGGCAGCTGGTTGGACGGTGTCCACGACGCTGTCGTAGTCCAGCAGTCCTTCGCCCAGGGGGCATCCGGTCAGGGTGAATCCGACCCAGCCGGTCTGCCTGGTGAAGGCGAAGTCTTTCACGTGCCAGTTCTTCACATGAGGAGCGGTTCGTGATACGACGTCGGTAGGTAGCTCGAGTCCCGCGACACAGTTCGCGGGATCGAGGCAGATACCCAAATTTTCGGAGCCTACGGCTTTAACGATGCGGACCAGTTGCGCTGAGGGAACCTGCTCGTAGGTCTCCAGCGCCAGGGTGACGCCGCGTTCGGCGTACTCGGGCGCCGTCTGCGCGAGCAGGTCGATGGCTTCGGCTTCGGTCGGCCTGTGATCGGCGGTGTTCACCATCGACCTCACCAACGTCACGCCCAATTGGCCTGCGAAGTCGAGATATCGGCGCAGGTGCTCGGGAGTTATGCCGCGGGTGCCCAGCTCGAGCTGGATCCCCAGCTCTTTGGCGGTCTGATCGACTGCAGACAGTTCCGCGGGCGAGAGCGTCTCCAGCGGCTTGTAGTCGCAGATCTGCAGCACTGAGCAGTCGCTGTCGTGGGTGTGTTCGAGCATCTGGTGCAGCGTGAGCGGATGTTCGACGCGCTCAGAGATCCGCCAGAAGAACGCATAGGTGCTCAGTCCTATTGCCATTGCGGCCTCCCCGCGGTGGGAAGCGGACCGGCGGCCGTCGACGCGCCGCCGTCAAGTGCTTCGGTGAGTACGTGTTCGAGTGCGGACGGGTCGTGGGCGAAGCGCCCCAGGAAAAGCCCGTCGACGCTACCTTTGAGCCGGCTGAGAAGACCCGGTCCTGCGCTGCCGCCGTAGATGACTCGGCTCCCTGCGAAGTCGGGCTGCGCGTCGAGGTGATCGCGAAGCGCCGCACAGGTTTTCGCGACATACTCCGGGGACGCTGGTTTCTCGGCACCGATTGCCCAGTGCGGTTCGTAGGCAACGACCACCGGTCCCGCGGTGGCGCCCTGAACCTCCGATAGCGCTGAATCCAGCTGCGCCCGGCAATGTCTGGCCGCCCCGGCTGGGTTGCTGCGCACTGCTTCGCCCACGCAGAGAATCGGGGTGAGCCGGTTGCGGTACGCGGCAGCGGTCTTGACGGCGATCATGGTGTCGGTCTCCCCGAAGATGCGTCGCCTCTCGGCATGTCCGATCTCGGCGTATCCGCAGCCCAGTTCCCGCAGCTGCTTACCGCTGACCTCGCCGGTGAAGGCGCCCTCGTCGGTCCAGAACAGGTCTTGGCCGCCGACCGCAACGTGGGTGCCGGCAAAGATGTCGGCCACATCGGCGATGTAGAGGAAGGACGGCAACACCACCAGCGTGACGTGGTCGTCGCGCACGGCCGGGTGTGTGGCCGCGACGTCTGCAACGGCCCGGCACCACCGGATGGTCTGTTCATGCCCGAAGTACATCTTCAGGCTGACACCGACGAGTAGTTGCGACACCTAGCAGGTCCCGGTGTCTTCGTAGGAGGACAGCACTCGCACCTTTTCCGCAGACGATGACGCTTCGTCGAACCGGTAGGTCAGCCACTCGCGGGCCAGTCGTGCGCGCCAGCTCGAGGCCGATGACGCGTTGACCGAAGGTGAGGACCTGGGCGTTGTTACTGAGGACTGAGCGCTCCACCGAGAAGCTGTCGTGGGCGGTGACGGCGCGGATCCCGGGCACTTTGTTGGCCGAGATCGCCACGCCGAGACCGGTTCCGCAGACCAGCAGCGCGCGGTCGGCGTCGCCGGCGGCGACCAGTTCGGCGGCCTGGACGGCGACCCGAGGGTAGGCGGTGTGCTCGTCGGCGGTGACTCCGACGTCGACGACCGATTCCACCAGGGGGTTGGCGCTCAGATCGCGCTTGAGTGCTTCCTTGTATTCGAATCCGGCGTCGTCGGAGCCGACAACGATCCGCAGTTTCTGTTCCATGTTCAGAGTTCCTTCTTGGCTAAAGGGTTGGGCGTGTGCGATCCACTGGCGATGAGCCGTCAGCACTTTCCGGCCAGAGCGCGGTGCACTGCGTGGAAGGCCAGGGCCATCGACACCGCGCCGGCGTCGGGTGTCCCGAAGCTTTTGTCGGCGAGCGGACGGGCACGGCCGATCTTGGGCAGCAACTGTGCGGTGGCGGTGGCTGCGTCGTCGGCGACCGCCGCCGCCGTGCCGAATGCCGCGCCCAGATCGTGACCGTCCGCCACGGCTTGGGTCAGGGCGGTGCTGGCCGGGGCCAGCACGTCGACGAGCGTCTTGTCGCCGACCTTGGCTTTGCCGATCTGCTGAATGTTGCGCAGCGCCGCGGCGACGCCGTCGCTGACGTCTTTGGCGTCGGGCTTATCGTCGTCGCCGACAGCCGAGCCGACGGCCCGAAGCGCCACGCCCCACAGGGCACCGGAGGTGCCCCCGGCGCGGTCGGCCCAGGCGTCCGCGCCGGCGATCAGCACTGCTCCGGCTCCAGCGCCCCGGTCCCCCTGGGCGATCGCCGCCTCGACCGCGGCGCGCGCTCCACGCTGCATCCCGATGCCGTGATCGCCGTCACCGGCGACCGCGTCGATATCACCGAGACGCTGCACGTTCTCGTCGATGGTGTCGCGGATCGCGGTGAGGACATCGATGACGGTGCGGGCGGCTTCACGCGAGGCGTTGTCGGCGGAGGCAACCGGCTGATCGTCCTCATCCCAGCCTGCGTCGACCTCGTCGACCGCGGGGGTTGACGGCCCCAGCACCGTGGCGGCGGCGTCCGGTGCGGCGGTGTTGCCCTTGCGGTAGGCCGCCGAATGGGCAGGGGCGGCCCAGTATGTTTCGAGCACGTCGTCAAGCCAGAACAAGGTCAGCGACACCCCGGCCATGTCGTAGCTGGTGACGAATTCGCCGACCTCCGGCTGGACAATCATGACGCCGCGGGAAGTCAGTAGTTGGGCGATCCTTCGGTACACCACGAACAACTCTTCGTGTTTGACGGTGCCCAGGCCGTTGAAGATGAGCCCGACGCGGGCGCCGTCGACGGTCTCGATGTCGTTGGGCAGGTCGTCGAGCAGCTTGGTCACCAGCATTTCAGCGAGCTCGTCGGCGGTGGGGACGTCGGCTTCCGCGGTGCCGGGTTCGCCGTGGATACCCATACCGACCGCCATGCGTCCGGGCGGCACGGTGAACAGCGGCTTGTCGGCGCCGGGCAGGGTGCATCCGGTGAAGGCCACTCCCAACGTACGTGTCCGGTCATTGGCGCGCGATGCGATGCGGTGGACTTCTTCGAGCGTCAGCCCGTCTTCGGCGGCCGCAGCGGCCACTTTGAATACCGCCAGGTCGCCCGCGACGCCGCGACGTTTATCGCTTTCGTCGGTGGTGGCGCTGGAGATGTCATCGGTGACGGCCAGGATCTTCGTGGGGATGCCGTTGTCGTTGAGCTGTTCGGCCGCCTGCCCGAAGTGCAGCACGTCGCCTGCGTAGTTGCCGAAGCTGAGCAACACGCCGCCGCCGTGCGAGGCTGCGCGGGCCACCGAGCAGATCTGCTTGGCCGATGGTGAGGCGAAGATGTTGCCGAGTGCGGCGCCGTCGGCCAGGCCGGGCCCGACCAGGCCGGCGAAGGCCGGATAGTGCCCGGACCCGCCGCCGATCACGACGGCGACCTTGCCGGCCGGGGTCGGGCTCGTGCGGACGACGCCCCCTGGCACCCGGCGCACCAGATCCGGATGTGCCGCGGTGAACCCTTCGAGGACCTCGTCGGCGAACGCGTCCGGGTCGTTGAACAGTCTGGTCATCGGACCGGACCGGTCGCGGTGATTTCGGTACCGGGATCCGACTCGGCCTCTGGGCCGGTGGGCTCGACTCGTCCCCACCGGGTGAGCAGGATCATCAAGACACCGGACAGAACCATCAAGCCGCCCACGGCGAACATCGACACGACATAGGACCCGGTCAGATCCTTGAGGAAGCCGGTCACATATCCCGCGGCGAAGCCGGCCACGTTGCCGAAGGTGTTGATCAGCGCGATGCCCACGGCGGCTGCCCCGCCAGTGAGGAACTTTGCGGGCACCGTCCAGAAGTTGGGAAGTGCGGCGAAGATGGCGCACGCCGTCACGGTGATCACCGCGATGGTGGCGGCCGGTGAACCCATGAACAGCGCGACAGGCACGCTGAGTCCGCCGACGAATGCGGGTCCGGCGATGTGCCAGGTGTGCACGCCGCGCTTGGTGGCGTCGCGTGACCACAGGTAGAGCACCACGGCGGCCGGCAGGTACGGGATCGCGGTGATGAGTCCCTTCTCGAAGACATCGAACGTGGTGCCGAACTGCTCCTGGAACCCGGAGATGATGGTGGGCAGGAAGAAGGCCAGCGCGTAGAGCCCGTAGATGAATCCGAAGTAGATGAAGGCAAGGACCCAGACGCGGCCACTGCGTACCGCCGCCATGAATTCGCCGCGGCTACCGTGGCTGACCTTTTCCTTCGCTTCGCTCTCGGTCTCGCGGCTCAGCCATTCGGCCTCCTCAGGGGTGAGCCATTTCGCCTGGCGCGGAGAATCGGCCAGATAGAACCACGCGATGACGCCGATCAGGATGGCCGGCAGCGAGACGCACAGGAACATGAAGCGCCATCCCTCGAGCCCGAAGATGCCGTCCTGTTTGATCAGCAGGCCGGCCAGCGGCGCACCGATCACGGTGGTTAGTGGTTGCGCGAGGTAGAACAGCGCCAGGATCTTGCTGCGGTAGCGCGCGGGAACCCACAGGCTCAGAAACAGGATGGCGCCGGGGAAGAAACCGGCTTCGGCGATACCGAGCAGGATCCGCAGCGCGTAGAGGCTCGGGATGTTCTGCACGAAGGTGAACAGCAGCGACACGATGCCCCACGAGACCATGATTCGGGAAAGCCATCGGCGGGCACCGACTTTGTACAACGCCATGTTGCTCGGGATTTCCAGCAGGATGTAGCCGGCGAAGAAGATTCCGGAGGCGAACCCGAACTGAGCCGCGCTCAGTCCGAGACTCTCGTTCATCCCGTTCGGGCCGGCGAATGAGATCGCGGTGCGGTCCAGATAGTTGATGAAGAACATGAGGGCGACAAACGGAACAAGCCGCACTGCGACTTTCCGTATCGCCGACCGCTCGACCGACTGCGTTGCCAGTGGCGTGGCCATTGGGACTCCCTTGAAGAGGACGGAGGTGGTGTGGTTGTCACGCCGAGCAGTCGATCTGGACGATCGTCGGGACAGCGAGTGCAGTGATGTTAGACACACACGATCCGGAAAAAACAGCGTCGATGAACGGAGTTGCAGGACTCGATCCATGCTGCTCGGGGTCTGAATGTGCATTTCAGCGGCATGCGACACTGCGCATCACACTGCCTGGGCGACAATGCCGTGCGTCACAAGAAAGTCCGCCGAAGCTACGTTCTGTGAAATTCCGTTCAGGCCGAACGGGGGTTATCCGTCGTGGGTGAGAAGTTCGGCGGCCGCGTCGTCGACGACCAGGTCGGTGATCGCCCCGGCGAGCAGGGCAGCACGGATGACCGCGGCCTTGGCGCCTCCGAGCGCGATGCAGATCCGCTTGGGGATCAGTTTGAGCGCTTCGATCGGCAGGCCACTGGAGCGGGAGTTGATCTGCAGGGATTCGCTGTCGCCGTCGCCGCGCAGGAACACCGTCCCGAGGTCGCCTACGACGCCTTGATTGGCCAGTGCCTGCAGGTCCGCACGCTGCAGGTAGCCGGAGCGGTACAGGTGACCGGGCACCCGCCCGCCCAGTGCTCCCACGGAGAACACGGCGACGTTGGCCCGCTGCTGCAACCGCAGAACGCGCTGCACCGACCGCTCCGACCAAACGGCGGCATGGGTTGCCGGAAGATCGAAGAAGTCCGGGACCGGAAAATGGTGCACGCGCGCACCGAACGCGGCGCCGAAGCGGCCCAACGTGCCCGAGGCATACTCCGCACCCGAGGAGAAGGTGTTGCCTGTTCCACTCATTTGCACGATCTGCAGCCCCGGCACGACTCCCGGCGACAGACTGCGAGCCACCGTGGCGACAGTGACACCCCAGACGACTGCAACGGACAAGTCTGGGGCGAGGTTCGCACGCAGCAGTGCTGCGCCCTGCGCGGCCGCATGGCGAAGACGGTCGCTGTCGGTGGCTGTCGCTGGCGGTGCCACCACCGTGACGCCGACGCCGTAGCGGTCACCGATCACCCGTTCCAGCGTGGATGGGGCCAGGCCCTTGCGGTGCACGATGATCTCGACGAGCCCGGACGTCTTGGCTTCGTTGACGAGACGCGAAACCGTGGCCCTCGAGCAGCCCAACGCGTGCCCGATATCGTCCATCGTCATGTTGTCGACGAAATACATCTCCGCCGCCCGTAGTACGGTGGCGCTCCGCGGGAGAGTGGTCACTCGAAATGCTCCGACACCGCGGCCATCGCGATGGCAAACGACACCGCCCCCGGGTCCGCATGGCCGAGGCTGCGGGCAGCCAATGGCCGCGCCCGACCCAACCGGGGGGTCAGCGACGCGGTGGCCTCGGCCGACCGGGCGGCGGTGGCAGCGGCGTTGACCCATGCCGCTCCCAACGGCAACTCGGCGAGAAGGTCGGCCTCAAGACTCTCCACGAACGGCAGGAATGCGTCGACCACCGTCTTATCGCCCAGGCGGGCATTGCCATACGCGGTGACCGCGTCCAGCGCCGCCCGCGGCGCGGTGCGCGCCACGACAGGGGTGATCTCCTCGTCGGACAACACGCTGGCTCCTGCCCGCAATCCGGTGCCCCACAACGCACCTGAGCTTCCGCCGGCGCGGTCGCTCCACGCGTCGGCCGCGTGCAGAAGCGTGGTGGCCGCGCCGGCTCCCTCGGCGACAGCACGTGCCGCTGCGGCGGCGGCCGCGCGCGCACCGCGGGCCATCACCCTGCCGTGATCTCCGTTGCCGGCAACGGTGTCAAGTTCACCCAGTTCGGTTTCGTGTTCGGCCAGCGAGTCCGCGACGGACTCCAGCGCAACGTGAATACGCTTCGCGATCTCCTGTGAGTCCGCGCTGGCCTCGGGAACGACTCGCGCGACCGGGGTTTGAACCGGGCGGCGGTTGATCGCCGCTCCGGGCTCGATCGGGGTTTTGCGGTAGGCCGGAGAGGAGGCCGGTGCGCCCCACATCACCTCTAATTCGTCGTCCAGCCAGCTCAGGGTGAGCGACACCCCGGCCATGTCCAAGCTGGTGATCAGTTCGCCGACTTCGGGTTCCACGATGTCGACGCCGCGGTGTTCGAGTCGCGGTGCGATCTCGTTCCACAGCACGAACAGTTCTTCATACCGCGTCGAACCCATACCGTTGACCAGGACAACCGCCCGTTGCGCCGACTCCGGTCGTTCCGCCAGAACACGCGCAACGAGCAGGTCCGCCAGCTCTGCAGCTCGCAGCAGCGGCTCTTCGGAGATGCCGGGCTCGCCGTGCAGGCCAAGCCCCACGCCCATCCGGCCCGCGGGCAGCGAAAACAGCGGTCCATCGGATCCGGGCAGGGTGCATCCGGTGAAGGCGACACTGAGCGAGGACGTCCACTTGTTCGCCCGGGCCGCCAGCAGTGCCACCGCGTCGAGGTCATATCCGGCTTCGGCCGCCGCGGCCGCCACCTTGATGACGAACAGATCGCCCGCGGTGCCCCGCCGCAGCATCTGATCGGCGCGCGGCGCCGACGCCAGGTCATCGGTGACCACGATCGAGCGTGTCGACACTCCCGAGGCGATCAGTTCCTCGCGGGCAGCCTTGAAGTTGAGCACGTCACCGGCATAGTTGCCATAGATCAGAAGCACCCCGGCGCCGGCCTGGGCGGCCATCGCGACCGAGACCACCTGGTGAGCCGACGGCGACGCGAACACGTCGCCAACGACCGCGCCGTCGGCGAGCCCGGGCCCGACCCAGCCGGTGAATGCCGGATAGTGTCCGCTGCCGCCGCCGATGACCACCACGACCTTGCCCGGAGTCGGTGCGGCCGCGCGGACGACGCCCCCAGGTACCTGCTGCACCAGGGTGGGGAAGGCACGCACGAAGCCGGCCAATGTCTCCGCAGCAAAATCGCTCGGGTCATTGAAGATCTTCGTCATACGCAACAGTCCTCGATTTGCTCAGCTGGCCCGATTCTAGGTCGAGCCGTCGAGACGTCCGCTGCGCTGGTGGCCCGGCATGTGCCAATTGGTCAGTCGGCTACGCCGCGACGTACTTGGCCTACTTAGTTAGAACACGTCGGACGAGTGCTCGGCTGCGCTGAGTCACTCCCGCTCGTCGAAAGATATCGCGGGCGAGCCAGATTCGTTGCGCGGTCAACCCACGGGAAGTCGAGGATGCCGGGCCTCGGTGACCCTATCAACGCTTTGAACCTTTCCGGGTTTGATGCCGGCTTCGTGGGCATCGACGGTGAACCCGGTGATGATGCGCAAGCAACTGACGTTGAAGTCGCTTACCGAGGAAGAGGCAACCTCAGGCGTCCACCGGACACCAATGATCGATGGCCGCCGATAACGCGGCAGTCGTGGGCGGCCTTTCGCTCGCCCACGCGACGTATCCGTCCGGGCGGACCAACACGGCGTCCGGAAGTTCCGAATTGGCGCCGACCGCACACACGATGTCGGGCCGGTCCACGGCGACAGGCGCGGCCGTCACCAATACGAACCTGCCGTCGCGCAGCAACTCGTAGAGCCGCGTTCCGTCGCACTCGATATCGGGCATGCGTGCGCCGACCATCCGGTCGTCGCCACGCGGGCGCGGATAGGCGATGCCGACGCCGCTCAGGCGTCCCCCTACCAGTCGGCGGCTGCGCGGAATGCCGAAAAGGGACCTGATCACAACCCGTCGCAGCGCACGGCGCACCGCGGAGCGGCCGAGCACCAGCTGATTGAACGCATCGGTCAGCTTCAGCACACTGGCGCCGACGGGATGCCGCTCCCTCTCGTAGCTGTCCAGCAGCCACGGTGGCGCCGAGCCGCGGACGGTGGCGGCGAGTTTCCAGCCGAGATTCATCGCGTCGCCGATGCCGGTGTTCATGCCCTGGCCGCCCAGCGGCGAGTGCACATGCGCGGCGTCGCCGGCCAGAAACACCCGGCCGTCCCGATAATGCCTGGCCTGCCGCCGCTCACTGAGGAATCGCGAACTCCAGCGCATATCGGTCATGCCGAAGTCCTCCCCGGCGATCCGGCCGAACGCGTCGCGCATCTCGTCGACCGTCACCGGCTCGGACAGCGGCGCCTGCTCTCGCAACCGGTCCCACGCGATGGCACGGAACCAGCCATCGCCGAATGGGATGATGATCACCGCGCCTTCAGCGCTCGTCCGGCCGAAGAGCGGCTCGGCCGGTGGCAGCGCGAGCCGGACGTCGGCCAGCAGGATGTGCGTCTCGTATTGTTTTCCGACGAAGTCGATGCCGACCAGTCGACGTACCGCGCTGTGCGCGCCGTCGCACCCCACCACATAATCGGCGCGCACCGGGTCGCCACTCGCGAGATCGACGGAGACCCCGTCGTCGTCCTGGGCCAGCCCGACGACCTGGGCGCCGCGGACGATCTCGACGCCGAGTTCGTCGGCGCGGGCCTGCAACGCACGTTCGGTCCCGCTCTGCGGGACGATGAGCACCATCCCGAATCGGGTGGGAAGCTCCCGCAGGTTCAGGGTCGCGCCCGGCGCCGGGGCGATCTCGTACACCGGCACCCCGCGCGCCAGTAGGTCGTCGGCCAGGCCGCGCGCGTCGAGCAACTCAAGGGTGCGGGCATGCACGGCGAATGCCCTGGTGATGTTGGGCATAACGGTGCGTTCTTCCAGGAGCCGCGCCTTGACGCCGCCGAGAGCGAGTTCGCAGGCCAGCATCAGGCCGGTCGGTCCCGCGCCGACCACGACAATCTCATTGGTGGCCACGTAGCCAGACAGTAGCCGCGAGAGGCATCCGTAGACTGCATTCGACAAAGCCACTGAGGCTGACACCCCGACGCGACAAGATCGGAGTGCCATGCTCGCCATCGTTCTCGCCCACGCGGTCGCGACCGCGTTGGCTCCCCTGCTCGTCTACAGGTGGGGACGGATGGCGTTCTACCCGCTGGCGCTGGTGCCGCTGGGCTCGCTCGTCTGGGTCGCACTCAACTGGCCGGCGCCGGGCCGGGCACCGACCGTCGACCTGCAGTGGGTGCCCGAACTGTCGATGAACGTCACGCTGCGGTTCGACGCGCTCGCGGCGATCATGAGCGTCTTGGTGCTGGCGATCGGCGCGCTGGTGCTGTTCTACTGCGCCGACTACTTCCACCACCACGACGGGCACACCGAGAAGCGGCTACCCAGCTTCGCCGCCGAACTGGTCGCGTTCTCCGGGGCCATGTTCGGCCTGGTGGTCAGCGACAACATGCTGGTGCTCTACGTCTTCTGGGAGCTCACAACCGTGCTGTCGTTCCTGCTGGTGGGTCACTACGCCGAACGGGCCACCAGCCGACGGGCCGCCACCCAGGCGCTGCTGGTGACGACGTTCGGCGGGCTGGCCATGCTGGTCGGCATCGTCATCCTCGGCAACATCGCCGGGACCTACCTGCTGTCGGAACTCGTGGCGGCGCCGCCGACGGGTCTGGCGGCATCGGTGGCCGTGGTGCTGGTGCTGGTCGGCGCGCTGAGCAAGTCGGCGATCGTCCCGATGCACTTCTGGCTGCCCGGCGCGATGGCCGCCCCGACACCGGTCAGCGCCTACCTGCACGCCGCGGCGATGGTCAAGGCCGGGGTCTACCTGGTGGCGCGGATGACGCCAGGCTTCGCCGATCTACCGCCGTGGCGGCCGATGGTGGTGAGCCTCGGTGTGCTCACCGTGCTGCTGGCCGGCTGGCGTGCGGTGCGAGAGTACGACCTGAAGTTGATCCTGGCATTCGGCACGGTCAGCCAGCTCGGCCTGATCACGGTGATGGTGGGCGCCGGCGGCGGGGACCTGATGCTGGCCGGGCTGACCATGCTCTGCGCGCACGCCATGTTCAAGGCCGCGCTGTTCATGGTCGTCGGCGTCATCGATCACACCACCGGAACCCGCGACATCCGCCGGCTGGCCTGGCTCGGTCAGCGCAGCAGGCCGCTGTTGATCATCGCGGTCGGCGCGACCGCCAGCATGGCCGCACTGCCGCCGTTCCTCGGTTTCGTCGCCAAGGAGGCCGATTTCGAAACCCTGGCGCACAGCGCATCGCTGGGCGCCGCGGCACCCTATGTGCTGGCCGGCATCGTGCTGGGCTCGGTGTTCACCACCATCTACAGCCTGCGTTTCCTGTGGGGAGCGTTCGCGCGTAAGGGCAGGCCGTCGCCCAGCAAGCGGGTCGCGGAGATGCACCGCCCGCCGGCCAGTTTCCTGGCCGCCCCAGCGATCCTGGCCGCGGCGGGCCTGGTGTTCGGGCTGTGGCCGGCCGGCCTCGACAACGTGCTGCACGGCTACGCCGACACCATGCCCGGCGGTGAGGACTACCACCTCGCGCTGTGGCACGGGGTGGGTCTGCCGCTGTTGCTGTCAGCGCTCGTGCTCGCCGTCGGCACCGCGGTCTTCGTCGGCCGGTCCCGGCTGCGCCGCCTCCGGGTGGGCTATCTACCGCTGGGCAACGCCGACCGCATCTACGACGCCGTCGTCCACGGCGCCGACGTGCTGTCGTGGCGGCTGACCGCGACCACCCAGCGCGGCTCGATCCCGGCGACGCAGTCGGTGGTGCTGTCCACCCTGGTGCTGGTGCCGGTGGTGGTGCTGGCGCTGGGTGCCCGCGACCGTCCGGAGTTTGCGCTGTGGGACTCGCCGCTGCAGGTGGTGGTCGGGCTGGTGATCCTGGCCGCCGCGCTGGGCGCGACGGTGATGCGCAACCGGCTGGCCGCGGTGCTGCTGGTCGGTGTGACCGGATATGGCTGCGGCGCCATCTTCGCGTTCCACGGCGCGCCGGACCTGGCGCTGACCCAGTTCCTGGTGGAAACGCTGACGCTGGTGATCTTCGTGCTGGTGCTGCGGACGCTGCCGGCCGAAGCCAAGCGAGCCGATATCAAACGCAACCGGCTGCCACGTGCGGCGCTGGCGTTGGCGGTGGGCGCCACCGTCACGACGTTGGCGGTGTTCGCGATGGCCGCGCGCACCGGCGTCGGAATCGCCGCGCTGCTGCCCGACGCCGCCTACTACCGCGGGCAAGGCGCCAACACCGTCAACGTGCTGCTGGTCGACATCCGCGCCTGGGACACCCTCGGTGAGATCTGCGTGCTGCTCGTCGCCGCGACCGGTGTGGCGTCACTGGTGTTCCGGCACAGGCGGTTTGGCACCGCCCCGCGGGTCGCCGACGCCGGCCGACCCGATGTCGGCCGTCTCGCTGACACCAGCCACAGTCCCGCCGCCGGCGACATCACCTGGCTGCGCGGCAGCGAGTTTCGTGACCCGCGGCACCGGTCCCTGGTTCTGGAGGTCGCCACCCGGCTGATCTTCCCGCTCATCATGGTGTTGTCGGCGTACTTCTTCTTCGCCGGGCACAACACCCCGGGCGGCGGGTTCGCCGGCGGGCTGACGGCGGGGCTGGCGCTGGTGCTGCGCTATCTCGCCGGGGGCCGCTACGAGCTCGGGGAGACGCTGCCGCTGGACGCGGGCAAGATCCTGGGTGTCGGCCTGGGCCTGTCCGCGGGCACCGCGGTGGCGTCGCTGCTGCTGGGCGCGCCGGTGTTGTCGTCGGCGGTGCTGCAGTTCGACATTCCGGTGCTCGGCCCGGTCAAGCTGGTCACCGCATTGTTCTTCGACCTGGGCGTGTATTTGATCGTCGTCGGGCTGGTGCTCGATGTGCTGCGTAGCCTCGGCGCCCGCGTGGACGCCGAGCTCTCCGAACAACAACCATCGGCGGTGACAGCGCGATGACGACGTACTTGGTGCCCCTGGTGCTGATCGGCGGCCTCGCCAGCGCGGGAGTGTATTTGCTGCTGGAACGCAACTTGACTCGAATGTTGTTGGGGCTGTTGCTGATTGGCAACGCCATCAATCTGCTGATCCTCACGGTCGGCGGTCCGTCGGGCAACCCGCCGGTGCGGGGGCGCACCAGCGCCGGCCATACCGCCACGGCGGATCCGTTGGCGCAGGGGCTGATTCTGACCGCCATCGTCATCACCATGGGCATCGCGGCGTTCGTGCTCGCGTTGACCTACCGCTCGTATCGCCTGACCACCGCCGAGGAAGTCGCCAACGACCCGGAGGACACCCGGGTGTCCCAACTCACCGAAGAGGAAGCCACCGCGCTGGACGAGGAAGCCCCGCAACCCGAGCGCGCACGAGACACCGACGAAGCCGACGAACTGGACGCGCTGCCCGGCCTCGAGGGGTCGCGATGACACTCGCTGCTGTGCTCACCCCGCTGCCGGTGCTGATCCCGACGGTCGGCGCCGCGCTGACGCTGTTCGCCGGGCGCAGACCCCGGTTGCAACGCGCCATCACATTGCTTGCGCTGTCGGCTGTGGTGGTGGTGTGCGCGGTGCTGCTGTACCTCACCGACCGGGACGGGACGCTTGCGCTGCACGTCGGCGGTTGGGGTCAGAGTGTTCCCGGCATGGGGCCGTTGGGCATCACGCTGGTGGTGGACCGGCTCTCGGCGCTGATGCTGGTGGTGTCGTCGATCGTGTTGCTTGCGGTGGTTTGGTACGCGATCGGCCAGGGCATCCGCGACGGCGACGAGCGCCAGCCGGTGTCGATCTTCCTGCCCACCTACCTGGTGCTGTCGGCCGGCGTGTGCAATGCGTTTCTGGCCGGCGACCTGTTCAACCTGTTCGTCGGGTTCGAGGTGCTGCTGGCGGCGAGTTTCGTGCTGCTGACGATCGGTGCCAGCGCGGACAGGGTGCGCGCCGGGATCGCCTACGTGATGGTCTCGATGGTGTCGTCGCTGATCTTCCTGCTCGGCATCGCGTTGGTCTACGCGGCGACCGGCACGCTGAACATGGCGGAGTTGGCGCTGCGGCTGGAGGACGTGAGTGCCGGAACCCGCAGCGCGCTGTTCGCGGTGCTGCTGGTCGCGTTCGGCATCAAGGCCGCGGTGTTCCCGCTGTCGGCCTGGCTGCCCGACTCCTATCCCACCGCGTCGGCCCCGGTCACCGCGGTGTTCGCCGGCCTGCTGACGAAAGTCGGTGTGTACGCGATCATCCGGGCGCATTCACTGCTGTTCCCCACCGGCGGACTGGACCCGATGCTGCTGGTCGCGGCTCTGCTGACGATGCTCGTCGGAATTCTCGGCGCCATCGCGCAGAGTGACATCAAGCGCCTGCTGTCTTTCACGCTCGTCAGCCACATCGGCTACATGGTGTTCGGCATCGCGCTGTCGAGCCAGCTGGGCTTATCGGGGGCGATCTACTATGTCACGCACCACATCCTGGTGCAAACGACACTGTTCCTGGTCGTCGGCCTGATTGAGCGCCAGGCCGGGGCATCCACGCTGCAAAGGCTCGGCGGACTGGCCGCCGCCAGCCCGCTGCTGGCTTTTGTGTTCGTGGTGCCGGCACTCAATCTCGGCGGCATTCCGCCGTTTTCGGGATTCATCGGCAAGGTGGCGCTGCTGGAGGCGGGCGCGCAGAACGGCTCGGTGCTGGCCTGGACCCTTGTCGGCGGTAGCGTGCTGACCAGTCTGTTGACGCTGTATGTGGTGGCGCGGGTATGGACCAAGGCGTTCTGGCGGTCCCGCGCCGACGCCCCTGAGGGGCATCTGGCGGCCGCGGCGCCCGAGGCGCTGTTGGACGACTCTGAGGATGTCGCGTTCGCCGACCGCGGCAATGTGGGACGGATGCCGGTAGGCATGCTGGCACCGACGGGGGCGCTCATCACGGTGGGCCTGACGCTGACGGTGCTGGCCGGCCCGATCTTCGCCTACAGCGACCGAGCCGCCGGCGAGGTACTCGATCGCGGAAATTACATCTCCGCCGTACTGGGGGGTGATCCCTCATGAGGCGATACGCCCTGCGGGTCTGGATGGTGTGCTCGCTGATTCTGGTGTGGATTCTGTTGTGGGGCACCGTTTCTCCCGCCAATATCCTCAGCGGCCTGGCGATTGCGTTGGTGATCACGCTGCTGCTGCCGCTGCCGGTGGTGCCGGTGGAGGGCAGGGTTCACCTGTTGTCGCTGCTGCGGCTCATCGCCCAGGTCGCCTACCTTCTGGTGCTGTCCTCGGTGCAGGTGGCGTGGCTGGCGGTCAAGCCGGGACCCCCACCACTGACCGCGGTGCTGCGGGTCAGGCTGGCGGTCAAGTCGGATCTGGTGCTGGCGCTGGCGGCCAACATCGTCACGCTGATTCCGGGCTCGATCGTGCTGGAGATCGACCAGACCCGCAGGCTGCTCTATGCGCACGTGATCGACGTCGGCTCGGACGCGTCCGTGGACCGGTTCTACCGCCAGATCTCCGATCTCGAAAGGCTGCTGGTGGCGTCCTTCGAGCGCGACACCGAATGGCGGCCTGTCCCGAAGGAGGAGACCGCATGAGCATCGAGCGAGAAGCGAAGGCGGACCGCGCATGAGCACCGTGTGGATCATCGCCGCGGTCATGCTGAGCGCGGCCGCGGCCGTCACCATGTACCGGATACTGGCGGGGCCGAGCACGCTGGACCGACTGGTCGCGCTGGACACCCTCGTCGCAGTAACGATGTGCGGGATCGGCACCTGGGCCGCATTCAGCCTGGACAGCACCGTGACCTACAGCTTGACCGCGCTGGCGTTGATCAGCTTCGTCGGCTCGGTCAGCGTGGCACGATTCCGCGTCCCCGACACCGACATCCCGCGTGCCCGACGGAGGCCGCGGTGAACGCCTCGGACATCGTGACCGCCGTGCTGGTGCTCGCCGGCTCCACGCTGGTGCTCACCGGCGCGATCGGCGTCGTCCGGTTCCCCGACACCCTCTCGCGGATGCACGCGGCGACCAAGCCGCAGGTGCTGGGGCTGCTGCTGGTACTCGCCGGTGCCGCGATCCGGCTGCGCGGCAACGCCGACGTCGGCATGGTCATCCTCACCGGCTTGTTCACCCTGATCACCGCCCCCGTCGTCGGCAACCGGGTGGGCCAGCTGGCCTACCGGGAACAGAACATCCGCGACGACCTGCTGACCCGCGACGAGATGCGTGACCCCGCCGAAAACCGGGAAACCGGTGGCAATGGCCAGAACTGACGACGACAGCTGGGACATCACCGAAAGTGTCGGTGCCACCGCTTTGGGTGTGGCCATGGCCCGGGCCGACGAATCCGCGTCCGAGTGCCCGTTGTTCACCGACCCGTACGCGCAGCTGTTCATCGACGCGGCCACCGCCCGTGGGTGGACCCCGCCGTTCGACGACGCGACGCTGGCCGAGTTGGGTAAGGACGACCCGCAGCTGGCGCAGCGGTTAGCGGTGATGTGGGGATATGCCGCCTCGCGCACCAAGTGGTTCGACGAGTTCTTCATCGCGGCGGGCGCAGCCGGCGTCTTGCAGGCGGTGGTTCTGGCCGCCGGTCTGGACGCCCGAGCTTGGCGGCTGCCGTGGGTGTCCGAGACCGTCGTCTACGAGATCGATCAGCCCAAGGTGCTCGAGTTCAAGACCGAGACGCTACGCGCCCATAACGCCCGACCGGCCACGCGATACGTTGCGGTTCCGATCGATCTGCGCCAGGACTGGCCGAAAGCCTTGCGCGACGCCGGTTTCGACGCAGACGAACCCACAGCGTGGTCGGCCGAGGGCCTGCTGCCCTACCTGCCCGGCGACGCCCAGGATCTGTTGTTCGAGCGGATCGGCGAGCTCAGCGCACCCGACAGCCGCATCGCGGTCGAAGCCTTCAGCCCCGAGTTCTTCGCACCGGATTCCCAGGCCCGGCGGCGGGCCAGAATGGAGCAGATGCGCGAGGCGGCCGCCCGTGTCGGCAAGGATCTGCCCGACCCCGAGGAATTGTGGTTCACCGAGAAGCGCACCGACGTCGGCGAGTGGTTGTCCGACAACGGGTGGGAGGTCAACTCGACCGACGCGCCCGACCTGATGGAGCGCTACCACCGCGAGGTGTCCCTCGACGTCGAAGACGCTGCGGCCTTGGGCGTTTTCATCGAGGGACAGCTGTCCCACTACCCGGCGGAGAGCTGAAACTCCGGCTACCTGCGACCGGCCGCGGTGAGCAGGATCTCGCGACTGGGCTTGGTGGCAATTCCTCGCGGCACGGCGCGGGGCGGTTTCCTGCGGCGTTCGCGCGCCGGCATCGAGAGCTCGACCGTCTTCATCAGGGTGCCAACCGCGACCGCCAGCTCGTGGTGGGCGAACACCGCTCCGACGCATCGGCGGTATCCGCCGCCGAACGGCGCGTACCCGAACGGCGCGGGCTTGCCCGTCAAAAACCGCTCGGGATCAAAGGATTCGGGCTCGGTCCACACGTCGGGGTTGAAATGCAATGCGGGCAGCGCGATTCCGACCACATCGCCGGCCGAATGGAAAACGCCCTCGATGGTGAGCGGCACGGTGAGCTTGCGCAGCACGATTGAAACAGTCGGATGCACGCGCAGTGTTTCCTTGATCACCGCGCTCAGGTAGGGCAGGGCCGCCATCTCGTGCGCTGTGGCCACGCCCGAGAGTTCCTCGACAACCCGTCGGCGGACGCTCTCGTCGCGGTGGATGTGGTACAGCGCCCAGGCCAACGATGTCGCACTCGTCTCATGCCCGGCGGCCAGTATCGTGCGCAACTGCTCGCGAAGCGCGTCGTCACCCAGGTGCGTGCCGCCTTCGTCGGTCGCCGAGAGGATCAGCCCGAGCATGTCGCTACCGTGTTCGCCCGTCCCCCGCCGCTCCGCCATCTGCGCGGACAGCAGACGGTCCAGTTGCGCGCGGAAGGCTACCAGCCGCGCCCACGGCCCCCGTCCGGCGATCTCCTGGCGCAGCCAGGGCACCAGCATCAGCGAGGCGGTGCTGGATGCCATCAGCGCGTTGATCACCCGGGCGTACTCTTCGCGACGGCTGCGATCCGTCACGCCGAACACCACCCGGATCACGACGTCAAGCGTGATGGCCCGCGACACCGCGGCGACTGCCACCTGGTCGCCCGGCTGTAATTCCGCGATCTGATCTGTCACCGCGTCGGTTATCACGTCGTAATAGCCGCGCATGCGGTCACCGCAAAACGCCGGCATGAGCATGTTGCGGGTTCGACGATGAGGTCCCCCGGACAGCAGGATCAGCGAGCCCTGTCCGACGATCGGTTCAATCGGGTTCGGCAGCGGTGCGCGGCATGCGTCCGAGGGTGCGGTCAAGATGTCGCGCGCCGCATCAACGGTCGAGAACAACGTCACTTTGCCGATTCCGGGAAAAACCAGCACGAACGGTTCGCTGTCTGACGCGTGGCGGCGGAAGAACCCCTCCGGATCGAGACCGGCCCAAACCGCACGTCCTAGGGCGGCCGGACCGGTCACGGAGTTTGCCATAGCTGCCCATAATGACTCACATGGGCGCGCAGAAAGCCGACATCCACCAGATGCCCCGCGGCGGGCCGGATGCGTCCTGGCTGGACCGGTTGCTGGAAACCGACCGCCCGGAGTATGTGGACCGCGACGACGTCGATGAGCGCAAACGCAAGGTGGTCCGTGGCCTGGAGCGGATGGGCAATCTGGTCGGGAAGCACAAGAAGTTCGCTCGGCTAACGCTCGATGAAGTGGCCGACATTCCCGACCCCAAGATCGCGAACTCGGCGCGGGCCACGGCGCGCTGTCGCGCAAGCTGCTGCAGTTACATCCCACCGTCGAGCTGACCGTCACCGATATCGAGCCGACTTCCGTGGCAGCCATTGGCGCCGGCGACCTCGGCCGCCACCAATGGGCGAGCGTTCGGGTCATGGACGCCACGGCAATCGACGCCCCGGACGGCTACTTCGACATCGCGGTGTTCGCGTTGTCGCTGCATCACCTGCCGCCGCCGGTGGCTGCGCGCGTTTTCACCGAAGGCACGCGCGCCGCGAACAAGTTGCTCATGGCTCGGCCGCCTTCTCTACTGCACATCATGTAGCGGGCTGCTCGGGCCCCAGGTGGTCGTCGCCAGCCGCCGCTGAGCGCGTCGCGAAAGGCCGCTACTACTCCGACAGCTGGAACTCCACCATCGCCGTAACGGTGTCGACGGCGTCGCTCAACGCCACCAGCCGCGCGGCGACGGTGGGTGCCGCCAGCACCGCGTACCGGTCGGCCTGCCCCATCGGAACGCGAGACGCCAACGCGTACAACCACATTGCGGCGTCACCCGACGCATCGGCACCGGCCACGATGTCCCGCCCCTCCACCTGCGCACCACGGGCGGCGGCGATGCGCTCGAACAGCGCGATCATCCGATCCTCGACCTCCCGGATCGCGTCCACGCCGACGGCCTCACCGGGCTCGTCGGGCCAGGGTTCGACCACCGCCTGCGGGTACGGGTTGTCGGGGTGCCATTCCAGCACCCGGATCCGCTGACCCATAATGCATTTGAGGCGGTAGCGCCCGTCGCCGAAATCGGCACATTCGCTGATGTGGGCAAGCGCGCCGACGTCACTGCGGGTGTCCCCGCCGCCGACCTCACGCCCCGCGGCGATCAACACCACACCGAATGACGGGTCGTCGGCGCTCAGACACTGCTGCACCAACGCTGAATACCTCGGCTCGAAGATCCGCAGTGGCAGTTCCTCACCGGGCAGCATCGCCACCTCGAGCGGGAACATCGGCGTGACAGCCATTACCTAGACGTCCAACTCGGCGATCAGCGCGTCGACCACCGTCCGCAGATCGCCGTCGTTGTCCTCGGCCACCCGGCGCTGCCGTTGGTAGGACCCTCCGGAACGGTAAATCTCGGAAACGCTGGCCAGTTCGTCGGCGCAGCGCAGCGACTTCGCCACCGGCTCAAGCCTGTTCAGCAGGTCGTCGAGATCCTCGGTGACCAGTCGCTCGTTGCTGTCGGCGTCCAGGATGATCACCGCGTCCAGGCCGTAACGCGCGGCGCGCCACTTGTTTTCCTGCACATGCCACGGCGGCATGGCCGGCAGCTGCTCGCCGGCGTCGAGGCGGCGGTCCAGGTCCACGATCAGGCAGTGGGTCAGCGCGACGAGGGCACCGAGTTCGCGGATGTTGGAGACACCGTCGAAGATCCGCACCTCCACCGTCCCCAGATGTGGCGAAGGCCGGATGTCCCAGCGGATTTCGTTCATGTGGTCGATGATGCCGGTCTTCTTCTGGTCGTGCACGAAGCCCTCGAACTCCGCCCAGGTTTGGAAGTGGAACGGCAGGCCGGCGGTCGGCAGCTGCTGGAACATCATCGCGCGGTTGCTGGCATAGCCGGTGTCCTCTCCGTCCCAGAACGGTGACGATGCCGAGAGCGCCAGCAGGTGCGGGTAGTGGTTGAGCATCGAGGTGATGATCGACATCACCTTGTGCGCCGATGAGATGCCCACGTGCACGTGTACACCCCAGATCAGCATCTGACGGCCCCACCACTGGGTCCGCTTGATGAGCTCGGCGTAGCGTGGCGCGTCGGTCAGCTTCTGCGCCGACCATTTCGCGAACGGATGGGTCCCGGCGCAGAACAACTCCATGCCCCGGTCGCGCACGATCTTGCGTACGGGCACGAGCGTCGAGGCCAGGTCCTCCATCGCCTCGCCGGTGTTGTCGCAGATCCCGGTGACGATCTCGACGGTGTTGCGCAGCAATTCCTTGTGCACGTGCGGGTTTTCGCCGATCTCGGCGATCACCGTGGCGGCCTCGTTGCTCAGGTCGCGGGTGTCGGCGTCGACCAGCGCGAACTCCCACTCGACACCGACGGTCGGCCGGGGCGAGCCGGCGAAGTCGATCCGGCTGCTAACCGGTGCCGATAACACCGCACGCCACCCGCGCGCCGGCGTCGCCGGTGGCCATCGTCGTCTGGTCGGGACGGGGGATGCCGTTCATCTGCTGGTAGCGCTCCGGCGGAATGTTGGCGAAGTTGTCCGACTTCTCGTGGATGATGATCGCCGTCTTGGCGCCGGCGAGCAGATCCTCGGCGGTGAACGCGTCGGTCGTCGTCACCAGCATCGCCGAACCGTCGCCGCGCACCTGCAGCGAGGTCAGGTCACCGCTGGCCGGATGGGCGGTGTGGCCGGGAACCTGGAAATGCCCGCCCGCGGAATTGAAGTCGCCGGGTGCGCCGCCGGTCGGGCGCCACCGAATCGGCCTCGCACTTGCCCACCGAGTGGACGTGCAGTCCGTGGAATCCCGGCGACAGCTCACCGGGCGCGGTGGTCTGCACGGTGACGGTGGCGTAGTCGTTGGCGAATTCGAAATCGGCGGTGGCCACCGTGGTGCCGTCGGCCAGTCTGAGCTGCGCGGTGAGCTTCTCGCCGCTGGCGGCCGCGCCGGCGCCGTGTCCGCCCTCGTCCTCGCCGGGCGGCGCCGACGGCGACGGCGAGCCGGTCCAGACCGACGGTGTGGTGCCGGGCGTGGTGGCCACCGGCTCGTTGGGGCTGCACGCGCTCAATGCGACGACGGGAACGGCGAACATGACGGCGACGGTGACGGGCTTGAGCATGCGCAAGAGCCTATCCCGTGACCGCCACAATCACGCCCGGTGGTTGCTCGGCCAGCGGCGGCACGCCGCGGTTCGACCGGCGCCTCGAGCAGCCTGCCCACTTCGTCGGCGGCCTCACGCTCACCCGGGGCGTCGCTGAAGTACACGGTGGTGGCGGTGACGCCCTCGAGGCGTGAGGTCGCCGGTTTCGGTGACGTTCCAGCCGGCGTCCCGCAGGCGGGTGGCCGTGCCTTCGGCCGCACCTTCGGTCTCCGAGATGTTGTACACCCGCACGTCGGCCCTGGCCGGTTCCGCGGGCGGCGGCGCCTCGGACGTCGTGGTCGTGGTGGTGATGGTGGTGGCCACCGACTCGTCGTCGGAGTCCCCGCCGGACCCCATCGCCTGGAACCCGACCAACAGGAACACCACGCCCAGGAAGAGCAGCACCATGACCATGGCCCGCAGGGGCAGCCCGGAGGAGTCGGGAAGACGCTCGTTCATCGAGCCCACTGTAACGAGCGGGCCCCCCTGCAGAGAAAACTCATAACTCAGGTGACGTCGAAGCCCAGCCGCCGCGCCGCGCGGGCCTTCTGACGGCTGGCCCGGAGCCGGCGCAGCCGCTTGACCAGCATCGGGTCGGCGACCAGCGCCTCCGGCCGGTCGACAAGCGCGTTGAGCACCTGGTAGTAGCGGGTCGCCGACATGGAGAACAGTTCCTTGATCGCGTCCTCCTTGGCGCCGGCGTACTTCCACCACTGCCGCTCGAACGCCAAGATGTCGTGCTCGCGCCGGGTCAGACCGTCGGCGAGATCAGAGTCGTCCCCGGATCGCTCAGTCCGCGCCATGGCGCCGTCCATATCGCTCCTGGACCCTTCCGACACTGAAAATGACATCCCTGTGTTTCGGCGAACATTCAACCACGGGTTCAGGAGTTGAGCCGTGACCTTACCCGCGAGTCGGCTGATTTAAGCTTGCCGACCATGGCCGTCGTACCCATCCGCATCGTGGGAGATCCCGTCTTGCACAACGCGACCAGTCCGGTGCCCGTCGGCGACGACGGTTCGCTGCCCGACGATATCGCCGCGTTGATTGCGAATCTCTACGACACGATGGACGCCGCGAACGGGGTTGGCCTGGCCGCCAACCAGATCGGCGTCGCCAAGCGGGTGTTCGTCTTCGACTGCGCCGACGAGCGCGGCCGGGTCACCCGCCGGCGTGGGGTGGTCGTCAACCCGGTGCTGGAGACGTCCGAGGTCCCCGAGACCATGCCCGACCCGGACGACGACGACGAAGGCTGCCTGTCGGTGCCCGGGGAGTCCTTTCCGACCGGCCGGGCCGACTGGGCCCGGGTGACCGGTCTGGACGCCGACGGGTCCCCGATCACCCTGGAGGGCACCGGGCTGTTCGCCCGGATGTTGCAGCACGAGACCGGCCATCTGGACGGGTTTCTCTACCTGGACCGCCTGGTCGGCCGTCATGCCCGCGCCGCCAAACGCGCGGTGAAGTCCCATGGCTGGGGTGTACCGGGGCTGACCTGGATGCCCGGTGAGGACCCCGATCCGTTCGGCCACTGATGCGGTGGCCCCCGGTCGGAACGCGCGTGACGGTCCGCTACCGCCTGCCGGCCGGGTCCACGCCGCCGCTGACCGATGTGATCGGCCACCTGGTGGCGGTCGAGCCCCGGGTGCGGGTGCGAACCAAAACCGGTGCGGAAGTGGAGATTTCGCCCGACGATGTGGTGGCGGTGAAGGCGCTGACCGATGCGCCGGTGCGGACGTCGCAGATCCGGGCAGTTGAGCACGCCGCCGCGCTGGCGTGGCCGGGCCGGGAGCAGGCGTGGCTGGACGGCTGGTTGCTGCGGGCCGCCGGTGGTCACACGCACCGGGCCAATTCGGCTGTGCCGCTTGGCGTCGAGGCCGACATCGATGCGCTGCCCGCGATCGTGGACTGGTATACGGAGCGAGGGCTGACGCCGTGGCTTTCCGTTCCGGACCGACTGCTGCGGCTAACCGACGATGTGCCCGCGCATCTCGAAACCGTGGTGATGGTCCGCGGCCTGCCCGCGGATGAAGTCGACGCGTCGGTGAGGTTGGTACCGCGGCCCGACGAGCGGTGGCTGCGGTTATATGCGCGCGATGTTCCCGTCGATGTGCTGACCGCCGTCAGCGACGGAGAGGTGGTGTTCGGCCGTATCGGTGACGCCGGCGTCGGGCGCGCTGCGGTGACGACCGCACCCGACGGAGCGCGGTGGATGGGCCTGTCGGCGGTGCGGGTGGCCGAGGGCCAACGACGCCGTGGCCATGCGCGGGCGCTCTGCTCGGCACTGCTGGCCTGGGGTGCCGGCCGCGGCGCGACCCGTGGCTACACACAGGTTCTGGTCGATAATGCCGCCGCGATCACGCTCTATGAGTCGATGGGTTTTACCGTTCAGCACCGGGAGCGCTACCTCGACGCTCGTAGGCTGTAGCGCATGCGGTTGGCCACCTGGAACGTGAACTCCATCCGCGCCCGCGTCGACCGGGTCACGGACTGGCTGGAGCGCGCCGACGTCGACGTGCTGGCCATGCAGGAGACCAAGTGCGCCGACGACCAGTTCCCCACCATGCCGTTCGTCGCGATCGGCTACGAGGTGGTGCACTGCGGGTTCAACCAGTGGAACGGTGTGGCGATCGCGTCGCGGGTGGGCATCGACGACGAGCAGGTCGGCTTCGAGGGTCAACCGACGTGGAGTGACAGGCCTGAGGTCGAAGCGGCGGCGGAGGCCCGGGCGCTGGGCGCGACCTGTGGCGGGGTGCGGGTGTGGAGCCTGTATGTGCCCAACGGCCGCACCGTTGATTCTCCGCACTACCGATACAAGCTGGAATGGCTTGCTGCGCTGCGGGATACGGCGCACAAGTGGCTGACCGACGATCCTGCGGCGCAGATCGCGCTGGTCGGCGACTGGAACATCGCCCCAACCGACGACGACGTGTGGAGCGTCGAGTTCTTTCGCGGCAGCACCCACGTCACCGAGCCGGAACGCAAGGCGTTCAACGCCATCGTTGATGCCCAGTTCACCGACGTCGTGCGCCCGTTCACACCGGGGCCCGGCGTCTTCACGTACTGGGACTACACGCAGCTGCGCTTCCCGAGGCGCGAGGGCATGCGCATCGACTTCATCCTCGGCTCACCGGCTTTCACCGATCGGGTGACGCACGCCGAGATCGTCCGCGAGGAACGAAAAGGCAAGGCGCCCAGCGATCACGCGCCGGTGCTCGTCGAGCTCGTGTAATCCGCGCGAGCAGGCGCAAACTCAGGAGCGCGAGCATGAGTCCTGACGCGCGGTTGAGGTAGATGTGCTTGGCCTCGACGTAGTCCGCCAGCCCATAAGCGCCCATCTCGCGGCCGATGCCGGATTGCTTGAATTCGCCCCAGGGTCTCGCCAGCCGCCTGCGCGACCTGGTCGCGGCGGGTCTGCTGACCCGGGACGACGCAGGCGCCGGCCGACGCGCGACGTACAGTCTCACCGAATTTGCGATCGAACTCGTCCCCGCGCTGGCAAAGCTCAGCCGGTGGGGCGTGCGTCACTTCCCCACCTCCGCTCCACTGCGGGCGTGGGCCGAAGCGCTGCACGAGGGCGGCCAGGACACATGTGCCAAGACCTCATGAATGAACTTCGCGAACGCCACCTCGGTATCCCGAATCCCCACCCGCGCCGGCGTCCGTTGGCGCACGACTCGATGGCCGCCTACGCCGAAGCCGCTGCCGCTGCCGGGTGATTCAAACGCCGAGTGTTGGCTCGTGTCACACCTTTCGTGAAGAATGTGACACGGGACCACACTTGGCGGTGGCTGCGACATCAACGCGGCTCGGCAACGGGTGCGGCCGTCGAAAGTATTTTGACCTCCTCTCTGTAACCACGCCGCGAGGCGACGTGGTCTGTTAGCGTCGCGCTCATATTGGAGACTGCCCGCGGGTTCCTCCGCTGGGTGGTTGGGGCCCCTAGTCGTCGTTTCTGCTGTGGGCCGCACGTGCCGCACAAGTTTGCCCGGCGCCAGGGGTGGGTCAGATGAGCAAAGAGGTCACATCCCAGCAGATCAGTGTGAACGGCGGTGGCACGGTCGACTCCGCGCAGTCGGAGACGCCCTACACGGACGCTATCCGCCGGTACGCCGACATCGACTACGTGCGCCTCGATGTGCCCGGCCACTCCGGGTCGGCGCTGGCCCAGCCGGAGCTCTCAGAGCTGTTCGGTGAACGGGTGCTGAAACTCGATCTGCCACCCCTGGTGGACGGTATCGATCAGGGGCCTGCGCCCACGGCACTGCAGCAGTCCGCTCGGCTCGCTGCCCAGGCGTGGGGGGCGCGCCGCACCTGGCTGGTGACCAACGGCGCATCTAAAGGAAACCTCGTCGCCTGCCTCGCACTTCGCCACCTTGGCGAGCATGTCGTAGTGCAGCGCAGCATGCACTCCAGCGTGATGGATGGAATGGTCCTCGGCGGTCTCGTCGGCCACTACGTTCAACCCGACGTTGACGCCGATATCGGCGCTGCCCACGGGTTGCGTCCCGAAGCCCTCGCTGCTGCCCTGGACGCCCACCCTGAGGCGGTCGCTGCCTACGTGGTGACCCCCAGCTATTTCGGCGCCGTCTCCGACGTCCGGGGACTTGCCCAGGTCGCCCACGCCCGCGATGTGCTGTTGATCGTCGACCAGGCGTGGGCCGCCCACTTCGGGTTCCACCCAGACGTGCCCGAGAACGCCCTGAGGCAGGGTGCGGACTTGGTCATCTCGAGCACCCACAAGCTCGGTGGCAGCCTGACCCAGTCTGCGATGCTCCACCTCGGCAACGGGCCCCGCGCCGACCAGCTGGAACCGCTGGTCAACCGCGCGTTCCGCTCGATGCAGTCCACCAGTGCAAGCTCACTGCTGATGATGTCGCTCGACATCGCCCGGCAGGCCCTAGCCGTGCATGGGCACGAACGAATCCAACGATCCCTCGATGCGGCCGCTCAGTTGCGCGCCGGCCTCAAGGAAGAAGGCCGATTCGCCGACCTGTCCGATCGGTTCCTGCAGTGCCCCGCTGTGGTCGGAATCGACCCGCTCCGGATCTCGATCGACACCCGCGCCGGCGGGATCAGCGGGCACACCGCCCGGCAGCATCTGTTCCACGACCACCGGATCCACACCGAGATGGCTACCGACTCCGCCGTAGTCGCCGTCATCGGCGCCGGTGCTGCCCCCGACATTCCGCGAGTCCTGAAGGCTCTGCGCGAACTACCCGACGAACGCGCGGCCAACACACCACTCGTCGGCCTACCCGACCCGGGGCCCACGGCGATGACCCTGCGCCAGGCGTACTTCGCCCCCGCCGAACTGGTCCCCGCGGATCAAGCAGTCGGCCGGATCTCGGCCGACTCGCTCGCTGCTTACCCACCCGGCATCCCCAATGTGCTGCCCGGCGAGATTCTCACAGCCGACGTCCTGAACTTCCTGCAGAGCACCGCCGCATCCCCCTTCGGCCACGTCCGCGGCGCCGTCGACCCCTCACTGACCCGGATGCGGGTACTAACCGGCGCTTGACGAGCGGGCGTCGAAAGCGCACTTCGTGCGCCGCTGGAGATTATCCGTGCACGAGCGCTTCTGAGGCAGCCGCCCGCCCGGTGCGCACCGCGCCCTCCATGTAGCCGGCCACCCACTGATCGGAGCCGCACACGTAGAACGGCGGCTCGTGGGTACCGTGCAGGGGCCCGACCCGGTGCACGTCGCCCGGTCGCCACTGCGTCACGTAGCCCTGCGTCCAGGGATCGGTCCCCCACAGCCGTTCGTAGGTGGCAATCGGGGTGAGCGCCTCGAGTCCGAACCAGTCGCCGAGCTCGGCGAGCGCCTCCTCCCGGCGGTACCGCGCCGCGGTCGACAGGTAGGCGGCGAACCGCTCCGGCGGGACGAGGCAGGAGAGCACGCCCTCGTTCTGCGGCCACGAGGACCCGAGGATGCCCTCGGATTCGGTGAGACCATTCTGTCCGCGGTCGCGCCAGAACGGCCGGTCGTACGCGGCGACGAACTTCGCGGCCAGCGCGTGCCGCTGCCGATGCAGCGACTCCAGGCGCGCGTCGGAAACTCCATCGACGACGAGGTCGCGCAACGGACCGGCGGGCAACGCGCTCACGACCGCGCCGGCCGATACGATCTCGCCGGACTCCAGCTGCACTGTGCAGCCGCCGGTAGCGATCTTGACCGCCCGCACTGGCGAGCCCAGCCGGATTCGACCGTCGAGGTCGTCGGCCATCCGCAGCGCCACGGTCGCCGATCCCTCGGCGACACGAAGGTTTTCCCACTCGTCGTAGGAGTACAGGCCCTTGCTCGGGGTGCTCGCGCACTTGCGCAGCAACGCCAGCAGCGAGGTGCGCTCGAACGAGCCCGAGCTGAGCCCCAATTGGCCGGCTTCGAGCGCGCGGCGCACGTTGGGCGTCGCACCGATGCTGCCCAGCCAGCTCGTCATCGACAGGTCGTCGAGCGCGACCGCGTCCGGGTGCGCCCACGGATCGCCGGGGTCCACTGTGGCTGCGAGCGCGGCGAATTCGCGCTCGACCTGCCGCATGCTGCGGTGGTCGGCGGCCGAGAACCACGACGGCGTGTTCCCGACGAACGTGCCTTCGTGCAGCACGTAGGTCAGCTCACCCGGCTCGGCGACGTAGCTCGGTATCAGGGTGAGGCCCAGTTCGGCGACCAAGTCCCGGTAGGCGGTGTGCGAGTTGCCGACCACCTCCCCGCCGAGCTGGACGATTCGGCCGTCGTCGAGCGTGACCTGCTCGACGCGACCGCCGACCCGGTTGCGGGCTTCGAGGACGAGGACGTCGGCTCCGCCCTGCACGAGGTCGCGAGCGGCGGACAGACCGGCCAGCCCGGCCCCGAGTACGACGAGGTCGTAAGACATTGTGAGATCTCCTGATTCAGGTCAACGGTGCGAGGCTGTGCTTGGCGTGCCAACCGATGCGGACCCGCTCGCCGTCGGCCCAACGTTCCTCCGTGCGCGCCGAGTGGAGGTTCTGCTCGAGCACCGAAACCTCCACGCCAGGCGCGATTTCGAGCACGTAGGTCGTGGTGGCGCCCGCATACACCGTTGCCTTGAGGATGCCGTCGGTCTGCACCATGTCCGGCGTGAGGTCGGTGAGCCACACCTTCTCCGGGCGCACGGCGATGGACACCTCGTCGCCGATTCCGCAGCCGTCGAGGGGACCGGTGTGCAGCGCAACTCCGCCGGGCAGCGTGATTCCGGTGCCGGCGTACGTGCCCGACATGAGGTTGGCGGTGCCGATGAACTCCGCGACGAAGCGCGTGGCGGGGCGTTCGTAGATGTCCTCGGGCGTGCCGCACTGGTGCACCCTGCCCTCGCTCATGACCGCTATCCGGTCGGACATCGTCAACGCCTCCTCCTGATCGTGCGTGACGAACACGAAGGTGATGCCCACCTCGCGCTGAATGCGCTTGAGCTCCACCTGCATCGCCTTGCGAAGCTTGAGATCGAGCGCGGCGAGCGGCTCGTCGAGCAGCAGCACCGAGGGGCGGTTGACCAGCGCCCGCGCCAGCGCAATCCGCTGCCGCTGGCCACCGGACAACGTGCTCGGTTTGTCCTTGTCACGACCGGTCAGCTGGACCAGTTCGAGCATTTCGCCGACGCGCCTGGTCATTTCGGCCTTGCCCACCTTGCGGCGGCGCAGCCCGAACGCGACGTTCTCCCAGATGGAGAGGTGATCGAAGAGCGCGTAACTCTGAAAGACGGTGTTGACGTCGCGGCGGTTCGGCGGCACGTCGGTGACGTCCTTGCCGTTCAGCGACACCTCGCCGTAGGTCGGGTCGACGAAGCCACCGATCATCCGCAACGTCGTGGTCTTGCCGCAGCCGGACGGACCAAGCATGGAAAAGAACTCACCCGACCCGATGTCGAGGTTCAGGTCGCTTACGACGGCGCGGTCGCCGTACGACTTCGTGATGCCCCGCAGCGAAACCGCACATGCGGCCGTGGCGACCGCCTGATCGATGACTGCAATGCGTTCCGCGATGGGTGTTTTGGTTGACATGGCCGGTTATCCTCCGAACAGATCGAGGCCGTTGCCGCGCCGTCCGAACAGGCGCGGGATGAGCAGGGCGATGGCGATGAGTAGTAGCGAGCCGACCAGCATCAGTGTGCCGACGGCGTTGATGGACGGCTGGATGCCGAAGCGGATCGCGGAGTAGATGCGCACCGACAGCGGCTGCGGGTCGACGCCGCTGGTGAAGAACGCCAGCACGAAGTCGTCGAACACGATGGTGAAGATGAGGATCGCGGCGGAGGTTATGGCCGGCCACATCACGGGCAGCGTCACCAGTCGCAACGCCTGGAGCCGGGTGGCGCCGAGGTCCATCGCAGCCTCCTCGACCTCCGGGTTGAGTTCGGCGACGCGGGCCCGCAGGATCACCGTGACGTAGGAGATCGAGAACGTCGTCTGGGCGAGCATCAATGTGGTCAGGGACGGCTGGAGCCCGACGCCCTTGAACAACATGAGCGAAGCGACACCGGTGACAATCTCCGGCGTGATGAGCGGGATCAGCATGATGGCGTTGGCGGCGCCGCCCAGCCGCGAACGCGCCCGCACCAGGCCGAAGGCCAGTAGCACACCGATCGCCACCGAGCCGACCATCGCGACGGCCGCCACCACGAGGCTGGTCTGCAGTGACTTCGTCAGCTCGGCGTCGTTGAAGAACGCCTCGTACCAGCGCAGCGACCAGCCCTCGAAGACGGTCAGCGACTTCTTGTTGTTGAACGAGAACAGCACCACCGCGAAGATCGGCAGGTACAGCAGGACAAAGAACACCACGGTGACAGCGATGGCGAACCGGGGTTTGCGGTTCATGCCCGAGCCCTTCCGCCGCCGCGCCGGACGTGCATCGCGGTTTGCGGACAGCTCGGGTTCGGCTGCGACGAGTGTGGTCATCGGCGGGCCTCCTTGGCATCGCGCGCGGTCTGGCGCAGGTAGGCGAACATGCAGAGCAGCAGCAGCACCATCAACGCCATGGTCAGGGCGGCGCCGAGCGGCCAGTTCTGGCCGGCGAAGAACTTCTCCTGGATGAGGTTGCCGATCATCAGGTTGTCCGGACCACCGAGCAACTGGGCGCTGATGAAGTCGCCCATTGCCGGCAGGAACACCAACGCCACTCCCGCGTAGGCACCGGCCCGCGACGCCGGGACCGTGACGGTCAGGAAGGTCCGAAACGACGACCCGTAGAGGTCACGTCCGGCCTCGATGAGCGAGCCGTCCATGCGCTCGAGCGACGCGTAGATCGGCAGGATCATGAAGACGACGTAGCCGTAGACCAGGCCGCCGATAACGGCGCCGGAGGTATCGAGGATCTGGATGCTCGCGGGCACACCGAGCCCGCGCAGACTGGTCATCAGCATGCCCTCGTCCGACAACAGGGTCTGCCAGCCGTACATCCGGACCAGGTAGTTGGCGAAGAACGGCACCACGATCAGTGCCACCAGAGCGTTCTTGTAGCGCCCGCCGTGCCGCGCGATCGCATAGGCGACCGGGTAGGCGATGAGCAGGCAGATCACCGACGCCGCGACGGCGTACACCAGGCTGCGGATGATCACCCGCAGGTAGGTGGGGTTGAAGATGCCGACGATGTTGTCGAGCGTGCTGCCGAAGCGTGGATTCCCCAGTGCGTCGGTGGTGCCGAAGGACAGCGCAATGAGCAGCACCAGCGCGGAGACGAAGAATAGCGACATCCACATCGTGCCCGGCACGAGCATCCAGGTCCACAGGCGTTCCCGACGCGCCGGCCGCGGCGGTGGCGTCTCTGCGCGCACGGTTGTCGTTGTCATATTCCGACCTTCATTTCCGTGTACGCGGCGTCGCGGGCCTGGGTCTTGGCCACGCTGTCGTTGGTGAAGTAGAGGTTGCGGGACAGGTCCTCGACGGTCACGGTGCACTCGGGGTAGTCGGCGACGATCTCTTGGTATGTGGCCTCTGTGCCATGCACGGGCATCGGGTAGCCGATGTAGTTGATGTTCTTCTCGACGTTCTCCGGCCGGAGCATGTAGTCGATGAACAGCAGCGCGGTGCCGGGATGGCGGGCGTTGATCGGGATCGCGTAGGCGTCGGAGTTGACCGCCGTGCCCTCCTTCGGCGCCTCGAATCCGTAGATCGACGGGTCGGGCGCCTGCCAGAGCAGCGCGGCCATGTCACCGCTCCAGGTCTGGTGCATCCAGGCGTCCCCGGCGAGCAGGTTGCCGTAGTCGTCGCTGGAAAAGCCGCGAAGATACGGCCGCAGGCTGCGGAACTTCTCCACGATCGCCTCGAGTTCTTGGTCGCCGGCGGTGTTCAGCGGGTAGCCGAGCAGCAGGGACAGCATGCCGAGCACCTCGTCGCGGTCGTCGAGCACGAAGGTGCGTCCCTTCGACTTCTCGTTCCACAGGTCCGACCAGCTGCCGGTGAGGTTCTCACCGAGTTTGTCCTTCCGCCACGCGATTCCGGTCTTGTACATCGTGAACGGGATGGAGTGCGCAGAGCGTTCGTCGTACCAGGGACTGGCGAAGTACGGGTAGTGGTCGAAGATGAGCGGGGCATTCTTCAGCGTCGACGGGTCGATGGTGTGTAACTGGTTGGCGGCCACCAGCTTCTGCACCCACTGTGCGGACGGGAAGATGATGTCGTAGCGGTTCCCGGCGGCGAGCTTGGCCTGCATGCTCTCCATCGAGTCGAAGTTCGACTGGATAACCTTGACGCCGTACTCGTTCTGAAAGCCTTCGAACACGCTGGGATCGACGTAGTCGGCCCAGTTGAAGTAGACCAGGTCGCCGTCGATTTTGGGCTCGACCGGTTTGGTCGTCGCCTGCTGCGCCTTGGGGGTCATGTACGCGCAACCGGGTGCCGCGAGTAGCGCCGCGACCCCGGCGCTGCCGATCAGGAAGCGCCGGCGGTTGATTGCAGGTGCGACGTTCCTCATCAGCGGCCTTCCTCGGGGAACTCAGCGCTGATCCCGAGCACACCGACCGCCTGCGCCCAGATCACGGAGCGTGCGGAATCGATTGTGAGCGAAGGATTTCCGAACATCAACTGCACGCCGAATCCGTCGCACAGCGAGCTGATCAAGCGGGCGTGCGCTGCGGGGTCACACGGCTTGAATTCTCCCGACGCGATGCCGTCGGCCAGTGTCTCCTCGATCCAGCCCTGCTGCGCGCGGTTGAGCTCGATGGCCACCGCCCGCGACTCCGGTTCGCGATTGGCTCGGCACCACAACTCCTGATACATCGCCCACTCCCGGCGCAGGTTTTCCGTTGTCGGCAGTGACGCAGTGATGATGCGGGCGAGCCGATTCGTCGCGGAATCGTTGGCCGAGTGTGCTTCGTAGACGTCGCGTCCGGTGTGCTCGTAGGAGTAACGCAACGCCTCGGCGAAGAGCCTCTCCCGCGTGTCGAAGTGGTAGTGCAGGGCGGCCGTGGAGACACCGGCCCGCTCGGCGACGATGCGCATGCGCACGTTCTCGAAGCCGATCTCCGCGATCACCTCACAGGCCGCGTTGAGGATTGCTTCCCTGGTTTCGGCGGCGATGTCGGCGCGAGTGCGTCTGGTCATGGTTTCGGAGTTTGTCATCGGCCGAGCTCCTGTTCCAGGTCGCCGAGATCGGTGCGAATCCGTGCGGCGAACCAGGCCACGCCCTTCTCGCGCAGTGAGAGCGGGCCGGGCTGAAAATCGGTGTTGCCGAGCCCGATCTGCATCCGGTGCACCAGGTCTTCGTCCTCGTGCGTGGTGATTTCGCTGATGTAGAAGTTGAGCTTCTGCGCAATCCGGGTGCGCGCGTCGCAATCCTTGCGCCGCAGGTAAGTCCCCGGAACGCTGACACGATCCACGCCGCGCGGGTTCATCTTCCAGATCAGCACGTGGTCCGGATAGAGATCGATCACGGTGTTCGGGTAGATCGCGATGTACCGGAAGATGCGGTGGTCCTCGTCATCCAGCCCGGGCATCGGGCGGACCAGTTGCTGGTAGAGCCGCTCGGCCCAGTTGTCCGACGCCTTCTCGCGCAACGGCGCGTCGTACACCGCGTAGGCGTCCGCGGTGTCCACGGAGTAGCGCTTGTAGTCGAGCAGCCGCATCAGCCCCGGGTGCGCGACCGGGACGTGGTAGCCCTCGAGGTAGTTGTCGACGGCCACCTTCCAGTTCGACTGTTGTATGTGCTCCGAATCATCGACGTGGATGCGAGCCTTGCCGAGGGGTTCCATCTCGCCGCCGAGATAGCGCTCCAGCAGCGGCCGGACACCCTCGAGCTGCGGCGCCAGCGGCTCCGCGGCCGGATCGAGGTTGACGAAGATCAACCCGCAGAACACCTCGGCGCGCGCCCCGAACAGCGACAGCTTCGACTTGTCCAGGCACGGGATGGTGCGGTTCTCCGGCGCGCCGACGAGCGTGCCGTCGAGGTGGTACGTCCAGCCGTGGTACGGGCACCGCAGCGCCTTCTCCTCGCCCGGACCCGCGACCAGGCGGGTGCCCCGGTGGCGGCAGGTGTTGAGGTGCGCCCGGATGGTGCCGTCCTCGGTGCGCACGACGACCACCTCTCTGCGGCCGACCGCGCCGACGATGCGCGACCCCGGGTTGGGCAGGTCGGTCACATGGCCGACGAGCTGCCAGGTGCGGTCGAAAATCCGCTGCTGTTCGAGATCGGCAACCCGAGGGTCGGTGTAGTAGCGCGAGGCGAGCCCTGGCTCGAGCGGTTCGAGTTCGACCCGCGGGCGCCGCGGCCGGGCCGGCTTGACCGTCTCGCTGCCGGCTGACGTGCTGGTCAAAGCTGTTTCGTTCATCGGGTGATGCGTCCGTTCTCGCTGCGGTCCAAAAACTGGGACTAGCTGACTAACTGATTAGTTTGTTACTGTGCCAGTGTTCCACCTCACATGTCAAGGGATTCGGAGAACGAAAGTGCACGGACGTTCCACCACCGCAACCGCGTGGCTGGGCCTCACCCCCGAGCCGGAGCGGTCGCTGCCCGAACTCCTCGCCTACCTGCAGGACGATCCGTCCGAGTCGGCGGTGAGTTCCGAGCAGAACCGCGTCACCGATCTCGTTCTCCGGGGCACCGGCCGGCGCTGGCTGCGCTACCTCGACCAGGCCGCCGAGCTCGCCCTTGACGTCGCCGCCGGCAGCCGCGACGGGGACGCCGAACTGGCCCTAACCGTCGCGCAGGTGGTGCTGGAACACGACCGGATGCTGATCGGGCTGCCCGGCAGCGCCTACTACCGCACCGCCGAACGCCGGCGACGCCTCGCCCAGGCGATCCCGGTGCTCGAGGCGCGGCTAACCCTCAACACCCACAACCACCAGGAGATGTCATGAAACTCGTCCTTGATACGACCGTCTGCCAGGGCTACGGCCTCTGCCAGATGGCCGCCCCGGATCTCATCGACCTCGACGACTCGGGGTACGCGGAGCTGATCGGCGACGGCACTGTGCCCGCTGCCGAGCACAATCACGCGCATGACGCCGTCTCGTCCTGCCCGGCGCGCGCCCTGCGAGTGCAGAAGTGAGCCGGGATCTGCGCGCGCTGTTCGACCCGGCCTCGATCGCCGTCGTCGGCGCCAGCGCCGACCCGGCCAAGTGGGGCAACGCCGTCGCGGTGCAGGCGCTTCGCGGCGCCGACCGGCACCGCGTGCAACTGGTCAACCGCCGCGGCGGGGAGATCGTCGGCAGCCCGACGGTGACCTCGGTCGCCGAACTCGACGGACCGGTCGACCTCGCCGTGATCGCGGTGCCCGAGGCCGGCTTCGAGGATGCCGTGGACGGCGTGCTCGCCAAGGGGGCACGCGCGATCGTCGCGATCACCGCCGGTCTCGGCGAGGCCGGCGCGAAGGGGCGGGCGCGCGAGGACGCCCTGATCGCCCGGGTCCGAGACGCGGGTGCGGTGCTGGTCGGGCCCAATTGCCTCGGCCTGGTCGACAACACCACCGCCACGTATCTCTCGTCGAACCAGTTCGTGCCGGGCAATGTGGCGGTACTGAGCCAGAGCGGCAATCTCGCGATCGAGCTGGACCGACTGCTCGCCGCGCGCGGTATGGGCATCTCGCGGTTCGTCTCGCTGGGCAACCAGGCGGACGTCTCCCTCGTCGAGCTGATTGAGGCGTGCTCGGCGGACCCCGCTACGAGGGCGATCGCGGTGTACGTCGAAGACTTCCGGGACGGCCGTGGCTTCGTCGAAGCGGCGGCCGCCGCCGTCGCCGCTGGAACGCCGGTCGTGGTGCTGGCCGCCGGTGCGAGCACCGCCGCCGCCCGCGGCGCCCAGTCGCACACCGGCTCTCTCACCAGCGACGCCGCGGTGATCACCGCGGCCTGCGCGGTGGCGGGCGCGATCCAGGTGCGTACTCCGCGCGAGCTTGCCGACGTGCTGCTCGCGCTGCAACAGCCCGCTGTGCCCCGCGGGCGGCGGGTCGCGGTGCTGACCGACGGCGGCGGACACGGGGTGATCGCCTGCGACGTGGCCGAGGCGGCCGGGCTGGACGTCCCCGCGCTCAGCGACGCCACCCAGGCGCGCCTCCGGGACGCGCTGTGGTCGCAGTCCAACGTCGGCAACCCGGTCGATCTCGCCGGCGCCGGTGAAATGGATCCGGACAGCTACGCCCGCGCGTATGCGGTGCTGCAGTCCTGCGACGACGTCGACGCCATCTTGATGACCGGCTACTTCGGCGGCTACTCCAGCGGCGAGGACGGGCTGACCGGCCTTGGCCCGGCCGAGTGCGCGGCGGCCAAGCAGATGGCCGCGGATGTCGGCAATAAGCCGACCGCGGTGCAGTCGATCTTCCCGGACGCCCCGGCCTGCCGGATTCTCACCGACGGCACGGTACCGGTCTTCGCCGCCATCGAAGACGCCGCCGCGGCCCTGGCCGCCGTGACGGTGCCGGCGCGGACGGCGACCCTGCTGCCGCTGCCGACGCCGGCCCACCCAGTCACCGCAACCGACTACACCGCGGCGCGGAGCGAGTTCGCCCGCGCCGGAATCGGATTCGTGGCGGCGCGTGAGGTTCGCACCGCCGGGGAACTGGCCGCGGCCGCGGACGAGCTGCGGGCGCCGTACGTGCTGAAAGCGCTTGGCCTGCTGCACAAGTCCGACGCCGGGGGTGTCGTGGTGGGGATTACCTCGCGGGAGGCACTCCTCGATGCGCACGCGCGGCTCGTGGCCGAGCTCGACCCAACGTTGTTCTCCGTCGAGGAGATGGCCGACCTCCGCGATGGCGTCGAGCTGATCGTCGGCGCCCGCTGGGATCCGCGCTTCGGTCCGACCGTGCTCGTCGGCATGGGCGGCACGGCGACGGAGGTGCTGCGCGACGTGCAGGTGGCGCTCGCCCCGGTCGACGAGAACGAGGCCTTCCGCATGCTCGGCCGGCTGCGCACCGCGGCGCTGCTCGGCGGGCACCGCGGCCGTCCCGCCGTCGACCTTGCCACAGCCGCACAGGCGGTGGCCCGCCTCAGCGCATACGCCGGGGCCCACCCAGAGATCACCGAGCTCGAGATCAACCCGCTGCTCGTCACCCCTTCCGGAGCGACCGCTCTGGATGCCCGAATCGTCAAGAACCAGTAGGAGATACCAATGGATTTCGCATACACCCCTGCCCAGCAGGAGCTGAAGGCCCGCGCCGCGGCGTACGCCGAGCTGCTGATGGGCTACGAGGACGAGGCCGAGCGGGCCGGTGGCCCACTGCCCAAGGAAACGGTCGAAAAACTCACCCGGGCCGCGATGGACGCCGGTGTGTACGGCATCAACATGCCCGTCGAGTGGGGCGGGGCCGGTCTCACCCTGCTCGAACAGGTGATCGTCGAGGAGGAGTTCGGCAAGGTCACCAACTGCCTGTGGGACATCCCGTGGCGGCCGGCGAACGTGCTTGCCAAGGCGTCTACCGAGCAGCGGGAGCGCTACCTGTTGCCGATCCTGCGCGGCGAGCGTTTCGACGCGTTCGCGACAACCGAGCCCGACGCCGGCTCCGACGCGGGGGCAATTGCGACCACTGCGACGCCGGTCGACGGCGGCTGGCTGATCAACGGCGAGAAGTGGTTCGTCACATGCGGCGACGTCGCGGACTTCCTGCTGGTGCAGGCGAATGTGCTACCCGGCAACGAGAACACACTGTTCTTCGTCGAGAAGGACACGCCTGGTGTGCGGATCAGTCGCACACCGCACTTCATGCACTCCGCCGTCAACGGCCATCCCGAGTTCATCTTCGAGAACGTGTTCGTTCCCACCGACGCCGTGCTCGGCGAGGTCGGGCAGGGCTTCGAACTCACCAAGGACTGGTTCACCGACGAACGGCTGATGATCGCCGCGCGCACCGTCGGTGTCGCCGAACGCGCGCTGCGGCTGGCTCGGGATTGGGCAATCCAGCGCAAGCAGTTCGGGGTGCCGATCAGTGACTTCCAGATGATCCAGGCGATGCTGGCCGACTGCGCCGTCGACATCGCGGTGAACCGTTCATTCACCCACCAGGTCGCATGGGAGGCCGACAACGGCGCGGACCGAAAGACGGTGCACGCCAAGGCCTCTATCGCGAAGCTGTCGGCCAGCGAGGCCGCCGGCCGGGTGGTCGACCGGTGCCTGCAGATTTTCGGGGGCCGCGGCTACGACCGGGCGTACCCCATCGAACGGATGTACCGCGAGGTGCGGGTCGACCGCATCTGGGAAGGCACCTCGGAGATCCAGCGGGTCATCATCGCCAACGAGCTGATCAAGCGCGGCACTGCGTTCCTTGACCTGCCGGTGGCTTAGCGAGATGTCCGACTTATTGCGCCCCGACGTGCACCGAGGAGCGGTGGCCCTGGTCACCGGGGGCGGCACTGGCATCGGCCGGGCCACCGCGCTCGACCTGGCCCGCGGCGGCGCCGACGTGGTGATCGGCGGACGGCGCCCGGAGCCGTTGGAGAAGACGGCCGCCGAGATCGAGGCGCTGGGATCGCGTGCACTCGCGGTGCCCACCGACATCCGGGACGAGGCCCAGATTCACCGCATGGTCGACCGCGCGCTCGACCGGTTCGGCCGAATCGACACCCTGGTCAACAATGCGGGCGGACAATTCTCCGCTCCGGCCGAGCAGATCACCAGTAAGGGCTGGCGCGCGGTGCACCGACTCGCCGTCGATGCCACGTGGGCGGTGACCCGCGAGGTCGCGGTGCGGGCGATGATCCCGCAACGATCGGGCGCGATCTTCTTCATGGCGTTCTCACCCCGCCGCGGCATCGCCTCGATGGTGCACGCCAGCTCGGCCCGGGCCGCGCTGGAGAACCTGGCGACCGGACTGTCCCTGGAGTGGAGCCGGTTCGGCATCCGGACCATCTGCATTGCGCCGGGCACCATCGCGACCGAGGGCATGGAGGAGAACTACCCCGAAGATGCCCGCGCCCAGTGGGCGGCGGCGGTACCGCTCGGTCGCCTAGGCACCGCGGATGAGGTCTCCGCGGTGATCTCCTTCCTCGCCTCACCAGGAGGCAGCTACATCACCGGCACCACCATCGTCATCGACGGCGGCGCCGACGCCTGGGGCAACGGCTACCCGGCACCGCAATCAGTAACCAACTCTCTCGAAAGGAACTGCTAAATCATGGAATTCGCATACAGCCCCCGGCTGGCCGAGCTCAAGGGCCGCGCCCGCGCGCTTACCGAGAAGATCATCCCGTTTGAAGACGAGTGCGAACGCAACAACGGGCTCTCGGCCGAGTCGCACGCCTCGATCAAGGCCGCGGTGCTCGACGCCGGCCTGCAGGCCATCAACACGCCGACCGAGTTCGGCGGGGCCGGCCTGTCCGTGCTCGAACAGGTGGTGGTCCAGGACGAGCTGGGCAAGCTCACCAACGCGTTGTGGGACACGGTGTGGCGGCCGGCCAACCCGCTCGCGCACGCCACGCCTGAGCAGCGTGAGCGCTACCTGATCCCGGGCGCGCGCGGCGACCGGCGTGACGCCGTCGCGATCTCGGAAGCCGGTGCGGGGTCGGACTTCTCGGCGGCGAAGACCACCGCGACACCGGACGGCAACGGCGGCTACGTGATCAACGGGGAGAAGTGGTTCGTCACCGTCGGCGACGTCGCCGACTATCTCATCGTGCTTGCGTACGTCGAACCGGAGCGTGCCGCGACCATCTTCCTCGTCGACGTCGACACCCCGGGTGTGAAGATCACCAACGTTCCCCGCTACACCCACACGTTCGTCTACGAGCACCCCGAGTTCGCCTTCGAGGACGTGCATGTCGGGCCGGAGGCCGTGCTGGGCGACGTCGGTGCGGGACTCGAACTGACCCGGGACTGGTTCACCGAGGAACGGCTGATGATCGGCGCCCGCACCATCGGTGCCGCCGAGCGGGCCCTGACCCTCGCCGTCGACTGGGCCCGGGAGCGGGTACAGGGTGGCGAGCCGCTGATCAACCGGCAACTGATCCAGGGCATGATCGCCGATTCCGTCGTCGACATCACCACCAATCGAGCCTTCACCCACCAGGTGGCATGGGAGTTCGACCAAGCCGACCCGGACGACGCCAACCAGCGAAAGACGTTGCACGCCAAGGCGGCCACCGTGAAGCTCGCCGCGTCGGAGGCATCCAACCGGGTCGTGGACCGGGCCGTGCAGATCTTCGGCGGCCGCGGCTACATCCGCGACTATCCGGTCGAGCGACTGTGGCGCGAACTGAGGGTCGACCGGATCTGGGAGGGCACCTCCGAGATTCAGCGACTGGTCATTGCCAACGAGACCAACAAGCGCGGCCTCGATCACCTGCTCTCGTTCCGCTCTCCGGTCCGCGGGTAGCGACATGTCGGCCGAGAACGCCGGGACCGTAGCGGTTCGGCGCGACGACGAGGTTGCGGTGGTGACGCTGCAGCGGGAGCACAAGTGCAACGCGCTGTCCACGCACATGGAATCCGAGTTGCTGCGTGCGTTGCGCAGCCCGCAGGTCCAGTCCAGCCGGGCCGTCGTCGTCACCGGCGGGGACACGGTGTTCTCGGCCGGCGCGGACGTTACCGAACTGGGCGGGATGACCTCGCAGGACATCGTCGACTACTACCACGGCTCGGGATCGGTATATGAGGCGTTCGCCGGCCTGCCGCAGCCGACCGTCGCCGCGATCACCGGCTACTGCCTGGGCGGCGGGCTCGAACTCGCACTCGCCGCCGACATCCGGATCGCCGATCCCGCAGCGGTTTTCGGATTCCCCGAGATCGGTATCGGCATCCTGCCCTCTTCGGGCGGGGTAACGCGGATCGGCCGGGTCGTCGGTGCGGGGCGCGCCCGCGATTTGGTGTTGCGTGGTCGGCGATTCGACGCCCGGCAGGCTGAGCAGTGGGGGATCGTCAGCGAGATCGCCGCCCCCGGCGAGCACCTTAAGCACGCGACCGCCATCGCACACGTGCTCGCCGAACACTCCCCGCTGGCGCTGCGCATCACCAAACGGGTGCTCGACGTAAGCCTCGACGCGCCAAGGGAAGCCGCGCTGCTGCTCGAACAGCTGGCCTATTCCGTCCTCAACGACGCGTGCACACCGCAGCGGACCGAGAGTTGGTGACAGCCGACCGGGCTATCCCTCGTCGTCCGCGCCGACCTCCGTGGCGTAGCGGCCCGGGTTGAACAGCGACGCCACCGCGCCGATCAGCATCATCACCGCGGCCGCGACGAACACCACGACCAGCCCGGAATGGAACGGCTCGGTGATCAGGTGCGGGAAGAAGCTCTGGCCGGTCAGCACCTCGGCGTTGACGCCGGGCTGCTGCAGTGCGTGATACGGCTCCAGCAGCTCGGCGATCGGGTTGTAACCCAGGAACGCCGCGAACAGGCTGCCGACCGGTGGCAGGTCGGCGACCTCGTGCGCCACCGAGCTGGACACCCCCTGCTCCTGCAGGCCCGCACTCAGCGCGCCCGGCAGGGTGTTGGCCAGGCCGACGATCATCAGCGAGAAGAAGATGCCGATCGACAGCGACGACCCGGCGTTGAAGAACGTCGCCCGCACACCCGACGCGGCGCCGCGCTCGGCGGCCGGGACGCTCGACATGATCGCCGCAGTGTTGGGCGCGGTGAAGATGCCGCCGCCGAGCCCGTTGAGGAAGATCAGCACGGCGAACACCCAGTAGTCGAAGTCGACCGGGATCAGCACCAGCGCGACGAACGACGCTGCCATCAGCAGCATCCCGCCGACGGTGAACGGCCGGGCGCCGAACCGATCCGACAGCGACCCGGCCAGCGGACCGGCGACCAGGAAGCCCACGGTCACCGGCAGCATGTAAATCGCCGCCCATAGCGGCGTGGACTCGAACTCGTATCCCCGCAGCGGCAGCCAAATGCCTTGCAGCCAAATGATGAGCATGAACTGCAGGCCGCCGCGGCCGACCGAGGACATCAACCCGGCGAGGTTCCCCATTCCGAACGCGGCCGAGCGGAACAACCGGATGTTGATCATCGGTTGGGCCACCCGCAGCTCGATTAAGCAGAACGCCGTCAGCAACAGCAGGCCGGACGCGATCGACCCGAGCACCCACGGGTTGCTCCAGCCGGTGGTGGAGTCGCCGTAGGGCTGGATGCCGTAGGTGATTCCGGTGAGCAGCACCGTGAGCCCGACACCGAACGTCAAACAGCCCGCCCAGTCCAGGTTTCCGGGGGTCCGCACCCCGAGTTCCTTCAGCGAGCGCACGCTCCAGATGGTGCCGAGGATGCCGATGGGCACGCCGACCCAGAAGATCGCCCGCCAGTCCCACTCCGACAGCACGCCGCCGATCAGCAGCCCGAGGAACGAGCCCGACACCGCGGCCACCATGTTCACGCCCAGCGCCATTCCGCGCTGGTTGGCCGGGAACGCGTCGGTGAGAATCGCACCCGATGACGCCATCAGCATCGCGCCGCCGATGCCCTGGATCACCCGCCAACCGATCAGCCACAGCGCGCCGGCGTCGAGATGGAAAGGGTCGAACGACAGCGCGATGGCCGCGACCGTGAACACCACGAATCCGAGGTTGTAGATGCGGACCCGGCCGAACATGTCGCCGAGCCGGCCGAACAGCACCACCAGCACAGCCGTGACGACGAGATAGCCCATCAGCATCCACAGCAGGTAGCTGACATTGCCCGGCGCCAGCGGGTTCAGGCCGATGCCCCGGAAGATGGCCGGCAGCGAGATCAGCACGATCGAGGCGTTGATCGTCGCCAGCAGCGTGCCCAGCGTGGTATTGGACAGCACCACCCACTTGTAGAAGGGGTGGTCATGGTCCATCCGGGTGCGCCGGCGAGCGGTCTCGGCGAGCGCCTCATCGGCGTCAGCCACGACCGGGGGTTTCGCCATCTCAGTCTCAGTCGTCATTCGTCATCGCTTTACGTGTCGGTGCAGGGGGTATCGCCAAAACACATATGTTAGCTATATAAAGCATCTGCGGGCAATTCGTACCCCCCGCTGACCGTCGTGGCCGGCTGCGCTACCGTGGCAACCGTCCACACCACGCGGGAGCGCGCACCGAGCGCGCTGAGAGGACGGCTGGGGCCGTCGACCGTACGAACCTGACCGGGTAATGCCGGCGTAGGGAGATGACATGACCCTCGTATCAACTGGCCCGATCACCGGCAGCACCAAGATCTACCAAGCGCTCGACGGCGTGCCCGGCGCGCGGGTGCCGTGCCGGCGGGTGAACTTGTCCAACGGCGAGTATCTCGACCTGTACGACACGTCGGGCCCGTACACCGACCCCGCTGCGGTCATCGATCTGAACGCGGGGCTGCCGCCGCGGCCCGGCGTGGTGCGCGACCGCGGCACCCAGTTGCAGCGGGCGCGCGCCGGTGAGATCACCGCCGAGATGGCGTTCATCGCCGCGCGCGAAGGTGTCTCGGCCGAGCTGGTTCGCGACGAGGTGGCCCGCGGCCGCGCGGTCATCCCGGCCAATCACAATCATCCCGAGAGTGAGCCGATGATCATCGGCAAGGCGTTCGCGGTGAAAATCAATGCCAATATCGGCAATTCGGCCGTCACGTCGTCGATCGCCGAGGAGGTCGACAAGATGGTGTGGGCCACCCGCTGGGGTGCCGACACCATCATGGACCTGTCCACCGGCCGCGACATCCACCTGACACGCGAATGGATCCTGCGCAACTCGCCGGTGCCGGTCGGCACCGTGCCGATCTACCAGGCTGTGGAGAAGACCAACGGCGACCCGGCGGCACTGACGTGGGAGTTGTACCGCGACACCGTGATTGAGCAGTGCGAGCAGGGTGTCGACTACATGACCGTGCACGCCGGCGTGCTGCTGCGCTACGTGCCGCTGACCGCCAAGCGGGTCACCGGCATCGTCAGCCGCGGCGGGTCGATCATGGCCGCCTGGTGCCTGGCTCATCACACCGAGTCGTTCCTCTACACCCACTTCGAGGAGCTGTGCGGCATCCTGGCCCGCTACGACGTCACCTTCTCACTGGGTGACGGGCTGCGGCCGGGATCGATCGCCGACGCCAACGACGCCGCCCAGTTCGCCGAGCTTGCCACGCTGGGCGAGCTGACCAAGATCGCGAAAGCCCATGGCGTGCAGGTGATGATCGAGGGACCCGGTCACATCCCGATGCACAAGATCGTCGAGAACGTGCGGCTGGAAGAGGAGCTCTGCGAGGAGGCGCCGTTCTACACGCTGGGCCCGTTGGCCACCGACATCGCGCCGGCCTACGACCACATCACCTCGGCCATCGGCGCCGCCATCATCGCCCAGGCCGGCACCGCGATGCTGTGCTACGTGACGCCCAAGGAACACCTCGGGCTTCCGGACCGCAATGACGTCAAGGACGGCGTGATCGCCTACAAGATCGCCGCACATGCCGCGGATTTGGCGAAGGGTCACCCGCGCGCCCAGGAACGCGACGACGCGTTGTCCACGGCGCGTTTCGAATTCCGGTGGAACGACCAGTTCGCGCTGTCGCTCGACCCGGACACCGCGCGCGAGTTCCACGACGAAACGCTGCCGGCCGAACCGGCCAAGACCGCGCACTTCTGTTCGATGTGCGGTCCGAAGTTCTGCTCGATGCGGATCACGCAGGAGATTCGCGAGGCGATGGCCAAGAAGTCCCGCGAATTCGCCGAGCACGGCAACCGGATTTATCTACCCTTAGCGCAGTGACCTTTCTACCGCTGCCGCAACCCGGGCAGACGCCACTTCGGGTGATGACCATCGCCGGATCGGACTCCGGCGGCGGTGCGGGCATCCAGGCCGATCTGCGCACGTTCGCGATGCTCGGCGTGCACGGACTGGTCGCCGTCACGGCGGTGACGGTGCAGAACTCCGTCGGGGTCAAGGGCTTTCACGAGATCCCGTTGGACGTCATCGCCGGGCAGATCGAGGCGGTGGCCTCCGACATCGGCGTGCAGGCCGCCAAGACCGGCATGCTGGCGTCGTCGGCGATCATCGAGACGGTCGCCGACACCTGGCAGGGCATCGACGTGCCGCTGGTGGTGGACCCGGTGTGCGCGTCCATGCACGGCGATCCGCTGCTGCATCCGAGCGCGCTGGACTCCCTTAGGGACCAACTGTTTCCGTTGGCCACGCTGGTGACGCCCAACCTCGACGAGGTGCGGCTGCTGGTAGACATCGAGGTCATCGACGACGCGTCCCAGCGCGAGGCGGCCCGCGCCCTGCACGCGCTGGGACCGCGGTGGGCGCTGGTCAAGGGTGGGCACCTGCGTTCGTCGGCACACAGTCCGGATCTGTTGTTCGACGGCACCGACTTCTATGAGTTCGACGCCACCCGGATCGACACGGGTCACGATCACGGGGCCGGCGACACCCTCGCCGCCGCCGTGGCAGCCGCCCTGGCCCACGGCTACACCGTCCCGGACGCGGTCGCATTCGGGAAGCGTTGGGTGACCGAATGTCTGCGCGCCGCATACCCGTTGGGCCACGGCCACGGTCCCGTGTCGGCGCTGTTCAGATTGAGCACATGACCCTGCGCGAGATCCCCGAGATTGCGGGCATCGCCCATGCGCCGGCCGGCGATCCCGCCGGTGTGGTCGTGTTGACCCACGGGGCCGGCGGTAGCCGGGAATCGCCTCTGCTGACCAAGATCTGCGACGAGTGGGCCCGCCGCGGCTGGCTGGCGGTGCGCTACAACCTGCCCTACCGGCGGCGCCGGCCGAAAGGGCCACCGTCCGGGGCGGCGAAAGACCTCGAGGGCATCGTCGATGCGGTGGCCGCCGTGCGCGAGCTGGCCGCCGGGCCGGTGATCGCCGGCGGGCATTCCTACGGCGGCCGGCTGACCTCGATGGCGGTCGCCGACGAGGGGCTGGCGCTCGACGTGCTCACGCTGTTCTCCTATCCGGTGCACCCTCCGGGCAAGCCCGAGCGTGCCCGCACCGAACACCTGCCGCGCATAGCGGCGCCGACCGTGTTCACCCACGGCACGTCCGACCCGTTCGGCACCATCGAAGAACTGCGCGCCGCCGCGGCGCTGATCCCCGCTCCCGTCGAGATCGTCGAGGTCACCGGCGCGCGTCACGATCTGGGTTCCAAGACACTCGATGTGCCGGTGCTGGCGGTCGATTCCGCATTGCGCTTGCTGAAGTGACGGCGCCGTCGGCCGGGCGGCCGGTGAGCGGGTTCGCGGTCGCCACGCTGGTACTCGGGATCATGGGCATTGCTACCGGCAGTGATTTGCGGGATCGTCGCGCTCGGTCAGATCAGGGTCGGCAGTCACAGCGGCAGGGGACTGGTGGTCGCGGGCCTGTTGATCAGTGCGGCATGGGTGCTTCTGCTGGGTCTGTACGTAGCGTCCGTGGTGCTCGCCTGGCCCGGCTGACGGCCTCCTGTTCGTGCTGTATCCCATCGAGGAGTCGTGGGCGGACGCCGATGGACTGTGACCTGCATCGCAACCAGTGACAACGACCGGAGCGGATCACTCAAGGGCGGAGCCTGTCAGAGATTGCCGGTACCTGAGGTACCGTCTGGTCATGACTACGGAGCAATTCGACGCGGTCATCGTGGGGGCCGGTTTCGGGGGTATAGGCGCGGCGATCCAGCTCAAGCGGCTGGGCTACGACAACTTCGTCATCCTCGACCGCGAGAACGACCTGGGCGGGACCTGGCTCGTCAACCACTATCCCGGGCTGGCCGTCGATGTCCCTACCACCACCTACTCGTACTTTTTCGAGCCGAATCCGAACTGGTCGCGACTGTTCTCCACCGGTACGGAGATCAAGCAGTACGCCGACGACGTGGCCGACAAGTACGACGTGCGCCGCCACATTCGGTTCGACACCACCGTCGAGGGGGCGCGGTGGGACGAAGACGCCAAGGTATGGCGGGTCGCGCTGGCCGGCGGCGAGACGCTGACCACCCGCTACCTGATCACCGCCACCGGCTTCCTGTCCCAGCCGAAAATGCCCGACATTCCGGGCATTACCAGCTTTCGCGGGCAAGGTCATCCACACCGCGGCCTGGGACGACGACTACGACCTCGAGAACCGCCGGGTCGCCATCATCGGTACCGGCGCCACCGCAGTCCAGCTCATCCCCGAGCTCGCCAATAGGGCCGCCGACCTCACCGTGTACCAGCGCACCGCGATCTGGGTCGTGCCCAAGATCGACCTGCGCTTCTCGCGAGCGCGCGAAGCGGCTGTTCGCTCGGGTGCCACTCACGCAACGCGCGATCCGCTGGCTGACGGACGGCATCTACGAGTTCATCATCTACGTGGGCGTGCATCACCGTTACCTGCGGCGGCTGAACATCGCCGCCTCCGACCTGGCCAAGATGCACCGGTTCGCAACGATCCGCGACAAAGAGCTGCGCAAGAAGCTGACACCGGACTACGACTTCGGGTGCAAGCGGCCCACATTCTCCAACGGCTATTACCGCACCTTCACCAAACCGCACGTGCACCTCCAGACCAGCGGAATCGAGCGCATCGAGCCGGACGGGATTGTCAGCGCCGACGGCACCAAAACCGCCATCGACACCCTGATACTGGCCACCGGTTTCGACCTGTGGGAGGCCAACTTCCCCGCCATCGAGGTCATCGGGCGCGACGGCCGCAATCTTGGAAAGTGGTGGCGCGACACCCGGTTCCAGGCCTACCAGGGTGTGTCGATGCCGTACTTCCCCAACTACCTCAGCCTGGCCAGCCCGTACGCGTTCCTCGGGCTGAACTTCTTCAACACGATGGAATACCAGATGCGGCACATGGACCGGCTGCTGCGGGAGGTCAATCGCCGCGGTGCCAACACGTTCGAGGTCACCGAGGAAGCCAACACCCGCTACCTGGACCGGATGACTGAACTGCTCGGCGATTCGCTGTGGACGATCGGCAACTGCGCGACGTCCCGGTCCTACTACTTCAACCCGAGCGGCGAGGCGACGCTGCTACGGCCGATGACGGCGCGCACCGCGATCAAAGAGGCGTCGCAGTTCCCCTTGAGCGACTATCAGATTGCCTGTTGACGTCCTCCCCACGGCTGAAGCCGGGGGATTCCAACCTGTCATGTGGGTTGGAGCAGTAATTCCTTGCGGTTTCCTGCTGGTTCCTGCTTCAACGACCCGGCCGAGCCCGGGGGCTGGTGGTCTTCACAGGCGGTGACCGCAAGCCCTGCGGCCAGGATGTTCCGTGCAGCGTTAACGTCCGCATGCTCGGTATGCGCGCAGTGGGTGCACCGGAATACCGCTTGGCTCTCACGGGATTTCGGGTCCACCTGCGCGCACGCTGAGCAGCGTTGCGACGTGTGCTGCGGCGGCACGGTCAGGATGCGCGTCCCGCTGTAGCGGGCCGCCGAGGACAGTGCCAAAGCAAACCGATGCCAACCCTTCTGCAGGATGGCGCGGTTGAGCCCGGACTTGGCTTTAACGTTGATGCCGGGCGTTTCGAGTGTTCCTTTCGCTGAGCGGGTCATCTGCTTTGTCTTGAGGCCCTCGATCACCACCAGCGCGTTGGTGGTGACCAACTGGTTGGCGGTCTGTGCGCAGAAGTCGTGTCGGCGGCGCCGTTCCCGGGACCGGATCACCCCCAGGGCGGCGCGGGTCTTGGCGCGGCTGGCGCTGTGGTTGGCCGCCCGCGACAGCTTGCGCTGCAACCGCAGCGCCCGGGCGCGCTCACCTGCAGCCAGAAAGTCTCTATCATGCAGCCCGCCGGCGCTGGTCGCCACCGCGACCACCACACCGCGATCCACCCCCACCGCCGTTCCCGACCGGGCATGCTCGGTCGGGGTGGTGAGACCGTCGTCGACGAGGAACGACACAAACCACCGCCGGCCCTCCCGGGTCACGGTGGCCGACCGGATCACTGCCCCGTCGAGCCGACGCGACAGCCGGAAGCGCACCCAACCCAGCTTGGGCAGCTTGACCCTGCCGTGGCGGCGGTTGAGTCGCTCGACGGCCATCTTGTTGCCTTCAGGAAACCGAAACGACGGCCGCCACCGCCGGCTGGAGCGCCACCGCACCCCAAACGTGCCATGCGCTCGGCACGCCTTGTCCAGATCCATCAACGTCTGCTGCAGACAGTGCCCCGGCACCTCGCCCAGCCAGCCGTGCTCACCCTTGGCCTCGGCCAGCTCGCCGGCCTGCTCGCGGTAGTTGATCCACGCTTCGCGGCGCCGGTACTCGCGGCGCTGCTCCAAACCGATATTCCACACCGCCCGACAGGTCCTGGCTATCTGCTCGGCGAACTCCGCCTGCTCAGCGGTGAACTCCACCCGAAACCGGCGCCCCGTCAACACGACTCAACGACTCTTCTGCGACTCGACGTAGCGAGTGATCACCGACCGGGGCACCCCACCCACCGTGGCCACGAAATACGAGTTCGTCCACAACGACGGCAGCCGCGAGCGCAGCCACGGGAACTCCTCACGCAGCACCCGCGACGAGCGGCCCTTGATGGCCTTCACCAGCCGGTGCACACCGAACTGCGGATCCACCTCCACCACCAGATGCACGTGATCCGGCATGGTCTGCAACTCCACCAACCATGCCCCCTTCTCGGCGATCATCTCGACGATGATCTGGTGGAGCCGCTGCTCCATCCGACCACCGATCACCGCCCGGCGATACTTCGGACACCACACCACGTGATACGCGCAGGCAAACGCGATATTCGCGTTTGTCCGGAACCTAACATCCACACCCGACAACAATAGATACGTTGGTGCTATCTAACAGAAGACCACACCCGAAACCACGCCGTAGTGGCTACCACCGGAACCGAACTAGACGCGCTCACCCCCAGGGCTAAACCGGGGTCCGCCGCGCTACCTTCCCACCGGATCGGAGAGGAAGCGCAGTGTCTCGCAATAAGGCTGGGAAGAATTCGCGTGCGGCAAGGCTCACCGGCCTCGCCGTTGCCGGCGTGGGTCTGGCCCACTTCACCAGCCCGCAGTTGTTCGAGCCGATCACCACGGCGGCGTTTCCGCGAAGGACCCGTCAGCACGTCTACACCAACGGCGGCATCGAGACCGCTCGCGGGCTCGGGCTGAGCGTGCGCCAGACCCGGCCGCTCGCCTTCGTCGGGACGATCGGCTATCTGGCCTATTTGGCCGGCAACGTGGTCCGCAACCGGCAGCGACCCAGCAGCGTCAGGTCGAGCAGCCGGGCAACAACGGCCCGGGACCGCGCGGTGTTTTCGTAGTGCATCAACCGACCCAGATCGATCACCAGGGCCATCGCCGCATGGACGGCGAACCGCGCCTGCCCGGATGTCCACTCGGGTCGGATCGAGGCCACCAGCTCCATCCACGACTCCACGGTGGATCGCTGCATGTTGCGCAGGATCGTCTGGTCGGCGGGCGTCATCTTGAGCCGGTCGGTGTAGTACACGTAGTCCAGTTCCGGATGCTCGAACGACCGCGCCACGTACGCGTCGATCACCGTCGTCAGCGCGTCCTCGCGGTCGGCGGTCGCGCTCAGGATCGACGCCAGCTCGGCGGAAAGCCGGTCGGCGGCCCGCCGGAACGCCGCCGCGAGGATGTCGCTCTTGCCGGAGAAGTACCGGTAGATGCCCGAGGCCGGCATGCCCACCGCCGACGCGATGTCCTCCATGCTGGTGTCGCGGTAGCCCTTCTGGTTGAACAACAGCATCGACTCAGTGAGCAGCGCTTCGTATTTGGAGGATTCGGCCACCGCGCCGGGTGTCGGCGTCTCGGCCGCGTCTGGCAGTTCCGTCAGCTCGGCGGCCAGCAGTGCCGCGGCGAGTTCGGCCAGCAGTGCACGAATCGAGACGGCGGGGAGCTTGGCCCGATGGTCGACGATGCTGCCGATCACGCTGAGCACCGATGTGGACAGGGTCCAGCGTTGCCGCGAGGTGAGTCCCGGGCGGATGACCATGAGCGGCCGCTGGATCCGGTGGTGGACGGTGCGGAGCTGACTGTTGAGTGTGGCCTGATCGTCGCCCCGGAGATAGCGGGCCTCCCAGCGGTAGAGCCCGCCGGATTCCCTGCTGGCCAGTGCCGTGTCGGTGAGCGCGGCGACGAGTCGCCGCAGCGTGGCCTGTGGGTCGTCGGCGGCGGCCTCGTCCGCGAACGCCGTGCAGTCCACCAACTGTTGGCCCAAGTTGAGCACCGCGTCCCGGAACAGTTCGTACTTGCTCGAGTAATGGCGGTACAACGCGGCCGCGGAGATGCCGACCCGAGCGGCGATGGCATCCATGCTGACGCCGTGGTAACCGAGCGCGCTGAACGCCTCGGCCGACGCCCGGGCAATCTGCGCCTTGCGGTCTTTGGGCCTGCGCCGAACAGCATCGCCGCGGGTGCGCGCCATGGCCGCTAGCCTAACGGACTGACCGCACACATAGTCGGCGACTTTCACCGCGAGAATCTTGCGAAAGGGTTCTCGGCAGTGAGAATGACCATTAACATAATGCTGGTCTTAGGCCGGAATGGGGGTTCCGTGCTCAGCGCGCTGCGAAGGCTGCTCAGCTATCGGGTGTCGGTTGGCGAGTTGATCCTCGTTGCCCTCATTCTCGGTGCCTGACATAGCATCCGCGGGGTGAGCACGCCGGACGGCCCCGCGCTGCCACGGCGGATCGGCACCGTCGATGCGGTGACGATCGGGCTCGGGTCGATGGTCGGCGCAGGGATTTTCGTGGCGCTGGCGCCGGCGGCAGCCGCGGCGGGCAGCGGTCTGCTCCTCGGTTTGGCGGTCGCGGCCGTCGTCGCCTACTGCAATGCCACGTCGTCGGCCCGGCTGGCCGCCTGCTATCCGCAGTCCGGCGGCACCTACATCTACGGCCGCGAGCGGCTCGGCAAATTCTGGGGATACACCGCGGGATGGAGCTTCATCGTCGGCAAGACCGCGTCGTGTTCGGCGATGGCGCTCACCGTCGGTTACTACCTGTGGCCTGCCCAAGCGCATGCCGTCGCGGTTGCGGCGGTGGTGGCGTTGACGGCGGTCAACTACGCCGGCGTCCAGCGCTCGGCGCTGCTCACCCGCGTGATCGTGGCGGTGGTGCTGTCGGTGCTGACCGCGGTGGTGGTCATCATCGTCGGCTTCGGCGATGCCGACGGTTGGCGGCCGGTGATCGGGGACGACGTCACCGTCGCCGGTGTGCTGCAGGCGGCCGGGCTGCTGTTCTTCGCGTTCGCGGGGTATGCCCGCATCGCCACCCTGGGTGAGGAGGTTCGCGATCCCGCCCGCACCATTCCCCGCGCGATACCGATCGCGCTGGCCATCACGCTGGCGGTCTACACGGTCGTCGCGGTCGCGGTGCTCTCCGAGTTGGGCAGCACCGGCCTGGCAACGGCGACCGCGCCGTTGGCCGAAGCCGTTGGCGCCGCGGGTTTCTCGGGCTTCGAACCGGTGGTCCGCGTTGGGGCGGCGGTGGCGGCGCTGGGCTCGCTGCTGGCGCTCATCCTCGGTGTCTCGCGCACCACGCTGGCGATGGCCCGCGATCGGCACCTGCCCCGTGCGCTGGCCGCGGTGCATCCAAGGTTCGGCAGCCCGCACCACGCCGAGGTGGTGGTGGGCGTCGTCGTGGCCGTCGTCGCCGCGGTGGTCGACGTGCGCGGCGCGATCGGCTTCTCGTCGTTCGCGGTGCTGCTGTACTACGCGATCACCAATGCTTCGGCACTGACCCTGGGCGCCAAGGTCCTTCCCGCCGCCGGCCTGGCCGGCTGCCTGCTGCTGGCGTTCCTGCTGCCGCTCACCTCGGTGCTGGTCGGTGCGGGCGTCGTGGCCGTCGGCGCGCTGGCCTACTGGGCGTCTCGCCACTTCCGGTAAGCCTCAACGGCGGTCGGCAATGTCGGAAAGATGCGGTCCTCACCGATCTTGTCGACCAGGCCCGCGGCCTGCAGCTCATCGCGCAAATCCTGTTTGACTCGCGCCATCGCAAAATCTATTCCGCGCCTTTCGAACTCGTCCCGCAACTGGTCCAACGCATCGAGCGCGGTGATATCGACCTCCACATTGGCCTCGGCGTTGAGCAGGAACCACCTCACCGGTTCGCCCGACTCGCTGACGGCCGCCAGCGCCCGGGAGCGGAAGTCCTCGGCGTTGGCGAAGAACAACGGCGCATCGTAGCGGTAGACCAGCAACCCGGGCTCGGGACTGGCCTCCGGATAGTCATCGACGTCGTGCATGCCGGCGACACCCGGAACGAAGCCGAGGATGGCATCGTGGGGACGCGCGACGCGGCGCAACAGATCCAGAATGGATATCACCACCGCGGCGAGCACACCATAGAGCACGCCGAGGCTCAGCACGGCGACCGTGGTGGCGAGTGCCAGCACCAGCTCGCTGCGCCGAAACCGCGCCAGCCGCTTGAACTCCGGCACATCAACGAGCCGCAATGCGGCATACACCACCAGCGCTCCCAGCGCTGCCGTCGGAAACGTCGCCAGTAGGTCGCCCGCTGCGAACATGACCACCAGCACGCATGCCAACAACACCAGCGAGTACAGCTGGGTGCGGCTGCCGACGGAGTCGCCGATGGCGGTGCGGCTTCCGCTGGAACTCACCGGGAAGCCATGCATGATCCCTGCGGCGATGTTGGACGCCCCGAGGGCGGCCAGTTCCGCGTTGGCGTCGATGTCCTGCCCCTTGCGCGCCGCGAAAACGCGGCCGGTCAACACGTTGTCGGAGAACGCCACGATGGCGATGCCGCATGCCGGAATCAGCAGCGCAGTAAGGTCGGCCATCGCGATGTCGGGCAGACCCGGCGTCGGCAGACCGGCGGGTATGTCGCCGACGACGTCGATGCCGAACCTGTCCAACGAGAAAACGGCGACCACCGCGGCCGCGCCCAGCATGCCGATCAGCGGCCCGGGCGCCCGGGGCGCCACCCACGCGATTACCAGAAGGACAACCAGTACCGACAGCGCCAAGATGATCGTCGGCAGATGCAGGTCGTCCCAGCCAGCGACGAAAGACCGCACCTGATCGATGAATTCGTCACCCTCCACGTCAGCGCCGGTGATCTTGCCGAGCTGGCTGGCGATCATGATGACCGCGATGCCGGCCATGTATCCGACGAGCACCGGCTTCGACAGCAGCTCGGCGAGGAACCCCAACCGGATCGCGCGGCCCAGCAGGCAGATCACACCGACAATCAGCGCGGCGCCCGCCGCCAATGCGGCGTACCTGCCGCCGTCGCCGGCGGCCAGCGGCGCAAGTGCGGTCGCGGTCATCAGCGCCGTGGTGGACTCGGGGCCCACCGACAGCTGCCGCGAAGACCCCAGCACCGCGTACACGGCCAGCGGTGCGATCGATGCCCACAGCCCGGCGACCGGCGGCAGGCCGGCCACCGTCGCATACGCCATCACCTGGGGGACCATGTACGCCGCGACCGTCACGCCGGCCAGCAGATCCCAGCGCAGCCAGGACCTCTCGTATCCGCGGAACTGCGCGAACCCCGGCGCCCACTCGGACCACCCGATGGTGACCATGGGCCGGGTCAGGCGGCCCCGTCCACCAAAACGGCTGCGGCACCTGCCATGTGCTCGCGCACGGTGGCGGCGGCCTTGTCGGGGTCACCGGAGTCGATCGCGTCGACGATGTCCGAATGCCGTTTGACGTCCATGTTCTTCAATGCCCGGTCCACTCCGGCGTACATGATCGACATCCGGATGCTGCCCTCCAGCGAGGACCACGAGTGCAGCAAGGTTTCGTTGCCCGAAAGATGGCACATGGTGCGGTGGAACTTCAGGTCGGCCTCGATGCGGTCCTCGAGGTTGGACGCCGCCCATCGCTCCATCTCGGCCACTGCCCTGCGCAGCTCGGCCACCACATCGGCGCGGTCCTGTCTGGCCGCCAGTTCGCCTGCGGCCAGTGATTCCAGCGCGGCCCGCACGGCGAAGATGTCCTTGATCTCCTTGTTATCGAGGTGGCGAACTGCGAGCCGGCCGCGGGCTCCGGCGGCGATCAGGCCCTCCTGCTGCAGTTGACGCATGGCCTCGCGCAGGGTGCCGCGGCTGATCTGCAGCGCATCGGACAGTTCCGTCTCCACCAGGTGCGTGCCCGGCGGCAGTTGCCCGGTGGTGATCGCGCGGCGCAGCGCCGTGAGGGCTTGTTCGCGCAGGCTGGTCTTCTCCAGCCGCAGCAGCGACGCGCTCTCCACCGACATGGAACGCTCCTCGATTGTCAACATTTGGATGTCAACAGTGATGCTACAGCCGCTCGAGCACCGCTGCGACGATCCGCCGTGTGGACAGGCCGTAGCGCTCGTGCAATGTCGGCAGCGCGCCGGCGGCCAGGAACTGGTCGGGCAGCGCCACCGGCGTGATGGTCCGGTGCACGCCGCGCCGCACCGCCGCGGCGGCCACCGTCTCGAACAACCCACCGACGACGGTGTGGTTCTCCAGCGTCACCGCCAGCCGGTCGGTATCCACCTCGGCCAGCACGGTGTCGGCGTCGAACGGTTTGAGCGTCGGGCTGTGCACGACCGCGGCATCGACGCGATGGGCCGACAGTTCGTCGGCGGCCAGCAGGGCGCGCATCGTCATCAATCCGCTCGACACGAACACCACGTCGGTGCCGGCCCGCAGCACCTTGGCCCTGCCCAGCTCGAAGCGGTAGTCGTACTCGTCGAGCACCGTCGGCACCTGCCCGCGCAGCAGCCGCAGATAGGTCGGGCCGTCGTGGGCGGCCAATTGCGGTACCGCCGCGGCGATGTCGACCGAGTCGCAGGGGTCGACGATGGTCAGCCCGGGCACGCCACGGAAGATCGCGACATCCTCGGTGGCCTGATGGGACGGTCCGTATCCGGTCGTCAGGCCCGGCAGGCCGCCGACGATGTTGACGTTCAGGCCGGGCTCGGCGATGTCGAGGCAGATGAAGTCGTAGGCGCGTCGGGAAGCGAACACCGAGTAGGTCGACGCGAACGGCACCAACCCGGTTTCGGCCATTCCGGCGGCCGCGCCGAACAACAGCTGCTCGGCCATGCCCATCTGGAAATACCGCTCGGGGAAGGCCTGGGCGAAGATGTGCATGTCGGTGTATTTGCCCAGATCGGCGGTCAGCCCCACGATCCGGTCGTCGGCCTGCGCGGCGGCCACCAGGGCGTGGCCGAACGGTGCCGGTGTGGTGCGCTGGCCGGGGTCGGCGAACGACGCGATCATCGCCGAGGTGCGCAGCGGTGCAGCGGTTTTCATGACTGAAGTTCTCCGTGATATCCGGAAGTGAGTTGCTCGCGGCAGGTTTGCCATTCGTCGGGGTCGATGCGCATGAAGTGCGCCTTCTCCCGGTTCTCCAGCAGCGGCACGCCGCACCCGATCCTGGTGTCGCACAGGATGACCGACGGTGTTCCGGTCGGGTTGGTCTGTTCGGCCACGGCATCGAACGCCGACAGCAGCTCATCGACATTGTTGCCGTCCACCCGGTGCACGAACCATCCGCAGGCGGCCCACTTATCGGTGACCGGCTCGATGCGCAGCACACCGGCGGTGGGGCCGTCGGCCTGCAGCGCGTTGATGTCCACCATCGCCGTCAAGTTCCCCAGCCGGTGATGACTGGCGCCCATCGCGGCTTCCCACGTGGAGCCCTCGTCCAGTTCTCCGTCGGACAGGAAGTTGATCACCCGCGACGGCGAACCCCGATGGCGCAGCGCCAAAGCCATGCCGACCGCCACGGTCAGGCCGTGGCCCAGCGAGCCGCCGGAGATCTCCATCCCCGGGGTGTAGCTGGCCATCCCGGACATCGGCAGCCGCGACCCGTCGGAGCCGTAGCTGTCCAGCTCGTCGACGTCGATGATGCCGGCTTCGGCCAGCGCGGCATACAGCCCGATCGCGTAGTGCCCGGTGGACAGCAGAAACCGGTCCCGACCCTCCCAGTGCGGGTCGTCGGCGCGGAAGCGCAGCTGATCGGCGTAGACACCGGCCAGCATGTCGGCGGCGCCCAGAGCCTGCCCGACATAGCCCTGGCCCTGCGCCTCGCCCATGGTCAGCACGTGGTGGCGCACCCGGTGGGCGGCCGCCGCCACCTTCTGGCGGCGGCCGGTCTCGGCGGTGAGTGTCATGACAGTCCCGTCGCGGCGACGTACACGACGGACGGGTGGGGCTGGGCGGCGGCCTGGTCGGCCAGCTGACGCTCACGCGGCCCCCAGGTCTCCCGGGTGACCAGCGCGGCCAGCAGCCCGATCGCGGCGTAGCCGCTGAACAGCAGCGCCGGCCCGATCCAGCCGAACGACACGAACAGCAGCGTGGTGATGAACGGGGTGAACCCCGACACCATCGCCGAAATCTGGTAGGCCAGCGACGCCCCCGACGCCCGGGTGTTGGCCGTGAACAACTCGGGGAACCACGCCCCCTGCGCACCGGCCAGCGAGTTCTGCACCACCCCGTAGGCCACCACGAAGGTGGCGATGATCAACAGGAAGATCCCGGTGTTCACCAGCAGGAACATCAGCACCCCGAACGGCACCGCGAACGCGCAGGTATAGAGGTAGACGGTGCGCCGGCCGATCTTATCGGTCAGCCGGGCCCAGCCCATGGTGGCGAAGATGCCGATCGCCGACGCGATGCACAGCGCGGTCAGCGTCTCGGATTTGCTGGCCAGCTCCTCGGTCTTCAGATACGAGATCATGTAGGTGATCGACACCGCGTAGCCGGCCGTCTCGGCGACGCGAAGGCCGATGCCGCGCACGATGTTGCGCCAGTCGGTCTTGATCACGGCCACGATCGGGGACTTGACGATGTCGCCGTGCTCCTTGACATCCTCGAACACCGGTGACTCCGGCACCTTGGCGCGAATGATCAGCCCGACAATCACCAGGACGATGCTGGCCAAAAACGGCAACCGCCACGCCCAGTCACCGGGTAGGTGCACGCTGACCAAAAACACCAGGTTGGCCAGCAGCAGACCAACCGGGAAGCCGGCCTGCACCATTCCGGTGTAGCGGCCCTTTTCTTTCCACGGCGCGTGCTCGTAGCTCATCAGGATGGCCCCACCCCACTCGGCGCCGAACGCGATGCCCTGGATGATGCGCACCGTCACCAACAGGATCGGGGCCAAGATGCCCACCGCGGCGTAGGTGGGCAGCAGCCCGATCACGAAGGTGGCCAGACCCATCACGATCAGCGAGGCCACCAGCACCGGCTTGCGTCCCAGCTTGTCGCCCAGGTGCCCGCCGAGGATGCCGCCCAGCGGGCGGGCGGCGAACCCGACCCCGAGGGTGGCGAACGACGCCAGCGTGCCGGCCAGCGGGCTGGCACCCGGGAAGAACGCGTGCCCGAAGTACAGCGCGGCCGCGGTGCCGAAGCCGATGAAGTCATAGGTCTCGATCACCGCCCCCACGCCGGAGCCGATCGCGACCTTCCTGGCGTCCTTGGTGCCGTGCACCGGCCCCCGCATGTTAAGAGCGACGTCGCTCATGAGCTGAATCCCTTCAAATTGCGAGCTAGAGGTTACTGTCGACTGTCAACAGTGTGTCCGGTCACTATTGTGACCACCGGACACCGACGATGTCAACAGTCAACAGAAACTTCCTGCCACCAGTTGACTGTTAACAGTTGACTCACGTACTGTGGTCGCCGTCACCTTCATTCGACCGCAAAGGCGCTCATATGCATGGCAACTCCAGGCCGCACAGCCGGCTGGGCTGCTCGACGATCAGCTTTCGGCACCTCGACCTCGCCCAGGCGCTGTCGCGTATCGCTGAGCTGGGCTTTACGTCGATCGATGTGGGAGCGCTGCCCGGTGTCTGCGATCACGTCCCGTACGTGCTCGACGCGGCGGGGGTCGGTGCGGTGGCCGCCACCGTTAGCGCCTCGGGGCTTCGGGTGCGCTCGATCAACGGCGACGTCGGTGACCTCAACCGGCCGCTCGACGCGGCCGGCCATGCCGAACGGGACCGTCATCTCGAGACGCTGCTGACCCTGGCCGCTGCCACCGGCGCCCGCGCGTTGGTGCTGCCCTGCGGCGCGCTGGATCACACCCCGGTGCGATCACTGGACGAGGATCTCGACCTGGTCGCCGCCGAGCTGATCGGCGCGGCCAGCCGGGCGCACGACCACGGAGTCGAATTGTGGACCGAATCGCTGCACTACCACCGGCTGTGCTGGAACACCGAGCGTGCGCAGGCCCTGACCGAGCGCCTGGCCGGCAGCTCGGTGGGCGTGGTGATGGATTTCAGCCACATCGTGGCCTCGGGCGGCGATCCTCTCGAATTCGTCGATCGCTTTTCCGACCGCATCGCGCACGTACACGTCCGCGACGCCGTGCCCGGCAACATCAACCTGTCCGTCGGTCACGGTTCTGTCAACTTCGCGAGCGGTTTGAAGGCGCTGGCCAATGCCGGATACGACGGCCACTTCGCCTTGGAACTGGAAACCCGCGACATCACCGATGACCAGCGACCCGCGGCAACCGCCGCGGCCGCACACCTGATTTCCAACCTCATCTAAAGGAGAAATGCACATGTCTGACAGCCAGCGCACCGCCGTCATCACCGGCGCCGCCTCCGAACGCGGCATTGGCATCGCTGTGGCCCGCCGGTATGCCCGTGAGGGCTGGGGCGTCGTGATCCTCGACCTGGACGGGGAGAAATCAGCGAAGGCCGCCGCCGACATCGGCAACCAATTCACCGTTCCCGCATTCGGTTACGCAGTCGATGTGACGTCCGAGGAGTCGGTCGACACGGCACATCGGGCGGTGGCCGCCGAGGTGGAATCCGGCGTCCTGCCGTCCGTGGGCGCGCTGGCCAACATCGCCGGCATCACCTCACCGGTTCCATTCCTCGACACCACGCTCGAGTTGTGGAACACCGTGATGGCGGTCAACGCCACCGGGACCTACCTGGTGACCAAGGCCTTTCTCCCGGCGATGCTGGAGAACCGTTGGGGCCGCATCGTGAACATGTCCTCGGTGTCGGCGCAGCGCGGCGGCGGGGTTTTCGGCAAGGTGCCCTACTCGTCGGCGAAGGCCGCCATCCTCGGGTTCACCAAGGCCCTGGCCCGTGAGGTCGCCGACAGCGGAGTCACCGTCAACGCCGTCACCCCCGGCGCTGTTGACACCAACATCCGGGTCGGCTCCACCGATGAGCAGGAGGCCAAGCTGGCGCGCGACATCCCGATCGGCCGCACCGCGACCACCGACGAGGTCGCCGCTGTCATCACCTTCCTATCCAGCGACGACGCCAGTTACCTGACCGGCACCACCGTCGACATCAACGGCGGCAGCCACATCCATTGAGAGGCCAGAAATGACTCGACTATTCAATGACCCAGCCTCCTTCACCGAGGACATGCTCGACGGTTTTCTCGACGCCAACGCCCGCTACGTGGTAGGCGTGCCGGGCGGGGTGGTGCGAGCCGCCAAGACGCGACCCGGCAAGGTCGCGGTGGTGGTCGGCGGCGGGTCGGGTCACTATCCGGCGTTCTGCGGCGTGGTCGGAGCCGGATTCGCCGACGGCGCCGTCGTCGGCAACATCTTCACCTCGCCGTCCGCGACCGAGGCCGCATCGGTCGCCCGCGCCGCACACGGCGACGCGGGTGTCCTGTTGATCACCGGCAATTACGCCGGTGACGTGATGAACTTCGGTTTGGCCACCCGGCAACTGCGCTCTGAGGGCATCGACGCCCGCTACCTTGTAGTGACCGACGACATCGCAAGCGCCGCACCAGAAGACGCGGCCAAACGGCGCGGAATCGCAGGCGACTTCACCGTGTTCCGGTGCGCTAGCGCGGCGGCCGAGGAAGGGCACCGCCTCGACGATGTCGAACGGGTGGCCCGACAAGCCAACGACGCCACCCGCACCCTCGGGGTCGCATTCGACGGCTGCACCATGCCCGGGGCGGACCTGCCATTGTTCACGGTCACGCCCGGCACGATGGACCTGGGACTGGGCATCCACGGTGAGCCCGGAGTCGCTAGCCATGCCCTGCCGACCGCCGAACAGCTTGCCGGCATCCTCGTCGACGGCGTCCTCGCCGAAAAGCCGGACGGCGCAACGGATCGAGTCGCCGTGATCCTCAACGGGTTGGGCCGCACCAAGTACGAAGAGCTCTTCGTGGTGTGGAAAACCGTTGCGGCCCTGCTCACCCGGGCCGGTCTTGACGTGGTGCAACCCGAGGTCGGCGAGCTGGTCACCAGCCTCGACATGGCCGGCTGCTCGCTGACCGTGACGTGGCTCGACGAAGAACTGGAACGGCTGTGGACGTCCCCTGCCGACACCCCCGCATACCGCAAAGGCCAAGTCAGCGCGTCCTCATACACATTGCGCGAGCGCAGCCATGCACCCACGCAGACCGTCGGGGCCACAACCACGTTCATCGAAGCCGACGAAGCCGCCCGGATGTGCGGAGCGCATGTCGCCAACGCGTTTGTGGCGATCGCCGCCCGGATGTCCGACGCGGAAACCGAACTCGGCCGCATCGACGCCGTGGCTGGCGACGGCGATCACGGTCGCGGCATGGTCCGTGGTACCGCGGCGGCCCGTGCCGCTGCGGCCTCGGCTGCGCAACGCGGCGGCGGAACGGAAGCCGTCCTGATCGCCGCGGGCGAGGCCTGGGCCGCCAAGGCCGGCGGCACATCGGGGGTGCTCTGGGGCGCGGCGCTGGCCGCAGCCGGACGCCGGCTGGGTGATCACGGTACTCCGGCTGACATCGACGTGGCCGAGGCGTTGCGCGCCGGACATGACGCGCTGATCGAACTCGGTGGCGCCCAACGCGGTGACAAGACGATGCTCGACGCGCTGGGACCGTTTGTCGATGCCGTGGAATCCGCGGTGCACGGCGGAACCGACTGGCGCTGTGCCTGGCTGGCCGCGGTGGACGTGGCCCGTAAGTCCGCCGCGGCTACCGCCGCGCTGCGCCCGAAGGTCGGCCGGGCGAGGCCACTGGCCGAGCGCAGCGTCGGGACGCCCGATGCCGGGGCCATCTCGCTGGCCATGTGCATCGGCCAGGTCGGCGAAGCCATCGAAAACGAAGGAGCACAGCGATGAGCCTGCGGATCGTGATCGGCTGCGACGACGCCGGACTTCAGTACAAGGAGATTTTGCGGCGCGACTTAGAAGACGATGCGCGGGTGCAGTCCGTCGTCGACGTCGGTGTCAGACCCGACGAACACACCGCCTATCCGCACGTTGCGGTGACAGCCGCGCGACTGGTCGCCGATGGCGCCGCCGATCGCGCATTGTTGGTGTGCGGCACCGGACTTGGCGTGGCGATCAGCGCAAACAAGGTTCCCGGTATACGCGCCGTCACCGCCCACGACAGCTTCTCGGTCGAACGTGCAGTCCTGAGCAATGACGCCCAAGTGCTGTGCTTCGGGCAGCGGGTCATCGGCATCGAATTGGCGCGACGCCTTCTCAACGAATGGCTCGGCTACCGCTTCGACCCGGAATCGGCGTCCGCCGCCAAGGTGGCCGCGATCTGCGGTTACGAGCCGGCGTAGCGATTAATGTGCGGGCTGCAGGGTTCCTGGGCGGGAAGCTCAGCAGCGACCACTAAGTAGGCTGGCTCGATTGTTGAGCGGCGCTTCGCCGTCGCTTGGCCGCTTCGTACCGCCTGCGCGCGGCGTCGTTTCCGGGCACCAGCGGCGGGACCGGTCGGGGCTTCCCGGAGTCGTCGACGGCGACCATGGTGAAGTAGCAGCTGTTGGCGTGCCGGCTCGTGCCGGTTCTGATGTCCTGGGCGTCGACTCGGATGCCGATCTCCATCGACGTGCGGCCGGTGTAATTGACCGACGCGGAGAAGCTGACGAGTTCGCCTACCCTGATCGGCTCATGGAAGAGGACGCGGTCGACCGACAACGTCACGACGTAAGACGCCGCGTAACGACTGGCGCATGCGTACGCAACCTGGTCGAGCAGTTTAAGCAGCGCACCGCCATGCACACTGCCGGCGAAGTTGCTCATATCCGGGGTCATGAGCACCGTCATCGACAACGATGCCGGCGGGTCGGTGCTGGGCTGGTCGGTCATGGCCACAACCGCAACACATCAGCCCGGGTCGAGCAAGGCGGCGGGGCCGCGGTTCATCAGCTGACGCGCCACGATGATCCGCTGAATTTCGCTGGCCCCTTCCCAGATGCGTTCGACCCGAAGCTCGCGGAACATCCGCTCGGCGACGTTCTCCCGCATATACCCACGGCCGCCGAAGATCTGCACGGCGCGGTCGGCCACCCGCCCGGCCATCTCCGAGCAGTAGAGCTTGGCCATCGACGCCTGACCGTGTACGGCCTTGCGGTCCAGCCTGGCGTCGATACAGCGGGCGACCTCGTAGAGCATGGACCGAGCCGCGAACAGTTCGGTCGCGCTGTCGGCCAGCATTCCGGCCACCAGTTGGTACTCGCCGAGTGGCTGGCCGTCGATGATCCGGGTCTGCGCGAACGCCGTCATTTCGTCGACGAGGCGCTGCGCGGCGCCCACGCACCTGGCGGCCACCATCACCCGCTCGAACCGGAACCAGTCCTGGGTGAACGTCATGGGTCCGCCCTCGGTGCCGACGAGGTGGGAGGCCGGCACGCGGACGTTGTTGAACGCCACGATCGGGTGTTCGTCGGCGATGTGATGCGAATACTGCGGCGTCCGCACCACTTCCACACCGGGCCACGGCAAGTCGACGACCAGCAGCACGTGATCGCCTGCATGCTCGCCACCTTGCAGGACCGCCTCGACGAAGACGTAGTCGGCGAGGTTGAAAGACGTGACATGCCACTTGGTTCCGTCGATCACGTATTCGTCACCCTCACGGCGCGCTGTGGTCTGCAGCCCGGACACGTCGGACCCGGCGAACTCCTCGGTGATCGCGTAGGCCTCGTGCTTCTCGCCCCGCACCGACGGCAGCAGCCAGCGCTCGCGCTGGAACTCGGTGGCCACGTCGACCCACCATTGCGGTGGCGTGGCCATCACCCAGGCAAGCCCGTTGGTGACCCGCCCGGTCTGTTCCTGCACCAGCACCTGCTGCAGCGCCGTGCATCCCGGACCACCCACCGACGCCGGCATGTTGGTGGCGTACAGGCCCAGTTCGATTGCCTTCGCCTGGTGCTCGGCGGTCAGTTCCTTCGGCAGCAGTCCGCCCGCGAGTTCGGCCTCGACCTCGTGGGGCATCAGCGACTCGACGAAGGCGCGTGCGGTGTCCCGGATGCGCCGATCCTCCGCCGTCAGTCCGTACATCAGGTTGCCCGCTCTCGGTCTTGACTGAGCGTTCAGTCTATGCCAGCGTTTCGTGGTATGACCAGCTCCCGCAGCGCCGATGTCGTGGTGGTTGGCGGTGGAACGGTCGGTGCGTGGACGGCCGTGCTGCTCGCCGAAAGCGGCGTGAAACACGTGGTTCTGCTCGAGGCGGGCACCCTGGGCGACGGCGCCAGCAGCCGCGCCGCCGGCATGGTGCGGGCGCAGGGCGGGACCGAAACCGCGATCCGACTGGGCCTGGCCACCCAGCAGTTCTACGCGGCCAGCGGCGATCGCTTCCCGCTCGATTGCGGCTTCAAGGCGCAGGGCTACCTGATGCCGTGCTTCGCCGACACCGAGGTCCAGCAGGCCCATGAAAGGATCGCGCTGCAGCGGCAGCTTGGACTCGACGTGGAATGGCTCTCGGGTGCGGACATCGACGATCGGCGCACTGGGATTGCGCCGGGCGCGACGCTCGGCGCCTCGTATGCGCCCGGCGACGGCTACATCGACGCGCCCCGCAACGTGGCGGCCTACATTGCGGCGCTCACCGCGCTTCGCGTCGACGTCCGCGAACGCTGTGCCTTCACCGCGTTGCGCACCGCGGCCGGGCGTGTGGTCGGGGTCGATACCTCGGCCGGTCCCATCGACACCGAGCGGGTCGTGCTGACCGGCGGACCACAGCTGGCCGAGGTGGGCGCGCTGGCGGGCGCGAGAGTTCCGGCCGGCGGCGCCCGACACCAGGTGGTGGTCACCGCACCGTTACGTGGTCTCGACGTGAACGAGCTGCCCATGGTTTTCGACATCACGTCCGGAATCTATTGGCGGCCCGGCGAATCCGGTGGACTGATGTGGGGTATGAGCAACCCCGACGAGGCGCCCGGCGTGGCCGCCGAGTTCGACTGGACGTACTACCAGAAGGCGCACGACCGGATCGAGGAGCTGTTTCCCCCGGTGGCCGGCCTGGGGCTGAAGCGGGCGTGGGCGGCGACCATCGACTACACCCCAGACCATCTGCCGATTCTCGGCGCATTGCTCACCGATGACGGACCGGTGGCGGGCAGCGTGGTCGCCAGCGCAGCCGGGCACGGAATGATGTGGGGTCCGGCCGTGGCGCAGGTGGCCGCCGACCTGACTACGACCGGCGAGTGCGGCTGGCTGGATCTCACCGACCTCGGCCTGGACCGTTTCGACGCCGACGGCAACAGCCGGCTCGCGCCCGAACCGATCTCGTTGCCCTTCCCCGAACGGGTTAGTAGCCGACCGGTTACGTCTTAGCCGGGATCACCAGGGCATCGACCGCGACCACGCCGCGCGGTGACGCGATCACCGGATTGGCCTCCACCGCGTCCAGCACATCGCCCAATTCGATTGCCAGCTGAGAGAACCCGACGATGACGCCCGCCAAGGCGTCGATATCCACGGCCGGCGAGCCGCGCCAACCCGCCAGCAGCGGGCGGATCCGCAGACCGTCCAGCAACCGCAGTGCGCGGGCGTGCGATACCGGCGGGCAGGCCACCACCCGGTCGGCGAGCAGTTCCACCATCGTCCCACCGGCGGCGACGACCACGAGCGGGCCGAAGCCCTCGTAACGCACGAAGCCGACCGAGACCTCCACGCCGCCGTCGACCATCGGCTCGACACGCACCGCCGGCCCAAGCGCCTGCGCAATCGCGGTGTACGCGACACGCAACGCCGCAACGTCGGCCAGCCCCAGCACCACCCCGCCGACATCGCTCTTGTGCAGTGCCCCAGCAGCTTTCAGCGCTACCGGATAGCCCGTCGCGTCGGCCGCCGCCAGCGCCTCGTCCAGCGACAGGGCCGTGCGCGAGGACACGACGGGCACGCCGTAGTCGGCCAGTAGCTCAAACGGATCCGGCCCCTCGGCAATCCGCGCCCGCCATCCGTTCCGGCGCTGCGGGCGCACCACGCGCTCCGCGCTGTCGACGGGCAGCGGCCAGCGGGCCAGATGTCCCAGCGCCGCCAAGCCGCTCCGGGCGCCCTCGAGAACCGGAATCCCGTTGCAGCGCAGGTGCTTCGCGGTCGGTCCGTCGATTGCCGACGGCACGGAGGCCAGCACGGCGAGCGGAGCCTCGGTGCGCCGGGCAGCGCCGAGTATCGCGTCGGCATAGGCGGTATCGCCGTCATATTCGGTGACCAGGTCCACGGCAAGCGCCGTGACGGCTACCCCAGGGTCTTCCGCGATCGCCCGCAGGCACGCACCGAACAGCACGCGGGTGTCGGCTCCCGTACCCCACACGTCCAACGGGTTGGCGGGCGACAGGCCGTTGTCGAGCAGGTCGCCGACCGCGGTCAGGGTCTCGGCCGCCAGGTCTGCGTACTCCACGTCCAACTCGTGGGCGAGGTCGGCGGCCAGCGCGCGCTCGGCGCCGGAATCATGCACTGTGGCAATACCGCGTGCGCCACCGGAAGCCCGCCGCCCCGCGGCGAACAGTTCGAGTGTGTCGGTCATTTCGACCAGATCGCGCACGCGCACCGCCCCGGTGGCCGCGCAGAACGCCTGCCAGGCCGCATCCTCGCCGGCCAGCGCACCCGAGTGCGCCTCGACCATCGCGCGGCCCCGCGGCGAACCACCGACGGACAGGAAGACCACCGGCACATCGCGCTCCGCGGCGCGTCTCAGCGCCCGCCGCAGCCGTGGGGCCGAGCGGGGTGTCTCCATCAACAGCGCGATGATCCGGGTCTCGGGGTCGTCCAATGCGTACTCGACGTAGTCGGCGGTATCGGTGACCAGCTCCTGACCCGAGGACACCGCCAGCCGGAAACCGAACCCACGGCGCGCCCGCAGCAGCGTCGAGAACGCCGAACCGGAATGGGTGACCAGGCAGATGCCGCCGGACGGTAGCGGATCGGGTTCCAGGTAGCCCAGCGCGCGCACCCCGCGCGCATTGTTCAGAAAGCCCATGCAGCCCGCCCCGCACAGCGCCATTCCGGTACTGCTGGCGATTGCGGTGACCTGCTCCCGCAGCCCGTGCGCCGATCCGAACAGCACCGCCGACCGGGCACCCGCGGACGCTGCAGCCTCGAGTTGTTCGACCAGGGCGGCGTCGGGCACCCCCAGCAGTACCAGGTCGACGGGCTCGTCCAGATCCGCCAGCGACGGCGCGCATGGCAGCTCGCCGATGCGGTCGTAACGTGGATTGACCAGGTGCACGCGGGCCGAACCACGTTGTGTCTCAAGGATCATCCGCGAGCCGAAGCTGTCGGGCCGCGGACTCGCGCCGACCACCGCCATCGACCGCGCACCGAGCATGGTGGCGACCGCCGCCCGGCGTGCCGCATCCATTCGCCGCGCCTAGGAGCGCCGGCCCAGCGCCGCGAGCACGCGCCGGCCGCCCCGCTTCTTGTCGGCGAGCGCGGCGCGGGCTGCCTGCCAACCCGGGATGCCACACACGCCCCCGCCGGCATGCGTACCGGAGCCGCCGTTGTACAGACCGGCGATGGGCGTGCGGTAGTCGGCGTAACCCGGCGCGGGACGCATGTGGAACAACTGCTCCAGCGAGAGTTCGCCGTGGAAGATGTTGCCGCCGATCAATCCGTACTCCTGCTCCATCTCGTACGGGCCGACGATGTCGCGGTGGGTGATCGAGGATTTGAAGTTCGGCGCCACCTGGTCATACAGATCGATGAGCCGGTCGGCGTAGGCGTCGAGTTCCTCGGCGTGCGGCGCGTCGCTCCACTCGGCGGGCACCCACTGTGTGAAAAGCGACATGATGTGTGTGCCATCGGGATTGAGCGTGGTGTCCAGCGTGGTGGGGATGACACCGTCGCTGAACGGCATCAGGGCCGGCCGTCCCGCCCGGGCGTCCTGGAACGCCGCCTCGATGTAGTCCATGGTGGGCGCCATCTCCACCGAGCCGGTGTGATGCTCGGCCAGCCCGGAGCTGGGATCGGCGGTGAAGTTCGGCAGTTCGCCAAGCGCCAGGTTGATCTTGACGACGCCGCTGCGGGTCTTCCAGTGTTGGATATCGCGCACGAAGTCGTCGGGTAACTCGGCGTGCGGAATCTGGTCGAGGAAAGCGGTTTTCGGATGCAGGGTGGTGACGACGAGCGGAGCGTACACCTCGTCGCCGTTGTCCAGCACTGCGCCGTGGACCCTGCCGTCGCGCACAATGAGTTTGGAAACCCTTGCATTGGTGCGGATCTCGGCGCCGAAGCTGCGGGCCGAGCGCGCGATCGCATCTGAGACCGCACCCATGCCGCCCTCGGGGTAGCCCCAGCTGCCGAGCTGCCCGTCGCCGACGTCGCCGATCGAATGATGGGCCATCACATAGGCGGTACCCGGTTCGCACGGCCCGGCCCACGTTCCGATGACGCCGTTGACCGCCAGCGCGCCCTTGATCTGCGGCGATTCGAACCAGTCGTCGAGCAGGTCGGCAATGCTCATGGTGAGCAGCCGGGTGACGTCGCCGGTGGTGCGCACGGTGATGCCGCGCTGGCTCCAGGCGAGCCTGGCCAGGTCGACCAGATCCGACGGCCGGTGTGAGCCGATGGCCGGCGGCACCTGGGTGAGCAGCGGGCCCATCACATCGGCGATGCCTTCCAACCAGGCGTTCCATTTCGGCCACGCCTCGGCATCCTTCCTCGACCACTTGCTCAGTTGCTCGTGGGTCCGGGCGGGATCGTCTTCGTAGATCGTCAGTGAGCCGCCCTCGGGGAAGGCCTGATAGTACGGGCCCATCGGATGCACCTTGTAGCCGTGCCGTTCCAGGTTCAGTTCGCGAACGATCGTCGGTGGCATCAGGCTCATCACATAGGACAGCCGCGTCACTCGAAGGTGCGGAGCGTCGGGCCACGGTGATTCGGTGGTGGCCGCTCCGCCCACTGCGCCGCGCGCCTCCAGCACCAGGGTTCTGGCCCCCGAGCGGGCGAGGTATGCGGCCGATACCAAGCCATTGTGGCCACCGCCGACCACGATCGCGTCGTACGTGTTCGACATCGCAGACCCACTTTCACCCGCGCCGACTACACGCGTCCTGACTGACTGTTCAATCTAACGAAGTGTTAGGCTACAGACAAGTAGCAGCGCTGCCATTTCACAAAGGGGGTGCACAGAGCCATGGCCGAGCCCGCGGCTGCGACCGAGAACAACGAAGCCCGTCGCATCGAAATGCTCCGCGCCGCAGCGGAGCTGATCTGCGAACGCGGATTCGGCGACACCCGCATCGCAGATGTGGCCACCCGAGCCGGGGTCTCCTCCGCATTGGTGATCTACTACTTCGGCACCCGGGACCGCCTCCTCGTCGACGCGCTGCGCTACTCCGAGGAGTCGTTCTACGAAGCCGCCGAGAAGATGCTGGCCGAGGTCCCCTCATTGCGTGAGCGGCTGTCGTTGCTCATCCGATGGTGGACCTCCGTGCCGGAGGCCGACGACGAGATTCCCGGCGCCTGGGGCCTCTGGTTCGACCTGTGGGCCCAAGCCTTCCGGCACACCGAGATCAGGGCGGGCCGAGTCGAACTCGACGCGCGCTGGCGCAAGATGATCGTCGACGCCGTCAAATCCGCCGAGCTGGAGACCAAGGTCAACGCCCGGATGTTCGCTCTGGAGTTCTCGGCGTTGTTGGACGGCCTGTCGATTCAGGTAGCGCTCGAGGACCCCGAGGTGGATTCCGATCTGGCCTACGACATCGCCATGCGCTTCGCCGAGCGTGAGCTCAACCTCGCTCCGCGGAACAACCGTCCGGTTCGCGCGGTCAAGAGAGGCTGAGCGCGCTCGCCTCTTCGGCCACCGGGTCGGCGATGGGCGTTGCGGTGCTGCGGTGCAGCACCCGGACCGCGTCGTGCGTGCAGACGCAGTTGACCGGCATCCCCGGCTCGTGGGTGACCGAACGCGGGCCCGAGTGGTTGGGTACCTCGACGATAAGCGCGGCCGGCGCGCCGACGTCGACGTGCACCTGGGTGGCGTGACCGAGGTAGACCACCTGTGCCACGGTCCCCGGGATGACGTTGTGGCCCGGGCCGATCGGATCGTCAGGTCTAGCCAGCGTGATGCGTTCGGGCCGGATGACGATGGCGGCCGGACCGGTGGTCGTGGCGGTGTCGACGGCGGCGCCGAGCCTGGTCTGAATCGCCGAGCACGCTGCCGATCCACCGTTCACCTCGAGCACGTCGGCGTCAAAGATATTGGCGTTGCCCAGGAATCCGGCGACGAAGGTGGTGGCGGGCGCGGCGTAGATCTCCTCCGGCGGACCCACCTGCTCGACGCGCCCCTCGGCCAGCACGGCGATCCGGTCGCTCATGGTGAGCGCTTCCTCCTGGTCGTGCGTCACGTACACGAACGTGATTCCGACCTCGCGTTGCACGGCGCGCAGCTCGAGCTGCAGCTGCTTGCGCAGCTGCGCGTCAAGCGCACCGAGCGGCTCGTCGAGCAGCAGCACCCGCGGCGCCAGCACCAGCGCCCGGGCCAGCGCGACGCGCTGTTGCTGACCACCCGACAACTGCGCGGGGCGCCGTTTCGCGAAATCGCCCATGCGGACCAGGTCTAGCGCGTCGCCGACGCGTTTCTTCGTTTCCTCACGAGATGCCTTCTGATACTTCAGCCCGAACGCGACGTTGTCCCAGACGGTCATGAACGGAAACAGCGCGTAGGTCTGGAAGACCGTATTCACCGGCCGCCGGTGCGGCGGATCGCCTGCGACGTCGCGCCCGTCGAGTTCGATGCGCCCGGAATCGGGTTTCTCGAATCCGGCGATCATGCGCAGCGTGGTGGTCTTTCCGCAGCCCGATGCGCCCAACAGCGAATAGAACTGGCCGGCCGGGATGTCGAGGTCGATGCCGGTGACGGCGGGCACGCCGCCGAAGGACTTGGCCAGCTGGTGCAGCCGGATGGCGCCGCCCTTCACGGGAACCGGCCGATCATGGGGTCACCGCCGCGGTCAGCCGAGCGAAGTTGGCGGCGAACCGTTCGACATCGTCGCGGTCGTGCTGGACCGATAACAGCCATTGCTCCACCTTCCCCCAGGGCGGGAGAAATACACCGCCATTGTGCTGCATCAGCCAGTGCAAATGGCCGAGTCGGGCATCGATCTGGAGGAAGTCACGGAATTCGCGGACCGGGTCACGCAGGAAGGTCACGCAGCCCTTGGCGCCGATCGTGACGACGTGCCAGCCGAAGCCGTGTTGGGCGATCACCGCTTCGAGCGAGCTACGCAGTTCGGCGGCGAGCGCGTCGAAGTGTCGGTAGGCCTCCGGTGTGAGGACGTCGGTGAGCGTCGCGCGGGTGGCCGCCATCGCGAGCGGATTGCCGTTGAACGTGCCCACCTGCTCGTAGCGACCGTCGGCGATTGCCGACATCACCGTGCGGGTGCCGCCGATGGCCGCGACCGCGATGCCGCCACCCAATGCCTTGGCCAGGCAAACGATGTCGGGCACCACACCGGAGAGTGCCGTGATTCCGCCGGGTCCGGTGGTGAAGCCGGTCTTGACCTCGTCGAAGATCAGCAGCCCGCCGTCGGCATGCACCAAATCGCGGATGGCCGCGAGATAGCCGCCGTCGGGCGGGATGATGCCGGCGTTCATCATCACCGGTTCCAGGATCATCCCGGCGACCCGCCCACGGTGCTCCGCGAGCGCACGGGCCACCGCGTCGGCGTCGTTGAACGGCACCACGACCACCAGATCGCGGATCGCCGCCGGGATGCCGGTGTTGCCGGCGACACCGATCGGGTGCTCACGCGGTCCGATCTCGTCGGCCTCGGGCAGCACCGACACCTCTACCGAATCATGGTGGCCGTGATAGCAGCCCTCGACCTTGATGATCAGATCGCGCCCGGTGAGCGCGCGGGCGAGATGCACGGCGTCCATCGTCGCCTCGGTGCCGGAGTTGGCGAACCGCCACAGCGGCAGGTCGAAACGGCGCGACAATTCACCGGCAATCCAGATCGCGTCCTCGGTGGGCTGGGCGAAATGGGTGCCCCGGCGGACCCGGTCGCTCACCGCGGCGACGATGGCCGGATGCGCGTGGCCGGCGATCGACGCGCCGTAACCGCCGTGCATGTCGACGTACTCGTTGCCGTCGACGTCGTAGACCTTGGAGCCCGCACCGTGGCTCATCCACACCGCCTGCGGCTCGGCGATCTGCCAGTTCGAGGTGGCGCCGCCGGCGAGGTGTTCGCCCGCGACCGCAATCAGTTCGGTGCTGCGCGGTTGGCGCCGTAGGAAAACCTGTTCCTCGTCGGCGATCAGCTGGTCCACCGTGTCGGACACCGGACTCTCGACCATCGACGAAGCCACGGTGAAAACCTCCGCTCGCCTGCCCAAATACGGGCGTGGCATGTATTGACTGAGCATTCAGTCTATGTAAGAGTCCTTGCAGCGACAAGACGCAGAAACCGGGGAGGCTCCGATGCCAGCACCCAACGGACGCGGTCCGACCCGCCGACAATTCTTGGCACGCAGCGCGATCCTCGCTGCGGGCACGCCGGCACTCGTCGCCTTCCTCGACGCGTGTTCGCGTTCCACCCCGTCGTCGTCGGGGCCCAGCCTCACGCTGGCGGCCCCGGACAACCCCGTCACGTGGGATATCGCGGAGGACAACAAGCCGATCGCCGACGGTCTCGCACCGGAGAAGGGCACACTTCAGCTCTACAGCTACGCCGACTATGTCAGCCCCGACGCGGTGAAGTCGTTCGGTGACAAGTACGGCGTGCAGGTGCAGATCTCAACGTTCAACGACACCGACGAGGCGATCACCAAGATCCGCGGCGGGAACGTCGAATACGACATCTACTTCCCCAGCTACGACCAGATCAGCCGGATGGTGGCGGGCAACCTGATCCGCCCGCTCAACCACAGCTACATCCCGGACATCGGCAACGTGTGGCCGAGTTTCACCAATCCCTGGTACGACCAGGAATGGCGCTTCACCGTGCCGTACACGATCTACACCGTCGGGATCGGCTGGCGCAACGACCAGGTGCCCGCCGACATCGGCGCGTTGCCGAATCCGTATGACTCCCTGTGGGATCCGGTCTACAAGGGCAAGACGGCGGTCCTCGACGATTGGCACACCGCGATGGCGATGGTGCTGTTGCGCCAAGGCATCACCGATGTCAACACGTCGTCGGAGACCGACCTGAAGATGGTCGGCGAACAACTCAACGCGTTGGTGGCCGCGACATCGCCGAAGGTCACCATCACCATGTACAACGACCTGCCCGCCGGCCAGCTCGGGCTCGCTCAGATGTGGTCGGGCGACATCATCAACGCCCAGTCCTATCTGCCGGAGGGGACCTCAACGGATGTGCTGCGGTACTGGTTCCCCCAAGACGGCAAGGGGCTGGTGGACAACGACCTGATGGTGGTGCTGCGCAGCGGTAAGAACCCGGTGCTGGCGCACCTGTTCATCAACCACATGCTCGATCCCGAAGTTGCCATGCAGAACTTCTCCGCGATCGGCTATCAACCACCGCAGGTCTCCATCACCGCCGATTCGCTTGTGGCAGAAGAGTTCATCCCGGAGAACTTGAGATCAGCGATCGTCCAGCCGGAGTTCTTCGATGCCGGTTATCGGCTGCTCGAGCTTGACGCGGCCAATGACGCTGCATGGCACAACGTCTGGCGGGCCTTCAAAGCCGGCGGGTCGTAGAATGCTGTGGCAGTACCAGTAATTTCGGCTCCCCCGCCGGCGTCCCCGCCGCGGGAACGCACCGGCAGGATCTGGCCCGCGCTTGCCGCACCCGGAATCATCTGGCTGCTGCTGTGTTTCGTCTTCCCGCTCTACGTGGTGCTGTGCATCGTCTTCGGACAGGTCGACCCGCTGTTCCGCACCCCGATCCCGGTGTGGAACCCGTTGCAATGGGATCCCACTCAGTTCAATTACGTGCTCACCCACATCGTCGGCCCCGACGGTATCTTCGGGCCGGCATTGTTGCGCACCGCGGTCTACGTCGTGGTGGCCAGTTGCCTCTGCCTCCTCATCGCCTTCCCGGTGGCCTATTACGTGGCTCGGCTGTCCGGTAAGCGCAAGGGCCTACTGCTGGCGCTGCTGATCGCGCCGTTCTGGATCAGCTACATGATGCGGATGTTCGCCTGGGTGAACCTGCTGCAGGACGACGGCCTGGTCAACAGGGTCCTGAGGCTTGGCGGTCTGTTCACCGTCAACGTGAACTGGTTGACCGGCCAACCCGTCGTGGTGATCCTCGGCCTGGTCTACGGCTATGTGCCGTACATGATCCTGCCGCTCTACGCCGGCCTGGACCGGCTCTCGCAGCCGATGCTGGAAGCATCGCGTGACCTTGGCGCCGACCGGTTTTCGTCGTTCTGGCGCGTCACGCTGCCGTTGTGCCGGCCGACGATCGTGGCGGCAGTCCTGCTGACCTGCCTGCCCATGCTCGGCGACTTCTTCACCAGCGACATGCTCTCGGCATCGCCGAAGACCGCGATGGTCGGCAACCTCATCAACGACAGCGTGCGCACGCCGGGGCAGACCGGTCAGGCCGGGGCCTTCGTCATGTTGGTGTTCCTGGTGGCGTTGCTGCCGATGCTCTACTACATCCGGGTGACGTCGCGGCGCGACGAGGTGTCGACGTGAAAAGCCCGGTCGCGTGGTGGAACGATCCGTGGCGACCGCCGCGAGTTCTGGTCGCGATCACCGTCGGGTACCTGATGTGGTCACTGCTGCCGGTGCTCATCGCGGTGATGTTCTCGTTCAACGCCGGTCGTTCGCGAACCGTCTGGCAGGGCTTCTCATTTCGCTGGTACTGGGGTGACCAGACACTGTCGGTCTGGCACGACGCCGCCCTGCACAACGCGCTGCTGCAGACGCTCAAGCTCGGTGTGATCGCCACGGCGATCACCGTCCCCCTTGGCGTGCTGTTCGCGATCGGCATCGACCGGTGGCGGGGCCGGCTGCCCGCCGGGGCGAACTTTCTCATGCTGATCTCGTTCGTGCTCCCCGAAGTGCTGCTCGCGGTCGCCCTGCTGTTCGTGATCACCACGCTGGTTTTGCCGATTCAGCTTGGCACCGCCGCACAGGTCATCGGGCTGGTCACCTTCCAGGTGTCCTACCCGGCGGTGCTGGTGCGGGCCAGGCTGGCCACCATCGGGCCGCAATACGAGGAAGCCGCCATGGATCTCGGTGCGTCGCCGCTCGGCGCGCTGCGCCGGATCATCCTGCCGATGCTGATGCCGGCGATCTTCGCCAGCACCGTTCTGGTCTTCGCCGACGTCATCGACGACTTCGTGATGGTGCGTTACCTGTCCGGCGATGCCTCCACCGAACCGGTGTCGGTGAAGATCTACAACACTGCACGCGGCGCGCCCACGCCGGCGCTCAACGCACTGGCCACCCTGCTGTTGCTGTTCGCACTTACCGCCGTCGTGATCGGCTTCCTGGTGTACCGGCGGCTCACCCGAGAAGACACCACCACCACCGACCGCGGTATCGGCGCCTTCGCCGGAGAGGCGTAAACCCGTTCTTCGATCCTCCGCGAGCGACCGTGTTTGCGCAGCGACACGCCGCGCCCGGCGTACATTTTGCGCACGCTCGCGGCCGACGAGCGAGACATCTCTGCACGTCTAGACCGTTGACGTCCCGCCGACTAGTCTGACTGTGTGTTCAAACAGCTTGCTCCAGCACCCGTTCCCGCCGAAGATCTTGCCGCGGCCCTGGCGCCATTCGGCCACTCGCGCATGCTTCCCCGCCAGGCGTACGTGGACCCCGAGGTCTTCGAATGGGAGCAACGCGCCATCTTCTCGGGATGGACCTGCGTGGGCCACGCCGCCGACCTCGCCGCCGTCGGCTCGCAACGGGCCGTCGGTTCGGGCGCCAACGCGATGCTGTTGGTGCGCGGCGAGGACGGCGCCGTTCGCGCGTTTGCGAATACCTGCCGGCACCGTGGCCACGAGTTGCTGGCGTGCGGGGCAACGGCCAAGCGGCGCAGCATCGTCTGCCCGTACCACTCGTGGTCGTACCGGCTCGACGGCGGGCTGCGCAATGCGCCCGGCTTCAAGGACGTCGACGGCTTCGAACCCAGCGAATTCGGTCTCGCCGAACTTCGACTTGTCGACTGGCACGGTTGGCTGTTCGTGGACCCGAGCGGTGACGACGCCGAATTCTCCCAACACGTCGCGGGTTCGGAAGACGTCGTCGGGCGGTACCGGCCGGAGGACCTGACGATCGTGGCGCGGCATTCCTACGAGCTGGCCACCAACTGGAAGGTGATCGCCGAGAACTACCAGGAGTGCTACCACTGTTCGACGATCCACCCGGAGCTGTCCCGGATCAGCCCACCGACCAGCGGCGAGAACCTCGAGTTCCAGGGCTCGTGGATGGGCGGCTGGATGTCGATCATCGAAGGCGCCGAGACCATGTCATTGACCGGCGCGAGCGGCGGCGTCGCGATCCAGGGGCTTTCCGAGCACGAACTGCGCAGCGTGATGTATCTGGTCGGGTTTCCCAACCTGCTCGTCAGCCTGCACCCCGACTACGTGATGACACATCTGCTGACGCCGCTGGCCGTCGACCGCACCCACGTCGAATGCGCGTGGGCCTTCCCGAAAGAGGTTGCGGCGAAACCAGATTTCGATCCGTCGTATGCGGTCGATTTCTGGGATCTGACCAACCGGCAGGATTGGGCGGCCTGCGAGTCGGTGCAGCGCGGGCTCAGCTCGCCGCATGCGCGGCCCGGTCCGTTGGCGCCCGACGAGGACGGCGTCTACCAGTTCGTCACCCGGGTGGCTAAGGCGTACGCCGGCACGAGCTGAGCGCGCAGCGCGGGACTCTCTCGGCACCCGACGGTGTTGCACCCGGTAATTCCGGAGCACGTCCCGGAACCCCCGGAAGCGAGGTCCGCCGATGAACAGCCAGAGCCCGCCGAGCGGGTTTCACGCGGGCGAGATCGCTGTGCAGCAGCGGGCCGGAGTCCGTGCGCAAGCCCGCCGGCTGGTCGGCATGCTCGGCTCGCCCAACCTGGCGGGGGGACCGTCAAGGTTCGTGTCCGCATGCAACTTCGCCGCTCTCGCCGGTCGCGACGAGAACGCCCTGCTATGGGTATCCCCGTTGACCGGGCAACCCGGCTTTCTCGCGGCCGAGAAGACCACCTTGCGAATAGCAGCACGCCCGGTACCCGGTGACCCGCTGCACCGCATACCCACCGGTCAGCCAGTCGGCATGATCGCGATGGATTTCGCGGCGGGCCGACGACTGCGGATCAACGGCACCCTGACCTCTGTGACGGCCGACGGCCTGAGCATTGACGTCGATCAAGCGTATGGAAACTGCCCCAAGTACATCCGACAGCGCGACCTCATCCCCGACTCGCCGCAGTCGCTAGCTGAGCGGTTTCGGTATGACACCAAGCTCAGCGCCGAAGACACGGCCCTGATCACGACCTCCGACACGTTCTTCCTCGGCACCACCCATTCCGAGCAGAGCCGCGATGCATCACATCGAGGTGGGCCCGCGGGATTCGTACGGGTGCCCGATGCGAACACGTTGTGGTGGCCGGACTACCCGGGAAACAACATGTTCAACAGCCTGGGCAACCTCTTTATAGACGACGCCGCGGCGTTACTGTTCATCGACTTCACAACCGGCTCGACGCTGCAGCTATCGGGCGTCGCCGAGGTGGAGTGGGGAACGCCCGTGGCGCCGCGAGACGACGGGGGCGTAGGACGGCGCGTCCGGTTCACCGTTCAGCACATCGTCAGTGGCCACGCCCAGGCTTACGCCGGCCGGTCCGACGAGTAACCCCACAACCAGTCGGTGTACTTGTAGTCCGACGTGTCGCGGGTGCGGAACAGCTCGTTACGAGCGAGGCGACCGGTGCCGTCGAGATGCCAGAGTTCGCCCCACATCCGGCCCACGGTGAGGATCCGGTTGCAGCGCGGAGCCCGCTCGGCGTTGACGCTCTTGAGGATCTGCGGCCAGGCGGCATTGCGTCCGCCGGTCGCGTAGTCCTCGGCCGCATAGTCGGCCAGGCACTTGGCATCCTCGATGGCCATGACCGCGCCCGAGGCGAGGTACTGCAGCGGTGGATGCGCGGCATCGCCGAGCAGGATCATCCGGCCGTCGACCCAGTTCTCGATCGGTGCGCGGTCAAACATCGGCCACCACCGGTCCGTCCACAGATACTTCAGTCCACGCTGGACGTTTTCGTGGCAGTGGGCGTATGCCGGCTCGAGTTCTTCGGGGCCGCCCCAGTTTTCGACGCCGACGTCAAACCCGGGCGATTTGAAGACAGCGACCTGGTTGAGCATTTCGCCTCGGCGCAGCGGGTATTGGATGAAGTGGCAGTCCGGCCCGATGTAGCCGATGACGTCCTCGATGTCCTCGTCGAGTTCGACATCGTTATACGGCATGGTGCCGCGGTATGCGGCGTAGCCGGACGAGACCGGTTGGTCGTCGATGATCTTCTTGCGCAGCCGGGATTTCAGGCCGTCCATGCCCAGCGCGATGTCGGCCTGGTGGGTGCGGCCGTCGTCGGTCGTCACGATCGCGCGGTCGCCGTCGGTGACGATATCGGTGACGGTGATGCCGGTGTGCAGCTCGGCTCCGGCGGCACGCGCGGCCTTCACCAGGGTCGCGTGCAGATCGCTGCGGTGGGTGACGAAGTAGGGTCCGCCGTAGCGGGCCCGGTACTCGGCACCGAGGTCGATCTTGGTGAGTACCTCGGCGGTGATGGCGTCACGAAAGACGATGTTCTTCGGCAGCACACCGTCGGCGAGCACCTCATCGAGAATGCCCCAGGACCGCAGGATGCGGGCGCCGTGCGGCCCCACCTGCAGGCCCGCGCCGACCTCGCCGAATTCTCCCGCCCGCTCGAACAGCGTGACCTGGGCGCCTTTTCGGGCCAACGCTAGGGCATTGGCCGCCCCGCCGATGCCTCCGCCGGCGATGATGACCTGCGCTCCGTCGAGTTTTGACATGAGAATCTCCTGTAATGTGTTGTGCCGGTATGGATTTGACTGTCAGTGCGCCAGGACGAGCCCGCGCGGTGCGTCGTTGTTGAGCTGGAAGCGACGTGAAATGACGATGAGCAGCAGCGACGCGATGAGTGCGCTGACACCGAACAGAACGAAGTTGGCGTCGGCACCGAGCCCGGCGGCCAGCAGCCAGCCGCCGATCTGTGGCGCCGCGACGGCGCCTAGCCGCCCGATGCCGAGCGCCCAGCCCAGTGCGGTGCCGCGCAGTTGGTCCGGGTAGTACGACGCGACCGCCGCGATGATCAGGCACTGGGTACCGTGCGTGCCGACACCGGCCAGCACGAAGATCACGTAGACGATCGCTACTGGGGGATCGGCGAGCAGCGCCAGCAACGCAAGTCCCGCGACCAGGGCGGCGACGATGCTGGTGGGGATGGTGCCGAAGCGCACGCCGCCCCATGCGGTGATGAATGATCCCGCGACGGCGCCCAGGTTGAGTGCCAGCGCGAAGGTCAGGGCGCTGCCGAGGTCGGTGCCTTCGCCCTGCATGAGTTTGGGTAGCCAGGTGCCCAGGCCGTACCAGGCGAGCAGGGTGACGACGGTGGTGAGCGCGAACAGGATGCTGATGGTGCGGAACCGTGGTCCCAGTAGGGCACGGAAGCCCTGGCCTGGGTTGTGGCCGGAGTGTGTGACCGGGCGGTCGGGCAGCGTCTTGCGCGCGATCGGCACCAGGACAGCCAAAGGCACCAACGCGAACAGGAACATCGGCTGCCAGCCCCAGTTCGGGATGACCGGGATGCCCAGCAGCGCGGCGATCGATCCGCCGATCGGCACGCCGGACATCATCATGGTCGCGACGGCGGCCCGCCATTTCGGCGCAATGAGTTCTGCGGCAAGGGCATTGGCGGTGGGCACCAGGCCGCCGAGGCCAAGCCCGGCGAGGAGGCGCAGGGTGCCGAACATCACCGGCCCGGTCGCGAGAGCGCAAAGCGCGGTGAATACCGAAAGGATCACGGCGCAGCCGACCACCGCACGCTTGCGACCTATCGCATCCGATAGCCGTCCGGCGAGGACGGCTCCGATCATCATGCCCAGGAACGCCAGGCTGCCCAGTGTTCCTGCGGTGGCAGGACTGATACCCCATTCCTTCTGCAGGCTGGAGATGACGTTGCCGTACACGATGAGGTCGTATCCGTCGAAGACGACGAACAGCCAGCACACGACGACGGCCGTCAGCGCTGTGCGGTCCAATCCGGCCCGGCCGGTCGATGGCTGTGGTGAGGTCGCGGTCATTGACATGAAGCAACAGTGATGGCGACCACAACCGTCAAGCAATATAGTTCTTCTGTGCAGAAAAAAGCGCGCAAGGCGATCGAAAAGCCGACCTACTTGCTGGAGTCCGTCGACAACGCGCTGAAGCTACTGCAGATGCTGCGTGACGTCGGCGCGCTGCGGCTCAGCGACGCCGCGGCCGAGCTGGACATCGCGCCGTCGACCGCACACCGGTTGTTCGCGATGCTGATGTACCGCGGCTTCGCGGTGCAGGACGAGAAGCGGCTTTACCACCCCGGTCCGGCGATGGGCGCCGGCCCGGCGCAACGCGGGTGGACGCGGGAATTCACCGACCGGTGCCGGCCACACATGGAGGCGCTGGCAACACTGAGCGGCGAAACCGTCAACCTGGTGATCCGGGTGGGCACTCAGGTGCGGTTCCTGTCGACAGCCGAATCGACGGCGATGCTGCGGGTTGGCGATCGCCAAGGGCAGGTGCTGCCGGCGGAACGAACGTCGGGTGGCCGCATTCTGCTGGCCGAGCTGCCCGACGAGATGCTCGAGCAACTGTATCTGCGGCAGGCCGACGAACCCGGCGAGGGCCCCGAGGCGCCGGGTCAGCGGCTAACACCGGACAAGTTCGACGAGTTTCGCCATGAACTGGCAAGCGCGCGAAAGGCCGGTTTCGCGCTAAACGTGGAGCAGACCGAGGAAGGCGTCGCGGCCGTCGGAGTCGCCATCCACAACCGGGCCGGCCGGGCGATCGGGGCAATCACCGTGGCGGTGCCGACCACCCGGTTTCGCCGCCATATCCGCGGGGAATTGGTGCCGCAGATCAAGCGGGCGGTGCGCGAGATCGAAATCGACGTCGCAGACATCGACCCCTGACATCCAATTCTGCTCAGCAGAAAAAACTACCGGCCGCGTGGTGGGGCGACATAGCTTTGCGGCAATGGCACCACTCACAGGGAGATCCAGACCATGACCACCACCACAGAAAAGCTGACTGAAGACGAGCAGCTGGCGCAGCTCTACGGCGACTTCGAAAGCGAGCACCTCAACCCGCTATGGACTCAACTCGACTCCCTCATGCCGACGACACCGTCGCCGCGGGCAGTGCCGTTCGTCTGGAAGTGGTCCACGCTCTACCCACTGGCCCAGCGGGCCGGCGACCTGGTGCCTGTCGGGCGCGGCGGTGAGCGTCGCGCCATCGCGCTCGCCAATCCCGGACTCGGCGGACTCCCCTACGTGACCCCGACCCTGTGGGCGGCGATCCAATACCTCGGGCCGAAAGAAACCGCGCCCGAACACCGGCACAGCCAGAACGCCTTCCGCTTCGTCGTCGAGGGCGAAGGTGTGTGGACGGTCGTCAACGGAGATCCCGTCGCGATGCGCCGCGGCGACTTCCTGCTGACCCCGGGCTGGAACTTCCACGGCCACCACAACGAGACCGACCAGCCGATGGCCTGGATCGACGGCCTGGACATCCCGTTCGTGCACTACACCGACACCGGATTCTTCGAGTTCGGTTCCGAAGGCGTCACCGACGAGTCCACCCCCGATGTCTCACGCTCCGAACGGCTTTGGGCCCATCCCGGACTGCGACCGCTTGTCGGGCTCGATGCCAAGATCAACTCCCCGATCGCGGCATACCGCTGGGAGTACACCGACGCCGCCCTGCGCGAGCAGCTGGCCCTGGAGGACGAGGGTTTCGCCGCAACGACGGAGCCCGGCCACGCGGCCGTCCGCTACACCAACCCCACCACCGGCGGCGACGTGATGCCCACCATCCGGGCCGAGTTTCACCGGTTCCGGGAAGGCGCCCGCACCCGCACCCGCCGCGATGTCGGATCGAGCGTCTACCAAGTATTCGACGGCCGCGGGGTGTTCCGGCTGGGCCAGACGTCACACGCCGTCGGCAAGGGCGACCTGATCGTCGTTCCGTCTTGGGTGGACTGGTCAATCGAGGCCGACACCGAATTCGATCTGTTCATGTTCTCCGATGCTCCCATCGTCGAACACCTGCACTTCAACCGCACACTCATTTCCGAAGGAGCCTGACCATCATGAAACTCGCTACCCTGCGCCTCGACGGCGCGACCGCGGCGGTACGCGTCGACGGTGAAACCGCCACCGTCATCGACGGCTATCCAGACCTGTCCGCCTTACTCGCAGAACGGGATTGGGCATCGATCGCCAAGAAGGCGTCCGGCACGACGGTCAGCCTCGACGGGGCCGACTACGCGCCCGTGGTACCAAACCCCGGGAAGATCGTCTGCGTCGGACTCAACTACGCGACACACATCAAGGAGATGGGTCGCGAGCTGCCCGAGTACCCGACCCTGTTCGCCAAATTCAAAGAAGCCCTCACCGGGCCCTACGACGACGTTGTGGTTCCCGAATACGCGGCGTCCGAACTTGATTGGGAGGCCGAGTTGGCGTTCGTCATCGGCAAGCGGGCCTACCAGGTGTCGGAGGCGCAGGCCGCCGACTACATCGCCGGCTACTCGGTGATCAATGACTACACGATGCGGGACTACCAGTACCGCACACTGCAGTGGGACCAGGGCAAGACGTTCGAGAAGACCAGTGGCTTCGGCCCGTACCTGGTGACCGACTACACCCTGGGCACCAGGATCGAGACCCGACTCGAGGGTGAGGTCATGCAGAGCGCGACCACCGACGACCTGGTCTTCACACCGGCCAAGCTGGTCGAATACATTTCGCATATCGTGACCCTGCAACCCGGCGACGTCATCATCACCGGGACCACCGGCGGCGTCGGCCACGCCCGCAAGCCGGCCCGCTACATCCAGAACGGGCAGACGGTCGAGGTCAGCATTGAGGGCCTCGGTTCGGTGAAAAACACCACCATCGTCAAGTAAGGAGTCTTGATGGGATTCAACGATCTCGAACTCTCCGAACGACTGCTGATCGCCCGCCGGGGTACCGCGTTCTTCGCGCAGCGGCTCGCCGAGTTGACCGACGACGACCTCGGCGGAGGCACCTTGCTGGACGGATGGACGCGAAAGCACCTGCTGGCCCACGTGGGATACAACGCCGCGGCGCTGTGTCGCCTGCTGGACTGGGCGGCCACCGGTGTCGAAACGCCGATGTACGAGTCGACCGAGCAGCGCAACCAGGAAATCAGGGAGGGCGCCACGCTAAGCCCCGCTGCACTGCGAAACCTGTTCGACCACACCGTGGCTCGACTCGATGAGAAATGGCGGCACCTGCCCGAATCGGCGTGGGACGCCGAGGTGCGCACCGCTCAGGGACGCAGCGTGCCCGCATCGGAGACGGTGTGGATGCGCACCCGCGAGGTATGGATCCACGCCGTCGACCTCGCCAACGGGGCACGCTTCGCATCATTCCCCGACATCGTGCTGGAGTCCCTGCTCACCGACATCGTCGGAACGTGGCGGCGGAAGGAAGTCGGCGGCGATCTGGTGATCGAGATGACAGGAGCAGAACCGGTGACCGTCGGGAGCAAGGGGTCCGACAGCCGCCGGGTCGTGCGTGGACCACTCGCCGGTGTGGTCCGCTGGGCAGCCGGCCGCGGCGCTATCGGGGTGTCGTCCAACGGGCGCGTACCCGAACCGCCGCCCTGGCTCTGACGTTCCGCTCAATTCACCTGCTGCACGGCCGGCGGAGTCCACGAACCGTCGGCGATCGCCACCTGCGGCCAGTACGCCCGCAGATACAGCGAGAAGTCCTTGCCGGCCGGTGCCGGCAGCCAGTTGATGCCGTGATCAGGCTCGTCGGCCTGAACGTGGATTGTCAGGGATCCATCCGGGTTCTGCTGCAGGTCTTTGTTTTTCGTGCCGAGCGAGTACCGGTTGATGGTGTTGGGCACGAAGAAGTGGTGTTCGTTGTAGAGCGTCAGCGACCAGAATCCGTGCACCGGCGGCGTCTGTCCCTTGCTGAAGGTGACGGTGTACCTATGCGCACCGTTGAGTCTTGCGCCATTGACGTCGAGGTCCTGATAGAAGTACTTCGTCTCATTCGGCGAGTTGACGAAGATGTTCGATCTGGCCACGGCGGTGCGGGTGAAATAGTCTGTGCCGAAGGCGGACTCGTTGGAGATCGTGCTCCAATGGTGCGGCAGCTGTTGGCCGTAGTTGCGGAACTGCAGCAGTGGCTTGACGAGCAGTTCGTCGGCTTCCTTCGCGCCGTCGATCATCGCCTCCCTGATCGCCTTGTCGCCGGTCGCCGCGTCGAGCACCGCCAGGACCTGCGCGTAGCGGGCCTCTTCGCCGGGCAACGGCGGCGCGTCGGCCAGGATCGCGGCGAGCTCCTCAAAGATCTTCTCGGGCACAACCCATTTCACCTCCTCGTCGCCGGTGGCGGGATTCGCTAACCGGGGGATCGTGCTCCAATCAATGCGTTTCATCGAACCGTCGTACTCGGCGAGCGGATACATCAGGATGGACTGCAGCACACCTTGGATGGCCCGCCGATCCTCGTCGGTGTCATCCATGAAGATCCGCGGCGCGACGAATCCGGTGTTGGTGGGTGAGCGAAACACCGCTGCGATGCCCGCTGGTACCTCCTCCTGCCAGTCCGGCCCCACGAGCAGGTAGAAGCCCGGCGTCGTCGCGTACATCGCTCCGAGTTGAACGAAGCTGTCCGTACGCGTGTCGGTGACCTGATACACCCAGAAACGGTCCCCGAAGTCGGGCACCTGAATGACCACCGCGGACCGCTCGAGCGCCAAGGATCCGCCGCCGTACACGACGTCCTGGTTGGGGCACGCGACCAGGCGCTCCTCCGGTGCCACGTAGTCGGTCAGCATCGCCAGCCGATTGAGCGGCGCCGCGGGAAGCGGGCCGGCGTAAGCGATCTCGGTGTTTGGTTCTGCTCCCCGGCGACGGTTGTGGACCCCGGCCAGCGGCCACGCCCAGAAGTACGCGTCACGGCCCACCAGTTTGGCGTACTCCGCGGTGATCTTCACCCGTACATCCGGCCCGGGGGCATCGCCCGCTACCACAGCGGTGACGACGCGATGCTTTCGACGCTCATGACCTCCGCCCTTCGTATCAGTTCAGCTTGTCGATGTCGGCCAGTCGCCAGGACTTGTCGAACAGCGCCTTCTGCGGACCGTAGAAGCGCCGGGATGAGCAATGTTTCTCAGCAAACGGCTGAATGCGCCAACCAGGCGTACTCGGATGCCTGCAAGGCAGGCACCGCCATCGGAGCCAGCATCGGCATCGGGATGATCATCTTGCTCTGGGCATTAATCGATGTCATCCTCGGCGTTATCTGGATGGTCACCAACAAGACTCATCTGCCCAAGGCTCCGAAAGGCTCCTTCTCTCGTAGGTGCACACGTTGCAGCGCCGTACAGAATGTCCCGATAAATCAGGGCGAGTTCGAGTGCTGGCAGTGCAAACTCACCCAGTCAGTGATAGGGGCGAGTTGATGCCGCAAGTGAATACCGGTCGACTCACCGCTGGCGGGCGGTAACGGCCACGCTCCACGTGGACCACCAACGAAAAGGCCCCAGGATTTAACCCTGGCGCGTTTTGTTTCTACAGCAATGTGATGAGAGGGTAGCGGTCTCATGGTGTGCCGCCACTGCAATCATCCCCGTCACGAACACAACGAAACCGGCCACTGCCAGCGTCAGCTGTTCCAGGACGGGCGCTGCGACTGCCATAACCCCGAGCCGTCTCAGCGAAGATAGGTCGGCGTGATACGGGCCGAACGCCGATGTCTTGAAACAGACCACATCTGAGACATCCCGAAGACATGCTCGCGGTTAACCCGATCTTGCAGGTCGCAGTGTCTGGAAAGTTATTTATCGAGCGGGTATCGCGGCTTTGTATCAGGCGAGGTGAAGTTCGCGGTCGCGTCACACTGGGGCCTTCGCGCAGTGGTCGAACCGGCAGGACGTCGTGGTGGGACTGTCTCGCGGTGACTTGTTTAGGATCCGACCGACCCAGACTCCGCTCAATAGCGGTCCTCGATCGGAGTCGAATGCTGCCTGGAATCTGTCGGGCGACGTGGAGTGCGAGGTCGTAGATGACCCTTCGAACGCCCTCGCCGGTCATGTGGGGGCGCCCGATTCGCTGAGGACAGCGCCAAGCAACGCGGCGAGGTCAGCCGCGTCACCCGCCCGCACTGAACTGAGCAGTCCCGAATCGACCAGCGCTTCGGCCCGCGTGTCGCCCGCAACTCCAGCCAGCGCGGCGGCGAGCACGTCAGCGGTGCGGCCGGAGTCGGCGATGACGACGACCCGGCGGCCGGCTTCCACACTCCGCTCGACATCGGAGTACGCAATCTGGCCGCCGTTGATGAGCACCGTGATCGAGGGTGCGGCCACGGCGAGCTCCGTTGCGGTGTGGGCGATCCACGGCGACTCCGCACCCCACTCGTCGCCGGGCACGATAATGAAGTGTGTGTGATTGGGCTCCAGGTCAGCCTGATCATCCCGGCGCACCGGCTCACCGGGTAACTTCACCGTGCCGGCTGCGACCACACCCACGAGGGGGAAAGTCGCCGCCAGCGCGGCGCGGGCTTCGCCGAACAGCTGCATCACACCGGCACGTGTTCCGCCGTCCACTGCGACGGCGCCGTGTTCCTCCATTACCGGCACGATCGCCGAAAGGAACTGCGCGCGAAGCCGTTCCATGCCGGCGTCGTCGATTCCGGCGGCCCCACCGACGACCACCACGGTAGGCCTTGACCGGTGCAGCCCAAGTGCGGCAAGTGCGGAGGGCAGTTCGTCAACCTCACGGACATGCACTGCGGTCGCGGTGCTGACCTCGGACAGATTCATGCGGAACGGCGATATCAATCTAGGCCGCCCAGGAAGCCAGCGAAGTGTTCCGGCATCACATCCCGCGCCACCGCCTCACCCACTCGCCTCAGGTCGCCTGTGTGCTGGACTGAGTCGAGCTTCTGGACATCCTCCGGTGACACGTCGTGCAGACCGAGCTTGTCAAGACCGTCGCGAGACAATTCCGCGTTGTAGCGGACATAGGTGAAGAGGCGATTTGCGAGCAGACCTTCGTTGTCCAGGAGGTCACCGACCTCTCGATCTATTGGTGCGCCGTGGCGGCATCGGCCGAACACGCGACACAACAAGTCTTGCTCGTTTAGCGCAGCGAACATCAATGCGGCCGGAACCGAGCTGGCGTTGAACAGCAAGTTCATATCTCCGGGACGCAGGTGGTCATCGGCCTTAGGGCTGATGCCTGTCCCGACCGACACCAGGAGGAGATCCGATTCCGTCGCGGGCCAGCCAAGCCGGTAGGCGTCAAGTGTTGCCATCAGGAAAAGCTGGAAGGCGGGGTTGTTATACATCGTCAATCCGCCGTCGACTAAGACGAACTCGCGGTCTCCGACGGCGAGGACCTCCGGCGGGAAATACACCGGTGCAGCGGTGCTGGCCCGAACAAGCTGCCAGAGCGGGATGTTGAGGTTGTTGTTGACGCGGGCGGGGTCGTTGTAGATCGCGTTCGGGTTGTTTGATAACGGCCAAGGTGAGTCGGTCGTCGCATTGCGCAGCACCATCAGCAGCAGTGTCCTCAAATCCTCGCTACCCAAGGTGGTGTCCTTGCCGAGGGAGTCCTGCAGTAGCCCTTGGAATCGTTCGCTGCCGTAACGGTAGCGGTGTCGGCGCAGCAGTGACGCCTTATCAAACATCTCCTCACCACGGTCGACGTAGAGACCCAAGAGTGGCTCAACGCTGAGACCTTTAGCCAGTCCGGCCGCAATCACAGCGCCGGTGCTGGTGCCGCCGATGTAGTCGAAGTAGTCGGCGAGCACAAACTCGTCTCCCATGCCGAGCTGCTCTCTCAGCATGGATTCCAGGCGCCGAAGCACTTCAAGGGTGATCACGCCACGAATGCCGCCACCGTCTAAGGCAAGCAGTTTCTTTGGGCCCGGTGAGCTGACGCGGTCCCTATAGGACATGATCTCCCCTTGAAGCATCTCCGGTTTCATGCACACCTCGTTACGTGTGACCGGTGTGCTTTCCGGCGTGGAGTCGAGCGTAGTACTCGGCCTCGGCTTCCGCGGGTGGGCGGCGCCGGAGCCGGTGCATGAGCCTGCGCTGGTTGTACTTATGCGGGTGATCCTGTCAAGGGAGTGGGGTCAGGACGCGTCGGTGTCGAGTCGGTCGAGGATGCCCGTCGAAGATCTTCTGACGTCCGATTTGACCCTTGCGGGCGGCGTCGTCGCGTTGTCGCTGCAGGGTGGGGCGGAACCCCACCAGCTGCGACACGCGTTCGGCAGCAACGTTGTTGATGCCGGGGCCGGTATCGATGTGGTCGCCGACCTGCTCGGGCACGCCGCGGTCTCGGCGCAGGTTTACCTGCATCCGGACACCTCACGGCTGCGGGCCGCCGTCGACGCGGTGCCCAGCCCTCGCGAGCAGGCCGAGGTGACCCGGTGACCGCTGTAGAGCTGGCCGAAAACCTCGGGGCCGTCGAGGACTGCGGCGAGTTCCCGCATGTGTTGGACGGGGTCGTATTGATCGGCGCGGCCGCGCGTCTGGCGAGGATGCTCGACCGCAGGTTCTTGGACGAGGCGGGGTGGGATCCGCGGACCAGGGTGCTGTCATTGCCGGCGGACCATCGATTGTTGGGCCGGACGATGTGCCGGGTCGAGGGATGCCAGACCACGGTCCATTCCGGTCTCACGGTTGTGTGCCATCGGTGCTTTTCGCGCCTGAACTCGGCTGGGGATGAGCAAGGCCGAGATCGCGGCCACCGCTCAGCTGCCCGCCGAGCCCGCGTCCACGAGTCGATGCGCAGTGCCGGGATGCCGGTGCGTGCCGACAGTGCGACACGCCGTCTTGTGCGAGCCGCACGCCAAGAAGTTCCCGCCTCCGCCGACCACCGATGTCGCTGGACCAGTTTCTGGCTGACCCGAGGGTGCGGCCCTTGCCGCCGATGCCGACTTGCCAGGTTGCGGCGTGCACCCGGACCGCTGACGGCGCCTGCGGCTATTGCAACACTCACTACCAGCGCTGGCGGAACGCGCTGCGCGCGAACCACGAGCTGGATTCGCACCGATGGCAGGCCCGCGAATCGGGAGTGGCCGAGCCCGGGCAGGTGAATCTGCGGGCACTGCCGGTGCTGGTGGTCGTCGAGGTGCTGTTCGGCGTTCAGCAGCGCGTCCGGGGCGGGGCGAAGATCACCGACGCGCAGCTGCGGGTGCTGTGCGACGGGCTGCGCCGCCGACGGGCCGCCTCGATCACCACCGACCGAGCCGAGATCACCCGCAACAAATCCGTGCGCGCCCTGCGGGCCGCCTTCACTCAACACGTCCGGCGGGCCCTGGCCGACCCGGGGAGCGAACAGGCCAAAGACATTTGGGATCTCGCGGTCTTCGGCCATCGCGGGAACCTGTCGTTCACCGGAATCAACCAGCCCTGGCTGGCCCAGTCCGTCAAACGGTGGGCAGCAGAACAACTCCCGCGTCATCGAGGCCGCGGCGCGGCGAGAGTACGCACCAAGATCAACGGGCTGCGGCTGCTCTCGGAGTTCCTCGGCGGCAGACCCGATGGTGGACTCGCCGCTTCGGCCCTGGGCCGCAACGACATCGAGGATTTCCTCAACCGGTTGGCGCGAGTCCGGGCTCGGCGCCCCCATAGATATCGATGCCCTCCAGACGAAGACCTCGCCGCAGCCCGCGCCGCCAACCGCGAACTCATGGCCCGACTCAACACACCAACCCGGCTGCGATGACACGCACGAGTCTGCTTGCACACACCTGTTGCGGTGGATAGCATCTTCCGGCATCAGCTTCTAAGCTGCACAAACTCAGAGAACCACGCTGGCGCACGGGGCTGAACCCTGGAGAATATACCGCTGGTGGTCAGCAAGGCGATCAAGAACCGATCCCTTGCCGGTAACGTCAGTTCGGCCAGTCGATTCCGCGCGTCAGCGTCGCTGATCCAGCGCGGCGGTGGCGCCTCGACACGTTTGCTACGCAGCTTTTTGACCAGCACACGGCGCATGGCCCCGTGCTCGCCACCTCCCGCCGTACCGGGGGCGAAGTACTTCAGCTCCGTCATCCGTGACACCACATCGGTGGCAAGTAGCGAGTCTACGTCCGCCCATTCGTAGAACGATCGAACCGCAACCATTTACAACCCGACTGTGCTTTCGCTACGAAAGCCGCTGCTGCCGTTGGTTTTCGACACAGGTGACGCGGCGACCGTGCGGCGCCACAACGCCAGATGACTCAGCGTGGCCTTCCGCCAGTCCATCGTCAAGGTGCACCACGACAGATACCACGCGACTCGGCGCCTGTACTCGCGGACGGTGTTCGGCGACCTGCCGACGTCAGTCAGAAACTGCAACCACCCCGTCGCCTCAGGATGCAGGAATCCGTCCGCATCAACAACCACAACCGCCGTTCACCCGAGTCCGGGCGAATCGCTGCATCCAAGCGGAAGGAGGCGGCATCCAGCCAACCACTGACAACAAGACGGATACATTGTCAGCGCTGGCCTCGGAACGGCTTACCTGAACAACTGCTGACGCGCGCGAATCGCGGCTAGATAACGGGCGTGCAGGGTTTCGATCCATGCATGCGCCGTTGGTGCGGCTTGCCGGCGTAGACCGGCGACGCCGGTCGCGGCGCGCCCGGCGATGTCCGCCTCGTGCGCGTTGAGGGGGATCGGGGTGCGCCGGGTCATGGCTGCCACCAGCCGGGTTTGGCCGCGGCCTCGGTGCGCCGCCACAGGTCGGCCAGCTCGTCGCGGATGATGCCGAACTGTTCGGTGATGGATTCGCGTTCTGCTCCACATTCGGCGAGCTGTTGCATCCGAATCCCGTTGGTGCGGAAGGCTCGCCGGTATGCCTCATTGAGAACTTCGCGGGCGTAGGTTACCGCGGCCACGGGGCTGACGGTCTGGGTGTAGGCCGCAGCAGGTGTACCGCGAACTGGTGGTGCCGTGCGGGGGAGGGCGGCTCATCCGGATCGATCGCCAGACTGCACGACGGCGCCCGCGCGGTGGCCATCACCGCGACAGGATCGGGCTTCTTCTCCTTGGTCGACCATGCTGCGGATGATCTCGTAGGCCCACAGATTGGTCGGGCGCCAGATCGCGCTGCCGGGCACGAGCTCGAGGATCGGTTTGGCCTGCTCGGCAGTCAGCCACATCAGGGCCCCGATGAGCTGGTGTTCGGGTTCCCACGAGCGTGCGACGGGGTGGGCTAGCCAGTCCTCGACCTCGATGTCGAGGTCGCCGTGTTGAGGCTGGTTCCGTCCGCGTGCAGCCTCCGAGTGCCTGCGTGTTCATGGTCGCGCAGAAGCATTCGACGAAGGCGGACAAGACAAATCTGCGGAGTTCAGCTTCGCAGAGTGTCGCCACCGACGACGCCGACGATCGGTCAGGCGGCACTGCGCGGCTCGTCTTAGGCGAGTCGTTCGATTTCAACCATCGGCCGGGATTGGCAGTCCCGGACAGGCTTCGATGTAGCCGATATCGGGCGACACCCAGTCCCGCCACTGCTGGTGGCTCATATTGGTGGTGAGCTTGGCGCATAACGCCGACGTGGCGTCGGGGTAAGCGGGCCACAGGCGGAGTGTCTTGTCGGCACTGCCGGACACGATTATGTGCCCGTCGGGGCTGAACGCCACGCTGGACACGGTGTTCTGGTGCCCGGTCAGCGGCTGGCCGACGGGTTGGCCGGTAGCCGGGTCCCACAGCCGCACCGTGGTGTCGTAACCGCCGGAGACGATCCGGTTGCCGTCGGGACTAAACGCCACGCTGGACACGGCGCCCTGGTGCCCGGTCAGCGGCTGGCCGACGGGTCGGCCGGTGGCCGCGTCCCACAGCCGCACCGTGGTGTCGCCACTGCCGGAGACGATCCGCGTGCCGTCGGGACTAAACGCCACGCCCCACACCCCGTCCTGGTGCCCGGTCAGCGGCTGGCCGACGGGTTGGCCGGTGGCCGCATCCCACACCCGCACCGTGGTGTCGGCACTGCCGGAGACGATCCGCGTGCCGTCGGGACTAAACGCCACGCCCCACACCCCGCCCTGGTGCCCGGTCAGCGGCTGGCCGACGGGTCGGCCGGTGGCCGCATCCCACACCCGCACCGTGGTGTCGGCACTGCCGGAGACGATCCGCGTGCCGTCGGGACTAAACGCCACGCCCCACACCCCGTCCTGGTGCCCGGTCAGCGGCTGGCCGACGGGTCGGCCGGTGGCCGCGTCCCACACCCGCACCGTGGTGTCGGCACTGCCGGAGACGATCCGCGTGCCGTCGGGACTAAACGCCACGCCCCACACCCCGTCCTGGTGCCCGGTCAGCGGCTGGCCGACGGGTCGGCCGGTGGCCGCGTCCCACACCCGCACCGTGGTGTCGGCACTGCCGGAGACGATCCGCGTGCCGTCGGGGCTAAACGCCACGCCCCACACCCCGTCCTGGTGCCCGGTCAGCGGCTGGCCGACGGGTTGGCCGGTGGCCGCGTCCCACACCCGCACCGTGGTGTCGGCACTGCCGGAGACGATCCGCGTGCCGTCGGGGCTAAACGCCACGCCCCACACCCCGTCCTGGTGCCCGGTCAGCGGCTGGCCGACGGGTTGGCCGGTGGCCGCGTCCCACACCCGCACGGTGGTGTCGGCACTGCCGGAGACGATCCGCGTGCCGTCGGGGCTAAACGCCACGCTGAACACCCTGTCCTGGTGCCCGGTCAGCGGCTGGCCGACGGGTTGGCCGGTGGCCGCGTCCCACACCCGCACGGTGGTGTCGGCACTGCCGGAGACGATCCGCGTGCCGTCGGGGCTAAACGCCACGCCCCACACCCCGTCCTGGTGCCCGGTCAGCGGCTGGCCGACGGGTTGGCCGGTGGCCGCGTCCCACACCCGCACCGTGGTGTCGGCACTGCCGGAGACGATCCGCGTGCCGTCGGGGCTAAACGCCACGCTGAACACCCTGTCCTGGTGCCCGGTCAGCGGCTGGCCGACGGGTTGGCCGGTGGCCGCGTCCCACACCCGCACCGTGGTGTCGGCACTGCCGGAGACGATCCGCGTGCCGTCGGGGCTAAACGCCACGCTGAACACCCCGGCCGTGTGCCCGGTCAGCGGCTGGCCGACGGGTTGGCCGGTGGCCGCATCCCACACCCGCACCGTGGTGTCGGCACTGCCGGAGACGATCCGCGTGCCGTCGGGGCTAAACGCCACGCCCCACACCCTGTCCTGGTGCCCGGTCAGCGGCTGGCCGACGGGTTGGCCGGTGGCCGCGTCCCACACCCGCACCGTGTCGTCGGCACTGCCGGAGACGATCCGCGTGCCGTCGGGGCTAAACGCCACGCCCCACACGGGCGACCCCGCCTCGGCGATCTTGATTGTGTTGCTGGCCCTCTTTACCAGCACATTGAGCAATGGGCCGTCATCAGGCCTTTGCGCAAGTCGTCGCGCCACAACCAGTTGTTGGTACGCGCGCACATCGCCTCCGGAACGGGTACCGGCCAGCATCGACTGGGCCTCGGAGACCAGCCGAAGGCTGGTTGCCTCGCGGAAACGCGTGTCGGCCTGGTGTTGGGCGTTGTTGGCCTGCACGCCGAGAATCACGGCCACTACGGCGATAACGGCGGTGACCGCCAGCACGGTGATGAGGATCCATGAGCGTTTCCGCAGCGCGGCCGCGTGCTGCTGGACGGCTTGGAGTTCGGCTTGCTGGCGTTGCTTCTCGGCCTCGATGCGGTTGTTTTCGCGGGTGCGGGAGGCGTGCAGGAAGTCGCGGGTGGGGTCCAGCCGGTCGCGGAAGCCGGGCTTGGCGGCCAGGGTTTCGGCCTCGGCGAGGCGGCTGCCCTCCAGCAGCCAGGCTGGGTCGGCGCTGTTGGCCTGCCAGTCGGCGGCGGCGCGCTCCAGGGTGTCGGCGTCCTTGAGGTGGTGGCTTTCGGCACGCAGCCAGCCGGCCAGTTCGCGCCATTGGCGCAGCAGGCTTTCCAGGGCGACCTCGACAACGACCCGCCCGTCGCGGGTGTCCTTGACCAGCAGCCGTTTCTCCACGAACGCCTCGATCAGGGGGTGGCTGGCCGCCGGCAGGTCGGTGTAGCGGGCCAGTCGGCGCATCGGCTGATCGTTGCCGGGGTTGATGGTGGCCAGCCACGGGATGAACGCATCGTGCAGAAGCTCGAGCTGGATCCGCCGGGCGACGGGGTCGGCGGCGAGCAGGGTGTCCACCTCGGTCTGCACCACCTGCGCCATCCCGCCCATCGACTCGTATTCCCGCGCGGTCAGGTCGCCGCCGTCGCTGAAATCGTGGTAGAGACGCTGCAGGGTCAGCGCCAGCAGCGGCAGCGCATCGGCCCCCGCGGCCGAATCGGCCAGCATCCGGTCCACCAGCGCGGGTTCGATACGCAACCGCCGGCCCGTTGCGGTGGCGCGGCCGGCCGGACCGGTGATGACCTCCTTGAACCCCGCCGGCGGCATCGGTTTGAGCTCGTCGAACACCACGCTTTGTATCCCGGCCAGCTGCGGTGCGGTCTGCAGCTGCTCGTAGCGGTCGGCGCGGATGGTGACCGCCACGATCAACCCCGGGGTAACGCCTGCCTCGCGGCGCAGCAGGCCAGCCAGAACGTGCAGGAAGCGGGGGGCCTGCGGCCCGGCGTCAGCATTAAAGAGTTCCTCGCCCTGATCCAGCGGCAGCATCAGGGTGGGTGCGGACTGATCGGCGGGCACCTCCAGCAGCCGGGCACGCGCGGCCTGGCGGGCCTCGGTCAGCCAGCCCCGCAGCCGCTCGACGTCGCACGCGAGGCAGGCGTTTTTGATCTCCCCCAACAGCGGCGTGGGCAGACCCAGCCCGGTGCGCAGGTGGTAGATGGCGGGGGCGAGACCGAGTTCGCCGGTGAGCACTGCGTGTTCGGGGCGCACGATGTCCATCGGGAGGAACTTGTGGTCGTCGCGGCGCAGCCGGGGCAGCAGCCCGGCCCGCAGAAACGACGACTTCCCCGCCCCGGAGGGGCCCAGGATCACCAGCAGTGACTTCACCCCGGAGAAGCGCATCCCCCGCAACTCGTCCAGACCCTGCACGATCTGGGCGTCGCGGCCGAAGAACACCGCCGCGTCGTCCTCCTCCAGTGGTGCCCAGCCCCGGTACGGGGATCGCTCGCGGTCGTGCGGTGGGGGCCACGGGAAATACTCCGCCCCGATCCCCAGGGCGCGCAGCCCATCCAGCAGCCGGTGCAGGCCCGCGGTGGCCAACATCACCGGCTCGCCCTCATCGACGGTGATCGCGGTGGTGGGGCCGTCGCCGAACAGGTCGCAGCGCTGCCACTCGGAGGTGATCCTGCTCTGGGGCCCCGGTTCCAGCCGGGCGCACACGATGGTCTTGTTCAACATCTCGGCGAACCGGAACTCGGTGATGCACTCATGCGAGCGTTCCCAATGCGCCGACAGCAGACAGATCACCGCCTCACAGTGGGTATTGGCCTGCTGCAGCGCCTGCTTCCAGCGTTCCCCCGGCCGGATCCCGGTGTGCGGGTCCAGATCCAAAAAGATCTCCTCGGCCAGACCCGGCTCCTGCCCGACCAGCCACCGCTTCACCGCCATCGCCTGCCGACGATCGCGGCTGGAATGACTTAAAAACACCCGCGACATACGCTCACCGCACTCCATTCGAGCAACCAGCAGCCGACAGCCCCGCCGAGCCCACCACCAAACCTCCGGTGCAGCCCCCCGCCGCCGGCCCGAACCGGCACGCTCGTCGACGGGCGGGATCGACGAGCGTGGCGACCAACACCACACCACCAGCCGCCAAAACCCCGGCGGCGACACGGCCACTAACCCACCACGGCCGCCACAACCCACCCCGCGCAGCCGTGACCGAACAGATCACCCCGCCAGTGTCAACCCTGAACACCCTTTTCTTGCGCCAAAACGATCATTCCGCCCGGTCGGGTGGGACATGAAGGACGCGCCCGGAATGTTCTCTACTAGCAGGGCGACCGTGTGGATGCACGCATGTCCCGGAATCGAACGACACCACCTGCCCACCCACCTGCAGGTTCGGCACATAGCCGTTCAGATAGATCCGATCCAGGCACTCCACATCCAGGCCCACATGCCCGTCAAGCACATCGTTTACCGTCACCACCGCAGCCATGATCGACAGCGCGTGCCGGTCGACGTTGTCGATGGTGTCGCCTGGGGTGTGGTAGTTCGGGTCGAAGGCGACGCCGGCCCGCCCGCGCCACAGCCAGGCCTGCACCTCGGTTTTCTTTTGCGCCGCACCGGTGGTCGCGCCGCCGAACGGCACCCCCGCGGCCAGAAACGCGCTATAGTCGGTGCTGCGGGCCAACGGCAGGTCGGCCGGCCGTATCCCGGCAAGGTTGAGGTAGCCGGCCAGGGTCCGCTCGATGCCGGCCGATCCGGCGAGCACGTCGCGGGCCGGAATGTTGGGGTTGGGCTGACCGGACTGATCGCCGTCGTAGGTGAAGAAACCGGCGTTAGGCGAGCCGAGCATGTCGAAGTTGAGGTACAGCGCGATGTCGTTGAGCTGGTCGCGGTCCAGCCCCCGAACATAGTTCATCGACCCCTCAAGGCCACCCTCTTCGGATCCCCAGAAGGCGAATCGCACGGCGTTGGTGGTCTGCGGCTGTGACCCCAACGCGGCCGCGGCTTCCAGCACCGCGGCCACACCCGAACCGTTGTCGTTGATGCCGGGGCTGCGGGCCACGCTGTCCAGGTGCGCGCCGACCACAACGACGTTCCGGGTATCACCAGTCTTGGTCTGCGCCAACACGTTTCGCGACTTGACCATGGCGGCCTTGGCGTCCAGCGTCAGCCGCACGGCGGCTTCGGTGCGGCGCAGTGCGGCGTTTGCGTCGGCGCCGATCACCCCGACCGGAACCTTGAGCTGCCGGTAGTAGCCGGGGGTGAACAACCCCGCGGGGCTGCCGTTGCCGCCCGGTGTGCTCACCACGAGAAGTCCGACAGCTCCCTCGGCAACGGCGGTGTCCTGCTTGTCGACGATGGAGCAGCCGGTATCGTCGACGACGGCGATCGCGCCGGTCACCGCGGCGGTGCCGTAGTCGGCAGCACTGCATCCGGCGGGTTTCTGCGGCCGCAGGGTCTTGGCCCTCAGCCCGCCTGGCGGGGTGGTGAGCAGCAGCGAGGCTTGGTCGACGGGGTAACCGCGGCCGGCAACGGTCAGTGTCGGGTTACCGCCCCGCGTCGTGCCGAGCCGCTCGAACTCGGGCGTCCGAACGTCAAAGCCGTTTTCCCGCAACGTCTGGGCCACATAGTCCACGCTGGCGTCGAATCCGGGCGTGCCCTGGGCGCGAGAGTGATTGTTCGCGTCGGCGATCTCGCCCAACTTGCGCAGGTAAGTGTAAATGGAGTCGACGTCGACCTTGGCCGCCAGTTCCCGACCCAGGTCGGCCGGTGGGGTGGTCGGTGGCCCAGACGAGCAGGACGCCAGCACCGTCGCCGCAATCAACGCCGCGACGACCCGTAGGCCTCGGGCCGTCATGAAGTCGTGATCACGTGCCGCGTCCGGTCATCGCGGATGGGAATACCGTTGCGCCCGCCCTGATCTTGCGCGTATAGCCCCACCGCATAGGCCACGCCGCCGCCGTTGATCTCCATCGCCGTTCGATCGATGTGCTCCAGCGTGTCGGATTCCTTGTGGTAGTTCGGGTCGAACGGCTGATCCGCCTCACCGTCCCACCGCTCGGCTTGGTCACCGGACATCTTCGACTCGGCACCGGAGAAGATCCCGCCCGCGGGAACGCCCGCCTGCGTGAAGCCGTCGTAATCGGATCGGCCGTCGAAATCAGTGTCCTCCGGGGGTTTTCCGGCGCTCTTGAGATAGCTCACCAGCGTCCGTTCGATACCCGCGGAGCCCTCGGGCACCCGCGGCACCCCGTTGCGGGGGTCGGGTTTAATCGACTGGTCGCCGTCGTAGGTGAAGTAGCCCGGGTTCGGCGAGCCCACCATGTCGAAGTTGAGATAGAGCGCGATGTCCTTGAGCCCGTCGAGGTCCAGCGACTCGAGGTATTTGTCGGATCCCACCAGGCCCCGCTCCTCGGCCCCCCAGAAGCCGAACCGCACCGCGTTGTTCACCTCGGGCGAACTGCCAAGCTGCAGTGCGGTTTCCAGCACCGCCGCGACACCGGAACCGTTGTCGTTGATACCCGGCCCCTCGGCCACGCTGTCGAGGTGCGCGCCGGCCATCACCACGTCGGTAGTGGACCCGGTCTTCGTCTGTGCGATGACGTTGCGGGTGCGTTCGGTGCGGACGCCCGCGTTGAGCTTGATGGTGGTTTCGCCCGGCTCGGCACGCAACCGGTCACCGGATTCCTTGGCGACGCTGACGACCGGGATCTTCACGTCGGTCTTCGTACCGAGGGTGCCGCCCGTCTCGTCGCCCTCGCTGTTGGCAACGATCAGGGCTACCGCGCCCCGCTCGGCCGCCGCAGCCTGCTTCACTGAGAACTGGCACTGGCCGCGGTCCACCAGCACCACCGCCCCGGCCACGGGCAGACCGTCGTAGTCCGACGCGCTGCAGCCCGGGGAGTCCTCCACACGGGCGGCGACCAGCGGGCCGGTCACGCCCTGCGGCGGGGTGCCGATGGTGAACTCCAGCGGTTTGGCGGCAACGGACGCGCCGCCGACGGTGACGGCCGGTTCCTCGGCGAACGGCAAGCGGACCTCGAACTCCGGTGTCTGAACGTCGAAACCCTTGTCCCGCAGCGCACCAGCGACATAATCGACGCTGGCGTCGTAGCCCTTCGTGCCGAGGGCGCGATTGCCGCCATTGGCGTCGGCGATCTCCTGCAGCTTGACCAGGTGCGCCATCATCCCATCGGGCGTCACCCGCTGCCGCAGCATCGCCGCGAAATCGGACGCGGCCGTCGACACCCCGGTTGGTGCGGGTGGCGGTGCCGGCTGCGGTCGCGGCTCACGGCCGCAACCACCCAGGGCCGCGGTGACGACCGCGACCGTCAGCACCGCAGAAATTGTCAGCGATTTGCGCCCCATCGCCCACACGTTAGCCCGATCACGCATCGCGGCGGTTCACCACCACGATGGCCGCGACGAACACCACCGCGGCGACCACCGCGAAGTAGACCAATGACCCGAACTCACCCCACGGCATGGCGTAGCCCGGGTACAGCCACGGCACCCGGATGAACATGAACGCGTTCCCGAACGGCAGGTACGGCCCCACCTCGGTGCCGGCGCTGGGCAGATTCGCGATCATCGGTTCGGCCACCAACGGCCACAGCAGCAGCACCGCGACCGCGCCCGCGGCGACCCGCAACAGCGCGCCGACACCGATACCGAGCACCGCGGCCAGTGCCGCGTAGCAGCCGATGGCGGCCACCGCGCGCCAGCACCCCGGCGCCGCCAGCGACAGCTGCGAGCCGACCAGCGGCTTGGCGACCAGCCGTGCCACCACGATCGACCCGATCACCATCACCGCGGCGCACACGCCGGAAAATACCGCCGCTACAACAGCTTTCGCGACCAGCACCAGGGTCCGGCTCGGGGTCGCCATGAACGTCGTGCGGATCATTTCGTTGCGGTATTCGCCGGTCACCGTCATCGACGCGAGGACCATCAGCACCGGCACCCCGAACACCGCCGCCCCGAGCGCTGCCTTCTCCGGCGGCAGCGGGCTGAAGTCATACGCTGTCGCGCCCTGCGCCGCGGCCAGACCCAAACTGAGCACCGCGACTGCGACCGCGGACCACAGCGGCGAGCGGGTGGTCGACAGTTTGATCCATTCGGCGTCCAGCACCGCGAGTGCGCTCACTGGCTCACCGCCCGGTATTCGACTGCCTCGTCGGTGAATTTCATGTACGCCTCTTCCAGCGAGGGCTGCCGTGCGCTCAGCTCGTGAAGGGTGATCGCGTTGCGGGCGGCGAGGTCGCCGACGACCTCGATGGCCGCTCCCTCGACCAACAGCGCGGCTCCGTCGGCCTCGGGGTGCGCCCGGACGCCGGCGTCGGCGAGCACCCGACGCAGGGTGTCGAGCTGGGGGCTGCGGACCCGGATGGTGTCGGCACCGGAGTGGGCGACGAAGTCGCTGACCGTGGTCGACGCGATCAGCTTGCCGCGCCCGATCACCACCAGCGCATCGGCGGTGTTCGCCATCTCGGCCAGCAGATGGCTGGACACGAAGACGGTGCGGCCGTCGGAGGCCATTGTGCGCATGAGCGTGCGCACCCAGCGGATGCCCTCGGGGTCCAGCCCGTTGACCGGCTCGTCGAACAGCAGCACCGGCGGATCACCGAGCAGGGCGGCGGCGATTCCGAGTCGCTGACTCATGCCCAGCGACAGGGCGCCGGCTTTGCGGCCGGCGACCGACGTCAGACCGACCATGTCGAGCACCTCGTCGACCCGCTTGCCGGGAATCCGGTGGGTCGCGGCGATCCATCGCAGGTGGTTACGCGCCGAGCGGTTCGGGTGCACCTGGTTGGCGTCCAGCAACGCCCCGACCGTGCGAAGCGGGTCTCGCAGCTCCCGGTAGGTTCGGCCGTCGATGGTGGCGGTGCCCGAGCTCGGATGGTCCAGTCCGAGGATCAGGCGCATGGTGGTGGTCTTGCCGGCACCGTTGGGACCCAGGAACCCGGTCACCATTCCGGGTTCGATCGCGCAGGTCAGGTCGTCGACGGCCCGGTTTCGCCCGAATGTCTTGGTCAGGCCGGCCAGCTCGATCATCGGACCCATGATGTCAGGTCAATCGTCCTCTCCCGACATCGGCGGAAGGGTGTTCGCATCGCGCACCAGGAGCCATTTGCCGTTCTCCTTTCGGTGGACCGACAATGTGTTGCCCTCGCGGGTGAACTTCGTGCCACCGGAAGGGGTGACGTCGATGGTGAGTGCGGTCCACATAAAGGCCCAGTCCCCGAGAACCTTGACCTCGTGGATCTCGCTTCTGCCGTCGAACTGCGGCGCATCTCCGTCCGCCTGAGCCTTGGCTGCAGCCTCGAAGTCGGCCTTTCTCATGACCGGCTGACCCGCTGAGAGAAACACCGCGTCGTCTGACATCAACGACATCACCGTCTCGACATCACCGGCCCGCGTTGCGGCCATCCAAGTGTCGACAAGCTGCCGGATTTCCCGTTCATCGTTATCCATCGGATTCCCTCCGCGTTATGGGCCCCCCTTGGCAGGATGTCCGGTCGCCCGCTCGGCAACCAGGTCGGCGACGGCGCGCATGCCGGCGGCGTTGGGGTGCAGCGGGGCGGGGCGGCCGGGCAACGGCAAACCGAATCTGGTCGTCCAGGGTTCGGCCGCCCAGGCGTGGTGCTCGCGGCTGGCCTGCGCGGCGCGCACCCACTGGCAGCCGGTTTCGGCCGCGGCCTCGCCGGTGAGCCCTTCCAGGATGTCGGCGACGTGGCGGCCTAGACCGATGTCGGCATCCGACAGCGGGGGCGCGGCGGTCCCCGGCGGCGGCAGCAGCGTGAGGTAGTCGATGAACAACACGCGGGCCAGCGGCGACCGCTCCCGCACGGTCCGTCCGACCTTCTGCAGCGATCCGGCCACGTCGACCAGTGCGCGATCCCGGGCGTCGGCGTCGAGCAGCTCGCGCAGCCGGCCGCCCAGCAGCGGCACCGCGCGGGTGAGCCGTGGCAGACCTGCGGCCATCAGCAGCGGCACGTAGCCGACGTCGTTGCCGCCGATCGTCACCGTCACCAGGGTCTCCGACCCGTCGAGCGCGTCGATCTGCGGTGGTGCGCCGTTCTGCTTGTCGGTCAGTACATTCGCGGTGGTGGCGCCGGAATAGGTCACGTCGACGAGGTGGAGCCGGAGCTTCTCGGCGACCAGATGCGGGTAGTTGCGCGCCGAGCGGCCCGACCGCCATGGTGCGCCGGCAGCCGACGGCCGGATACCCGGTCCGGCCGCCATCGAGCTGCCCAGCGCGACGTAACGGCTCACAGTTGAGGGCTGGACGCCTGTGCCCAGAACCGCTTCGGAATCCGGCCGGCCCGTCGGGCCAGGTATCCCGCGGTGACGGCGGCGGCCATCGCCGCGGCCATCGTCGGCGGGTCGGCGGCCCGGGTGACCGCACTGGCCAACAGCACCGCGTCGCAGCCCAGCTCCATCGCCAGTGCGGCGTCGCTGGCAGTGCCGATGCCGGCGTCGAGCACCACCGGCACCCCGGCCGCCTCGACGATCATCTCGATGTTGTGCGGGTTGGCGATGCCCAGGCCGGTGCCGATCGGTGAGCCCAGCGGCATCACCGCGGCGCAGCCGGTGTCCTCCAGCCGGCGGGCCAGCACCGGATCGTCGTTGGTGTAGGGCAGTACGACGAAGCCGTCGTCCACCAATTGTTCTGCAGCCCTGACTAATTCGACAGCATCGGGCAGCAGCGTGCGCTCGTCGGCGATGACCTCGAGCTTGACCCACTCGGTGCCCAGCGCCTCGCGGGCCAGCTGGGCCGTCAGCACCGCTTCGGCGGCGCCGCGGCAGCCGGCGGTGTTGGGCAGCGGTGTGATGCCTAGCCGGTTGAGCAGATCCAGCACGCCGGTTCCGCCCTCGGTGTCCACCCGGCGCATCGCCACCGTGGTCAGTTCGGTGCCCGACGCCAGCAGCGCCTCCTCCAGCACCGCCAGGTTGGCCGCGCCGCCGGTGCCCATGATCAGTCGTGAGCCGAACTCGCGGCCCGCGATGGTCAGTTTTGATTCCCGGGTCGCTACGCTCCTGCCCGCCGAGCCGGTGTCAGCCACCCTGCACCGCCGTCACGACCTCTACCCGGGCGCCGTCGGTCAGCGCCGTCTGCCACGCCGACCGCGGCAGCACCGCCCAGTCGACCGCCACCGCGATGCCCTTGTCCGGAAACCCGAGGGTCTCCAGCAGCCCGGCGACGGTGGTCTGCTCTTCCACTTCGACGGCTTCGTCGTTGACGGTCACTTTCATCGCGCACCTACTAAATCAGCTTCTGGCAGCGGCGCGCCGTTCAATTCGCCAACAATGGCTTCGGCGGTCCACGGTGCCAGCAGGAATCCGGACCGGCCATGGCCGGCGGCGACCAGGGTGCGCTCGTCGAGCCGGCCGACGATCGGAAGGTTGTCGGGCGTCATCGGCCGCAGACCGGCCGCGCATTCGGCGAACTCGTATTCACCCAGCGCGGGCATGACCGCGCACGCGTCATCGAGTAGTTCGCGCACGCCGGTCACCGCCGGCGCGGTGTCGCGGCCGTGCTCATACTGGGTGGCGCCGACGACCACGCCGTCGGCCCGCGGCACCAGATACACCTGACGGCCGTGCACGCGGGCGCGGATCACCCGCTGCGGCACCGGCATACAGCCGCGCCGCCAGCGCAACCGCAGCACCTCACCCTTGACCGGCCGGACCGGCAGAGCAGGCCACAGCGAAGGCGCGTCGATTCCGTTGGCGATCACCACCTTGTCGGCATCACGGGCTTCGTCCAGCGAGGCCACCGGCGGCGCCCACTGCACGCCGAGCCGTTCGCAATGGGCCGCCAACGCCTCGACCACCGCCCGGTTGTCGACCGCCAGTTCGGTTTCCGCGCGGAAGCCGTGCCGAATGCCCTGCGCCAGCAGCGGTTCGATATCGCGCGCGTTGGTCGTCGGCGTCACGGGGTGGCCCTGCGCGGCCAGCCACTCCCCGACCGTCTTGAGGTCGGCGGCGTCAGCGCGGTCGACGGCGACCACCAACGACTCCCGCGCGGTGACGACGTCGGCGGGCAGCCCGTCGAGGAAGCCACCGTGCCACAGCGCCAGCGAAGCCAGGCCCAGCCTCAGCAGACGTTCTTCGCCGGGCCAGCCTTCGCTGTGCGGGGCCAGCATTCCGCCGGCCACCCACGACGCGCCGCGTTCGTCGGTGCGGTGCACGCGCACCGACCAGCCGTCCAGCGCGGCCCGGCGCGCGACGGCCAGCCCGATGACGCCGCCGCCGACGACTGACAGTGATCCGTTGGGCATTCCCTCTCCCTTCGCCGGCATGACCCGGATCAGGTGTGACGGTAAGGGCAGGTTTTCGTGCCCACTCTCAGTCCCGCTCCCGGGACTCCCGTGTTGCTCGATCTACGTTAGTCGTTACCGTCGCGGTGTGCACCCACCCTCCGAACGCCTGATGAACGCGTCGCTCTACCTGTGCACCGACGCCCGCCGCGAGCGCGGCGACCTGGCCGAGTTCGCCGATGCGGCGCTGGCCGGCGGGGTGGACATCGTCCAGCTACGGGACAAGGGGTCCCCGGGCGAGCAGCGGTTCGGGCCGCTGGAGGCGCGCCAGGAGCTTGAGGCGCTGGCCACGTTGGCCGATGCGGCCCGCCGGCACGGCGCGCTGCTGGCCGTCAACGACCGCGCCGACATCGCAGTGGCGTCCGGCGCCGACGTGCTGCACCTGGGCCAAGACGACCTGCCGCTGGCGATCGCCCGCGACCTCATCGGACCGCGACCGCTGATCGGCCGCTCCACCCACGACCCCGCCCAGGTCGCCGCCGCGGTGGCCGAGGAAGTGGACTATTTCTGTGTCGGCCCGTGCTGGCCCACACCCACCAAGCCGGGACGACCGGCCCCCGGACTGGAGCTGGTCCGCGCCGCGGCGGAACTGCGCACCCCCAAGCCGTGGTTCGCGATCGGCGGTATCGACGCCGAGCGGCTGCCGGACGTGCTCGCGGCCGGCGCGCGCCGGATCGTGGTGGTGCGGGCGATCACCGCGGCCGACGATCCACGGGCCGCGGCGCAACGGCTGAAGGCGGCGCTTAAGTGACCAGCAACGGGATCGACGCGGTCACGACGCGCAACCGCTCCCAGCTCGCCGCGAACCCGGGATGCAGCGGCAGCGTGGCGACCTCCTCTTCGGCCACCCACCGCAGCTCCGAACTCTCGCGATTCGGAATCGTGTCCAGCAGCTCGGGCGCGTCGGCGATCACGGTGGTGTAGGTCCAGTGGCTGCCGGGAGCTGTGGCGGTGACAACCGTGGTGCGCACGGTCAGCTGGTCGGCGGGCAGGCCGGCTTCTTCGTGGGCCTCGCGGACCGCGGCCTGCTCGGCGGTCTCATGGCTGTCGCGGGCGCCGCCGGGCAGCCCCCAGGTGCCACCCTGATGACTCCACGGGGCCCGGTGCTGGAGCAATACCGCCGCAGAACCGTCCGGGCGCGGCGCGCGCAGCAATAGCCCGGCCGCCCCGTGGCGACCCCAGAAGGCGGCGCCGTTGTCGGACATCACCCAACCGTCACCGTCGCCATGCACGGGTTCAGGATAGGGACACCGGCACGAGCACGAGGAGGGGCGCTCGAATGCCCACACGCCACGCCAACAGCTCTTAGAATTCTTTTATACAGTTTGGGCAGTCGGGGAAGTAGCCGGAAAGATGAGGTCCGCTCACACGTGACTGTGGAGTTGGCGCACCCGTCGACCGAACCACTGGCGTCGCGGTCGCCGACGACACCAGCGCACCCGCGCTGGTGGTTCCTGTGGACGACCCCGGGCCGGATCCTGACCATCGGGTTCGTCCTGTCCGCGCTCGTTATCGCCAGCGCGTTTGCCACGTCGACGACCATCAACGACCGCCAGCAAGCATTGACCACGGTCCTCAACCACACCGAGCCGCTGTCGTTCGCGGCCGGCCAGCTCTACACCACGCTGTCGGTGGCCGACGCCGCGGCGGCGACGGCGTTCATCGCTGGCACCGAGCCCCAGGACGTCCGGCACCGCTACGAGCAGGCCATTACCGACGCCGCTGTCGCCGTCACCCGGGCGTCGAGCGGCCTGACCGACGAGGCGCTGGTGCAACTGCTCGGCCGGGTCAACGCCCAGCTCGCCGTGTACACCGGCCTGGTGGAGACCGCCCGGACCAACAACCGGGCCGGCTACCCGGTCGGCTCGTCGTATCTGTCCGAGGCGTCGGCGTTGATGCAGACGCAGATCCTGCCCGACGCGCAGCGGCTCTACGAGGAAACCTCTGCGCGGGTGGATCAGGAGACCACCGCGTCGACCCGCATCCCCGCACCGGTGATTCTCGTGGTCCTCGCGACCCTGATGTTCGGCGCCTTCGCAAACCGGTGGCTGGCGCGGCGGACACGGCGCCGGGTGAATATCGGTTTCGTGGCCGGCGGGCTGGCCGTGCTGATTATGGTGGTATGGGTGGGCACGGCGCTCGCGATCTCGACCGCCGACAGCCGCAGCGCGAAAAGTACTGCGGCCGAATCCCTCAAGACCGTCACGAGCCTCGCGATCAGTGCGCAGCAGGCGCGCGCCGACGAGACCCTGGCGTTGATCCGGCGCGGCGACGAAGATGTGCGCAAGCAGTCCTATTACCAACGCATCGACATGATGCAGCAGCAACTTGCCGACTACCTCGCCCGCGACGACGCGATCGACAAGAGCGACCTGGCCGACGCCGAGCAGTTGCTGACCCGCTGGCGGCAGGCCGACGACCGGATCAATTCCTATATCGCGGTAGGCAACTACCAGGCCGCCACCCAGGTGGCGCTCGGCACCGGAGAGGACGACTCCACGCCCGCATTCGACAAGCTCGACGCGGCGCTGGGCAAGGGCATCGAGGAGAGCCGCAGCCAGCTGCGCAACGACATCCTCAACGCCCGCCGGGTGCTGTCGGGCGCGACCGTCGGCGCCGCGGTGCTCTCCGTCGGCGCCGCGCTGGCGGTGGCGCTGGGGCTGTGGCCACGACTTAGCGAGTACCGGTGATGATGATGATGCGCAGGCTACTCGGCATCGGGCTCATCGGAGTGCTGGTGCTGGCGGGGTGCGGGCACGCGGCGTCGGTGATTCCGGCGCCGGGCGTGACGCTGGCCCCGCCCACACCCGCGGGCATGGAGGAACTCCAGCCCGAGCGGGTCCGCGCGCCGACGACCGACGAGGACGCCTGCAACCGCACGGCAAGCCTGCGCCCGTTCACCAATCGCGCCGAGGCAGACGCCGCGGTCGCCAACATCCGCGCGCGCGGGCGGCTGACCGTCGGCCTGGACATCGGCAGCAATCTGTTCAGCTTCCGCGACCCGATCACCGGCGAGATCACCGGCTTCGACGTCGATATCGCCGGTGAGGTGGCCCGCGACATCTTCGGCACACCGTCGCAGGTGGAGTACCGGATCCTGTCGTCGGCCGACCGCATCGCCGCCCTGCAGAACAATCAGGTCGACGTCGTCGTCAAGACCATGACGATCACCTGCGAACGCAAGAAGCTGGTGAACTTCTCCACGGTCTACCTCTCGGCGAACCAGCGGATCCTGGCGCCGCGCGACTCGACGATCTCGCAGCCCTCCGACCTGTCGGGTAGGCGGGTCTGCGTCGTGAAGGGCACCACGTCGCTGAAGCGCATCCAGGAGATCAGCCCGTCGCCGATCATCGTTGCGGTGGTGACGTGGGCCGACTGCCTGGTCGCGCTGCAACAGCGGCAGGTCGAGGCCGTCAGCACCGACGACTCCATCCTGGCCGGCCTGGTATCGCAGGACCCCTATCTGCACATCGTCGGCCCGAGCCTCAACGAGGAGCCCTACGGCATCGGGATCAACCTGCAGAACACCGGGTTGGTGCGCGTCGTCAACGGCACCCTGGAGCGCATCCGCCGCGACGGCACCTGGAACACGTTGTACCGCAAGTGGTTAACCGTGCTCGGCCCCGCGCCGGCGCCGCCAGTCGCGAGGTACTCGGACTGATGGCCGAAGCGCAGCAGGAAGACTTCGACGACGGCCCCGGGACACAGCCTGCGGGCTTCGACGATCTGGGCATGGATTCGATGTCCACCATGCGACCGATGGCCACCCAGGCGGTGTTCCGGCCGCACTTCGACGAAGATTCCGGCGAGATTTCCGTCGGCACCGCGGACACCGAACCCGAGGAGCACGCCACCACGGTGACGCGGATGCTGTCACCGATCCGTCGTCTGGGCGGCGGCCTGGTGGAGATCCCGCGGGTGCCCGCCAAGGATCCGCTCGAGGCGCTGATGACCAACCCGGTGGTCGCCGAGTCGAAGCGGTTCTGCTGGAACTGCGGGCGCCCGGTGGGCAGATCCTCACCCGACGGCCATGCGCTGTCCGAGGGCTGGTGCCCGCATTGCGGCAGTGCGTATTCGTTTCTGCCACAACTGAGCCCGAGCGACATGGTCAACGAGCAGTACGAGATCAAGGGCTGTATCGCACACGGTGGACTGGGTTGGGTGTACCTGGCGTTCGACCACAACGTCAATGAACGGCCGGTCGTGCTCAAGGGCCTGGTGCATTCCGGGGACGCCGAGGCACAGGCGATCGCGATGGCCGAGCGGCAGTTCCTGGCCGAGGTGACGCACCCGGGAATCGTCAAGATCTACAACTTCGTCGAGCACCCCGACAAGCACGGCAATCCGGTCGGATACATCGTGATGGAGTATGTCGGCGGGACGTCGCTCAAGGAGACCAAGGGTGAGAAGCTGCCGGTCGCCCAGTCCATCGGGTACATGCTCGAAATCCTGCCCGCGCTGGGCTATTTGCATTCCATCGGGCTGACCTACAACGACCTCAAGCCCGAGAACATCATGGTGACCGAGGAGCAGCTCAAGCTGATCGACCTCGGCGCGGTGTCTCGGATCAACTCGTTCGGATACCTCTACGGCACACCGGGTTACCAGGCGCCCGAGATCGTGCGTACCGGGCCGACGGTGGCCAGCGACATCTACACGGTGGGCCGCACGCTGGCGGCGCTGACGCTGACACTGCGCACCCGCAAGGGCCGCTACGTCGACGGGCTGCCCGACGACGACCCGGTGCTGACGGAGTACGAGTCGTTCGGCCGGCTGCTGCGCCGCGCCATCGACCCCGACCCGCGGCGGCGGTTCGGCAGCGCTGAGGAGATGTCGGGGCAGCTGCTCGGTGTGCTGCGCGAGGTGGTCGCCCAGGACAGCGGCGTACCCCGGCCCGGCCTGTCGACGGTGTTCAGCCCGACGCGTTCGACGTTCGGGGTGGACCTGTTGGTCGCGCACACCGACGTCTACCTCGACGGCCAGGTGCACTCGGAGAAGCTGACCGCACAGGAGATCGTCAAGGCGCTACCGGTGCCGCTGGTCGACCCGGCCGACGTCGGCGCCACCGTGCTGTCGGCGAGCGTGCTGAGCCAGCCCGTGCAGACGTTGGACCAGTTGCGGGCCGCGCGGCACGGCGCGCTGGACTCGGAGGGCATCGACCTGTCCGAGTCGGTGGAGCTGCCGTTGATGGAGGTCCGCGCGCTGCTGGACCTCGGTGACGTCGCCAAGGCCACCCGCAAGCTCGACGACCTGGCCGGCCGGGTCGGCTGGCGCTGGCGGCTGGTATGGTTCCGCGCCGTCTCGGAGATGCTGACCGCCGACTACGAGTCGGCCACAAAGCATTTCACCGAGGTGCTGGACACCTTGCCCGGGGAGCTGGCGCCCAAGCTTGCGCTGGCCGCGACGGCCGAGCTGGCCGGCAACGCCGACGAGCGCAGGTACTACCAGACGGTGTGGTCCACCGACCACGGCGTGATCTCCGCGGGCTTCGGGCTGGCCCGTGCGCAGTCGGCAGAAGGCGATCGCAATGCCGCGGTGCACACCCTGGATGAAGTGCCCGCTACGTCAAGGCATTTCACCACCGCGCGACTGACCAGCGCTGTCACGCTGCTGTCCGGGCGATCCACCACCGAGATCAGCGAGGAGCACATCCGCGACGCCGCCCGCCGGGTAGAGGCGCTGCCCGCCACCGAGCCGCGGGTGCTGCAGATCCGGGCGCTGGTGCTGGGCACCGCGATGGACTGGCTGACTGACCACACCGCGAGCACCAACCACATTCTGGGCTTCCCGTTCACCGAGCACGGCCTCCAGCTCGGCGTCGAGGCGTCGCTGCGGGGCCTGGCCCGGGTGGCGCCGACGCAGGCGCACCGCTACGCGCTGGTCGACCTGGCCAACAGCGTGCGCCCGACGTCGACTTTCTGACATTTCGGGCGTCCAGTGTGCGTTGTTGGCGTCGAGTGCGCTCCTTCCGCACAACTTTTCGCGATTCGCAGCAGTTAGTGCACACTCGACTCAGTCAGCGCCCACTCGGCAGGTTGCATGGACACTCGAAACCTTGTGCTTCCACGGCACGGTGGACTCGCCGGATAACACCAGAGCGACGATCTTCGGCCGTTACCCGAACAACACGCCAGAGTTGCTCCACCTTTTCAAGTCGGTGAATGTCACTTGCGATCTGAAACCGGCTGCCGAAATGGTGCTCGCCGTCATACTCAACCCCGAGCATCCACTCCTCCCACCCCAGGTCAAGGAATGCGAACGGCACGCCGTCCGGGCCGAACACGGGGATCTGGGTTTGGGGGCGTGGGAAACCCGCCTCGATTAGCCACAGCCGAACCTGGCTCTCCTTCGGAGATTGGGCCCCGCCGTCGACGAGTTCCAACACCGTTTCCAGATGTCGCAGCCCGCGTGCACCCCGGTGACGACTGGCCACCCGGGCGACATCGTCGATCTTGAACCCAGTTGCGTTGGCGAGCGCGTCGAGCCGGGCGACTGCAGACAAGATCGAGCCGCGCCTGCCGATGTCGACCGCAGTGCGCTCAGGTGTGGTCACCGCGCGGCCATCGAGAATCACGACCTCGTCATCCAGCAGCGCGTCGCGACGGGTGATGATGCCCTTCGGTGGCCGCGCGTTGGCGTGGACGAGCTCCACCGGCGTATCGGCGTCGATCCACTTGGACCCGTGCAACGCTGCTGCGGCCAGCCCGGCAATCGTTGCCTGTCGGTGTGACCAAAGCCATGCTGCGACAATCCGCTGCTGAAGAGATGGCCGGGCTAGTCGCTGCGCGTACACATTCGGGAACAGCGCGCAGTATCGCGTCCGCAGTTGATGCCAGTTCACCGTGCCGGCAGCGAGTGCCTCACTGCCGATGAATGGTTCCCCCCAATTCCCCATACTGCGACAATGCCCTACGGCACCGACCGCCTGGATCGTGTGCGGCGAGTTATCCCCAGGCGGATCGAGCCGAAAGTGCAGCCAGCGCGGGCACTGTGCACTCGCTCCGGAGAATCGCGCGAAACAACGCAGCCGACGCACACTCGGCGCTAGGAACGCAGACTCGACGGGCGCTAGATCACCTGCACACAGGCGCGGGCGATGGCCAGCTCCTCGTTGGTAGGGACGACCAGCACGGTCGTCGGCGACTTGTCGGCCGAGATGCGGCGTGCGCCCTTGGCGGAGCTTTCGTTGAGGTGCTCGTCGAGTTCGATGCCCAACGCCGCCATACCGGAAAGCGCGTCGCGGCGCACCGCGGCGTCGTTCTCCCCGACCCCGGCGGTGAACGTGATGACGTCGGCGTTGCCGAGCAGCGCCAGGTACGCGCCGATGTACTTGCGCAGCCGGTGGATGTACACGTCGTAGGCCAATTGTGCTGCGGTGTCGCCGGATTCGATGAGCTTGTGCAGCGCCCGGAAGTCGATCTTCCCGCCGAGGCCCAGCACACCGGAGCGGCGGTTCAGCATCGACTCGATATCGTCGAGGCTCATCCCGGCGGTGCGCCACAGGTACATGATCACGCCGGGGTCGATATCGCCGGAACGCGTGCCCATCACCAGCCCCTCCATCGGCGTCAACCCCATCGACGTGTCGACGGGGCGTCCGCCGACAATCGCCGACGCCGAGGCGCCGTTGCCGAGGTGCAGGACGATCTGACTCAACGATTCCAGCGGCGCGTCCAGGAACAGCGCCGCCTGTTCACTGACGTAGGCATGAGAGGTGCCGTGAAACCCGTATCGGCGGATGTGCCACTGCTCGGCGACATCTCGGTCGATGGCATACGTGGCGGCCGCGGGCGGCAGGTCGTGAAAGAACGCGGTGTCGAACACCGCGATGTGCGGCAGGTCCGCCAGCACCTTGCGGGCCACGCCGATGCCGAGCACAGCGGGCGGGTTGTGCAGCGGCGCCAGCGGGGACAGTTCCTCCAGCTTCGCGATCAGCGCGTCGTCGACCAGCGTCGGCCGATAGAGGTCCGGACCGCCGTGCACCACGCGATGCCCGACCGCGACCAGCCCGACGGTGTCCAGGCGGGCGCCGGCCTCCTCGAACAGCTCGAACGCGGTCCGCAGCGCCGCCTCGTGATCGGTGACTGGGTCGTCGCGGCTCAATTCCCGCTCGCCGACGGTCAGCGACGCCGCCGAAGCGTCCTCGCCGATCCGCTCGACGATGCCGTCGGCCAGCGATGCGCCCGAATCGGGCTCCACCAGTTGAAATTTCACCGACGACGAACCCGAGTTGAGCACCAGGACCGTGCGCGGCGTCATCGCTTGCCCTGCGCCTGGATGGCCGTAATGGCCACGGTGTTGACGATATCTTCGACCAGCGCGCCGCGGGACAGATCGTTGACCGGCTTGTTCAGCCCCTGCAGCACCGGACCGATGGCGATCGCGCCCGCGCTGCGCTGCACCGCTTTGTAGGTGTTGTTGCCCGTGTTGAGGTCGGGGAAGATCAACACCGTCGCGTGGCCCGCCACCTTCGAGTCGGGCATCTTGGTCTTCGCCACCGACGGCTCCACCGCCGCGTCGTACTGGATCGGCCCCTCGACGAGCAGGTCCGGCTCGCGTTTACGCACCAATTCGGTTGCCGCCCTGACCTTGTCGACGTCCGCGCCGCTGCCCGAGGTGCCGGTGGAGTACGACAGCATCGCCACCCGCGGGTCGATACCGAACTGGGCGGCGGTGCGCGCCGAGGAGATCGCGATATCGGCCAACTGCTCCGATGTCGGGTCGGGCACGATCGCGCAGTCACCGTAGGCCAGCACCCGATCGGCCAGGCACATCAGGAAGATGCTCGACACCGTCGACACGTCGGGCAAGGTCTTGATGATCTCGAAAGCCGGCCGCACGGTGTGCGCGGTGGTGTGCATCGCACCCGACACCATCCCGTCCACCATGTCGTTGTGCACCAGCATGGTGCCGAAATACGAGACGTCCTGGATGGTCTCGCGCGCCCGCTCGACAGTGACCCCCTTGTGCTTGCGCAGCGCGGCGTACTGCTCGGCGAATCGATCGCACAGCTCACTAGTGCGCGGGTTGAGCACCGTCGCGGCGGACAGGTCGACACCCAGTTCGGCGGCGCGGGGGCGGATCTGGGCCTCGTCGCCGAGGATGGTCAGGTCGGCCACGCCGCGCTGCAACAGCCGCCCGGCGGCATTCAGGATGCGGTCGTCTTCGCCCTCGGGCAGCACGATGCGCTTGCGGTCCGAGCGCGCACGGTCCAGCAGCTGATAGGTGAACATCTGCGGGGTGGTCACCGTCGGGATCGGAATCGCCAGCTGCGCCAACAGATCCGCGGTGTCGACGTGGGTGTCCATCAACGTGATCGCGGTGTCGATCTTGCGCTGCGAAGTTGCCGTCACCCGCCCCCGGGTCGCCGCGACCCGGCTGGCCGTCTCGAACGTTCCGTAAATGGTCGCGACGATGGGCAGCCGCAGGCCGAGTCCGGCAACCAGCGCGGAAATCGACGGGTGCAGCTCCAGGCCGCCGTTGAGGATGATGCACGACAACGATGGAAAGCCTTCGGCGGCATGGGCACTCACCACCGCCAACACGACGTCGGATCGGTCGCCGGGCGTGATCACCGCCACGCCTTCGGTCAACCGTTCCAGCACATGCTCGGCGGTCATGCCGGCGACCAGCACGCCCATCGCCTCACGGGTCAACAGCGCCTCGTCCCCACTGATCACCGTTCCGTCCACGGCACGCTGAAGATCGGCAACCGACGGGGCGCTCAGGACCGGCTCGTCGGGCAGCACGTAGCTCTTCTGTTCGAACCCCTTCAGGGCCGCCGCGACCGCCGCCATTTGCGACGGCTCACAGCGATTGGCCACCACCGCCGCGGTGTGGGCATGCTGGGCGGCCAGCTCGGCCAGGCACAGCTCAATGACCTGCGCGACTTCGTTGGGGGTGCGGTCCTTGGCGCGCACCGACAGCAGGATCGGCGCGCCGAGGTTCACCGCGATGCGGGCGTTCATGCTGAGTTCGCTCGGGGTGGCGACATCGGTGTAGTCGCTGCCGACGATCACCACCGCGTCGCAGTGGTCGGCCACCCGGTGGAACCGGTCCACAATGTCGGCGATGGCGGCGTCGGGATCGTCGTGCAGCTGCTGGTAGCTGACCCCGACGCAGTCCTCGTAGGGCAGGCCGGCAGTGGTTTCGGCCAACAGCAGCTCAAGGATGTAGTCGCGTGTCTCGCCGAGCCGGGTGATGGGCCGAAAAACGCCGACCTTGGCGACCGTGGCCGCCAGTCGGTGCAGGATTCCGAGCGCGATCGTCGACTTGCCGGTGTCGGCCTCGGGAGCGGCTACATAGATGGCCGAAGCGGTCACCGCCCAAGCTTCCCCTATTCAGCCCAACCTGCGCAGCCCCGTTTCAAATCCTTTTGCAAAAGTTCGAGGAACCGATGCTGGTCACTGGCCGGTTTGACCGTGTTTCCCGGTTAAGTGCCGTGCCATGCGCAATCATGAGGGGAAATTGACGGCGCAGGAGAAATCGGCGGATGGTTAGTCCGGTCAGTGAGGCCACCGATCGGTGCGGGACGTGCGGAAACGACCTGCGCGCGAAGTCGCGCTTCTGCGATGTGTGCGGCTCGCCAGTCTCTCCAAGAGCCGCGACAGGTGAGCACAAGCAAGTAACGGTGCTGTTTGCCGACGTCGTCGGCTCGATGAAGCTCGCGGCAGCGCTGGACACGGAGCGACTCCGAGAGATCATGAACGAGCTGTTCAACCGCGCAGCCGCGGTGGTGCAGCGCTATCAGGGAACCGCTAACCAGTTCACCGGCGACGGCCTGATGGCACTGTTCGGCGCCCCGGTCGCACTGGAGGATCATGCCCTGCGAGCGTGCATTTCGGCGCTGGAGATCCAATCCGTCACCAATTCGTTGGCGACCGAGGTGCTACGCCATGACGGCGTTGCCTTGCAGCTTCGCGTCGGACTGAACTCCGGCGAAGTGATCGCTGGCGAAATCGGATCAGGCCCAGGTAGATACACCGCAGTCGGCCATCCCGTCGGCATGGCGCAACGCATGGAGGCGGCGGCTCCTCCGGGCGGAGTTTTGTGCTCGCTGTCCACAGCACGCCTCGTCGAACACGCCACCCGGCTCGGGTCCGTCGAAGAGATTGCTGTCAAAGGCGCCGACGCGCCCGTGCCCGTACGACGTCTCCTTGCGGTGGAATCCGACCGGATGGTGTTGGGTCGCAACGAAGGCCTGATGCTGGGCCGCGACGCCGAGTTGAGTTGGCTGCAAGAAGTGTTCGACGCCAATCGCGGCTGCCTTGTCGGGATTGTCGGTGCCCCCGGGCTGGGCAAGAGTCGCCTGATTGGTGAGTTCAGCGCGATCGCCGCAAGCCAGGGTGCGGACATCGTCGTTGCCCGCTGCGAAGCCCACACCACCACGCTCGCGTTCCGCGCGTTGTCGCGCATGCTCCGCGCGATGTTCAAGGTGGGAGGGCTCAGCGATGCCGAGGCGCGCCAGTACACGGCGGCCCATTGCCCAGGGCTGCTCGCACCGCACTCTGCCGACACGCAGATCCTGTTCGAGGCCATGGGCATCGCCGACACCAATGGACCTCCGTTGCGGGTCAGCGTTGATGGCCGACGCCGCCGGCTGGTCGAGGTGATGGCGCAGGCTGCGCTAGCAGGCTCCGTCCGAACCGTGTTCGTCCTCGAAGACGCGCATTGGATCGATGAGCCCAGCGACGACGTTCTTGCTGAATTCGCTGCCACGCTCAACGCGACGATGTCGATGTTCGTGACGACCTACCGACCAGAGTTCCACGGTGCCCTGCACCAGCATTCGGGTCAGACGATCACGCTGCAACCACTGACCGATTCAACAGCAGTGCGCCTGGTCGGCCAGCTTCTCGGGAACGATCCATCGACAGACGACCTTACCGAGCGGATCGCGGTTGCGGCCGTGGGCAACCCGTTCTTCGCCGAAGAGATCGTCAGGGACCTAGCCGGCCGCGGTCAGCTGTCGGGGAGTCGTGGTCGCTATCGCCTGATGGGCGACGTCGACGAAATCGCCGTCCCTGCAACGGTACAGGCGGTGCTCGCGGCCCGCATCGATCGGCTGCCAGCCGAAGCGAAGTCGATTCTGAACGCGGCCGCGGTGATCGGTACCCATTTCGACGTCGGACACACTGCATGTGTTGCTGCCGGACACCGTGGCCCCTCATCTGGCCGAGCTGGTGTCGACCGAGTTGATCGACCAGACAGAATTCGTCCCGCGACAACGGTATTGCTTCCACCACCCACTGGTACGCGCGGTGGCCTACGAATCACAGTTAAGCGCCACTCGCGTGCAGGCCCACACCAGGCTGGCCGCCGCCATCGAGGCGCGCGACCCCGATGCCGCCGACGAGAACGCAGCGCTGATCGCCACTCATCTCGAGGCGGCCGGCGAGCTCGCCGAGGCGTACCGCTGGCACATGCGCGCGGCGGAATGGCTTCGGCCTCGCGATCTTCCAGCCGCACGCCTGCAATGGGAGCGCGCCCGCCGCATCGCCGACCGCCTAACCGATGACGACGACCTCATCGCGATGCGGATCGCACCACGCACCATGCTGACCTCGACGGCATTCGCCGTCGGCGAAGACGCCGACGCCGAGGAGCGCTACCGCGAGCTTCATGAGTTGGCGATACCAGCCGATGACCTGAGGTCGCTCGCGATCGGGACGGCCGGACGCATCTGGTCGTTGACCACCAACGACAACCGGGTACACGAGGCGGCCGCGCTGGCATCGGACCTTGAAAAGATGGTCAACGGCCTCGAATGTGACGCTGCCTCCATGAGCATCATCCTCAATGCAGTTGCCTTTGCGCGGTTCGCCAACTGCGAGTTCGACGCCGCGCTCCAGGTGGTTGAGGCGATCCTTGCTTTGGCGCCCGATGTACCGGCCGAAGAAGTAGCCGCGGCCGACGCGCTCGCCGGATTTCTCGAGACTTGCCTCGGCAACGTCGAGCAGGGCAGACGACGTCTACGAGAGGCGACGGACCTAGCAAGCGGGCTGAACTCTTCCAGATATGCATACGTCCTGATTTATTGGGCCGCGGCGGCAACGCTGGGCTTGTACCAGACCGACGACGTGATTGAGGAGATGCCTGTTGCATTGCGGCGCGCTGAGTCGCTCGGTGATGGCGTGCACATCACCATCGCTCAATGGGCCTACGGAACCGTCTTGCTACGCGCGAAGGGTGCCCGACATGACGAGGCGATCGACATCCTCCGACGCGCAAATGCCAGCATCCAGAAGAACAAAGTGTTGACGATCGCAATGCCGTTCATCCAAACCGATCTGGCGATGGACGCCGCGCGCAGCGGGCAACGTGACGAAGCAATCGACGAGCTTCGCACCTTGGTCTCGCAGCACCTGGATCGCGGAAGTCGAGTGTTCGTGGGCTGGCCCGCCGAAGCCCTCATCGAGCTCCTCATCGAGCGCGGAGCGCCCGACGACCTCAGCGAGGCGCACCGAATCGTCGACCAGTGGCAGACTCGTCGACCCGGCATCCCCGCGCTGGAACTGTGGTGGCTGAAATCGCGCGCACTATTGGCCAAGGCGGAAGGCGACTCGGACGGCTACGCCGAGCTGGCAAAGCAGTACCTCGAGCTCTGCGAAACGATCGACGCCCGTGGGCGACTCGATGAGGCGCGCCGGATGGTGAGCGGGTGAAACGATGGCGACGATACTGGCCTATACTTCACCCGCACTCGGTCATCTGCTGCCGATCAGCGCGCTGCTGACAGAGCTGTCCCGCCGTGGCCACACGGTCCATGTGCGCACACTGTCCACCGGTGTTGAGATCGGGCAAAGGCTCGGATTCACCGCGGACGCGATCGATCCGCGGATCGAAGCGATTGAGCAGGACGACTGGAAGGCGACGAATCCCGTTGCCGCGCTGAAGCTGTCGGTCGAAGTATTCACGCGCCGCGCCACGTACGAAGTCGCCGATCTCGCCGATGCAGTAGCTCGCCTTGGCCCAGATGCATTGCTCGTCGACGTGAACTGCTGGGGCGCCTTGTCCGCCGCCGAGGCCGGTGGCATTCCCTGGGCGTGCTTTTCGCCGTACACACCGCCCCTGCGATCGCCCGGCGTGCCGCCGTTTGGGCTAGGTCTCAGACCGCTGCCGGGTGTGCTGGGCCGGGTGCGCGATGCCGCCGTTCGGACTGCGGTGATTGGCCGCCTCGAGAGAATAATGCTGCCGCCGATCAACACGATTCGCGCGGACGTCCGCGTAGGGCAGGTCGCGTCGGTGGACGAGTTTCTGCGCCGGGCGCCGCTGCTGCTTGTAGCCAGTGGCAAGCCGTTCCAGTACCCCCAAACCGATTGGGGCGATGCGGTGCAGATGATCGGGCCCTGCGTGCTCGATCCCGGGCCGGACACGACACCCGACTGGCTGGGCTCAATCGAACGGCCAATCGTCCTCGTCACGACGTCGTCGGAGAAACAGGCCGACGCGAACCTGTTCCGAACCGCGATAGCTGCGTTGGCCGACGAGCCGGTGCACGTGGTCGCCACTCTGCCCGCCGGGCAACCAGACGGAATTACGACACCGCCCAATGCGACGGTGTGCCGGTTCCTCCCCCACGGCGTGGTCTTGGACCGTGCCGTGTGTGCGGTGACGCACGGCGGTATGGGCGCAACTCAGAAGGCGCTCGCCCGGGGCGTACCGGTGTGCGTCGTGCCGTTCGGACGCGACCAATTCGAGGTCGCGCGGCGCTCCGAGGTAGCCAGATGCGGCACCCGCCTACCGGCCAAGAAACTGTCACAGCAGCGGCTGCGCGCGAAAGTGCGAGAAGCGATGACAATGACTGACGGTGCGAGACGGGTGGCGGCAGGCTTCGCGGCCACCGGCGGGGTGGCCCGCGGCGCCGACCTCTTTGAGCAGCGCGTGCTTCGCCTAAACGCAGGCTGAAAAGCCTGCCGTATCAGCCGAGTCGGCGCAGCCGAGGCGCGAGATCCTTCTCAAAAAGTTCAAGAAACCGGCGCTGGTCGCGACCGGGTGCGTGGAAGACGAGATGGTTGAGCCCCCAGGTCACGTACTGGCCGACCTTCTCGGCGGCCTCGTCGGGATCCGAGGCGACGATCCAGCGTTTGGCGACCTGCTCGATCGGCAGCGCGTTGGCGGCCTTCTCCATTTCGATGGGGTCGTCGATGCTGTGCTTCTGCTCGGCGGTCAGCGACAGCGGCGCCCAGAACCGGGTGTTCTCCAGCGCCAGGTCGGGGTCGGGGTCATAGGAGATCTTGATCTCGATCATCTTGTCGATGTCGTCGACGTTGCGGTTGGCGGCGGCCGCGCCCTCGGCGACCGCGGGGATCAGCTTGTCCTTGTACAGCTCCTCGCCCTTGCCGGACGTGCAGATGAAGCCGTCGCCGGCGCGGCCGGCGTATTTGGCCACCACCGGGCCGCCGGCCGCAACGTAGACCGGAACGCCGCCCTCCGGGACGTCGTAAATCGAGGCGCCCTTGGTGTGGTAGTACTCGCCGTCGAAATCCACCCGATCGCCCGCCCACAGCTCGCGCATCAGTTTGATCGACTCCCGCAGCCGGGCGAAACGCTCCTTGAAATCCGGCCACTCGCCCTCGTAGCCGGTGGCGATCTCGTTCAGCGCCTCGCCGGTGCCCACCCCGAGGAAGACGCGGTCCGGGTACAAACAGCCCATCGTCGCGAACGCCTGCGCGATCACCGCCGGGTTGTACCGAAATGTCGGGGTCAGCACCGACGTGCCCAGCACGATCCGCTTGGTGCGCTCGCCCACCGCGGCCATCCACGCCAAGGACCACGGCGCATGACCACCTTCGTGGCGCCACGGCTGAAAATGGTCGCTGACCGTTGCGCTGTCCATGCCGTGCTTTTCGGCCGCCACGGCCAGTTCGACGAGCTCGCGTGGCGCGAATTGCTCCGCCGACGCCTTGTAGCCCAGTTTCAGTTCAGGTTTGAGGTTAGCCACGTGTTCGTTTCTACTCCACTGCATACACTCGCGGGATGGCAGCGGCTCTGAGCGCGGTCACCGACAGCGTCCACTTCGCGCATTCCGACCTGGTCAACTGGACGCTGGTGACCGACGGGACCAGCGTCACGCTGATTGACGCCGGATTTCCCGGCAACCGCGACGATGTGCTCGCCTCGGTTCGGCAACTGGGATTCGGCATCGACGACATCCGTGCCATCCTGTTGACGCACGCGCATATCGACCACTTCGGATCCGCGATCTGGTTCGCCAAAACGCATGGCACACCGGTGTTCTGCCACGCCGATGAAGTCGGGCACTCCAAGCGCGAATACCTCGAGCAGGCCTCGCCGGCCGACATCATCCCGCAGATCTGGCAGCCGCGGTGGCTGAAGTGGTCGGTGGCGATCACCCGTAAGGGCGGGATGGTGCGCGACGGCATCCCCACCACGCAGGCCCTCACCGAAGAGGTCGCGGCCGGGTTGCCGGGTGCGCCGATGACGATTCCCACCCCCGGCCACACCGGCGGACACTGTTCCTACGTTGTCGACGGCGTGCTGGTCAGTGGCGACGCCCTGGTCACCGGCCACCCGGTGGCGCCACGCCGCGGTCCCCAACTGCTGCCCGCGCTGTTCAACCACGACCAGGACGGCTGCGTGCGAAGCCTGGCCGCCCTGGCGATGCTGGACACCGACGTGCTGCTGCCGGGTCACGGACCGCTCTGGCGCGGGCCGATCCGCGAGGCGGTCGAGCAGGCCACCCCCGCCCAGCGATGAGTTTCGTCGCGCGCACGGGTCGGTAAAGGCATGCGACACATCATCACCACCATGCACGTCACCATCGACGCAAAGACGGTGCGCCCCGACGGCACCATCGACTGGGTGGGCGAGGGCCCGGAAGCCTACGACTTCGACGCGTTCGACCGCGTCGACACATGCGTGCTGGGCCGCGTGATGTATCCGGAGTACGAGAAATACTGGCGCGGGGTGGCCGCCGGAACCATCGCAACGTCTGTCGCGGAGGCCAAACGCTATGCCGAATTCGCCGACAGGACACCACATTATGTGCTCACCCACACTGTGACGGAGTTCGAATGGCCGGTCGCGCGTGCGGTGTCGGACCTCGGCGAAATCGCGGCGCTGCGCGAAAAGCCGGGCCGCGACATCTATGTCGTCGGCGGCGCCCAAACGGTAAGCAGCTTCATCAACGCCGGCCTGCTCGACGAGCTGCGCCTCACGGTGCACCCGTTACTCGTCGGCGAGGGCGCATCGTTGTTCGACGGGGTCTCCGGCGATCACAGCTTCGACATCGCCGACACCCAGCGGCTCGGCGACGGCAGCATCCGGATGGTGTACCGCGCCGTGCGTTAAGTCAGGACTCCGTAGCCCAGCAGGAAGATCGCCGTGAGGCACAGCCCGCACCCCACCACGATCGCCGGCATCAGGATCATCTGATCCAGTTCGTCGTCATCGAGCGCGTCGCCCCGGACCGGTCCGAACACAAGACGGGCGAACGCCGAGCGTCGGAAGCCTCCGACGATTCGCCGGACGGCCGCGGTGTCACGCCGGCGGCCGACAAACGACCGCGATGCCATACCACCCACAATTGTCAGCGCCGCGGCAAGCAGGATGAGCCAACCGAAGGCCGCCTGCGATATCGGCACAACGCACCCCCGGCCGGTGTTCGCGATATGTTCGGCCAGCCTATAGGCCCAGGTGTTCACGCAGCGTATGCCCGCTGTATTCGGTGCGGAAACTTCCACGCTCCTGCAGCAGGGGCACCACCCGGTCCACGAACTCGTCGAGCCCGTGCGGCGTGAGGTGCGGCACCAAGATAAAGCCGTCACAGGCATCCGACTGCACGTGCAGGTCGATCTCGTCCGCCACCTGGGCGGGCGTGCCGATGAACTGCTGCCGGCTGTTCACGGCGATGACCAGCTCGCGGATGCTCAGATTCTCGGCCTCCGCCCGCTCGCGCCAACTCGCCGCGACGGCCATTGGATCACCGTGGCGAACTCGGCCCTGGGTGATGGTCGGATCATCGGCCGGCTCCACGTCGGGCAGCGGACCGTCCGGGTCGTAGCCGGACAGGTCCCGTTGCCAGACCTGCTCGAGCATGGCGATCGCGGTCGGCCCACTGACCTGCTGTAGCCGGATGTGACGGGCCTTTTCGGCGGCCTCCGCGGGTGTATCGCCAAGCACAAACGTGGCGGCTGGAAAGACCTTGAGCTGGTTAGGATCTCGATCGTATGACGCCGCACGATCCTTGACGTCGGCGTAGTAGCTCTGGCCGTCTTCAAGCGTCGAGTGCAGGGTGAACAAAGCATCGGCGTGTCTGGCGCCGAACGCCCGCCCGTCCGCGGAGTCGCCGGCCTGCAGCAGCACCGGATGGCCCTGCGGCCCGGCGGGCAGCGTCGCGATACCCTGTACATTGAACTGCGGGCCCTGATGCTCGACCGCGCGGATCCGGCTGGCGTCGACGTAGATTCCGCTCTCCCCGTCGGCCAGCACGGCATCCGGCCCCCAGCTTTCCCAGAACGCCCGCGCCACGGTGATGAACTCCTCGGCGCGCCGATACCGGTCGGCGTGGGCGAGGAAGCCGCCGCGCCGGAAGTTCTCGCCGGTGAAGGCGTCCGACGAGGTGACCATGTTCCATGCCGCGCGCCCGTCCGACAGGTGGTCCAGTGTCGCGAATTGCCGTGCCACCTCGAAGGGTTCGTTGAAGGTGGTGTTGACGGTTCCGGCCAGGCCGACTCGTTCGGTGACGCCGGCGAGCGCCGCCAGAACGGTGAAGGTGTCCGGCCGGCCGACCACGTCCAGGTCGTGGATGCGGCCGCGGTGCTCACGCAACCGGAGTCCATCGGCGAGGAAGAAGAAGTCGAACAGGCCCCGCTCTGCGGTGCGGGCCAGGTGCACGAACGAGTCGAACTCGATCTGACTGCCCGACTCCGGATCGGACCACACCGTGGTGTTGTTGACACCGGGAAAGTGGGCGGCGAGGTGGATCTGCTTGCGGTACTTGCCTTCTCGACGGGACACATTCCCCGGGGCGCTCCGCTCCTGCCCGCCGGTCATCCGGTCAACCCCCACCGTTTGGCGATCAGCTCGTGCGAATGGAGCCGGTCGGCGTGCCGATGGGTGACCGAGGTGATCACCAGCTCGTCGGCGCCGGTGACCCGCCGCAGCGCATCCAGCCGGTGTGCCACTTCATCGGCATCGCCAACGAATTGCGTTGCGGTGCGGTCCTTTACGACAGCCAGCTGCTCGTCGCTCAACGGCCGGCAGGTGTCGGGATCCGGATACGGGATGGCACCGTCGCAGGCACGGATGGAGTACACCCAATGCCCGTAGCTGGACGCCAGGTGCCGAGCGGTGGCGGTGTCGTCGGCGACCACCACGTCGGCCGACACCACCACATAGGGTTCCGGCAGGCGTTTCGACGGCGTGAAGGCTCCGCGGTAGGCGTCGATCGCCTCCAGCGCGGTGCCCGGCGTGATGTGGTAGCTGGCGACGAACGGCAGGCCGCGGGCGGCGGCGACCTGCGCGCTCTGTCCCTTGCTGCTGCCGAAGATCCACGGTTCGAGTCCGGCCCGTTCACCCGGGACCGCGTGTGCGTCGACGCCGTCGATGCGGTAGCTGCCGTCCAGCATGGCCAGGATGTCGTCGACCTGCTCGGCGAAGTCGGGTGAAACCGCTTCGGGCTGCTGCAGTATCGACATCCGCGCCCGCAGCCGCGGGTTACGCAGCAGGGTCCTGGGATCGAACGGCGGCGGAACGATCACCCCGTCGACCTCACGCCACTCCCGCGGCGGTCTCGGCTCAGCCGGCTCGCGCTTCTTGAGCCCTTCGGTACGCCGTTGGCTCGAGCGGCCCAGGCCCAGATCGATGCGGCCCGGATGGAATGCGTCGAGCATCCCGAAGCTCTCCACCACTGCGATCGCGGTGGTCTGGCCGACCTGGACCGCGGCCGAGCCCACCCGAATCCGGTCGGTGGCGGCGGCGAGCTGACCGATCAGCACCGCAGGCGACGAACTGGCCACCGCGACGAAATGGTGTTCGGCGATCCAGAACCGGCGATATCCCCACCGCTCGGCGTGCTGGGCGAGGTCGAGGGTGTTGCGCAGCGCGGTCGCGGCATCGCAGCCCTCACTGATCGGCGCCAGGTCGAGAACCGACAGCGGCACGGTCACGACGATTCCACCCGGGCGTAGCGGTTGTCGGCAACGGGTAATCCCAGCCTCGTGCGCAGCGTCTCACCGTCGTGGTAGGCGGTGCGGAATCGGCCGGCATCCTGCAGCAGCGGCACCACCTCATCGGCGATGGCGGGTAGGTCGGTGGCGTTGACGGCCGGCCGTAGCCGGACACCGTCGATGCCCAATTGCTGCCAGCGCAACAGCTGATCAACCAATTGTGTTGGGCTGCTACCGAACACCCGGGCATCGGAACCGAAGTCGGTGTCGCCATTGCACGACACCACCGCATCGGCATAGACCTTGAGATCCCCGCCGCCCGCCTGGCCGATCTCACCGAGGATCGAGCGCAACGAGTCGTCGTCCGTGGGCGTGATGAAGACGATGTCGGCGCTGCGGGCGGCGAACTGGTAGATCCGCGGGGCGTGAGCGAGCGCGGCGACGACCGGCTGGCCCTGCGGCGGCCGCGGAGTGATCGACGGTCCCTTCACGGAGAAATGCTTTCCGACAAAGTCGATGTAGTGCAGCTTCTCCCGGTCGACGTACCGCCCGCTGGAAACCTCACGGATGACCGCGTCGTCTTCCCAGCTGTCCCAGAGTCGCCGGACGACGTCGACGGCATCGACCGCCTCGTCGAAAAGCTCGTCGACGTCGAGTGTGTCGCGCCGACCGAACAGCGCCGCCTCGTGCCGGGTTGCGCTCACCCGAGGCTGCCAGCCGGCGCGCCCATGCGAGACATAGTCCAGTGTGGCAATGGCTTTCGAGACGTGGAAGGGTTCGGTGTGCGTGACGGTGGCGACCGGTATCAGACCGATGTGCCGGGTGGCCGGTGCGATGCGCGCCGCCACCATGACCGCGTCGGCCCGGGCGGCCAACCGGCGCGGGTCGATCTGCTGGCGACGGCCGGGCTGCGGCATCAGGGTGTCATCGATGGTCAGGAAGTCGAGCAGGCCGCGTTCGGCGATGGTGGCCAGCGCCGCCCAGTACCTGCCGCTGGTCACCGGCTCGGGGTTGCTGGCCAGCCGCCAGGCCTGCGGGTGCCAGCCGTATCCGTCCAGCGCGACCCCGAGATGCAGATGCTCGCTCATCGAAGCAGCGTCTTCTCGAACGCGACCGGGTAGACCTCGCCCTCGGCGGGCAGCGGTTCGGCCAGCCGGACGTACCCGGACGACAGGTAAAGCGCCTCGGCCTCGGGCTGGCGGTCACCCGTCGTCAAGTAGACGCGCCGGTAGCCGCGGGCGGCGATCGCGGTTTCCAACTCGGCCAGCAGGGCCCTGGCAAGTCCCAGCTGCCGAAACCCGCTGTCGGTCCAGATCCGTTTGAGCTCGGCGGTGTCGGCATCGAATCGGCGGAAGCCCCCGCCAGTGACGGGCTGGCCGTCGAGCAGCCCGATCAACAGTCCGCCACCCGGTGCCGCGAACTCGGCGGCCGGGTAGTTGCGCAGCCAGGTCAGGATCGCCTCCGCGGCGCCGCCGTAGCGCTGGGCGTACTCGTCTGCCAACTCGGCGAGTAGCGGTTCGGCCAGCGGGTCATCCTGGCCGACCACCACGAAGCGGAGCTTGTTCACCGCAGGCGCGGGCATCACGTAACTGTCTAACGCCGGTCGCGCTGTCGCATTCCGGACCCGGGTATTCGGCTCAGGCTGATTGAAAATAGCCGCAGGTCGGCTAGAACGGTGGGGGTTCGTGGTTTCTGGTGATGCGCTCGGCGAGGAGCAGGTGTTTGCGGGCGATGCGGGCGGCGTTGTGTTGGCGTTCGAGGGCGATGCGGTAGGCGCGGTCTTGGGCGCGGGTGCGTTTGCGCTTGGGCATCATCAATGCGCGGTTGGCGGCCGGCGGGCCGGTCGATTCCGGGATCACCAGCGCGCCGGTGGGGGTGGCCAGCTGCGGGAAGAACAGGCTGCCGCCGGGTTTGGTGGTGTAGACCGTGCCGCTGGGGGCGGTCCAGATCACGGTGCCGTCGGGCAGCTGTCGGTCCGCCCAGCCGCCCAGCCCGGTATAGAAGGTCTTGAGCAGGTGGTGAAAAACGCAGAGCAGTTTCAGATTCGACGGGTGCGTCGGGCCCAGCGGGTAGGGGATGGTGTGATCGATCTGACACACCGCCGCGGGCGCATCGCAGCCGGGAAACCGACACGTCAGATCGCGCCAGCGCACGAACTCGGCCTGTCCGGCCGACGGCCGATACCCCGGCTCGGCGACCGGCGCGGGCAGCGGTACCGGCGTGAGTGTGGCGGTGCCGGCCAGCTCGCGCAGCAGCGGGGCGGGCACCGCCCCGAACCCGGGCAGATACCCCGGCGCCGGCGACGCCCCGTCCAGGCTGGCCCGCTCGGCCAGCAGGTGGATCACCACCGCAGCCAACGGCTTCTCGGTAGCGGCGCCGGTGGCCGGGCAGTCGGGCGACCCGCAGCCACACGCCAGGCGGGTCTGCTGGCTGGTCAGCGCGATCAGCGCGTCGGCGCGGCGCTGCGCGCGGCTGCGCGGATCATCGCGGCACACGGTGCCCGCCACCTCCTCGAGGCGGTCATCGAGCGCCGCGCCCTCGGTCACCGCCAGGTTGCCCCAAATCCCGGCCATCCCCGGGCTGGACGGCCCGATCTCCACATACCGGTTCTCCCGGGCCGGGCGCGGCTCCCGCACCCCGGTCGGGTCGAACTTCTCCACCCACATGTCGATGCGCTCGCTCAACCCGGGCCCCGACAGGCGCATCCACCTCGGCGCCCACCGCGCCAACACCGCATCCAGCCGGGCCAACACCTCGGGGTCGGTGACGTTGTCGCTGCGATTGACCAGCGCGGCCATCATCCGCAAATCGATCGCCCCCCGGGCCAACACCTCGGCCACCCTCGGCAGCCGCTCGCGCAGCGCGATCGCAAACTGCACCTGCCCCGCCGCGCGGCCCCGGCTGATGTTCAACGCCGCCGAGATCTCCGCCACCACGTTCGCATGCCCATCGATCGCCCAGCAGCTACGCTCCACGTCGTCCTCGGGAGCCCGACGCGCATACAACTCCCCCATCGCGGCCATCCGCCGCCCGCACGCCGCGTTCTCCTCCCGCGCCGATAACCCCAAGCCATCGATCACAGCCGCATCATCGACCATGGCCAGGGCTGCCAGCTCTGATTCGAACATAGTTTCGATCCTATTGCGTGTCACCGACAGAAAGGCTCGCCGCTTGACACATCCTTTCGCATCAAACTTGACACCTGTAAAGTTCGGCCTCATGGACAAGATCAGGGGCAAGACCATCGCGATCACCGGCGCCGCCCGCGGTATCGGCTTCGCCACCGCCAGGGCGCTGCTCAACCGCGGTGCCCGGGTGGTCATCGGCGACCGGGACGTGGCACTGCAGGAGTCGGCGGTGGCGGGGCTGAGCAAGCTGGGTCAGGTCTCGGGTTACCCGCTCGACGTCACCGATCGGGAGTCGTTCGCGACGTTCCTCGACAAGGCCCGCACCGACGGCGGCGGCCACATCGACGTGCTGATCAACAACGCCGGCGTGATGCCGGTCGGCCCGTTCCTGGATCAGTCCGAGCAGGCGATCCGGTCGTCGATCGAGGTGAACCTCTACGGCGTGCTCACCGGATGCCAGCTGGTGCTGCCGGAGATGGTGGCGCGGCGCAGCGGGCACATCATCAACATCGCCTCGCTGTCTGGATTGATCCCGGTCCCCGGTCAGGTGGTCTACGTCGGCGCGAAGTTCGGTGTTGTGGGCTTGTCCGCGGCGCTGGCCGACGAGTTCGCGCCGCACGGCGTCGACGTGTCGGTGGTGATGCCGCCCTTCACCAACACCGAGTTGATCTCCGGGACCAAGTCCGGTGGGGCCATCAAGCCGGTGGAGCCCGAGGAGATCGCCGCCGCGATCGTCAAGACGCTGGACAAGCCCAAGACGCACGTATCGGTGCCGACACCGTTGCGCTTCACCGCGCAGGCAGCGTCGATGCTCGGCCCGCGCGGTCGTCGTTGGCTGAACAAGCGGCTGGGCCTTGATCGCGTGTTCCTGGACTTCGATCCCAAGGCTCGGCAGAGCTACGAACAGCGGGCGCGGGCCGCGCAGGGCGTTGTCGAGCCCGACGCGGAAGGCTAACGGAGATCTGGCATTTCGCCGGAAACGAGTAGATCGGCCCGGCCGCGGGTCTGTTCGATGAGGCGGGCGTTCGCTCCGTCGACGTTTGTCGCCCACGCCGAGGCGGCCCCCGGGGTCCGGCCATGGCGGGTGTGCCGGTCGGTCAGCCGGGCCAGTCGCCGTTCTTTCGACGCGACGCAGAACCACGTTTCCGCCAGCAGGGGCTTGACCTGGTCCCACGGCGGGGTGTCGACGAGCAGATAGTTGCCTTCCACCACGACGAGCGGGGTATGGGCCGGGATGGCCAGTTCGGCCGCAACGGGTTCGTCCACCGCCCGTTCGAAGCTGGGTGCATAGACGGGGTGGTCGACCTCGACAATGAGCCGGCGGAGCAGCGCCACGAAGCCCCACCCGTCGAATGTGTCGATGGCCCCCTTGCGGTCGCGGTGGCCGAGCGCATCGAGGGTCTTATTGGCGAGGTGGAATCCGTCCATCGGCAGATAGACCGCCATCGCCGGATCGCTCATCTCCCGATTAAGTTGATGCACAAGGGTTTTCGCCAGCACGGTCTTGCCTGCCCCGGGACTGCCTGTCACGCCGAGGATGACCCGTTCGCCCGGCCGGACGAGGGCCCTGGCCCGGGCGACCAGATCGTCGATTGGCGTTGCTGCGGGCATGGGCGCCTAGTCGAGCGCCGGCAGCGCATCGCCGGCGCGATAGGACTCAATCGCCTCAACGTGGTCGAAGAACTCGTCCGGCGTTAATTGAACGTCCTCCGCGGTGCCGGCGAGCACGAGATGCACGAGCTCACCGCCCTCGGGCGCGAACATCCATATCGTGGTCACGGGTTCGAGGCCGTTGTTGCCGACCTCGGCGCCCGATGGTGCATAGAACCAGATGGCAAACTCGTCGTCTGACTGTTCGTCGTCGAATGTCCAACCGCGCTCAGTGATTCGCTCATCGAGAAGCTCTAACTCAGCGGCAAGGTTCGTGACATCCGACGTCGCCAATTCGTTGAGCACCGAGTCCGGAATCCACCTCGCGTCCCGCGAAACGCGCCGCTTGTTGCGGCGCGCTTTTTTCGCCTCGGTCCGCTTCGACACCTACGACAGCGCTTGGTCGAGATCGGCCATCACGTCGTCGGCGCCCTCCAGCCCGACGGAGATGCGCACCACCCCGTCGCCCAGACCGATCGCCGCACGCCCCTCGGGGCCCATCGCCCGATGGGTGGTGGTGGACGGATGGGTGATCAGCGACTTGGCGTCGCCCAGGTTGTTGGAGATGTCGATCAGCCGCGTCTTGTCCAGCACCTCGAACGCCCGCTGCTTGCCGTCGGTCGCGTCCAGCTCGAAGGTGACGACGGTGCCGCCGCCGGTCATCTGCCGCTTGGCCAGGTCGTATTGCGGGTGCGATTCCAGGAACGGGTAGCGCACCCAGCGCACCGCCGGATGTCCCTCGAGGAACTGGGCGATGCGCAGCGCCGAGTCGGTGCTGTACGAAACCCGCACCGGCATGGTCTCCAGGCCCTTGAGTAGCACCCAGGCGTTGAACGCGCTGATCGCCGGGCCGGTGTGGCGCATCAGCTTCTGCACCGGTTCGTCGATGTACTGCTTGTCGCCGAGGATCGCCCCGCCCAGCACGCGGCCCTGCCCGTCGATGTGCTTGGTGCCCGAGTAGACCACGACGTCGACGCCCAGCGGGAAACCCTGCTGCAGCAGCGGTGTCGCAAACACATTGTCCAGCACCACTTTTGCGCCCGCGGCGTGGGCCATCTCGCTGACCGCGGCGATGTCGACCAGCGACTGCATCGGGTTGGACGGCGTCTCGAAGAACACCGCCTGGGTCGGCACCGACAGCGCCTCTTCCCACTGGGACAGGTCGTCGCCGTCGACGAACACCGTCTCGATGCCCCAGCGCGGCAGGATCTCGTTGCACACCACGAAACACGACCCGAACAGGCTGCGGGCGGCCACTAGCCGGTCGCCGGCGGCCAGCAGCGCGCCCAGCGACGTGAACACCGCGGCCATCCCGGTCGCGGTCGCAAAACACGCAGGGGCGCCTTCGATCAGCCGCAGCCGCTCCTCGAACATCGATATGGTCGGGTTGCCGTAGCGGGAGTAGACATACCGATCGATCTCGCCGGCGAACGCCTTCTCGGCGTCGGCCGCGGTCTCATACACGTAGCCCGACGTCAAGTACATCGCCTCGGCGGTTTCCTCGAAACCCGACCGCAGCAGGCCGCCGCGCACGCCGAGCGTGGCCTGGCTGACACCGTCTGGCAGCTCGGCCGGGATGCGCACCGAAGGTACTTCGCTCATGACTGTTTCCAGGGCAGGCCGACGGCCTTCCATCCGCTGCCGCCGCGGTGTTTGCGTTCGTCGAGGTGGCCTTCGAACCCGTCCAGCACGTTGTAGGACGGGCCGACCCCGGCTTCGGTGGCGACCTCGGCGGCGCCGATGGAGCGGTTGCCGGAGCGACACAGGAAAACCACCGGCTGCTCGCCGGGCGTGATGCCGGCGGCGACGAGGTCGTCGACGAAACTGGCGTTGTGCGTGCCGTCGGCGCGGTTCCACTCGATGTACACGACATCGCGCTGAAGGCTCGACAGATCGGGCACCCCGACAAAGCGCCACTCGGCGTCGGTGCGGCAATCGACGAGCACGGCCTCTGGGTTGTCGCTCAGCAGCTTCCAGGCCTCTTCAGGCGTGATATCCCCTGCATAGCTCACGGCCGTGAGTCTCCCACACCTAGTTGGGCCCTATCGAACAGACCTTCCATGCTCCGTCCTCGCGCACAAACGTCATCGCGACACCGACTTTGACGTCCGACTCCTTGTCGAAATGATAGATCACCTTGGCAGTAGCACTGTCGCCGTCGATCACCACATCGGTGACATCGTTGACGTAGCGGGCGCCGCGTTTGGCGACCGAGTCCCGTTGGCGGGCAAGAATATCGGCCTCGCTGCCCTGCTGGGCGCGGCACGTGTAGGCGCGAAAGTCGGTGAAATTCTCACGCTGCAGCGCGTCGTTCTGGCCGACGGCGGACCGGCCGACACGCTCGTCCTCGCTCAGCCCGTCACCACGGGACAAATTGAACAGCCAGACTCCGATCACGACGATCACAATGATTACCAACGCGCCCAGAAACGGCGCCATCGTCGGCCGTTCGCCGTCGTCAGGACTTTCCGACACCTGTTACCACAGCTTGCGCAGTGCGGCCGAGACGCGGCGGACCCGGTCGCGCGCAACGGCCACGTCGGGCGCGGTGGCCAGCGCCACCCCGAGCCTGCGCCGGGCGTCGGTTTCGTCGGGGCGGCCGAACAGCCGGACATCGGTCTCCGGCACGGCGAGCGCCTCACCGAGCACCGCGTGGACGTCGGCCGCCGCGGCGTCCCCGGTCGTGCCGGCCGACTCCCTGCCGCCGTAGCTGACTTCGGCGGCGCCGGGCGAAATCATGATGGTGTCCACTGAGAACCCGAGGACGGCTCGGGCGTGCAGCTCGAACTCCGAAAGCCGCTGCGATCGCAGCGTCACCAGGCCACTGTCGTCGGGCCGGGTCCGAACATCGGCGAAGTACACCTCATCGCCGCGCACCAGCAGTTCGACACCGAACACGCCGCGCCCGCCCAGCGAGTTGACGATGCGCGCGGCGATCGACTTCGCGGCGTCCAGCGCCGCGGGTGACATGCGCTGCGGCTGCCAGGCCTCGAGCACGTCGCCGTCGGCCTGGCGATGGCCGATCGGCTCGCAGAAGTGCAGCTCGGGCCCGGTCGGTCCGGTCGTCCGGACGGTGAGCAGGGTGACCTCGTCGTCGACGTCGACGATGGTCTCGGCCAGCACCCTGTTGTGGGTGATCCGGCCGGCGGCGACCGCACGATGCCAGGCCGGCTCGACGTCATCGGGCCGCAGCAGCACCGACTGGCCCTCGCCGGGCACCCCAACGATCGGTTTGACCACCAGCGGAAAGCCGGCGTGCTCGGCCACCGCCGTGAGTTCCTCGACCGATCCGGCGAACCAGAACGGCGCGGTGGGCAGCCCGAGTTCGTCGGCCGCCAGTCGGCGCATGCCCTCCCGATCGAGGGACAGACGGGTGCTGCGCGGGGTCGGGAACACCTCGACATTGCCGCGTTCTGCGACGTCGATCAGGGCATCGGCGGCGATGACACCCGATTCGGCGACCACGTAGCGCGGACCTTCCCGCTCGATCAGCGCGGCGAGCGCCTCGGCGTCGTTCATCTTGACGACGACGGACCGGTCGGCCACCCCGTGCGCCGGGGCGCCGGCGTAGCGATCGACGGCGATGACGACGGCTCCGAGCCACTGAAACGCCAGCGCCAACTCACGGCTCAGTTCCCCGGAGCCGAGCAGCATCACCGTGGTTTCGGCCGGCGGGCTGTCCTCGGCGACATCCTCGGCAACCGAGTCGGTCACGATTTCACCCTCAGTCGTTTCACTCATCGCTCATCCAGCCTGCCAGATGAGGATCTAGTCGGCGGCGCCGAGTTCGGCACGAAACGCGCGAATCGCATCGATGAGGGCGGTGAAGGTGCGGTGCGCGGCGACCAGATCGTCGTCGGGCAGGGCCGCCATCGCGTCGTGGGTATGCGTCGCGAGTGGCGTGAAGAACGCCCGGGCAACCGTCATCCCGTGGTCCGAGTAGCGCAGGATCACCTTGCGCCGGTCAGCGGGGTCGGCGTCGCGCCGGATGTGACCGGAGTCGATCATCCGTTCCACCAGGTAGGTGATGGCGGCGCCGGACATGCCCATGCGGGCGCGCAGTTCTCCGGCGGTCAACGGCGATCCCGCGGTCTCGGCCACCATGATGTGCAGCAGGGCGCGAAAATCGTTCGCGGCGACGTCATGCATGCCGGCGAAGACCCGGCCGATCTGGTCCGATTCCGCCGACAGCGCCCGCACATCGGCGGCGATGAGCGCCTCAAGGGCGGTCCGTTCGCCGGCGTCCTCGAATTCGGACACCGGCCGAGCATATCGCCAATACCTTCAGTTGATTAATTGTTAAGATTCTGAAATATTCTGCCGGTGAGCTGGGACCGGTTGGCCGACGCCGTGACGACGCGGCGCTCCTGGGTGCTGGCGCTGGTGGTCATCGCGGTGTTCGTCGCCCTCATGGTGCTGATCGGCGGTGACGACTCCGGTGAACAGTCGCCGGTGTCGGTGCCAGGCAGCTCCGAGTCGGCGCGAGCCGAGGCCCTGCGGACACAGTTTCCCGGCGGCGACACCGTTCCCGCGATCCTGGTGTTCACCCGCGTCGACGGCGCTCCCCTCTCGCCTGCCGACCTCGGCGCGCTGGAGCAAACGCGGCCCGTCCAGGTCTCGGCGGACCGTGAGGCGGCGGTGGCGGTGGTGCCGTTGAGCGGTGAGCTGTCCGGATTCGTCCTCAACGACGCGGTCAAGGAGCTGCGCGAGGCGACCGCGAACGGACTTCCGGCCGGGCTGCGGGCCCAGGTCACCGGCGGGCCGGCGTTCGGCGCCGACATCGCGAATTCCTTCGCCGGAGCCAACATCACGCTATTGGCGGTGACGGCGATGGTGGTGGCGGTCCTGCTGATCGTCACCTACCGTTCGCCGGTGCTGTGGCTGGTGCCGCTGGCCGTGATCGGATTCGCGGACCGGGCGGCCGCGGTGGTCGGCACCGCCGTCGCGGGGGCCGCCGGACTGAGCCCCGACGGCTCGACGTCGGGCATCACCAGCGTGCTGGTGTTCGGGGCGGGCACCAACTACGCACTGCTGCTGATTTCCCGCTACCGCGAGGAGTTGGGCCGCACCGCCGATCACCGCGACGCGTTGCGGGTGGCGGTGCGCAACGCCGGGCCGGCGATCGTGGCCAGCAACGCGACGGTGGTGCTGGCCCTGCTGACGTTGGTGTTCGCCTCGTCGCCGAGCACCCGCAGCCTCGGCGTGCAGGCCGCGTCGGGCCTTCTCATCGCGGCAGACCTCGTGTTGCTGGTGCTGCCCCCGCTGCTGGCGCTGTGCGGGAGGCGGCTGTTCTGGCCGTTCATCCCGCACGTCGGAGCGAAACCCCTTACCGAAAGCGGCATCTGGCACCGCATCGCCGACGCGGTGGCCCGCAGGCCGGGCCGGGTCGCCGTCGTCGCGATCGCTGGACTGGCCGTCCTGTGCACCGGGCTGCTGGGCACGCCCATCGGCCTGTCGCAGACCGAGCAGTTCCGCGTGCAGGCGGAGTCGGTCAGCGGATACCAAACCCTGGCTGCGCACTTCCCCAGCGGTCTCACCGACCCCACCCGGGTCATCGCGCCGACCGACCGCGCCTCCGCCATCCAGCGCGCCATCACCGCGACGCCCAGGATCGTTTCCGCAACACCGTCAGGCCAGTCGGCCGGCCTGACCCAATGGGCGGTAGTCCTCGATGCCGCTCCCGCATCCGACGATGCATTCGAAACCGTTGATGCACTTCGTGATTCGGTCCAAAAGGTCGATCCGGCCGCACTGGTGGGTGGATCGGATGCGCAGGCCCTCGATGCCAGCGCGGCCGCCGTACGCGACCGGCAGATCGTCATCCCGGCCATCCTCGCCGTCGTGCTGCTGGTCCTCTACGTGCTGCTGCGCTCGGCGCTCGCACCGGTGATCCTTGTCGCGGTGACGGTGCTGGGCGCGCTGGCCGCGCTCGGGCTGGGCGGCTGGGCCAGCGTGCACGTGTTCGGGTTTCCGGCACTGGACAACGCGACGCCGCTGTTCGCGTTGCTGTTCCTGGTCGCGCTCGGTGTCGACTACACGATCTTTCTGGTCACCCGGGCCCGCGAGGAGACGCCGCACCACGGCACGCGGGCAGGCATCGTGCGGGCCGTCTCGGCGACCGGCGCAGTCATCACCAGCGCGGGCATCGTGCTGGCCGCGGTCTTCTGCGTCCTGGGCGTGCTTCCCCTAATCGTCCTCACCCAGATCGGGATCATCGTCGGCCTCGGCATCCTGCTGGACACCTTCGTCGTGCGCACCGTCATCATTCCGGCGTTGTTCACACTGATCGGTCCGCGAATCTGGTGGCCTGGCCTGCGGGAGGAGCGCTAGCGTCGGGTCGTGCAAGTCGTCCGGCTCGACACCGTGCTCGGCCGGGTGCACGTCCGGGTCAGCGGCAACCCTTCCGGCGACGCGATGCTGTTCTGGCCCAGCCTGTTGATGACGGGCGATATGTGGGCCGGACAAGCCGACCACTTCGGCGGTGATCGCCGCGTCGTCCTGGTTGATCCGCCGGGACACGGCGGGAGCGAAAAACTCACCGCACCATTCAGTTTCGACGAGTGCGCGCGGTGTGTGGTCGATATTCTCGACGGCCTCGGCATCGAGCGGGCCCACGTCATCGGCAACTCGTGGGGCGGCATGATCGGCGGCACCTTCGCCGCGATGTATCCCGATCGGATCGGCCGGGCGGTACTGATGAACTGCACCGCCTCGGCGGCCGGCACCCGGCAGAAGATCGAATACGGGTTTCTGCTGCGGGTGGCCAGACTGCTCGGCGGGATCCGCCCGCCGCTGACCCGGTCGGTGCTCAAGGCGTTTCTGGGCCCGACGACGTTTCGGACGCGGCCCGAAGTGGTCGCGTTCGTACGGGATTCGGTGCAGTCGGTCGATGTTTCCTCCAGCGCGTGGGCGGTGCGCAGCGTGGTGCCGGCGCGGCCGGATCAGCGGGCGTTGCTGGGCCGGGTGACCACGCCGGTGCTCGTGGTCGCCGGTGTGGAGGACGCGACGTTCCCGCTGACCGAGACGATCGCGATGGCCGAAGCGATTCCCGGCGCGGCCATCGCCGTGCTCGAAGGAGTCGCCCACCTGGCCGCGTTGGAGAACCCGCAGCTCGTCAACACGCTCATCGAGCAGTTCGTGTTCCCCGGGTAGCGTCGGGATATGACCGAGGCGCCAACCCTGCCGCCGCTACACATGCGTCGCAACGCCTTCGACCCGACGCCCGAACTCCGCGAGATCCGGGAAGCGTCCGGCGTGCGCACGGTGGTCAACGCCTTCGGGATGCAGGTGTACCTCGTCACCCGGCACGAGGACGTCAAAGAGGTACTGGCCGACCACGAACATTTCCGCAACGGCCGTCCGCCCGGTTTCGTGTTGCCCGGCGCGCCCGCCGTGCCGGAAGACGAGCAGGCCGAAGCCAGGGCGGGCAACCTGCTCGGCCTCGACCCACCCGAACATCAACGGCTGCGCCGCATGCTCACCGGCGAGTTCACCGTCCGGCGGATGAAGCGGCTGGAGCCGCGGATCGTCGAGATCGTCGAGCAACAACTCGACCGCATGGAAGGCCACGGTCCGCCGGCGGATCTGGTGGCACACTTCGCGCTGCCGATTCCGTCGCTGGTGATCTGTGAGCTGCTCGGCGTGCCCTATACCGACCGCGAAGACTTCCAGCGGCGCTCCGCGCGCCAGCTCGACCTGTCCGCTCCCATCCCCGAGCGGCTGGAGCTGCAGCGTCAGGGCCGCGACTACATGCGCACGCTGGTGGCGGCAGCCCGGCGCGACCCCGGCGAGGACATGCTGGGCATGCTGGTCCGCGAGCACGGCGATGAGCTGACCGACGACGAGCTCATCGGCATCGCGAGCCTGCTCCTGCTGGCCGGGCACGAAACGACGTCGAACATGCTGGGGTTGGGCACGCTGGCCCTGCTTCGGCACCCCGATCAGCTGGCGGCGGTGCGGGAGAATCCCGACGCCGTCGGACCTGCCGTCGAGGAACTGTTGCGCTGGCTGTCGATCCTGCACACCGCGATACCGCGAATCACCGCCAGCGAGGTCGAGGTGGCGGGCGTGACGATCCCCGCCGGCCAGTTGGTGTTCGCCTCGCTGCCGTCGGGCAACCGCGACCCGGACTTCATCGCCGACCCGGACACCCTGGACGTCCGGCGCGGCGCGCCCGGACATCTCGCGTTCGGGCACGGTGTGCATCACTGCCTCGGCGCGCCGCTGGCCCGCATGGAGATGCGGATCGCGTTCCCGGCGCTGCTGCGCCGATTCCCGAAACTCGGTCTGGCCGAGGACTTCAACAACGTGCAGTTCCGGTCGTTTCACTTCATTTACGGGTTGAGATCGCTGGAGGTGACGTGGTGAAGATCGAAGCGGACCGTGAGCTGTGCATCGGCGCGGGCAACTGCGTGCTGTCGGCCGACGCGGTGTTCGATCAGGACGACGACGGCGTCGTGGTGCTGCTCGCCGAGGAAGTGCCCGACGGTGAAGAGGACCGCGTCCGCGAAGCGGTCAAGCTGTGCCCGTCGTCGGCGCTGCGGCTGCTGGAGTGAGTGGTCTGCGCGACGCGATTGCCGCGCGGCCGAGTAGGAGCGGATCGAAGAGTGTCAGGGGCGAGGCGTTGCGGGTGGCAACCTTGACCACCCGGTCGGCCACCTTCTGATCACGCACGGCGCCGGCGTAGGCCAGCCGCTGTATCAGGTTGAACTTCCGCTTTTGGCTGAAGTCGATGTTGATGAGCTGGTGCGGGAACAGCTTGCGGTGATGCTTGCGCTGGTAGCGGCGTGCCGAGATGTCGACGTCACGGCTCCTCCCGGATCGCAGGGCGTCCGACACCGCGTCGGCAAGCCACTCCGCGGATTGAAAAGTCCATCCGCAGCCGGTTCCCCACAACGGGTCGCCCACCATCGCGGCGTCGCCGATGAGAGCCACCCCCGGCGCGACGATGTGCCTGCGGGTGACGCTTGGGTAGTCGGTCGTTCCGATGACGTCCGACGCGCGCTCCGCCGCGGATAGGTCCGGGCCGCAGGGCAGTTCGGCGAATGAACCGAGCAGCGCCGCTTCACGATCGCCGCCGAATTCGGCGAGCCGATCCTTATTCAGGAAGGCGGCCATCATGGTGACGCCGTCGTCGTTGCAGAAGATGTAGTTGGGCGAGATCTTGCTCGGAAGCCCCGCCAGCTCGGCGACCTTCGACATATACCCGTCGGCGCCGACCACCAGCCTGCCGCTGATTCGTTGTCGTTCGCCGCCGATTTCAGCGATGACACCATCGACGCGCCCGCTGCCATCGGTGGTCAAGTCCCGGACCCGGGCGCCCATCATCAGGTCCACGCCGGGCACCTCAGCGGCGGTGGCCCGCATGAACGGGTCCAGGGTCAGCCGCCGAATGTTGTAGCCGTGCTGTCCGTCCGTGCCGCGCTCGTGGAACCAACCGTCTTTCGTCCAGCCGTTTTCATAATGGCGCACTGCACCCATTCTCTCCAGCGCTCGGTGTCAAGACCGAGCCGTCGGATCGTCGGCACTGCGCTGGACCGCATGCTGTGCGTGCACAACTGCTTGTAGAAATTCGGATCTCTATGCGATTCGAGCAGCGCAACCCGTAATCCCTTGCGGCCGAAAAAGATTGCGGCGGTACAGCCGGTCGGGCCGGAACCGACCACGACGACGTCGTAGGTATCGGGCATGCCACCGCCTTGCCGAATCGAGTGACCTGGGCGTCAATACTAGGTCGCGCGCACGGCAATTCGGGGAATTTGCAACTCACACAATGATCTGTGCGTTCGCAAATAATCGCGCGGCTAGCGGGACCGGCGCCGTGGTGTCTCGTGTTCGTCGTCGTCGAAGTGCAGGTCGATCACGCCGGCCCGCACCAGGATCAGCACGCTGACCAGCAGCACCCAGGTCGGGAACGCAAGTGTGATCCACATGCTGATATCACTGGCGATCAGAAGTGCAAGCGCCACAAGGTAAGTCAGCCCGACCAGCCAGCGCGGCATCAGGCCGGTGCGCAGCCAGATGGTCGCCAGCGAGATCATGAAAACCGCCGCCATCCTCAACGCGTAGGTTTTGGACAGTGCCAGCAGCACCATCTGCCCAAAGGTGGCCACTGCGGATTTGGTCGCGGAATCGGCAACGAGGTTGCTGGCCACCAATCCGGCGCCGACAGCGGATGACACGAATGTCATCGCCAGGAACAGCAGCCCGCTGCCCACGAATACCGTCGAGAAGAACTTGTCCTCGTAGCGTCCGAAGCCGTCGCGCACGACACCGATGAACCACAGGAATGCGATACCCGCGAACGGCATCAGCGTCGAAGAAACCTTGATTCGGCTGCTCCCGGAATCCAGCCATTGGGAACCCGGTGCGGCACCCTCGGGCAGCGCCGTGCGAATCAGGATGAGCGCGGTGCCGAAGAGCAATGCAAACAAGACACCCGCCACCGCCGCAGCACGGGGCGTGGTCAAGCTGCGGACGGTGCGGGCGGTGCGGCTATTCGTCACGCCGTCATGGTGTCAGAGCTAGGGCTGTCCCGGAAGCAATCTCACCATCAGCCCGTTGCTTTCGGCGAGCAGATTACCCTCGGGATCGCTCAGTTCGGCCGAGACGAATGCCTTGCGGCCCTCCGCCGACGTGACGTGACCGCGTGCGGTCAGCGGAGTGTCGATCGGCGTCACCCTGCGGTAGTCGACGTGCAGGAACGCGGTTCGGCTGATCGGTCGTCCGGCGGCGTGGATCACCATGCCGAAAACCGAGTCGAACAGCAGTGGCAGCACACCTCCGTGCACGGCGGAGTTACCGCCGACGTGGTAACGGCTGAACTGCACCCCGAGCTCGACACCCTCGGGTTCGAACTTCATCACCGACCACGGCGGCATCAACAGGCTGCCCGCCCCCGGCAGTTCCGGGGTCCGGTTGGCCGGGCCGACGCCCTCGGGTGCCTCGAACGGATCGAGCAGCTTGACCAGCTCCTCTACGCGGTCGGCGGCGATGTCCCACGTGTCGCTATCCGGGTTGGCCGACTCCGCGAGGTCCTGGGCCCGCCGCATCGCCGTGAGGAACCGCGCGAATCCCGGTCCGGGCTTGGCCGGCTCGAATTGCGGGAAACCGCCGTGCTTCTCGTAATCGGGGTCGACGAGTCGCGGATCGTCGCTCATCAGCGAGCCGCGAGGACATCGCGGCGGACAATGGTCTGGTCGCGGCCGGGACCGACGCCGATGCACGAAACATGCGCTCCAGCAAGCCCTTCCAGGCGCAGCACGTAATCGCGCGCCTTGGCGGGCAGGTCGTCGAACTCGCGGGCGTCGGAGATGTCCTCCCACCAGCCGGGCAGTTCCTCATATATCGGTTCGGCGCGGGCGATATCGCTCTGGGTCATCGGCATGTCGTCGGTGCGCTTGCCGTCGACGGTGTAGCCCACGCACACCGGCACCGTTTCGAGGCTGGACAGCACGTCGAGCTTGGTCAGGAAGTAGTCGGTGATGCCGTTGACGCGGGTGGCGTAGCGCGCGATCACTGCGTCGAACCAGCCGCACCGGCGGCGCCGGCCCGTCGTCACCCCGACCTCGCCGCCGGTCTTGGCCAGGTACTCGCCGTTCTCGTCGAACAGCTCGGTGGGGAACGGACCCGAACCCACGCGGGTGGTGTAGGCCTTCAGGATGCCCAGCACGGTGGTGATGCGGGTCGGGCCGATACCGGAGCCGACGGCCGCGCCGCCTGCGGTCGGGTTGGACGACGTCACATACGGGTAGGTGCCGTGGTCAACGTCGAGCAGCGTGCCCTGAGAGCCCTCCAGCAGGACCGTCTCCCCGTTTTCCAGCGCGGAGTTGAGCAGCAGCCGGGTGTCGGCGATGCGGTGTTTGAAACCGCCGGCCTGCTCGAGCAGCGTGTCGACCACTTCGGCGGGTTCCAGCGCCTTGCGGTTGTAGATCTTGACAAGTATCTGGTTCTTGAGTTCCAGTGCGGCCTCGATCTTTTGGGCCAACAGCGCCTCGTCGAGCACATCGGCGACGCGGATCCCGAGGCGGGCGATCTTGTCCTGGTAGCACGGCCCGATGCCGCGGCCGGTGGTGCCGATCTTCTTGCTGCCCATGTAGCGCTCGGTGACCTTGTCGATGGCGACGTGATACGGCATCAGCAGGTGCGCGTCGGCGGAGATCAGTAGCCGCTCGGTGTCGACCCGGCGGTCCTGCAGCCCCTCGAGCTCGGCAAGCAGCACACCGGGATCGACCACCACGCCGTTGCCGATGACGTTGGTGACGCCGCGGGTCAGGATCCCCGACGGGATGAGATGCAGCGCGAAGTTCTCTCCGGTAGGCAGGACGACGGTGTGCCCGGCGTTGTTGCCGCCCTGATAGCGCACAACCCACTGCACGCGGCCACCGAGCAGATCGGTGGCCTTTCCCTTGCCCTCGTCGCCCCATTGGGCGCCGATGAGCACGATTGCCGGCATGGCATTTCTCCCGCTTATTGTGGTGCAGCCGGTGAGCTACCCGTTTACCCAGATCAGAGCGGGATCCGGGCTGGAGGGTGAATCACCGTGCTAGCTGCGTGCTGTCGTCGAAAATTCATACTTCTTGCCGTGTCACTATGGCCACGCCATAGGATAGTGCCCCCGCTTTGGCGTGAGATCGCAGGTCACGGATGTCACCGCACCCGTGTTCCGGCGGCGTACCTTTGACGCCTGCCGTCCGACTCCGGACAACTGGCTGGCCACCGCGCAACGCGACATCGCGAGATCCGACAGTTTCTGCACTGGGCCAATCAACGCGGGCCTCACCACCGGCGTCTCGGCTCCGGCTGTCAAACCGGCACAGCCAACCGTCTTTCTCAACGAAGACGAACAACTCGAACAGTTGCACCGTTGCCTCGCCGACAGCACGATCGACATCGACCTCCGTGCCGGCGGGGCGTTGATGCTTCTGTACGGAATCAATCTGATCCGGGTACTTGCAATTACTCGTAAACAGATCTCTGAACGATCCGGCGATCATTATCTCAACCTGACCGATCACGAACCCTTGCTGCCGTCCATCCTGGCGGAGTTGCTCTCGCAGCTTCCATGCCCTCGTCCCCGCTCGACGCTGCCGGAACCGGAAATCTCGACCGGATTGCTTTTCCCCGGCCGAACACCGAATCGGCCAGTCGATGCCGGCATACTCGCGAATCGACTTAAGCAGCACGGGATTAACCCGCGCGGGGTCGTAACACCGCCCTGATCCGCCTCGCCTCGGAACGGTCGAAATCACCACCGCGACACGTTGGGCGAAGTACGCCGAACGTGACTGGCGCACCGTCGCTGAACGACCGTCCGGCCAAGCGCCCTGCTTCGAGCAGACAACGCACACATAGGCATCAAATGCGTCCACGGGCGGTGACTACGTATTGCAGTCTCGTTCGGGTGGTGCGTTAGGTGCTGCGTGGGGCGTACATGATGACGGCGACTCCGATCAGGCAGATCAGGGCGCCGGTGACATCCCAGCGATCGGGTCTGAACCCATCCAGCGCCATGCCCCAGGCGAGTGAGCCAGCGACGAACACGCCGCCGTATGCGGCGAGGATGCGCCCGAAGTGCGCCTCGGGTTGCAGGGTGGCGACAAAGCCGTATGCACCCAGCCCGACGACACCGGCGCCGATCCAGATCCAGCCGCGATGCTCGCGCACCCCCTGCCAGACCAGCCACGCACCACCAATTTCCGCGACAGCGGCCAGCACGAAAAGCAGGATTGAACGCAGCACGGTCATGGCGCGACTCTACGAGACCATCGCAACGTGGACGACGTGCCCAACCGCGGCGGGGTGGTGGTATAGGTCAGTGTGGAGACCAGCCTGCGAGCCGCCGAGAAGCCGCAGTCCGTCGTCGACGGGCGTGAGCGGGGCACCGACGTCCTCGAGCTGAAGGCCAGCTGGACCAGATCATCGATGTGGTGCACTCCGTTGTCCCGCAGTCGATGTGGGCGGCGATCGTCGAGCAGCTGGAGCAGCATCAAGAGGCGCTCGACGTCGGGGAGGACGGCTTCGATGTCGCTGATGACGCCTTCGACGCCAGGCGCGTATTCGAGGATCTTCGGAGCATCAGCATCCCGGGACAGTCCGGCCATGATTGCAGTGACCGTTGTGGTCGGTTGAGTCTGCATGTTGTTCAGACAAGGCGAGGATCGGCACGCAATCGTCTAACGCGGGGCCGCCGCGGGTGTCAGACTGACGCCGATGAAAACGCCCATGCCGCCCGGTAGCCGCCACGCCCGTGATGCTTAGCACCGGATCCATGTGACCTTGAACGCATGAGCGACGTCGTCGTTGTCGGCTCCGGTTTCGCCGGGTTGTGGGCTGCGCTGGGCGCCGCACGGCGACTTGATGAGCTCGCGGTGCCGGCGGGCACGGTCAACGTCACCGTGCTCAGCGCCAAGCCGTTCCATGACATCCGGGTCCGTAACTATGAGGCCGACCTCAGCGCGTGTCGCATCCCGCTCGCCGGCGTGCTCGATCCGGTCGGCGTCGCGCATATCACCGCGAAGGTGACGGCGATCGATCCGGTCGCGCGAACGGTCACCGCCGTGGGTGGTGGCGGCCAAACCGGGACACATGGGTATGACCGACTGGTCCTGGCGGCGGGTAGCCAGGTGTTCAAGCCCAACATTCCGGGTCTGCGGGAGTTCGGTTTCGACGTCGACACCTACGACGACGCGATGGCGCTGACCCGTCATTTGGCTCGGCTCGCCGATGGCCCGGTGACGCCTGAATTGGCGACGGTGGTCGTGGTCGGTGCCGGACTGACCGGCATCGAAGCCGCTACTGAGCTGCCGGGCAGACTCGCGGCGGTGTTCGCCGGTCGCGATATCGCGCCGCGGGTGGTGTTGATCGACCACAGTCCGAAGGTCGGCTCCGATATGGGTGACTCGGCGCGACCGGTGATCGAGTCGGCTTTGTCGGCCAACCGCGTTGAGGCATTGACCGGGGTGCGAGTCGCCGCCGTCGACGAACACGGTGTGATGCTGTCGTCCGGTGAGAGGGTGCCGGCGGCGACAGTGGTCTGGTGTGCCGGGATGCGGGCCAGCCCATTGACCGCGCAACTTCCGGTCGAGCGGGACCGACTCGGACGTCTGCCGGTCGACGACTATCTGCGGGTCATCGGCGTGCCCGGCGTTTTCGCGGCCGGCGATGTGGCTGCCGCGAAGATGGACGATCAACACCTGTCGGTTATGTCGTGTCAGCACGGCCGTCCAATGGGCCGCTACGCCGGCTACAACGTCATCAGCGATCTCGTCGGCGAGCCGATGTTGGCGCTGCGGATCCCCTGGTACGTCACGGTTCTTGATCTCGGCCCGGCCGGCGCGGTCTATACAGAGGGCTGGGATCGCCGGGTGGTGTCACGCGGCGCGGAGGCCAAGGCCACCAAGCACACGATCAACACCCAACGGATCTACCCGCCGTTGACCGGCGATCGGGATGCGCTGCTGGCCGCCGCGGCGCCCGCACTGCAGGATCGACCCGGGCTCGGGCACTGAACCCGGCCCGGCTCACCGGACGCTGAGCAGCGTGTCCCCCTCTCGGCCTCGACTGACACACCACTGGAAGCAGGGTCGAGAACCGGTCGGCCGGTGGTGAATTGGTTGTGAGGTGAAATCGTCGGCCTGGGTGACGGTTTGCAGGTTGCGGCTTTGGATGGTGTCGACCAGCTGGGGTAGCAGTGGGTTGATGCCGCGGGAGGCGGGTGGACTAAGCGGCCAGCGATGCATGTTGTTCTTTGTACCGCCGATTCTGGGAGGCGAACCGAGCTCAATGAGGACAACCCATCAGAACCAGTGGTATCGCATCGGAACCGGCCATTACGCCATGAGCACATGGGTTGGGAATGACCAGCTGACCTACCGGGCGGTGCGCAGCGGACGCAGATGGGTGGTCAGCAAGAGCGTGGCCGGTGCCGCGCTCACCAGCACCCTGGACAACCCGACGACGACCCTGCGCGAGGCCAAGGCCGTTGCGGAGGCCGACTGGAAAACGGGGCTGTTGTGAGCATCCTTGGGTGCACGCGCACGCTGCCGACGTGCGGTGTGGCAGTTCAAACACCAGCGGAGCAGGAGACATGAGTACCGGCAGTCCAGGACATACCCATCACGAGGTCGAGGATGAAGCGCGTCATGCCTGGGCTTTTGGCAACGTACGAATTCAGCGGATGCTCGAACAGCTGAAGGCGTTGGCGCATTGGGGGGAATCCGTTTACACCTGAGGTGAATCACCCTATCCCAGCGGTTTGCGAGGAGCTGTCTTGACCACCGCCGATGTCGTGGTGTCGCTGTTCGGCGGCCGGCGGTTGCCGCGCTCGCTTCGCGGGCTGCCGACCGTGAGCCTCGACGACATCGACGCTTGCAAGCGGGTCATCGTGGTGGGGTCTGATGGCGACCTAGCCGCAGTGCTGACCCGGCTGCTGCGCGCCGACCGCCTGGACGTCGAGGTGGCCCACACGCCGAGCTCTCGCACCGCCCGCCGCGCGATATCCGGGGTCGCACGGCGGGTGCCGCTGATCCGCGACGAGACCGGCACGGTCGTCGTCGGCGCCGCGGAATGGACCGGTTCCCCAGCCCGAACGATGCTGCACGGTGAGGCGGTGGTCGACGACACGGTGCTGTTCGACGGCGACGTGCCCGGCGTGCGTATCGAGCCGACGCTGAGGATGCCCGGGCTTCGCGCCGCCGTGCTGTCCGGTCGCGGCCGGCCCCGGCGCTGGGTGACCGGACGGGCGGCCCAGCTGGGAACCACCGGCGCGCAGGTGATCCGCGACGGGGTGCCCGCGCCGCGGCCGGTCAAGCGGTCGACGTTCTATCGACACACCGAGGGTTGGCTTCGGGTTCGTTGAGCGCTTCCTAGCCCGCGATTTCTGCACCAGGGTCGTGGTTGCGGCGATGGCACAGCCCTGACGCAGAACTCGCGGGAGCAGACCGCGGCAGCCGGTAGCGTCGACTTGTGAGCATCCGTCCGGTGCACCAGTCGGTACGTCCCGAGCCCGATCTTCCTGGCACTCGTCGCGATCACGGTGCTCGGCGGGGTGCTGGCGTGGCTGGCCGCGGCGACTGTCCGGCCGATGGCCTATGTCGGGGTGTTCATCTTCGTCATCGCCGGCTGGCTGGTGACGCTATGCCTGCATGAGTTCGCCCACGCGTTCACCGCGTGGCGGTTCGGCGACCACGACGTCGAGGTGCGCGGCTACCTGACGCTGAACCCGCTGAAGTACTCGCATCCGCTGCTATCCCTCGGCCTGCCGGTGCTGTTCGTCGCGCTGGGCGGCATCGGGCTGCCGGGCGGCGCCGTGTATGTGCGGACATCGTGGATGACGCCGCGCCAGAAGACTCTGGTCAGCCTGGCCGGTCCGTTCACGAACATCGTTTTCGCGGTGCTGCTACTGGTGTTGACGCGGCTGTTGTACGAGCCGGCGCACGAGGTCTTTTGGGCCGGGATGGCGTTCCTGGGTTTCCTGCAGGTGACCGCGGTCGTGCTGAACCTATTGCCGATTCCGCCCCTGGACGGCTACGGTGCGCTGGAGCCGCATCTGAGCGCGCGGACCCGACGCAGCCTGGAGCCCGTCAAGCAGTGGGGCTTCTTCATCGTGCTGATCCTCCTGTTGACACCCACGCTCAACCAGTGGTTCTGGGATATCGTGCTCTGGTTCTTCGACTTCTCCGGCGTGGATAGGTACCTGGTGCAGCGAGGCGGAGGGCTCACGCGGTTCTGGTCTGCCTGGTTGTGAGCGACGGCTTGCGACATATGCGTCTTTCCGCATAGATTGCAGAACATGGGTGCCGGCCACGATCACAGTCACGCCGATGCCCGTGTCAGCCGGATGGTCATCTCCGCCGCGATCCTGACCGGCTTCTTCGTCCTGGAACTGACGACCGCGCTGCTGATCAATTCGATTGCATTGCTGGCCGACGCCGGACACATGCTGACCGACCTCGTCGCCATGTTCATGGGTCTGAGCGCGGTGCTGCTCGCCCGCCACGGCAGCGCGTCGCCCGCGCGAACCTACGGTTGGCACCGCGCCGAGGTGTTCACCGCCGTCGCCAACGCGGTGCTGCTGCTCGGGGTGGCCGCATTCATCCTCTACGAGGCGTTCAAACGGCTCGGTGACGCACCCGAGATCCCGGGCGTGCCGATGATCGTCGTCGCACTGGCCGGCCTGGCGGCCAACGCCGTCGTGGTGCTGCTGCTGCGGTCGCACGCCGAGGAAAGCCTGGCGGTCAAGGGCGCCTACATGGAGGTCGTTGCGGACACCGTCGGCAGCATCGGCGTGCTGATCGCGGGCATCGTGACGGTGACGACGCACTGGCCGTACGCCGACGTGGTCGTCGCCGTCTTCGTGGCGCTGTGGGTGCTGCCGCGCGCGATTTCGCTGGCCCGCGCCGCACTGCGGATCCTCTCGGAGTCCTCGCCCAGCCACATCGACGTCGAGGAGCTGCGCACCGCGCTGTGCGCCGTCGAGGGCGTCACCGAGGTGCACGACCTGCACGTGTGGACCCTGGTTCCCGGCAAGGACATGGTGACCGCACACTTGACCACAAATGCGGATTCCGCGCGGGTGCTCGACGATGCCCGCGCGGTGCTCACGGCCCGCGGACTGGCCCATGCGACAGTCCAGGTGGAGCCGCCCGACGGCGCCGCCGATTGCAAGTGCGAAGCGCAGTGGTGAGCCGTTAGCTCAGCCCGAGTTCGGAGCGGGCCGCGGGGTCGCAGTCGTCGAGCAGATCCAGACACCGCGCATATTCGTCGGTTTCGCCGATCGCATCCGCGGCGCGCGCCAGCGCGGCCACACAGCGCAGGAATCCGCGGTTGGGTTCGTGGCGGTACGGGACTGGCCCGAAGCCCTTCCATCCGTTGCGGCGCAACTGGTCCAGCCCGCGGTGATATCCGGTGCGGGCATAGGCGTAGGCGGTGATGGCCTTGTCGTCGGCCAGCGCGTCCTCGGCGAGTGCCGCCCACGCCACCGATGCCGACGGATGCGCAGCGGCGACGATGGCGGGATTTTCGTTGGCGGCCAGTTCGGCCTCGGCCTCGCTGTCGCCGGGGAGCAGTACCGGTTGTGGTCCCAGGAGATCACCCATCTGCGTCATGGGCCTATTGTGCCGTGCGGGAAGCGACGGCGGCCCGCAGCATCGGCCGGTGGGGATGGATAAGCTCCAGCATGGGCGTCGCAAGGGAGGACCGCAGCAGGGATGTCGAACCCATCAGGGCCTGATGAGGGCAACGAGCCGACGGCGGGCGAACCCGCCGAGCAGGCCGACCAACCGGATCCGGAGTCCGAGCCCGTAACGGAGGTGCTGGCACCGTCGGGACCCGAGCCGGACCCACCGACGGCGGAGCCGCCGGCCGAGCGCCGGTTCACCGCGCCGTCCGGTTTCGATGCGGGATCGACGCAGAAGATCGACACCCCGCCCGACCCCGCCACCGAGATCATGTCGGTGCCCGACGCTTCGGCCGGCGCTGCCGCCGCGGCGGCTAACACCGAGCCGATGGCTCAGTCGAAAGTGGCTGTGCCGCAGCTCATCCCGCCCCGAGGCGACGCCCCCCGCCCACCGGGGCGGCCACGCAGCTGGGGGTGGGTGATCGCGTTGCTGTTGGTCATCGCTGCGCTGGTGGCGGTCGCGGTGCTGGGCACCGTGCTGGTGACCCGCGGCTCAGAGTCCAGGGTGTCGCAGGAGGAAATGGTCCGCTCGACGATCCAGAATTTCGACGTCGCGATCCAGAAGGGTGACCTGGCCACGCTGCGCAGCATCACCTGCGGAGCCACCCGCGACAACTACGTCAACTACAACGAGCGCGCGTGGGCCGACACTCATTCCCGAGTCGCCGCGGCCAAGCGGTATCCCGTGGTCGCCAGCATCGACGAGGTGGTGATCAACGGCGACCACGCCGAGGCCAACGTCACCACATTCATGGCCTATGCGCCGCAGACCCGCTCGACGCGCAGCTTCGATCTGCAGTTCCGCGACGAGCAGTGGAAGATCTGCCAGGCGCCCAACAACTGAGCGATTTCGGCGTGATCAGTCGCGCTCAGCGCAACTCACCACGCCGAAATCGCGACTAGCCGGCGGAAACCGAGCGGCCCGCGCAGTGCAGGTCGTCGCACGCCTCGATGACGCGCTCGGCCATGGACGCCTCGGCCTTCTTCAGGTAGCTGCGTGGGTCGTAGGCCTTCTTGTTGCCGACCTCGGCGTCGACCTTCAGCACACCGTCGTAGTTCGTGAACATGTGCCCGGCGAGCGGGCGGGTGAACGCGTACTGGGTGTCGGTGTCGACGTTCATCTTGACCACGCCGTAGCGGAGCGAATCCTCGATCTCGGACTTCAGCGAACCCGAACCGCCGTGGAAGACGAAGTCGAAAGGCTTTGAGCCGTCCGGTAATCCGAGCTTGGCCGCGGCCACCCTCTGGCCCTCGGCGAGCACCTCCGGCTTCAACTTGACGTTGCCCGGCTTGTACACGCCGTGCACGTTGCCGAACGTCGCGGCCAGCAGGTACTTGCCGTGCTCGCCGCCGCCCAGCGCATCGATGGTCTTCTCGAAATCATCGGGCGTGGTGTAGAGCTTCTCGTTGATCTCGGCCTCGACGCCGTCTTCTTCACCGCCGACCACGCCGATCTCCACCTCGAGGATGATCTTGGCGGCCGCGGCGGCCTTCAGCAGCTCCTGCGCGATGGCCAGGTTCTCGTCGATCGGCACCGCCGAGCCGTCCCACATGTGCGACTGGAACAGCGGGTTCTTGCCGGCCGCGACGCGTTCGGCCGAGATGGCCAGCAGCGGCCGCACATAGGTGTCCAGCTTGTCCTTCGGACAGTGGTCGGTGTGCAGCGCGACGGTGATCGGGTACTTGTCGGCGATGATGTGGGCGAACTCGGCCAGCGCCACCGCGCCCGTCACCATGTCCTTCACCCCGAGGCCGGAGGCGAACTCGGCCCCGCCGGTGGAGAACTGGATGATGCCGTCGCTGCCCGCGTCGGCGAACCCCTTTATCGCGGCGTTGAGGCTCTCCGAGCCGACGCAGTTGATGGCCGGGAATGCGAACGAGTGCTCCTTGGCACGGCCCAGCATCTCGGCGTAGACCTCGGGCGTTGCGATGGGCATGAGCGTTCCTCTCGGCTGATTCAGATATCTCCCGCAGTATCTCAAACTGCGTCGATTCGGGTGCGGCCAGTAGTCGCCGGTATCTTGGAGCCTCATGAACACCGCCGTGATGGCCCTGCCGAGCTTCATGGACCCGATGTACTGGTTGGGCGAGGGCGGGCTGTTCGCATCCGCGGTCCTGCCCGGGATTCTGGTCATCGTCTTCATCGAGACCGGGCTGCTGTTTCCGCTGCTACCCGGCGACTCGCTGCTGTTCACCGGCGGTCTGCTGGCGGCGGCGCCCAACCCGCCGGTCAATATCTGGGTGCTGGTGGTCTGCGTCGCGGTGGTCGCGGTGCTCGGCGACCAGACCGCGTACTTCATCGGGCGCCGAATAGGGCCGGCGCTGTTCGACAAGGAAGACTCCCGCTTCTTCAAGAAGCACTACGTCACCCAGTCGCACGCGTTCTTCGAAAAACACGGCCCGAAGACCATCATCCTGGCCCGGTTCGTGCCCGTCGTGAGGACCTTCACCCCGGTGCTCGCCGGTGTGTCCTACATGCGTTACCCGGTGTTCCTCGGGTTCGACATCGTCGGCGGCATCCTGTGGGGCGCCGGCGTAACGCTGCTGGGCTATTTCCTCGGCAACGTTCCGTTCGTCAAGAATCACCTCGAGCTGATGATCCTGCTGATCGTGTTCCTGTCGATCCTGCCCGGGGTCATCTCGGTCGTTCGCGCGCTGCTGGAGCGACGCCGCGACCGGTTGCCAACACCCGAGTAGCCCAAACGCATGCATTTGAACGAATTCTTCGAAGGGGCAACGAAGTCCTTCGAACTGCTCGGCGTCGTGTCCATGGTCGTGGGCTTCCTCTATGCATTCGCCCTGGCCGCCGTGACGTGGCAACGAACGGCAGATGGTCGCCGCGCTTTCAAGACCTTGCGGGAGACACTGGGTGGGGCCATCCTGCTCGGTCTCGAGTTGCTCGTCGCCGCCGATATCGTCAAGACCGTCACCGCTACGCCTTCCCTGGAGGATGCGGCCATTCTCGGGTTGATCGTGCTCATCCGGACTGTGCTCAGTATCTCCATCGAGGTTGAGATCGACGGTGTCGCGCCATGGCGAAAGGCGCTGACGACCGGCCCGCAGGTGCTGGCACGGGCAACGCGCGCCTCCGCGCGTCCGGCTCCCGAGTAGGCCTCCGCACGGGACCCATGAAGTAGGCCCGTTACCCGATTGGTGATCGCAGCACGGTCAGGATTCGGGTACCGGGCTACTCGGGATCTTCCGCACTGTGCGGGTTGGACTGTGCAACCACCACGAGCGATCGCTCGGGCGAACGTAAAGGAGCGTTTCGAAATGACTACATTCACTCGCATCGACGACAGCGGGTCTGATGCTGGCGCGGCCACCCTTATCACATTGCAGGAGCTCGGATTCTTCTCGCTGACAGCGGTGCGGACACAAGCCGGGAATCTGAAATTGATCAACTGGCAAACGGGGGGCCCCACGGTTTCCCGTGGCCCCGATAGCGGCGAACAGGCGGGGGCTGTTTCCGCAATCGCGGTGACGAGGGTCCGAAATCGGACGATCACTGCCGTGCGCGATGGTGGCGGAAATCTGATGCTCATCTCCTGGGACGACGGGTTGGGGACCGGTCCAATTACGCGCCTCGATGACAGCGAGGGTCAGGCGGGGGCGGTCAGCGTGATCGCCGTGCACCCCGTACCCGGCTCGAATGCGGATCTTGTAACCGCCGTGAGGACGGGGGCAGGCAAACTCAAGCTGATTACTTGGCAAGTCAGCCTCGGCGGGCAGCTCACGCGGCTTGGCGACAGCGGTGAGCAAGCCGGTGAGGTCAGTCTCATCAAGGTGGCCTCGGTAAGCCAGCGATCGGGGATTGTCGTGACCGCGGTACGGACGGCCAGCGGAACGCTCAAGCTCATCACTTGGAGTATTTCGGGGGACGGAAAGACCATTCAGCGTCTCGGCGACAGTGGTTCGCAAGCCGGGGCGGTATCGGAGATCGCGATGGCCGGCGGCGTCACCGCAGTACGGACGGCGAGCGGTACCCTCCAACTCATCAGCTGGGGTATTTCGGGGAACGGTACGACCATTCAGCGTCTCGGCGACAGTGGTTCGCAAGCCGGGGAAGCCACGCAAATTGCCGTTTCGCGGTCCTCTGCGACACGGTTCGTGACGGCGGTGCGGGCCGGTAACGGGGCGTTGAAGTTGATCAGCTTCGATGTTGATCCTGCCGGTCCCATCAATCGAACGGGAGATAGCGGCAGTCAGGCGGGGGCGGTCAGCGAGGTCGCGTTGGCCACACCGTCGTCGAACCAGTTGACCACGGCGGTTCGGGACGGGAGCGGCAGGTTGAAGATCATTACCTGGCGGATGGAGAACTAACTTGCTCGCGATGGCTCCCGTGCCATCGCCAGGAATAGCTCCTGCAGGCCGGTCAGCGAGTGCGCGGGCAGGAACAGATCGCAGTACGGCAGTGCGGCGGACATCGACCCGGCCAGCGGCTCGAACCCGGACTGCGCCGCGCGCGGGTTGAGCCAGATGAGCACCGCGGCGCGGCGCTTGATCCGGCCGAGGGCGTGCTCCAGGACATCGGGAGGATCGCTGTCCCAGCCGTCGGAGGCGATGATCACCACCGCGCCGCGCAGCGCGTTGCCATGCGGCGGGGACAACAGGTCGCCGACACATCGGCCCAGGTGCGTGCCGCCGTACCGGTCGACGACCTTTGCGTTGGCCCGCGCCAGCGCCACCTCGGCCGAGCGGTGCGACAGCACCGCCGTGAGCCTGGTCAGCGATGTGGAGAACGCGAACACCTCCGGGCGAATCCCCGCTTGCCGCAACGCCGCGGCACGCATCAGATGCAGGTAGATCGCCGCGTAGGGCTGCATCGACCGGCTGACATCACACGCCAACACGACCCGCCGGGGCCGAAGCCGTCGGCGGGTGCGGGCCAGCACCACCGCTTCCCAGCCGGTCGCGCGGGAGGCGTTCATGGTCGCCCGCAGGTCGATGGCCTTGCCGTGGCGGCTCGGCTCCCGGCGCAGGCTGCGCCGACGGGGCCAGCGGCCCATCGCGTTCTCCAGCCACGAGCCGATCAGCCGCAGATCGTCGGGATCGAAGCGGTCGAACGGTTCGTCGGCGCGCGCGACGATGCGGCTCGGCAGCACGTCGGGCACCGCGACGCCGGCTACCTGCCTGTCGACGGCGGTCATTGATGACGGGCGTGTGGTCCAGGGCAGGCCGTCACCGTTGCCGGTGGCTTCGCTGGTCCGCGCACCGGGAACCGATGCCGCGGTCTCTGCGCGGCCCTGCTGGCGTCCCACCGGATCCAGGCCGAGCACCGCGTCGGCGAACACGGCATCGAACACCGCGTCGAAGGCGGCCAGATCGTCGACCCGGTTCACCAGCGTGAGGCGCGCCGCCCAGTACAGCTCGGCACGCGAGTGCGGCATGATTCGCCGCAGCGCCTGCACGAAACCCGCTGGGCCACTGGCCGATACCACCACCCCGCCGGTACGCAGCCGTGCAACCAGGGCGACCGCAAACGCCGCCAGGTCGACACCTCGCAGCAGCAACGGGACGTTCATCACCGCCGGCGCAACGCGTTTCGGGCCATCCTCAGCCTGCCCAGCGCGAACACCACGGCCGCCAATGCGAATGCGCCGAACACGGCGGGTCCGTATTTCTTCAACGATCCGCCGCCGGCCAGGTCCAGCAGGTCGATCGGCTCGGCGGGCGGTTGCGCCTGCGGCGTGGGGGCGGGGGTAGGCGTCCCCGGGGTGGTGGCCGCCAGTTTCGCTTCGAGCGACTCCACGAACTGGCCCAGCAACTTCTCCGACACCTGCTGCAGCATTCCGCTGCCGAACTGCGCCAGCTTGCCGACGATCCTCAGGTCGGTGTCGACGGTGACGCGGGTGTGATCGCCCGCCTCATGCAGTTGCGCGGTCACGGTCGCCGCCGCATTGCCGGTGCCGCGGGCTTCCTTGCCCTTGGCGTCGATGACGGCACGATGCTCGTCGCGATTCTGCTCGACGAAACGCACCTTGCCGGCGAACTCGCTCGTCACCGGCCCCACCTTGACCTTGACCTTGCCGCTGACGTCATCACCGTCGCGGCCGGTCATCTGCGCTCCCGGCATCAGAGGGATCACCTGCTCGAGATCGGTGAGCACGTCCCAGGCCTTCTCTATCGGTGCGCTGACGGTGAACTCGTTGGCGATCTTCATCAGTGGCTTCCTCTCATCTGGACCAGCGCATCGCGCAACAAGTCACGGTCATCGGGGGTCTTGGCCAGTGCGCCAAGGCTGGCGTCGGCGTCCGATCCAACGAGGTCAGCGACACCCAGCGCGACCAGCGCGGCGACCCAGTCGATCGTCTCCGCCACACCGGGCGGCTTGTCGAGGTCGAGACCCCTTGCCGTTCCGACGAACTGGGTGGCGTGCTCGATCAGCGCCGTGGCCGCACCCGGCACCGTCCGGCGGACGATCGCGACGGCCCGCGCCGGCTCCGGGTAGTCGATCCAGTGATACAGACAGCGCCGTCGCAGCGCGTCGTGCAGGTCGCGGCTGCGGTTGGAGGTGAGTACCGCGATGGGCGGCCGCTCGGCCACGAAGGTTCCCAACTCGGGCACGGTGACCGCGGCTTCGCCGAGGAACTCCAGCAGCAGGGCCTCGAATTCGTCGTCGGCACGGTCGATCTCGTCGATCAGCAGCACCGGCGGTGTCGGTCCCCGGTGCCGGACGCATTGCAGGATAGGGCGGTTCACCAGATACGCCTCGGTGTACAGATCGGACTCGGCAATGTCCCCGCCGCGCGCCTCGGCGAGCCTGATGGACAGCAGCTGACGCTGATAGTTCCAGTCGTAGAGCGCCTCACTGGCCGTCAGCCCCTCGTAGCACTGCAGACGCACCAGCGGTGCATCCAGCACCGCCGCAAGGGTTTTCGCCGCCGTGGTCTTGCCGACGCCCGGCTCGCCTTCCAGCAGCAATGGCCGGCCGAGGGCGACCGCCAGATAGAATGCGGACGCAGTGCCGATGTCGAGCAGATAGTCTTTCGCGTCGAAACGCCGGATCACATCGTCGACGTCGGGAAACGTCGGGCGCGGTTCGTTCATCGCGCCACCGACGCCAGCAGCCGCCGGTAGTCGTCCCAAGTGTCGACGTCGGGCGGAACGGTGCCCTCGATCGCCAGCTCGCGCACCGGAACCCGGCCGGATTCGATCAGCTTCCAGATGCCCTTGTCGCCGTGCAGCCGGTCCAGTTCACCGAAAACGCTGCGGTGCAACCAGAACGGATGCCCGACGCCGTCGCGATACCGGCACACCGCGATCGGACTGTCTCGGCCCTCGGCGATCAGCCGCTCGACGGTGACCGCGGACACCCCGGGTTGATCGCCGAGCAGCAGCACGATTCCGGTGGCCAGCGGGTCCACCTTCGGCAGCGCGGCCCGCAGCGAGGACGAACATCCCGAGCCGTGGTCTTCGACGACCACAACGTCCACGCCGTCGAGCGCGACGGCCCGCGACACCGCGGCGGCCGCGCCGCCCAGCGTGACGATGATCTGGTCGAACGGGCATGACCGCGCGACGTTCAGCGACGCGCCGAACACGGTCGTGTCGCGAAAGGGCAGTAGCTGTTTCGGCGCGCCGAGGCGGCTGGAGCGGCCCGCTGCCAGCATGACACCGGTCACTCGGTGCGCCGTCATGCCATCAGACCGCCGATTCGAATCGCCTGGATGACTTCGGCGACGATCGACACCGCGATCTCGGCGGGCGTCTTGGCGCCGATCGCCAATCCGACCGGGGTGTGCACACGGGCGCGCTCGGCCTCGGAGAGTCCCAACCCGTCCAGAATCGAGGCACCCCTGACCTTGCTCGCCACCAGACCGATGTACCCGACGCCGGCGTCCAGCGCCGCGCGAATCATCTCCGCTTCCGGGCCGCCGTGACTGGCGATCACCACCGCCGTCGCATCGGCCGGTTCACTGCCGTCCTCGGAATCGGTGCGCGCCACGTCGTAACCGAGCAATCCGCACAGGTCGGCCACCGCGTCGGCGATCGGCGTGGCGCCGTAGATCCCGACCAGCGGCGCGGGTATCTGGGGCGCCAGGAAGATTTCCAGCGCACCGCCGGACAGGCACGGATTCACCATGACGCACGCGCCCGGGGCTTCCGGGAAGTGGACATCGCCGTCGGGGAGAACGCGCAGCAGCACGCTTTCGCCGGCCTGCAATGCACCGAGCGCCGCCTTGCGCACGGAGTTCTGCGCGCAGTGACCTCCCACAAACCCTTCGATCGTCCCGTCGGGCAACAGGATTGCCTGATCACCCGGTTGCGCCGACGACGGCTGCTGGGCCCGCACGACCGTCGCGTGGACGAACGGTGTCCGGGCGCGCCGCAGCTGCTGCGCCCGCTCGCTCATCCCCATGCCTGCTCCTTAAATCGGCGGGGTCGCCCGGCCCTGCATCGCCTCCCACACCCGTGACGGTGTCAGGGGCATGTCGGCGTGCCGAACCCCGAACGGCGCCAACGCATCCACCACCGCGTTGACCACCGCCGGAGGCGAGCCGACCGTGGCGGATTCACCCACGCCCTTCGCCCCGATCGGATGGTGCGGGGACGGCGTCGTCGTGAATCCGGTCTCCAGGTTCGGCACCTCGAGGGCGGTGGGTATCAGGTAGTCCATCAGCGATCCGCCGAGGCAGTTGCCCTCCTCGTCGAAGGCGATGATCTCCATCAGCGCCATGCCGATGCCGTCGGTGATGCCGCCGTGGACCTGGCCCTCGATGATCATCGGGTTGATGCGGGTCCCGCAGTCGTCGACGGCAAGGAAGCGCCGCACCTTGACCACCGCGGTCCCCGGGTCGATGTCGACCACGCAGAAGTAGGCGCCGTACGGATAGGTCAGATTCTCTGGGTTGTAACAGATCTGGGCATCCAGGCCGCCTTCGAGGCCCTCGGGGAGGTCGCCGGCCCCGTGCGCGCGCATGGCGATGTCGGCGATCGTCACCGATGCCGACGGGTCGCCCTTCACGTGGAAGGACCCCTTCTCCCACTCCAGGTCGGCGATCGAGGCCTCGAGCATGCCCGAGGCGATTATCTTCGCCTTGTCCCTGACCTTGCGGGCGACCAGTGCGGCAGCAGCGCCCGATACCGGGGTGGACCGGCTGCCATAGGTGCCCAGCCCGAACGGCGTCTGGTCGGTGTCACCGTGTACCACGTCGATATCGTCGGGCGGAATCCCGAGCTCCTCGGCGACGATCTGGGCGAACGTGGTCTCGTGCCCCTGGCCCTGGGTCTGAACCGACAGTCGCACAACGGCTTTGCCGGTCGGGTGCACCCGCAGCTCGCAGCCGTCGGCCATGCCGAGCCCGAGGATGTCCATGTCCTTGCGCGGCCCGGCGCCGACCGCCTCGGTGAAGAACGCCATGCCGATGCCCATCAGTTCGCCGTTTTGCCTTCTGCGCTCCTGTTCCTTACGCAATTCGTCGTAGCCGATCATGTCCATGGCTTTGCGCATGGTGGTCTCGTAGTCGCCCGAGTCGTAGACCCAGCCGGTCTTGGACTTGTACGGAAACTGGTCGGGCTTCAACAGGTTTGAAAGGCGAAGTTGTGCCGGGTCCATCTTCAGCTCGTAGGCCAGACAATCGACGAGCCGTTCAACGAAGTACACCGCCTCGGTGATGCGGAACGAGCACGCGTAGGCCACACCGCCGGGCGCCTTGTTGGTGTACACCGCGGTCATGTGGCAATAGGCGGCCTCGAGGTCGTAGCTGCCGGTGAAGACGCCGAAGAAGCCGCCCGGGTATTTCATTGGCGCGGCTTGGCCGTTGAATGCGCCGTGATCGGCGAGCACGTTGGACCGGATCGCCAGGATCTTGCCGTCTCTGGTGGCGGCGATCTCCCCGACCATGATGTAGTCCCGCGCGAAGCTGGTGGAAGTCAAGTTCTCGCTGCGGTCCTCCATCCACTTGACCGGCTTGCCGAGCAGCAGCGAGCCGACGATAGCGCACACGTAACCGGGGTAGATCGGCACCTTGTTGCCGAATCCCCCGCCGATGTCTGGCGAGATCACCCGGATCTTGTGCTCGGGCAGGCCGGCCACTAACGCGTAGAGCGTGCGCTGCGCGTGCGGCGCCTGCGAGGTGCACCACAGCGTCAGCTTGCCCGATACCGGGTCCAGATCGGCCACCGCTCCGCAGGTTTCCATCGGCGCGGGATGCACACGCGGGTAGACGATTTCCTGCTTCACGACGACATCGGCCTTCGCGAACGCGGCCTCGGTGGCCGCCGCGTCGCCGGTCTCCCAGTCGAAGCAGTGGTTGTCGGTCTTGCCCTCGAGGTCGGTCCGGATCACCGGAGCCGACTCGTCGAGCGCGTGCCTGGCATCCACGACCGGGTCGAGCGGGTCGTAGTCGATGTCGATCAATTCGAGCGCGTCCCGTGCGGCGTAGTGGTCCTCGGCGACGACGAACGCCACCTCCTGGCCCTGGAACCGGACCTTGTCGGTGGCCAGCACCGCCTGCACGTCGTTGGACAGCGTCGGCATCCACGCCAGGCCCTTCTCGGCGAGGTCGGCACCCGTCACCACCGCCTTGACCTTCGGATGCGCCTGCGCCGCAGTGGTATCGATGCCGGCGATGCGGGCATGGGCATACGGCGAGCGCAGGATAGCCAGGTGCAGCATGCCCGGCAGTGACACATCGTCGACGTAGTTGCCGCGGCCCCGGATGAATCTGGGGTCCTCCTTGCGCAACATGCGGCCGTGCCCGCACGGCTTCTGATCGTTGTCTACTTGGTCGTCCGGCCGCGATGCCGGGGACTCAAGAGTTGTCATGACGGGCTCCCCGCTTCCAGCAGCGGCTCGGCGGCGTCGCCGCCCAGGGTTTCTTCCGTTTGCGCCTCGGGGTTGAAGTCTTCACGCTCTTTGCGATGTCGGGCCGCCCACTGAATGGACCGCACGATCGTCGTGTAGCCGGTGCAGCGGCAGATCTGGCCCGAAATGGCCTCTCGTATCTCGCCTTCGGTGGGATCCGGGTTCCGGTCGAGCAGCGCCTTGGCAGTGATCATCATCCCGGGCGTGCAGAAGCCGCACTGCAGCCCGTGGCATTTCATGAATCCCTCCTGGACGGGATCGAGCCGGCCGTCGACCTCGAGGCCCTCGACGGTGCGGATGCTGTGCCCGCCCGCCATGGCCGCAAGCACCGTGCACGACTTCACCGGTTCGCCGTCCATGTCCACCACGCAGGTTCCGCAGTTGCTGGTGTCGCAGCCCCAGTGGGTTCCGGTGAGCCGCAATTGATCCCGCAGGAAATGCACCAACAGCGTCCGGGGCTCCACGTCGGCGGCCACCGACTCGCCGTTGACGGTCATGTTCACCTGCATGGTCAACGCCCTTCGTGTGAAATGCCGCGCACCCGCTCGACCGCGGCGCGCAGGGTTCGTTTCGTCAGTTCGGAGGCCAGGTGCCGCTTGTATTCGGCGCTGCCACGCATGTCGGTGGCCGGTTCGCAGGCCTCTGCGGCGCGCCTGCCGGCGTCGGCGAAGGTCTCCTCGGTGGCCGGTCGGCCGGCCAGCGAGGTCGCCAGGCCCGCAAGACCTGCCGCATCGGCGTTGACCGCCGTCAGCCCCACCCGGGCGGCGCCGATGGTGTCGCCGTCGAGTGTGACCGCGGCGCCCGCCGCGGTGACGGCCCAGTCCCCGACCCGGCGTTCCACCTTGGCGTATGCACTCGAGGTGTTGTGGCGCACCGGGATTCGAATCTCGACGAGAATCTCGTTGTGCGCCAGCGATGTTTCGTAGGGGCCCTCCAGGAAATCGTCGATCGCCACCTCGCGTTCACCGGCGGGACCGCGGACCAGACACACGGCGTCCAGGACGGTGCACACCGTGGTGAGATCCTCGGCCGGGTCCGCCTGGCACAGCGATCCGCCGACGGTCCCGCGATTGCGCACGACGGGGTCGGCGATCACCCGTTCGGCGTCGCGAAAGATCGGGCACACCGCGGCCAGCGCGTCCGACTCCAGCACCTGGCGGTGGCGTGCCATCGCCCCGATCCGGACCAGGGTCGGATCGGTGACGATGTAGCCGAGTTCGGGGGCCAGGTCGTTGATGTCGACGAGGTATTCGGGGTTGGCGATGCGCAGCTTCATCATCGGCAGCAGGCTGTGCCCGCCGGCCACGATCAGCGCACCCTCCCCCAGCCTGTCCAGCAGACCGATGGCATGGTCGACGCTCGTTGCACGTTCGTATTCGAATGGGCCAGGTACCTGCATATGACCGACCTCGCGTCGTTGGGAGAACCCAGTGTCGGCCGCTCTGACCTGCGCGTCAATAGCGAGTTAAGGAATCACTTAACTGGCTGGCGGTGCCGTGGTCATCGTCCTGCTCGTGGTGGATGCGGCCGCCGATCTCGGTGAGTGGGCGGCCCCCGCCGCCCCAGTGGCGGGCGATGATCTCCGCCGCGATCGACACCGCGGTCTCCTCGGGGGTTCGGGCGCCGAGGTCCAGCCCGACGGGGCTGGCCAGGCGGGCCAACTCCGGCTCGGCCAGACCCGCTTCACGCAGGCGCTCCATCCGGTCGTCATGGGTCCGCCGCGACCCCATCGCCCCCACATAGCCGACCTCGGGCAGGCGCAGCGCCACCTCCAGCAGCGGAACGTCGAACTTCGGATCGTGGGTGAGCACGCAGATCACGGTGCGCCCGTCGATCTCGCCCGCGTCCGCCTGCGCCGCGAGGTAGCGATGCGGCCACTCGACGACCACCTCGTCGGCCGTCGGAAAGCGGGCCGAGGTCGCGAACACTCCTCGGGCATCGCACACCGTGACGCGGTAGCCGAGGAAAGACCCCTGCCGGGCGAGCGCGGCGGCGAAGTCGATCGCGCCGAACACGAGCATGCGGGGCCGGGGCGCAAAGCTGGCGACGAAGACGTCCATGCCCTCGCCGCGGCGCTGCCCGTCGGGCCCGTAGGTGAGGACTTCGCTGCGGCCGGCGGCAAGCAGGCCGCGCGCGTCGTCGGTGACGGCCGCGTCGGCACGGGCAGAACCCAGCGATCCGGCGACGGCATCGTCCCGGATGACCAGCCTTCGGCCGATCCGGTCGGTGCTCGGATGCGATATCACGGTCGCGACCGCCGCCGGCCGGTGCGCCCCGATATCGTCGGCCACCGCGCCCAGTTCCGGAAACGTCGCTCGCGAAACGGGTTCGACGAAGACGTCGATGATTCCCCCGCACGTCAGGCCGACCGCGAACGCATCGTCGTCGCTGACTCCGTAGCGCTGCAACTGGGGTTGCCCGGTGCGCGCCACCTCGGTGGCCACCTCGTACACCGCGCCCTCGACGCAGCCGCCGGAGACCGACCCGCTCACCGTGCCGTCGGGCGCCACCGCCATCGCCGCGCCCGGCGGTCGCGGCGCGGACCGGAACGTCGCCACCACCGTCGCCAACGCGGCGGTGTCGCCGGCTCGCCATACCCTCAACAAATCCGCCAGCACGTCCCGCACGCGTCCCAACGTAGGCTCAATTCGTGACACCGGCTCAGCTTCGGGCCTATTCGGCCGTCGTTCGGCTGGGCTCAGTACGGGCGGCGGCAAAAGAGTTGGGCGTCTCTGATGCAGGGGTGTCCATGCATATCGCACAGCTGCGCAAGGAACTCGACGACTCGTTGTTCACCAGGACGGGGGCGGGCCTGGCGTTCACTCCCGGCGGGCTGCGGCTGGCCAGCCGGGCGATCGAGATTCTGGGCCTGCAGCAACAAACCGCGATTGAGGTCACCGAGGCCGCGCACGGCCGCAGGCTGCTGAGGATCGCGGCGTCGAGCGCCTTCGCCGAACACGCCGCACCGGGCCTCATCGAACTGTTCTCGTCGCGCGCCAACGACCTCTCCGTCGAATTGAGCGTCCACCCGACGAGCCGGTTCCGCGACCTGATCTCCTCGCGCGCCGTCGATATCGCGCTGGGTCCGGCCGCCCAGAACACGGACGGCGCAATCACCGTGCGGCCCTTCCTGAAGTACCAGACGATCGCCGTTGCGGCAGCGGGCAGCCCGCTGGTCACCGGTGTCCCCACGCCCGCGCGGCTGCGTGAGCAACAGTGGATGCTGGGCCCGTCGGCGGGCAGCGTCGACGGCGAGATCGCCACCATGCTGCGCCATCTCGCCATTCCTGAATCACAGCAGCGCATCTTCCAAAGCGACGCCGCCGCGACCGAAGAGGTCCAGCGCGTCGGCGGTGTCACGTTGACGATCGGCTTCGCGGTCTCCAAGGACCTGGCCGCCGGACGCCTGGCCCAGGTGAAGGGGCCCGGACTGCACGCATCGGGCGAGTGGTGCGCGTCAACGCTGCCGCCGTCCGCGCGCCAGCCGGCCGTCTCGGAACTGGTGCGCTTCATCACCACCCCGCGGTGCACGCAGGCGATGATTCGGGGCACCGGCGTCGGCGTGACCCGCTTCCGCCCCAAAGTGCATGTCACGCTGTGGAGTTAGCGGCCTGCGCTTAGCGCCGACACCGACGCTTTGCAGGCGACACGCCGTTGAAGTTCTGCAAAACGTCGATTTCGGCGACACTACGTTAGCGCCCCGCCTCCAGCGCGCGGATCAGGCTGGCGGCGTCCCAGGGACCCTTGTGCCGCTTACCGTTGACGAAGAACGTCGGAGTCGAATTGAGGTCCATCACCTCGGCGTCCTGCGCGTCATCCTGCACGCGGTGCAGCACCTTCGACGAGTGCACACGCACGTCGTGGTCGAACCGTTCGATGTCGACGCCGGCGGTCACCGCGTAACGGTACATGTCCGACCACTCCAGGTCGTCCTGGTGGGCGAACAGCTCGGCGCCCATCTCGAAGAATCGGCCCTGCAACGCGGCGGCCTCGGCGGCCAGGGCGGCGTCGAAGGCGCGCGGATGCACCCGCTCCAGCGGCAGATGTCGCCACACGTAGCGCAGCTGCTCGCCGAAGTGCGCGCGCACCTCGTCGATGGCACCGGTCGCACGGCTGCAGAACGGGCATTCGAAGTCGCCGTACTCCACCAGGGTCAGCGGCGCGTTGGGATCGCCGCGGATGTGGTCGCGATCGGGGTCCACCGGCCGCACCAGCTTCAGGCCCACCGGTTCGGGTGGGCTCACCCAGTCGGTGATCCGGAAGATGGCCCACCCCAGCAGGAACGCGACCACCGACGCCACCAGCACCCCGACGCGGGCCTCGTCCTGCCGGACCGGATCGTCGATGGCGAGGTCCACGATGAAAAGCGAGATGGTGAAGCCGATCCCGGACAGCGCCGCGCCACCGGCGATGCGGCGCAGCGTCAGCCCGGGCGCCAACTGGCCCATCCCGGTGGCGCGCATGAGCGCGGTCGCGCCGGTGATGCCGATCAGCTTTCCCACCACCAGGCCCGCGACGATGCCCCACGTCAGCGGCGAGCGGACCGCGGCGGACAGCGTCTCCTCGTCGAGCCGCACGCCGGCATTGGCCAGCGCGAAGATCGGCAGCACGAGAAAAGACACGTACGGCCCGACGGCGGTCCGGAGCCGCTCGTTGATCGAAATCGATTCGCGCAGACCGCGGGTCGCGGCGCGGGCGTACTGCGAGTTGGGCGACTGCCGGAAGGCCCGGACCAACTCCACCGTCTGTTCCACCTGCTGTCGTTCGGGAGTGAAGACCGGGATCAGCAGCGCGATGGCCACACCCGCCAGGGTCGGATGCACACCGGCCATGAACAGCGCCAACCACAGCCCGAATCCCAGCGCCGCGTAGGCGGGCCCGCTGAACGCCGGCAGCAGCCGCACCAACGCGATCGCGACGATCAACACCAGGGCAACCATCAGCGGCACGATGCGGATGTTTTCGGAGTAGAACAGCGCGATCACGCCCAGCGCGCCGACGTCGTCGACGATCGCCAACGTGAGAAGGAAGATGCGTAGGCGGCCGGGATATTTCGGCCCGATGATCGCGAGTGCCCCCACCACGAACGCGGTGTCGGTGGAGATCACCACGCCCCAGGCCCGTGCCTCTTCTCCCGACGGGTTGAACAGCAGAAAAATGAGTGCGGGCAGTGCCATTCCCGCGATCGCGGCGACCAACGGCACGGCGGCGCGGGCGCGGTCGGTGAGCTCGCCGATGGTCAACTCACTCGTCACTTCAAGGCCGACAATGAAGAAGAAGAACGTCATCAGCCCCTCGTTGACGATCTCCTTGACGGTGAGCTCGGCGTGCACGTCGCCGAAGCTCAGCCCGATCGGCGTACTCCAGAACGTCGAATAGCTGTCTGCCCAAGGCGAATTCGCCCACAGGATCGCCGCGACGGTGAACACCAGCAGCAGCGCGGCCGCGCTGTTCTCCCTTGCGGAGACGGCCTGCGGGGAGCGGCTGGACCGCGTGGGCAGCAGGCGAACGATCCGGGGTCCCGGCTCGCTCACGTCCGGGCGTGCTCCACGAACACGTCGAGCAGGTCGGGTTGATCGACGGCGCTTGGGGACACGACATCGGCGGGCTTGGCGCCCAACAGGATCCGCTTGATCGGGATCTCGAGCCGCTTGCCCGTCATGGTCCGCGGGATGCCGGGTACCTCGACGATGGTGTCGGGGACGTGCCGGGGCGATGCGCCGGTGCGGATGGCCGCGATGATCCGCGACCGCAGGTCGTCGTCGAGCTCCGAGTCCTCGGCCAGCGCGACGAACAGCGGCATCCAGTAGCCGCCGTCGTCCTGCTCGACGCCCGCCACCAGGCAATCACGGATCTCGGGCAGAGTTTCGACCGCGTTGTATATCTCGGCGCTGCCCATCCGCACGCCCATCCGGTTCAGGGTGGCGTCCGAACGGCCATGCACCACAACCGAACCACGCTCGGTGATGGTGAGCCAGTCGCCGTGACACCACACCCCGGGGTACTTGTCGAAGTACGCCTTGCGGTAGCGGCTGCCGTCGGGGTCGTTCCAGAAGAACACCGGCATCGACGGCATCGGTTGGGTGAGCACCAGTTCGCCGGCCTGCCCGATCACCGGGCGGCCCTCGTCGGACCACGCTTCCACGGCCGCGCCCAGGCAGATGCAGTTCAGCTCGCCGGCCACGATCGGCACCAGTGGGCACCCCCCGATGAACGCCGTCACCACGTCGGTGCCGCCGCTGGCCGACACTACCGGGATCGGCCGGCCGACACCGTCCTGAATCCAGCGAAAAGCCGAGGCGGGCAACGGCGAACCGGTGGCGCCGACCGCGCGCAGCGCGTCCAACGGGTAGTCCTTGCCGGGGTGCAGTTCCTCCTTGGCGCACGCCAACAGGTAACCCGCACCCGAACCGAACACCGTGACGCGGTGGTCGGCGACCACCTGCCAGAGACCGTCGGTGTGCGGGTGGGTCGGGCTGCCGTCGTAGAGCACCACCGTCGAACCGACCAGCAGGCCCGATACCAGCAGGTTCCACATCATCCAGCTGGTGGAGGACTGCCAGAAGAACCGGTCGTCGGGCTTGAGGTCCAGGTGCAGGCTCAGGTACTTGAGGTGCTCGAGCACCACGCCGCCATGGCCGTGCACGATGCCCTTCGGCGTGCCGGTTGTGCCCGACGAGAACAGCACCCACAGCGGATGGGCGAACGGGACCGGCGTGATCTCCAGCGGCACGTCGGTTTCGAGCACCCGCGACCATCCGACCACATCTCCGTCAACCTCCAGTCCCAGCCGGGGCACCACGACGGTGGCCTTCAGGGTCGGCAGCTGGCGCCGGAACTCGGCGAGCTCGGTGCGCCGGTCGTGTTGGCGCCCGCCGTACACCGACCCGTCGGTGGCCACCAGCACGGTGGGCTCGAGTTGACCCAGCCGGGCCACCACGCCGCTGACGGCGAGGTCCTGGTTGCACACCGCCCAGGTTGCACCCATGCTGGCCGCGGCGAGGAAGGCCACGACCGCCTCGCCGACGTTCGGCAGGTAGCCGACGACCCGGTCGCCGGGCTTGACCCCGAGCCGGCGCAGGTAGTTGGCGAATGCCGCGGTCTCGTGCCGCAGCCGCGCCCACGACCATTCGGCCGAACCGTCTTCGCCCGCCACGATGAGCGCCGGCCGCCCGTCGCTCTCGTGCCGGAACACCTCGCTCACGTAGTTCAGCGTGGACCCCGGAAACCATTGCGCCCCAGGCATTTCTCGGTTGGCCAACACAGTGTCGGCGTGCGTGGTGGCTCGGACTCCGAAGAACTGCCACACCGCGTCCCAGAACCACTCGACCTCGCGCACCGACTCCGCCCACAGCTGGTGGTAGTCGGCGAATTCACCGCGGCCGGTGTCGGCCAACCAGGCGAGGAAGCGGGTGAGATTGGCGTTCTCGACGGTGTCCCTGTCTGGTGTCCAGCCTCCGGCCTCGGTCATTCAGTCCCTTCCTCCTCTGGTGCCTGAGCATCCTCCTGCGCCGGAGCCTCCTCGGCAACGACATGCGCGGCTTCCATCAGCATCCAACCCGACACCTGCACCGAGAGGTCACGCTCGGGCATCACCGACGGGTTGACGGCACCCTCGACGAGCTGGGCATCCTGGCCACCGGCCGTGGGAGGTTCGGCCGTGCGGTCCCAGAACGGCCCGAACAGGGGCAGGTCGTCGACGGTCTGGCGGTTGTCCCACGCCGACTGCGCGGACGTCAGCACCACCGTGCGGGCGGTGTCGCGGGCCGCGGTGTCCTCTGCGGTGTCGCCGGGCAGCGTGGTGGCCACCAACGCCAAGTACCTGGCGGTGATCCCGTTGAACAGTCCGCCGTCGCCGCCGCCGGCACCCTTGATCACCCCGTCGGGCGCCATGTTGTCGCGCACCGCCGCAACCAGTCGATGCACCCGCTTGGCGTGGTCGGTGTTGTCGGTGCGAACGGCCAGTTCAACCTCCAGCCCGAGCACCACGCCCTGGCAGTAGGTGTACTGCGCGCGCACCAGCGAGCCCGCCTTGATGCCGTCGAATACCAGGTGCGTCTCAGGGTCGATCAGCGTGTCTTCGATCCAGTCCGCCATCCGCTCGGCCCGGCGCAGCCGGTCGTCGTAGCGCGCCAGGAAGATACCGGCCGGACCGTTGGCGGGCGCGTTGAAGAACTGGTCCTGCTTGCGCCAGGGGATGCCGCCGCCGTCCTCGGGCACCCAGGCGTTGACGAACTGGTCGCACAGCTTCTCCAGGGCGCGGGGTTGCTCCACACCGGCCAGCCGGCCGGCCCGCTCGAGCGCCAACGCCAGCCAAGCCATGTCGTCGTAGTAGTTGTTGACCCAGGATCTGTTGTTGCGCAGCCGGTGTCCCCGAATCTGGCGGTCGATCCTCTCCTGTCGGTACTCCTGCGGATCGCGCACCTGCGCGTCGACCATGCAGTCCAGTAGATGGGCCTGCCACCAGTAGTGCCACGTGCGGAACAACCGCTGATCGCGAGTCGGCGGCCAAGCGACCACCCCCAGCTGGGTGCCCGGTATATGCCAGAGCGGTGTCAGATGTCGCCGCGCGACTGCGGCTTCGGCGCTGCCCGCGCGGTTAGCCCATATCTGATCCATGTACCTGATCCTGCCCTATCAGGCCTTCGAAATGTGGTTGCGTTGATCGAGCGACCGGGCACACGATGCCTGCGCTCGGTCGTTGCCATGACCGGGCGCGTCACCGCTGGCGCGCAAGGATGGCCGGCAACAGTTCGTCCCGCAAAATCCGACCGCGGCAACTTTGCAGTCGTCCAGCCCGCGCAGGTAGGCCAGCCCGTTTCGCGGCTGTCGCCAGGAAACCGGAACCGACACTGCCCGAGTGTACGAAGCGTCGAAACGACGTCGGGTCGTTAGCCAGATTTGCACACGTGTAAGCGATGGGACATGACGGACACTAACTCTGAACCCTTGTTAGGAAACACATGGCCGACGAATGCCACCCCTCGATCCGCTCGCATCCGGAGGGTAGACCGCAAGCGGATTCGTCACAGAGACCAAGATGGACCACTGCCTGCCGGAATGGACCCCATCCAACCGCTCGATCCCGAACAGCGACGTGGCACTCTGGTACGTGTTCGGCATCCACCCACATCACCCGCCCCGAGGTCTGGCCGATCATGCCGGTCGACACCGTGAGCTTCTGGCGCCGCCGCGCGCCTGCCACGCACACCATCCCGCAGAAGGAGCCCGATCATGAAACTAGTTGTCGCTTATCTCGCCACCACCGGCGGCGAGGGACGCACTCGCGGTCGCGGTTCGGCTCGCCCGAACCCTCGGTACACAGCTCGATATCTGTATGGTGCTGCCGCCCGATCGCGCCCTCCCCGGGTTGGTTCCGGGCGAGGGCTACCAGGACATACTGGTTGAACAGGCGGAAAAATGGTTGGCCGATGCGGCAGCCTCGGTTTCCGACGACATCGTCGCCGACACCCATGTGAGCTTCAACGAGTCGTTTTCCGAAGGGCTGATCGGGGAAGCCGTGCGGCTCGGCGCGGAAGCGATCGTGGTCGGGGGATCCGGTGGCGGCCTGGTCGGCAGCCTGTCACTCGGTTCCGTCGTCAACGAGCTGTTGCACTCGGCGCCGGTTCCGGTCGTGTTAGCGCCGCGGGGGTCTCGCCACTCGAGCGTCGACCGGGTCCGCGAAGTCACCTGCGCCGTCGGCGAACGCCGGGGTGCCGATCTGCTCCTCCAGACGGCGGTGCGCGCTAGCCGGGCAGCGGGCACCCCGTTGCGGCTGGTATCTCTCGTCGCTCTCGACGAGATGCATGGCCCCCGACGGGGCGACGACACCACCGATACGGTCCGGCTGCGTGCCCTGGAACACGCCATGGAGACCCTGGATCGCGCGAAATCCGGCCTTCCCGAGGACTTTCCGGTGACCGCGGTAACGGTTGACGGTCCGACAGTAGAGGCCGCGGTCAATAAGCTCGACTGGCACGATGGCGACCTGATCATGGTCGGCTCCAGCCGGCTCGCCCAACCCCGTCGGCTGTTCCTTGGCTCGACGGCCGCGAAGATGCTGCGTGTCCTGCAGGTACCGATGGCGGTGGTCCCAAACGAGGAAACCACCGACCATGACTGAAGAGCTGGCCCGAACGGAGTCGAAGGCTTCTGAGATCGGGCTGGTCTTCTTCATGGGGGGCTTCGGCACGCTCTTGTTCGGCGTGGTGCTGATGGTGCTGATGCGCGTGTGGAGCCCGGACTCACCTCGATGACTGCGGCCGGATCGCGGTTGGCATGAACGCCGATCTCGCGATCGCCGACAGAAATCCGTTCGCGCTGCCAGCCGAGGAGCTGTACGCGGTGTGCAACGCCACCTTTCTGGCCGGCGAGTCAGTACCACTCCGAGCCTGGATGCGTGGTCCAGGTCTAGGGCCAGGCCCGGTTCAGGTCAGCATGTTGGCCGATCCACGTGTGCATCGCGATCCCGGCGGCCACGGCCGCGTTGATGCTGCGGGTGGAGCCGAACTGGGCGATCGACACGGTGAGGTCCGCTCCGGCCTTGGCGTCGTCGGTGATGCCCGGACCTTCCTGTCCGAAGATCAGCAGACATTGCCGCGGCAATGTGGTGTGTTCCAGCCGGGCCGCGCCCGGCACGTTGTCGACCGCGACGACTGTCAGCCCGGCGTCGGCCGCGAACGCCAGCAGCTCCGCGGTGGTGTCGTGGTGCAGCAGCCGCTGGTAGCGGTCGGTCACCATGGCGCCGCGCCGGTTCCACCGACGCCGCCCGACGATGTGCACGGTGTGCACCGCGAAGGCGTTCGCGGTGCGCACCACGGCGCCGATATTGGCGTCGTTGCCGAAGTTCTCGATCGCTATATGGAGCGGGTGCCTGCGCTTGTCTATGTCGGCGATGATCGCGTCCCGCGTCCAATATCGGTATGCGTCAACGACATTGCGGGCGTCGCCGTCGCGCAGCAGCGCGGGGTCATAGCGGGGGTCGGAGGGTGGCGGCCCCTGCCACGGGCCGACACCGGCGGTCTGGCCCCACTCGGTCGGCCCGGGTTCACTCACGGGTCGTCCACAGCCCGGCATGCGTGCCGACCAGCGACACCGTCGCGTACAGCAGGGCCTCGTTGATCTCGCCCTGGGTGCACAGCGATGCCCTGAGCGCGACGGCGTCAAGCGAGGCCTCGGGCAGCACCAGCAGCGAGGCCCCGTAGACCGAGCACGCGTGCGACAGGCCCCTGCCCGGCAAGGTGGGCGCCGCGAGCACCATCACCGGTCCGCCGCGGTGGGCCGAGTCGTCGCGGTATCGCGATGCAAGACCGTCGATTTCGAGTCCCAGCAGCATGTAGCCGTTGCCGGTGAAAGCCGCCGGGTCACCCAGCGCGGTCGGGTCGAGCTGGGTGCCGTCGGCACGGAATGCGTCCACACTCGACGTCTTGAGCACCAGACCGGTGTCGGTCTCGTTGGTCGGCAGCACCCCCACCGGGAAGGCGGCGGGATAGGCCACCGTGGTGCGCGCGATGCGGTCGGACGGCGAGTACACGTACACGCCGCGCACCTGACTTTGGTCGCGCAGCGGACCCAAACACACGGTCCCGGTGAGCCGGTCGGGTGTCGGGGCGGTCAACGGCTGCACATCCAGGCCCGTGACGTCGCCGCAACCGCCGATGCCCTCTGCCTCGATCGGATGTGCCAGCGCGCCGTAGAGGCCGAACCGCATGTCCTCGGGTTTGGCGTGCGCGCCGCCGGCCTGCGAGGGCGAGGCGTCGACGTCGACCAGCACGTGGTCGGCGTCCCAGCGCAGGTTGGACACCCCGATGTTCCAGCCCAGCACCGCCAGCGATTCGCCGATCGCGGCGGCCGGGGTTGCGTAGGGGTGCGCGGGTCCGTCGTCGCTCGAGCATGCCGCTGTGGCGAGGACGATCGCCGACAGCACCGCGGTTAGCGCACGCACCGGATCTCAGGTGCGGCCACGGCCCTTGCCCACCACTTTGGTCATGACGCGCACCAGAGAACGCGGCACCATCCGCCCGGCCGTGGTGAGGGCCTTGTACTGCAGGCCGGGGATGATGACGACCTCGCCCTTGGCGACGCCGGCCATGCAGTCGCGGACGACGTCGTCGACCTCCAGCCACAGAAACGACGGCGTGGACGCCATGTCGATGCCGGCGCGCTCGTGGAATTCGGTGCGCACAAAGCCGGGGCACAGCGCGTGCACGCCGACGCCGCTGCCGCCCAGCCCATTGGCCAGGCCCTCGGAGAACGAGACCACCCATGCCTTGGACGCCGGGTACGTCGATCCGCGGCCAGGCAACAGCCCGGCCACGCTGGCGACGTTGATGACGGTTCCCTCACCGGCGTCCAGCATCGGGGGCAACGCGGCGCGCGTCAGCTGCATCACCGCGGTCACGTTCACGTCCAGCTGGGACTGCAGCAGCTTGAGATCGGCGGTCCAGAATTCGCCGGACGTGCCGAATCCGGCATTGTTCACCAGCACCCGCACCCCGGCGGCGAGCCGGTCGGCAACCTTGCCGCGGTCGGCGGCATCGGACAGGTCGGCGGCCAGGACTTCGACGGTCGCGCCGGCCTCGTTATGCAGTTCCGAGGCCAACCGCTCGAGCTTCTCGACGTCACGGGCCACCAGCACCAGGTCGTAGCCGTCGGTGACGTAGCGGCGGGCGAAACCGGCCCCCAGCCCGGATGTCGGTCCGGTGATCAGTGCGACGGGGCGTGGCATGCCCACAGACTACTTAGCGCTGATAGTGCGCGGACTGACGCCCGTTGCGGGACTGCGGCGGGGGGTGGGCCGGTTCGGCGCGGCCCGAATCACGGCGCGGCGGAGCGTAGCGGCCCACGTCGGCGCGGCCAGCCGGCATGTCGGCGCGTCCTGGCGGCAACTCCGACTGCCGGACGGGGGTGGGCGTGAGCGGGCGGCTCGGCGACCCGCTGCGCCGCGCCACCGCCTGGCCGGCGTTCGCCTGCGGTATCGGCGGCAGCACCCGCAGCAGGTCGTTGAACTGACGCACGGTCCGCAGCCCCTCGTCCCACTGCGCGCGGGTGCTGGTGATCGGCATGCTGACCAGCGTCCAGTGCTGCTCGTTCCACATGATTTCGGCGCAGTCGGGCGCGGTGTGGGCGAAGGTCACCATGCGCCGGTCGCAGGCGCGACGCGCGGCATCGAGGTTCGTCGAATAGACCATCCGGGGGCCGATCGCGCCGAGCAGCCAGACGTCGTTTTCCCGAGGCTCCTTGATCCCCTTGAGCCGCAGGTCGACGACGACGTTCGTGCCGACCTTGCGGTGCAGCGCGATCACCGTCGCGACGTCTTCGAGGTCGAAGATGAACACGGCCTCGCCGCGGATCTGGCCCAGCACGACATTGCGCGCGGTGACGTCGCCGACCGTCGACATCACCCCGCGCTTCCACCGCTTGAGGATGTCGGCGGACTCGTGTTCGTAGTCGAAGCCATGCGACTTCGCCCACGATTTGCGGCGCCGGCCCAGCCCGCGGCGTCGATCGACGTCGACGTACAGCAGCACGGCCGCACCCACGAAACAGAGTGCGGACAGCGTGAACCAGAGGGGAACCATCGCGACTAGCCTACTTGCAGGTAGGGCCGAATCCCGAACTCGAGCGCGTCACAAGACCGTCACTTATAAACCAACCAGCTCAAGCGGGATCAACTAGCGTCCGGGTTCATGGCCTACGAGGATTACCAGCGCATTCGAATCGCGGTGAACGACGGCATCTGTCGCGCGACGATCGACATTCCACCGATCAACTTGCTGGATGTGCGCGTGGTGATCGCACGGGCCAAGCTTGCCGTCGATGTCGCCGTCGGCGGCCAGACCCGCGACGTCGAGATCGGCGAGTTGCCCGTCTAGCCCAGCACCAGCGAGTCGCCGTCGGGGCTGACGTTCACCGGCACCACGTCGCCGTCGTGCACGTCGCCCGCCAGCAGCATCTTCGCCAGCTGGTCGCCGATGGCCTGCTGCACCAGCCGCCGCAGCGGCCGGGCCCCGTAGACCGGGTCGAACCCGCGCTCGGCCAACCACTTCTTGGCCGGCTGGGACACCTCGAGGGTGAGCCGGCGCTGTGCCAGCCGCTTCTGCAGCTGCGCCAGCTGGATGTCGACGATCTGCACAAGCTCCTCGGGGTTGAGCCCGTCGAAGATGATCACGTCGTCGAGCCGGTTGATGAACTCCGGCTTGAACGCCGAGCGCACCGCCGCCATCACCTGCTCTTCGGTGCCGCCCGACCCGAGGTTGGACGTCAGGATGAGGATGGTGTTGCGGAAGTCGACCGTGCGGCCCTGCCCGTCGGTGAGCCGTCCCTCGTCGAGCACCTGCAGCAGGACGTCGAACACGTCCGGGTGGGCCTTTTCGACCTCGTCGAACAGCACCACCGTGTACGGACGCCGACGCACGGCCTCGGTGAGCTGGCCGCCCTGGTCGTAGCCGATGTAACCCGGGGGTGCCCCGACAAGGCGTGCCACCGAATGCTTTTCGCCGTACTCGCTCATGTCGATGCGGACCATCGCCCGCTCGTCGTCGAACAAGAAGTCGGCCAGCGCCTTGGCCAGCTCGGTCTTGCCGACACCGGTCGGGCCGAGGAACAGGAACGATCCGGTCGGCCGGTTGGGGTCGGCCACCCCGGCCCGGCTGCGGCGCACCGCATCCGACACCGCCTGCACGGCCTTCTTCTGCCCCACAACGCGCTTGGCCAGTTCGTCCTCCATGCGCAGCAGCTTGGCGGTCTCCCCCTCGAGCAGCCGCCCGGCCGGGATGCCGGTCCACGCCGACACCACGTCGGCGATGTCGTCGGGCCCGACCTCCTCCTTGAGCATGACGTCCTCGCGGGCCTCGGCGACCGGCAGCGCCGCGTCGAGCTTCTTCTCGACCTCGGGGATGCGGCCGTAGCGCAGTTCGGCGGCCTTGGCCAGGTCGCCGTCGCGCTCGGCGCGGTCGGCCTCACCGCGCAGGTTCTCCAGTTGCTGCTTGAGCTCGCGCACGACGTCGATGGCGCTCTTCTCGTTCTGCCAGCGGGTGGTGAGCTCGGCCAGCTTCTCTTTCTGGTCGGCCAGCTCGGCGCGCAGTTTCTCCAGGCGCTCCTTGGAGGCATCGTCGGATTCTTTCTCCAGCGCCATCTCCTCGATCTCGAGGCGACGCACCAGACGCTCGACCTCGTCGATCTCGACGGGACGGGAGTCGATCTCCATGCGCAGGCGCGCAGCTGCCTCGTCGACGAGGTCGATGGCCTTGTCCGGCAGGAACCGCGCGGTGATATACCGGTCGCTCAAGGTGGCCGCCGCGACCAGCGCGGAGTCGGTGATGCGCACGCCGTGGTGCACCTCGTAGCGGTCCTTCAGGCCGCGCAGGATGCCGACGGTGTCCTCCACCGACGGCTCACCGACGAACACCTGCTGGAAGCGGCGCTCCAGCGCGGCGTCCTTCTCGATGTACTTGCGGTACTCGTCGAGTGTGGTGGCGCCGACCAGCCGCAGCTCGCCGCGGGCGAGCATCGGCTTGATCATGTTGCCGGCGTCCATCGAGGACTCGCCGGTCGCGCCGGCGCCGACGATGGTGTGCAGCTCGTCGATGAACGTGATGATCTGGCCGGCGGAGTTCTTGATGTCGTCGAGCACCGCCTTGAGCCGTTCCTCGAACTCGCCGCGGTACTTCGAGCCCGCGACCATCGAGCCGAGGTCCAGCGAGACGACGGTCTTGTCGCGCAGGCTTTCCGGCACGTCGCCGCCCACGATGCGCTGGGCCAGGCCCTCGACGATCGCGGTCTTGCCGACGCCGGGCTCGCCGATCAGCACCGGGTTGTTCTTGGTGCGTCGGCTCAGCACCTGCACCACGCGGCGAATCTCGTTGTCGCGCCCGATAACCGGGTCGAGCTTGCCTTCCCGCGCGCGGGCGGTCAGGTCGGTGGAGTACTTCTCCAACGCCTGGTAGGTGCCCTCGGGGTCGGGGCTGGTGACACGGGCGCTCCCGCGCACCTTGACGAACGCGTCGCGCAGCGCCTGCGGCGATGCACCGTGCCCGGTCAGCAGCTTGGCCACCTCCGAGTCACCGGTGGCCAGGCCGACCAGCAGGTGCTCGGTGGAGACGTACTCGTCGTCCATCTCGGTGGCCAGATGCTGGGCAGCGGTGATTGCCGAGAGCGAGTCACGCGACAGCTGCGGCGTCGACGCCGAGCCGCTGACGCTGGGCAGCCGGTCGAGCAGGTGTTGGGTCTCGGTCCGGATCGTCGCTGGTTCGACTCCGACGGCCTCCAGCAGTGGGGCGGCAATGCCATCGTTCTGGGTGAGCAGAGCCATCAACAGGTGGGCGGGACGGATCTCCGGGTTGCCGGCCGCGGTGGCCGCCTGCAATGCGGAAGTCAGCGCCGCCTGGGTCTTGGTCGTCGGGTTGAACGAATCCACGACGGTCCTCCGATCAGTCAGACAGGGGTGAGCAAAATGCTTGTCGCCTTCTTCAACGTCGTCAAGGTTGAGTCTGTTCCGCTCAACTTTAGCGACCTTTTGCCGCAGTCGGCAGAATCGACGGCGCTCCTGGAGCACCGCTGGTGACGTCAACTGCCGGGCAGCATGTAGCTCGGCAGGTCGGCCATCGACGAGCCCATCATGTTGAACCAGCTCAACGGCAGGTGGTAGACGCATACGATCACCGCCGCGCAGAACCCGATGACGGCCAGCAGCCGCACACCGGGCTGCAGTTTGTGGGGCCAGCGGTCGAACCCGCGCTCGACCGGTGACAGCCCGTCGGCCGATTCGACGGCCTGCAGCCGCGTCCACGTGAAGAGCAGGCTCAGCGCAGCGACCAGAACAGACTCGTAGATCGGAAACTGAAACTGGCTGCCGGCCCACAGCGTGAGCGGCCCGTAGGTCTGAGCGTAGGAGTACGCGTGCGTCAGCCGGATGACGGTGTTCTCCATGACGAAGTCGAATGCGAACTCGGCAACGAAGACCACCGCCAGCACCGCCACCAGGCTCCACCGCGGCAGCCGCGAGCGCAGCCAGAAGTACAGCTGACACCCGAGGATTGCGATGCCCGCACAGAAGTACATGTACATGCCGGGCGCCCACAGCAGATCCTCGGCGAATCGCGTCGGTGAGGCCGGATTGTGCAGCGGCATGAACGCGGCCCAGGATCCCCGGTTGACGTTGTTGGCGTTCCAGGCGAACAGGTAGGCGTAGGCGTTCAGGAAGGTGTCGGCCACCAGGGCGAGCAACCCCGCGATGACGAACTTGCCGTCGAGGCCCACTGCGCCGGTCCGCCGCCACGGCCGGATCACACAGAACCACGCCAGCGCGGCGACCACCACCACGCACAGTCCCTCAAAAATCCTCAGCGCCAACAGATTCCACGCCGGGATCGCATCTGGGCCCAGCACGGGTGCCGGCGCGAACTCGGTGTCGGACGTGACCCACCGGATCATGGCGTGGGCCACCACCACCAGCCACACCACGCCGATGGCTGCCCATACCGTCACCGCACCCTTGCGCACGGGCGTGGATGCCGCGGCATTCGACGACAGACGTTCACTTCTGATCAGCACCGTGGCAGCCTCCCCGCTTGCTACGTTCTTTGACGAATGATGCGACGGAAGGGCGCTGGATGTCGGGCAATTGGGGATCGGTGCTGATCGAGCTCATTCCGCTGGCGCTCGTGGTCGCACTGTCGCCGCTCTCGATCATTCCTGCGGTCCTGATGTTGCACACCCCCCGGCCCAGACCGACCGGCCTGGCGTTCCTGGCCGGCTGGCTGGTCGGGCTGTTCGCACTGACCGCCGTCTTCGTCGAGGTCGCCGATCTGTTCGGCGGTCTCGACAAGGCACCGAAGTGGGCGGCGTGGCTGCGCATCGTCGTGGGCGCGGCATTGATCGTGTTCGGGATATTCCGCTGGTTGACGCGCCACCGGTCGGCCCACACGCCGGGATGGATGCGTTCGCTCACCAGCGTCACCCCCGCCCGGGCCGCCGTCACCGCCGCGACGCTCGTGGTGCTGAACCCCAAGGTGCTGTTCATCTGTGCGGCAGCGGGTTTGGCGATCGGCACCGCCGGGCTCGGCGCGACCGGCGCGTGGATTGCCGACGTCTACTTCGTGTTGTTCGCCGCGTCGTCGGTCGCGATCCCGGTGCTCGCCTACGTGATGTTCGCTGACCACCTGGAACGCCCGCTGGACCGACTCAGGGACTGGTTGGAGCGCCAGCACGCGGCGCTGGTCGCGGTGATCCTCGTCGTGATCGGTCTGATGGTGCTGTACAAGGGAATTCGCGGCCTATAACTCCGGCAAGCCCAGTTCTTCCGCCGACGCGGTCAGATACCGCGTGACCGCGGGCGCGACCAGTGTGACGACGTCGTCGGCGGACAGCGTGGCCAGCGGGGGCACCTGCATGACATACCGCAGCACCGCCGTGCCGACCAGATTGGTGGCGGCCAGCATCGCCCGCAGCCGCGCCTGCTCGCCGCCACCGAGCGCCCCCGACACCGCGGTCAGCACATAGCTCTGCATGAACTCGCGGAAGGCGTCGTGCGCATCGGAGTTCGACGTCGCCGACTGCAGCATCGCCACCATGCTGGCGCCGGTTTCGGGCGACTCCCAGATCCGCAGGTAGGTCCGCACCATCCGGGTGCCGACATCGCCGTCCTTGTCAGTCAGCGCTGCGACCAGGACCCCGGGGTCGAGGATCAGGCGCAGCGACTCCCGGAACAGGTCGGCCTTCGACCCGAACAGGTACAGCACCATCGACGGGTCGACGTGCGCGTCGCGGGCGATCGCGCGCAGCGTCGTCTTCTCGTAGCCCTCTGCGGCGAACCGGCGCTTGGCCGCCGCGAGCACCACGTCGCGGGACACCGGGTCGCCCTGCCGGCGGCCCCGACGCTTGGTCGTCTTGGCTGGTGACGGCATACGGCGACACTATCATTTCAATGACTGTTGAAATCTCTGCCCGCCGGGGCTACGCTCAGCACACGCCAATAATTCAACGTCGGATGAAAAGGCTGGAACATCATGACCACCGACTCGCCCCCACTGAACGCCCACCACGCGCCACCCGTACACGAACCGCCCGCCGCGTTGAAGGCCACCGGGATCATCGTCGTCATGACGGTGGTGCTGGCCATCGTCGCGATCGCCTTCGCGCTGCCCGCGGCGCGTTCGAAACCGCACGACGTGCCGATCGGCGCGGCCGGTCAGCAGGCGGCCAGCGGCCAAGTCGGCAGTCTGCTGGAGCAGAACGCCCCCGGCGCGTTCGCGGTGACCACCTACGCCGATGAGGCGGCGCTGCGCACCGCGATCCGCGACCGGGAGGTCTACGGCGGCATCTCATTCGGTCCCGATGGCCGCACGTTGCTGATCGCCACCGGCGCAAGCCCGGCCGTCGCGCAGCTGTTGACCCAGGTCGGCCAACGGCATCTCCCAGCAGGCCGGGGTGCCGCTGCGCACCGAGGATCTGGCCCCACCGACGGCCGACGATCCGCGCGGCGCCGGGCTGGCGGCCTCCGCGCTGCCGATAACCCTGGCCGGTCTGCTGCCGGCGATCGCGCTGGTGCTGGCGCTCAAGCGCGAGGTGTGGACCCGGCTCGCGGCGGTCGTTGTGTTCGCTCCGGTGGCGGGGTGGACCATCGCGGCGCTGCTGCGTTACGTGTTCGGCTCGATCGACCAGAACTTTTGGGGCGTCGCCGGCGGCCTGACGCTCGGAATTCTCGCCGCCGGGCTGTTGATGCTGGGCATGGGCTCGCTGTTCGGCCGGGTCGGCCTGGTGGTGGGCGCGCTGCTGGCGTTGCTGCTGGGCAATCCGCTGTCCGGCCTGAACAGCGCGCCGGAGCTGCTGCCGCGCGGTTGGGGCGAGTTGGGGCAGTTGTTGCCGCAGGGCGCCAACGCCACGCTGTTGCGCTCGACGGCGTTCTTCTCCGGCGCCGGGGCGACGACGGCCGTTGTGGTGCTGACGTGCTGGGCGGTGGTCGGCGCGGTGCTGGTCGTCGTCGCCGCTCTGCGGCAGCAAAGGACGGCTTAAACTCGACCGGCGTGGGACTCGACGACCGTGACGCGCTGCGCATGCTGCGCGACGCGGTCGACCCGCAGCACGGGTCCGACGAACTGATCCGTCGGTTCTACACCCGCTGGTTCGCCATCGACCTCTCGGTGCGCGATCTGTTCCCCCCGGACATGGACGCGCAACGAGCCGCGTTCGCCCAGGCGATGACGTGGCTGTTCTCCGAGCTCATCGCCCAACGCGCCGAGGAGCCGGTGGCGTTCCTCGCGCAGCTGGGCCGTGATCACCGCAAATACGGTGTCACGCAACGGCATTACGACAGCATGCAGGATGCGCTGTACACCACGCTGCGCAGCCACCTGATCGACAGCTGGGACGACAGGCTCGCCGAGGCGGCGCGCGACGCGCTCGCCCTGATCATCGGGGTGATGCGCGGGGCGGCCGACGCCGAGCAGGGCCCGCCGTATTGCGACGGCACCGTCGTCGAGCACCTCCGGGTATCCCGCGACATCTCAGTGATCCGGCTGCAGCTCGACCGGCCGATGTTCTACCACCCCGGGCAGTACGTCACCGTCCAGGTGCCGCAGTGGCCGCGGCGGTGGCGTTACCTGAGTCCGGCGATACCCGCCGACCGCGGCGGCGCGATCGAATTTCACATCCGGTCGGTCACCGGCGGCATGGTCAGCACCGCGATCGTCGGCGAAACCCGGCCCGGCGACCGGTGGCGGCTGTCCAACCCACACGGCGGCATGCAGATCGACCGCGACGGCGGTGACGTGCTGATGGTCGCGGGCAGCACCGGCCTGGCGCCGTTGCGGACGCTGATCATGGACCTCACCCGCTTCGGGGTGAACCCGCGGGTGCACCTGTTCTTCGGCGCCCGCTATCCGTGCGAGCTGTACGACCTGCAGACACTGTGGCAGATCGCGGCGCACAATCCGTGGCTGTCGGTGTCGCCGGTGTCGGAGTACAGCAACGATCCGCCTTGGGCCGCAGACTATCCCGACGTGCAGCCACCCCGCGGGCTGCACGTGCGCCAGACCGGCAAGCTGCCCGAGGTGGTCACCAGGTACGGCAGCTGGGGCGAACGGCAAATCCTGATCTGCGGCGGGCCCGCGATGGTGGAGACCACCAAGGCCGCGCTCGTAGCCAAAGGCGCACCGGCCGAACGCATCCAACACGATCCGCTCGCGAGCTGACTGTGACAGAATCCACCGATGGTTGAGTTGCCCACCATCACGCTGCGCGATCCCTCGTCGCCGCTGGCCGCCACCTTCGTCCCAACCGCCGGCATGGTCTGCACCTCGTTGTCCGACGACGGCGTAGAGCTGTTGGGCCAGCGCCGCGGCCTGCAGGCTTACGTGACGACCGGGAAGACGATGGGTATCCCGATCCTGTACCCGTGGGCAAACCGGTTGAGCGCCAGTAAGTATGGGATCATGGGAGCCGTGGTCACGTTGACCGCCGGCACCGGTGGTGTGCGCACCGACGAGCATGGCGTGCCGATTCACGGTGTCCTGGCGGCCTACCCCGGCTGGCTGATCATCGAGCAGTCCGACAACGCGCTGACCGCCGTCTTGGATTACGGAGGCAAGCCGCGGCTGCTGGCGAGCTTTCCGTTTCCCCATTTGCTGAGGCTGGACATCACCCTGGCCGATCGCACGCTGACCATCCGCAGCACGGTGACACCCACCACAGCGGCGTCGGTTCCGATGTGCTTCGGATTTCACCCGTACTTGAAGATCCCCGACGTGCCGCGGGAGGAGTGGCAACTTCAGACGCCGACGATGCGTCGCCTGCCGGTGGACCACTGGGGGATTCCGACCGGTGCGACCGAAGAATGGCCCGCGGGCACGGAGGCGCTGGGCACCACCGAACTCGACCACGGCTTCGACCAGGTTCCACAGGGGGCGGAGTTCGCGATCTCGGGCGGCGGTCGGCGCATCGCGGTGACCTTCGACGAGGGATATCCCGCTGCGCAAGTATTCGCGCCCAGGGCCGACGACGTCGTCTGCTTCGAGCCGATGGCCGCCCCGACCGACGCGCTGCGCCGGGGGAATTACCAGCTGGCCGTGCCGGGTAAGCCGGCGAGCACGCAGTTCTCGATCCGGGTCGGTTAGCGGCCGCCCTTTCGCGGCTGCCAGACCACCAGTGCGGTGCTCTTGGGCACGACGGCGACGTCACGCCGCTGCATCGGGCGCAGCCGTTCCAGCTCTTCGGCCAGCTCGCCGATCCGCGACTGCAGCGCCTCGACCTGGTTGGTCAGCTCGATGATGCGCTTGATGCCGGCGAGGTTGACGCCCTCGTCCTGCGACAGTCGCTGCACTTCACGCAACAACTCGACATCGTGCTGCGAGTAGCGCCGGCCACCGCCCGAGCTGCGCCGCGGCCGGACCAGGCCGAGCCGGTCGTAGGTGCGCAGGGTCTGCGCATGCATGCCGGCCAGCTCGGCGGCCACGGAGATCAGGAACGTCCGGGCCTCGTCATTGGAGCGCTTGGAAGCCATCACGCGCCCGCCCAGCCGGCCCGCGGGTCGAATCCGCTGGCCCGTTCGGCCTTGGCGTAGGCCTCCAGCGCTTCGGCCGTCTCGCCCTCGAGTTTCGGCGGCACCGCGACTTTGACCGTGACCAGCAGGTCACCGTGGCCGCCGGAGCGCTTGGGCACCCCGCGGCCGCGCACCCGCAGGATGCGCCCGTCGGACGTCCCCTTGGGCACCCGGACACCGACCTTGCCCTCCAGCGTAGGCACCGAAAGCGTTGTGCCCAAAGCCAATTCGTGGAAGCTGACCGGCACGGCGACGGTCAGGTCGTCGCCGTCGCGGCCAAACACCTTGTCCGGCCGCACATGTACGGTCACGTACAGGTCACCCGACGGTGCGCCGCGCAGGCCGGCCTCGCCCTGTCCGGCGAGCCGGATCCGTTGACCGTCCTCGACGCCCGGTGGGATCCGCACGTTGATGGTGCGGGTGCGGGTCGTCACGCCGGTGCCTTTGCACTCCTGGCACGGGTGCTCGATGATCGAGCCGCTGCCCCGGCAGTCGGTGCAGGGCTCGGAGAACCCGAACGCGCCCTGATTGCGGTTGATCACGCCGGAGCCGTTACACGTCGGGCACACCTTCGGGCTGGTGCCCGGACGTGCCCCGCTGCCATGGCAATTCGTGCACGGCGCCGGGCTGGTCAGCCGGAGCGGCATCGCCACACCCTTGGTGGCCTCCAGGAAGGACAGCTCGGTCTCGGTCTCCAGGTCGTTGCCGCGGCGCGGCCGGCTCGGCCGCGGTTGGGCGCCCCGACCGAACAGACCGCCGAACAGGTCACCGATGTTGGCGCCGCCGGTCTGACCGGCGGCATCGAACAGATCGTTCAGGTTGAACTCGACGCCGTCCCCGCCGAATCCGCCGAAGCCACCGCCGCCGTCGAACCGGCGACTGAAGCCACCGCCGGCGAACAGCCGGCGGGTTTCGTCATATTCCTTGCGCTTGGCCGGATCCGACAGCACGCTGTGCGCCTCGGACACCGCCTTGAAGCGGTCCGCGGCGGCGGGGTCGGCGTTGGTGTCGGGATGCAGATCACGGGCCAGCTTCCGGTAGGCCCGCTTGATCTCGTCGGCGCTGGCGTCGGAGGAGACGCCGAGCTCCTTATAGAAGTCCTTTTCGACCCATTCGCGCTGGGCCATTCCGCGTCACCTCCTCACCATGTCATTCGTCGTCTGACGATTCTGATTCTGCGGCCTGCTCGGCCATCGCGTCGTCGTTATCGGCCGTGTCGGCGGCCTCCGCGTCGACGTCGGTGTCCGGCACGGTGTCGACCACGCCGACCAGGGCGTGGCGCACCACCAGATCACCGACCTTGTAACCGCGCCGCATCACGTGGCCGACGACGGGATGGGTGCCTTCGCCCTCATGCTGCACGGCTTCGTGCAGAGCCGGGTCGAACTCCTCGCCCTCGTCGCCGAACGTCGAAAGGCCAAGCCCCTCAAGGACGGTCACCAACTTGTCGGCGACTGACTTCAACGGGCCCGACTCCAGGTCACCGTGGCTGCGGGCGCGGTCGAGATCATCGAGCACCGGCAACAGTTGGGCGAGCACCGCGACCTTGGCCCGCTCGACGGCGGCTTGCTCTTGGCGCACCGAACGCTTGCGGTAATTGTCGTACTCGGCCTTGACGCGTTGCAGGGTGGCCTTGAGCTCGGCGGCCTCATCCGGCGCCGGAGGGGCTTCCGGCGCCGGCCCACTGGGGGCCGGGCCGGCGGTGCCGATTCCCCGGTCGCTGCGCTGCTGCCCGCCGGATCCTTCGCGAATCTCTCCGGTCTCGGGGTCGATGCGCCGTTTGTCGGTGACCGTCACCGGCTCGTGCGGATCGCTCGCTGTCACTTGTTCTCCCGGTCATCGTCGACAACCTCGGCATCAACGACGTCGTCGGCGGACGATCCCGCCGAGCCGCCATCAGAGCCACCGCTGGCGGCCTGATCGGCCTGGGTGGCCTCGTAGATGGCCTGGCCCAGCGCCTGCGACTCCTGGCCGAGCTTCTCCATGGCGGACTTGATCGCACCGATGTCCGAACCGCCAAGCGCCGTCTTGGCGTCGGCGATCGCCGTGTCGACCTTGGACAGCGTGTCCGCGGGAACCTTCGAGCCGCCCTCGGCCTCGCGCTGTTCCTTGACGAACTTCTCCGTCTGATACACCAGCGACTCGGCCTGGTTGCGGACGTCGGCCTCCTCGCGGCGCTGACGGTCCTCCTCGGCGTGCGCCTCGGCATCCTTGATCATCCGGTCGATCTCCTCCTTGGACAGGCCGGAGCCCTCCTGGATCTTGATCGTGTTCTCCTTGCCGGTGCCCTTGTCCTTGGCGGTGACGTGCACGATGCCGTTCGCGTCGATGTCGAAGGTGACCTCGATCTGCGGAACGCCGCGCGGGGCCGGCGGGATACCGGTCAGCTCGAAGGAGCCGAGCAGCTTGTTGTGCGAAGCGATCTCGCGTTCACCCTGATAGACCTGGATCTGCACCGACGGCTGATTGTCGTCGGCGGTGGTGAAGGTCTCCGACCGCTTGGTCGGGATGGTGGTGTTGCGCTCGATCAGCTTGGTCATCACGCCGCCCTTGGTCTCGATACCGAGGGACAGCGGCGTGACATCAAGCAGCAGAACGTCTTTCACCTCGCCCTTGAGCACACCGGCCTGCAGTGCGGCACCGACCGCAACCACTTCGTCGGGGTTGACGCCCTTGTTGGGCTCCTTGCCGCCGGTCAACTCCTTGACCAGTTCGGTCACCGCGGGCATCCGGGTGGAACCACCCACCAGCACGACGTGGTCGATATCCGACACCGAGATGCCGGCGTCGGCGATCACCGACTTGAACGGGTTGCGGGTGCGGTCCAGCAGATCCTGCGTGATCTTCTGGAACTCGGCGCGGGTCAGCTGCTCGTCGAGGAACAGCGGGTTCTTGTCGGCGTCGACGGTGATGTAGGGCAGGTTGATCGACGTGCTCTGCGAGCTGGACAGCTCGATCTTGGCCTTCTCGGCGGCCTCACGCAGCCGCTGCATGGCCATCTTGTCCTTCGTCAGGTCAATGCCCGCCGTGGCCTTGAACTTGTCCACGAGCCACTGCACGACCCGCTCGTCCCAGTCGTCGCCACCGAGGTGGTTGTCACCCGAGGTGGCCCGGACCTCCACGACGCCCTCGCCGATCTCCAGCAGCGAGACGTCGAAGGTGCCGCCACCCAGGTCGAACACCAGAATCCGCTGCTCCTTCTCGCCCTTGTCCAGCCCGTAGGCCAGGGCTGCGGCGGTCGGCTCGTTGACGATGCGCAACACATTCAGACCGGCAATTTGGCCCGCTTCCTTCGTCGCCTGCCGCTGGGCATCGTTGAAGTAGGCGGGCGTGGTGATCACCGCGTCGGTGATGTCCTCGCCGAGATAGGCCTCGGCGTCGCGCTTCAGCTTCATCAGAACGCGGGCGCTGATCTCCTGAGCGGTGTACTTCTTGCCGTCGATCTCGATGGACCAGTCGGTGCCCATCTGCCGCTTGACCGAGCGAACGGTCCGGTCGACATTGGTCACCGCCTGGTTCTTGGCGGGCTGGCCGACCAGCACCTCGCCGTTGCGCGCGAACGCGACGACCGACGGGGTGGTGCGGGAGCCCTCTGAGTTGGCGACGACGACGGGGTCGCCACCTTCCAGCACCGAGACGACGGAGTTGGTGGTCCCGAGGTCGATTCCGACCGCACGAGCCATGGTTTTGCCTCCTGAATAGATGTATATGAGTCTGAGTGGACCGCACTCAAGCCTGCTACTGCGGACACTACCCTGTCAACCCAGACTTGAGTCTGACACACTCAACTGTCGAAGTGGTCAACGGGCGGGGCGCCCGGTTTGTTCCCCGCCGTCCGAGGCGGGCAGTAGCGCGCTACCGTCGAGGTGATGTGCCACTACTGCGGGTGCAGGGAAATGCCGTTGCTGCGCGACTACATCGCGGAGCATGAGCGTGCCATCAATTTCGGCGGCGAGGCCGTGCGCGCGATCGACCGCGGCGAACTGGACCGGGCAAGCAGTCTGCTGGACGAGATGGCAACCGAACTGACCGCGCACTGGCAGGGTGAGGAGACCGGGTTGTTCCGGGTCATGGCGCGCGAGGAACTGTACGCCGAGCACATCGCGCCACTGGTGCGCGAGCATCGCGAACTGGCTGAACTGCTGGCCACGGTCGACATCGCCGACCCCGATGGCCAGCAGGCCATCCGCGATGCGGTCTTCGATCTGCACGAGCACATCGGTAGGGAGGAGGACGGGATCTTCCCCGCCTCGCTGACCGCCCTGAGCGGTGACGAGTGGGACGCGTCGATCGAGGCTTGGCACGCCGCGCACCCCGGCGAGCACATGATCCAGCGGTGAGATTGCGCTGAGGGTCGCGATTGAGCCAGCAACAACTCTCAGTGCAATCTCAACGTCACAAAATCCGCCGAAAGGCACTCCCGACGGGCGATCATCAAGCGATGGACACCACCGTGGACGAAATCGCTCCTGGCATTTTCCGGATATCGACTTGGGTGCCCGACATCACCGAGCACGGATTCACCTTCAATCAGTTCCTACTGACCGGTGAAGACCCGATGCTGTTCCACTGCGGCATGCGCCAGCTGTTCCCGCTGGTGTCGCAGGCCATCGCCCGGGTCATACCGCTGGAGAAGCTGCGGTGGATCTCCTTCGGGCACCTCGAGGCCGACGAGTGCGGCGCGATGAACATGTTTCTCGAGGCGGCGCCGCAGGCCGAGGTGATCCACGGTCCATTGGCGATCATGCTGTCGCTGGCCGACATGTGCGACCGGCAGCCGGTTCCCGCTCCGGAAGACGACCCGCTCGACACCGGTGGGCACCGACTGCGGTTCATCCCCACCCCGCACGTGCCGCACAACTGGGAAGCCGGGCTGTGGTTCGACGAGACAACCTCGACGCTGCTCGCCGGTGACCTGCTCACCCACGCCGGCAAGTGTCCGGCGCTCACCGAATCCGATTGTGTGGCACCGGCTCTGGATGCCGAGGCGCTCTTCCATGCCACCGGCCTGACGACGAACCTGGCGCCCACACTCGAGCACCTCGCCGCGATGAACCCCACAACACTGGCGATCATGCACGGCTCGTCCTACTCCGGCGACGGCGCCGCCCAGCTGCGGTCGATGTCGGACGGATACGCGGCGCTCGCCGGATAACACCGCGCGTCACTCCAATAACTCGTGCCACATCTTGCGTACCGTAGTACGGGTGCGGGCATCGACCAGAACGAAACTTGCGCTCGCGTGCCTACTCGCAGCGGGCTCGTTGATCGCGGGCTGTCAGTCCGGCATACCGGGCACACCCGTCACCAGTCCGGAATCGCCGACCGAACCCAGCTTTCCGACATCCCGGCCGGCCAGGCCGACCGCCGCGCCACCCAAGACGATGACCCCGGCACCGTCGGGCGCACCGACCGCCGCTCCCCCGCCGGGCGCCGAGGCGCTCCCGCCCGACGATTCCGGCTACGTGTACATCGAAACCAAGTCCGGCAAGACGCGGTGTCAGATCGACAAGGTTGCCGTCGGCTGCGAAGCCCAATTCACCAGCAGCCCGATGCAGGACGGGGCCCGCGCCAACGGGGTGAACCTCTCCGCCGACGGATCCGTGGATTGGGTTCTGGGCAACCTCGGCGACATTCCCGTCGTCACCATCGACTACCGGACCTACCGCGCCGCTGGGCTGGACGATCGTGGCGAGCAGCGAGGGCACCCGGTTCACCAACGACCGGACCGGGCACGGCATGTTCGTCAGCATCGAGAAGGTCCAAACGTACTAACAACACCTCTACGCTGGCGTCCGTGGATTTCCGCGTCTTCGTCGAACCTCAGCAGGGCGCCACCTACGCCGACCAGCTCGCAGTCGCCCGCGCCGCGGAGGCGCTGGGGTACTCGTCCTTCTTCCGCTCCGACCACTATGTGGCGTTGAGCGGTGACGGCCTGCCCGGTCCCACCGACTCCTGGGTGACACTGGCCGGCATCGCCCGCGAAACGTCGACGATCCGGCTCGGCACGATGGTCAGCTCAGCCACCTTCCGGTATCCCGGCCCGTTGGCGGTCTCCGTAGCGCAGGTGGACGAAATGAGCGGTGGCCGTGTGGAATTGGGCCTCGGCGCTGGCTGGTTCGAGGCCGAGCACCGCGCTTACGCGATCCCGTTCCCGCCGCTCGGCGAGCGTTTCGACCGGCTCACCGAACAGCTGCAGATCATCACCGGGCTGTGGACGACACCGGTGGGCGAGAAGTTCGATTACACCGGGACGCACTACGCCATCGCCGATTCACCGGCGCTGCCCAAACCCGTCCAGTCACCGCATCCACCCATCATCATCGGCGGCGGGGGCGCCAAACGCACGCCCGCACTCGCCGCGGCGGTCGCCGCCGAGTTCAACATTCCGTTCGCCCAGCCCGACATGGTCAGGACCCAGTACGGGCGGGTCGGGGCCGCCCTCGCCGAAGCCGGCCGGTCGGCGGATTCGTTGATCTTCTCGGCCGCGTTCGTGGTGTGTGCCGGACGCGATGACGCCGAGATCGCGCGGCGGGCCGGTGCGATCGGCCATGACGTTGACGAGCTGCGCGGCAGCTCACCCCTGGTGGGCACACCCGCCGAGATCGCCGACAAGTTCGGCGAGTATGCAGCGATCGGCGTGCAGCGGGTCTACCTGCAACTTCTGGACATGTCCGATCTCGCCCACCTGGAGTTCTTCGCCGCCGAGGTCATCCCTCAGCTGAAATGAGCCCCGCCGTCGCCCGGCGGCTACTATCACCGCGATGCCCGATGAGCCCGAACCGTGGTACCGCACGTCGGGTGCGATTTTCGCGGCGGGTGGCCTCGGTCTCATCCTGGTGGCTGCGCTGGTGACAGCCGTCGTGCAGATGTCCGATCAATGGAGCACGGTCCCGACGTCTACGACCATCGCGCCGCCCACCGTCGCGACCACAACCGCGACGGCGCGGTCCGAGGAGCCCACGACCACGCCGAACACGTCCACCTCGTACTCCCCTCCCGCATCGCTGTCGACGACCGACATCAATCCGTCAATCGCACCGCCGCCCCTCACCTCGGAGACCTCGACCTCGGAAACCACATCCGCCAGTGAGGAGACCGAGGAAGACGAGCCAGCGACACAAACTCCGAGGCGAACACCTCGAACCAACATCACCCGCACACTTATCCCGCGTCCGATCAACTGACCGTTAAGATCGGTGCCCGTGGCGCGCTACCCGGAGGACCCGAACAACCACCACGTCGACCACGACCACGACCGAGTCGACAACAACAACCAGGCCGCCGAGCGGTTGACCGTGGCGCGCGGCGCATACGCCCACGATGCCGTTGTGGTTCTCGATCCCGGCGGCGACTCTGCCGCGCTGGGCGGCGCCATTACCGTTGCGCTGTGCGGAGATTGGGACCATCCGCCCCCGTGCCCGCTGGCGCCGCACCACACCAACGCCGAGCCTGCCGACGGCGACACGGTGCGGCTTCGAGTGTTGTTCGCAGCCGATGCAGACCGGGAGACGCAGGTCCGTTCATTGATCGGGAAGGCGCTGGCCTCCGGGCGGCTACCCGGTCCGGACGGGCGGGTCACCACCTGGACGCTGCAGTCCAGCGCCGCCGCCAGCGTTCGGCCCGACGAGGCCGATCACGCCGCCAGACTCGTGGCCAGTTAGGGCGCCATCAGCGAGATCTGCATCAGGGCTGTGGGATTTGAGATCTACAACCATGACGCAGAAATCGGGGTAGGTACCTAGCACGCAGCGCCCGGCTCGGGGACGCACTCCGGCTCATCGGCGCCCGGCTCCGCCGGGCCGCTGCCGGGGTCCGTGGTGCCCGGGTCGGTGGTGCCCGGGTCGGTGGTGCCGGGGTCCGTCGTGCCCGGATCGGTAGTGCCGGGGTCCGTCGTGCCGGGGTCCGTCGTGCCAGGGTCCGTCGTGCCGGGGTCCGTCGTGCCGGGGTCCGTCTCCGGGATCGGGCACAGGCGCCGAAGGCGGTGGAGGTGATGGAGCCGGCGCTGGAGGTGACGGGGCCGGCGGCGGTGCTGCGGGCGCAGGCGGCGGCGCCGCAGGAGCGGGCGCCGGCGCTGGTGCCGCAGGAGCGGGCGCCGGCGGCGGCGCGGCAGGAGCGGGCGGCGGCGCCGGCGCTGGTGCCGCAGGAGCCGGCACAACCACGGTCCGCTGCGGCGCAACTCGCCGCACGGGTGGGGCCTGTGTCTGCCGGGGGACGCTGGCCGGCTGCGTCGCAACGACCTGAACCGGAGCCGGAATCTGCGCGACGGGCGCAGCAGGGGCGGGAGCTTCGAGTGGCCGCGAAGCAACCGGAGGCGCCATCGACGCGCTCGTACCCGTCGAGCCGGCAGGCACCGCCCCCATGTCGTCGTTGCGAACGGTGAGGATGAACCCGACAATCGCGACCACGGCAAGACCCGCCGCGGCTCCAAAGAGCACCCCTGGGCGCCGATACCACGGCAGCGGCGGGAACCGGTCCATGTCACCGAAATCGCAGTCGTCGAAATGTATTTCGGGTCGCGCCTCCTCGATCGCAGACTCCAGATCGTCGGTCCCGTCATCCGCCGACCACGCCAGGGGTGCCGGCACGGCAGGTGCCGCGGCTATGGGTGCCGCCGCGAGAGGTGTCGCCGCAAGCAGGGTCGCCGCCTCCGCTTCCGGATCCCGCCCCGCGATCAGTTCCGCCCCGACCGCCCCGACGACCTGTGCTTGCGGCGATGTCGTCACCGGAATGCGCATGGCTTCCGAAAGCCGTTGAGTGACAAGAGGAATACTCGCACCGCCGCCCACCGTCGCCACCGCGGCCAGATCGGCTGGATGAATGTTGTTGCGACGCAGCACGTCCTGAAGCGCGCCGATGAGCCCGTCAAGCGGATCACGGACCAGCGCGTCGAGTTCGGCGCGCGTGAGCCTGACGGTCGACTGCGGACCCGGCATCGGCCCGGCCAACCCGGTCGCGGTCTGCGCGGACAGGCGTTCCTTGGCCAGCCGGCACTGCTCGCGAAATCGGGTCAGCGCCACGACCGCCGATGTGCTCGACGGGTCGACGTCGAGATCGGCGAGGACGTACTTCACGATCGCCTGATCGATCTGATCACCGGAGAATTCGTCGTAGCGGACGGTCTGGCCCACACGGCGGAAGCCCGCGGCCGCGTCGGCAAGGGTGATGCTGGTTCCGGTGGCGCCGAAATCGCACAGCGCGACGATGCCCCGCGCGGGTAGACCGGGCTCTGCCCGCAGCGCCGTCAGCGCCGCGACCGCATCCAACACCACCGGCGTGCCCGGCAATTGTGCGCGCAGGGCGTCCACGACGCTGTCGCGCCAGTGCGCCGGGACGGCGACGACCGTGCGTTCGGGCGGGCGGCCCAGTCCGGCCGAGCGGATCAGCGCTTCGAGTGCGGCGACGACGAGGCGCTCGCCGCTGTGCGCCGAGCCGTCGCTCGCCACGATCGGCACCGGGTCACCAACCCGCTCCACAAAGCCCGTCAACACCAGGCCGCGCTCGTCCAGTCGCGGATTCTCCGACGGGACGCCGACCTCGGCAGGGCGATGCCCGAACAGGGTCAGAACCGCGCTTCGTACCGTGGGCGGGCGGCCGGCGGGGACCGCCACAAGATTGGTCGCACCGATTGATAACCCGAGGCAACTTCGCATACCTGTATGTCGCTGCGAGGACGAAGAATGTTAGGCCGGTCCGAGCCCCCTTGCCGCATACTCGGCGACCATCGCCTCGGCGCTACGCACCGCCGCCCGGCAGGCGCGCGTCGTGAACGGGTCGTTGAGGGGATGATCGGCGCGCCGCCGCCACCGCTGGGCAGCGGCGAACGCGGCCCGCGGCCCGTCGTCGGGGGCGTCGGGTTGCAGGCCTAGCCGACTGGCCGCATCGGTGCCCGACCCGCCGATGATGCGCCGCAGCGACGCCATCTCGTCATCGTTCAATGTCGTTGGACGCGAGCGTAACTGGCTGAGCAGCCGAAGCTCCTCGTACGCATGCGTGTCCGCCAGCAGCGGGTCGATATCGGCGATGATGTACGGGGTCGCATAGATCGGGTTGACCTCCACGAAATGGCGCAGCGACAGCAGCGCGGTGTGTGCCTTCAGCAGATCGGATCGCTGCGCGAACTGCTGATCGATGACGTCGCGCAGCGCGACCAGCCCGCTGCGCTCGAGCAGCTCGTCGGCCAGCGCAACCGAGTCGCTGACACCAGCGCGCAGCACGGCGATCGAGATCCTGATCCCGAACATGCCGAACCGGTCCAACAGCGCCGCGCGGGTCGCGGCGTCCACCGGCAGCTCACTGTCCTCCCGCACAAAGCGGTCCACCGACAGCATCGCCTTGGTGAGCTCGGCAGCGTCGACCCCGGCCAGCTTCTCCAGCGCCACGAATTCGCTTTGCCGCAGCGTGCGGGCGGTCAACGCCAGCAGACCGGAGACCGGCACGACCGCCTGGCAGATGCCGGTCTTATCCATCTCGGCGGTGAACCGCTTGGCCACGTCCTTGGCCGACAGCATGGCGTCGATGCGGCCGGCACCGATCTCGTCGGCCCGGGACGCGACACCGATGACGCCCAGCGCGCCGGCCGAACCGCCGACGAGCTCGCCGATCTGCCTGAGCAGCGCGATATCGGCCGCATTCAGTGTGCGCAACAGGAACACCACCGCGTCCACGCGCGGCACGCCGTCCTCCGGCACCAGCAGCCGCAGCGTCCGTTGCGAGACGTCACGCGACAGCGACGACGTCCCCGGCGTGTCGATGATCGTGGTGTCGATCAGCTCGGCGGCCGGCCACTCCACGTCCAGGTCGACGACGCCTTCGGGATCGAGGCTGGCGAAGTCGAACGTCAGCCCACCGTTGCGGGCGATCGGCACGTTGGATCGCCTGCCACCGCGGTGGTTGGCGGTGACCTTCGGGATGGGGCCGTGGCGGAACCAGGTGACGATGCGCGTGGCCTCGGTGGCGTCGGTGGGCGCGATGTCCTCCCCGACAAGGGCATTCACCAAGGTGGACTTGCCGGCCTTGAGCGTTCCGGCCAACGCGATGCGGATCGGCTGGTTGAGTCGCCGGCCGATCCGCTCGAGCTCGTTGTGCACGTCGGGACGCCCCCGATACGCCGGATCATCCCGGTAGGCCTGGATGGTGCCGCCCAGGATCGTGCGCACTTGATCGCTGGTGCTCACACTCCCCGTCCATTTGACAGCGCTTGAGCAGGGGCTGTGCCGGCGAGCTTGCTGGCGTGGTCGGTGACCTGCCGCAGGATGTTGAGTTGCCGCTCGAGTTCCTTGATCCGGGTGTTGCGCTCGTTCTCCTCGAGCTTGGCGGCCGCGATCGTCGCCTGCAGCGATTCGTTCAGCGACCGGGTGGTCTGGTTGGCGATGCCGCGGTAGTGGTCGCGCAGGTGACGCTGGACGAACCGGAGCCGGTCGCGCGATTCCTTGCCGACCACGAAGGAGATGTCGTCGACGAACCGGCGCACGTTCATCTTCGCGTCGTTGCGGATTCGCACCATCCGGTTCTCCATCTCCTCCTTGTAGGCCTTGCGACCCACCAGCAGGCCGGCGCCGACGGAGAGCGGATTGACCATCCCCAACCCGGCGAAGGATGTCAGCATGCCGAACATCAGCACGCCGCCGAACGAGCCGCGCATGCTGGAGACCACCCGGTCGCCCCTGCGGATCGGCTTGGCCTCCAGGCTCGCCAAGGATTTGAACTCGCCGAATCCGGCACCCATGTCGCGGGCGCTGAGCTCGGGCATCTTGACCGCATCCAGACCGGCTTCGACAAAAGTGCGCGCCACCTCCGCCGCAAGCGCCTCGGCGCGCTGGTAGGCCCAGACGAAATTGTCGCCGACGGCGGTGGCCACCGCGTTCTCCAGCTCTGTTCCGATCTCGGCCCAGTGCGCCGTCGGATCGCTGGAGTCGATCGCCTTCTCGGTGTGCTGGGTGATTACGCGGAACCGGTTCCGCAGGTCGTGGTCGATGTCGGCGGTGAGATCGGCGATGCCGTCGTTGAGGACCTGCTGCCACAGCGCGGTGTGCTGCAACGCATCCTGCGCCTCCTCCTTGCGCCGCTCGAGGTCCGCGGTAAGCCGCTCGCGGGCCTCCGGATCGGTAAGCGAGGACAGCTCGGAGCCGACCGAAAGCGTCAAATGCTCTGCGGTGGAGTGGATCTCAGCAAGCACTCGGTCCTTGATCCGATCGTTCTCCCGCGACAGCACCTTTTCGCTGAGGAACTTCACGATGGCTGGGAAGTTGGACTCCTCGTTGAGTTCCTTGTCGTTGAGCTGGATGGCGTGGCTGCGCAGTAGCGATGACGTCGGGATCATCGGTGTGGTGATACCGGCGCGTTGCAGGTGAGCGGCGTTGGCCTGCACGATTTCACGCCAGTGCGGATACAGATCGGTCTTCGTCGCGATAATCATTGCCACCGGGCAGATTTCGAGGGCCTGCCGGATGAACGTCATCTCGGGCTCGGTGAACTCCTGGCTGGTGTCGGACAGCATCAGCATGGCGTCGGCGTCGGGCATCAGGCCCAGCGTGGCCGACAGGTGCGGCTGGCCGTGTCCGCCGACACCGGGGGTGTCGATGAAGGCCAGCCCGCCCTTCAGCAGCGGGCTCGGTGCGGCTACCTCGACCCGCAGCACCTCCCGCCCGCCGGCCTGCGGCGCCCGCCTCAGGTCCTTGTTGAGATCGGCGGGCGGAATCTCGATCACGTCGGGCTCGGCTCCGTCGCCGTCGTTGACGATGAGCCGCGCCGAGGGCTGCTCCCCGTAGTGCACGACGGTCGCCAGCACCGTGGCCTCGTCATCGCCGACCCGTGCGACCGGCATGTTGAGTAGTGAGTTGAGCAGCTGACTCTTGCCCTGTTTGAGGTGGCCCGCGACCACCACCCGGATCTGTGGGTCGGTGATCCGGTCCTTGGCAACCTTGAGCCGCTCCACCAGGTCGCCGCGGTCGTTGGCCTCGGCGATCTTGGTGGTGTGGTCGATCAGCTCGACGATGACCTTGACCTTGCGCGGGTCATTCGGTTGCGTCATGGGCTCCCTTGTTTCGATCGCCACCGCTGTCATAACGGTAGGCGCACGAACTGGCGGGAACCATCACGGTCCCCGCCAGTCGCGTTATTCGGTTGTGGTGGATCAGAACAGACCCGCGTCGACGTTGCTGCTGATGTCGGTATTCACGGTTGTGGAGTCGTCGACCGAGTTGTCCGTTTGGGAGTTGTCCACCGAGTTGTCCTGGCCGGAGTTGTCGACCGAGGCGTCCACTGAGTTGTCCTGACCGGAGTTGTCGACCGAGGCGTCCACGGAGTCGTCGACGGAGTTGTCGATACCGCGGGAGCCGGTGACGTCGCCACCGACCTCGGTGGTGGTCTGGTCACCACCCACCGCGTTGGTGTCGTTGTCGACGATGACGATGCCGCCGCTACCGCCGGTCGCATCGCCGCCGTCGCCACCGCCGATGCCGATCAGGCCACTGTCGCCGTCGCCACCGCTGGCGCCGCCGCCGCTGGCGTCGACATCGTTGAGGACCGGGCCCTCGTTGTCCTGGATCACGTCACCGCTGCCGGTGTTGGTGGTGCCGCTGTCCTCGATGTCGCCGTCGCCGATGTTGACGTTGGAGCCGGTCCCGGCGAGCACGTCGCCGTTGTTGACGTCGTTGTTGTTGCCCAGCACGGCGCCGTCTCCGCTGACGATGTCGCCGTCGTTGTCGCCGCCGACCGCGACGGCCCCGTCGCCGATGGCGTTGGTTTCGCTGCGGTCACCGAACGTCATGTCACTGAAGTCCAGGTTGACCCCGCCCTGCTGGACACTTTCGCCGGCCTGCGGGCTCGCCAGCCGGGTGTCGTTGTTGCTCAGCAGGTCGGTGTCGTTGCGGCTGGCGAACTCGGTGTTGGTCTCCGGGGCGAACGTCCGCTGCGGCGCGAACGTCGTCTGCGGGGAGAACGGCGACGCAATGCTGTGATGATCGGCCACCGCGCGCTGCAGGCCGACGATCGGGTCGCCGCCGCCGAGCACCATGCCGGCCGGAGCGGCGGTCGCGGCCACGGCGTGCAACTGGGCGGCCGTGACGTTCGCCGGCAGGCCGGCGACGCGCATGGCCTCGTCCGGATCGTTGATGAAGGCCTGTGCCACATCGGGGCTGCGGAACAGATCCAGGATGTAGTCGATGATCGTGGTCATTGAAGTGCCTTTCGAGTTGTCTCTTTCGAGGAGCTCGTCACCGGCTTGTCCGGCGAACTGAGAACCACGGTATGGAGTCCGCGGGCCCCCCGGAACGGGGTCGGGTCCCCTCCCCACCGATGCCACCCCCGGGGTTGGCGCACCACCCCCATTAGGGGATTAGGGGGTGGTTAGGGGCAGGCCCCGGCAACGGCGCAATTACCTAGCGGACAGCATGTTTACACAGCTCAGCGGCCCATACCGGCCGGGGCGAGACGCTACTAGCTGAAGATGTCGAAGCCGGCGTCGGCGTCGGGGTCACCGTCGGCGGCCGGCTGGGCCCACGCCGCCACGTCGTCGAGTCCGGAGTCCGGACCCGCAGGGGGCACGTCTTCGATGACAGTGGCGTCGAACTGCGGCGACGGGTCGTCAACGCCGTAATCGGCCACCTGATCCAGCGCCGAATCCACATTTTGATCGAGCGGCTGATCGATCACACCGGTGGTCAGGCTCTGCACATCGTCGAGCCCGTCGGCCGGCACGGCGTCGCCGAATGCGTCGAACGCGGCGGTCGCCGCACCGCTGGCCCAGACGTTGCCGTCGGCGGCCGCGTCGGCACCCGCGGTCGGTGCGCCCATGGACAGCGACTCGGACACCACGGGAATCAGATTGCTGACGTCGGCACTGGTCACGCCGGTCAGATTGGCATCGGCGATAGCCTGCGTCGGGTCGGCCGCGTAGCGTGCGGCGGCGTCAGGGTCTCGCACCAACGACATGACGAAGTCGAGTAGCGAGTTTGCCATGACACACCTTCTCTGCTCTTGCCGATAACGTAACGAAAGCCCAAAGGCTCACCACGAATGTTATCGGCGGAGGCGTCCGGAGTGATCGGTGCCGAACCCACCCGTGCGCCGCGGCCGTTAGGGGACTCGCCATTAGGGGGTTAGATGCCACTAGGGGAAATGGGTGATCCCCGGGCCCAAGCCGCTATGGTGAGGATGACATGACCGACTCACTCGGGTTGTCCATCGGGATGACCAACCTGGTGGCCGCGCGCGTCGGCCGCCCGCCGGTAATGCGCCGTTCGGTTCTCACGCTGTTGCACGATCGTGCGCCCGAGGTCGGCATCCCGTCCGAGAACCCCAACCTCGACCAGCCGGGCCTGGTGCTGAGCGGCTTTGTCGACCGGGTAGGCGATCCGGTGCCGCTCGTCGCGGCCGACGGCTCCGCACACCGCGGCGAACAGGTCCTCGTCGAAGCCCTCGACGCGATGGCCCGCACCGTCGGGGGTGGCTCGCCCGTCGTGGTCGCCGTCCCCGCGCACTGGGGTCCCGCAACCGTCGGAGCGCTCCGGGGCGCGCTGCGGGGTCGGCCCAGCCTCGCGCCCGGCGGCGTGCCCGCCACGCTGGTTCCCGACTCCCTCGCGGCGTTGACCGCGCTACAGACCGCGCCCGGACTACCGGCCCGCGGTGTCGTCGCGCTGTGCGACTTCGGCGGCAGCGGCACCAGCATCACGCTGGCGGACGCGGCCAATGAGTTCGCGACCATCGGCGAGACCGTTCGCTTTACCGACTTCTCCGGCGACCAGATCGACCAGGCGGTGCTCAACCACGTCGTCGCCGGCATCGCCGAAGCCAACAACGCCGACCCCGCCGGCACCGCGGCGGTCGGGTCGCTGGCACGGCTGCGCGACGAGTGCCGCAAAGCGAAGGAACGCCTGTCCGCGGAGACCGCCACCGTCGTGCCCGCCGAGCTTCCCGGCTTCAGCTCCGACATCAGGTTGACCCGCACCGAGTTGGAGAACCTCATCGAGGAGCCGCTGGCCGGCGTGCTCAACACGGTCGAAGAAATGTTGCAGCGCAACCAGATTCCGGTGGCCAGCCTCGCGGCGGTCGCCACGGTGGGCGGCGGCGCGGGCATCCCGCTGATCACCCAGCGGCTGTCCGAGCGGCTGCGTGCGCCCGTGGTCACCACGCCGCAGTCCCAGCTCAACGTGGCGGCGGGTGCGGCGCTGCTGGCCGATCGTGGGCTGTCGGCCGATGCGCCGACCGGCATCGCGAGCGCCGCCGACGCCCCGACCGATATGGCCACGGCGGGCTGGGCCGCCGGCGCGGCCGGGCTGGCGGCCGGGGAATCGGCCTCCGACGGCGCCCAATCGGCGACCTTCCGCGCGCTGGCGTGGTCGCAGGACGACGCGGCGACCGATGAGCCGGTTCCCTACGCCGGCGAGGACTACAACTACGGCTTCGACCAGGGATCCACCGAGGCGCGGCCGCCTGTGGCGTTCGCGCCGGGCGAGGAAGGCTATCCGCTCGAGCCGGAACCGTTGCCCTGGTACAAGCGTCCGCCGATCCTGTTCGCCGCCGCCGCCGCGGCGGCGCTGCTCGCGATCGGCGGCCTTGCCGTCACCCTGACCAGCACGAGCGGCAACACCGGTCCGGTGACCGAGACCGCCACCACCGTCTCCACCGAGCCGTCGCCCGCGCAGCCGACGACACCGGCCACCTCGCAGACGATTACGGTGACCGGGCCCGACGGCCGGCCAAGCACCACCGTGGTGCCACCGCCCCCGCCGCCGCCCACGACGACCACGGCGCCGACCACGACCACGACGGCCCCGACGACCACCACCACCACCACCACGACCACGACGACCACCCCTACCACCACGACGACCACCACCACCCAGCCCACGACCACCCAGCCGACCACCACGCAGCCCACGACGACGCAGCCGCCACCGACCACCACCGTCGCGCTGCCCACGACGACCGTCGACGTCCCGGACAACTGACGAAGACGGCCATGGCCAGACCGGCGCCGGAAGAACGCACCGACATTCCGCCTGCCGCGCGCGATGCCGTTGCCGCCTTGATCGCCGGCCCGACCGGGCCGGTCAAGATGCTGGTTACCGGTGGCATCGGCACCGGCAAGAGTTCGGTTCTCGCGGTTGTCCGTGCGGCGCTGCGGACGGCCGGGCTGGCGGTGGTGACCAGGGCGCCCCGCGCCGGCGATCCGACCGATGCGGCGGTCGTCATCGATGACGCCCATCTGCTGGCCGATGACGAACTCGACCGACTCGTCGAGCTGGTATGGGAGCCGGGATCGACGGTCGTGGTGGCCGCCGAGGCGCTGACACACCACCCCGGGCTTCGCGCGCTGGCAACGGCGATGGAACGGGAGAACCCCGTGGTGATGCTGGGATCGCTGTCCGCCGCCGAGGTAAACCGCGTCGCCGCAGGGACATTGGGGGCCGCGCCGACGCCCGAGCTGCTCCGCGCCCTGATGGTGTCGACGGCGGGCCTGCCGTTCCTGGTGCAACCGGCGATCGCCGCGGCAGGCGCACCCGAAGGCGAAGCACCCGCCTCGGCGATCGCTGCGGCCGCCAAGTTCGCACTCATCGAACGGCTGCGCCGGGTGGACGAACCGGTGCTCGACACCTTGCTGGTGTCGTCGCTGAGTCCCGACCTCGGCGCCGACGACGTCGCCGCAGCGCTGCGGGTGAGCGGTGAGCAGGCGCAGGTCCTGGTGGACCGCGCCCGTGCCAGCGGCCTGATCGAGCCGTCGCACAACCCCGCGTTTCTGCGTTCGGTGCATGGCTGCATCGCCCAAATCATCGGCGCCGCACGGCATCACGAAACCGAAATCTCTCTGCTCTACTCGCAGATCGAATTGTCCACGCTCTCACCGGATCTCGCGCTGCGTCTCGCCGAGCACGGCCTGCGCGACGACCGGCTGGCCAACGCGCTGGCCGGTCTGGCCGCCCGCAGCCACGGTCAACCCGCGCGCGCAGCGCGGCTCTACCGGGCCGCCGCGGATGCGGGGGCGACGGCGCTCAGCGCCCGCCTCGCCGACGCGCTGGCGCTGACGGGTGACTGCACCACGGCCGGTCGCCTGGCCGACGAGCTGCTGGGCTCCGAGGATGCCGGTGAACGGGCGGCGGCGGTAAGGATCGCGGCCAGCATCGCCGCCCATGACGGCAGCGCCGCGCAGGCAGCCGACCTGTTCCGCTGGCTCGGTCCGTACCCGGATGCCTTCGTCAGCGCGGCGGGGGCGATCGTGTTGATCGCCGCCGGCGATGCGGACGCGGCGCGGGCGGCGCTGAGTTCGGAGAGCGCCGGGCCGCCGACATCGACGGCGCGGGCGGCCCGCAGCCTCGCGGAAGGCCTGCTGCTGTCGCTGGATCAGCCGTCTGGAGTCGCGGTCGCGCGACTGGGTCAGTCGATCACCTCCGAACAGCAGTCCCCGGGTGTCGCGCCGGACAGCCCGGCCGCGCTGGTGACGCTGGCCGCCCTGCACGGCGGCGACTCGGTGCGGGCGCGCAGCGTGATCGGGCGGGCCGTGCGCGTCGGCGGGCAGGACGAGAACTTCGTGACGCACCGGCACCGGCTCCTGCTGGGCTGGGTCAGGATGCAGGACGGGCAGCTCGGATCGGCGGCCGCCGACGCCGACGCCGCGGACGGGGAGCCGCTGCACCGCCGTGACGCGTTGTGGGCGGCGGCGCTGCAAACGGCGATCGCCCGCCGCGGCGGCGACGCCGGAGCCGTGCAGAAGCACTGGTATGCGGCGATGGAGGTGCTCGCGGAGTATTCGATCGACCTGTTTTCGCTGCTGCCGCTGGGCGAGCTGTGGATAGCCGCCGCCCGGATGCGTCAGGTCGACCGGTTGGCGCAGCCGCTGGCCGAGGCGTTCGGTCTGCTCGACTCGCTGGGCAATCCGGTGCTCTGGTCGATGCCGCTGCACTGGGCCGGTGTGCACGCCGGGATCCTGGCCAATTCTCCGGAGGCGGTCGCCCCGCACGGGCAGGCGCTAACGGCGGCGGCCGGCCACAGCGCCTTCGCCAAGGCGCTGGCACATGCGGGCCGCACCTGGCTGCGGGTACTGGCCAACCACGTCGACACCGACGAGGTCAGCGCCGCGGCGCGGTCGTTGTCCCAGTTCGGGCTCACCTGGGATGCCACCCGCCTGGCCGGCCAGGCCGCATTGCACACGCCCGACGGCCGGGTATCGGGCGCCATGCTGCAGTTGGCGCGCGACCTCAAGCTGACGACAGCGGTCGACGAGGCACCGGGCGTCGAGCCCGCCACCGCGGCCGTCGAACGCCGCGCCCCGGCGTCACAACCGGCCTCCACGAGGCTGTCGGACCGCGAACGCGAGGTAGCCGAGCTGTTGCTGCTGGGCATGCCCTACCGCGATATCGGTAGCCAGCTCTTCATCTCGGCGAAGACCGTCGAGCATCACGTCGCGCGAATTCGCCGTCGGCTCGGAGCCGAATCGCGCTCGGAGATGCTGTCGATGCTGCGCGCCATGCTGGCCACGCAGAACTGAGTTAGGACAGCCTTCATAACCGCGCTCTATTGCGGGGTGTAACTATGAGCAGGCATGGAGCACAAGTTACCGCCCAGTAACATCCAGTAAGTTACCCATGGGTAACTTGGAAGTCGAGGGAGGCCCGCGGTGGATACGCAGACGCTGATCAGGCTGGTGGTTGGCCTATCGATGACCGGGGTGGTCCTGGTGTTTGCGGCCCGGCGCGTGCTGTGGCTGACGTCGCTGATCCGGTCGGGTCAACCGGTCGGCGACGAGAGCGGGCGCAAGGATCACCTCGGAACCCGCATCACCACGCAGATCAAAGAGGTGTTCGGGCAAACACGACTGCTGAAGTGGTCCATCCCCGGCCTGGCTCACTTCTTCACCATGTGGGGCTTCTTCGTCCTGGCCACCGTGTACCTCGAGGCATACGGCCTGCTGTTCAATCCCAACTTCCACATTCCGTTCATCGGCCGCTGGGACGGCCTGGGCTTCGTGCAGGACTTCTTCGCCGTCGCCGTGCTGCTCGGCATCATCACGTTCGCGATCATCCGGCTGCGCAGCGAGCCCAAGGAGCACGGCCGCGAATCCCGCTTTTATGGGTCGCACACCGGTGGCGCCTGGCTGATCCTGTTCATGATCTTCAACGTCATCTGGACCTACGCGCTGGTCCGCGGCGCCGCGGTGAACACCGAGAACCTGCCCTACGGCAACGGCGCATTCTTCTCGCAGCTCATGGGCGCCGTCCTGCACCCGCTGGGCCACACCGCCAACGAGTGGATCGAGACGATCGCGCTGCTGCTGCACATCGGTGTGATGCTGGTATTCCTGCTCATCGTGCTGCACTCCAAGCACCTGCACATCGGCCTGGCGCCGATCAACGTCACGTTCAAGCGGCTGCCCAACGGCCTGGGCCCGCTGCTGCCCATGGAGTCCAAGGGCGAGCCGATCGACTTCGAGGATCCCGCGGAGGACGCCGTATTCGGCCGCGGCAAGGTCGAGGACTTCACCTGGAAGGGCTACCTCGACTTCACCACCTGTACCGAGTGCGGCCGCTGCCAGTCGCAGTGCCCGGCCTGGAACACCGGCAAGCCGCTGTCGCCCAAGCTCGTGATCATGAACCTGCGCGACCACATGTTCGCCAAGGCGCCCTACATCCTGGGCGACAAGGACATTCCGGATGCCGAGGGTGGCTTCATCGAAACCCACGACGAAGAAACCCACCACGTGCCGGAGTCCGGATTCGAAAGAGTGCTGGGCTCGGGGCCGGCGCAGGCGACGCGGCCGCTGGTCGGCACGGCCGAACAGGGCGGCGTCATCGATCCCGACGTGCTGTGGTCCTGCACCACCTGCGGTGCGTGCGTCGAGCAGTGCCCGGTGGACATCGAGCACATCGACCACATCGTCGACATGCGCCGCTACCAGGTGATGATGGAGTCGGAGTTCCCCTCCGAGCTGGGCGTGCTGTTCAAAAACCTCGAAACCAAGGGCAATCCGTGGGGCCAGAACGCCAAGGACCGCACCAACTGGATCGACGAGGTCGACTTCGACGTGCCGGTGTACGGCAAGGACGTCGACTCCTTCGAGGGCTACGAGTACCTGTTCTGGGTGGGCTGCGCCGGCGCCTACGAGGACCGCGCCAAGAAGACGACGAAGGCCGTCGCGGAGCTGCTGGCGATCGCCGGCGTGAAGTACCTGGTGCTCGGCGAGGGCGAGACCTGCAACGGCGACTCGGCCCGCCGCTCCGGCAACGAGTTTCTGTTCCAGCAGCTGGCGGCGCAGAACGTCGAGACGCTCAACGAGATGTTCGAGGGTGTCGAGCGGGTGGACCGCAAGATCGTCGTCACCTGCCCGCACTGCTTCAACACCCTGGGCCGCGAATACCCGCAGGTGGGCGGCAACTACACGGTGCTGCACCACACCCAGCTGCTGAACCGGCTGGTCCGGGACAAAAAGCTGATCCCGGTGAGCCCGGTCAGCCAGGACGTGACCTACCACGACCCCTGCTACCTGGGCCGGCACAACAAGGAGTACACGGCGCCGCGTGAATTGGTCGGTGCCTCCGGTGCGACGCTGACCGAGATGCCGCGGCACGCCGATCGCGGCCTGTGCTGCGGCGCAGGCGGTGCGCGGATGTGGATGGAAGAGCACATCGGCAAGCGCGTCAATCACGAGCGGGTCGAGGAGGCGCTGGACACCGGTGCGTCGAAGATCGCCACCGGCTGCCCGTTCTGCCGGGTGATGATGACCGACGGCGTCGACGACCGCGCCGAGGCCATGGGCAAGGAGAAGGCCGAGGTGCTCGACGTGGCGCAGCTGCTGCTCGGCGCTCTGGACAAGAGCACCGTCACGCTGCCGCCGAAGGGCGCGGCCGCGGAGGCCGCCGCCGCAAAGGTGGAAACGGCCCCCAAGGCCGACACCGCGCCGGCGAAGGCCGCCGGTCGAAGCCGCGCCGGCGCAAGCCAAGGCCGACACCGACGTCGAGGCCAAGCCGGTCACCGGGCTGGGCATCGCCGGCGGGGCCAAGCGGCCCGGCGCCAAGAAGACCGCCCCGGCACCCGCCGACAAGCCCACGGCCGCAACACCCGCGGCCAAGGGACTCGGGATCGCCGCCGGCGCCAAGCGGCCCGGTGCGAAGAAGACCGCCCCGGCCGCAAAAACCACGGCCGCTGCCCCAGCCGAACCCATCAAGGCCGAGCCGGCCGTGAAGGGGCTGGGCATCGCCGCCGGCGCGAAACGACCCGGCGCGAAGAAGACGGCCCCCGCCGCTGAAGCGACCGCAGCCGCCGAAACCACCTCAGCCGCACCGGAATCCACCGCCCCCGAGCCGCAGACCGCGCCGGCACCGCCGGTCAAGGGTCTGGGCATCGCCCCGGGCGCGCGACGGCCGGGTGCCAAGAAGACCGCGGCGCCAACGCAACCCGCGGCCGCACCGCCGCAGCCCGCCGCCGCTTCGCCGAGCCCCAAGCCCGAGCCCGACGGCGAGGCCAGTGACGACACCGGTGAAGCGCCCGCGCCACCGGCGAAGGGCCTGTCCATCGCCCGCGGTGCGCGCCCGCCCGGCAAGCGGTAATTCGAAGCTGTGCAAATTAAGTGGACGGCAATGAGACCATGGTGGACGTGACTACCCACCACCTGCCGTGGCATACCACCGGGCACCAGCCCCGGCAGCGCACGTTCACGCAGTCGACAAAGCTGCAGGACGTCCTGTACGAGATCCGCGGTCCGGTGCACGATCACGCGGCGCGACTGGAGGCCGAAGGTCACCGCATCCTCAAGCTGAACATCGGCAACCCGGCACCGTTCGGGTTCGATGCGCCCGATGTCATCATGCGCGACATCATCCAGGCGTTGCCGTATGCGCAGGGCTATTCCGACTCCAAGGGCATCATTCCGGCACGGCGCGCCGTAGTCACCCGCTATGAACTGGTCGACGGATTCCCGCGATTCGACGTCGACGACGTCTGGCTGGGCAACGGCTGCTCCGAACTGATCACCATTGCGCTGCAGGCGCTGCTGGACAACGGCGATCAGGTCCTGATTCCCGCGCCGGACTATCCGCTGTGGACCGCGTCGACGTCGCTGGCCGGCGGAACCCCGGTGCATTACCTGTGCGACGAGACCCAGGGCTGGATGCCCGACATCGCCGATCTGGAGTCCAAGATCACCGAGCGCACCAAGGCGATCGTGGTGATCAACCCGAACAACCCCACCGGCGCGGTGTACAGCCGCGAAATCCTAGAGCAGATGGCCGATCTGGCGCGCAAGCACGAGTTGCTGCTGCTGTCCGACGAGATCTACGACAAGATCCTCTACGACGACGCCACGCACGTCTGCACCGCATCGGTGGCACCGGACGTCCTGACGCTGACCTTCAACGGCTTGTCCAAGGCCTACCGCGTCGCCGGATACCGCGCCGGGTGGTTGGCGATCACCGGGCCGAAGGACCACGCCGCCAGCTTCATCGAGGGCATCAGCCTGCTGGCCAACATGCGCCTGTGCCCGAACGTGCCCGCGCAGCACGCAATTCAGGTCGCGCTCGGTGGGCATCAGAGCATCGAGGACCTGGTGCTGCCCGGTGGCCGCCTGCTCGAACAACGCGACGTCGCCTGGTCCAAGCTCAACGGGATCCCCGGGGTGTCGTGCGTCAAGCCCGGCGGCGCGCTCTACGCGTTCCCGCGGCTCGACCCGGAAGTACACGACATCCAGGACGACGAACAGCTGGTGCTCGACCTGCTGCTGCAGGAAAAGATTCTGGTGACCCAGGGCACCGGGTTCAACTGGCCCGCACCGGATCACCTGCGCCTTGTCACGCTGCCGTGGTCGCGCGACCTGGCCAACGCCATCGAGCGGCTGGGCAACTTTCTGGCCAGCTACCGTCAGTAGGTGTGAGCCACTCACACTTGCACGGACACTCGCACTCCCTGGGCGGTCCCGCGCCGTTGGGGCCGCTGGGCGCCAAGATCGTCGTCGGACTGCTGATCGCGATCGGCATCGCGGTCATCGCCGGCGCCGCGCTGTTGTGGCCGAGCCAGTAGAAGGCCGACATTCCGCTGCCCTTCCAGAACGCCGCGGGTGGTGCGGTGACCACCGAGGCCGGGCACGTCCTGTCCAGCTCGGTCGCCGATTGCGGCAGCCCGTCGGTGGGTGCGGTGCTGACCGCCGGCCCGGTGCCGGCGCCGTCTGGCGGCGGGGCAGTGTGTGCAGACACTGGTGGCCATCGACTCGGGCCCGAACACCGGCGCGAACACGCTGCTGGAGTTCAGCGGCGGTGCGGGACAGCCCAATCTTGCCGCAGGCGACGACATTCGGATCAGCCGGCAGGTTGATCAGGCCGGCACCACCACGTACGCCTTCTACGACTACGAACGCACCTGGCCGTTGATCGCGCTGGGCGCCGTCTTCGCCGTGGTGGTCGTTGCCGTCGCGCGATGGCGCGGGCTGCGGGCATTGATCGGCATCGTGGTTGCCTTCGCGGTGCTGGTGGTGTTCCTGCTGCCCGCCCTGCGCGACGGGGCCCCGGCCATGCCGGTCTCACTGGTGGCGTCCGCGGCGATCCTGTACGCGGTGATCTATCTGGCGCACGGCGTGAGCCTGCGCACCAGCGCCGCATTGCTGGGAACCCTCACCGCACTGCTGTTGGCAGCCGTATTATCCTGGGGAGCAATCGAACTGGCCCATCTCACCGGGCTGTCGGAGGACCAGAACAACGAGGTCGCCGCGTACATGGGCCAGGTGTCGATCACCGGTCTGCTACTGGCCGGGTTCATCATCGGTTCGTTGGGCGTGCTCAACGATGTCACCGTCACCCAGGCGTCGACGGTATTCGAGCTCGCCGAGCTTGGTGACGGCAGTTCCCGGCGGGCCATCTTCCTCCGCGCCATGCGGGTGGGCCGTGACCACATCGCCAGCACCGTCTACACGCTGGTGCTGGCTTATGCCGGGTAGCGCGCTGCCGTTGCTGCTGTTGTTCAGCGTGGCCAACCGGTCCCTGGGTGATGTGTTGACCAGCGAGAGCGTGGCCATCGAGATCGCCCGCTCGGCCGTCGGTGGCATCGCGCTGGCACTGTCGGTGCCGCTGACAACGGGGATCGCGGCCGTGCTGGCAACGCCGACTAGCGTTCCAGCAGCTCCAGTAGGTAGGCCCCGTATCCGGACTTGAGCAGGGTGTGCGCGCGGTCGGCCAGCTGGTCGTCGTCGATGAAGCCGACCCGCCAGGCCACCTCCTCCGGCACGCTGATCTTCAGGCCCTGGCGACGTTCGATGGTGCGCACGTAGTCGCTGGCGTCCAGCAGCGAATCGAAGGTGCCGGTGTCCAGCCACGCAGTGCCGCGCGCGAGCACCTCGACGGCCAGCCGGCCCTGGTTGAGGTAGATCTGGTTGATGTCGGTGATCTCGTATTCACCGCGCGCGGACTTGCGCAGCGACCGTGCGATCTCGACGACGTCGTTGTCGTAGAAATACAGCCCGGGCACCGCGTATTGCGACTTCGGGGTGGCGGGTTTTTCCTCCAGTGACAGCGCGGTGCCGTCGGCGCTGAACTCGACGACACCGTAGGCCGACGGGTTGGCCACCCAGTAGGCGAAAATCGCTCCGCCGCTGACGTTTTGGAACCGGCTCAGGCCGGTGCCGAGACCCGGCCCGTAAAAGATGTTGTCCCCCAACACCAATGCCACCGAACCGGTGCCGATGTGGTCGGCGCCGATCACGAAGGCCTGGGCCAGTCCGTCGGGCTGATTCTGGATCGCGTAACTCAGGTTGATGCCGAACGCCGACCCGTCGCCGAGCAGGCGGCGAAAACCCGGCGCGTCGTCGGCGGTGGTGATCACCTGGATGTCGCGGATGCCGGCCATGATCAGCGTGGACAGCGGATAGTAGATCAGCGGCTTGTCGTAGACGGGCAGCAGCTGCTTGCTGACCCCCATCGTGATCGGGTATAGCCGCGTGCCCGATCCGCCGGCCAGGACGATGCCGCGCATGCCGTCAAGACTAAGCGTCGAGGTCTTGCTCGGTCAGATCGGTTGCCGCCAGGGCGGACGCCAGGTCGTCGTGCCGGAACACCGACGTGACATGGTCGCGAACGACGCGGAAGGCCGACGCCGCGGTGCTGGTCGAGGCGGGATCCGTCCGCGAGGTGATCTGCTGCTCGACGACCACCACACCGTCGTGGACGTACATCCGGCCCGGCTCCGCGGTGATGTCGGCCGAGCGGGCCCAGTCGAGTAACGCCGCATGCCCCTGCGCGGCACCGTTGGCGTCGCCGACCTCAACGTCGTCGCTCGACAACAGAACCAGCGTGTCGAAGTCCTGCTCGTTGAGCGCATCGTGCCAGGCGAGGACGGTCGCGATCTCCGAAGTGGTCATGGTCGCAACCTACGCCACTCAGAACGGTGTGCGGGCCAGCCAGCCGTCCCAGACGGCGCCGTCACCCAGCACTTCGATACCCGCGTCGGCGGCCGTCCGGCGCCGCACGATCGCCAGCAACAGATCCTTCGCGGGGCCGCGCACCGCCGCGGTGCCCTTGCCGTGCGCGTGCGACCAGGAGATGCCCTCCTCGTCGTTGGTGATCGTCCACTCACCCGTCGGACCGAGACCCTCGTCGGTGGCGTGCAGGTGCAACGACTGCCCGAATTCGAGCGGCGGCGAACCCGACTTGGCCTGGACGGCGGCGCGCTCGACCCATTCGCTAATGGCGTCGGCGGCCAGTTCCGGCGACAGCGTGTAATCCACACCCAGTGCCAGCGCCGCGTCGGCGCGATGGACCGTGGCTTCGTGCACCCGCCGCCGGATCCACCAGCCCGCGGGCCGCTGGCCGACGAGTGTCCAGACGCGCGCATCGCTGCCGACGTGGTCGACCGCGTCGATGATGAGCTGCGCCCCTCCGTTGAGCCAGGCGATGGCCGCGTCGGGATCGTCCGGCGGCTTGCCGTCGCGCACGTCGCGGGGGTCAAGGGCTTCGGCGCGACGGTCGGAGATGATCTGGGCCGCCCACCGGTGGCCGCGACCGACGTGCCGGAAGAGTTGGTTGAGCGTCCAACCGGGACACGTCTGCACCGGTGTCGACGGGTCACCGCTTCGGATCACCTCACCGAAGGCTCGGGTCTGCTCGAGCAGCGCCGCCCGGAAGTCCACGTTATGAACCTACCGCGCTGCGCGCCTTGCCAAGTTGGATCGGCAGCGATGACCATCCGCGCAGCACCCTGGTGTCGCGACGGTTACCGGTCCCGGCCAGCCGCGCATCGGGATACCGCTCGAAGAACGTCCGCAACCCGACTTCGCCCTCTGCCCGTGCGAGTGCGGCGCCGAGGCAGAAGTGCCGGCCGCCGGAGAATGACAGATGCTTGCCGGCGTTGTCGCGTTCGATGTCGAAGCGATGCGGGTCGTCGAATACCTTCGGGTCGCGGTTGGCCCCGGCCAGGTGGATGATGATCAGTTCACCGCGCCGGACCATGGTGCCCGCCACCTCGGTGTCCTTGCGCGCCACCCGCGCGCTCATCTGCACCGGCGAATCCAGCCGGAGGATCTCCTCGACGGCGTTGGGCCACAGCTCTGGCCGGGCCGACAGCGTCGCGACGTGCCCGGGTGAATCGAGCAGCATCCGAATTCCGTTGCCCAACAGGTTAACTGTGGTCTCGAAGCCGGCGGCGAGCACCAGGCCGGCGGTGGCCTGCAGCTCGTCGTTGTTGAGGCGCGCGCCGTCCTCTTCGCTGGCCCGGATCAGCTGGCTCATCAGGTCGTCGCCCGGGTTCCGTCGCAGATGCTGCAGGTGGTCGGCGAGCCAGGTGTTGAATCCCTCGATGCCGCGGTGCACACGCATGTACTGCCGCCAGGTCAGCCCGATGTCGAGGCTCGGGGCGGCGAGCTCGCCGAACTGCAGAATGCGGGGCCGGTCCTGTTCGGGAACGCCCAGGATGTCCCCGATCACCGCGACGGGAAGCTGCGAGCAGTACCGTTCGACCACGTCGACAACACCGCGCTCGGCGCCCACGTCGCCGAGCAGGGTGGCCGCGGTCTGCTCCACCCGTTCCCGAAGCGTGGCAACGGCTCTCGGGGTGAAGATCGACGACACCAACTTGCGGTAGCGGGTGTGCTCCGGCGGCTCGACCGACAGGAGCGACGGCGGTCGCAGCGGATGCAGCAGCCCGGTGTCGGTCTTGTCGACCACCCACCGCAACGGCCGGGGCAGGCTCGCACCGATCGGGCTGACCCGAAAGTCGTCGGAGCGCAGCAGCTCGTTGGCGACGGCGTGGTCGAAGGTGATGAGCACCGCCCGGCAACGAATCACCGGGCCACGGCAACGCAGCTCGTCGGCGAACGCGGCCGGGTTGGCCCGTACCTCGGGATCGGCGATCAGACGTGCTTGCGGGTCGCCGCTGCGGACACCCACGGTTGACTGACCGCGGATCACGCCGTGCAGGGCCAGCCAACGGATCTGTTGCCTCATAGGGTCGAGCTTACGAGCTCCTGTCCCACGTGGCGACGGCCCATATCACGATGATGTCGAGCGCGATCACCACCAGCGACCACACCGGGTAGTAGGGCAGCCACAGGAACATCGCGACGATCGACAACGACGCCATGAAGATCGCCGCCACCCGCGCCCAGGTCGCGCCCGTCATCATCCCGAGGGCGACGGCGCCGAGCAGAATGGCCAATAGTATGTGGATCCATCCCCACGTCGTCGTGTTGAACTTGAAGATGTAGTCCGGCGCGACGACGAGCAGATCGTCGTTGACGACCGCCGAAATGCCCTGAAGCAAGGTCAGTATCGCGCTGACAAGCAGCAGCGCCGCAGCTGCGATTGTGGTCGTGGCGGCGATACCCTGCCCAACCGGGTGGCGTTCCCTCGGTGCCTGCGGAGCCATGCAATCAACGTTAGCCGCCCGCGGCCGACATCGGACCCTCGACGCGCCGCCCCAGGCAGTACAACCGCCAGCCTGCGGCCGTCCACCGGTCGATATCCAGGCAATTGCGGCCGTCGACAACGACTTTGCCGCGCACCGTGCCCGCCAGGTCGTGGGGGTCGAGGTCGACGAATTCCCGCCACTCGGTGAGCACCAGAACCGCGTCGGCACGCTCACACGCCTCCACCACCGATGTTGAGTAGTTCAGCGTCGGGAACAGACGCTGCGAATTCTCCATCGCCTTAGGGTCATAGACGTTCACGGTCGCCCCGTTGAGCTGCAGCATGCCGGCCACGTTCAGGGCCGGCGAGTCACGGACGTCGTCGGATTCGGGTTTGAACGCCGCGCCGAGGACGGCGATGTTGGCGCCCAGCAGCGAGCCTCCGCAAGCCTTGGTGGCCAGTTCCACCATCCGGGTGCGGCGCCGCATGTTGATGCTGTCCACTTCGCGTAGGAACGTCAGCGCGTGGTTGGCGCCCAGCTCGCCGGCGCGCGCCATGAACGCGCGGATGTCCTTCGGCAGGCAGCCACCCCCGAAGCCCAGACCGGCGTTGAGGAAGCGACGGCCGATCCGCGCGTCGTATCCCAGCGCGTCGGCCAGCAGCGTGACGTCGGCGTCGACGGCTTCGCACACCTCGGAGATCGCGTTGATGAACGAAATCTTGGTGGCCAGAAAGGCGTTCGCCGACACCTTGACCAGTTCGGCGGTTTGCAGATCGGTCAACAGGAACGGCACACCCTCGGCCAGCAGTGGGGCATAGAGCTCGCGGATCGCCGCCTCGGCGCGAACCGAATCCCGTTGCACCCCAAGCACAATACGGTCAGGGTGCAACGTGTCATGAACGGCGAAGCCTTCCCGGAGAAACTCCGGATTCCACGCCACCTCGACATCCACGCCGGCAGGGGCCAGCCTGCGGGCCCGTTCGCCGAGCTCGGACGCGGTGCCCACCGGCACGGTGGATTTGCCGACGATCACCGCCGGACGCCGCAGTCGCGGAACGAGCGTGTCGATAACGGCGTGCACATGCCGCAGATCGGCGCCGTATTCGCCCTTCTTCTGCGGAGTTCCGACGCCGAGGAAATGCACGTCGGCGAATTCGGCGGCCGCGTCGTAGTCGGTGGTGAAGCGCACCCGTCCGGCAGCAAGGTTGTCGCTCAACATCTTTCGCAGACCCGGCTCGTAGAACGGAATGTCGCCTGCCGCCAGCTTGGCGACCTTGCCCGGGTCGATGTCGACGCCGATGACATCGTGCCCGAGTTCGGCCATGCCTGCGGCATGGGTAGCGCCAAGGTAACCCGTGCCAAAGACGGTGCATCGCATACTGCCTCTATAGGAGGCCGCGATGAGCTAACCGCTACGCGACACTTAGCGGCAAACTAACGGCAGGGTAACGACTGGTGGTGGTCTAGTGGCCGCGGCCACTTCCGCCGATGGGCCATGGCCATATCGGCGATCCTCCGTCGCCGCCCGAGCGACCGGAACCACCGGAGTCCGAGCCACCACGCGAGCCACCGTCACCACCCGAGTCCGAGCCACCCGAGCGCGGCCACAGCGGCGTTTCCTGCTGCGGCAACTGCGGCAACCGCGGAACCTGCGGCACCGGGTTCTGCGGCAGCGGCCACTGCGGTTCCTCGGGCTCCTCTTGCTGCGGTGGCCTTTGCGGCCACGGATTCCACGGCGGACGCCATGGCGGGTCGTCCACTACCGGCGGACGCCAGATGGGTTTCGGCGGGAACAACACGACCGGCGGTGGGAGCACCACCGGCGCCCGGTAAGTCGGCGGGGTGAAGACCGGCGGTGGCGGCAACGGTACGGGTGCGGCGGGGGCCGGGGGCGGCGCCGCCGGCGCGGGTGCCTGCGGAGCAGGGGCGGCGGGCTGTTCGACGTACACGGTCCGTGGCGGTGGCGGGGCCTGCGGGGCCTCCTGCACCACCGGCACGGGCGCCTTGATGGTTTCCGCCGGCGGTGGCGGCGCCGGTGGCGGCACGACCGGCTGTGCCTCCTGCACCGGCGGCGGAACCGGCGCCTGGATGCTTGGAACGATCGCGCTCTGGCCGGGGCTTGGTCGCTGGTCGGCAGTCGGCCGGATGCTTACCGCCAGCGAAATCACCAGTGCCACAACGCCTACCACGAAGATAGAGGTCAGCGCGCTGCCGACGAGCAGGAACGGCTTGCGGCCCTCGTCGGGGGTCTCTAGGTCGGCAACCAGATCGGCTTCCATCAGCTGCTCGGGGCCGCTTACCGGCGCGAGCTGCGTGGCCGCACCGGCGAGCCCCGCATAGGCGCTGCCGGCGGTCGTGCCGTCGGGGTCCTGCGAGTAGGCCAAGCCGACGGTTGACGCCTCGAGAGCGGGCGCGGCCGCGGAGGCCAGCGCCGCGCCACGGGCGAGTGCCAGCTCGGGCTCGTCCGGCGCGTTGACCGGTATCGACACCAGATGCTCCAGATGCGCCTTCACCGAGCTGACATCGACACCGGAGCCCACGACGAACATGCCCTGCGGCGGCGAATCCTGTCCGTCGACGGCGGCGGCCATTTCGGTCAGCACGGCCATCGCGTCTTCGCTGTGCAAGGTGCGACTCAACACCTTGACGACGGAGCCGTCGTCGGTCTGCACCACCGACAGGGTCGCGGTGTCGCGGTCGATGAAGAACAACGCGGTGGTGTCGTAGCCCACGGCCCGGCCGACGGCCTGAGCCAGCGCCCCGGCGGCATGTAGTTCCGACACCAACATCACATCGTCGATGCCGCGGGCGGCCAGGGAGTCGCGCAGCTCGGCGGCTTCGCGGTGGTCACTCCATGTGACGCCGATCGCCTTGAGGTGATGCCCACCGGCCTCGGCGCTCTCCTGAGTTCCGAGTACCGCGGCGATAACTTGGTCGGCCGCACTCGAGGTTGCCGAGCCTTCGATGGCGGTGATGTCGAAGACGTCGTGGTCGACGATGGCGCCGTCGGCGTTCTCCCCTTCGACCAGCACCATGCGGACCGTCGTAGGTGTCATCGACACACCTAGTACGATGTCCACTCACCCTCCAAAAGTGTTTGCTACGCTACCTAGGTCCCCGTTGCGCACTCATTCCGCACGAGCCGACAACTAGATACTTCATCGTCGCGAGCGGCTCGGACGTTACATCCGATTCCATTTGCTGATGGCGATGAAATTCTGGCCGGTTCGCGACGGCACGGGTGCCCGCCAACCCGGTAGAAAAAACCCTACCCGTGTCCACGGACACGCGCGTCCCACGGTTCAAACTAGGGCGATTTGATGAAGTTCTGGTACGAGCGCGATGGTGTTGGACCCCGCTGGCCCTGGTACTTCGAACCGGCTTTGGCGCTGCCGTAGGGGTGCTCGGCCGGGCTGGTCAAACGCAGCAGGCACAGCTGGCCGATCTTCATCCCCGGCCACAGCGTGATCGGCAGGTTGGCCACGTTGGACAGTTCGAGCGTGATGTGGCCGCTGAATCCCGGGTCGATGAAGCCGGCCGTCGAGTGCGTCAACAGCCCCAGCCGTCCGAGCGAGGACTTGCCTTCCAGCCGGCCGGCCAGATCGTCGGGCAGCGTGCACAACTCGAGGGTGGAGCCCAGCACGAACTCCCCGGGGTGCAGCACGAACGGCTCACCGTCGGCGGGCCGCACGAGGCTGGTCAGTTCGTCCTGCTGGATCGACGGGTCGATGTGGGTGTAGCGGGTGTTATTGAACACCCGGAACAGGTTGTCCAGCCGGACGTCGACGCTCGACGGCTGCACGAGCCCGTCGTCGAAGGGGTCGATCCCCAACCGCTCGGCGGCGATTTCGGCCCGGATGTCGCGATCGGAGAGCAGCACGCGACGAGCGTATCCGCTCGGGTGCTAGCCTTCGTGATCACTAGTGCCGATGTAGTTCAATGGCAGAACATCAGCTTCCCAAGCTGAATACGCGGGTTCGATTCCCGTCATCGGCTCCAAGTTCTCGCAGGTCAGAGCCTTTTCGAAGGCGGGAGAACGCTAGCTCGTCTAACCCATGGCGCTCTCGTGACGCTGTCCCGGTTTGAGGGGTGTTTGCTGGGATTGGGGTTTGTTCGGTAGGCCCCGGTTGTCTCGGCGATCTGGGCTAACCGGTTCGCCCGCAGAACGGCGGCCCTAAATACCGCCTGATAGAACGTCTGGTGACCCCCCGTCAAAGCGCAACGGCGCTGGTCGAGGCGATTTCAGTCGCGGGCGGCCTGCCGAAAACTAGGCGAGGCGTTTCGCGTTGACAGAAAATTCATCCATGTTTCCGCAGACACCCGCCGCCACAGCCGCGCTGTCGGTCGCTCACCGCTTCTACTCGCCCCCGCTGCTCAACCACTGCGTGCGCTCCTACCTGTGGGGAACGATGTACGGCGCAGCGCACAACATCGTCTACGACGACGAGCTGTATTACGTGTCGGCGCTGCTTCACGACATAGGGCTCACGGAGGGGTTCGACAGTCACAGGCTGGCGTTCGAGCAGGCCGGGGGCGAACTAGCGTGGGTGTTCGGCACTGCGGCCGGTTGGTCGGCCGATCGGGCAGCCAGGGCCACCGAAATAATCGTGCTGCACATGCGCGACGACGTGCCCGCAGCCGCCGACCCCGAATCCCACATACTGCAGGTCGCTACAAGCTGGGAGGTAGTCGGACGGCAACCCGAGGAGTTCCCACCCGAGGCGAGGGTCGACGTGCTCGCTCGCTATCCCCGACAAGGATTTGGCGCAGAGTTCACGGCGTGCTTTGAAGATCAAGCGGAACGCAAACCGGGCAGCGCCGCTGCCGCATCGCTTGCGAATGATGGCGCAAGACGGATCGCGGCCAACCCCCTTGAAAGCTACGAGTGACAGACCCGTTCAGGCGCTGGCCGACGTGAAGTACGAGTTCAGCATCCGTCTGCCAAACGGTGATATCAGCCGAACTGTGCGGGTCGACATCTCAGTCGAGCCGCCGGGAACGGTAATAACTCCGAATCGACCGGGCTTCACGATCAGCGCGCCATTGGAAGCAACCCAATGACTTCCTTCGTCGGCGTCGCTCGCTACCAACGTACTTTCACACAGCGCGCTGCCACAATCTTGGATGTATAGCCCATCTATACCGTTATGCGCGCTCGGCCGTCATGTGCATGTCGACTATGCCCTGGCAAAAGCCGCTCAAGATCTCGGTGTGCATGGTGCCGGAAAGTGACCCGTCGAGTTGGGGCGTATACCGCACGTCGGCTCGGGCCGGACTCCATTGGATCGTTTCGTCGGGCATCATGCAGTCCCATTGGAAATCGCTGACTTGCGTCCAGGACGACCCATCCCAGGTGAATTGAACCGGTTGCGGAACCGTCGGGTTCCTCGGCGGAGGGCCGCTAATGATCGTGGCGGTGCACTTTCCGCTCGTACAGCTCGAGCGGAATCCGTAGGTATCGGTGTACTGCAACTCAGGCTGACCGGCCGCCATGCTAGTACCGGACTTTGGACCAACGATGAACGTGATCGCGTACTCGCCGTTCCAGGACGGAGGGTCGGCGGAGGCAGTTGGGGGAAGCGACATGGCGATCACGAGCGACGCGGCGCACAAACCGACGAGACTGCTCAGACGATCTGGGGCCATCGGTTTCTCCTCCGGGTCCGCAACGACTTTGGAACTAGAGCGCGCTGCCACAATCTTGGATATATACCCCATCTATACCGTTATGCCGACCGCCGTGGTGCCGTCTTGGAAGTCGCACGGACTGCCGGTGGGGTGGTTGGCCCACAGGCACTTGCGGCATCGGCATCGACCCCCAGCCGCGTCGAAGGCGAACCCCGACCGGGTGTGGCGGTGCCTGCGGGACTGGCGGCGGACGACGGCCGCGACCACGAGCACGGGTCAGCCCTCGGGCTGCCATAGGACCGCGCCCCCACCGGTCGCCCCGCGGACGACGGCGGAAGGCGGCCGGCGCTCCACCAACGTAGGGCATCATCGTTCGAGTGATCGTGTGGGAGGTATGGCGTCGAATAGTCGAATTCGCCGGGGAGCGTTCCCGGCCCGGCACAGCATTCCTGCTAGGGAGCGGCGACGATCAACTGCTTACTATTGCCAGGCACTTGTGCACCGATGCGCCCAAAGAAGTACTTCTCTCGTCATCCGTGGACGAATGACGGTTTCGCCTACCGGCTCACTGAGATCCGAGTCGGCATGGACGTCGCGCCGACCGCCGACTTCGCGATCTTTCGCATGACGAAACCTATCGTGGATGTAGGCGCAGACGTGCCGCTCACCTCTGACGGATTCGGCTTTTCGCAAGCGGCCTACATTCTCGGCTACCCATTCGGCCTGAGCTTACGATGTAGAAGAGGCTCGAGATCAACTCGATGGCGCCACCCTCAGGGTGCCTCTGTCTCATGCTCGTGGCGGATCCTCGATGCGGTCCCAGGACAACCGGGATTGCGTCGAACACACGACTCAATTCGTGGATAACAGCAGTTATCCATCACGAACTCGTACTGTTCACTCTCCCAACACTTTTCACGCTCCTTCAAGTGCAGGTATGCCGGGCGTTGATGCGCCCGCGCCCGGGGACGGTTCAGCACAAGGCACCGCTCCCCCGGCGGGGGACGGATCGCGGGGCGCCCGCCAGTGCTTGCGCCCCGAAAAGTTTGGGTTCTGCCGCCCTACTGGCTGGCGTCCCAAAGTACGACGAGGCTGAAGCCGAAATCGAACGTCGGCGCGAGGCGCTGGGCCTGCCCACGATTGACTGGGCGCCAGACGCCTCGGACGCGGCGCAGTCCCTGGCAGCGCTGTGCAAACCCACCTCGGCAAGAGGCGGCAGACGACCGCCTACTCGCCCTGTTTGACGAATTCGACGCGCAACCGCGTACGGGCGATCTACGGACTGGCCGTGCCCGTCAAGATCACCGTCGAAGTCCAGCCGCTGAGTCGCCTTCTTCGAGAACGACACCGGCGGCGGCACGTCCTCATGAGAGCCAGGCAGATGGTGAGCATGGCTGGCATGCACCGGTACATGAGCGCGGGCCAGATCTCGGAGTACCTCGAAATCCCCAATAACACCGTCAACTCGTGGATCCGTGCCGGCGACTTTTTCCGCCCGATGTCATCATCGGGGACCGCTACCAGGGCTGGGCACGTGAGACCATCGACGAGTGGCACTCTCGCGAGAGTGGGGGTGGCACGCTTACGCCTACGCAACACAATGGGGAGCCGCAAATGGCATGCTCTGCGGCTTCGCGCTCAACGTCCCCCTGTGGCAGTGGTAGTTCCCGGTGCATCTCGGTGCCATCACCATTCGACACATCTGTGCGAAAGGTCATTGCTGTTGGCACTGTCGTGCTTGCACTCGCTGCGGCTTCCTCGTGTGGCTATGCAGCGCCAACGGTTGTAAGCGAGAGCGCGCAGGCAACGCAGGCGTCAGATGCGGCTCCCACACCTGACTTCGCAACCGTCTCCAAGCTGATCAACGATGCGATTGCGGCAAAGAAGCTGCCAGGTGCTGTGGTGGTGATCGGGCACGGTGGCGATATCGCCTTCCACCAGGCTTATGGCTCGCGCAAGCTTGCGAGCGAACCCGGGTTAGATGGATTGCCTGCGCCTGCAGAGCCGATGACCGAGGACACGATCTTCGACCTGGCGTCGTTGACGAAGAGCCTCGCGACGGCGACCGCCGTCATGCAGCTCTACGAACAAGGCAACGTTCGGTTCGACGATCCCGTGCAGCAGTATTTGCCTGACTTCAACACGGCGAACGATCCACAGCGTGCAAAGGTGTCCGTTCGCATGTTGCTTACGCACACGTCAGGCGAGACGGGGGACGTCGACCTCAAAGATCCGTGGGGACTGGACGGAGCCGATAAAGAAGAAGGCATTCATCGTGCGCTCACGACGCCGCTGGAGTCGGGTCCCGGTGAGGTTTTCCGCTACTCCGACATCAACTTCATTCTGCTTGGCGCACTGATTGAGAAGGTCACCGGCGAGGCAGAAGACGTTTACGTTCAGCAACAGGTATTCGCGCCGCTTGGCATGGAAGAGACCCGCTACCTTCCCCCGGCCAAAGCATGTGGTCCGCACATGATGAGGGGAGCTGCGATTGGGTGGGCTCCCGCGCCAAAAGGCGGCGTGCCGGTCGCTTGTCCTGCAGGTACGTGGAGCACCGATCTCTTGTCGCACATTGCACCGACGGCACGTGACGAAGAGGGCAGAGCCGATCCGAGCAAGAATCCGGACATTGATCACCTGCTTTGGGGCACGGTGCATGACACGACGGCGCGGCGCATGGGTGGAGTGGCCGGGCATGCCGGCGTGTTCTCGACGGCAAACGATGTCAGCATCTATGCGCAGGCCTTGCTTGACCGGCTCGCGGGCCGTCCGAGCAAGTTTCCGCTGACGCAAGCGACTCTGGAGTTGATGACGACTCCGCAGCAGCCGGGCCATACACTTCAACAACTCGAAGCAGCGAACGATGCCGCCCGAGAAGCCGTCGCAAAGACACCGAATACAACAGATCCGCTGCTCGCTCCGCACTATCCAGCGATCAAGGGGCAAAACCTGCGCGGCTTTGGCTGGGATATCGATACGCCCCAGTCCACGGCGCGAGGCATGGTCTTCCCCATCGGTAGCTATGGCCACACCGGCTTCACCGGAACATCGCTTTGGATGGACCCAGGCTCGGATACCTACGTAGTTCTGCTCGCGAATTCAATCCATACGCGAGGCAGTCCACCGATGTCGACTCTGCGAGGTGAAGTTGCGACGGCGACGGCCCAGGCCTTGCGTCTCTACGGCAGTGGGTGATCGGCCACGGATTCGATACCTGCCGGCAGAACCCCTCGTTGAAAGCAAACACCATCATTTGCTGTCTGCGTTGCGGGGATATGCCGTGTGGCTGACAGTACTGTTTGTTCACGCCGCGCGCCGTGACAACGCTTGGGTCTGGCTGTCTTACGGGATCGTCCTAGCCATGTCGGTTCTGCTCGACGTGTACCTCCTGCTGTTGTTGTTGGCGCACGTCGCTTTCATCTGTCTCTTCCACCGCATGCGAACGGTCCTAGTACCGTTCGCCATTACGTCGGTTCTGGCGAATTGCGCTGTCACGCCGTTTGTGGTCGCGGTCATGGGGCGAGCGCATCAGATCAGTTGGATCGCACCGATGTCCGTGGCCAAGTAAAAGTCCCCAGTGGTGGCCAGTTGTAGGTCCCCGCTGATGGCCAGCTAGAAGTCCCCACTCCCTTGCGTGTCGTGTCAATCCGGGGAGCTCGTGGCCTGGGCGGTGACGGTGATAGCGCCAACTGTCACCTGCACCACCCAGGGAGTTCCATTGAAGTCTGCGAGGGAGCGAATGAACATCATCTCCACCTATCGGGAGGTCGGTACGTATCGTGGTGCCGCCGAGTTGTGCGGCACCACGCATAAGACGGTCAAGCGGGTTGTGGAACGCGCCGAAGCCGGCGGCGAGCCGCCGCAGCGGGCGGCGCGGCCCCGCAATTTCGATCAGGTCCGGGACGTGGTGGCTGAGCGGGTGGCGAAGTCGGGTGGCCGGATCTCGGCCAAGCGGCTGCTGCCGATCGCCCGCGCGGCCGGTTATGCGGGTTCGGCGCGGAACTTTCGGCGCCTGGTGGCTGAGCAGAAAGCGTTGTGGCGCAAGGATCATCATCGTGGCCGTCGCCCCGCGGTGTGGTCGCCGGGTGAGTATCTGGTGATCGACTGGGCCGAGGCCGCGCCGGGGTTGTTCGTGTTTTGTGCGGTGCTGGCGTTCTCACGGTGGCGGTTTGTGCGGTTCGCCACCGATCAGAAGGCCACTACCACGCTGGCGATGATCGCCGAGGCGCTAGCGGTGATCGGCGGTGTCCCGGCCAAGGTGCTGGCCGACCCGATGGGCTGCCTGAAGGGCGGGGTGGTCGCCAATGTCGTCGTTCCCACACCCGACTATGTCCGGTTCGCCAGCCACTATGGTTTCGCCCCGGACTGCTGCCATGCCAGCGATCCGCAGTCGAAAGGCATCGTGGAGCACCTATGCGGCTATGCGCAGTCCGATCTGCTGGTGCCGCTGGTGACCGAAGCGGCGGTCAGCGGTCAGCCGGTGAGCGTGGCCGCGGCCAACGCGGCCGCTGCGGAATGGTGTTTGGAGGTCAACGCCGCGGTGCACTCGGACCGATTGGACGCCGAAACGATCGAAGATGTGACGGTTCAACAATACTTCGACAGAAGCACCCCGTTCGCGCTCCTGTCGGCGCTGGTAGTAGCCGCCGCTATTGTCTTGTGGCTTTGCACATCGACGCGACTGGTGCAGGCAGATCGTCAACTGTTGACCTTGGCGATCGTCTGGCTTGTGATACCGACCGCCCTGATCATCATCTGCTCGGCGTTTGTTCACCCGATCTACACGCCGCGCTACTTGTGTTTCACCGCACCGGCGGTGGCATTGGTCTTGGGCGTCTGCATCGGCGCATTGGCTCTTAGGACATGGATGGCGGTGGCCATCCTTAGTGTCTTTGCTCTCGCCGCAGCTCCCAATTATCTTCTCGTGCAACGCAGTCCGTATGCAAAATACGGAATGGACTACAGCCAAGTGGCCGATCTGATCACGGCGAAGGCTGCGCCAGGTGATTGTCTCCTCGTGAACGACACAGTGACTTTCATGCCGGCCCCCATGCGACCCTTGCTGGCGGCGCGCCCCGATGCCTACCGCAAACTGAGCGACCTCAGCCTGTGGCAACGAGCGATCGACCGCAACGACGTTTTCGACACCAACCTCATACCTGAGGCCACCGCTGGGCCGTTAAGCGGCTGCCGCGTCGTGTGGATCATCACCCAGGCCGACGTGTCGAGGCGTGCTCATGAGCGGGCATCGGCGTTGCCACCCGGCCAGCTTTTCGGAAACACCACCGCCTTCTCGGTTCCGCGTGACCTGGGGTTCCGGCTTCTGGAGCGCTGGCAGTTCAACCTGGTTCAGGTCATCAAGGCAACGAGATAACCCTCACGTCGGCTACCAGACGTGAATCCAGTCGATGAGCATAGCCGCCGGAAAGGTGCCCAGGTCGGGGTTGCCGCCGCCGGGCCCACCGACCGCAAGGGTGAACATGGGATTCAGCCAATAGCCAGGGTTGTTGAACGGCCAGCGCATGTCGGCGGTATTGCCGTGGACCGGTATGGGGTTCGGCGGCACACTGAAGTACGGTTTCGCACCGTCAACGTAGTCCCGCCAGAACTTGAAACCGTCCTCGTCCCACCGCATTCGCCAGGTGTGCCACGCACCGTCGACCAATCCGGGGATTGATCTCCCTTCCCATGTTTTCCCGTTGGATGCCGCGTGGACGGTGGTTCCCGGAGGCCATTTCCCGTTGCCGTACCACTCGAAAACGTCGACCTCGCCGTCAGGCAGGGGATCCTCATGCACCGCCCAGAACGCGGGCCAGGCACCAGGGGTCAGGCAGTCGAGCTTGATCCGCGCTTCCCACGTCTGGTTGATGAGGCTCCTCCAGTTGCCTCGCAGTTTGCCGCTGAAGTACTGGCCGGATTCCTGGGTGGCGAGGAGGACGAGATTGGAGTTGCCGTCGAGGAACACGTTTTGGCGATCGTCGCGGTATTGCGACAAGACCGGCGGCCACACGTCGTCCTGCCAGCTCTGCACCGTCCACTTCGCCGGATCGGGGGCCGCACCGTGCGGGCCGTCAAACTCGTCTTGGAAAATGTAGGCCCCGACAGCGGCATCGGGCGGCGGCTCGGTAGGTAGTGGCACCCGATCCGTGGGGGGTGCGTCCGGTCGGGACGGGACAGCCCGGGCCTCGGGGAGGGGGATCGCGGCGGCCACCGCGGCGATCCCTGTCATCAACATCATGCTGCGACGATCCATCTCAGGCACTTCCAACCAATCGTTAAAGGCCGACACGTAAGACCGGGCACAATCGCTGGAGGCGACCGTCGCCATCGGTCCCCGAATGAAACCATATGACGGCGGCAGCCGCACCAAAGTCCTTCGGTGCGCCGCACGGGCTCACGCAATTCTCGAGTAGTTGCGCAGGTAAACCCACTGTTCGCGTCGAACGCTTGTGCGTTTGGCGCCCGGTGGTGCAGGCTCGCACCCGCCAGATCATCGATCAACATCCCACTGCCCGAAACGGCCGCAAGAACGTCGTCCACATCGACGTGTACCCCGCCCAGGAGGGCACCCGGGCTCGACGGGGTGTTGACCACAGCCTGATAGAGCACCACCCTGGGCTCGCGCTCACCGTGAGACCATGCGCTCTTCTGCCATACCCCACCAGTGCCCTGCAGTGGTTGAGTACAGCGTCGGCGTCGACCAGCCCGTCGTGGGCGGATGCGCTGGTAATGGCGTGCGGGTTGCGATGCCAGGCGATGGTGGGTTTGCCCTGGCCATCGACGCCGGTGGTGACGGTGATCAGGTCGGCGATGCGGTGGCCGATGATCTTGGCGACCCGGTCGTCGACCTGCTTGCGGGTTTTGTAGTAGCGCCCGCCGAGGCCGTTGCGGATGCGGCCGAGCGCGTCCTCGGCGGTGGTCAGGGCGCGTTCGCGGGCGTCGGCGACCGAGGTGGCCTGCTCGGAAGACCAGATGTAGGCGATGCGCAGCCGGTGGGTGGCACCGGTGTCGTCGTCGGCGATGTCGCGCTCGCGCAGCACGCCTTTCCACACGGTGCGCTGGTCTACGGGCCAGCGCCGTTCCCGCTGCGAGCAGTGGTCGAGCCGGGCCAGCGCGGTCAGCCCGTCGGGCACGTCGGCGGCGAACCAGCCCGCCCAGCCGGTGTCGGCGCGCAGCGGCACCACGAACCGCAACCCGGTGGCGTCGGCGGCACAGAGCTTGCTCAGGTGTCCGAACCCGGAGTCGATGACGCAGACCACGCCGGGTGGGGCGAGCTCCCGGATGCGCTCGAGCGCATCGGCGAAGCACGGCGCCTCGTTGGAGCCCCCTGGATGCGGCCGGTAGTAGACCGCGACCCCGGCGCGGGTGGACACCTGCATCGTCTTGACTTGGCGGGCGATGGTGCGGTCGGCGGCCCACCCCTTGGCCACCAGCGCCGATCCGGTGTAGCCGCCGGTGAACCGGACCGCGGTCATGTCCAGGTGCAGCCGCGACAAATCGGCCCCGCAGCGGGACGCGGCGGCCAGGGCCAGTGCGCCGCGCACCTGCTCGGCGGCCGGGGCGAGCGCCTCGAGCGCCCGGCCGAGCCGGTCGTCGTTGAGCAATCCCGCTGGGACGCCGAACAATTCGGCCATCGCCGCCGAGGATGCCCAGCCCGCCACGTCATACAGCGGCGCCGGCGCGCACAGGCGGTTGGCCACCAGCGCGGCGATCACCTCCCCGTGTGTCAGCATCGCCCGCCCCCGCATCGGCACCGCGTCGTCGACCAGATCGACCAGGCCCAGCCGGCGCAGGTAGTGGGCCACCAACAGCAGCGGCCCGACGTGGCGGCGGGTGCCGACCGGCGGCGGGTCGAGCCGGGCGAACGAGGCCGCCAGCTGCTCGAGTTGGCCCGACGCTTTCAGTTCGTCCTCGCGGCCCAGGGTGCGCAGCACCCGGTGGCGCACCCGGCCGTCGGCGTCCCGATACGCTTCGACCAGCCGCAGATACACGTAGCGTCTGCCGTCCTTGACCACTGCGTGGCGCTTAACGTACATGCCGGCTCCATCCCAGTCGCTCGGGTTGGCCCTACGGTATCCCGCCTAAGACCGCATCACAAGCATGCAATTCGGTGTGTCTCCGCACCCACCGACCAGCACGATTTGGCCCTACAGGGTCGCGTCACGCGGCGGTTCCTCCGCGCACCAACCAACGCCCATCAGAATCGAAAACTCAACTCCCGCAATGGACTACCACAGCAACGACGCGCCGAAGCCCGCCCCTGAAATCAGGCCCTACGCTCGATCAGTGCGGAAAACAGGCCTAGGTCGTGTCACACCGCAACCGAAAATACCGCTCTGAGGGTTCAGTTCGCTTTGTGCGCCGCCAGCAGGTAGGCAGGAAATTTCACCCTGCTCTTCTCATCCCGCTCGAATGACGGAATCGCAATACCGGGATCCGCGGGGCATTCGCATGAATGAACGCCGACCGTATCTCGTCGATCGCCCAGTATTTCGAGACGCTCGAGCGCAGCTCATCCTCGTCCACCTCGTTAGGCTTGGTCGCAGTGTCCATATCAGCCGGGAACGCGCCCTTGGCGAACACCAGAACGTAGAAGCCGGCGCCGGGCGCGGCGGCAGCGGATACCGAGCGCAGATAGCTGTCGCGCCGCCCGACCGGCAGTGAGTGGAAAAGCGCGCTGTCGATAACGGTGTTGAAACGCCCGTCAACCACCCCGCCCCCCACGCGTCGTAGCTGGACCGATGGCCGCGGTTGAAGTTCATCGCGTTGATCGACGACGAGCCGCCCAGCCCGCGCCCGCGCGGCCAACCCACCACCGTTCCGGTGGGCGGCTGCGGCACCGTCTGGTCTGCCCAGTCCGCGCTACTACCCGTCAAGGCGGGCCAGGCCGGCGGGACCGCCATCTCGGGAAGCGGTTGGCTGCTGCCGGCCTCGAGCACCAGCACCCGCGCGGCGGCGCTCTCGCTCAACCGGGCGGCGAGCACGCAACCCGCGGAGCCCGCGCCCACCACAATGAAGTCGTATCCGGCCTCGGTTACGCGTTCAGCCATTGCCCGCTCTCTCCGTCATCTCCGTCATCCGAATGTTTTTGCCGCCATAGTGGTTACGAAGACAGGTCGCTGACCGGTTCATGTGATCGTCACCAACGCTCTCGTCCCATGGGGTCGGAGAACTGCTGGAGTGGCTGTCGGGCCCATCAGAGCTGCTGCGGGCGAACATTATTCGCGAACGCAGCGTTGGGTCGATCAAGGAGAGCCGGAGGGTGTGTAGGGCGTAATGGAGCTGGGACTTTACGAGGGGTTCGGTGACATTCAGATCAGCGGCGATTTGACCCGTCGTCCATCCCAGGTAATAGGCCTTGCGAATGACCTCACGATGCGACGGGTGCAATTGGTTCAAGGCTTCGTTGACCAGTACGCGATCGAACAGCTTCGTGTCCACCTCGTCGGCTCGGAACGCGTCGATGCGCGCGAACCGGTCAGCGTCAGCATCCGCGGTCACGAGTCGGTGCGGCTTTTCACAACCACGTTTGCTTCGGCGGCGCGAAGCGGGATCACCGCCGTGGGCCCGGTATCTGGATGACGGCGGGCGTGCAGCGCCGTCAATGGAGCGTTGCCGCCGCCGGCCGTGGCCTGATTCTCCAGCAGATAGGTGAGGATGAAGTCGTGCGAGGTCGCCAAGTGCTCGCGAGTAAGCCGGGCGGCCAACGCGGAATCACCGCTCTCGACTGCGGCAAGGATCCCCAGATGTTCGGAGGTCAGGTGCTCGGTCTGCCCGATCACCTCAAGGTGGACAAACAAATAGCGGTCGGTGAGACGTCGCAAGCGTTCGACGAGCTCGATCATCCGCGGACGGTTCGCGTGCTGATAAACCGCTGCGTGAAAATCGGCGTTGGCGGCCAGCCACGTGCGGGTATCGGCGCGCTCTTCCATGATTTGGAGCTGCTTGCGCATGGTGAGGTGGTCTGCGCGGCCGACGTTCGGAACGGCGAGTTGCGTGGCTAGCGGCTCGATCGCCTCACGCAGTTCATAGAGTTCCTGCAGTTCTGCGACTGACATCCCGGTCACGACGGCGGTCGCGTTCGACGTGGGATGGATGAGTCCCTCTGCGGCGAGGATTTGCAGTGCGTCACGCACGGGAATGCGGCTCACGCCGAACCGCTCGGCAATGCTCTGCTGAGAAAGCCTCGAGCCGGCGGCGATGTCGCCCTCAAGGATTCCTGACCGCAGCTGCGAAGCCACCCGCACCGCGGCATTTTCGTGTGCCATCCCAGCCTCCTCGTATACTATCTAGAGATATTGTATACATCGTTGCGGTGGCGTCGACCCGAGTCGAGCTGCCGGGGCCGCCGTCGACCGGCCAACTGACGGCCTTCATTGCGCGCGACGGCCCATACCGGCCGCTGTGAGTCCTCGAGCGAAGCGAGGGCGGCGCAGGCGGGTGCCCCCCGGCAGGTCGAAATCGTCGAGTGCGGCGCGCAGTTCGAAGAAAGGCGCGCCCTGGCGGCGGGCGAGATCGAGACAGAGTCAGTCGGTCGGCAACTGCGCGGTTCGATAATCCCTCACCGATCAGCATCACGACGACTGCCCCTCGAGGCCGGGCAAGCCGCTGAAGCGGGTGTCGATAAGTCCGTTGCCCGGGGAAGCGCGGTCCTATGCTGACCCTGTTGAGCGTTCTCCGATCTGCGGGAGGACTCGGGTGACCGCAGCGGGACTTGTGTGCACATCGTGTGGCGCCGAACCCTCTCGCACGGGTGCGCGCTACTGCGACGCGTGCGGCTGCGCGTTGCCCGGGCCGGACAGCCATGCCGAGTTCAAACAGGTAACGGTGCTGTTCGCCGACGTGGTCGGTTCGATGGACATCGCCGCCGCGGTGGGCGCAGAGCGGCTGCGCGAAATCATCGCCGAGCTGGTCAGCCGCGGCGCGGCGGTGGTGCGCAGCTACGGCGGCACGATGTACGAGTTCACCGGCGATGGCCTGATGGCGGTGTTCGGGGCACCGGTGGCGCTGGAGGATCACGCGATCCGCGGCTGCCTGGCGGCCCTGGGCATCCAAACCCAAACCCAACGCCTGGCGGCCGAGGTGCAGGACCGTGACGGCGTCGATCTTCTGGTGCGGGTGGGCCTGAATTCGGGCCAGGTGATTGCCGGTGAGATCGGTTCGGGCGTCTCGGGTTATCGCGCGATTGGCGAGCAGGTGGGGTTGGCGCAGCGGATGGAGTCGGTCGCCCCGCCGGGCGGGGTGATCCTCAGTGAATCCACCGCTCATTTGGTTGAGCACGCCGCGGTCCTCGAAGACACAGAGCTGGTGCGCATCAAGGGAGCCGACAAACCCGTTCGGGCTCGTAGGCTGCTGGCGGTCCAGCCGCGTCATGTCCTGGCCGCGGGCAACGAATCGAGCCTGGTCGGACGGCGCTCGGAGACGGCCACTGTCGAAGCCAGCCTGGAGCAGGCGATCACTGGTCGCGGCGCTGTGGTGGGGGTGGTGGGGCCGCCGGGTATCGGCAAGAGCCGCATGGCTCGGGAGGCCGCGGCGCTAGCGGCCCGTCGCGGGGTTGAGGTGGTGTGGGCATTCTGCGAGTCCCACGCCAGCGACATCCCGTTTCATGTGGTCACGCGGCTGCTGCGGGCGGCGACCGGGATAGGCGAACTCGATGATCCGGCGGCCCGGGCTCTCCTGAGGCCTCAAGTTCCGGATGCCGACCCCGAGGATCTCGTGTTGCTGGAGGATCTGTTGGGCGTCGCCGACCCCGATACTGCACTGCCCAAAATCGATCCGGATGCCCGGCGGCGCCGGTTGATCGCGTTGATCAACGCCGCGTCGCTGGCCCGCACCGAACCTGCGCTCTACCTCATCGAGGACGCGCACTGGATCGACGAGGTGAGCGAGTCGATGCTCGCCGACTTCCTGACCGTCATCCCGCACATCCCGTCGATGGTGCTGATCACCTTCCGCCCCGAGTACCGGGGGGCGTTGAGTCGGATTGCCGATGCGCAGACGATAGCGCTTGCCCCGCTGAGCGATTCGGACATCGCGGCGTTGCTTGGCGAGCGGCTGGGCTCGGATCCCTCGGTCGGCGACCTGGCGGCCACCATCGCACAACGGGCCGCCGGGAACCCGTTCTTCGCCGAGGAGATGGTGCGCGAGTTGGTGCAGCGCGGGGTACTGGCCGGCGAGCGGGGTGGCTACCTCTGTCGCGCGGATATTGCCGACGTTGCCGTGCCGGCGACGGTGCAGGCGGCCATCGAGGCGCGCATCGACCGCCTCAACGCCGGGGCCAAGCGGACAGTGAACGCCGCGTCGGTGATCGGATCGCGCTTTGGCAGCGAGCTGCTGACGAGCATCGGTGTCGAGCCGGTCGTCGACGAGCTGCTCGAGGCGGAGCTGATCGATCAGGTGAGATTCACCCCGGACGTTGAATACGCCTTCCACCACCCGCTGATCCGCGCGGTGGCCTACGAGTCGCAGCTGAAATCGCATCGCGCCGAGCTGCATCGGCGGCTGGCCGCCGCCATCGAATCGGGCAGCCCGGACTTGGCCGACCAAAACGCCGCGCTGATCGCCGAACATCTGGCAGCGGCCGGCGAGCTGCGCGCCGCCTACGGCTGGCACATGCGCGCCGGCGGGTGGTCGACCCACCGTGATATCGGCGCGGCGCGAGTCAGTTGGGAGCGGGCGCGCCGGATCGCCGACACGCTGCCCGCCGACGACCCGGACCGCACCACGATGCGCATCGCCCCCCGCACAATGCTGTCCGGCGCCGTCTGGCGAGTCGATGCGCACATCGCCAGCCATTTTGAGGAGCTGCGGGACTTGTGTGCGCTCGCAGGCGACAAGGCCTCCCTGGCCATCGGCATGGCCGGTATGGTGCTAGATCACATGATGCATGGCCGCGTGCGCGAGGCGTCGCGGCTGGCGTCCGAGCAGATGGCGCTGCTTGAGTCGATCGGCGATCCGGCCCTGACCGTTGGTGCCGGGTCTATGGCAATCCTCATGAAGTACCGAACCGGGGAGATCGCCGACGTACTGCGATGGTCGCAAACCGTCATCGACTGGGCCGACGGTGATCCCACCAAGGGCAATCTCATCGTGGGATCGCCGCTGGCGGTGGCGCTGGTGTGGCGCGGCACTGCTCGATTCTGGCTGGGCCGTGATGGCTGGCGCGAGGACCTCGACGACGCCACTGCGATCGCTCGAAGCACCGACCCGTTAACCCACGCCCTCGTGGTCTTCTGGAAGCATGGTTGGACGATTACGAACGGGGTGCTCGTCGCCGACGACACCGCGGTGCGCGAGCTCGACGAGGCGCTTCAGACCGCCGAGGGATTGGGCGACGATACCGCACTCGGCCTGGTCAGGTACATCCTCGGTATCGCGCTGGTGTCTCGGGACGACGCAGCGGACCATCAGCGCGGACTGGAGCTGCTGGAGCAGGTCCGTGACATGTGCCTGCACGGGCAGTTCTACCGGAGCGAATTGCGGGGCCTCGAACTTGCTGACGCGGTGGAGAGGGCCCGGCGCGGCGACCGCGATAGTGCCATCCCGGTGATTCGGAAAGTCTTAAACGATTTCTTCGAGGCAGGACAGCTCGCGTACGGCGCTGCCGGCACCGCCTTCCTGGTGGAGGCGCTGCTGGACCGTGGCACCGAGGGTGACGTGGCCGAAGCCCAGAGCGCGATCGACCGTGCGGCGAAGCTGCCAGCAGACGAAGGTTTGGTGTTGCGCGACATCTGGCTGCTGCGGCTGCGCGCCCTGGTTGCCCGGGCCCGCGGCGATGACGACGCCTACCGCGACTTGGCGGATCGCTACCGCACGATGGCGGAATCGCTTGGCTTCGAGGGACACATGGCGATGGCCAGGTCAATGACGTGAGAATGGGGTCGTTGTCGAATTCGACGATTTCACTTATGTTTTGGTCCTCGCATAGGTCGCGATGACGTTCGTCGGCGACCGTACATGATCGATGAAACCCGGGCGCGCACGTCACCGCCGGTGATAGGGCGGCAAGCCCGAACTCAGTTTCCTTCACCGCGATCAGCGGGGGACCGGCGACGACAAAGCCCTGCGCCGACGCCGTCGACGGCGCGAGAACGACGTCGGAGAAGTCAACCACAGGCCGGAGGGAACGACTCCACCAGTCGTCCGACGGAACGCCACCGGCGCGATCCTGTGCACCACCCGCGTCGTCGGGAATCCATTGACGGCCAACCGAAAGTTATTGGCACGGACCCGCTTTCCCGGAGCAGCACGACAACGGCATGCTCGTCGGGGCGAGCCGCCGAGGCGCTGATCGACGCCGTAAGGGTGAGCGAACTGTCGGGACCTACCGGCGGCATACCTACAGGGGACGGCGAAACGGTAGGACAGTCTGCCGGTGCGGTTGGCCGCCGGCGCCGCTGAACGTCGTTACGCAGCAGTGCCATCCATCACGTGTAAACCGTATCATCCATACGGCGCGCCTCGACCACGATCGACGTCATCCCGCGGTCGTAGCCAGCGCAGCCAGCGGTCCAGTTCGCTCCATCGCCGCTGTCGGTTGAGAACCGTGTTGTCCGAACCGGATTGAGGGGCGGACGAGGTTGTAGCGTTGTGGGTCTGCTTGTGTCAACGCCGACCTGCCACCACAGGCTGGCGAGAACAATGAGCAACCCATCGCCTCCAGCGGCACCCTGAGTGGTCGGCCGGTTGCCATCGCCACGGTGCAGCAGATCGCGGATCTAGACCCGGATGTCATTGGCGCTTAAGAGATAACAGCCCCGGGACCCCTCGACCTCGGGGCTGTTCTGAGTCGGCGGACTTAGCCCGCTGCGCCCCCACCCCCGTCCCCATGGTTGTCGTCGTCTTTGCCGCCGCTCAGCGCCGTCTTCATGCTGTCGGAAACCTTGCTGACGACCTTCGTGATGTCACTGCCGGCCTGCTTGACTCAGAGGCACTCGTGGTGGCCGCCCTCTGTTGCCTGATGTGCCGCAAGCAGTTTGGCTTCGCGATGCGGTAGGCGGGCGGACGGACATCGACCCGCCGCGGGAGCGGCTCGACAAGGTCGACGAGGTGAAGGCGGCCGTCTAGTTCTCCGCTGAGCAGACGCGGAATCGCACTGTTCCGTCGCGGGTAATGCGATTCTTTATCTACTCGCGCTACGCGGTGAAGCGGTAGTCGGCGAGCGGGAAGCGGCGGCTGCGCCAGTACGCCTCGACCGTGCTGGCCGCCCGCAGGGGCACATCGCCGTTCTTGTCGAAGTAGTAGCTGTTGGCCAACTGGCAGCTGTCCTGCCAGAAGATCTGGCGGTGCCGCTTGCGCATCATCTCCGCGAAGTAGCGGTCGTTGGCCTCCTGGCTCACCTCGACGCGGCTGGCGTGCCGGCGGCGGCCCTGCTTCAAGCACCGGACGATGTGGTGCGTTTGCGCCTCGATGAGCGCGAAGTAGGACGACCCTACGAAGCCGTATGGCCCGAACACGGTGAAGAAGTTCGGGAATCCGGGGATGCTCACGCCTTCGTAGGCCTGCATCCGGTGGTCATCCCAGAACCGGCTCAAGGATCGGCCGCCGGGCCCGCTGACCGGGTACGTCAGCACGTCGCGCCATCCCTTGAACCCCGTCGCCAGGATCAGCACGTCGACCTCGTGGATGTCACCGTCGGCCGTCGCCACACCTGAACCGGTGATCTTGTCGATCGGCTCGGTGACCAGATCGACGTTGTCGTGATTGAACGTCGACAGATACGTGTTGTGGAAGCCCGGCCGCTTGCAGCCGGGGGCGTAACGCGGCGTGAGCTTGTCGCGCATCACCGGGTCCTCGACCTGCTTGCGCAAGTACGCTTCACCGACCTTCGACATGTATTTGGCCATCGGGTTGATCGTGAAGTACTGCGCCGCCAGCGCGAACGTCAACTCGACATAGGCCTGACTGATCAGGCGCTGGACCGCCTTGCCGCCGGGGACGCGCATGGCGACGCGTGCGGCGCGCGGCAGCGGCACGTCGAACTTGGGGAAGCACCAGATCGGTGTGCGCTGAAACACGGTGAGGTGTTTGACGATTGGCGCAATAGCCGGAATGACCTGCACAGCGGATGCGCCGGTGCCGATGATGGCGACGCGCTTGCCGGTCAGGTCCTGGGCGTGATCCCAGCGCGCGGTGTGCATGGTCGGTCCGGCGAATGAGTCGACGCCATCGATGTCGGGAAGCAAGGGTGTGATCGTCACCCCACCGGCGTTGACGAGGAATCGCGCCGTGACGACACCGCCGGGGTCGATCCGAATGCGCCAGGAATCGGTCGCGCCGTCGAAGTCAGCACCGAGCACCTTGGTGTTGAACCGGATCTTGGCTCGCAACCCGTACTTGTCGACACAGTGTTCGGCGTAGGCCTTCAGTTCACGGCCGGGGGCGTAGGTCCGCGACCAGTTCGGGCTCTGCTCGAATGAAAACTGATAGGAAAACGACGGAATATCAACGGCGATACCGGGATACGTGTTCCAATACCAGGTGCCGCCGGGTCCATCGCCTGCTTCGATGATGAGGTAGTTGTGCAGGCCGGCCTTGTCGAGCTTGACCGCGGCGCCGATGCCGGAGAACCCGGCACCGACGATCACGCTGTGATAGTCCGGTGCCATTGCGGTGCTCATGGCTGTACTGTCCTTGTTGTATGAATCGTTGATCCGTCGGGACCGGACGCTTCAATCCTGAATAAAGCAGTACATCCGGTACGGGTACTTCCCGCCTTGCAGTGCGCGGTAGAACCCCGTGCCTTTCACGCCGGCGTATTCGCGGCCAATGCGGTGCAGAAATGTCGGCACGCGGCCGATCAGGTCCAGTATCCGCGGCGTATTCTTCTCCAACCCGCGCAGAACCTGCGCATCGATGACCTCGTACGAAAGCCTCCGCATCGGGGCGCCGGCAAGCGCCGCCTCCCACTCGGCGACGCCGTCGCGGGGGCGGAGATCGGCGTACAGGAAATGGCCTCCCGGGCGAAGCACGCGCGCAACTTCGGCGAGGAAACGGGAAAAGTGTGGGTAGGCAGCCGAGGATTCGACATTGATCACCGCGTCGAAGGATTGGTCGGGGAAGGGCAGCTTCTCTGCGTCACCGTGCACGAAGTCCACGTCGAGCAGATTGTGCCGCTTTCGGCAAAAAGCGATGGCGGCCCGGTTCAAGTCCAGCCCCGTGTAGGAGGCCGGGCGCAAGGTGCGCATGAGGTACGACGCCCCACCGCCGTGGCCGCAACCGACCTCCAGCACCCGTTTGCCCCTGAGGTCGGCCTGGGTCGCAATACGGTGGTAGAGCTGAATGTGGAACCGGTTGGGCTCGTCGGATTCCGCGAGCGGCAGGGCCATCGGCGGATCTTCCTCGTAGCCGACGTTGAGGAACACCACGTCATCGGCAGCGACCATGCGGGTTTGGATGCGGTAAAAGCGCTTCGAGACCAACCGGTTGAATGCCAAGAAGTAGGTAAATTCCATGGGAGAACCTCCAATTCACCGTGCAACGGTCATGTTCTTCTTGTACGAATCGTCGACCCGGCGGACTTGCACTGGGAAGCCGTCGGTCGGAGCCGGCAATGCCGTCACATCCCATTCCAGCGTGTAGCCGGAACGCATCTCGATTCGATGGTCACGAAGCAAGTGATGGATTATGACCTTTACCACGATTGTCGCGAAGTGCATGCCGATGCACTTGTGTGCACCCGCGCCGAACGGCATGAAGGCAAGACGGTGCGATCTGTCCTCACGGCGTGCGTCGCTGAACCGCTCGGGATCGAATGCATGAGGGTCGGTCCACAGGCCCGGCCAGTAGTGGTTGAGCCAAGGAGCGACGACGACCATCGTGTCTGCGGGTACGAAGTACCCCTGAATCGAGGTGTCCACCACGGTTTTCCGGAAGATCGCAGGCACCGGGGCAAACAACCGCATCGACTCGTTGATGACCATCCCCAGCGACTGCATGCGATCCAGCGCGTCCAGGTCAAGTCGCCCGTCGCCAATCTCAGCCGATGACTCTGCGCGAACCCGGTCCTGCCACTCCGGGTGGAGCGCCAGCTGATGCAAGACTGCGGTCGCGGCGGCCGCGCTCGTATCGGTCGCGGCAGACATGAGAAAGATCATGTGGTTGACGACGTCGTCGTCGGTGAACTGATTGCCGTCCTCGTCGCGGACGCGGCAAAGTGCTGCGAAGAGGTCGTCGCCGCCAGAGGTCCGCCGCGCGTCGATGTTGGTGTGGAAGTACTCCTCGAGCGCGCGCCGACCGCGCACACCTGCTGACCAGCGCAAGCCGGGAACCGGAAACCGAACCACGGCCGGGGCGGCGCGCAAACAGTCGGTGAAGGCCTTGTTCATCAGGTCGCTTTGCGGTCCGGGCGCATCGCCCATGAACACGACGGTTGCGATGTCGAGCAGTGTGCGTTTGAGGTATGGATAAACCAGCAATTCGTCGTCGCATAGCGCCGCCGCGGCCGCGCGACCGATCGTGTCCATCGAATGCAGATAGCCGCCCAGGCGTTCTCGGGTGAACGCCTCTTGCATGATCCGACGATGGAAATGGTGTTCCTCGAAGTCCAAAAGCATCAGGCCGCGCTTGAAGAAGCGGCCGAGAAAAAGTTCCGCGCCCTTCTGTGAGAAGACGTGATCGTTGTTCGCGAACACTTCCTGAGCCGCTTCCGGTCCAAGTGCGAGCACGAACGGCATCGCCAAGCCGCGCATCCACGAGATCTCACCGTAGGTTTCCAGCCGACTTTCCAAGAACTCGAGTCCGAGCGTCGCCGCTGCGGGCGCGTGACCGAGAATCGGCAGACCCTTGTCGCCTGGAATTGGTTGGAGCCCACTACCTTCCGGTGCCGGGGAAAGCTCGTACCGGACGGACTTTCGGTCCAACAGCCTGCGAGCGGCTACCGCTCCACCCTTACGGGCAAGCCTTTTCGCCCGCCGACGCGCATCTTCCACATGCCGGCCGGTAGTCATGATCCCCACCATCGATCACCCGCCTTCACGATGACGCCAATTCCCGGCTGGGCCGGTGAGAGGAAGCAGCCCTTGTCAAGGTCTTGAGACCGACTGCGATCAGGGCGTCCATCATTCGATCCGGCACCGCGCGGCGCGCGAGGGCGCTGCTCCACGAATCGACGCCGACACGGTATCGGGTCTTTGGGCGCTTGGCCGCCAACGCGGCGGCGACGGCATCGGCGTAGTCCGCGGTCGTGGTCTTGCTCGCCTGTGCCCGAACCTCATTCATGTTCAGAAATTCGATGAATCGCGCGCGGTATGTCTCGACGACCTCGGCGGGCGCCGCAGCAAGGATCTCGTCCGCGGATTCGCGAATCTTGCCCCAGATCGGTGTATAGACCGCGCCGGGTTGGATAATCGAGACGCTCACCCCTAGTGGGCGCAGTTCGCGCCGCAGCGCATCGCTCAGCCCCTCCTTGGCGAACTGGGACGCCGCATACGCCCCTAAATACGCCGGCGCGATGTTACCGATACCAGAGCTGACGTTGACGATCCTTCCCCCAGATGCACGCAACAGCGGAAGGAAGCGCTGCGAGACTGCAAGTGCGCCAACAACGTTTGTTTCCAGCTGGGTGCGCATCACGTCCATCGGAACGCACTCAAGCGGCGCGCTGATGGAGATACCCGCGTTGTTGACAACGGCCCACAGTCCGGTGCCGCCACACTCGTGCTCCACGCGTTCGCCGACGCGCGCGATCGACGTCGCGTCGGTGACGTCTAGCATCACCGGGACGAGCTCGCCCGTCGAAGGCGGCACCCCGGAAAGTTCAGCGGCGCTCGACTCGGTACGCACACCCGCGAATACCCGATAGCCGATTTCACTGAGGTGGATGGCGGCGGCTTTTCCCAGCCCGCTCGACGCGCCGGTGATAACTACTGACTTAGACAGTGACGGTGTCAGCCTCAAGGAACGCATTGCACACCTTCTTCGTTGGTCTGGCTTGGTGCACGATCACGTCTGCGCCGGTGGATGGAGCCACGATAAGTAGCGATGCCGTGAGGCAGCCACCAGTTCCAGCGACCCATCAGACGCATGGCCGCCGGCACCATGACGAGCCTTACGATCGTAGAGTCGATTGCGATCGCGATGGCCATCGCTAAGCCCATCTGCTGTACCGAAACCAGCGGAATGACAACGAACGCGGCGAATATCGTTGCCATCAGCAGGGCCGCGCCCGAAATCAGGGGCGCGGTCTCCACGAGCCCGTAGACGACGCTCTCGGTATTGTCACCAGTCTGCTCGTAGCGTTCACGCACCCGGCTCAGCAGGAACACCTCGTAATCGGTGCTGAGGCTGAATAGCACAGCGACGAGCAGGATGGGCACGAAGGTCTGTATCGGCCCGACCGATTCAATCCCCAGCGCGTCCGCGAGGAAGCCGTGTTGGAAGATGAGCACGACCGCGCCCATCGCTGCGCCAACGGAAAGCAGATTCAGGGCGATCGCTTTCCACGGCAACAACAGCGAGTGGAACGTCAGGACCAGCAGCAGGTAGATGACGGCAAGCATGGTCGCGATGACAAGCGGGGTAGCATGCGAAATACGTTTGGCGGCAGAGTGTTCAACGGCGGCCACACCCCCGACCGATACTTGCCAGCCCGGTGCAGCGTTGCTCACGGCAACAGCGCGAATCTTTCCCAGGAGCGACTTGACATCGGAGTCGCCGGAGCGCTCGTTCGAGAATACGTCGATGGCAATCGTTTTGCGGTCGGCGGAGACGAACTGGTCGATCATCGCCCTAGTGTCCGTTGGCAGACGTTCCAAATTGGTCGGTTCGAGCGCAACGAACGGGTCAGCGGGCATCACGGCTTCCAGGACAGAAACCGGCGAGGCCACTCGTGCGACATGGTCCAGCTGGCTGTAGCCAGTAGTCATCGCCGCTACGCGGGTGAAATCGTCTGTGCCTGCAAACGGTTGGTCGGCTTCGATGACGACCAGTATCGGCTCGATGGTGCCTTTGCCGTACTGCTCCTCGACCAGATCGTAGCCCTCACGCACCGACGAACTCTTCGGCAGAATCGAGGCATCGCCGGTGAACGTCTGCAGTCCAAGCGCCGATACCGCCAGGGCGAGCAGGGCGGCAGAGGTAATCGCCAGCGCGGCAATCGGCCTGGCCATGGTGATCCGGGCAAGTCTGCCCCAGCGGCGGCGGGCCCTCTCCCGGGTGGACGGCAGCCACGGCACGCGCCAAGCCATCACGCGGGGACCAAGCAGGTACAACAACGCGGGAAGGACAACGATACATGTGAGGACCGCTAGGACGACGACGATGATCGCGGCAATCGCCATCGAACGGACGGCCGGCATGTCGACGATGAGCAGCGTCACCGATGCGGCGGCGACCGTGGTTCCCGAGGCAGCAACGGTGCGTCCCGCGGTTCGCATGGTGTTGGTCAGCGCGGCGCCTCGATCCAGACTGCTCATTTCATCGATGAAGCGGCGAATCATGATTAGGGAATAGTCCACGCCGACACCGAGTCCCAGCATGGTCGCGATGCTCTGTACGACGATGTTCAGCTCGACGACGCCGGCGAGCGAGGTGAGTACGCCCATCGCGACAACGATCGCGGTCACGCTGACGACCAGGGAGAGCAGCGCCGCGGCGACACTGCGATACAGGATCAGCAGGATCGCCACCACCAGCGGCAACAAGATCAGTTCGACGCGCGTGAGAGCGGCCGCGCCAACCTCGTTGACGGCGCCGAATGCGGCCGCCTGGCCCACCAGGTAGACCCGCAACCCTTCCGCGTTGAAGCGAGATAACTCGGGCTCGACCTCGGGAAGAACCCGTGTCGCCGTGCCGTCGTCGATACCGAGCTCGAGCGTTGTGAGCGTTGTCCGGGCATCGCGGCCGAGCAGCTCATCCCGTTGCGGCGAAGTCAGCGAACTCCAACCCATCTGGCTGCGGACCTGCAGCCGCGGATCGGCGGAGATCCGCTGAGTCACATCCGCGACGCGCTGGTCGAATTCGGTTGAGGGCGCGCTGAACCTGTCGTCGTGAATCAGCAGCGTGACGCTCGATGATCCACGCCCCGCAAAGCCGGCATCCTGCGCCTGCGCGGCCCGCGCCTCCTCCGACCCAGGCACGGTCCAGCCGCCACCGCTGAGGCGACTATCCAGATGTGCAGAGTAGAGCCCACAGAGCACGAGCAGGACTACCACCACCGCAACGATCCAGCCGGCATACCGGGACACCCATCGCGCGAGAACCTCCATCGGTTTGACCTCCTTACCTAGTCGATAGCGCGGAGCAGAGTCTGGACGCAGCCGTCTGCGAAGCGCTGGGCGGACCGGGGGGACACCACACCGTCGATGTAGGTAAAGTTCCAGAACAGTTCGTCGTGGCTGGTGTTGACGGTCGCGACGAAGTAGCCACTGATCGATACGCCGGCAATGAACTGAGCGCCCGAGAGCTGCCAATCGCCGATTCGCGCCGCGAATCCGTAACGACCGATGTTCGAGATGCAGACGTTACCGGGGCCGTGGCGCTCGACGAGACCAAATACGTTGGCGCTCTTCGCCGCCGACGCGGGGCAAACTAGACGCGACGCGGATAGCAACGCAAGGTGCTGTCCGAATCGCCTGCGCCGGCCGAGTGACCGATTGAGCTGCCGGGCGATCGACCATACGTCACGGTCGCCACCGAAACACACTATCGACGGCACTGTGGCCACGTAGGCACCGGCCTCGTCGGCCGAGACCGGAGGATCCAGCTCCGCGCGAAAGTCGATCGGCGAGCCGATACAAATTCGTCCCGAATCTCCTTGCGCCGCGGTGGGCCCTATCACCGTCGCCATCGCGGCGGCGAGCGCGCAGTGCACAGTGACTCCCTCCGATCGGCAGCGACGTACGGCGGCGTCGAGTTGCGTTGAGGAGAGCGACCGCCGGATGAGTCGCGTCCTACGGCACGACGGATTGACGGGTGACTCCGGCATGAGCCTGCGCGGCCGGACCAGCGCTGTGGAGAGCCCATCGGCCAATCCGATCGCAGTGAGCCTGGCGATGCCCCGCGGGCCACGATAACGTGCGGGCAGTAGGTCTTCGGGGGCACCGACTACGGGCCGCGACGCGACGAAGTCGTCGACAGGGGCCGCCGCGGCAACGCGATCGGCGTGCTCGACAAGCCTGCGCAGCAACAAAAGCGCGGTCGTCCCGTCAGCAATGATGTGCGACACCGTCAGCACTAGGTCATGCGCTTCCTCCGAGGAATCCAGCACGACATCAACGATGCGGACCAGCGGACCGCTGTGCCAATCCAGCGACGTTCCCAGTTCGTGCTGGTCGACTTGACGCTCCCATTCGAGGCGGTCGCCGCTCACCCTGCGGATCGGGCAGGCGCCCGACGAAGCCACGAAAAACGCGTTCGTTCCGTCGGCGTCCGATGCGATCGACACCCGCAGCAACGGATGTTCGGCGACGAGAGCGCCCGCCGCCCGCTCGAGCAAGCCTGCCGCGATATGCCCGCGAAGATGCACGCGCGCCACAACGTTGAGTGGCGAAACCTGGTCGGCGATCCAGTACCACCGCTCGACCGGGCTTAGCGCGCGCCGGAGCTCGGGACTCATCCCGCATCCCATGCTAGGTCGAACCGCATCGGACGGATGTTTTGCCGTTTGAGGACCCGCGTCGGCGCGCATCGCAGCCCAAGATCCCGCGCGGCCCGAACGACAGGGTTCTGCATCTGCTCCAGCTTGCTGAACCGCCGCGAACTCCGCACCAGCATGCGTGTACGTTCGCGGCGCATATCCTCGTATTTCCTCAGCGCCGCAACCGGATCGGACACCCGAGCGATGGCCTCCGCCAGCACGTACCCATCCTCTACCGCGGAGCTCGCGCCTTGCGACAAGCTGGTTTGCATCGGGTGCGCCGCGTCGCCGAGCAAGCTGACCGGGCCGCTGCCCCATTGCTCGAGGAACGGCCGATCCTGCGCGGGCACGCTCACGATGGCGTGGTCCGGCGTCCGCTCGATCACTTCGATTACTTCGGGGGCCCAGCCGTCGAACGCTGCGAGTATCTCCGTCCTACGGCCGCTCCAGGCGCGCGCCTGTGCGACGGGCATGTTCTTACTTCCCCACCAATAGACCCTCCCCCCACCTATGTCAATCAATCCGAACCGCTGTCCCTTCCCCCAGTAGTGGCCGGCATATCCGGGGACGACACGTGGATGCGCGAACGCGACCGTGGAAAGCCAAAATACGTACCCGCACTCGATAGGTGACGCGTCACCCGCGATCTTTGATCGGATCGTCGACCGGATGCCGTCTGCACCGATCAATACATCGGCCTGCACGCCGCAGCCGTCGGCACACGTGGCGCGGACACCCTGGTCACCGACCTCGAAGTCAACGATCTCCGCGCGGAAACGAATTGGCGTGTCATCCGCAGCGTCCAGCAGCACCCGCATCAGGTCGCTTCGGTGGATACTGATAATCGGATCACCAAGTTCCGCGGTGATCGACTGGATGGGAAGAGCCCGAATCAGTTTGCCCCGCGCCGTACGCAGCTCGAAATGTTCGAGTGCTCGCCCGCATTCGCCTGAACCCAGATCGATACCCAGCGCGCGCAGCACCTTCGTCGCGTTGCTCGCCAGTCCCAATGCCGTGCCACTGGCCGGCAGCTGCGGCGCCGCTTCGTAGATTTCAACGTCGATACCCTTGGCGTGCAGGGCGATAGCCGCCGTTAGGCCACCTATGCCCGCACCCACGATCAAGACCTTGGGCGCGCTCATTGCAATACCGCTGCCAGTTTCGCCCCAACATCGGCGATGTTGGCCTCGGACATCATGGACAAGTGGTCGCCGGCCACGTCAATCACGGTCAGGCTGCGGGGCGCCAACCGCTCCCAGCCGTTGGTTGGGCTCGTGAAGCTGCTGCCGACGATGTGATGGACATACGCAGCGGCCGCAGGCATTTGCTCGGTCGACTTCAGGAGTGTGATATCGCGATCCAACGGTTCGTGGCGGTAGGACAGGGTTGCCTCGTAGTTGGCGCGGAATATCTCGTAGAGCCGTCGGATCAATTGCGGCGAGCTCCTGTTGGGAACGATCCCCGCCTCCATTGCCTGGCGGAGGATTGAATCGAACAATGCGTCACGATCCGTCTCGACGGACCCGAGCGCTGGCAGTGTCGGCTGCATGCCGTGCGCTTCCAACATCAATTCCATGAAAAACCAGGTGATCAAGTCACTTTCGGCGATAACGGCGCGGGGGCCGTCCTCGAGCGCGATTGTATCGAGCAGGATCAGCCGCGCCAGTTCCTCGTCGGCCAGCTGCCGTGCCATCTCCACGGCGACGTAGCCGCCGAAGGACCATCCACCGATGTTGTATTGCTCTTCCGGGCACACCCTACGAATCGCCGCAATATAGGACGCGGCCAACTCGCTCATCGTGCAGAGTGGCGTCGCGCCGGGCTCGGCACCTGCCGCCTGCAACGCGTAGACCGGCTGATCGAACGGAAGGTGCTTTACGAGATTTAGATAGCACAGGACGTTCCCGCCGATCGGGTGGACCAAGAATAGCGGCGGCCGATCGCCCGACGTGCGCAGTGCGACAACGGGATCGAACGTCCGCACCCGGCCGCCGGCCGCGATCAGGCTGGCGACGTGCGCGGGCGTGGGCGCGGCGACGAACGCATCGAGCGGAATCTCGACGTCCCATGCTCGCGCGATCGCCATCACCACACGCATGGCGCCGATCGACGTACCTCCGGCATCGAAGAAGCTGGTATTGGCGGCGAATCCTGCACTACCCGCGAACTCCGCCATGATGTTAGCGACCGCTCGCTCGTATGTGTTGCACGGCGTGGCGTCGGCTGGTGGCGCGCCAGGATGGGACAACGGCAGCTCACGCAGCGCCTTGTCGTCGCGCTTGCCGCTCGCGGTGAGCGGGAGTTCGTCGAGCCATTGGAAGTGCGCCGGGATCATGTGTGCGGGCAGCACCGCTTGCAGGCGGGCTCGGATCGCAGCGAGGTCGGCCCCTTCCCTGTCTCCGACGAGATAGGCCACCAGCACGGAGTCCGCCGAAGGGAGGTTTCGCGCCACGACGGCTGCCGCTCGGATCGCCTTGTCGTTGAGATTCATCAAGGCGAGCTCGACCTCCGCGCACTCGATGCGGAAACCGCGCACCTTCACCTGGGTGTCGGCTCGCCCGAGATAGACCAGGTCGCCGGTGGGTAGTTGGACTCCGAGATCACCGGTGCGATACATCCTCTCGCCGTGCTCGCCGATCGTGACGAATCGCTCTGCGGTGAGGTCGGGCCGTGCCTCGTAACCGAGTGCGAGGCAACGGCCCCCGATGTATATCTCACCCTTTGTTCCGGGCGGGACGGGACGCAGGTCGGCGCCGAGCAGGCTGATCGTTGCGCCATCGATCGCGGTGCCGATGGGTGGGAGCGTGGGAAAGTCGTCCGGTGAACCGCTCAAGGTGTAGCTGGCTACCTCGTGCGTCTCGGTCGGGCCGTACTGGTTTTCTAGGACAAGACCGGGATTCTCCGAGCACAGCCGGCGGATCTCCGGTGTCATCCTCAGCTGTTCGCCCACGTTGATTACCACGCGCAGCGAATCCAGCCGTGTTCGGGTGACGCACGCCGCCTCGGCGAATGCCTGCAACGCTACGCAGGTCAGAAATATGCGCTCGATCCCCTCGTCCGCGACAAGGCGGACCAGTGCCGTCAGATCCTTGCGCTGCGTCCCGGACACCAACCGCAACGTGCCGCCACCGCAGAGTGTCGAAAATACTTCCTGAAATGACACGTCGAATGACAGCGGGAAGAACTGCAGCGTCGAACCGCCGACGGCGCCGGACGGGCGCCGGTTCTGCCATGCGATGACGTTGTAGAGAGCCCGGTGCGGCATCGTAACGCCCTTGGGTTCGCCCGTCGAACCAGATGTGAACAACACATAGGCCGCACTTTCGGGGTCGATTGCCGGCAGCGTCGTCGTCGCGGGTACATCCAGCAGTGCCCGAACTTCCGCAATGTCAGAGATGACGCGGAACGGCCGGGCACGATCGATCATCAAGTCGATCCGCGCGCGCGGGTAGCTGACGTCCAACGGCACAACCGCCGCACCGGCCTTCAGAACGCCGAGCACGGTCGCGATCAGCTCGGCGGAGCGATCCAGCATCACGCCTACACGCGCCCCTCGTGGCATGCCCGCGGCCAACAAGCCGGCTGCGATTCGTTCGGCGCCGCGACCCAATTCGGCGTACGTCCAGGCGGCGGTGTCAGTCACCAGGGCGGTTACATCAGGGTTGGCCGCCGCCTGCTCGGAGACGAGTTGCGCGACGTCGCGAGCCGCCAACTCATCGGCAGCAGAATCAATGGCCCCGTCGGGTGAGCGCACGATTGCCGCCAGCACTCGAACCAGCGACATCGCGTATTCGCGTGCCTGCGCGTCTGTTAGCACCGCCGGATTGCCACTGACCCGAAGTGACAGCAGGCCGGTCCGCGGATCCACCGCAGCGCTCACCCATAGCGCGTAGTTAGTCCGCTCATATGCTCCGAAACCGAGCAGTTCGATCCCGGTGACACCGGCGAGCTCGCCAAACAGGTGGTAATTGACGAAATCGAACACCACATTGAACAAGGAACGGCCCGCATCAGATTGCATGGCCTGCAACGGGTATCGCCGGTAGCGATGGCTCGTGCGCTCGAATCGGGCAATGTGTTCGACGGCGCCGAGCCAGGTCGCGGGACTGTCGTCGAGCCGAACCGGGATGGTATTGAGAAACAGTCCAGCGGCTATCTCGGCGCCGGCGCGACCAGGGCGCCCGTGGGTGACCAGCCCAGTCGTTACGTCCACTTCGCCTGAAAGTCTTTGTAAGGTGACGCAATGCGCGGCGAGCAGCAGCGATTTCATCGGCAGGCCACGAGACACGGCAAGTTGTCGAGCGGCATCCTGCAACCACTGCGGAATCAGCACCGTCACAAACGGATCGGCGGTCGCCGGCGCTTCATGGGCGACGTAGGATTCCAGCGACGTAGAGCGTGATCCGGCGAGGGCACGACGCCAGAACTCCTTCGCAGCAGGGTTTTCGAGCGCTTCCCTCTCCAGACGAGCATGCTCGCCGAGCATGGTCGCCGAGTGGACCTCGGTGTCGATCGGCGTCACATCGATGCCGAGGTGGAACAGGTAGTCCTGCAGCAACTCACGTATTAAGTTCGCCACACTCCAGCCGTCCAGAATTGCGTGATGGAACGCGAGAACCAAATCCACATCCTCGGCCCGTACAAACGCGCGCAGGCTGTAGAGCGGAGCGCAGTTGAAGTCGTACCGTTGCGTGTGTCGGGCGGCCATGTAGTCCTCGACATCCGCATCGTCGGCTCCCGCCACGACATCGAACGCGCGTGGTACCCGCGCCCTGACAATCTGCACCGGCACGGAATGTTGGCTCAGTTCGAACGACGACCGTAGCGCGGGATGCCGCGCGACGAGCCGATCGAACGCGTCCGTAAACTCCTCTTCCCGCCACGGCATCGCCACGCGGTACCGGAAGACATCCTTGTACATCGTCGACTCGGCGCGCTCGATGCTGTGGAAAAGCATTCCGAGTTGCAACGCAGTCGCAGGGAACGCATCCTCGGCGTCGTGCAGCGACGCGCGGTCGATTATGGGAAGCAATGCGAACGGGTCCATGACGCCTTCCGGCACTGGCGCCGGCCGCGAACTTGACTCGGCCAGTTCGGCGACCGTGGGTCGGGCGAATAGGTCCTCGATATCGAAAGCGATGCCACGCTTTTCTGCCTCGCTGCGCATGGCGAGGGCAAGAATCGAGTCTCCTCCGATGGTGAAGAAATTGTCGTGGATCCCGACGGATTCGACTTTGAGGACGGAGGCGAACACATCCGCCAGAGTCGCCTCAGCAACGGAACGCGGAGCGACGGCCGATCGATCCGGCGCGCCGGGCCGGGGCAGCGCCCGACGATCCACCTTGCCGCTCGCAGTGAGGGGGAGCGCCTGTAATTCAACAAAGCTGGTGGGAATCATATACGCGGGCAGCCGCTGGGCCAGATGATCGCCGAGTTGATCGAGGGAGACGAAATCTCCGACGAAATAACCGATCAGGTAGATGCCGTGGGTGTCCGACGGCTCGGCTGTCACGACCGCCGATCGCACGCCCGGACACGAGTCCATCGCGGCTTGGACCTCGCCGAGACTCACCCGATTACCGCGGACCTTGACTTCATCGTCGATGCGGCCCAGAAACTCGAGGTCGCCATCCGACCGCCAGCGGGCGAGGTCACCCGTTCGGTAACGTCGGCCGCCCGGGACGCGTTGGTCCTCGACGAACGAGGCCGCCGTCATGTCGGGGCGGCCGCGATAACCGCGGGCCAGACCCACACCGGCGATGTTCAATTCACCCGGCACTCCCACCGGGCAAGGGTTTGCGCGCTCGTCGAGAACCAGCAACATTGTGTTGTCGATCGGCTTTCCGATCGGGACCACATCTACAGGCCCGGCCGAAGGACAGTCGAAGTAGCTCACGTCCACAGTCGCCTCGGTCGGCCCGTAGAGATTCACCAGCCGCGGCACTCCGATGGCACCGAATACTTGGTTGAACCGCTCGACCAGCGCCGGCGTAAGCGCTTCGCCACTGCAGAACACCGTATGCAAAGACTTGAGCCGGTGTATCGAATCAGGTTGCACCTCCAGTTGATCCAAGAATGGCCCAAGCATCGATGGCACGAAATGCATCACCGTCACCCGATGTCTCTCCACTGCGGCGACGATTTTGCGCGGATCGCGCTCGCCACCCTGCTCTAGCAGCGCGAGGCTCGCGCCCGCCATCGCCCACCACATCAACTCCCATACGGAGACATCGAATGTCACCGGCGTCTTCTGCAGGATCACGTCGTCGGAGCCAAGTGAATACCGCCGCTGCATCCACCGCAGTCGATTCACTACCGACCGGTGCTCGACCTGCACACCCTTCGCTTGGCCGGTCGATCCTGACGTGTATATGACGTAGGCCAAGTCGTCGGGCGAGGCGACCGACTCGACGGGGTCTGCCCCGGCAGTGCTCGGCTCGACGCGACTGACACCGAGTTCATCGGCGAGTTCAGCGTATTCGGTTCCGGCCACGACAACACGGGCGCCGCTTTCCTCAATGATCATACGGATGCGCAGCGAGGGATACTCTGGGTCGATCGGCACGTATGCGGCGCCCGCGCGCAGGATTCCGTGGATTGCAACGACAAGCTCCGGCGACCGGGGCACGATTACAGCGACGCATTCGTCGCGCTTAATACCCCTGTCCCGCAGCGCTTTCGCGATGTAGTTCACCGCTCCGTCGAACTCCGAATATCGCAGAGTCCCGCCCTTTGATACCACCGCGGTGCACTGACCGGGTATGCCCGCGGTCAATCGGTCGACCGTCATGTTCTGCGCGAGATCAAGCATCAATCGGCGCTCCGGAGGCGAACGTATCCAGCTCGGTGCGATCCGCGTTGGACAGCATGTCGATCTCGCTGAGTGGCATATCGGCCGCTTCGAGCGATCTGTCGATCAAGGTCAAAACATGACGCAAAGCGTCGGTGAACCGATAGTTCGCGTCGAAGACATCGTCAGCGTAGAACAGGTCCACCTCGAGCGAACCGTCCCGTTCGTGGTCACGAACGACGATGTTGACCGCATCGAGTGAGTACCCCGATGCGAGCACGCCCGTGTTCTTCCATAGCCCCTGTGCGCGCTCGTCGTCGGGAATCGTGTGATATGAGTACGTTACGTCGAACAGCGCCGAAGACGTCCCGACTCTTTCCTGCACCGCTGTGACAATGTCACCATAGGCAAAGCGCTGTCGCGCTTGCAGTTCCCATACCTGCGCGTTAACCCGATCCGCGAGTTCCGCCATCGACGCCGCGCTGTCTATCGGAATTCGCATCGGCAGCATGTTCACCATGCAACCGACCGTGCGGAGTTCGGCATCCGACGAACGGTTCAGGAACGGGACCCCGATGATGATGTTCCGGCCGCGGTGTACTCGGCGCAGATACTCGCCGAGGGCGGCAGCAGTGAACGCGAAGATTGAGCGACCGGTGTCTCGAATACGTTGGGCTCTTTCGGGGTTCACCCGCAAGCTATAATGTTGCCGACGACGACTACGGACCGATCCACTGCGGGCAAACAACGCGGGCACAACGTCGCGGTATCTTTCAACGAAGTACTCTCGATCGGCCGCCCAGTCCGGCGAGTACCGGTATTCGCGCTCCGCGCGCACGACGTCAAGGTAACTAGGCGACTGAACGTCCTCGTCATCGCCGGCAAAGACCCCCGACACATATTCGGAGTACAGCTGTCCCATCGCGAGATTGACGCTCCATCCGTCCCCCACGGCGTGATGGAAGCACCCGTACACCAGGAACGAATCCGTCCGATCGACGAGGACGGCGACACATGTCAGCGGGCCGTCGTACGGAAGCACGCGCTCACCAGCCGCGTCGATCCAGTGCCGGCACGCCGCCTCGGGGTCCACGTCACCGGTAAAGTCGACGAACTCGAGCTCGGGCAGCTCGGTACCGACGCGCTGCACAAATTCGCCATTCCGAACCTCGAAGCGCAAGCGCAACGCGTCGTTTCGTAGACCTGTTCGCCGCAGGCACTCACGCATCCGCCCAACATTCACCGTGCCATCCAGGCGCGCGTAGGCGACTGCCTGCGCGATCGGGAGATTCGGATAGCGTGCGCTGACCGCGACGATATCGCGCTGATAACCCGTCAACGGCCAGTACTCCTGTCGGAGACCGTGGTCGCCTCGCTCTACCGCTGGGGCGGAAGCCCCATCGGTGTCGAGTGCACCGATCAGGTACCGGGCCAAAGCGGTCGGGTTTGGATGATCGAAGATGGCCGTGGTCGGCAGCTTCAGACCAGTCGCTGACTTGAGCCGATTCCGGAACTCGACGGCGCCCAACGAATCGAAGCCCAGCTCCTTGAACTCCTGGTCCGTGCCAACCCCTTCCGCAGAGTCGTGCCCCAGCACGGCGGCCGCGTGCGAACGCACAACGTCAAGCAGCTCGTGTTCCCTTTCGGACGCGCTCATCGCCGCGAGCCGCTGTCGGAGATCGGAACAGGATTCGACTTCAGCAGGAGACCCAGCCGTGCGTCGTGTCGCACGGATCAGACCCCGGAACATTGGTGACAGGCCCGTCACCGCCGAATCGGACCTAATGGCGGCGAGGTCCAGTTGTGCCGGCATAACGAATGAGCGCGGCTGCCGCAGCGCCGCATCGAACAGTGCAAGGCCCTCCTCGGAGGACATCGGGACGAATCCGACACGACTCATGCGCTTGCGATCGTGCTCGTCGAGATGGCCTGTCATTCCGGTAGCTTGGGCCCACCATCCCCACGCCAACGAGACACCCGGCAGCCCCTGGTGTCGGCGACGCTGTGCGAGCGCATCGAGGAATGCATTTGCCGCCGCGTAGTTGGCCTGACCGCGGGAGCCGAAAACACTTGCTGCCGAGGAGAACAGCACGAATGCCGACAGGTCTGCGCATGCGGTGAGTTCGTGCAGGTTCCACGCCGCATCGATCTTCGGCCGCAGCACCGCCTCCAGATGCCGTGGCGTCTGCGCATCGAAAACCGCGTCGTCGAGCACACCGGCGGCGTGAATGACGGCGGTCAACGGATGCTCGACAGAAATCTCGGCCAGAAGTCCCTGCAACGCATCTCTGTCCGCCGCATCGCATGACGCGATCCGCACGGACGCACCGAGCTCGGTCAGCTCGGATTCGATCGCGGCGGCACCGTCGACCGCACGGCCCTTGCGGCTGATGAGCAACAGGTTCCGCGCACCATGATGACTCACTAGATGCCGGGCAAGGAGCGTCCCGAGCACCCCAGTGCCGCCTACGATGAGCACCGTGCCTTCGGGGTCGAGCGATGTGGGTACGGTGAGCACCAGCTTGCCGATGTGGCGGGCACGACTAAGGAATCGATAGGCGTCCGGTGCGTGCCTGATGTCCCACGAACGCACCGGAAGCGGACGCAGCTCGCTGGCCTCGAAACGCTTAACGAGTTCGCCGAGCATCTCCTGAGCACGGTCGGGACCGGCTTGGAAGACGTCGAACGCTCGATACTTAACACCCGGATGCCGAGCCGCTACCTCGCCGGGATCTCTGATATCCGTCTTGCCCATCTCGATGAATCGCCCGCCGCGCGGTAGAAGTCGCAGCGATGCGTCGACAAGTTCCCCTGTCAGAGAATTGAGTACGATATCCATGCCTGCAGCGTCGGTTGCCGCGGAGAACTTCTGCTCGAAATCGACCGCGCGCGAGGTCGCGATATGGTCGTCGTCGAATCCCATGCTGCGCAGGGTCTCCCACTTGCCTGGGCTGGCCGTGGCATATACGTCGAGGCCCCAATGCCGGGCCAGCTGCACCGCTGCCATGCCAACCCCACCGGTTGCGGCATGCACAAGTACCCGCTCGCCTGCGCTGGCACGGGCGAGGTCTGCCAACCCGTAATACGCGGTGAGGAACACCGTTGGAACCGCCGCTGCCTGAGCGTAAGACCACCCCGAAGGGATCGGCGCGATCGTCCGATGGTCTGCGACGACAACAGATCCCGCGCCGTAGAACATGCCCATCACACGATCACCTGGGGCGATCCCGACCACATCCTCGGCGATCTCGAGCACGACGCCGGAACCTTCGCTGCCGACGTCGGCCCCCGGGTGCGGGTACAGGTCCAGTGCGGTCAGGACATCTCGGAAGTTCACGCCGGTGCACCGGACGCCAATGCGTACTTCGCCGAGCTCCAGGGGCCGATTTGATTCGGGCCACGGACGAAGGAAGAGGTTCCGCGAGTCCAGCGTGCCGTTGCCGAGGGTGGCAAGTCGACAGGCGCCGGCCTCGAAAAGTTGTGCGGCCCCGATGTGCTCGCCGGTCGGGCGCACCAGGCGAGGGGCAAAGCACACGCCATCGCGGAGCGCGAGTTGCGATTCGTCACGACTCGTCGCTTCGGCGACCGCAACATCGCCGTGGGCCCAGTCATCGACGTCGGCCAACAAGATTTGCCCGGGGTTTTCGGTCTGTGCAGTGCGCAGCAATCCCCAGACCGCGGCCTGGCCGAGATCGGCGACATCTTCGGATGAGTCGACCGCGATCGCCCCGCACGTGAGCACAACCAGTCGCGCGTCCTCGTCACGGCTATCGTCCGACAGCCACTTCTGTACCCGGTCCAGCACGTGTGCCAGCGCTCGCCGCGTCCCATCGGGAAGCGCTGCACCGTCCGCAGTCGATGTCGGGCAACGCAGTACGGTAACGTTGTCCGTAACGACGCCGTCCGCGCTGCCGTTAGACGTTGGGAGCGCGACCCAATCCAGTCCGTACAGTGCGTCATCAGCAGCAGCGCTCACCCGCAACTGACTCGGTGAAACACCCTGCAGGGCAAGCGAATCGACACGACCAACCAAAGTCCCGCAGCTGTCCATGAGAGTGACGGCAACGATGTCGTCGCCGACGAGCGTGATCCGGGCTCGTAGCCGGGTCGCGCCGACGGCGTACAGGGACACACCTTCCCATTCGAACGGCAATCTGGTCAGCTCCGATTCTCCGAGGATGCCGCCGGCACCGATGCCGTGCAGGATCGCATCAAGCAGCACCGGATGCAGACCGAACCGGCTCGCGTCGACCTTCATCTGCTCCGGCAACGCGGCTTCCACGAACACCTCGGCGCCACGGCGCCACACCGAGCGCAGGCCGCGAAATGCCGGACCGTACTGGTATCCGAGCGCAGCCAGCTTCGGGTACAGCTCGGAAACATCGATCAGTTCCGCGCCCTCCGGGGGCCATTGTTCAAACTCCTGTTTGGGGGTGGCATCTGGGGTTGGGGAGAGTACGCCTTCGGCATGGCGCGTCCACGCCCGGTCCGCACCATCGCGCTCGATCCGCGAGTAGATCCGGACCGGACGTTCGCCGGACTCCCGCCATGCTCCGACGACGACTTGCACTGCTACACCGCCGTGTTCGCCGACAATCAACGGGGCATGCAGCACGAGTTGGTCCACCCGCGGGCATCCTGCGCGGTCACCCGCGTGTAGCGCCAGCTCCACCATCGCCGTACCCGGCACGAGCACCATCCCGTGCACTTTATGGTCGGCCAGCCACGGATGAGACGCGAGCGACAAACGACCAGTGAGAATGATTTCATCCGAATCTGCCTGGGCCACGACCGCACCGAGGAGGGGATGCTCCGCGGCGGCGACGCCGAGACTGCTCGCGTCGACGAATCCGGGCCCGGCGTCCATCCAGTAGCGCTTCCGTTGAAAGGCATAGGTGGGCAAGTCAATGCGACACGCGTCGGTGTCGTCGAACATGCTCTCCCAGTTCGGCGATTTTCCGTGTACGTGGGCTTCAGCCGCCGACAGCAGGAACCGGCGCATGTCGCCTTCGTTGCGTCGAAGCGTCGCGACCACGCTGTGGTTGTCGCCGTAGTCCTCCAGTGACTCCTGGATGCCCGCGGTCAGCACCGGATGCGGGCTGGATTCAATGAACGTGCGGTAGCCGTGTTCGTACGACCATCGGACAGCCTGTTCGAATAGAACCGGTTGCCGCAAATTGGCGAACCAGTAGTCGCCGTCGAGGCTCGACGTGTCGAGCGCGGCGCCGGCGACCGCGGAGATGAATGTGATGTCGCCGGTTCGCGGCTGCAGCCCAGAAAGCGACTCGCGCAGTGTCTCCCGCACCGCGTCGACGTGGGCAGAATGCGAGGCGTAGTCCACGGGAATCCGCGTGACCCTTACGTCGTCCCGCTCACACACGGCCATGAGATCGTCCAACGCCGCCGCGTTCCCGGTGACGACGGTCGAAGACGGACCGTTCTGCGCGGCAATGGAAATCGATCTACACCATGGTTCGATCAATGCGCAAACCTGTTGAACCGGCCGCGGGATCGAGACCATGCCACCGGTTCCTGCGATTGCGCTGATCGCCTTGCTGCGCAGCGCGACCACCTTCGCCGCATCTCGCAACGAGAGGGCGCCGGCGACATAGGCCGCTGCGATCTCGCCTTGCGAATGGCCGAGGACGGCGTCCGGATGGATTCCCAGTGCCCGCCATTGCGCGGCCAGCGACACCATCACCGCAAACAGCACGGGCTGCACCACATCGACCCGGTCAAGGCTCACAGAACCGACGCCGCCGCGCACGGCGTCGAGCAGCGACCAGTCGACGAACTCGGCCAAAGCGGCATCGCAGAGCCGCATCTGATCGGCGAACGCCGGCGCGGAGTCCAACAGTTCGACCGCCATGCCCGTCCATTGCGATCCTTGGCCGGGGAACACAAAGACCGTTCCGCCTGCGGCAGCGGCCTTTCCGGTCGCCACATTCGGTCCAGGCGCACAGGAGGCGATCGCCGCCAACCCACTCAACAGCTCGTCACGGTCGGCTCCCACTGCAACGGCGCGGTCGTCGAACAACGCCCGGGTGGTGACCAGTGAGTACGCCAGATCGTTCGGATCCAAGTCGGAGTGCTGCTCGACGAACCGCCGCAACCGGGCCGCCTGCTCGGCCAGGGCCGACGCCGACTTCGCGGACAACACCCACGGCATCACCGGCGGACGCTTGCGAGCCGACTTCGCGGACGCCAGCTCTGGCGGCGCCTGCTCGAGTAACACGTGGGCATTCGTTCCGCTGATGCCGAACCCCGACACACCGGCACGCCGGGGTCGGTCGGGTTGGTCCGGCCACGGACATGCGCTACCGACCACCTCGATCGTTCCGGACGACCAATCCACCTGCGGCGTCGGCGAATCCAGATGCAATGTCGCGGGCACCACCCCGTGCCGAATCGACTGTACCGCCTTGATCACCCCGGCTACACCGGCCGCGTACTGCGCATGACCGATGTTCGACTTGACCGAGCCGACCAGCAGTGGCCGCGCCGCCGAGTGGGCTTTGCCGTATGTCGCCTGCAACGCTTCCGCTTCGATCGGATCGCCGACCCTCGTGCCAGTGCCATGCGCCTCGACCACGTCGACGTCACCCGCAGTCAGGTCCGCATCCACCAGAGCCTGCCGAATCACCCGCTGCTGCGCTGGACCGCTCGGGGCGGACAGCACATTGGAGGCTCCGTCCTGTCCGAGGGCGCTGCCCCGGATGAGCGCAAGCACTGGGTAACCGAGTGTGCGCGCGCGCGACAATCGGGCCAGCACCAGCACGCCGGCACCCTCGGCAACGCCGAACCCGTCCGCCGCCGCAGCGAACGGCTTGCATCGGCCGTCTTCGGACAGCGCGCGCTGTCGGGCGAAGCCGACGTAGATGCTGGGTGAGCACACGACGGTTGCACCGCCCGCCACCGCCAAGTCACATTCACCCGACCGCAACGATCGCACGGCGAGATGCACCGCAACCAGAGATGACGAGCATGCGGTGTCGAGCGTCACCGCCGGGCCCTCGAGCCCGAGTGTGTAGGCCACTCGACCCGACGCCACGCTGGGCGTGGTACCGGTCGCCAGATAGCCGGCAAATCCCTCCGCGTCCTCGTAGATGCGCGGGCCGTACTCCTGCCCGCCCAGGCCGATGAACACGCCGGTATCACTGCCGTGCAGGGAAGTCGGGTCGATCATTGCTCGCTCCAGCGCCTCCCACGTCACCTCGAGCAGCAGTCGCTGCTGCGGGTCCATGGCTTGGGCTTCACGCGGACCGATCCCGAAGAACGCCGGGTCGAAATCACCAACATCGTCCACAAATGCGCCTGCGCGGACGTATGTCGCCCCCGGCGCGTCGGGGTCGGGTCCTAACAGCGCCTCGAGGTTCCAGCCACGGTCGGCGGGAAATTCCGAGTTCGCGTTGCGTTCCTCGGAGAGCAACTGCCACAGGTCATCCGGTGAGGTGACACCGCCCGGGAAGCGGCAACCGATCCCGAGAATGGCGATCGGCTCGCTGGGCTGATGCCCGTCTGCAGGCTGCCGACGTGTCTCCTGCGGTCCAGTCGCAGCGTTTCTCAACTGCGCGAACAGCTGGTCTTCATCGGCCATTTCTCACCAGGCTCTCGTCCGTCGTGCACGGTCGTGTCGGATCGAGGCGAGCCGCTACCATCGCATCGCCGGCGATCGGCACGGACTTCTCGGAGTGCCGATGTCGCCTACGAGATGAGCGAACATGGCGTTGACGTAGCTGGCCGTTCGGGCTCAGAGACTTCTCCGCAACGTGGATGAAGAAGTCCGGCGCGATCTCGTAGGTCTCCTGGAAGTCGCCGTACGTGCGCACACGCTCGAAACCGGCCTCACGCAACAGGCGCCGGACGTAGTTTTTCCGCAACGGGAACATGTTCAGCGTGTATTCGCACCCATCCGGGAACGTATATTTGAAGCGTGCCAGGCCGTCGTCGATGTACTCCGGCTCCGCCGTGACCTGATCGCCGCAGTAATAGTATTTGTGCTTCGACGTGAAGCCGTGATCGAGCATCTCGTCGTAATTTCTCTGGTCGAGAATCAGAATTCCGTCGTGGCGCAGAGCCGCGTAGAACTCGGCCAGGGCCTTACGACGGTCCTGCCCGTCGTGTAAGTGCGTGAACGAGTTGCCGAGGCAAATTATGGCGTCGTACTTGCCATGGATGCCCCGGTTCAGCTCGCGCCAATCGACCTGGACGGTCTTGAGGATGAGCCCGCGCTTCTGGCCGTTCTCAAACGCCTTGGCGAGCATGGCCGCCGAACCATCGACACTGATGACGTCAAAACCGGCCTCCGTCAGACGGACGGAATGAAAGCCGGTGCCCGTGGCGGCATCGAGAACGCTCTCCTTGCCGCGGGCGCGCAGGACGTCGATGAAGAATTGCCCCTCGGACCTGGCCCGAGCATCCCAATCGATTAATTCGTCCCACTTCTCGACGAAACCCATCACGAATTCTCCGCGATAGAGATCCGACTCGCGGTCAGCCAAAGCATCATCGCCGTAGTTCTGTTCGAACGATTGCAATTCCGCGTTGTCCTGCAGACTGAAACTCGACATTGACCACTCTTTTCGGTTTTCTACCCACATATGTCCAGAAGCCCCGCGCGTCGTCCAACGGGGTCTTCCTTTTCTGGAATGCCCCGATGCATATCGACAATGTGAAACCTCATGGCTCCCTAGCCCTGTGCCCACCAGGCCGCTACGCGGTGTACTTCCTCATCTGGACCCCTGACCTGCTCGATGACGCACAGGTTCAGGTCGTAGTGCGTGGCGACCCAACCGATGCCGCGTTCGCAGTCGACGCGCAGCAGGGTGCCGTCCTTCGCCCATTCGTGGCCAGTCGCGTGTGGAGCGATCATCGTCATCACGCCGCCGCGACCGACGAATTTTGCAGTACTCATCGTCGTTTCTCCATCTCTGTCATGGCGGAAGGATGGCCACGGCGTCGCGTCCAGTGCCGCGATAGGAATCGTCGCTCGCATTCGGTGGGACGAGCTCAGTAGCGCCCTACTGCAATCCCGCCAGGTTTGGCGCGGTACTACTTAGTCGCGATCGTGAGCTACTGCTTCCCCCATGCCCAGACGGCTCTGTCCAGCGTCGTCCGCGGTTCGAAGGAGGGGCGCTGGCTGGCCCAGCGACCCATACGTGGTGCGCTCTGCTGTGTCAGTCGCGCTCGTGGTAGCGGCCGTGTGTTGTTTTTTGCGCCGCAAGAAGTTTCGCTTCGGCGATACGGTAGAGGCCGTCCAGGGCGGCCCGCTCGACATTGACGTACTGGCAGATCACGTCGGCGGCGACGCCGGCGTCGCGCAGTCTCAATGCCAGCGAGTACGGTAACGGAAGCCTGCGTAGCGCCTGTTCGCGTTCGCTGAGATCAATGGCCATCTGGCCAGCGTGCATCTGCAGTGGTCGAGCCGCGTCAGTAGGACGATACTGCACTCATCGCCGACGCCGAGCACATGCCCTCAACGGCGAAGATATTCATTCTGATCTCGGCGTGCGCGGAGGCAACAGTGCCGCGAGTTCGTCGCGGCTGGTGCTGCCGGTCTTGACCATGGCCCGGTAGATGTGGCTTTCGACGGTGCGTACAGACAGAGTCAGTCGCGCGGCAACTGCGTGGTTGGACAATCCCTCACCGATCAGCATCACGATCTCGCGTTCGCGATCGGTCAGCGGCAAGGGCTCGCTGGCCTGACGAAGCGCCGGGGTGCTGGCGCCGCCGCATTGTTCGGCCAGGGCATCCGCGCGTGTCGAGCACCCCAATGCCGATCCGCGCAGGTCGTGGCGGCGATACGCGATGGCCGCATGCGCGGCCGCGTCCACCGCGGCGATGAGGTCGCCCATGCGCTCGAAGTCCTCGGACACCGCAGCCAATTCAGCGGCGTCGTCATCACGCAGGGCCTCGGCGAACCGGGCGGCAAGGCCGACGCGTGGCCCCTCGACGATCGCTTCGAGCTCGCGCAACCGGGGTGCGCCCGAACGGTCCCCGAACTGGGTGGCGGTCTGCAGGCAGACCACTTCGGCCGCGAATTGCCCCATAGCTGCAGCCCTTTCGGCCGCCGACAACACAACGGTGCTCGCCTCACTTACCGCGCCCTGGCCCGCGGCCACCCACGCCCGGGCCAGGCTCCGTTCAAAGTCCAGCAACCGAAAAGGACGCCGCAGCTTGTCGAGCGCGGCAAGCGCGGCGGCCGCCTCGCCAGTTGAACCGCGTATGGCGAGCGCGGTAATCCGTGGGACGTGATAGCGGTACCCCCAGCCCATGGCATGGCCCGAGGCGGACAACCCTGCTGCTGCCCGTTCCAGCAGCAAACATGCGGTATCGAGGTGTCCGGCACCAAGGGCGGCCCGACCTGCCACGGCACCACCGAGTAATTGAGCCGCCCCGGGGAGATCGGCTGCCTGCTGGCGCACACGCTCGGCCACCTGGAGGGCGTCCGTAATCTGGCCGGCCAGCAGCAGTGCGCTGACGTGTGCGTCGGCGATGTTGAACCTCATGTGCGGCGCGTCGAAGGAGCGAGTCGCAACGGTGTATCCCGCGTCTGCGACGCCTGCGGCTTCGGTGGTGCGACCCGCGTCAGCGGTTATGGCGGCGAGCGCCCAGGCTATCTCGGCGCCAACGACTTCGGGCAGGTCGTCCAACACAAGGTCTTTCGATGCTTGCATAGCCGTATAGGGCTGGTCCATCGCAAACCAGTACACCGTGAGGAAGGCGTCGATATAGCTGCGAGCCTGCGGTGATGTGGTGCGCGACGCATCGTCGATGAGTTCTTTCGCACGCGCTGGGTCGCCAAGCACCCAGAGCATGTTGCTGGCCCGCAGGAACGCGAATCTGGCACGGTCGCTGTCGCTCAACTCGCTGGTGCGAATCTCGGCGAGCACCGCGTCGGCCTTCTCGCCACGACTTAGCCACGAGAGTGCATGCGCGCGAACAAAGTTCGCTTCCGGTCCCGCTCCGGCGCGGATGGCCGCTTCCGCGAGTCGATCGGCGAGGGGCAGATCCGCCAGCCAGACGGCACCGTAGGCTGCCCTAACGAGCAGGTCGTCATCGGGTGTGAGGTCAGAGTCGAGACTCAATGTGGCGCGGCGCACCACGGTCCGGATGTCGTCGCCGTCATCGGATGCGCCGAGTTCGGCGGCAACCAGTCCGCGCAGCCGCCGCAGCCGGGTGGGTGCCGCGCGTCTGCGGCGCACCTGACCGTAGAGCGGATGCGCCACCCGCACCTCCACCCCGCCAACGACGGGTTCGAGCGTGATCAGGCCACGCGTGTCAGCCTCCTCGACCGCCGCCGCATCGGTGATCCGTGTCAGGGCGGCCAACTCGATCGGCTCCCCGACAGCCAGCGCGTCGATCACATCGCCGACCGAGGTGGGTAGGGCGCCGATGCGGGATTCGATCAGCTCGACCAAACCCGGCGGTATGATCGGATCGCCGATCCACCTCCAATGACCATTCTGTTGTACGAGGCGGCTGTCGGCGACCTCCTGCTCGACGATGTTGCGCAGATACAAAACGTTGCCGCGGGTCAGCTTCCACAGCCGCTGAGCGGCATCCGGATCCACCGATCCGTCTAAGGTCGCCGAGAGCAGCGCGGTGGTTTCGTCGGGCGACAGGGGCTGCAGGTCGAGCCGGTCGAACCGGCCACCCTTCCAAATCTCTTGTATTGCAGTGGGAATCGGTTTACCGTCACGAACGGTGAGCATCAGTTTCGCCGCGCCGCGCTGCATGATCTGCTGCACAACGAATGTCGACAGATCATCGAGCAGATGTGCGTCATCGACACCCACCACCACCGTGCTGCCGGCGGGTGCGGCAGTCAGCGACTCGATCACCCCCTGCACCAACTGAATTGTGTCGGTGACACCCGACCGCGCCCACGCGGTGAAAGCACTCAGCGGAATTGCACGCGCCGAGGATGTGCCGACCGTCCACCGGACTTCGCTTCCCCGCGACGCGGCAGCTGACAATGCCTCACGGGCGATCCGGCTCTTGCCCACACCCGCCGCCCCGAAAACAACGATGCCTGAAACGTCCGAAGCCGCGAGGGCGGCCTCGATCGTTCGCATCTCCTCCAAGCGGCCGATCAACGGCCACGACAAGCGCACCCCAGAAGCCTAAGAGCGATCATCGCATCGCTGGCGCTTACCGCACCTTTTTCAGGTGCAGTTCGCGGCTGGCCAGATCCACGGGAGGCGGTCCTGCGAAGGCTTGGGAATTTAGTTTGCTGTTTTCGCCCAGAAGTGCGCAGTCGGTGGGAGCCTTGTTCCAAGTCGGGCATCTGAGAGAGGCAGCAATGGGTGCAGCGGCTTATGTAGGACGTGTCGGCGGATTAGCTGTAGCCCTGGGGGTGGGCGCAGCGATGGCTACCGGTCAAGGGGTGGCGTCGGCCAGTCCCACTGAATCGACTTCGTCGGCGTCGGAATCGTCAGCGTCCGCATCGTCGGAGGAGACAGGTTCGGGCACCACGCCGGATACGAATTCCACGGACAACACACCGAAGTCTGAGGTCTCGTCTGAGGCGAAGTCCTCCACGCCGACATCGCGCGGCGCATTGAAATCGGCCGCCACCCGCATCGCGGAACTCGGCAAGGCATTGAGCACGGGTGGAGCTCTGACCAGCAAGAAGGTGACCAAAGGTGCCGAACAGGCCGGGTCGCTGCAGGCCGAGTCTGATAAGGCTGCCGATGCCGACGCGGCAGTGGTAGCAGACGACGCCGACGTCGTCGCGCCCGAGGAATCCGAGGAAGCCATTCCGCCGGTGCCGACGCGGACACCGCCAAAGATCATCGACGTGGTCACGAGCAAGAAGAAATCGTCCAGCGGGCCCGCGGATAAGCCGGCCGAAGGCTCGATCAGCCGCGTGCCGGCTCCTAAGTCAGCCGTTGAGGTGCGCACCGTCGACGTCGTCGCCGCCAAGGACGTAACGGCCGAGAAGTCGGCCGACAGCGTTCTACAGCGCACCGCGTCCGCCGTCGAGCCGACGACCTTCAGGTCGCTGTCGTCCTTGACCGCGACGCAGGACGCCCCGGAGGCCATGATGTCAGCGCCGGATGCTCCGGCTGCGCAGGCGCCACTCCCGCAGTTGGTGACCAATGTTCTGTCCGTTTTCGGCCTCGGCTCATTGGCTTCCGATGTGCCGGGCGTTCCTGGCGGATCGCCGTTCGCACTCGCGCTGCTCGCGGTGGGAGCGCGCCGCGAGACCGAGCAGACGTTCTCCACCCTCGCCAGAACAACCACCACGAGCGGTACCCCCGTCGCCGCCGCGACGCTGACCGGTCCGCCGACCGCGGCCGTCACCGCGGCCCCGGTCGGCCCAGTGGCTGTAAGCCCCAATACAGATTTCGTCGAATACGTCACTGGAGCGAACAGCCCGAACGACACCTTGAACCGCTTCAACATCGGGGGCACTGATCTCGGGATCATGTGGGACAACGGCATAAAGGACAACCCCGCCACCACCGATGTCAACGAGCATCAGGTGTTGATCGCATTCGGCGACACGTTCCGCGATCCCGTCAACAGGACGGACTGGCGGATGAACACGCTGTTCCGCAGCTACGACAACACCTTGTCCAACGGAATGGACGTGCCTGCAGGCATCATCCATAACCCGGGCACCTACAGCGGCTCACCAATGAGCAACCCAAACTGGTCGAGAGAAATCATCGGTAATTACCACTACGGCATCGGACCCGAAATCACGATGATCCCGACCGCCGCCATCTCCGTGCCGGGCGCGGGCGCGGGCGGTGCAACGAGGCAGTACATCAACTTCATGGCCGTTCGGTCCTGGGATACGCCCGGCCGCTGGACCACGAACTACTCCGCCATCGCCTATTCCGACGACAACGGCCAGAACTGGACAGTGGTGCCGCCGTCGTCCGTCCGCCCGGCCGCGGCGGGCAGGTCCACCCTGCCCTTCGTCGCCGGCAACCAGAACTTCCAGCAGTTCGCCTACGTCAAGGGCGCCGTCGTCGACGCCAACGGCGTGCCGGTGAAGGATCCCGTCACCGGGCAACCGAAGACCGACGGCTACGTCTACGCGTACGGCACTCCCTCCGGACGCGGCGGGACGGCATACCTGTCACGGGTCAAGGAGGGCGAGATACTCGACCAGACCAAGTACCAGTACTGGAACGGGTCGACATGGGTCGTGAACACGCCGGCGGCCGCCACCCCGATCTTGCCGGGGACGACGACCGGTTTCTGGATCTTCAAGCGGACCACCTACCCCACCGTCGGCGAGATGTCGGTGCAGTACAACGCGTACGAGAAGAAGTACATAATGCTCTACGCCGATCAGAACAACAACGTCGTGATGAGGAAAGCGGACAAGCCGGAAGGGCCATGGTCGGCGCCTACAACTTTGGTGACGTCCACGCAAAAGCCCGGTCTGTACGCGCCGATGATCCACCCGTGGTCTGGCACAGACAATCTCTCGGCGGCAGAACAGCAGTATCTTTTCTGGAATTTGTCGACCTGGGGTGACTACCAAGTGCAGTTGATGCGCACCGACCTGAGCAAGGTGTAGCGCCGGCATGAGACTCACGCTGGCGGTGGCCGTGACGGCGATGGTCGTCGCGGCAACTGCGACGCTAGGTTCGCCGATCGCAGGCGCAGAACCCGTTGTGCCTCAGGCTGACACGCCGTGTGCAGCAGAGATAGCCGGTGCGCTGACCAAGCTGCCGGACTACAAGACCGTGCTGGAGTGCCGCGACAACGAGTGGCAGATTTTCGACTCCCCCTTCCCGAACAGCGATCGATGGCTGTCCTACGGACCCGAACTGACGCTGTCCGGAGAGGGCGTGCGCAACCGCGAGATCGACCCGGGTGACTGGATCGCCCACCCGCAGGACTCCGGCAGCCGATGCAAAGCGGAGCAGGTGGCGGTTATCGCCGCAGGAACCCTTGGTCCACCCCAGGTGTCGACGGGTGAGCCGGGGCAGCCGGTGAAGTTGCGGCTATTGCCGCTGCTCTTCAACATCGAACTGAGCGGTAACTGCCTGTGGCAGAAGGTCGAGTAAGCGGAATCGCGAGAGCCGACGCTTCTGTCCTGTCCGAGAAGATGTTTCGCGCTGCCACCCAGCGTCCACGCGGTCATGCGCGACGTAGGTCGATCGATGCCTCTCGGGCGCCCGCTGGCATTTTCCCTCCAAGATGTAACCCAATCCGGCAGAGTGACGTACAGCTGTATTGGGATCGTCCGAATTGCGAACCAAAGGGAACGAGATGAGCAAGCTTCGCAAGGTTCTGGCCATCGCCAGCATCACGGCGTTGACCATTGGAACCGCTGCCTGCGGAGGCGACAACAAGAGCGCCACCACCGCTGAGGGCGGCGGTGACATCAACATCACCCTGAACTCGTTCCCGGACTACATCGATCCCCAGCTCTCGTACACGCTCGAGGGCTGGGAAGTGCTGTGGAACGCCTACACCCCCTTGCTCACCTATAAGCACGAGCGCGGCGGGGCCGGCACCGATGTGGTGCCCGGGTTGGCCGAGGCCATGCCCGAAGTCTCCGCCGACGGCAAGACCTACAAGCTGAAACTTCGAGCCAACATGAAGTACTCGGATGGAACGCCGATCAAGGCCTCCGATTTCACGTATGCGATCCAGCGGCTGTTCAAGACCGAATCCGGCGGCTCGGTGTTCTACGACGTGATCGTCGGCGCCAAGGATTACGCCGGCGGCAAGGCGCAAACGATCAGCGGCATCCAGACCGACGACAACACGGGTGACATCACGATCCAACTATGGCGCTCTCCCTGGAGCCGGCCATGCTGATCGCCGACGAGCCGACCACAGCGCTCGACGTCACTGTCCAGGCCCAGATTCTGCGACTGATCGACGAGCTCAATCGCAACCGCGACCTGGCCGTCGTCCTGATCACCCACGACCTCGGGGTGGTCGCCGAGGTCGCCGACCGCGTGGTGGTCATGTACGCCGGCCAGATCGTCGAGGATGCGACGCTCGACGAGATCTTCTACGACGCGCAGCACCCGTACACGTGGGGACTGCTGGGCTCGCTGACCCGGCTCGATCAGCCGCGCGGCGGCCGGCTGCCGCAGATCGCAGGGCAACCGCCGTCGCTGCTGGCCCCGCCGACGGGCTGCCGCTTCGCCCCCCGCTGCCCCCATGCGTTCGAGAAGTGCGACGAACCGCCGCCGCTGGAGGCGCGTCTGAAAGGCCGCGCGCACCTCGACCGGTGTTGGCTCGAGCCGGCCCGCAAGAAGGAGCTACGCGCAGTCGAGGGCCGGATCGGCCTGCGAGAACCGGTGAACCCCGTGAGCAAGGGCGATCCGCTCCTGGAGGTCACCGACCTGGTGAAGCACTTCCCGATCAAGTCGGGCATCGTGGTCGACCGCGAAGTGGCGCGGCTGCGGGCGGTGGACGGCGTCAGCCTCACGCTGAACGAGGGCGAGACGCTCGGGCTGGTGGGCGAGTCGGGCTGCGGCAAGTCGACACTGTGCCGGGCCATCCTGCAGCTGACCGAGCCGACCTCAGGATCGGTCCGTTTCGCCGGGGAGGAACTGGTGGGCCGCTCGCGACACGACTTGCGCCCGCTGCGCCGCCAGATGCAAATGATCTTCCAGGACCCGTTCGCCTCGCTGAACCCCCGAAAACGGGTGGGCCAGATTATCGGCGACCCGTTGGAGCTGCACGGGCTGGCCAAGGGCGCCGAGTTGAGGCGGCGGGTCTGGGAGCTGCTCGACCGTGTCGGCTTGCAGCCCGAGCACTACAACCGCTACCCGCACGAGTTCTCGGGCGGGCAGCGCCAGAGGATCGGCATCGCCCGGGCCCTCGCCCTGCAGCCGAAGCTGATCGTTGCTGACGAACCCGTCTCGGCGCTCGACGTCTCCATTCAGGCGCAAATCATCAACCTGCTTGACGAACTCCAGGACGAGTTCGGCCTTTCCTACCTCTTCGTTGCACATGACCTCGGCGTCGTCCGCCATGTCTCCGACCGGGTCGCAGTGATGTACCTGGGCAAGATCGTCGAAATCTCCGATGCCGATGCGCTCTACAAGAAGCCGATCCACCCGTACACGAACGCGCTGCTGTCCGCGGTGCCCATCCCCGATCCGAAACTCAACGCCGCGCGCGAGCGGCTGGTGCTCCAGGGCGACGTGCCAAGCCCAATCGACCCGCCGCCCGGCTGCACTTTCCACCCGCGTTGCCCGTTTGCGACCGACGTCTGCACGACCGACGAGCCCGCCCTGCTGGAGCACGCCGAGGAACACGCGGCGGCATGCCACCACCCGCTCAATGTGGGCACCCGGGTGCCAAACTGACGGCGGGCTGCCGGAGCTGCCCTAGTCGTCCCCACCGCAGTCCTCGGTCGCCTCGGTCGCATCCAGCACGCTGACCCCGATGCCGTACGGCAGGAACCGCACTTTGCGCGTGGGATCGGTGTTGCTCTTGTTCGCGCGCAGCGCATCCAGTTCGGTCGCGTAGACCTCTTCGACGTGGGCACCGCCCGCCGCGTCCACGGTGTAGATCGCCCACACGCCGTCGCCGGCCTCACCGGCCGTCTCGGGCTCATTCCTGGTACGCGCGCCCCGCGCAAACTCGTCGAGCAGCGAAGCCCATCCGGCCCGCTCACCCGACGTGGTGAGGAACCCGCTCAATCGGCCCAGCGCGTCGCGCAGTCCCTCGCCCGCCTCGCGGGCCACTCGATCAAAGTCCTCGGGATCGAACCCGAACGGCCCGTTGTTGCTCATTGCGGTCCTCCTGACGCTGCGACCCCGCAGCACCTGCGGTACAACTCAGTGTGCCTGCGGTCGGCGAAGTTCGCCAGGAGCCGTCCTCAACTCTGCTGTAATCGCGAAATGGTCCCGGCAATCAATTACCTCGCCGTATTGGCGGCGCTGATCGCGAGCATGGTGATCGGCGCAGTCTTCTACCATCGGGCCGTCTTGGGTCGCACCTGGATGCGTCTGGTCGGACATTCCGACGACACCGTGCAGGGCGGCTCACCGCTGGCCTATCCCATCGTCGTCGTCGCCAGCTTTCTTACCGCCTGGGCGCTCGCGGGCGCCACCTACCTCGCGTACAAGTTCTACGAGGGCAGCTTCCTGCTCTCGGCCCTGGTGACCGGGTGGATCCTCTGGCTGAGCTTCACGGTTGCCCGGATGGTCGTTCACGACGTTTTCGACACACGCTCCCTGAAGATCACCGCGCTCAGCGCGTTCAACGAGTTCCTCACGATCACCGCGATGGCGTTCATCATCGGCATCTGGCCGCCCGCGGGCGTCTGAGCCGGCGCGGATTCGGCTACGGGTCCGGCGAATACGGATTGTTCGGCACCTGAATCGGTATCGGTACCGGCACGAACGGGACCGTCACGTATGTCGTCGTCATCGTCGGCCTAGTTGTGGTCGTGGTGGTCGGCGTGGTTGTGGTGGTGATCGGCGGCGTTGTCGTTGTGGTCGTCGTCGTCGTGGTGGTCGTGGTCGTCGGCGTGGTCGTGGTGGTCGTCGTCGTGGTCGTGGTGGTGGTCGTCGGCGGCGTTGTGGTGGTCGTCGGCGGCGTTGTCGTCACGGGCGCCACCTTGGTCGTCGGGGCCGGCGGCGAAGGGGATGGCGGCGGCTGGCCGGTCACCGTGACTACGCTGGGCGGGTCGGGGACGCTGGGCGGGTCGGGGACGCTGGGCGGCGGTTCGGCACTGATTGGCGCCGCCGACGTGGCGGTGCGGGGCGGGTCGGTGGGGGTGGTGGTGGTGTTGGCCACGCCCGTCAGCGCGATCGCCGCACCGCCGACGGCGATTAGCGCCACGACCGCGCCGAGTCCGAACACCAGTTGCGGCAGTCGATGCCAGGGCCGCGACTGCTCCGCGATCGGCCCCGTGGGCGGCACGTACTCGACCGGTGGGCGTGCGGTGGTGACGTCGGTGGCGTAGGGATCCTCGCCGGTATAGGGCACCGGTTCGTTGTCGGTGTCGTCGTCCTGGGACCACGCCAGCGCCCGGAATGTCGCCGACCCGGGTTCATCGGTAACCGAATTGACGACGGCTGCCGCGGGCGCCACCCCGGTCTGGGCATCCGCCTCGGACCCGTACGCCGCGAACAGTGCGGCGCCCGCCGCCGCGTCAAGGGCCGGTTGCGGCGTGGTCACCACCGGAACCCGGCTGTGTTCCGACAGGCGCTGGGTGACGAGCGGGATGCTGGCACCGCCGCCCACGGTTACCACCGCGGCGATGCTGTCCCAGCCAATTCTGTTGTGCTCCAACAGGTTTTCCAGCGCCGCGAGCACGTCGCCGAGCGGGTTGGAGATCAGGTGCTCGAGCTCGGCTCGCGTCACCCGGATATTGGACCGGTATCCGGGCAGTTCGGCGACCAGTTCGGTCACCGTCTCCAAGGACAACCGCTCCTTGGCGATGCGGCACTCCTCGCGCAGCCGGGCCAGCGACCCGACGGCGGCGGTGCTGGCCGGATCGACACGGCCGGCGGTGGCGATGCCGTCCAGGACATGATGGAGCAGTGCCTGATCAATCTGGTCGCCGGAGAATTCCGGGTAGCGGGATGTCTCGGCGATCGGTTGGAATACCGACGCGGCGTCGGCCAACGTAATGCTGGTGCCGCTACCCCCGAAATCCAGCAGCGCCAGCACGCCGCGGCTGACCAGACCGGTGGTGTGCAGCGAAGTCAACGCCGCCTCGGCATCCGAAACAAGCCGCGCGGGCATGCCGTTGGGGGCCAGGGTCGGGTTGGTACGCAAGCCGGCGCGCAGCGCCCGTACGGTCGCGGGTCCCCAGTGCGCCGGCACGGCAATGGCGATCTGCGAGGACGGCTCGCCGCCGGCCACGTAGACCATCGCGTCGAGCGCCTCGACCAGGAGGCGGTCAGCGTGATACGACGACCCGTCGGCTGCCACCAGCGGAACCGGGTCGCCGACGCGCTCGACGAAGCCGGCCAGCGTCACGCCCGGTTCGGCGGTCTGCCCATGCGCCGACGGCGCGCCGACTTCCGGCGCGCGATGGCTGAACAGGGTCAGCACCGATCGCCGCGTCACGGGTTGACTGCCGACGCGCGCCGCGACCAGGTTGGTCGTCCCGATCGACAACCCCAACGGGTCGCTCATTACGGACCACACCATAGCCCGCGCACTCGCCCCTGCTTGTCAGACACTCCGTGGCGAGCGCGTCGAAACAGCGTTCCGCTATTGCGGCGCAATAGCTTACGCCTTTCGCTGATCCCACCGAACCGATAGCGATAAGCGCGATACCGACCGCGTCCGAAACGGCGTTCGAAGCCGTTCGGCGATCCCGGCCACCAGGATGAATGCACGTAGCGAATCGAAGATGCGGGCCAACGGCCGCGGCGGATTGGTCGGTTCATCGACGCTCTACAAAACTTTGCGGTGGCGTAGTCCGGACCCTATGCGTCAAACCGCGGATGTGTTGCAATGTCGCCCATGGGTGATATCGACGAGATCAAACAAGTCAAATACCGGTACCTGCGTGCGCTCGACACCAAGAACTGGGACGAGTTCGCAGACACTCTCACCGAGGACGTCACCGGCGACTACGGGCCGTCACTGGGCGCGGAGCTTCATTTCACCGACCGAACGGCGCTCGTCGACTTCATGCGGACGTCATTGGGCCCGGAGATCATCACCGAGCACCGGGTCACCCACCCCGAGATCGTGCTGGACGGTGACGAAGCCTCGGCCACCTGGTACCTGCAGGACCGGGTGATCGCGCCGGATTTCAACTTCATGCTGATCGGTGCGGCGTTCTACCACGATGAGTATCGGCGTACCAGCGACGGCTGGAAGATCAGCGCGACCGCCTATGACCGCACCTACGACGCCACCATGTCGCTGGAGGGGCTGAACTTCAAGCTGAAAACCGGTCGCGCCCTTAATATTTGATCACTTAGCGATGGCGATCAACGCACCGGGCCGAAGCCACTGAATGATCTTCACCAGCGTGGCATCCTCGATGGCCACGCAGCCCGCGGTCGGGCCACCGTCGGTGGTGTGCAGGAAGAACGCGCCGCCGTTTCCCGGGACCCGGGCCTTGTTGACACCCATCACCACCGCGTGCGCGTACTGCGGGATCTCGAGGTTCTCGGTCCCGCTGCCCGGGCCGGTGGCGAACGGGCATTGCTCCTTCTTGCAGACCTGCATGGTGTTGTAGGTGGGGCTCTTCATGTCGCCGTCCCACCAGTGGTCCGGCCCGACCTGGACATACTGCAGGCCGCCGCCGGGATTCGGCGCGGTACCGAAGGCGAAGTCGAGGGTGAATATGCCCATCGGCGTGGCCATGTTGCCGTCATGGGTCTGCGCGGCCATACCGTTGGCGCCGATGTGCGCGGGAATGCCGACACCGATGGGTTCCCAGCCCGCGATCGTGCGCTGCCAGACATCGATCTTGGCCGACGAACCGCCCACGCCGACAACGGAAATCACCTGTGTGGCGCTGCCGACCGATTGAGCGAACCACGGTGTGTCAACGGCATTGGCCGGCGCGGCCAGCCCGAGCGAGACGAACATCGCGCACAGCAGAACCAGCAGTCGGCGCACCCATCCATGCTCGACACCGGTCGGCTACAGGTCAAGTAAAAGTTTAGACACGATCAGGTATCGCCCCGCTGCCCTTCGAGCAGATCCCGGAGCTACGCCGCCCATTTCGTCCGTTTGCTGGCTGCGGTTTCGCGGCGCTGCTGCCATAAAAGAAGATGCTCACCGCCGCGCGCGCCTCATCGCCCATCTGGAAGCTGCCGATCACGGCGATTCCTTGGCATGGGCTGGTCCAGCCGTACAATCAGCTCGCACGAGTTCGCATCCTGATGAACCCGTTCAACCCCACCGATATGTTGGCGGGATGGATATGTGGCCGCTACGGCGACGCCCGCGGGGCATCCGGCAAATCGGCCGGGGTTTGGGGACGTTGGACCGCGAGGTATTCGAAGCGATCGCGGAATCGCCCAGTCCGCTGCTGGACGCGGTCATGCCCCGGCTCACCAGGGCCGCAGACCATTCCAAGCTGTGGCTGGTCATCGCCGGTGCGCTCATCGCTATCAGGCGGCCGAACGTGCAGCGTGCCACCACCCGCGGCGTGCTCAGCCTCGCGGTGACGAGCCTGTTCAGCAACCAAGTGGCCAAGCGCATCTGGAAGCGACCGAGGCCGAATCGCCACTCCGTGCCGCTCGCCCGGCGCAGCCGGCGCTCGCCGACGTCGAACTCGCTGCCGTCCGGCCATTCGGCCAGTGCGGCGGCGTTCGCGGTCGGGGCCGGGCTGGAAAGTCCACCACTGGGTCTGGCCCTGGCGCTGCTGGCGGGCCTGGTTGGCCTGTCCCGGGTCGCGACCGGCGCGCACTACCCCGGTGACGTGTTCGCCGGTTTCGGCATCGGCGCCGGGATCGCCGTGCTCGGAGCACGCGTGGTGCCACCCATCGCTCCCGCCAAGCTCCCCGCCGTCGAGCCCTTGCGGTTAGACACCCCTGCCCGCCCCGACGGCGCCGGTGTGGTGTTGGTGATCAACCCGGCGTCCGGCGGCGGCACCGGAGCGCGCGTGATGGACGAAGTGCGGGAAGCCCTGCCCCGAGCGGAGATCGTCGAACTCGGCGACGGCGACGACCTCGGGGAGGTGCTGCGTGCGGCCAGCGAGCGGGCCGAGGTGCTCGCCGTCGGTGGCGGCGATGGAACGGTGTCGTGCGCGGCCGCAGTGGCGGTGGATGCCGGCGTCCCGCTCGCCGTCTTCCCGGGTGGCACGTTCAACCATTTCGCCAAGGACATCGGCTGCGACACGGTCGCCAAGACCGTCGAGGCGATACGCCGCGGCAGCGTCGCGTGCGTCGACCTGGTCTGCCTCAATGAGGCGGACATGGTGCTCAACACCGCGAGCATCGGCGCCTATCCGAGGTTTGTGCAGACCCGCGAAAGACTCGAGCACAAGATCGGCAAGCCATTGGCGGGCATCTACGCGATGTTTCACACGCTGCGCCGCGACGAGCCGGTGCGCATCTCCTACGACAACAAGACCCTGCAGACCTCGCTGTTCTTCCTGGGCAATTCGACCTACATGCCGTCGGGGTTCGCGCCGTCGCGACGCACCCGGATCGACGATGGCTTGATCGACGTCCGCATCCTCGAGACCGGCCGGAGGTTCGCCAAGTTGCGAATCCTGGTGGCACTCGCTCTCGGCCGGCTGGAACGCAGCCCGCTGTATCACGAGCTGCGGGTGCCCGAGTTCAAGTTCACCGTCGTGGACGGGCCGACCCTGCTGGCGCGTGACGGCGAGGTCGGAACCGAATGCACCGAAGCCAGTTTCAGCGTGCGGTATCGGACACTGCCCGTGTTCTGTCCGCAGCCGTGAGCGGCCACGGCGGCACCATCAGCAGGCAGGCGACGAAGTACGCGTAGCCCAGCGCCCATCCGGCCACCACGTCGGAGGGATAGTGCACGTTGAGCACCACCCGCCCGAACCCGATCGCGAAGACGACCACCGCCCCGATTGCGGTCAGCCATATCCGCAGCGGCTGGCGCATCATCGGCCATAGCACGGTCAGCAACGCGAGCACACCGACCATCACACCCACCGCGTGTCCGGACGGAAACGATGTCGACGGCGCGGATACCAACGCACTGGCCGGGCGTGGACGATCGGCGGCCTGTTTGGCGATCTCGGTGATAAACCCACTGAGCTCCACGCTGATCACCAAAAACAGCGCGGCGCTAAGATTTCGCCGCGTCAACGCCACCACGATGACGACCAGCGCCACCAGCCGGAAAGCCGTCGGCCCGAACAACGCACAGAACACAAACCACGACGTCACCCAGCCCGGGTGGTCGACACCGTAGCGATGCAGCGCATCCAAAGCCGACGAGTCCACTATGGTCAGCCAGTTCCACTGCAGCACATAGCCGATCCACATCGCCGCGTACACCGCGACGGCCGTCAGAGCCGACGCGACGAGCCAAAGGCGATGCGGTGTCACGTCAATAGCAGTACCACCTGTAACGCGGCGTGCGGTGTCGTCGATACGCCGGGTAGCCCCGTGTTGCGTCGAAACCCCGACTCAGACGCCAGCACGGGGGCTTTCAATCTCAGGCGCTATGGTGCCGGTCATGGCCGTGTTTCTGCGCAAGCTGTTTGGCGTAGGCAAGCTGCCGGATGATCTGCGTGCTCAGGTCGAGGCCGAGGGGATCCTCCACCTCACCGAATATGTGCCGGTGACCCGCCGCTTCACCGGCATCATTCCCGGCACGCGATCGATCGGCAGCATCGCCAGTTACGTCGGCTCATTGGTGCTCACCGATCAGCGGGTGCTCGGCACGCTGTCGACAGTGCCGAAGCTGGCCGGACGCACCATCGACCAGGCGTGGAACGCGCCGCAGACCGGCGCGGTCAAGGCAGAAATCTCCGCCACCGGGCTGATGCTGGATCTCGACGTCGCCGAGGTCGATCCACGGTGCAGTGGTCAACTCTCGCTGCACTACAAGGACGCCATACCCGAGGAAGTCCTGATGCGACTGCCACGCAGGTCGCTGGCGTTCGACGTGCCGCCCGAATACGTATTCCGCGCGGTCGGCGTGCCCTACCACCCCTAGACGGGCGGCGGCAAATTTCGCTCGGCGACATATGCGCGCCTCCAGGGCAGCCATCGTTTCCCGATCGGGCACGATTGGTCCCGCGACCTTGCCGCTTGCGTCGCGTGCGCCGACACTCTGGTATGCGCGACATGGCCCGTAGGCCAACGATGCGGGGACTTCCCGCGCGGAGATCGAGCGCGCCGAAAACCTCCGGGTACGAGCCCGGCTGGGGCGGTGCCGCCGCGAGTTGTACCGGCGCGCCGCCATTGCATCAAGTGCTCGCGCTTCAGCGGACCGTCGGTAACAGCGCCGTCGCAGTCATGCTGCAGCGCGACTCGAACACGGAAGGCAAAGACGATAAGGCGGCGGCGAGTCCCAGGTTCGACGCGTTCGTCGCCGCGAACCCGGCGATCGTGGCGGCGATGTCACGCGAACAGCTCATGACATGGCACCGGGTCATCGAGGGCTGGCAAGCCAACCGCGCGGTCGACGAGGCCCTTGCCCGGCACGAGAAGCGCGAACGCTCGAAGCTGCTCGACCCGAACAGCACCATGCCGATTCGTTCTTCCGACTATCTGCACGCACACGAACGCATCGAGGCGCGCCGGACCTGGGTCGACGAGGTTGCCAGTCGTGCGACTCTCGACCACTCCGCGATCCTCGGAGCCGACGTCACGGCACCGCAGCAGTGGAACGTCGCCGCCGAGCACCGCTACCGGAGCTGGGCCGTCGAGCACTTCGCGTCGAAGCCGCTCGTCGCAGAACTCACCAGCAAGCGCGAAATCGTCAGTGCCCTGGAGGAGTCGCAGACACCCGGCCTGGCAAGTGGCATCCCACACGTCAACCTGCTGTGGGGCGGAGCCCGCATCCGGCATACCAAGGGCATCGTCAGCTGGGACAACCTCCAGTGGATCACCGAGTTCAGCAACGCATATCGCGCGACGGTCACAGACAGCCCCGAGATGCAGGCACTGCGCGCGGGCATCAAGGAGATCAGCTCCCACATCACCACGATGCAGATCGAGCATCGGGGCCGTAGCGACGCCAACCGCGGTGAGCGCGGCGACGGCTTCCTCAAGCGCATGGTGCGGGGCACAGTCCGTCACACCAGCGAGGCACTCGGCGCGCCGAGCGCGATCGAGATCGCGGTCGCGCGCCTTCGCGTGCAGCAGCAGCCGAACAACCTCGACGCCCAGGCGAACCTCGCGGAGGTCGAGGGCCGCACCCAGAACTATCCCAAGCTGTTGGACGACGAGAAGGGCAACGGCATCTGGCACGACCCCGAACTGCAGTTAAGTGCCGCGGGGCGCTTCCTGCAGGAAGGTAAGTTCGAGCTTGCGGTCGCCGCGCTGACTCAGTGCGAGCACTCGACCGCGATCGCCACCGCCAAGTTCGCCGGGTACGAGCGCCGGGTCATGAAGGGTGCGTCGACCGCGGTCAAGTGGCTCGAGCGCGCCAAGACGGCGGGCAAGATCGCGTCCGCGTTCACCGGTACGGGCGGCGTCGTGCGAGCGGCGTTCGGTGCCGCCGGGTACACGTTCGCGCAGGAGGGCTCGCAGCAGGTGGTCGCCCACTGGATGGATCCCTCAAACAAGATCGACCTGAAGGGCCTCGTGCAGCAGTCGGCCATCGACGGTCTCGTGACGCTGTTCGGCGGACTCACCCAGGGAGCGTTCGTGAACGCCCTGGAATCGCGGTATCTGACGCGACTGATCAACTCGGGAAAGATGAGCGAGACGACCGCGCGCGGCGTGATCGGCATCGCCGGCGCCACGACCGCGTCGTTCTACAACGCACCGGCGCAGATCGTGCTCGACAACATCATCAGCGGCAAGGCGCTGCCGTCGAGCCTGAACGAAGTCTGCGACATGATCGCCGGCGAGGTGGCAATGGCGCCGGCGATGGAGCTCGCCGGGCGCTATGTGCATGCCAAGTCCGCGCCGGGCGAGCCGGCGTCGGCACGGCCCGGTGAGGCCGAGATGGCGCCGCCGAAGGAACTCGTCGACGCGCTGACGCGCCCCGTCGCCCATGAGGAAGGGGCGAGCAGTACGACGCGTGGGCCGGCGGCCGGCGAGCCCGGTGGAGTCGGGACGCCGCATCCGGCCGCGGCCGGATCGGCGGCCACCGGACGATCGGGAGCGGCCGAGGTCCACACCATCGGCCCGACGGCCGACGGGAGGCGGGTGATCCGCGAGACCGAGGTCGGCGAACTCGTCGTCTGCCAGCGTTGCGCGAAGATCAACGACGAATACAAACCGGAGATGAAGCGCGACCAGACGTTGCGCGACCGGGAGGCGGCGGTCAAGGAGATTCCGCCCGGACCCGACCACGACGCCGCGGCGCGCCGGCTCGAGGCCGAACTGTTCCGCGAGCGACAGGCACAGTTAGCGAAGCTCAGTGAGGTGACGCTGAAGAAGCGCATCGGAAGTATCGAGTCGCCGAAGGACGTCACCGCGCTGGGTGAACTCACCCGCCGGTTCGAAGAGCGACCGCGACGTGAGCTGGTCGAGATGATGCGCCGTGACTCGAAGTTCAACGGCCCGGTCGCGGCGGAGGTGCTCGCTCGTGGAAAGGGCAAGCCCGGCAGCCACGCCGAGTACGAGGCGTACATGAGAGGGGGCGGCAGCCTCGACGTCTTGCGTGACGCGGCACGCTTCGACCCCGCGGCGATGCACGAACTCGTGACCCAGTACCGGCGGTTGCCCGCGCCGGAGCTCGAGCGGCTGAGGGCGGCCGGAGATAGCGTCGCCGACCAGGTCAGCACGCACCCGACGACCGGCCCGCAGATGGACCCTGCCGCAGACGCCCGACTCGCCGAGGCGATGTGGGAACGTCGCCGGACCGCGATCGAACAGGCCGAGGCACAGGCGCGCGGCGCGCAGGGAGTCCGCACGAGGCAGCAGGCCGAGCGCGCGGTGGCGAACGCGACGCACGAGGGCACGATCGGATCAATGGAGACCGACATCCCCGGGATCGCCGAGTTGGTCGTGCGCGGATCACCGCAGGCGCCCCAGGGGACCGACCCGGCGCCGGCCGACGCCCGGCCCTACTCACCGCCCCGTGACGACGCGAAAGCCCTGCCCGCGAGCGCCGAGCACCACGCCGAGGACAAGTTCGTCAACCACCTCAACGCTGAGTTCGGGCGGCTCGGTCTCTCCGAGCAGGCGCTGATCGGAAGAACCGTGCGCATCAGCGTCGACCAAGGCGTCTGCCAGAGCTGCGCCGCAGGGGTGGCCGGTGGCCGCCCCGGCGTGCTGCTGCAATTCTCCCGGGACCACCCCGGCCTGCGGATCGAGGTGACCGACGTCGCGACGGGCACGTTCAGCGTGTTCGAGGGCGGACGTCGTACCGTCCACAACGAGCGGACCCCGACCTACGCGGAGCCGCCCGCGAAGTGAGTGCTGAGCGGTATTTCGTGAGTCGTATTGGGTGACCAGGGCTAGAAGATGCCACCCCGGCCCGAAGGCGGTTGGTATCGCGGCCGCACCCCATTGCCCCAGACATCCGGACTGATCAACGGCGCGCGTCGCGGAGCTTCCGAACTTCGTAGGAGTCGACTTAGCGCTAGTGCATGCCGGCACCCGTCATGGCCAAGATTGTGCGAGCCACTAGTTGAGGAGCGACTTCCGACAACTTGTTGGTGATGTGGAATGGCTGACTGGTGCCGAATCCTCAAGCGGCTAGCAGCGTTTCGATGGCGAGATCGTTGAAGAGCGTTTGCATGTGGATGCGGATCTGTTCGTAGTCGCGGTCGACGCGAGTCCAGTGTGCGGGTTTGCGGCCCATCTTCGGGCTGCGGATCCCCGGCGAGGATCGGGGTGATGATTTGGTCGCGGAGGGGTGAGCAGGGCGGCGATGGTTCGTGCGGCCAGCGGCGGGACGATGTCGCGGCGGGCTCGGCCGGGTTTGTCGACGGCGGCAAAGTCGCCAATCTCCGGCAACAATCCATCGAACTATGAGCGAATCTAGCGATCGGAACTGACCGATATGCATGCTCAGACGCCAGCCTGTGGATGAAATTCGCGCTGTGGATAAGTTGCTCTCGGTGAGTCAAAGGGTTGCCCAGGAACCGGGCACGCTGTTCGGTGTAACGACGCAAGAGAAGGGTGAGCAGTGCGACGCGACAACGTGCTGATCGTGCATTGGCATGACCTCGGGCGGTATCTCGGCGTCTACGGCCACGCCGATGTGTCCAGCCCGCGACTCGACCAACTCGCCGCCGAGGGCATTCTCTTCACCCGCGCACACGCCACCGCACCGTTGTGCTCACCTTCGCGGGGCTCGCTGTTCACCGGCCGATACCCGCAGAGCAACGGCCTGCTCGGGCTGGCCCATCACGGCTGGGAATACCGCAACGGCGTCCGCACCCTGCCGCACCTGTTGGCCGAATCTGGTTGGTGCACAGCGTTATTCGGGATGCAGCACGAGACATCGAATCCGTCCAGACTGGGCTTCGAGGAGTTCGATGTATCGAACTCCTACTGCGAATATGTGGTCGAACAGGCGACCCGGTGGCTGGCCAACCCGCCGCGGCAACCGTTTCTGCTCACCGCGGGCTTCTTCGAGACGCACCGCCCCTATTCGCGCGAGCGCTATGACCCCGCGGACGCCCACACCGTCGCGGTGCCCGACTACCTGCCCGACACCGGTGAGATCCGACAGGATTTGGCCGAGTTCTACGGCTCCATTTCCGTCGCCGACGCCGCCGTCGGGCAGCTGCTGGACGCGCTCGCCGCGACCGGCCTGGCCCGCAGCACCTGGGTGGTGTTCATGACCGACCACGGACCGGCCCTGCCCCGGGCCAAGTCGACCCTCTATGACGCCGGCACCGGGATCGCGATGATCGTGCGGCCGCCGCTGGATAAAGGCGTCGCCCCGCGGGTGTATGACGACCTGTTCAGCGGCGTGGACCTGGTGCCGAGCCTGCTCAACCTGCTCGGCGTCGACATCCCCGCAGAGGTCGACGGGATGTCGCACGCAAGCAATTTGCTGAAACCGGCCGAGAACAAGCCCGTGCGCTCCGAGGTCTACACCACCAAGACCTACCACGACTCATTTGACCCGATTCGCGCGATTCGGACAAAGGAATACAGCTACATCGAGAATTACGGGTCGCGACCATTGCTCGATCTGCCGTGGGATATCGCCGACAGCGCGCCGGGCAGGACCATGGCCCCGAAGGTGGCTGGGCGACGGCCGGAGCGCGAACTCTACGACCTCGAGCAGGATCCCGGGGAGTCGCACAACCTGCTGGGCCCCGACCCGACGGACAAAGCCGCAGCGATCGCCAACGACCTGGCGCTGCTGCTGCACGACTGGCGGCAGAAGACCAACGACGTCATACCGTCGGAATTCGCGGGTAATCGAATTTCGGAAAGGTACACCGAAACTTATCTGCGGATTCACCGCCGACCGGTCACCAGCCGTTCGGCGATCGCGGCGGAGAGAGGCATCCAAGTTGATCACAGTTCCGGGCAATAGTTCGACTCACGGCGATCGAAATGGCGGAAATGCAATGAATATTCGTTGCGGTTAGAGTCACGCGCATGTCTGCCAGCCGGTCGGCTTATCTGGTGCTCGCGTCTCAGCGCAGCGGCAGCACGCTGCTCGTCGAGTCGTTGCGGGCGACCGGCGTGGCCGGCGAGCCGCAGGAGTTCTTCCAGTACCTGCCGACCACGAGCATGTCACCGCAGCCGCGCCAGTGGTTCGGCGGCATCGACGACGAGTCGATCTTGCGCCTGCTGGATCCGCTCGACGAGGGCAAGCCGGATCTCGCACAAGCGGAGATCTGGCGCGACTACATCCGCACGGTTGGCCGCACCCCCAACGGAGTCTGGGGCGGCAAGCTGATGTGGAACCAGACGCCGCTGCTGCTCGATCGCGCCAAGGATCTGCCCGACCGCTCCGGAGACGGGCTGCTCGCCGCGATCCGCGACGTCATCGGCACCGACCCGGTCCTGGTGCACGTCTACCGGCCGGATGTGGTGTCGCAGGCGGTGTCGTTCTGGCGCGCGGTGCAGACGCGGGTCTGGCGGGGTCGCCCCGATCCTGTGCGCGACGCCCGCGCCGAGTACCACGCCGGCGCGATCGCGCACGTCGTCACCCTGCTGCGCGAGCAGGAGAAAAGCTGGCGGGCCTGGTTCGACGAGGAGAACATCGCGCCGATCGAAGTCGCGTATCCGGTGCTGTGGCGCAATCTCACCCAGGTGGTCGGCACGGTGCTCGAGGCGTTGGGGCTCGATCCACGGCTGGCGCCGCCGCCGGTGCTGGCACGCCAGGCGGATCAACGCTCCGACGAATGGGTAGACCGTTATCGCGCGGACGCGCAACGAGAGGGACTACCGACATGACGGCCGTAACCACCGATATCGACGCACTCCGGGTTGATGAGCTGCGGCTGCTCGAGGCCGAAGCCGTGCACATCATCCGCGAGGTGGTTGCCGAACTGCAGCGGCCGGTGCTGCTGTTCTCGGCGGGCAAGGACTCCATCGTGCTGCTTCGATTGGCGGAGAAGGCTTTTCGGCCCTCGCCGCTGCCGTTCCCGGTCATGCACGTCGATACCGGGCATAACTTCGATGAGGTCATCGAGTTCCGCGACCGCCGGGTCACCGGCCACGGGCACAAGCTGATCGTTGCTTCGGTGCAGGAATCCATCGACAGCGGACGGGTGCCAGACCCCGGTCCGGGCGTATCACGCAACCGGCAGCAGACCCGCACCTTGCTCGATGCGCTGGAGGCCGGTGGCTTCGACGCCGCGTTCGGCGGCGCCCGCCGCGACGAGGAACGCGCCCGCGCCAAGGAGCGCATCCTGAGCTTCCGCGACGAGTTCGGCCAATGGGACCCGCGGGCACAACGCCCCGAGCCGTGGTCGCTGTACAACGGCCGGATCAAGAAGGGTGAGCAGGTGCGGGTCTTCCCGCTGAGCAACTGGACCGAACTGGACATCTGGCGCTACATCGAGTTGGAAAACCTTGAGCTGCCATCGATCTACTTCGCACACGAGCGCGAGGTGTTCGAGCGCGACGGCATCCTGCTCGCCGTGTCCGAGTACGCCGGGCCGGTCAACGGGGAAAGCTCGGCGGTCGAATGGGTGCGTTACCGCACCGTCGGCGACCTGACCATCACCGGCGCCGTGCACTCCACAGCCACCGATATCACCCGCGTGATCGCCGAGATCTCGGCCGCCACCATCTCCGAACGTGGTGAGACCCGCGCCGACGACCGCACCTCGGCGGCGGCGATGGAGGACCGTAAGCGTGAGGGGTACTTCTGATGACGACCCGCCAACTGCTGCGGATCACCACGGCGGGATCCGTCGACGACGGCAAGAGCACGCTCATCGGGCGGCTGCTGCACGACACGGACAGCCTGCCGCTGGATCACCTGGAAGCCGTCACCGATGAAGAAGGCGTGGCCGACCTCGCCGCCCTGTCCGACGGTCTGCGCGCCGAGCGTGAACAGGGCATCACCATCGACGTTGCCTACCGCTTCTTCTCGACCGAGAACCGCAGCTACATCCTCGCCGACACCCCGGGCCACGAGCGCTACACCCGCAACATGTTCACCGGCGCGTCCAACGCGCACGCCGCGATCCTGCTCGTCGACGCCCGCGCCGGGGTGCTGCGGCAGACCCGCAGACATGCCCGGATCGCAAAGCTGTTGGGCATCAAGCACTTTGTCGCCACCGTCAACAAGATCGACCTGGTCGATTTCGACAAGGGTCGGTTCACCGAGGTGGAGGAGCAGCTGCGGCAGGTGGCCGCGCGGCTCGGCGGCGCCGACCTGACGGTCATCCCGATCGCGGCGAAACACGGCGACAACGTCGTGCACCGGTCGGACCGCACTCCGTGGTATCACGGGCCCACCCTGCTGGAGTACCTGGAGAGCGTCGAACTGTCGGCCCCGCAGCCGGAAGCCTCGAAGCTACGGCTGCCGGTTCAGTGGGTATCGCGGCCCACCCCCGACGAGCGTCGCCGCTATACCGGCCGGCTGTCGGCCGGCCTGCTGCGGGTCGGCGACCCGGTCGTGAGCCTGCCCGCGGGCACGCGCTCGACGGTGACGGCCGTCGACACCCTCGATGACGTACGCACGACGGCCGTTGCGCCGCTGTCGGTTTCGATCGAGCTGGCCGACTATGTCGACGTCGGGCGGGGCGATGTGCTGGTCAGCGGCACCGACACTGCGACGTTACCGGTACTGGCCCGCGAGCTCGATGCGACGGTGTGCTGGTTCATCGACTCGCCGTTGCGGGCCGGTGACCGGCTGGCCCTCAAGCAGGGCACCCGCACCGTGCGCGCCACGGTGCAGGCGTTGCACACCCGGCTGGACCCAGAGACGCTCGATGAGCTCGACGGGCCAGTCGAGTTGGCGCTCAACGACATCGGCGCGGTGACGCTGCGGACCAGTTCGATCGTGGTGGCCGACTCGTATGCCGACAACCGCGACAGCGGGGCGTTCATCCTGATCGACGAGGCGACCAACGACACCGTCGGAGCGGGCACCATCATCGAGCCGCGCGAGGTCAAGCCCGGCGAGCACACCCGCAACGACATCCGCTGGCACCCATCGTCGCTGGACCGCGACTACCGGTGGGCGGCCACCGGCCAGCGTGGCGCCACCATCTGGTTCACCGGGCTGCCCGCGTCCGGCAAGTCAACCATCGCCGTGGCCGTCGAGCGGGCGCTCGTCGAATCCGGTCATGTGGCCTACCTGTTGGACGGTGACAACATCCGGCACGGCCTGTCCGACGATCTCGGCTTCTCCGCAGGCGATCGCGCCGAGAACATCCGCCGCGTTGGGCATCTGACCCGGCTGCTGGCCGACGCCGGCGTAGTGGCCCTGGCGTCGCTGGTTTCGCCGCTGAAGTCCGACCGCGAGATCGCCCGCGCGCTCAACGACGCCGCGAAGCTGCCGTTCATCGAGGTCTACGTATCCACGTCGCTCGCCGAATGCGAAAAGCGTGATCCCAAGGGCCTGTACGCGCGGGCGCGCGCGGGCGAGTTGAAGGGTCTCACCGGCGTCGACGCACCGTACGAGCCGCCCGAAAACCCGGACCTGGTGCTGGACACCACCCATGCCGACATCGACGAGCTTGTCGCGCGGGTCATCGAACTGCTCAACCGGAAGCGCTAATTCACCTGAGCGACAACGAATACCCGCCGGAACGGAAAGAACGTCCTACCGTCGGGTCGCCGCGGGTACGCCTCGGCGAGCAGCGGGATGAGCTGCTGACGGAATTGCTGCCACGCCTCATCGGAAAGCCGATCGATGACCGGGCGCAGCGCGGTGCCGGTGATCCACTCCAGCACCGGATGCTCACCGCTGAGCTCGTGGACATAGGTGGTCTCCCACGCGTCGACCGTGCAACCCGCGTCGGTGAGCCGGTTCGCGTATCCGCCGGCCGTGTCCACCACTTTGCCGTCGCGGAACGGCATATCGCGCAGTGGGTTTGCGAACGGCGCCCGGCGGGCCACGGCCCGCACCGCCTGATGGGACGGGGCGTCGAAGTTGCCCGGCACCTGCATCGCGATCCATGACCCGGCGGCCAGCTGACGGGCCCAACGGACCAGCAGCTCGGCGTGTTCGGGCACCCACTGCAGCGTGGCGTTGCTCACCACCACGTCGGTATCCGGCTTCGGCGTCCAGGTCCGAACGTCGCCGACCGCCGCGTCGATGCCACGCTCTTGCGCGGCCTTAACCATCTCCGGTGAGCTGTCCCACGCCTCCACCGCCGCATCCGGCCAGCGTTGAGAAAGGCTGACCGTGAGATTGCCTGGCCCGCAGCCGAGGTCGACCACCCGGCGCGGGTTCTCCGCGGCCACCCGCGACAGCAGGTCGAAGAACGGGCGGCCACGCTGATCGGCAAAAGCGAGATAGACGTCGGGATTCCACATGTCGCCAGTGTCGCACCGGGCATGGCGAGTTACCATCGGCGGGCCGCACCCGGTGAGAAAGGCCAGCCGACAATGACGTCCAAAGCTGCCCCGGTAGATCCCCCCGTCCCCGTTCCCGACGTTCCCGGTGGCGAGGCGGACTCTCGCGGACTGCCGCGACGCGTCGATCTCACGTTGCGCCAACGGCTGATCGTGGACTCCTCGGTCATCGCCGATATCGCGCTGCGCACCGGGGTCGCCTCGATGATCGGCGCGGCAATGCTGCCATCGGTGGTCGGATCCATGCTGCACCGGTCGGAGTCGCGCACCGAAAGTGACAACCTCCGCTTCTACGGCGAGCTCGCCGAGGCCCAAGACCCAACGGTGTCGTTCCCGGCGCCGACGTCGGTGCCGCGGATCTCGTCGCGTCCGGCCAACCCGATTGCCGAGTGGACGGCCCACGGCCGGGTGCACAACGTCCGATTCAACAGCAGCTTCGAGGCGGTCAACCCGGCGCTGCGGGACCAGTGCCGCGGGTACGAACGCAATAACATCGCGTACGCGCAGCATTGGCGTCACGACGACGGCCCGCATCCCACATTGTGTGTGATTCACGGATTCCTGGGTTCGGCGTATCTGGCCAACGGCCTGTTCCTGTCGCTGCCTTGGTTTTACCGCTCCGGTTATGACGTGCTGTTGTACACGTTGCCATTTCACGGTCGCCGCGCCGAAAAGTATTCACCCTTCAGCGGTTACGGCTACTTCGCGCACGGCTTTGCCGGCTTCGCCGAGGCAATGGCGCAGGCCGTGTTCGACTTTCGGTCACTCATCGACTATCTGGAGTTCACGGGTGTCGACCGGGTCGCTCTCACCGGCATTTCACTGGGCGGCTACACATCGGCATTGATCGCCTGCGTGGATGACCGGATTCAGGCGGTGATTCCGAACGTTCCCGTGGTCACCCCGGAGGCGACGGTCGCTGACTGGTTCCCCGCGAACATGTTGGTGGCGCTGCATAGACGCATCGCCCAGACCGATCCGAACCTGGCCGCCGCCGCGGCCAGGTACACCTCGCCGCTGAACTACCCACCGCTGGTGCGCAAGGACCGGCGGCTGATCATCACGGGGCTGGGTGATCGTTTCGCCCCGCCGCAACAGGCCGAACTGCTGTGGAGGCACTGGGACCGCTGCGCATTTCACTGGTTCCCGGGCAACCATCTCCTGCACATCAGCCAGCCTGACTACCTGCGCCGAATGACCCGTTTCATGCGCGATTTCATGTTCGAGTAGTGGCTGACGGCACTAGCTACTCTTGATGCCCTCCTGCAGCTTCTCCATCACCCGTGTCAGATTGAAGCTGGCTGATTCCTGTCGTTGCGGGAACTCGACGAGCGTCTTGAGCTGCTCGGCGACATACGCTTGCGCGGGTACGAACAGGAAGGCGCGGTCGATGAGCCAGTCGTAGTACGTGTTCGACGTTTGGTCGGCCCGCTCGTATGGGTCGGTCCGCAGGTTGAACAGCTTCGGGACGCGCAGTTCGGTGAACGGCTCGGCCCAAATCCGCAACGTGCCTTCGCAACGCTGCTCGAGAAAAACGAACTTCCAGTTGTCGAACCGCAGCGCGGTGAGGTCGCCGTCGTCGGATGACGTAGAAGAAATGCTGCCGCGGGCTCTCGTCGGCCTCACCGGTGAGGTAGGGCAATTGGTCATGCCCGTCGAGGTGGACCTTGTACTTGGTGTCACCCAGCTTGGTGCCCTTGCGGAGCTTTTCTGCGATATCGGGGACACCCGCCGCCGACAGCAGCGTGACGAACCAGTCGTTGTGGCTGACGATCCCGGTCAACACTTTCCCAGCCGGGATACGCGCCGGCCAGCGCACCATCGCCGGGACACGGTAGGCGCCCTCCCAGTTCGAGTTCTTCTCGCAGCGGAAGGGAGTCATGCCGGCGTCGGGCCACGAGTTCATGTGCGGACCGTTATCGGTGGAGTACATGACGATCGTGTTCTCGGCGATGCCGAGTTTGTCGAGCAGATCGAGCAGGCTGCCGACGGTGTCGTCGTGGTCCATCATCGTGTCGTGGTAGGTGGACTGCCAGCGTCCGGAACGGCCGACGCTCTTGGGCTTGGTATGTGTGCGGAAGTGCATGTGCGTGGTGTTGAACCAGACGAAGAACGGCGTCTTCGACTTGTGCTGACGCTTGATGAAATCGACTGCGGCGTCATGGAACTCTTCGTCGCAGGTCTCCATCCGCTTCCTGGTGAGCGGGCCGGTGTCCTCGATGCGCTGAGTGCCGTCGTCGTTGGCCCACGTATGCAGGACCCCGCGTGGCCCGAACTTCTTCCGGAACTTCGCGTCCTTGGGATAGTCGGGGTGCTCGGGTTCCTCTTCGGCGTTGAGGTGATACAGGTTGCCGAAGAACTCGTCGAAGCCGTGCATGGTCGGCAGGTGCTCATCGCGGTCGCCGAGGTGGTTCTTGCCGAACTGGCCGGTGGCGTAGCCCTGGGCTTTCAGCGCGGTGGCGATGGTCGGGTCCTCCGCCCTGAGGCCGAGTTCGGCGCCCGGCATGCCGACCTTGGTTAAGCCGGTGCGGTAGGGGTTCTGGCCGGTGATGAAGGCCGCCCGGCCCGCGGTACAGCTCTGCTCCCCGTAGTAGTCGGTGAAGCGCACACCCTCGGCGGCGATGCGGTCGATATTGGGGGTTTGATATCCCATCACCCCGTCGCTGTAGCAGCTGAGGTTGCTCTGGCCGATGTCATCGCCCCAGATGATCAGAATGTTCGGCTTGTCACTCACGAGGAGCACCTTCCCTGAAGAAGCCCGGTCGTTCCGGACTCCGCAGCGGCGATGCTAGACCCGTCTCGCGCCGTCGCCATGAACTTTCGTCCAACAGAGGACGCTTAACCTTCGCTTCAGACCTGGTGAAGTTGGCCTGGTTGGCGGGCACTCACTCGGTCCAACAGACCGTCGGGCGGCGGACCGGGTTGGGCCTCGAGGCAGTCCACAGATAGCGGATTGCCGGTAGCGGCGCCGTGGCGTCGGGCCGATCGTCAGTCCGGAGTACGCGCGCAGCAGCGATGGTGGGATGCGTCGCGGTGCCGGAGATTTCCAACGCGGTCCAGATTTCGGCGCACGGGTACGACCCGACGCCGGCCAACGTGTCGCCCCTGGTCACCCCTTGACGGCGCTGACCAGGCCGGTGCTCATCATCATCGGCCCGCCTTCCGCGTTCGGCGGCGGCACGGCCCGGCCGAGCCCGCGCAGATAGTCGGACATGCTGGTGGTGGCGGCCCGCCAGCCGCGAGCCGAGAACCATTGCTCCGGGCGGGCGATCTGCTCGTTCGACAGCAGCGTGAAGAACGGGCCCCGCTCCGCGATGACGGCGCGTTCTTCTTCGACGGCCGCCTTGAAGGCCTCGGGAGGCATCGGCATGGTTTCCTCGACCGCGAGCCGGCTGCCCGGGCTGCTCAGCGCGTCGATCCCGAGGAACAGCCGTTCCTGCACGGTGGCCGGTAGATAGAGCAGTAGCCCCTCGGCAAGCCACGCCGATGGCTGCGCCGGGTCAAACCCGTTGTCCCGCAGTGCCGCCGGCCAGTCCTCGCGGAGATCCGCCGCGACCTCGCGACGCTGCGCCGTCGGCGTATCGTCGCGTGAAGTGAGCACCTCACGCTTGAAATCCAGCACTTTCGGCTGATCCAGCTCGTAGATGACGGTGCCGTCCGGCCAGGGCAGGCGGTAGCCGCGCGAGTCGAGGCCGGCGGCCAGGATGACGATCTGCCGCACTCCGGCGTCGACCGCTTCGCGGAAGTAGTTGTCGAAGTAGCGGGTTCGCGCGCCCTGGAAGGCACGGAAGTGCCGGCCGAACTCCGTTTCGAGGACATGGTCGGGTTTCTTGCCGTCCAACAGGTCGGCCCAGTCGCCGCCGACCGCGCGGCAGAAGACCTCGGCATACGGATCCACCGCCAGCGGATCGCGCTCTTGCGCCTCCAATGCCCGCGCCGCGGCGACGAACAAGGCGGTCGAACCAACGCTCGTGGTGATGTCCCAGCTGTCTGGATGGGTGTGCATGGGATTCGTTATACGCCCGCTGTCTGGTATTCCGTGATGTCACGATATTGACGTGACCGACGGCCGGGTGCACTACGCGCGCAACGGCGATGTCCGCCTCGCCTACCGGGTGATAGGCGAGGGGGACAGAACACTGGTGTTCATCCCGGGCTGGATCAGCAACCTCGACCTGTTCGACGATCCGATCAGTCCGTTCCCCGGGATGCTCGACCCCTCTTCGAATCGTTGCGGGTCGTGACGCGGCGTTGTTTCTTGGCATCCGATGGCAGCCGCATCTCATCGCGGAACCGTTGCGGCAGAAAGTCCGTCGTGATCAGCAGCGCGAAACTCTCGTTCATCCGCTGCAGCGGACCCGGCAGCGTCATCCCCCGCATCCGGGCGGCGGCGATCGGGTAGAGATACTCGCGGACGGCGTCGTCGATGTGCACCTTGTCCAGTGATTCCTGCCAGTACCGCTCGAACGCCGCCCGGTCGGCCGGCCACATCTCGGGCGGCACCTGCAGCGTGGTGCCGAGCGCCATCCCCTCGTGGCAATGGCGCTCGGCGGTCTCTTCATCCATCTCCCCGACGAACAAGCGGTACACGTCGACGGCGCCCTTGTACAGGCAAGCGGCGACCCACAGCTGGAGGTCCTTGTCGAACGCGTCGTATTCCACCGGGCTGTCGGGCGTCGAATACACCTGGGCGTGCGCCTCGTCGACGGCACCACGGAAGGCGGCCTTCTGCATTTCGCTGCCACCCGTGGCCACTGCCAGATAGGTGAACGTCGTGCGGGCCCGTTTGATCGGATGCAGGTCCACCCGACCGCTCTCGACGCGAGATTCCATCACCCCGTAGCCAACGCCCGGACGCGCCAACTGCATGATGACGTTGGCCGGGCCGGCCAGCAGCGCCACCCCCATCAGGCCGTCGGGCGCGCTGGCCGGAACGTGGCTGATCGGTTCACTGATCGTCATCGGTTGCCCTAGCGCAAATGTGATAACTCGTGTTCTCACATATTGGCCCGCGGCCGCCCGCGATGTCAAGATGGGTGCCATGGCTCAGGTACGCCCCTATCGCGGGGTCGAGGCTGCAGAGCGGCTCGCTACGCGCCGGCGTCGGTTTCTGGACGCAGGCCTCGACCTGCTGGGTGGTGAAAGCGACCCCGACGACTTGACTGTGCGGGCGATCTGCCGGCGAGCCGGCCTGACCATTCGGTACTTCTACGAGAGCTTCGCCGACAAGGACGACTTCGTCAGCGCCGTTTTCGACTGGGTGATCGCCGAGATCGCCGCCACCACCCAGACCGCCGTCGCTGCGGCGCCGGTGAAGGAGCAGAGCCGGGCCGGCATGGCCAATATCATGCGGACCATCACCGAGGATCCGCGCATCGGTCGCCTGATTTTCAGCACGCAGCTGGCAAACCCCGTGGTGGTGCGCAAGCGGGTGGAGTCAGGCGCGCTCTTCGCAATGCTGTCGGGTCAGCACGCGGGCAACGTGCTGGGGATGCCGGAGAACGAGCGCATCAAGGCGACCGCAAACTTTGTGGTCGGTGGCGTCACCCAGACCATCAGCGCCTGGCTCGCCGGTGACGTCGGACTCAAGCCCGATCAACTCATGGATCAGCTGGCTTCGATTGTTGACGAACTCAACGAGCCGCGGCTGTTTCGCGATTAGGCACGCTGCGGTCGGCCGCGGTCTTCGGCGCCGTCTCGGTGTCGTTCTCGGTGAATTCCTTGGTCCAGCAGGCAAACTCAAGCGTGATGCCATCCGGGTCGTTGAAGTAGAACGACCTCACGTAGACGCCGGGATGAAGGGTCGGCGAGACCTGCGCCTCGCTCTCGTCGTGATTGAGCACCGGCCCGACACGCACGCCCTTGGACTTGAGTCGCTGCCGGTACTCGTCGAACTTCTCGGCCGGGACGTGGAAGGCCAGGTGGTTCATCGTGCTCACGGCGCTGGTGATTTCGCCGATTCCGGGGAGCGCGGCGGGCGACGAGATGCCCGGCACCCGGTCGGGCGCGTCGGCGAACCAGAAGAACGCGACGCAGTCACCGTTGCCGGCGTCGAAGAAGAAGTGCTGGCCCATGCCGCCGGGCAGGTCAAGCGACTTGATCAGCGGCATGCCGAGGACATTGCTGTAGAAGTCGACGGTCTTCTCCATGTCCGAGCACACCAATGCCACGTGGTTGATGCCGCCGAGCTCGAACTCGGAGTTCGGATTGTGGGGCTTGATCACGTCGCACCTCCTCGGGGAACCGACCGGGCGAACCTCTGGCCAAGGGCGAAATCTGAATCTAACATCAGATTCAGATTTGATCAACGCCCCGGAGGGCCCGGCGAAGGGGAAGCGTGACCGTCAGCCCGCGTGAGCAGTTGCCGACCCTGCGCGGACGGCAGACGCAGGCCGCGATCGACGCCGCCGCCCGGGCCGTCATCGCCCGCAAGGGCATTCTGGCCACGACGATCTCCGACATCGCCGCCGAGGCCGGCAAGTCCACCGCGTCGTTCTACAACTACTACGACTCGAAGGAGGCGATGGTCCGCGAGTGGGCGGTGCGGTTCCGCGACGAGGCCCGGGACCGCGCGCAGGCGGCCGCCAAGCCGGGCCTGTCCAACCGTGAACGCTCCTACGAGGCGGCGGCCGCGCACTGGAACACCTACCGCCACCGGCTGGCCGAGATCATCAGCGTGTCGCAGCTCGCCATGGTGAATGAGGACTTCGCGCAGTACTGGGCCGACATCTGCTCGCTGCCCATCTCGATGGTTACCACGATGGTGAAACAGGCTCAGCGCCAAGGCTTCTGCGAGGGCGACGACCCGCTTCTGGTCGCGGTGGCGCTGGTGTCGATGCTCAACCAGTTCTGCTACACGCAGCTGTCCGGGGACGGCGCCCAAAATGACGTGGACGATGAGGCGTGCATCGGCACCCTGACCAACATCTTCTATCGGACGATCTATCACAAGGAGACCGGGCTGACATGACCACAACTACCGGGTCATCGGGGACACCGGGCGTCACCCGGGAGTTCGTCGGGCTGGACTCGCCCACCGCGCGGCGCGCGGGTTCGGGCGGGCATCCGTGCCAGGGGCTCTACCACCGCGGCGTGGGACGCAAGCCGAAGGTCGCAATGATCGCCACCCATTATCAGATCGACTTCGCCGAGCACTATCTCGCCAACTACATAGCCACCCGTGGGATCGGCTTCCTGGGCTGGAACACCCGGTATCGCGGGTTCGAGAGCAGCTTCCTGCTCGACCACGCCCTGGTCGACATCGGCGTCGGCGTGCGCTGGCTGCGTGAGGTGCAGGGTGTGGAAACCATTGTGCTGCTCGGCAACTCGGGCGGCGGCTCGCTGATGGCGGCTTACCAGGCGCAGGCGGTCGACCCGCACATCACACCGCTGGAGGGCATGCGGCCCGCTGCCGGGTTGAACGACCTGCCGCCCGCCGACGGCCTGGTTACCAGCGCGGCGCATCCGGGTCGGCCGGACGTGCTGACGGCGTGGATGGACGCATCGGTGGTCGACGAGAACGACCCGATCGCAACCGATCCCGACCTCGATCTGTTCGACGAACGCAACGGCCCGCCCTATTCGGACGACTTCATCGCCTGCTACCGCTCGGCGCAGATCGCCCGCAACCACGCCATCACCGACTGGGCCGACACCGAACTCAAACGTGTCCACGCCGCGGGATTCTCGGACCGGCCGTTCTCGGTGATGCGGACCTGGGCCGACCCCCGCATGGTCGATCCGACGCTGGAGCCCTCTAAGCGCCCGGCCAACCTGTGCTACGCCGGCGTGCCGGTCAAGGCCAACCGGTCGGCGCACGGTATCGCTGCGGCCTGCACGCTGCGCGGCTGGATCGGGATGTGGAGCCTGCGGCACGCGCAGACTCGCGCCGAACCGCACCTGTCCCGCATCACCTGCCCCGCGCTGGTAATCAACGCGGAACAGGACACCGGCGTCTACCCGTCCGACGCGCAGCGCATCTACGACGCACTGGCCAGCACCGACAAGCGGCAGTGCGCCATCGACACCGACCACTACTTCACCACCCCCGGGGCGCGCAGCGAACAGGCCGATGCCATCGCCAAATGGATCGCGAAGCGATGGCGCTGAGGGTACTGGCGCATTTCGTTCCCGGCGACAAGGTTCTGGATTTTCTTGTGCCGCAGAATGATTGGCTTGACATCCGCTATTGCGCGGAGGATGACGACGACACGTTGTACCGCGAACTACCCGATGCCGAGGTGATCTGGCATGTGTTGCGGCCGCTGTCGGGTGCCGATCTCGAGCGGGCACCACGGTGCAAGCTGGTGCACAAGCTGGGCGCGGGCGTCAACACCATCGACGTCGAGACCGCGACGCGTCTCGGCATCGCGGTGGCGAACATGCCCGGCGCCAATGCGCCCTCGGTCGCCGAAGGCACCGTGCTGCTGATGCTGGCGGCGCTGCGGCGGTTGCCGGCGCTGGACCGGGCGACCCGCGCCGGGTCGGGATGGCCGTCCGATCCGAGCCTCGGCGAGACGGTGCGCGATATCGGTGGCTGCACCGTCGGGCTGGTCGGCTACGGCAACATCGCCAAGCGGGTGGAGCGGATTGTGATCGCGATGGGCACTCCGCCTTCCCGGGTGCTACACACCCGCACCGGCGACGACGGCCACGCCGGCTGGCGGACGCTGCCCGACCTGCTGGCCGAAAGCGACATCGTCTCGCTGCATCTTCCGCTGACCGAACAGACCTCCGGACTGCTGGATGCCACGGCTCTGGCCGGCATGAAACCCGAAGCCGTAGTGGTCAACACCTCGCGCGGGCCGATCATCGATGAGGGCGCGCTGGTCGACGCGCTGCGCTCCCGGCGGCTGGCGGCGGCCGGCCTGGACGTCTTCGCCGTCGAGCCGATCCCGCCCGACAATCCGCTGCTGAGCCTGGACAACGTGGTGCTCACCCCGCACGTCACCTGGTACACCGTCGACACCATGCGGCGCTACCTGACCGAAGCCGTCGACAACTGCCGCTGGCTGCGGGACGGCCGGGAGCTGGCGAACGTGGTCAACGGTATCGTCGTTCCCAACCGACCGGTTAATAGATAAGGTGGCGACATGCCGATCTCGATCACTCCCGAGCACAACGACCTGGCCGATTCGGTGCGGTCCCTGGTGGCGCGGGTGGCGCCGTCCGAGGTCCTGCACGAGGCGCTGGAGACGCCCATCGACAACCCGCCGCCGTACTGGAAGGCCGCCGCCGAGCAGGGCCTGCAGGGCGTGCACCTGGCCGAATCCGTTGGCGGACAAGGTTTCGGCATCCTCGAACTGGCCATCGTCCTCGCCGAGTTCGGCTACGGGGCGGTGCCCGGCCCGTTCGTCCCGTCGGCCATCGCCAGCGCGCTGATCTCCGCGCACGACCCCGACGCCAAGCTACTGAACGACCTGGCCTCCGGTGCGGTGATCGCCGCCTACGCGATCGACTCCGGGCTGACCGCCACGCGGCACGGCGATGAACTGGTCATTCGCGGCGAGGTCCGCGCGGTTCCGGCGGCGGCACAGGCGTCGGTTCTGGTGCTTCCGGTGGCCATCGACAGCGGTGAAGAGTGGGTGGTGCTCGACGCCGACCAGCTGGAGATCGAACCCGTCACCAGCGTCGACCCGCTGCGGCCACTGGCGCATGTGCGTGCGAACGCCGTCGAGGTCGGCGACGACCGCGTGCTGAGCAACCTGAGCCGCAACCTGGCGCGTGCACTGATGTCCACGCTGCTGTCGGCCGAGTCGATCGGCGTCGCGCGCTGGGCCACCGACACCGCGTCGGCGTACGCCAAGATCCGCGAGCAGTTCGGCCGTCCGATCGGTCAGTTCCAGGCCATCAAACACAAGTGCGCCGAGATGATCGCCGATACCGAGCGGGCCACCGCCGCGGTATGGGACGCCGCCCGCGCCATCGACGAGGTGCGCGAAAGCGGATCCGGAGGGCAGGAGCGCAGCGACTCGGGAAGTGGCGCAGAGGACACCGCTTTCGAGTTCGCAGCGGCCGTGGCCGCCACGCTGGCGCCGGCCGCCGCTCAACGCTGCACCCAGGACTGCATCCAGGTACACGGCGGCATCGGATTCACCTGGGAGCACGACGCAAACATCTATTACCGCCGCGCGCTCGTGCTGGCCGCCTGCTTCGGCCGGGCCGCCGACTACCCGCAGCACGTCGTCGACACCGCCACGACCACCGGGATGCGAAGGCTCAACATCGATCTCGACCCGGACACCGAAAAGCTGCGTGAGGAGATCCACTCCGAAGTCGCGGCGCTGAAAGCCATTCCGCGCGAGGAGCGCAACGTCGCGATCGCCGAGGGAGGTTGGGTGCAGCCGCACCTGCCCAAGCCGTGGGGGCGGGCCTCCGACCCGGTCGAGCAGATCATCATCGCGCAGGAGTTTGCAGCCGGCAGGGTGAAGAGGCCGCAGATGGGCATCGCGGCGTGGATAATCCCGTCCATCGTCGCGTTCGGCACCGACGAGCAGCAGCAGCGATTCCTGCCGCCCACCTTCCGCGGCGAAATGATCTGGTGCCAGCTGTTTTCCGAGCCGGGCGCCGGCTCCGACCTGGCGGGCCTGTCCACCAAGGCGACCAAGGTCGACGGCGGATGGCGAATCACCGGGCAGAAGATCTGGACCACCGCCGCGCAGTACTCGCAGTGGGGCGCGCTGCTGGCGCGCACCGACCCAAGCGCACCGAAACACAATGGCATCACTTACTTCCTGCTCGATATGCGCAGCGATGGTGTCGAGGTGAAGCCGCTGCGGGAACTGACCGGCAACGCGATGTTCAACACCGTGTACATCGACGATGTGTTCGTCCCCGACGAGTTCGTGCTGGGCGAGGTCAACCGCGGCTGGGAGGTCAGCCGCAACACGCTGACCAACGAGCGGGTGTCGATCGGCAGCAGCGAACCCCTGGGCATGGCGAACCTGGACGGCTTCGTGGAGTTCATCCGCGACGGTCAGTTCGACCAGATCGGGCAGAACCACGCCGGACGGCTGATCGCCGAGGGCCATGCCGCCAAGGTGCTCAACATGCGCTCGACGCTGCTGACGCTGGCGGGCGGCGACCCGATGCCGGCGGCGGCGATCTCCAAGCTGCTGTCCATGCGCACCGGCCAGGGCTACGCCGAGTTCGCGGTGTCGTCGTTCGGGACCGATGGCGCGATCGGCGACCCCGACCAGCTGCCCGGAAAATGGGCCGAGTATCTGCTCTACAGCCGGGCGACGACCATCTACGGCGGCACGTCGGAGGTGCAGCTCAACATCATCGCCGAGCGACTGCTGGGCCTCCCGCGCGACCCGTAACCCCGGCGAGCCTGGTTACTCGACCTCGATCTCGCGCAGCTCGCGCTTGAGGATCTTGCCGGTGGGGTTGCGCGGCAGCTCGTCGAGAAAGACCACCTCGCGTGGCACCTTGTAGCGGGCCAGGTGTTCGCGCACGTAGAGCTTGATGGCGTCCTCGTCGACACTGGCGCCGTCCTGTTTCACCACGAACGCGCGCAGCCGGGCGCCCCACTCCTTGTCGTCGACTCCGAGCGCGGTGGCCTCGACGACCTCGGGGTGGCCGCTGATCAGGTCTTCGACTTCGGCGGGGAAGACGTTCTCGCCGCCGGAGACGATCATCTCGTCGTCGCGGCCGCTGACGTAGAGCAGTCCGTGCTCGTCGAAGTACCCGACGTCGCCCGATGACAGCAGGCCGTCGATGATCTGCTTGCCGCCCCCGCCGGTGTACCCCTCGAACGGGAGCAGGTTGCCCACGAAGATCCGGCCGACCTGGCCCTGCGGCACCTCGTTTCCGTCGTCGTCGATGATCTTGACCCTGGCGCCCCTGACGATCGGGCCGACGGTGGCGGGATTGATCGACAGATCCTTGGGCCCGGCGATGGTTGCATAGGCCACCTCCGTCGAGCCGTACAGGTTGTAGATCACCGGGCCCAGGTCCTTGAGCGCGCGGCTGGCCAACTCCGCCCCCAACTGCGAGCCGGACACGAATACGATCCGCAGCGACGACAAGTCCGGCTTGGGCTGGGTCTTCTCCAGTTGGTCCAACACGCGCGACAGCATGATCGGGACCACGACCGTCGCGGTGACCTTGTGCTTCTCGATGTCGGCGAGCACGGTCGCGGGCTTGAAGCGGCGGCGCAGCACAAGCGTCGACCCCAGCATCATCGCCAGCGTGCCGTGCAGGAAGCCGAGCGCATGGAACATCGGTGCCGGCAGCGAGGTCACCTCGCCGGCCTTGAACGGCACGTGCGCGAGCACCCCGCCGATCGGTGCCAGCGACAACGGCATCTTGCGGTTTGCGCCCTTGGGGGTTCCGGTGGTGCCGCTGGTCAGGATAATGATCGACGAATTCTTGGTGACCTTGGGCGCTGGCTCGTGGCTGCTGCGGCCGATCAGCTCGGCCAGGGTCTCGTCGGTGCTGCCCGACGGCTCCTCTTTATCCGGGTTGACCCCGAGGGCCCGCAGCTTGCCCAGCGGCGGTTCGGCCTGACCGACGGCGTCGGTGTACTCGTCGTCGTAGATGATGAGCTTCGCGCCCTCACGCTCGGAGACCTCCCTGATCTGCGGCCCGGAGAACTCGCTGTTGAGCAGGATGATCCGGCCGCCGACGCGGGTAATGCCGTAGAGCGCGATGAGGAACCAGCGGTGGTTGCGGGCCAGCAACGCTACCCCGTCGCCACCCTTGACGCCCATTGCCAGCAGTCCGTTGGCGACGGCGTGCGCGGCCTCGTCAAGCTCTGCGAACGTCAACTCACCGTCATCGTCGATGGCCGCGGTGCGATCGGGGTGGCGGCGGGCGTTGAGCGCCGGGATCATGCCGATCTCACCCCAACGCCGGATGTCCAGGACCATCGCGGCGATGTGCTGCGGCGGCTCGATCTTGAAGGCGCCGGCTTCGAGCATCTTGCGGGCGTAGTGCAGTTCGGCCGAGCCGCGTTCGGCGTACTGCTGGATTTTCGCCGCTGCCTGCAACGGAAGGTCGGATAGCTTAGGCATGCGACCACAATATGTGACGGGCGTCGCACCGCGGTCCGAAAGTTCGGGCGTAATTACGATGGCCGTTATGGCCGATCCGCTGTCGCTGGAGGTGGGCGGTCGCGAGGTTGCCGTCACCCATCCTGACAAGGTCCTTTTCCCCGATGTCGGCGTCACCAAGCTCGATCTGATCCGCTACTACCTGGCAGTTGCAGACGGTGCGCTGCGCGGTGTCGCCGGGCGTCCGATGATCCTCAAGCGCTTCGTCAAGGGCATCTCGCAGGAGGCGATCTTCCAGAAGCGCGCCCCCGAGAAGCGGCCGGATTTCGTCGACGTCGCGGAACTGAAGTACGCGTCGGGCACCTCGGCGAAGGAGGCCGTCATCCACGACGCCGCCGGGCTGGCGTGGGCGGTCAACCTGGGCTGCATCGACCTCAATCCGCACCCGGTGCAGGCCGACGATCTCGACCACCCCGACGAACTGCGGGTCGACCTCGATCCGATGCCGGGCGTCGAGTGGCGCCAGATCGTCGACGTGGCGGCCGTTGCCCGCGAGGTCCTCGAGGATCACGGCCTGACCGCGTGGCCGAAGACGTCGGGATCGCGTGGCTTCCACATCTATGCGCGCATCCAGCCGCGCTGGCCGTTCAAGTTGGTCCGGCTGGCGGCGCAGACCATCGCGCGAGAGGTCGAACGCCGGGCGCCCGAGCTGGCGACTGCCCGGTGGTGGAAGGAGGAGCGTCAGGGCGTGTTCGTCGACTTCAACCAGAACGCCTTCGATCGCACAGTCGCGTCGGCGTATTCCGTGCGTGCGACGCCCGATGCACGGGTGTCCACCCCGCTGCGTTGGGACGAGGTCGCCGGCTGCCGCCCGGAGGCGTTCACGATCGCCACCGTTCCGACGCGGTTCGGCGAGATCGGCGATCCCTGGGAGGGAATGGACTCTTATGCGGGCGTTTTGGATTCGCTGCTGGACCTGGCGGACCGGCTCGGCCCGGCGGAGAAGGCGCCCACGGGCGCCAAGAAGAACGCGGGCGGACGCGCAGGCCGGAGACAATCCACGATGCCGCTGATCGAGATCGCCCGCACCAAGACCAAGGACGAGGCGATGGCGGCACTCGACGTGTGGCGCGGGCGTTACCCGGCCGCGGCCGAAAAGCTTGAGCCGGCAGACATTTTGGTTGACGGGATGCGCGGGCCCAGTTCCATCTGGTATCGGATCCGGATCAATCTGCAGCATGTGCCCGCCGAGCAGCGTCCACCACAGGAGCCGTTGATCACCGACTACAACCCGTGGGAGAACTACACAGGGGCACAGTTCCGTGGCGGCTGACTAGGGTTGAGACCCTGAACCGCTCTGTGCCGCCTGCCGTGCCTCGCGTTCCTCGTGGATCCGGACCAGTTCACGGAAGCCGATCTTGTCCCACTTGGGTTTCGGCTGGATGCCCCACTCGTCCTGTGCGGTCTTCTGGCCGGCCGCCTCCGAGGGGCCTCCGAATGGTGCGCCTCCCAAGGGATACGGGTGCTTGCACTCCAGCGTGTCATCGGAATAGCGGACCTTCATCAGCTCGCTACAGATCTCGGTGAACGACAGCGTTGGCCAGCCGTACCAGATCGCCAACGCGGGCATGGTGAAGGCACCCTCGATGACCAGTGCGAACAGGCACACGAAAATGCCGCGTTTGAGCCATCGGTGCATCCGTGCGAATGGCGGTGTCGTGCCCAGCGGCAGATCCTCGGTGGACGACTTGTCCGTCGCTGCAGATGAATTGGTCAAGTCTTCTCCTTTGGAATGTGGTCGGTCAACTTCTCAGTCGGAGAAGATTTCGCGGTTGACCGTGTGCAAGTACGGGATTGCCAGGAACGGCGTTATGTAGAAGATGTCGTACAACCACCACCCGATCATCGGCAGCACAACGCCGGCGTAACGCACGTCGGCGTACATCGTCATGTTGAACGTGTAGCCGATCCAGATCACCACCCCGAACCAGCAGGTGACGATCATCCACTGATGGCCCCAGCGTTTCATCTGCAGGAAGGCGATCGCCGCGGCGATCCGCATGGGGAACACCGTGAGCATCAGCGCGACTTCCCAGCCCTTTTCTCCGGGTGCACCCGCCCCGCCGATCCACAACTCGTTGTAGTGCCAGAAATAGCCGGCGTCGAAGAAGTTGCCCCAGGCGGTGAGGACGACGCGGTTGATCAGGGTGTGGTTGGCGATCAGGTCCAGCGCCCAGCCGAGACTGTTGAGCGCGGCGTCGACAATGACCAGGTAGCCGATCAGCGTGACCATGATGGGCCGCACGGACAAGCCGGACTGCTGCGCTCGTCGCATCAGCCAGACCCCCCGCAGGAATATCGGCAGACCGATGAGGCCGAGTACGAGGGTGCCCATCAGGAGCGCCCCGATAGTCAACCACCAGTCGGCTTCGCGCTGCGCCCGACGACTTTCCTCGTGGTGCTCGTCGTAGGTGAGCGAGTCTTTGGAGCGCAGGTTGAACGTTGGCAGATTCACGACGTCCCCTACCAGCCCCGGCCGATGCCCATATACAGCTGGATCAGAAACATCGCCAGCAGCCAGCCGTAGACGAAGATTTGGAAGGCGATGAGCGCACGCTTGCGGCGTTTGTCTTGTTCGTTGGCGTCCATTGAGTCCCCCTTCAGTTCTCGCTGTTGAGAAGGCTGGCGGCCGCGATCTCCCGCAGCCCGTCGTTGATGGCGCCGTCGCTGCTCAGCGGCGCCAGGATGCACGCGTCGGCCGCCTCGATCTCGGTGGCGCCGGCCGCGATGAGCTGCGCCGCGGTGACCAGCACCCGGGTGGACGGCGGCTCGAAGTGAAACACCTCGTCGGCAGTGCGAATGCTTCTGGCGCAGTTGACGAGTCGCTCGGCAACGGCGAGATCGATACCCGCTTCCTTCACCAGGACTTCGGCCTCCCGGTCGGGCGGCAGGTAGTTCATTGCGAGGGTGACGAACCGCTGCCGGAACGAGGGCTTGAGCTCCTTGAGCGAGCTTCGGTAGGCCGGGTTGTAGGAACAGACCAGCATGAACGAATCCGGTGCCTTCACAACCTCATTGGCGCGATCGAGATAGAGAGCCCGTCGGTGGTCGGTGAGCGAATGCAGAATGGCCAGGGAGTCGTGTCGGGCCTCGACCACCTCGTCGAGATAGCAGACGGCGCCGTTCTTGACTGCCCTGGTGAGCGGGCCGTCGTTTCACGAGACGTCGCCGCCGGACACGATGAACCGGCCGACCAGGTCGGAGCTGGTGAGGTCGTCGTGGCAGCTGATGGTGACGACGGGCCGGTCGAGCAGCCGGCCCATGTGCTCGACGAACCGTGTCTTTCCGCACCCCGTAGGCCCGGTCAGCATGACCGGGAGTCGCTGTTCAAATGCCCGCTCGAACAACTGCACTTCGTTGCCGTTGGCGTAGTAGAAGTCGGTTGTCACGTAACCCCTTAGTTTCGCGTCGTCACGCGGCGACCAGTTCGCGATGCACGTGTGCGAGGACCCTCGGAAGTTCGTCGAGGCGCCGGATGCGCTGAGATCGCCGCGGACCGAACACTTCTGGTAGTGGGTCGACCCGGGTCGGGCCGATGCCAAGGTAGTAGACCGCGACGCCCGCATCGTCGGCTTCCGCCACGGCGTGGGCGACATCGGCCCAGGCGTACCGGTCTTCGTAACCTTCGTCGGACATCAGGCCGTCACCAATCACGATCAGTAGCCGCCGTTCGGATGGTTGCGCCAGCAGCCGGCTGGTCAAGTGCCGCAACGGAGCACCGAGTCTGGTGTAGCCGCCGGTGACCAGACCGAGGCCGCTGGGGTCGACGAAATGCCGGTCCTCGAAATCCTTGAGGCAACGGACCTCGACACGGTGGCGGGTGTTACCGGTGAACACGAAAATGCCGTGCCGTTCGTGGGCGAGCGTCATCGCCCGGGAGAGCGCATCGGCACAGGCCAACTCCAACTTGAAGATCCGACCCCCGTGGATTCCCAGCGATGAACTGCCGTCAAGCAGCAGTGCGGTGCCGACATCCCGCGAACTGGGCAGCAGGTCCCTGAACACCAGCGGTTCGGAGGCTTCACCGGTGACCATGTCGACGTAATGGCTGACATAGCGGTCGATATCGAGATCCGAGCCGTCCTCCAGTCCGCCCTTCATGGCACGATGCGTGTGCTCTTCGAACCATCGCCGCATATCGGCCGAGACGGGAACCAACGGCCTGCCAGTGGTCGGGTGCTTTCGCTCCAGAACCGCGACATGATCCGCGAGGAAACTGTCCGTCCAGGCGTTCCACTCGGGATAGGGGATGCCCGCGCGCTGGTCGGGGCGAATCTCGATGTCCTCGTTCTCGGGCCGACTCGGCGGCGGCAGGTTCGGGTTCCGGACGCCGCCGTCTCCCCCGACGGGAACCGACATCGCCCGATGCGGGTCCTTACGCCGGGTCGTCCACGGCAACCGCCCGTACATCCGCCGGGCGGCGCCGGAGAGTCCGCGATGCGCTGGAAAGGCCAGCGGCAACAGGCCCAGGAGGGCAGGGCACCGCAGCCGATGTTGCGAGTGGGCCAGCCTCAGTGCGCGACCCAGCATCGCTTGGCCGCCCAGTTCGGGGTCAACGATCTCGAGGTCAGGCAACACGCGGCGCAGTTCCGGCATCAGCCCGGGCCAGGAGGCGGCGATCCACCCGAGGGCGACTCCGCCTTCCACGATCGTCAACGCCCCGAGCTCCCTGGGCGACAACTCGTGCAACGGGTATCGCGCGGTGCGGTCCTTTGACGGCGAACACTGCAGCGCGACGCCGCTCGTCATAGTCCGCAACGTCCAGTCAGGCACGGGCGGCGGATACGGGACGTGCACCACATTTCGGCTTGCGTTCAGGCCGAAACTTCGCCGTTCACCCGACATCAGGCGCGCGTCCTGACGTCGGCCTTCCGAGAAGGCCACCGCAGTCATGGCGCAACTTCGCTCGACCGACAGCGCGCCGGCGCCGGGATCAGCCATGGCCGCAGCCCCCCGGTGTGGGATGACCCTCAGAAAGTCCCGATGTTGGACATGACCCAGACCAGAATGCGATGACGGCGCCCATGGTGCCCCACGCGATGATCAGCCGCACGATGTCTTGGATCATGACTGGACCTCCGGGTCGTGTTGATGACAGATGGTGGGTTCGGAACATGCGGCGTCGGAGTCATCGGGCCTCCAGGCTGCGCAGCGCGGTGGCCACGAACTTCTCGAGCATCCCGGCACGTACTTGTTTCGAGTCGCGGGTCGTCGTGAGCAACGCGTACAGACCGAGGAGAAAGAAGACCGCGCTGTGGAACGGGTCCACTTCCGAATACGCCTCACCTCGGTCGCGAGCGGCTTCGATCTCCTGGACGACAAGAACGATCAGCGGGTGATCGGTCCACTCGTCGTCCGGAGGGCGGGTCGGGGAGAAGTGAAGCCCCAAGGTGTCCTTGAAGAGACTGGGGCCGAGCCGGCGTTCTACCTTGATGACAAGGCGCACCACCTCGTTGAGAGCGGACGCCAAGTCGTGCGATGTATCGAGGTATCGCGAGAACTCCTTGGCGGTCCGTATTTCCTCGCGGCGCTCCAGCTCCAGCAGAACGTGCTCCTTGGTAGGGAAGTGGAAGTAGAACGTCCCGCGCGCCACACCCGCGGTCGACACGATCGCGCCCACGTCGGCCTCCGCCATGCCGGAGCGCTTGAACTCCGCGATCGCGGCGTCGAAAACACGCTGGCGCGTTTGTAACCGCTGCGCGTCGCGACCAGTGGGCTTGTCGTGCACCTGCGTCATGGTTTGCTCTTTCAGCTCAGTTCACTGATACATGTCAATGAGTTCTGTCAGTGAAACCATTTCTAATGAGCCTCCAGGCGGCGTCGATTTTGAGGGTCCCGCAGCGCACCGCCGGCTACAACCCATGGGACAACTGCTCGAAGTGCAGTTCCGGCGGCCGACTAGCGATATCGCAACGAAACATGTTGCGCAGGAACGAATCCAGCAACTGACGGCGCGTCGAGCGCCATTGTCGCGACCGACTCCGCGTTGGCGGCCGCCCGACAGTCAGTTCTTAGCAAAGTATTAGCCGCTACTCCCGGCCGCCTTAGATTGGCGGATTAGCTTTAACCCATAAGCTGAAGTGTCAGCGACGGGGCGGGCCATTTCAGCGACCCATCGAAGTAAGGGCTGTCCATGACCAAACCAGCTTCGGATGTTGCCTTCCGATACGGCAATCCGGCATGTGACTGCGATGGCGCCCTGATCCGGGCGCAGTGTCGTCACCTGGCCCTGGTGGTCACGATCAGTGGTGAGATCGACGAGGCGAATGTCGAGCGCGTCAGCCAGTACATCAGGCGCTTCATCCTCGCGGAAAAGCCACTCGTCCTCGACCTGAGTGGTGTAGATTCTTTCGCCGCGCAAGGTATTTCCCTGCTGTATGCCGTTGATCAAGCTTGCCGCACCGCCGGGGTGGAGTGGTACCTGATTGCAGGTCAACCGGTCGTCCGGGCGCTGCGTACCTTCGACGACCCAGCCAGTTTCCTCATCGCGGGATCGGTTCCCGAGGCGCTCCACCACTTCGCCGACGCGATCGGCGCGCGCCGTCAACTGCTGCCGCTTCTGTCCAAGACCGCGTAGCCGCCTGTAGAGGGGTCGACCCGTCAGCGGTCGATCATCTGCATCTGTTGCTCGTTGTGGTGGTCGCCCGTGGGTGGGGTGAGATTGTCGAGTGCTCGGATCTGCTGGGCGCTGAGCTCGATGCCGTCGGCGGCGATGTTCTCCGCCACCCGGGAAACCCGCTTGGTGCCGGGAATCGGGGCGATGTCGTTGCCTCTGGTCAGCAGCCAGGCGATGGCGACCTGCGCCGGCGAGGCGCCGACCTCGGCGGCCACCGCTGCGACCTCGTCGGCGATGCGCAGGTTGCGCTGAAAGTTCTCACCCATGAAACGAGGGCTGGTCTTGCGCCAGTCGTCGTCGGCGAGATCGTCCATCGAGCGGATCTGGCCGGTGAGGAAGCCGTGGCCCAGCGGGGAGTACGGAACGAACCCGATCCCGAGTTCGCGCAGCAGCGGCAACACGTCCGGTTCGGGGTCACGGGTCCACAGCGAATACTCCGACTGCAGCGCGGTGATCGGGTGCACGGCATGTGCGCGGCGGATGTTGTCCACCCCGGCCTCCGACAGACCGATGTGGCGGACCTTGCCCTCGGTTACCAGTTCGGCCAGAGCACCCACGGTGTCCTCGATGGGCGTGTTGGGGTCGACGCGGTGCTGGTAGTACAGGTCTATGTAGTCCGTGCCGAGGCGGCGCAGCGACCCTTCCACCGCGGTGCGGATATTGACCGGGCTGCTGTCGAGGTTGCCCGGACCGCCGCCGGTGTGCGAGATCATGCCGAACTTGGTGGCGAGCACGACGTGGTCGCGGCGGCCCTGAAGGGCGCGTCCGACGAGTTCCTCATTGGTGTAGGGGCCGTAGATTTCGGCCGTGTCGATGAACGTCACACCCAGCTCGAGGGCTCGGTGGATGGTGCGGATCGACTCGGCGTCGTCGCTGCCGGCTCCGGTGTAGCCGAACGACATGCCCATCGCGCCCAAACCGATGCGCGACACTTCCAGATCCCGTAATTTGATGTGCTTCACAGTGACTGCTCCAATCGCATTCTCCAGTGGCCATCAAACGCCTCCTCGCTCCGATGTGGGAGTGTCTGTTGGACCAGGTACCGGCAGAACCTCCCACGACCTCGGTGCGGCATTTGGCGTGGATCTATGGATCAGCGCGGAGATGTCCGCCACCGGATCCGAAAGGTCGCAGGCCGCCTCCGCCCAGCGCTCGCATGCCGGAGTTTGAGAATCTAGTGCCGCTGTGAGATCTCAAAGTCCATGGCGGATGACGATGTTCTCGCGTGTGGTTTGACGTCGGCCACGACCCCAACACGCACCTCAAGGGCACGAAAGTAGCGCCTGACGACCCTAGGGTCGAGGAATGAATCGCCTCGATCGCTTCTTCGAAATCTCGGAGCGGCAGTCGACGATCGCCGCCGAGATACGCGGCGGCGTGGTCACGTTCATCGCGATGGCCTACATCATCGTGCTGAACCCGATCATCCTGTCGAGTGCGGAAGATGTCGCCGGGAACAGTCTGGAGTTCGCGCAGGTCTCGGCCACGACATCGCTCGCCGCGGGCCTCATGACGATCCTGTTCGGCGTCGTCGCGCGGCTCCCGTTCGCGTTCGCTGCGGGCCTGGGCATCAACTCCTTCCTCGCGACGACCCTGGTCGGCTCGCTCACCTGGCCCGAGGCGATGGGCCTCGTCGTCATCAACGGGCTCATCATCGTGCTTCTGGCGGCGACCGGGCTGCGCAGGCTCATCTTCGACGCCGTGCCGATGCAGCTCAAGCTCGCGATCACGGCCGGTATTGGCCTGTTCATCCTGTTTATCGGGCTCATCGACGCCGGCTTCATCGGCAGCACCGGGCTCGCTTCGCCTCCCGTTGGGCTGGGCACGGGCGGCACCGGTTCGATCAGCACCGTCCCGACGGTCGTCTTCGTATTCACGCTGCTGGTGACTGGCATCCTCGTCGCCCGGCGCGTGCGCGGCGGCATCCTCATCGGACTGGTGGCCGGCACTCTCGTCGCGGTCGTCATCGAGGCGATCTGGCATCTCGGGCCGGCGGTCGAGCGCCCTGGGGGCTGGGGCCTGGCGGTACCGACGTTGACGGGATCGCCTTTCGCCCTCCCCGACCTCTCACTCGTCGGCGAGGTGAGCGTAGACAGCTTTGGTCGCATCGGGGTGCTCGCCGCGACCATGCTTGTGTTCACGCTGGTGTTCGCGAACTTCTTCGATGCGATGGGCACCTTCACGGGTCTGTCTCGGGAGGCTGGGCTCGCCGACGAGCAGGGAACCTTCCCGCGCCTACGGTCGGCGCTGATCGTCGAGGGTGTCGGCGCGGTCGTCGGCGGGGCGACGTCGGCGTCGTCCAACACCGTCTTCATCGAGTCGGGCGCGGGCATCGAGGAGGGCGCGCGCACCGGCTTCGCGAACCTCGTGACCGGTGTGCTGTTCCTCGCCGCGATGTTCATCGCCCCGCTGGCGTCAATCGTGCCGACCGAGGTGGCCGCAGCGGCGCTGGTTATCGTCGGCTCGATGATGGCGTCTCACCTACGCCGTATCGACATTTCAGAGTTCTCGGTGGCCCTCCCCGTCGTGCTCACCGTGGTGACCATGCCGTTCAGCTATTCGATCGCCAACGGCATCGGCGTCGGCTTCATCGCGTGGGTCGTCTTGCGCTCGGCAACCGGCAAGGCACGCGAGATCAGCCCGCTGCTCTGGATCGTCGCCGCGGGTTTTCTCGTCTACTTCGCGCGCGGCTCGATCGAGTCGCTCATCGGCATGTGACGCTCATGGGCGCTAGCTACTCACTTGAGCCGTTCCACGACACCGCCGACACTCCAGCCAGACTGGCCTAAGCCAGTGACCTGGCAAGCCTCAGCTGTCGAGTGGCGCGTTCAATCCCGCGGAAACTACCGGGCGTCATGCAGCTGGCCGCGACAAGTGTTCGTGACGAACAACGTTCGCGAGGCCCTGTTCGCGCCGGCGCTCGGTCATCGTCTCCGGCTGATATGAGTTGAGCTGGTCCTTCACAAGCGCCTCCGGGGTGTCAGGAAGCGATTGTCAGCGCTGGCAATCTCAGTTTTGGACTTCCTCGTCTACAGTCCGCGGAATCCGCTCGGGCGTGTTCCGCCCCAACATTAAGAATGTTCATGGCGTAACGCCCAGCGGGGCGCATTGACCATATGCTTCTCTGGACGATATAGTTCAGTTCAGCACCGTCGCGGCAGCGCGCAGATTCGCTGGCGATCGCTGGTCGCGGATCGGCTTCGCACGGGATACAGATAGGACTGCATCATGAGGTCAGGCGGTTTGACTCGTCGTCTTTCGGTAACCGCCGCAGGCGCGGCGATCATCACGCTGGTTGGGCTAACCGCGGCCTGCGGTCAAGCAGAAGAAGCCCCCGAAACCACGACACCCACCACCGCAACAACGAGTCCGTCACCGACAACGACGGCGCCCGAGTCGCCGCCGGCGCCGCCGCCACCACCTCCTGTGGAGCCGACGGAAAAGGCCCCGCGCATCGACCCCGGCCAACCAAACCCGTTCTCACCCCCGGTGATTGCGCCCCCGGCGCCGACGGCGCCTCCCGGCGACAACTAGCACCGCTGCTGCGGGCTGCCGGCCGCGGCACCATCCGAAGTTGGTCCGTCAAGTCCGAAACGACGCGACGTGATCGATGGCCACATTCAGCACCGTCTGCATGAGTCGCGGATCGCGTGCGGTTTGCGACAGCAGATAGCCGCCCTCCACGGCCGCAAGGAGCCCGGTGGCCAGCGTTCGGGCGTCGATGTCGGCGCGAAGCACACCGTTGTCGCGCATCCGCTCAAGCGCGGCGGCCAGCAGCCCGCGCCATTCGGCGAAATGCTCGGACAACGCCACTCGTGCCTTGTCGTCGGTGTCCGATAACTCGGCGGCCAGAGAGCCGAGCTCGCAGCCCCACAGGCCGCTTCGCAAGGCGCAGCGTTGCACCATCGCGTCCCGCCACTGGTAAAGCCCGCGAAACGAATCCACCTTCTCGAGTCGCAGGCGCTGCCACGACAGGACCTCGTCGGCGCGCACCGTGATGATCGCGTAGACCAACTCGGATTTGTCATCGAAGTGTTGGTAGAACTGGGATTTGCTCGTCGCGCTGGCGGCCAGCACGTCGTCAATCGTCGTTGCCGCCACGCCCTGCGCATGCATCAATTCGGCGGCGGCCTGCACGATCCGGGTCCGGGTCGCTGCGCCTCGTGATGTCAGTCTGGACCGCGTCGCGCCCTTTTCTTGCGGCACGCCACAACTGTAACCCCGGTGTCGCGGCCACTCGGGCCAGTCGGAGTTGCAAGCGAGCCGATCAGCCCAAATTCCCTGGCTCCCCACCCGCCGCGCGGCGACGAATAGTGCGGAATCGAAATGCAGGGTTACCGGTAAACGTCGCCGTTTTCATCGGATGAATCAGCCCTCCTCGTCTCGATTGCGTGTGTCCGGTCTCAGTGGAGTTGGCACTTTTCGCAATCAATCTGGCACTCGACGGATTTGCCGTTCGATCTCACTCAATGTGGCATCGCGAGATTGGCTTCGCTGGCGGAGTCGTTGACGGAATCCGCAGGGCAGCAATCGAACTGGGGGGCCTTCCTGGAGATCGACGCACCCGGCGGCGGGCACAACCCGACCGTGCCGGACGGCGAGCACATGGGCCGGACGATCGCCGACCCAGCGCCGCTGTCAACGCGATGGGCAGCCGTCGCTGGCGATCAAGTATCCCGGTGGAAAGACCCGCATCGTCACTATGGTGAGTTGCTCGATCATGTTCAACGCCCTGCACAAGATGCTGCGCCACATGTGGGAAATCACCGCCACCACCGGCCGGCGCATCGGAGAGGTGCTGCAGATCCGCTGGGACTGCCTCGGCCGCGACGGCGGGCTGCCCGCGTTCTGGCATGACCAGACCAAGGTCGGGCGACTACGACGCCGCGATTCGTATCCCCGAGCCGCTGCACGACGTTATCGCCGAGCGGCAACAAGACCCTCGACCGCTTCTTCGCTCATCATGGTCACCGACCCCTCGGCGACGAACGCCCCGCCTGGCGAAGTTCCCGACCAGCCACCGCAACCACGACGGCTCCGTCGCTATCACCTACCAGTGGTTCCACAGCCGGATCCGCGATTGAATTGCCGAAGTTGGCCTCGGCCCACTGCATGCCGCATCAAGCCCCGCCACACCCTGGCCACTTCGAATCGCCGACCTTGAAACGCACATCACGCCGGCGTGGGGCGCCGACCACAGCGCGACCAGCGCTGCCAACGAAAAAGGGCACCCGGATTGCGGGTGCCCTGTTCGTGTTGAGTGTGGTCAACGCCGCCCGCTCGGGTTTGCGCGCACGCTCGTGTCGACTTGCGGGACGTTCACGTGCGGGCCTATCTGATCGAGCCACACCTGATGGTCGATCCCGGTTGGGATGTTGGTCGCCGACGCCAAGACGGCCGGCGCATCGGCGCCAGAGACGGCTTGAGCGGGCGCGGCCAGGCCGAGGATTGCGGCGACCAGCCCGCTGGCGACGACGGTGGCAAATCCGAACTTGTTCATTGTGGTGTGCCTTCTTTCTTGTGCCGTGTTCAAGCCGTGGCGCGAACGTCGCGGTTCGGACGCTAGGTCGGCCGGTGATGATGGTTCCTTTTGTGCCGGTCTGACCTATCAAACACAGAGCTCAGAGCATTAATTCCGGTGGCAGTATTTGATCGCTGGTTGGCAGAAACCCGGCCAGTGCGCGGCTTGGGACGCCGCCAATTGACGCCGATGAGTGACCCGCGTCACAGTGCGGCCGGGACCGCACCTGGCAAACGCATCGAAGGTCGTCGATGCCCGCGCCGCACGGCCCCCATCTCGTCTCGTGGTGCCCGCGCGGCCGCGGGCGATAGCGCAGCAGCTCTGGCAACCCGTCGAGGCCGGGCGGCTGATCTCAGGTGGCTTATCCGAATAGCTCAATGAGCCGACAGGCTCCCAACGGTTTTGGTCGACATCGCGAAGCATTCGATCGGATCGCTGATCCATCATGCTTCGCGGTGCCGATCGACCCAGACGTGGCCAAGATCGTCTCGGGATCTGGATGAAGCCGTCCCGTTGATGTGTTTACTGAACGAGCTGGGAAGATCGGCCAAAGGAGTGTCTGATGAGCGACTTGCTCACCGCGGTGCTGAATGCCCACGGCGGGCTCGACCACTGGCGTGAATTCAGCCGGGTCGAAGCGACGATCGTGAGCGGCGGCAAGCTCTGGGACATCAAGGATCAACCGCAGGATCCCGCACCACGGCGGATTGCGGTGACGCTGCACCATGAGTGGGCGTCCGTGCACCCCTTCGGCGCGGCCGACCAGAAAACCGACTTCACCCCCGAGCGCATCGCGATCGAAAAGCTGGATGGGCGCCTCGTCGCCGAGCGACGCAATCCGCGGGACTCGTTCGCCGGTCACCAGCTGATGACCCCCTGGGATCCGTTGCAGCGCGGCTATTTCAACGGCTACGCGTTGTGGACGTACCTAACCACCCCGTTCCTGATGGCATTGCCCGGTTTCTCGGTCCAAGAAATCGACCCGGTCGAGGACAACGGTGAGACATGGGCGGGACTGCAAGTGCGTTTCCCGGCCGAAATCGCCAGCCACAGCTCCATGCAGGAGTTCTACTTCGGCGGGGACCACCTGCTACGCCGCCACGACTACCGCGTCGATGTGGCCGGCGGATTTTCGGCCATCCAATACGTCCACGACATCGTCAGCACCGACGGGATCAAAGTTCCATCTAAGCGACGCGCGTATCGCTGCGATCCCGACGGGCGGCTCATGCCCGATGAACTGATGGTGTCGATCGACCTCACCGATATCCACTTCACTTAACCGCCGCAACACCTTTCGCGGTCCCTAGCACAGGAGAACACATGACCGACTCCCCTCGCGTACCGATTCCGGCCAACCTGGAGGACGCCAGCGCGTTCCTCGCCGCCTCCGGACTGCATTTCACGGAGGTGAGCGGCCACCTCGTGACCGGCACACTAGACCTCGGCCCCCAACACCACACGCCGTGGGGCGTCGTGCACGGCGGCGTCTACACCACCGCGGTGGAAAGCGCCGCCAGCGTCGGTGCGAGCGCGGCGGTCGCCGAGCGCGGACAAATCGCCGTCGGGGTGCACAACAGCACCGACTTTCTGCGCTCCACCCAGGCGGCCACCGCCGCGGTGCGCGCCACGCCGGTACATCAAGGCCGCACCCAACAGTTGTGGGACGTCACGATCACCGACCAGGACGGCAACCAACTCGCCCGGGGCAGCCTGCGACTGCAAAACATCGACGCGCGCCATTGATCCTGACTAGACAGCGGGAATCGTCGGCGTGGTGACGGGCTGGTAGAGAAATGCGTGGCCTCACCTGGGGATACCCGTACGGACGGCCACGTGCCAACCGCAGCGCCTGCCAACGACTTACGCTACCGCCACAGCTGCTGCGGCTTGCGCAGGCGTGTTCGGCGATACCGAGACAGCCGGTTGTCTCGCGGCCGTTGAGCCGACTTTGGCCCGGCTCGGCGGCGCCGCTCGTCTGACCGGCAGGTAGTCCTCGGCTTCTGTTCTGTGGAAGTGTCGGGCGAGGGTGCCAGCGACGGCGCTGGCGCCGCAGCGGTCCTCGATTCGGATGTCGACCAACACGTCGGGCAACTGCCCGAGCACAGCGGTGAACCAGGTCGACATCGAGTCGGCGTTGACTGCGATTGCGATCCGGGTTCGCTCCGCCGATCCACCGCCCGTTTCAGCCAGTGCCTCGGATTCCAGCATCGCCGTCTGCGCCGCCAAGCGCAGCAGCGGAACGCTGGCTGCTGTTGCCCGGCAGAGCTTTTGGCGGACAACGAGGACCTGGCCGACCCGCTGCTCCAACGCCTTGATGCGCTGGCTCGGGGCCGAGGGTGTCACAAGTAGTCGCTCGGCCGCGGAGTCGAAGCTGCCGAACTCGATCACGGCCGCGAAACCGGCGAGCTGCTGGCCTTCGAGCTTCGTCTCATTCGTGGCGCATTCGCCACCTGTCATCCAAAACCCATGATCGACATCAGTGAGAACGAGCGCGCTCAAGACTTGTCGTCGTACTCGCGGGTATGTGTTTGTTTCAGCGGTACGAGTTTGCTTTCCGTGGGCGTCAATCGGTCGAAGCGCGGCCGCTTATGTCCGCCGCCGGCGCCTGGGCACCGGGCATGCCGTTGGGGGCATGATGGGCCGCTGTTATGCGTGCGATCGCCGCTTCGGTGAAGACCGATAGCCCGAGGTCGGGGTTGTACCCGTGGATTTCCTTCACGTCGAGCTGGGCGAGAAAGTACAGGATTTCCTTGGAGATCACCTGACCGGGCACCAGCACCGGGAATCCCGGTGGGTAGGGCACGACGAACGTGGTCGACACCAGGGTCTTGCCCTCGGCGAGGCGTCGTCCAGCGGCGCCGAGCAGGACGTGCTCACGGTCGGATTCCTCGTAGCCGGCGTAGAACGCCGACCGCATGTCGCCGAACGAGCTGGCGCCGTCGGGGCGAAACGCCGCGTCGAATTCGCTGAAATCGGGCAGCGGTGGCAGATCGGTGGTGATTTCCTCGACACGGCGCTGCTGCAGAGCACGGTCGGCCCTGCCGGCGGTGCTGAGGTTCCGGTCGAAGTCGGAGGCCACCCGCCGCAGTGCGTCGAGCAGGTAGTGCACGCTTGACCAGGTGACTCCGATCGTGAAGATCAGCAGCACACTGTTGATCGAGGTCTTGTTGATCTGGATGCCGAACCGCTCCATGAGGATCTTCTCGCGGAAGTCGTATCCGTTCATCCCGGTCTTGCCGACGAACAGCGTGACTCGTGTCGGATCGAGCACGAACTCATCGGATTTCCACGCCTCATTCCAGCCCTCCAGCCCGCCCTGACTGACCTGACGGTAGGAGCGAACTCGGGATGCCCGGTACTGCTCGGGTACCAGGTCGGCCTCGTCGAGGATGCGGAACCACTTGCTGATCAACGGGTCGATGCGCATCCGATGCCGAAAGACCAGCGCCATGTTGTACGCGTAGCGAACCAACTGGAAGCCTTCGATGTCGACCTGCCGGCGGGCCAGGTCCAGCGAGGCAAGGAGTTGCTGGTTGGGCGAGGTCGAGGTGTGGGTCAAGAACGCCTCGCCGAACGCCTCGCCGCTTTGGGCGTAGTCCTGGTCGCGGATGTGGATCATCGACCCCTGCCGCAGCGCGGACAGGGACTTGTGAGTGGAATGCGTCGAGTACACCCGGACCCGGGCCAGCTTGGGGTCGGGAAGCAGCCGATGCTCGGTCCACTGGGAGCGGTCGACGCCGCGCATCGACTCACGCCAGTGCCGGTACTCCTCGGGGTACCGCGGTGAGTTCAGCATTGCCTCGAGCTGATCAGCGGCGATCATCGCGGTCCGCTGCCGCGACCATGGCACCGCGGTGGCGAAGGCGTACCAGGCTTCGTCCCAGAGGAAGCAGATGTCGGGCTTGATCGCCAGGACTTCCTCCATCACCCGGCGCGGGTGGTAGACGATGCCGTCGAAGGTGCAGTTGGTCAGCAACAGCATGCGCACTCGGTGCAGCTGCCCCGCCGCTTCGAGGTCGAGCAGGGCCTGCTTGATGGTGCGCAGCGAAACCGCGCCGTAGATCGCGAACGGCTCCAGCGGGTAGGCGTCCAGGTACAGCGGGCTCGCCCCGGCCAGCACCAGCCCGTAGTGGTGCGACTTGTGGCAATTGCGGTCGATCAGGACGATGTCGCCGGGGCGGACCAGTGATTGCACGACGATTTTGTTCGCGGTGGACGTCCCGTTGGTGACGAAGTATGTCTGCTCGGCACACCAGGTATCGGCGGCCTTGTCCATTGCTTTCCTGAGTGTGCCGTGCGGGTCTAGCAGCGAGTCGAGCCCCCCGGATGTCGAGGACGTCTCGGCCATGAAGATGTTGCGGCCATAGAACTCGCCCATGTCTTGCAGCGATTTGGAGTTGAAGATGCTGGCACCCCGCGCGATGGGCAGAGCGTGAAACTGGCCCACCGGTGCGGCCGCGTAAGCGCGCAAGGCGTCGAAAAATGGTGTGGCGTACCGGGTCCGTATACCGGCCAGCAGCGTGCTGTACAGGTCGGTGACGTCGTTGAGCCGGTAGAAGGTGCGGTCATAGATGTCGGGCGCGTCGTCGGTCAACGCGGCGATTGATTCGTCGGTGAGCAGGTACAGATCGATGTGCGGCCGCAGCTCCCTGATCCACTCGCCGCACTCGACCCAGTCGTGACCGTGGCCCGGGACGATGGGGAGGTCCTTGGCACCGAGCAGCGTCGTCATCAGCGGCAGTCGGTCCCGCGAGCGCAACGGCAGGTCATGGCGGATGATCGCGGCCTGGATCTCGCCGTTAAGTGCGACCGCGGTGATGGCATCCTCGACGCTGGACACGACAAGTAGTTCGAACTGCACATCGTCGGACGGATCGCGCAGTGCCCGCAGGCTTTCCGCCAGGCTTTCGGGAACCGAGGATGGAGAATCGTCGGCCAGCAGAACGGTGTAGAACTGTTGTCGCTTCGCGCGTGCCACCAGCTCCTGATCGGCCAGCGGCGCAAGCATGTCGAACAATGCGGCGCGGTCGCCATACTCCGACAGCAGGCGCACCGCCAGCGACACCTCGTCGGTCAGCCGCTCCGTTGCCAGTTCGGCAAGATAGTCGCGGAAGGCCTCCAGATTCGCCGCGCCCGGGTACAGCCAGTACCGTTCGTAGGCGCCCAGGCGATCCAGCAGCCGCTTCGCCCGGGCTGCCGCGTGCGTGGTGTCCAGCCCGGCCCGGTGTACGACATGGAGGTGATGACACGCATCGTCGAGCAAGTTCCAGGTGTCGATCCGGGTGTACGACGGATTGGCTACTGCTGCCAGCGTTGAAACACGAAGCCTTCTCGGGTGGGCGCTATTGCTATTCATGATGCTCATTCAGTCTTCTAGTGGGGGCAGCGGACGACCCCGCGGGGCGCGTCGGAGCCCCGCTGTCCGATTCGCCAATCACTGGCCGAGTCATACGGATATCTTCGCATCGACACCCGTCGGCGTCGGACGGAGCTGTGATGTGGTCAATGAGGTCGTCCGTCAAGAAGTGGTTTTAACACGAATAGAAAATGCTCGGGTTCAGTGGACCAAGATCAGAAGCCCCCAGAAAAGCGGCGAACCTCAGTCCACGATGTGTCGACCTCACTGGCATGCCAACCTAGGCGGGACGACGGACCAAGCCCTCTCCAATCCTTGTTAGCGCGGCTCAGAACTCCTGGCTGCTGCTTTAGACCAACTCAGGTTCAGCGAACTTCTTCGCGACGTCCGCGGCGTGTCCCGCAAGATGCTATCCGCGACGCTTCGTGGCCTCGTGCGTGACGGATTAGTGCTGCGGCGGCGCGAATCCATTTCGCCGCAATGTGTCTACTACCGCCTCACCGATCTGGGCAAGCCCTGGTGATACCTCTTGACGACCTCACGCAATGGGCCGAAACCAACTTGCCCACAATAGATCACGCCCCGGCGAACCTACGACGACGCTCGACGCGCGGACTTGTCGCGCAGCAGGCCATGAGTGCGCTCGAAGAAACCCTGGGCGGCATCGGAACCGTGGCGTTGAGTGTCGGTCAGATCCCAGACGTACTGAGTCGTTTGGTTTGGGCTTCTGGCGGCAACACCTCGTGGCGTAAGCGCTGCGAACCACACGTGGTAACCGACGCAGGGCACCTAACCTAATAGTGGCGATGCATTGCGCTTATCAGAAAGAAAAGAAAGGATCACCATGGCACTCGACGATGACGACATCACGACCTCTGGGGTCGGCGGCGAAGGACCTGCCGACGGCGGGTCGAACCCCCAAGGCCAGGACGGCGGCGCGGACGGAACCGCAGGCGAAGGCGAAGGACCTGCCGACGGCGGGTCGAACCCCAAAGGCCAGGACGGCGGCGCGGACGGAACCGCAGGCGAAGGCGAAGGACCTGCCGACGGCGGGTCGAACCCCAAAGGCCAGGACGGCGGCGCGGACGGAACCGCGTGACCGATTCTCAATGCTGAGTCGCTGCGTTGCCATTGATCCTCAGGCGTTCGCCACGCAGTATTGGGGTCGCAAGCCCTTACTCAGCAGGTCCGGCGCGCTGCCCCGCGACTTCACCGATTTGCTGTCGCCGTCGACGGTTGATGAGCTGATCGCCGAGCGCGGGGTTCGCGCGCCGTTTGTTCGCATGGCCAAGCACGGCGACGTCTTGGCGCGCGAGTGTTACGTTGGGCCGGCCGGCTTTGGTGCCGAGATGCCAGATCAAGTGGATTCCGCCAAGGTGCTGGCCCAATTCGCCTCCGGCGCAACAATAGTGCTGCAGGGGCTGCATCGGCTGTGGCCACCGCTGATCGAGTTCGTTCGTCGCATGGTCGACGACCTGGGTCACCCGACGCAGGCCAACGCGTACGTTTCCCCTCCAAATAGCCGGGGGTTCGATCCGCACTACGACGTACATGACGTGTTCGTCTTGCAGGCCGCCGGGCAGAAACGGTGGATCGTGCATGAACCCGTACACGACGATCCCCTGTCATCGCAGCCGTGGACCGACCATCGCGCGGCGATCATCGAGCGTGTCAGTGGCGAGCCGGTCATCGACACCGTGCTGTCGGCCGGCGACGCGCTGTATCTGCCGCGCGGGTGGATTCATTCGGCGCAAGCGCTGGATACAACGTCGATCCACTTGACCATCGGGGTTTCCGCGTTGACCTGCCTCGATGTGGTTCAGGGTGTCGTCGACACACTGGCCACGGTCGGCGAGTTCAGGAAGTCTTTGCCGATGGGCATCGATCCCGCGGATCACGACGAGATGGCAGCGATGGCGGCCAAGATCATGGCCGAAGTAGTCGACACGATGCGCCATCGCGCTGCCGAGGTCAGCGAGGGCGCGGCCGCGAGGTTGTCTCAACGCCACGCGGAACGCACACGACCTGTGTCAGTCCGGCCGCTGGCCTCAGTCGAGGCTGCCGAACTCGCCGGCACCACGACGGTTCGGTGGCGCCACGGACTCGTCGCCACGATCGATCACCACGCCGGCCGTGTCGTGCTGCGCCTACCAGACCGAACCATGACTTTTCCGGAGTCGTGCGCGCCAGCTGTTCAGGCGCTTCATCGTGGGCTCATCGCTGATGCGGATTCCCTGCCATCCCTTGACCGCGCTGACGCCACGGTGCTGATTCGGAGGCTGCTCCGAGAGGCGGTCGTGGTACCCGCGGACCAATATGAACAGTCGATCTCGCCGGGCCGAGGATGACCTCGGCGAAGCGGCCCCCATGCAGTGACCAATCGCTGGCTCGCAACGATCCGATGTACGGCACGGCGTCGGCGGGACTGTCTTGGGCCCTGCTCGAACTGTCTGGGGCCTGGGGGCATTCGGCATTTCTGCATTCTGCGATCATCGACCCCGACCTCGGGCGTGCCATTGCTCGCCGCGTCGAGGCAGCGGGCATACGGATTGCCGCGATACGTCGCCCCGGCCGCCGTTCCGCAACACCGCGATGGCGCTGGTTCATCGCAGAGTCCGGTGAGGGCAGCGAGGCACTGTACTCCGGTGAGGTCAGCGATCCTCGAGAGTATCTGGACCTTGCGCTCGATGGTTCCGACGGCGAATTGTCCACTGATCCGCTCGTCGCGGTCTGTGCGCACGGCAAGCACGATCAATGCTGCGCTGTTCGGGGGCGCAGCGCGACCGCGGCGATCGCAGCGCAATATCCCGAGTTGACTTGGGAGTGCTCACATCTGGGTGGTGATCGGTTCGCGGCAACCATGCTCGTGCTACCCGAGGGCCTGTGCTACGGACGAGTCGACTCAACCGATTCGGCCGAACTCGTACGTTTGTATCTCGACGGGCGGCTGGACAACAGATTCCTCCGGGGACGCACTTCCCTTCCGCACGCGGTCCAGGCTGCGCAATACTTCGCGCGTGAGGCGTCAGGGGACGATCGCATTCATGCTCTGCCTCCACTCGATGTCCAACGCAGCGAACACAAAATTCGCGTGGTGCTCGCCGGTTCGTCGGGCCCGCTGGAGGTCGTTCTGGCTGAGGAACTGTCCGAGCCACTTCAGTCAACCTGTCAGGCATCGGTTGCCGGCCCAGTGCGCACATTCGTCTTGGTGTCGATGACTTCAGCGTGATGTTGGTCGACAGCATGATGTCGCCGGTCGCACGAGTTGGATCTCGTCATCGGCAGGGCATCGGCCAGGAGTCAGCTCTCCTGCCCAGTTCTCAACAGCGCGAGGGCGTTCTGGATGCCCTGCTCTAGGATCGCATCGGCGAGCTGCCGGTCGGCCAGTGCGCGGGAGAGTTGCAGGGTCCCGACCATCATGGCGAAGGCGCTGAGCACCTGTACCCGAGCCGACTCTGGATCGTGTGTCTCCAGGCGCGCGGCGACAGTGTCGATGACGACCAGCACACCGTCGGTGTAGGCCTGCTTGGTGCCATCGGTGCAGCGCCCGATCTCGTCGAGCAGCGCGGCCGACGGGCAGCCGCTCTGGGGGTTGTCGCGGTGCTCGATCGACAGGTAGCTGCGCACGAACTGCTCGAGTCCCGCGTGGTCGGGCGGGAAGACACTGAAGCTCGCGGCCTGTTCGCGTAACTGCTCGGCGACCGCGGTGGCAACGAGATCGTCCTTGGATGCGAAGTGGGCGTAGAAGGCACCGTTTGTCAGGCCCGCATCGTTCATGAGCGTGGCGATGCCCGAGCCGTCGATGCCGTCTTGCTTGAACCGACGGCCGGCCGACTCGATGATCCGGCGCCTCGTCGATTCCTTGTGCTCTTTTCCGTACCTCACCGCACGTTCCTCCAGCCGCTGGCAGGAATAACTTGCCCTGCCGCCCGCATTCTTTTATATTACGATCATAATCCAATGTAGTCAGGAGTTCAACATGGCAACCACTCGGCCGGTGGCACTGGTAACAGGTGCGTCCTCCGGGATCGGCAAGGTCGCGTCTCTCGCGCTCGTCGAAGCGGGTTTCGAGGTCGTCGGAACCAGCCGCAACACCGGCGGAATCAACGAACGCGACGGCATGACGTTCCTTGATCTCGACGTCACCAGTGACGAATCGGTCACCGGACTGGTCGGGCGGGTGCTCGAGCAGTTCGGGCGAATCGACGTCCTGGTCAACAATGCCGGTATGGGCGCCTCGGGGGCCGCCGAGGAAAACTCGATCGCCCAGGCCCAGCGCCTCTTCGACCTCAATGTCTTCGGCGTGATCCGCATGACCAAGGCCGTTCTGCCGCACATGCGTGCCCAGGGAAGCGGACGAATCATCAATATCTCATCCATATTCGGGTTCATCCCCGCGCCCTACATGGCCGCCTATGGCGCAACCAAATACGCGATCGAGGGATACTCCGAGTCCGTAGACCACGAGGTCCGCGAGCACGGCGTGCGAGTACTTCTCGTCGAGCCCGCCGGGACCAAAACCGGCTTCGACGACAACACCGCACCACCCGACCGCCCGCTACAGGTCTACGCGCAACAGCGGCACACCGCCGGCCAGGTAGTAGCGCAGGCGGTGAACGACGGCGACGACCCTGCCACCGTCGCCAAGGCCATCGTCGCCGCGGCGACCGACCCCACGCCCAAACTGCGCTACCCGGCCAGCCCGAGGGCGCGACGGCTCAGCACACTGCGCCGCTTGGTTCCCGCCGGCGCCTTCGACAAGCAGGTCCGCAAATTCAATCGGCTCGCCGGCTGACGTCCGCCCACCCACCAACCACAACAACAAGAAGGAAACCGTCAATGAGCACATATCTGGCAGACACCGCCGAAGACCTTTCCGTGGCCGGTCCGTCCGCTCGGTTCACCTACCGTCGCATCGGTCCGCGCGGCGGTGTTCCCCTCGTCCTGCTCCACCGCTTCCGCGGGACCATCGACTGGTGGGACCCGTCGTTCCTTGACTACCTGGCCACCGAGCACGACGTGATCCTGTTCGACAACGTCGGGATCGGCTACTCCACCGGCGAGCCGCGCGACTCCGTCAAGGGATTCGCTGAGGGCGCAATCGAATTCATCCAAGCGCTCGGCCTGCCCACGGTCGACCTGCTCGGATGGTCGCTGGGCGGCATCGTCGCTCAAGAGGTGGCGCTGCGTCGACCCGAACTCGTCCGCAAACTTGTTGTGGCCGGCAGTGCTCCAGGCGGCCTGGTGCCGGGGATGCCGGACATGAGCGAGGAAGTCCTTCGCATCATGGCCAAACCCGATTCCGACGAGAACGACCTGCTTTACCTGTTCTACCCCGAAACCGACGCGGCTCGCGCCTCAGGCTTCGAGCACCTCGCCAACGTCTCGAAACGGCTCGCCACGGGTGGCCCTGCGGTGTCCGAGGAGGCGGCGATGGGCCAGCTCGCAGCGGTGGGGCAGATCCTGTCGGTTCCGTTCGACACGGTGCGATCGAACCTGGAGACCATCAAGCAGCCCGTCCTCTACGCCAACGGCGTCCACGACGTGATGATCCCCGCCCTGGCCTCCTACGTCGCCGTCCAGCACCTAGATTCCGCCATCCTCGTGCTCTACAGCGACGCCGGTCACGCTTTCCTGTTCCAGCACGCCAAAGCCTTCGCCACCGAGGTCACAAACTTCCTCGCCGCGTGACCGCGCCTACAGTCACGTTGGGTAGCGGCTCGCCTCGATGCCGCAACGGAATGTGCGCGGTACCAAGCGTTAAGGCGCTGGTGGGCCTCGTCGATCCGGAATGGCACACCGATCAGCCGCACCGAATGGGCGCGGGAAACAATCCCGATGTGACGCGCAGCAGGTTGCTGACCGCCGTTAGCGCCATCAAACGCAATGGTTTTGACGCCTTCCGCAGTAAACGCGGCACTGCTACCGCTCACAAGAAGCGTCGAAACGCTCCGGGTCGATGGCCGGTTGTGGCGCTACCCCGCCGAGCCCGGCATTGCGAAACCTGTTGCGCTTTAGTGATAACGAAGTTATCGTTATGCGATGAAGCAAGACTTGGCCGGCCGAAGACTGATAATTACCGGAGCCGCACGCGGCATAGGCGAGCGAGTGGCGCGACTTGCAGCCGCCCGAGGTGCACGCCTGGCCGTGATCGGGCTCGAGCCCGACCGGTTGCGTGGCCTTGCCGATGACCTGGGCCCCGCTGCATCGTGGCGGGAGGTCGATGTACGCGACGGTAGTGCTTTGCGCTCGGCGATCGACGATTGCGCCGAGACCACCGGTGGCATCGACATCGTCGTCGCCAACGCTGGGGTTGCGACCTATGGGACGGTGCGGCAAGCGGACGAGGCGTCGTTCGAGCGAGTACTGGACATCAACCTGAACGGCGTTTTCCGCACCCTCAAGTACGCGACACCTCATTTGGAGCGCAGTCGAGGCCACGCGATGGTCGTGGCGTCGGCGATATCGTTCACACCATTGGCCGGGTTGGCTTCATACGCCGCAAGTAAGGCCGGAGTCGAAATGCTCGCCCTGGCCTACCGCCAAGAGGTCGCGCACCTCGGTGTCACGGTCGGGCTTGTGCATCCCTCGTGGATCGACACGGACCTTGTGAGAGGTGCCGAGGCGGACCTCCCCTCATTCCAGGACCTACGCGCACGGCTGCCGTATCCGGGCAACGTCACCACGAGCGTTGACCGGGCGGCCGCCGCGATCGTCGACGGGCTCGTGCGCCGACGCAGCCGCGTCTACGTCCCGCGCGCCGTCGTCCTCGCCAATTGGGCAAAGGCAGCCCTGAACTCGCCGGCCGCATGGCCCTGGATGAGACGATTCGCGGCCCAGGTGGCTCCGTCCCTCGAGCGTGAGGTCGAGGCATTGGGGCGGCACGACCAACTCGTGCCAGGTGTCAACGGGCCCGCTTACGAGAACGCGTCGTCGCTCTAGCCTCCCGACGTTCGCCAGGCCCTGTGGTCGAGTCGTGAAGCCGCTCGGCCACCGCGTGTGATGCTTGGGCACGATCGCGCTTGTCGCCAAGCCCCACAGCAAGATTCACCCCCATTGGCAGCATTACCTGCCTAACCGGATCATCGAATTCGACGAAGTGCTCGGCCAATTCCAAGCTTACGAAACCGTGCACGAAGCTCCACAACTGTGCGGCGATACCCTCGGGTTCCTGCTGCCTAACCCTGCCCGAGCTCACCAGCCGAGCACACGCGTCGGTTATGTGAGCGTAGACGCCACGAAAAGCCGGCGAGCGTCCACTCAACCGAACGTCCGAATCCGTCAGCGGTCGGTACGTCGCACGAGTCGACAGTCCAAACATCAGGTCATACAGGTGTGGGTTCTCGCGGGCGACCCGCCGGCATGTCAATGCCAGGACAAAGAGATCCGCGATCGGATCATCCGTCACCGGCACCTCAGAAAACGCTCTGTCGAGCTCCCTGAAGCCATAGTCGACAACCGCGCGTATCAGCTCGGGTATCCCCCCGAAGTGGCGGTAGAGCACCATCGTCGACAGTCCCGTTGCCGACGCCACCGTACGCGCCTTGATGGCGGAGGGTCCCTGCTCGGCCAGTAGGCGAATCGTGGCTTGCACGAGCCGCTCCCGCACTCCATTGCGCATCGGATCTGCCGACATGTTGTGCATGTTTCCACCCGGTTTCCACAGCCAGCTCCGCCCGAGACGGCCGACCAGCCAGGCTGGCCTTGCCACACTCGGAATAACTTTGTTATCGTAGTCGATAACTTCGTTACCACGCTTCACGCGAGAGGACAGGCGCATGACACAGGAAACCAGGGGTCGCCTGGACATCGAGGACCGCGGAGCAATACTGATCGTCCGGATCGACGGCGGCCCCCTGGGTCTCTTCGGCCTCAAACTGGCTGAACAACTCGAGGAGTTGGTGGATCGGGTCGACCGCGACCCCGGCGTCCGGGCCGTCGTCTTTACCGGGGCGCATCCCGAGCGGTTCATCAGCCATGCCGACGTGCCCTGGCTGCAAGAAGAAAGCGCCGATGTCCCACCGTTGGGCCGACGCGGCGCCTCCGCGGTTGCCCGCGCGGCCAGAGGCGCGGAACGAGCTCGCGTACTAGAGACGGTGGTCCGCAGGACTCCGCTGTGGCCAGCGGTCCAGCTCGACCGCCTGCACGCGACGTTATTGCGGATGAACGCCAGCGGCGTCATCTTCGTTGCCGCCCTTAACGGTTCGGCTCTGGGCCTGGGTGCCGAGTTCGCCTGGGCATGTGATCTGCGCGTCATGGCTGACGGGGACTTCTTCATCGGCCAGCCCGAAATACTGCTGGGTATCAATCCCGGCGGTGGCGGCACCCAGCGACTGACCCGGCTGATCGGCACCCACCGTTCGTTAGTTGCCATTCTCGAGGGCAAACCGTTCACGCCCGCGCAAGCCCTGGCCAACGGGGCCGTCGACGAGGTCGTTGCGCCCGACGACGTGGTCACGCGTGCGACCGAACTTGCCGAGTACTTCGGCCTGCGGCCCAGAGAGGCAGTCGCGGCGGTGAAGAGGGCGGTGTACTTCGGCGGCTCGATGTCGCTGCCGGAGGGCTTGCATGTCGAGCGCACCGAGTTCCTCGGCACCGGCAAGTCCAAGGATGGCCAGGAACTGATGAAGAATTACATCGCGGCCACCGACTCCATCGGCGAACTCCCGCTTTACCACGGGGACACGTACGCGCGGGCGCTCGACTCGGGCCGGGTGCCCAGGCTCGGCTCGATCAATGGGGTGGTGAGTCAGTGATGACCCCCTCGCAGCCGTTCATCCGTCACGACGTCCCATTCGCCTCCGGCGAGGACATCTGCGCTGCGTGGCTGTATCTGCCGACTGGAGTCACGTCGCCGCCCGTGGTCATTCTCGGGCACGGCCTCGGCGCCACCCGGGAGATGCGCTTGGACGCCTTCGCCGAGCGGTTCGCGGCGGCCGGCATCGCCGCGTTGGCATTCACCTATCGGCACTTCGGCGACAGCGGCGGCCAACCCCGTCAGCTCCTGTCGATCAGACGGCAACTCGCCGACTGGGACGCCGCCATCGCCTACGTGAAGGCCCGTCGGGATGTCGACGGCACACGGATTGCGGTCTGGGGCAGCTCCTTTGGAGGGGGTCACTCGATCAACGTCGCCTCGCGCCATCCTGAACTGCGAGCGGCCGTGGCCCAGTGCCCATTCACCGACGGGTTAGCCTCCGCGCTCGCGCTGGGACCGATTGCCTCCCTCAAGCTGGCTCCGGTACTCGCCCGCGACCTGGCGGCCATGGTCCTGGGTCGCGCGCCGGTAATGATTCCCCTCGCCGGCCCCCCTGGTTCGGTGGCCCTGATGAACGCGCCCGACGCCCTTCCCGGCTACCAGGCGCTGCTGCCAGCCGACACGACGTTCCGAAACGAGGCAGCGGCGCGGGTCGCCCCGACCATCATGGCCTACCGGCCGGGGCGCGCGGCCAAGAAGGTCCACTTCCCGATCCTGTTCTGCGTCAGCAACACCGACACCGTGACGCCGCCAGCCCAGACCCTGCGATACGCGCGCACCGCACCGCTCGGGGAGATCAAACGCTACGACGCCGGCCATTTCGACTTCTACATCGGAGAGGCGTTCGAGGAACTGGTACGCGATCAGGTCGAGTTTCTCGCCCGCCAACTCCACCCGGCGCCTGCCAGAGAAGCAACCTTGTGATGTCCGATCGGACCGAGGCCTTGGGTGGACGCCTGTCGCTTGCGGATCCCGCGGCTCTGAGCCCTGCACAACGCAGCGGCTTCCGGCGACGAGATGGGGAAGGAAACACGATGAAAGCCTTTGTTGTCAGTAGGTATGGGAAGGCGGACGGTATTCGGGCTATTGACGTTCCCGAGCCCGAACTGCGGGACGATGACGTATTGGTCCAGATCCACGCTGCCAGCATCAATCCCCTGGATCTTAAGATCAGGGATGGCGACCTTAAGCCGCTCCTGCCGTACAAGCTGCCTATTGTCCTGGGCAACGATCTTGCCGGCACTGTGATTGAGGCTGGCCCAGGTGTTCACCGATTCAAGCCGGGCGACGAAGTCTACGCGAAGCCCGACAAGGACAGGATCGGCGCTTTCGCGGAGTTGATCGCCATCGACGAGGATGACGTCGCGAAGAAGCCGCACGGGCTGGACATGGAACAAGCAGCTTCCCTACCTCTGGTCGGCCTCACCGCCTGGCAAGCGCTGGTCGAAAAGGCGAACCTGCAAGCCGGGCAGAAGGTGCTCATTCATGCGGGCTCCGGAGGTGTCGGGACGATCGCCATCCAGTTGGCAAAGCATCTCGGCGCCACCGTCGCCACGACCACGAGCACGGCGAACGTCGAATGGGTGAAGGGCCTCGGAGCAGACGTCGTCATCGACTACAAGAAGGATGATTTCGAAACCATCGTGTGCAATTACGACGTTGTCTTCGACACCCTGGGCGGAGAGACGCTCGAAAAGTCACTCCGAGTGCTAAAACCCGGCGGGCAAGTCATCTCCGTCGCAGGACCGCCGGAACCCGACTTTGCCAAAGAGTTCGGGGTGAACTGGTTTTTGATACAAGCGATACGTACTCTGAGCTTCCGGATCAGGCGGAAGGCCAAACGCCGCGGGGTGAAATACTCGTTCTTGCTCATGAGGGCAAGTGGAAACCAGTTGCGCGAGCTAGGTTTTCTCATCGATTCTGGTGCTATACAGCCCGTTGTTGACCGGGCCTTTCCATTCGAATCGATCCCGGAAGCTCTGGCCTACGTCGAGACGGGGCGGGCAAGGGGAAAGGTCGTCGTGAAGGTCAGGTGACAGCGTCTCGAGGACGGCTGCGACCGCTCAAACTACTTGGGCGCCGGCGCAGTTCCTCGGCGGCCGACCGGACCGCCTCGTGATGCGCTTGACCATTGGGCTGTCGAGCTTCCAGCACTGCCAGAACAGCGGTACGTCGAGGTGCGCATCGGAGACCCGTACGAACAGCCGTCGGCCAACCTCGGCGCTGTCAACCGCTCGGGATACATGCCCCAGCCCAACCCGGCGCGTACGGCTGCCCCGAATCCCTCGGCGGTGGGCACGAACTGGATAGGTCTCGAGATCGCACGACGAAACACTCTGCGCACCAACATGTCCTGCAGGCGTCGTGGCTCTACGCCAATGAGGGAGCGTGAACTGCGGACTCGGCGATGAATCCCTCACGCAGATAGCGCTCGACGTAGGCAGGGCTGGCCACGGGCACGTAGCGCATCACACCCCTGTGCTTCTCAAAACTTCGCGGCGGATGCCGATGCGTCTACCTGAGGGTTTTCAGGATTCTCATCAAGATGGCGGGCCGCTTTTTCTCATCGTCGTGGCGGATCCTAGAACCGTACGGTTGTGCACGACTCACCTCGCCGAGGAACGGATCCTGATCCGGCGCGACTTGCATCGGGTGTTGGTGACAGAGGCCGGCGAGCTGCCGGCCATCATCCGGACGCAACCCGCTCCAACATGCGCCGACAGTTGAGGGCCGCACACAGCGAGCACGCCGAGGCACCCAGCGGCAAGGCACCCTGGTGTCGGGTATCGACCCTCAGGTGAGGCGGTAGACGTTGTGCTGCATGCCGAGTCGGTTGTCGCCTCCCGGCAGAAGCCGTCCCTCTCCGACGTAAACAGACCGGTTGACCCAGCGATAACGGTCGTCGGCGGTGCACAGCCTCCACGTGGGGCGGATCGCCTGGCCGGTGAACGAGGTGGGGGTGTCAGCGATCGGACTGCTCGGTTCATCGTGTCGGTCGGTTCGACAAGCGGACTGGGTGCGGCGTGAAGTGCTGCGAGTGCCGGGGGCCGCGGTGCGGGAGTGATCCGCGTCGCGCTGTGTGCCATCGGTGAAACGGTCACAGCACGCGGTACACCTCGTACTCGATGTGACCCGTTCCTAATAGTCTGCCCTTGGCGATATACAGGCTGGTGTTGAGCCAAAGATATTGCTGCGCCCCGGTTTCGAAGCCCACGGCGAGCCTCATGTACTGGTCGGCCCAGTCGGTGGGTTGATCCGCGTCGGCGGCGGCGGCAAAGTGCTCGGTCTGCTGAACCAGCCCGGTGTAGTGCATGAGGATGACCGCGGCGTCGTCGGTGAGGAACTGAGCGTGCACGTCGGGCCGCCAGTAGCCATCGGAGCTCACAGACATCCAGTCCAGGCCTGCGCCGGCCAGGTGGGCTTTGATCCGGGCTCCGTCCAGAGTTGCCTCGCTGACTTGCCAGAACTGCTTGGCCCCGAACGGTGAACCGACGGTGGGTTCAAGCGGGTGGGTTGTCCGCACCGTGTAGGTCATTTCGAAGTCGAGGTCGGGCGCTTCGTAGGTCATGTCCCTCCTTTAGCGTCATTGCATCCGCGGCGCCAGCTCGCGCTGCGTAACGGTCAACACCTTCTCGCCGGCCGTCGGCCGTTAGGCGGCGAGCTCGATTGCGACGCGGACGAACACCATCCCGTCGATGGACGCCAACGTATCGAGAATGAATGCGTCCCGCACATCTGCCCTCTCCCGTGGCCGGGTCCCTCCACAACCTCGGACCCGGGCACACAAGCCCTCCGGACGGCCGAGCAACGCGGCATCTGTCGCACTGCCGCTCAGGCGAGGCGATAGACGTTGTGCTGCATGCCGAGTGGTCCGCCGCCGCCGCCGGGTAGGAGTCGTCCCTCCCCGATGAACACCGCCCGGTTGACCCAGCGATATTGTTCATCTCCGGTGCTGAACCGCCAGGTGGTGTGGATCGCCTGGTCCGTGAACGCGGTCGGTGTCAGCGACTGAACTGCTCGGCTCAGCGTTTCGGTCGGTTCGACCAACCCCTTCGAGGCGATTCGGTGACCGCGGGCGATCCCATCGCCATCATCGAGGCGATGAAAATGGAGGCCGCGATCACGGTGCCCACCGGTGGAACCGTGTCGCGCACCGCCATCTACCGGATCGCGCCGGTCGAAGGTGGCGATTTGTTGTTGGTGGTCGACGTCGACAATGCTGCGAAGTGTGAATATAGCCCCCGGATCGCAGCGCTGAAATCGTCGGTGTCGGCTGTTGACGTGTAAGCCCCCACCGGCCGAAACGGCGCCCGACGACCCAGACGCCGTCTCGAGGCCGGTGGGCACCGCCGCGGTGGTGGCCGCGATCGGCATCATGATCGTCGCGGCGAACCTCCGGCCGGTGGTGGTGTCCGTCGCGCCGCTCGTCGACGAGATCAAGGCATCGACAGGGTGGAGCAGCTCCGTCACCGGTCTGCTGACCACCCTGCCGGTGCTTGCCTTCGGGCTCGCTGCGCCGGTGGCACCGCGGTGCGCGGCCCGGTTCGGTATCGAACGAACGGTCTTCGGTGCTCTTGTGCTCCTCGTCGCGGCGATACTGATCCGACTGCTGCCCGCACCCGTCGCGCTGTTCGCCGGATCGGCCCTCGTCGGCGCGGCCATCGGTGTCTGCAACGTCGTCCTGCCGTCACTGATCAAACGGGACTTCGCGCACCGATCCGGTCTGATGACCGGGCTGTACTCGATGACGCTTTCCGGAGGTGCCGCGGCCGCCGCCGCGCTGACCGTGCCGATCAACGACGCCATCGGCGGCAGCTGGCGAATGACCCTGGCCAGCTGGGGAGCCTTCGTGCTGGTAGCCCTGGTGGTGTGGGCGCCACAGCTGAGGCTGCTGCATCGCATGGAACTCAGCGCCGAGCGGGACTCACTGTGGCGCAACCGGATCGCCTGGGCCATCACGATCTTTATGGCCGCGCAGTCGATGATCTTCTTCACGTTCGCCGCGTGGCTGCCGGAATACCTGATCGAGCGTGGCATGTCGCCAGCTGGGGCGGGCGCGGTGTTGGCGTTGGGACAGGTGGCCGGGTTGGTGATGTCGCTGATCGCGCCGATCATCGCCGGCCGATTCCATGACCAGCGGGCCGTTACCGTTGCGGCGCTGGCGGTGTGCGGGATCGGGTTCGTCGGACTCCTCGCAACTGATCAGTGGCCCACGTTGTGGGTCATGTGCGTAATGACGGGACCCGGCGCCTCGATCAGCCTGGCCCTGCTGTTCATGGTGCTCCGCAGCACGTCGACCACCCAGACCAGTCAGGTCTCGGGCATGGCACAAAGTGTCGGCTACATCCTCGCAGCAGTCGGGCCCGTTGCGATCGGCGCGTTACACGATGTGACGGGCTCGTGGACCATCGCAATGTCGGCGCTCGCGCTGGTGCTGATACCACAGGCGGCGTCGACGGTGGTGGCGGCTAGGAACGTCACGATGAGCCGAAGTTAGGGCGGGTTTCCTGGCGACGCTCGCTCCCCGGGCTATTTCAGGCGGTCGGGCAGGCGCCTGCGGATTAAGAACGAGGTCGCCGCGCGGCCACCCCGAGCAGCTGCGGATGGCCGGTCCGGCGCCGCCAGTTCGCCGGGGGCGGACGTGGTGCCGAACTCGAACTGGGCCGTGAAGCCCACGGCTCCGTGGGAATGCGTTGAAGGTCAGCTCGCCTACACCCGCACCGGAATCGCTTACCGAGGGCTCCCAGCGAGCCGAACGGGCCCGCGCGCACCAACGGTGCCCGGCGGCGGTCCCTCGTCTTCCTTGTGCGAGCAGCCCGCGGCGGGTTCAATCGCTCCATGGGCGACAAGACAATCATCAAGGTCGACAGCACGCACTCGCCGCGCGGCGCGCTGGGCCAACGCTACCTGGCGACGGGGGTCGGCGTGGGGATGCGGTTGTGGCGGGACCAGGCTCCGGGGACGCCGATGCCGGAGGTCGCACGGGACTACGAGACGGTGGGCTATGTGATCTCCGGACGCGCCGAGCTGCACAGCGAGGGCCAGATGGTCCTGCTGGAGCCGGGCAACGCGTGGGTCGTGCCCCGGCACGCACGGCACACGTACAAGATCCTCGAGCCGTTCACGGCGGTTGAGGCGACCCACCCGCCGGCTGAGATCCATGACCGGGACCGCCCAGTCAGCCCAAGGGAATCGGAGTGATTCGGAACGTGATTCGGGGGTAGCGGGGTTGGCGTAGGTCAGCGGACGACGACCGCGGTGGCCGTTGAGCAGCACCCGGCGCTCGCAGTGCCACTGCACGACTTCCATGCCGGTGCCTGCTGGAAATTCATTGCCGTCTGCCCCAGATCTTATCGGCTCCTGGGCCCTGGTCCCGGGGTCCGGGTGGGTGACGGCGGACCGCCAAGCTTGTTGCCAAGCTCGCCTAAGCAGATTCTCATTCCTGTGACGCGTGCGGCGGCCACAATGCGCCATCTCCAATGAGAGCACGCCGCGAAAGCGGCGACCTGCTGGCCATATACGTACATTCGTACATTCGCAATTCTAATGCATATGAAGAATCATTAGCTGGACTGATGAGGGTCAGCTTCCTACTGTCTAATACATGAGCTCACCACTGGTCATCGGATTCCTCGCGTCGTTCACGCTAATCGCCGCGATTGGCGCACAGAATGCGCTCGTGCTGCGTCAGGGAATCCGACGTGAGCACGTGCTGCCGGTAGTGGCACTGTGCACCGTGTCCGACATCGTGCTGATCGCCGCGGGCATCGCGGGTGTCGGCGCGCTGATCAACGCGCATCCGGGGGCGCTGCACATCGCGAAGTTCGGCGGCGCGCTGTTCCTGGTCTGCTACGGGCTGCTGGCGGCTCGGCGCGCGTGGCGGCCTTCCGCGCTGACGCCGGCTGAGGTCGCGCCGGCCCGGCTGGCGCAGGTCCTGGTGACATGCGCGGCGCTGACATTCCTCAACCCGCACGTCTACCTCGACACCGTCGTGCTGCTGGGTGCACTGGCCAATGAGCACCGCGACGAGCGCTGGCTGTTCGGCGTCGGCGCCGTCACCGCCAGCGCGGTGTGGTTCTTCAGCCTCGGCCTGGGTGCGCGGCGGCTCGCCGGCCTGTTCGCCACCCCGCTGACGTGGCGCATCCTCGACGGGCTGGTCGCCGTCATGATGATCGGCCTCGGTATCTGGTTGGCGGTGTCGTGATACCTCACACCGGCACTAAGGGCGTTGACGGAACCACCGACGACGAAGAGATCTTCCTGCTTGTCGAACATCGCCGGGGTTCCGTCGCGCTCCACTACGGCCACAGGGGCGCCGGGAGGAGCGACCTGCAGGGGCTCGCCGACCACAAAGATGTCGATCTGCCGGTCATGCCGTCGGACCGCGGCAATCCCCGCTCCGGGCGGGGCCAACCCGCGCTGAACCACGGAGCCGATCTCGTGCGGAACCATACCCATCATGTCGCGGGGGTGCCCGCGCGTGACCAGTCCGCGGATGCGCGGGCAGACGGTCCGGAGGAAGACATCCTGCTCACCCGCGTTGGTAACCGACATCCGCTGCACGGCCGCAGTCTCGCCAGGGGGTGCCGCAAGATGAAGCGAGAAGCGCACGGGGGCGTGGAGAGCCGCGGCGTTGATGGTGATCTGGGTGCCATCCGCGGTGAGCTGGGGAGTGCCCGACACTGCGACACCGCTGTTGCTGAAATAGACCGGACCGTTGTCGACGGAGAATTCGAACAGCGAAACGGGAAATCGCAGATAATCGTGGTTCGTCACCTTGTCGTAGATGCGCGTCAATGTGATGCCGTTGCTGACGTCCATCCCAATCAGCAGATGCTCATTCTGGATCTGGTAGGCGACTTCAGGACACAATTGCTAAGTTCCCTAACACTTTTCGCTAACACCGAGAACGAGCTGGTCACACATGAGCCGGTCCTGTGAAGCGAACTAATCATGCCACTGCGGCTAATGCCACCGGGCAGAATTGATAAGCATGTCGCTGGCGGTCGTCCGAGCCGGTAAAACTTGGCGTATGGCTAACAGCAAGGCCGTGTTCATCACCGGCGCCGCGGCAGGAATCGGCCGTACGACGGCACTCACGTTTGCCGCGAAGGGCTATACCGTCGGCGCATACGACATCGATGAAGTCGGCCTGAAGACTCTGGCTGACGAGATCGACGACCTCGGCGCGCGGATCATCACCGGACACCTCGACGTCACCGACGCCGACGAGATGGCGCAACGGGTAGGCGAATTCGCGAGGGCGGCCGGTGACCGCCTCGACGTGATGATCAACAACGCCGGGATCCTGCTCACGGGTTACTTCGAGAACATCGACGTCCGCGCTCACCACAAGGAGATTGAGATCAACGCCAAGGGCGTCGTCAATGGCCTGCACGCGGCGTTCCCGTACCTGCGGTCCACACCCGGCTCGGTCGTCGTCAACCTGGGCTCGGCGTCGGCGATCTACGGCCAGGCCGAGCTCGCCAACTACAGCGCGACGAAGTTCTTCATCCGCGGCATCACCGAAGCCCTCGACATCGAATGGGCCCGGCACGACATTCGTGTGATCGCGATATGGCCGGCGTACGTGCAGACCGCAATGACGGACAACATCAGCACCGGCACGACACAATCGCTCGGCATCCGGCTCACCGCACAGAACGTCGCCGACACCATTATCGCGGCGATCGAGCCGTCATGGCTGCGCCGCACGGCCCATCAGGTGCACTTCCCGGTCGGTTCGCAGAGCAAGGTCCTGGCGACGGGTGCCCGATTCTCACCGGCATGGCTGACCCGGTTCGTCAACAAGCGGTTGGCGCATTCGTAGCGGTTGAATTCGCGCTGATCACAACCCGTGACGTGGGCTGACGGGTTGCTTACCGTCCCGTCCCACGAATGAGGACTGGCTCGCGGTGATCGTCGGCCTTTCGCTTTTGGTTCTGGTGCTCGTCGGCGCGATACCGGGCGGCGTGATCCCGTGACGGACACGCAGGAGACGCGGGAGCAGCCGACACCCGCTCCCCCGCACCCGGGTACGCGATCGCGGGGGTACTCGTCGTCATCGCACTCCGCGCGGCCACCCGCTTCCTGGAGACCCAGGTGCCGCAGTGGGCCGCGGGCACACCATTTGCCAAGGTGGCCAAGTCGATCGAATTCCCGCTCTACGCAATCGCTTTGGGCCTCCGCGGCAACGGGTGCTGACCAAGCTGGCAGTGCGCGACGCATTGTCCAACGGCTTCCGGACCGAGTTCTTCATCAAGACGGGTCTGGTGCTGCTGGGCGCGTCGATCAACTGAAGGTGGTTGTCACCGCGGCCGGCCCGGCGATCATCCAGGCACTGCTGCTGATCTCGATCGTGCTCGGCTTCACCTGGTGGCTGGGCGGACGGCTGGGACTCGACGACAAGCTGGGCGCGCTGCTGGCCTCGGCGGTGTCGATCTGCAGGGTGAGCGCCGCCATCGCCGCCGTCGGTGCCGTGCAGGCCAAGCGCGAACAGCTCGCCTACGCCGCGTCGCTCGTCATCGCGTTCGCGCTGCCGTCGATCTTCCTGCTGCCGTGGCTGGCCGACCTGCTGGGCCTCTCCGACCCGGTCGCCGGCGCGTGGATCGGCGGCAATATCGACACCACCGCCGCGGTCGCGGCCGCCGGGGCGATCGCCGGCGAGGACGCCCTGCAGATCGCGACCATCGTCAAGACCACCCAGAATGCATTGATCGGAGTGGTCGCGATCGCGTTGACCGCCTACTTCGCGCTGAAGGTGGAGCGGCGCAGCGCCGAAGAAGCCCGGCCCACGATCGGGCAATTCTGGGAGCGATTCCCGAAGTTCGTGCCCGGCTTCATCGCCGCGTCGATCATCGGCACGCTGTACCTGCAATGGGCAAGCGACATAAAGGCCGTCATCGCGACGGTGAACGACCTTCGTACCTGGTTCCTGATCTTCGCGTTCGTCTCGATCGGCCTGGAGTTCTCGCTTCGGGGCCTGCGCGAGGCGGGGTGGCGGCCGGGTCGCGTTGTTTGCCTCGGCGACGGTGGTGAACATCGTCGTCGCGCTCGGGCTGGCGGTCGTGTTGTTCGGTAATTTCGCCATCAGTTAGCTGTACGCTCTGGCTGTGCCGACAGCCTGGTCGCGGCGAAGCTTTCTCGCGATAACCGCGGGCGTCGCGGTGGTTGCTGCGTGCGGGTCGGACAAGCCCGGAGCAGTGGCCGAGGATGGTTCCGTCACCGTCAAGCATGTGTTCGGGGAGACCACCATCCCGGCGCCACCTACCCGGGTGGTGAGCGCCGGATTCACCGAACACGACGACCTGCTCGCGGTCGGAGTCGTTCCGATCGCCGTGACCGACTGGTTCGGAGGCGAGCCGTTCGGCGTATGGCCTTGGGCGCAGCCGAAACTCGGTTCCGCGCAACCTGTCATGCTCAGCCTCGCCGACGGCATCCAGGTCGATCAAATCGCCGGGCTGAAACCGGATCTCATCGTCGCCACCAACGCCGGCCTCGACGAAGACACCTACAACAAACTGACGGCGATCGCGCCGACCATCGCGCAGTCGGGCCAGGCGCCGTTCTTCGGGCCGTGGAAGGACCAGGCCACCATCATCGGCCAGGCGGTGTTCAAGGCCGACGACATGAACACGCTCATCGCGGGCGTCGACGACAAATTCGTCACCGCAGGCAAGAACAACCCCCAGTTCGCCGACAAGAAGGTGCTTCTGTTGCAGGGCACCTTCTGGGAGGACAGCGCGGTTGCCACCTTGGCGGGCTGGCGCACCGAATTCCTCACCCAAATGGGGTTCGTCATCCCCGACACCATCAACGGCTATGCCCGCGACGACCACCGTGCATTCATTCCGCGCAAGGAGATGGTGGCGGTCCTCGACACCGCAGATGTGCTGATCTGGAGCACCGAAAGCGATGCGGATAACGCCGCGCTGGCGGCCGACCCGGATGTGCAGCGGCTCAAAGCCACCGCGAACGACTCCAGCATCTTCACCAGCAAGGAGCTGGCCGGGGCCATCGCGTTCGCCTCGCCGCTGTCCTACCCGGTGGTGGCCGACCGGCTGCCGCCACAGCTGGCGCAAGCGCTGGCCTGACCGCCTCCGCTGTGCTGTTTCATCCGGGACACGCCGCTGCGGGCGTATGAATTCGCACAGCCACTGGGGCGGCGAGCACGGCCTGGCAGGATGACCCGGTGACCAGGCCCACCCAGGCAGAGCACCCCGGGTTCGCGACGACCGGATCCCCCTACTACACGTCGCTCGTCGCCGTCTTCACCGGCCTGGTGCTGATCTCCAACATCACCGCAACCAAGGGCATCGCCTTCGGGCCGATCATCACCGACGGCGGGTTCATCGTTTTCCCGCTGACCTATGTGATCGGCGACGTGCTGTCGGAGGTGTACGGATTCAGGGCCACCCGCCGCGCCATCTTCATCGGCTTCGCGATGGAGGCCTTGGCCGCGCTGGTGTTCTGGGTGACGATCTACCTGCCACCCGCGGACTTCTATGAAAACCAGGCCGCGTTCGAAACGGTCGTCGGCGCTTTCACCCGACTCATCGTCGCCGGGCTGGCCGGGTTCATCGTCGGCCAGACGGTGAACGCCTGGACCGTCGTGGCGATCAAGGCCCGCACCAAGGAGAAGCACCTGTGGGCCCGGCTGGTCGGCTCGACGGTCGCCGGCCAGTTGGCCGACACGGTGGTGTTCTGCAGCATCGCGGCCGGGGCGATCGGCATCACCACCTTCGGCGACTTCCTCACCTACGTCACGCTGGGCTGGCTGTACAAGACGGCGGTAGAGGTGCTCGTGCTGCCGATTACCTACCGGGTGATCGCGTTCATCAAGCGCCGAGAACCCACATATCAGCCCGCCACTTAACGCATCCCTGAGCCTTCGCTAAGGCACCTCTGGCAAGGCCGGTAAAGGGGTGTTGGTCGACCCTACTCGCGGGTAGCTTAGCGACATGACCGTGGCAACGGATTTGATGGTCATCGGCACAGTCCATGACTATGGCGATCGGGCGCTGCTGCTTCAGTTCGACAGCACAGCCGAAGTATTGGCGTGGACGGACGCGCTTCGTGAGGCCGACCTGCTCGGCGTGCTCGACATCGTCCCGGCATCGCGCACCGTCCTGATCAAGCTCGCCGGGCCGCGCTATCAGGCCCCGACCAGGCAACGGCTGGGCAAGCTGCGGCTGGATCACGCGGCCGTGGAGGACGCCACGGCTCCGATCGACGCACAGCCCGACATCACCATCGACGTCGTCTACGACGGCGCCGACCTGCACGAAGTGGCCCGGCTTACCGGCATGGATCCGGCTCAGGTGATCGCGGCGCACACCGGCTCACCGTGGCGGGTCGGATTCGGTGGATTCGCACCGGGTTTCGCCTATCTCGTCGGCGGCGACGAACGGCTCAATGTCCCCCGCCAATCCGACCCGCGGACAAAGGTGCCCGCTGGGTCCGTCGCGCTGGCAGGCGAATTCAGCGGCGTGTATCCCCGGGAGTCGCCCGGCGGCTGGCAGTTGATCGGCCACACCGACGCCGTGCTGTGGGACGTCGACCGTGACAAGCCCGCGCTGCTCATCCCGGGCATGTTGGTCCAGTTCCGCGCCGTCGGATAAGGAAGGAAGCCCATGACCGCCACACTGGAAGTCCTGCGCACCGGCCCGCTGGCGCTGGTCGAAGACCTTGGCCGGCCGGGACTCGCGCACGTGGGCGTCACCCGCTCCGGGGCCGCCGACCGCCGCTCGCACACGCTGGCCAACCGGCTTGTCGCCAACCCCGGCGATCGCGCCACCATCGAGGTGACGTTCGGTGGATTCTCCGCGCGGGTGCGCGGCGGCGACGTCGCGATCGCCGTCACGGGCGCCGACACCGATCCCGCGGTCAACGGGGTTCCGTTCGGCACCAACAGCATTCACTACGCGCGCGACGGTCAGGTGATCTCGCTGGGGCCACCGCACTCGGGTCTGCGGACCTACCTGGCGGTGCGTGGCGGCTTCGACGTCATCCCGGTCCTCGGCTCCCGCAGTTACGACGTGATGTCGGCGATCGGCCCGCTGCCGCTGCAACCGGGTGACGTGCTGCCGGTGGGCGAGCACACCGAAGACTTCCCGGAACTGGATCAGGCGCCGGTGGCCGCGATCGAGAACCACGTGCTCGAACTGCTGGTGGTACCCGGTCCGCGGGACGACTGGTTCATCGATCCCGACGTGCTGATCCGCACCAACTGGCTGGTCACCAACCGCAGTGACCGGGTCGGCATGCGGCTGGTTGGCATGCCGCTCGAGTACCGCTGGCCGGATCGTCAACTCCCCAGTGAGGGTGCCACCCGTGGCGCAATTCAGGTGCCGCCCAACGGATTTCCGGTGATCCTCGGACCGGACCATCCGGTCACCGGCGGCTATCCGGTGATCGGCGTGGTGACCGACGAGGACATCGACAAGGTGGCGCAGAGCCGTCCGGGCCAGACCGTGCGGATGCACTGGTCGCGTCCGCGCCGGCCCCTCCAGAACGGTTCGTAGGTTACTGACCAAATCGCAGCGTGATCTCAGCGTCCTTGCCGAGTGTCGATCCGGCTCGGCGGGTCCTGGAGGATGATTCGCCCGTGGTTTGCCGGTTCGCCCGGAACATCGCCGGCGTAGTTCATGAGGCCGTCCCAACCCAGTGCGTCCAGTTGCGGCTGCGCACCGGCCCAGAAGTTGCCCGTTAGATTGTTCGGGGAACATCCGGCCGAAACAAGCGCACCGAGTACCGCCAGTGTGTACGCGAATCTCTTTCCATCCACGCGTCCATCTTCATCCGATCCTGGTAGAACGACAGTGTGCACACCCAGGTCCACACCGCCCGCCTGGTCCACACCGCCGATCTCGACCACGAGACCCGTGAAGATGCACGCCGAATGGTCATCGAGGCGTTCGGCGGCGAGTTCACCGATGCCGACTGGGAACATGCGCTCGGCGGCATGCACGCCCTGATCTGCTACCACGGCGCGCTGATCGCCCATGCCGCGGTGGTCCAGCGCCGACTGCTGTACAGCAATACCGCGCTGCGCTGCGGCTACGTCGAAGGCGTGGCGGTCCGCGAGGACTGGCGCGGGCAGGGACTGGCGACCGCGGTGATGGACGCCGTCGAACAGGTGGTGCGCGGCGCCTACCAAATCGGCGCGTTGAGTACGTCGGAGACGGGCCGGCACATGTACACCTCCCGCGGCTGGCTGCCGTGGCGCGGGCCGACGTCGGTGCTGGCTCCCGCCGGGCTGACCCGCACCCCCGACGACGACCGCTCGCTGTTCGTGCTGCCCATCACCGTCGAGGTGGACACCGCCAAGGAGATCACCTGTGATTGGCGCGAAGGCGACGTCTGGTAGGACGCGTACTTTGGATGAAGTGACGACTCCCCAATCCTTTTCGCCAAGTCCGGAGATGTTCGACAAGCTCTACCGCGGCGAGCCCACCTTCGAGGGTGCGCCCAAGCCCACCGGCATCCCCTGGGACGTCGGCCAGGCGCAGCCCCGGCTGATGGAACTGGAAGCGCTCGGCGGCATCTCGGGTGAAGTGCTCGACATCGGCTGCGGATTGGGCGACAACGCGATCTTTCTGGCCTCGCGCGGATACTCGGTCATCGGGCTGGACGGTTCCGCGGCGGCGATCGAGAAGGCACGCGGTCGCGCCGCCGCTGCCGGAGTGCAGGTCAGGTTCGAGGTCACCGATGCGACCAACCTGACCGGCTACGATGGCCGGTTTGACACGGTGATCGACAGCGCTCTGTATCACTGCCTCGACGACGATGGCCGTCAGGCCTACGCCGCAGGCCTCTACCGCGCGACCCGGCCCGGCGCCCGTTGGCACCTCTACTGTTTCTCCGACGGCAACATCAACGGCGTGGTGGCGCCAGCACCGATGGGGGTGGTGCCGGAGTCCAACATCCGCGACACCCTGACCGCGAACGGCTGGCGCATCGACTTCCTCGGCCCCACCACCTATCTGGCTAGCGCCGCAGGATTCGGCGGCGGGTACGGCAGAGGTGCCGACAGCTTCCCACAGCAGCTGGCCGAGCAGTTTCCGCCCGATGCATTGGAACGGATGCGCGAGGTGGCCGCCCGGTTCGAGAAGATCTCGGAGCTGCTCGACGACGACCGGGTGCATCTGCCTTTCACCGTCGTGCACGCCCACCGAGTGGACTAGCACCGGAAATCCTCACATTGTCACTCCGGCGCCGGTGAGCGGAAGTTCACGGCGGGGTCATCACCAGCACCTTTCGGGCAATAAAGGGTTCCTAGCTTTGGTGGCATGTCGCATCGCATCACTGACTGGGATCCAGAAGACGTTGTCGCCTGGGAGGCCCGCAACAAGAACATCGCCCGTCGAAACCTGCTCTGGTCGGTGGCTGCCGGTCGGCGACGATTTCGGCGCTGGTGTAGCCGGGACCGACCAGACCGTAGCAGCGGCCCTCGATGGCGGCCACCTCGCCGATCGCGAAGATATTGGGATCCCTTGTCGCACAGGATAGATCGGTCAACACGCCGCCGCGCTCGGCGACTTCCAGCCCCGACTCGCGGGCCAATTCATCGCGCGGGCGCACGCCGGCCGCGAAGATCACCAGGCCGGCCTCGATGACGGTGCCGTCGCTGAGCGCCACCCGCACCGACGTGGCGCCGTCGGGATGCCGCACCGCCTCAATCGATTCGGTGCCGACGTCGACATGCACGGAGATGCCCAACTCGGTGGTCATCCGGCCCAGCAGCGCGCCACCGGCCGCGTCGAGCTGCTGGTTCATCAGCCGCGGGGCGCGCTCGACGATGTGGGCGTACAGGCCGAACCCGCGCAGCGTGTTGGCGGCTTCCAGGCCGAGCAGGCCGCCGCCGATGACGACACCGACCGGAGCGTGCCCGGCGTCGAGGGCGCGAACAGCGTCGGCGCGGATCTCGTCGAGGTCGTCCAGCGTGCGGTAGACGTGGCAGGCCGCCAGGTCGTGGCCCGGCACCGGCGGCACAAAGGCATACGAACCGGTGGCCAGCACCAGCGCGTCGTAGTCGAAGCGTTCGCCGTCGCCGGTCAGCACCGACTTACCGGCCCGGTCGATCTCGGCCACCCGGCTGCCCAGCCGCAGCGCAACCCGGTCGTCGTCGCGGTAGTCGTTACCCGGCAGGGCCAGTTGGCCGCGGTCCCAGTGCTCGATGTAGCCGGTGAGCCCGACACGGTCGTAGGCGGCGTCGGGCTCCTCGGCCAGCACCGTGACCCGCCACGAGCCCTCGGTATCTCTCGCTCGCAGGGCTTCGACGAACCGGTGACCGACCATGCCGTGGCCGACAACCACGACGTTCGTTGATGACGCCATGCGCCGAGGCTAGGCAGCCGATATTGCCGGAATGTCGCCGAATGTGAACCGCCCATCACGGTGTGCTCACCGTCGCGGCCGATCCGTTCTGAGCCGGACCGCCGACGTTCACTAACGGCGAACGCCCAGGTGGAACTTAAGCGTGGTCGACTCATGTTCTATTCGGTAGCTGGCCGGCGCGGTGCCGGCCACCACGAATCGAGGAGATCAACAGATGAGTAATGTGACGCTGTTTGCACGCCCCGCCTGGGATGTCGACCGTTGGGTGCGCGACTTCTTCGGCCCCGCCTCCGCCAACGATTTGTTGGCCGGTGACTTCACTCCGGCCGCCGAGGTCGTGAAGGACGGCGATGACGCGGTGGTCCGGCTGGAGCTCGCGGGCGTCGACGTCGACAAGGACGTCAACGTCGAGCTGGATCGGGGCCGGCTGGTCATTCACGGCGAGCGCCGCGACGAGCACGCCGAGCAGAAGGACGGCCGCACCGTGCGCGAGGTTCGTTACGGGTCGTTCCGCCGGTCGTTCCGCCTGCCGGCGCACGTCACCGGCGACGCCATCTCGGCGTCATATGACGCCGGTGTGCTGACCGTACGGGTGGCCGGTGCCTACGCCGGAACCCAGGCGCAGCGCATCGCGATCGAGAGCAAGTAACACTATCGACACCGGATCCGGTGGGGCCCTTGAGGTTCCACCGGATTCGTCGCGTCTAGGCGGTCACCGCCACCAGGTAGTCGCCGCGGATGCGCAGCGTTCCGTCGTCGGCCTCGTTCGAGTCGTTGACCCAGCCCATGTAGGTCTCGTACACCAGCTCGTCGCCGAGCTGGGCTCTGGCCGCGATCAGCGGAGGAAAGCTGTTCAGCATGAATTCGCCGTAGCTCAATGCTGAGGGCTCGCGCCACTCGACTTCGTGGCGCTCGAATTCGACGTCGCCTAGAAGCTCGCGCACGTGCTCCTCGGTGCCCCACAACAGCGGTGACTGGAAGCCCTCCGGCGGCGGGGGCGAGATTGCGCCCAGGCGGCGGAACATCTCACCGATGCTGCCGTCGGGCGTCCAACAGGCGATCGCGATGCGCCCGTCCGGTCGGCAGACCCGTCGCATCTCGTCCGCCGTCCGCTTGTGATCGGGCGCGAACATGTGCCCGATGGACGAGATGACGCGGTCGAAACGGTGGTCTTCGAATGGCAGGGCCTGAGCGTCGCCCTCGATCCACTCGACGTCGACTCCCGCGGCGGCTCCGCATTCGCGCGCGGTGGCGAGCAGGCCCGGTGAGAAGTCCAGCCCGGTCACCCGCGCCCCGTGTGTGGCCGCCGGGATCGTGGCATTGCCTGCTCCGCACGCGACATCGAGCACCTCCATCCCCGGCTCGATGCCCGCCCGCTGGACCAAGACTCGGCCGATAGAGGTGACCTTGTCGGCGACCGCCTTGTAGTCGCCGGTGCCCCACATATCGTCGGTCACGTCCAACGCCCCAAAATCTCGCGGGCCCGGGTGGCCAGCGCGGCCTGCAGGAACGGACCGAAGCTGATACGGGCCACCCCCAACGGGCCGAACGACGCGGGGTCGGACTGATCGGGCAGCGCGATCGCGTTGATCGGCAACGGCAACTCGGTGGCCAAGCGCCGCAACGTATCCGGGTCGTGGCGCCCCACCGGATACAACACGTCGGCACCGGCCTGCGCCGCCTCGGTCAGCCGCGCAGTGGCCCGGTCGACGCGGTCCGCCTCGTCGCCGTCGGCACGGATGAACAGATCGGTGCGCGCATTGATCACCACGTGCACATCGGCGGCGTCGGCGGCGGCCCGCAATTCGCCGACCAGTTCGGCGTGCTCGGCCGACGACCGCAGCCGGCCGCCCTCGCTGTGCACGGTGTCCTCGATGTTGAATCCCACGGCCTCAACGCCCAGCAGGCCCTCGATGAGCCGGGCCGGCGCCTCGCCGTAACCGGATTCGATGTCCACCGACACCGGGACGTCCACGGCGGCGGTGATCTGCGCGACGCGGGTCAGCAGATCGTCGAATGTCATGCCCTCGTTGTCGGACTTGCCGATCGAATCCGCGACCGGATGGCTGCCAACCGTCAGCGCGGAGAAGCCGGCATCGACCGCCAACTTTGCCGACCACGCATCCCAGACAGTCGGCAGAATCACGGGGTTGCCGGGCTGGTGCAACGCGAGCAACGACGCCGCCCGATCGGCAAGAACCTGGTTACTGGACATTCGACAACCTCCACTTTTCTCGACGTGACCTGTCTCACTCTGCACTTCATGATGTGGCTGGCATCGGGTGTCGTACTGTGATCCGTGACACCTTCAGCCCAAGGAGGTCAGATTGTCCAGCAGTACCGAATTTGCCGAGCTCCACGAGCTGATCGGTGGCCTGCGGCGCTGCGTGACGGCGTTGGCGTCGAAGTACGGGGACTCCCCCGCCACGCGCCGCATCGTCAATGACGCCGAACGCATCCTCAACGACATCGACCGGCTCGACATCGACGCCGAAGAGCTCGAGATCTCGCGCGGGTGGACCCAACCGCGGCGCGACACCGGCGACAAGATTCCGATTCCGGACACCCAATACGACACCGATTTCTGGCGGGACGTCGACGACGGAGGCGTCGCCGGCTAGAGATGAGCGCTTGCGCGACGAGCAGACGCCGGAGCCGGGGCTGACGACGTCAGTCGTATCGGGAAGCGTAACCAGGAAAGGGAACCGTGAGCGCACCCACCGCCGACCGCCCAGCGACCGGCGTCTTTTCGCCGAGCCGCGCCCAGATACCGCAGCGGACCCTGCGCACCGACCGGTGGTGGATGCCAACGGTACTGACCAATCTCGGTCTCGCCGCGTTCGTCATCTACGCGACCATCCGGGCATTCTGGGGCAGCGCCTACTGGGTTGAGGACTACCACTATCTGACGCCGTTCTACTCGCCGTGCGTGAGCACCGGATGCGAGCCCGGGAGCCAGCCACTTCGGCCAGTTCCTGCCCGACGTGTGGTGGCTGCCGTACGCCGCGCTGTCGCTGCCGTTCCTGCTGGCCTTCCGGCTCACCTGCTACTACTACCGCAAGGCCTACTACCGCTCGGTGTGGCAGTCCCCGCCGGGATGCGCTGTGGCCGAACCGCATTCGCGCTACACCGGCGAGACCCGCTTGCCGCTGATCATGCAGAACGTGCACCGGTACTTCTTCTACGCCGCGTGCATCATCTCGATCATCAACACGTACGACGCGATCCTGGCGTTCCACTCACCGTCCGGCTTCGGATTCGGTTTGGGCAACGTCATTCTGGTGGTCAACGTGATCCTGCTGTGGGTGTACACGCTGTCGTGTCACTCGTGCCGGCACGTCGTCGGCGGCCGGCTCAAGCACTTCTCCAAGCACCCAGTGCGGTACTGGCTGTGGACACAGGTCAGCAAGATCAACGAGCGGCACATGCTGTGGGCCTGGATCACCATCGGCACACTGATGCTGACCGACTTCTACATCATGTTGGTGGCCAGCGGCACCATCTCGGACCTGAGATTCATTGGCTGACAAGCGTTTTACGACGGATACAGCGAAGAGGCAAGTGAGGGTACATGGCTGAGGTCGAACGGCACCAATACGACGTTGTCGTGATCGGTGCCGGCGGCGCGGGCTTGCGCGCGGTGATCGAGGCGCGTGAGCGTGGCCTCAAGGTGGCCGTGGTCTGCAAGTCGTTGTTCGGCAAGGCCCACACCGTGATGGCCGAGGGCGGCTGCGCGGCCTCGATGGGCAACACCAACCCGAAGGACAACTGGCAGGTTCACTTCGGCGACACCATGCGCGGCGGCAAGTTCCTCAACAACTGGCGGATGGCCGAGCTGCACGCCAAGGAGGCGCCGGACCGGGTGTGGGAGCTGGAGACCTACGGCGCATTGTTCGACCGAACCAAGGACGGCCGCATCAGCCAGCGCAACTTCGGCGGGCACACCTACCCGCGACTGGCCCATGTCGGCGACCGCACCGGCCTGGAGATCATCCGCACCATGCAGCAGAAGATCGTTTCACTGCAGCAGGAGGACAAGGCCGAACTCGGCGACTACGAAGCCCGCATCAAGGTCTTCCACGAATGCACGATTACCGACCTGATCAAAGACGGCGACCGCATCGCCGGCGCGTTCGGCTACTGGAGGGACAGCGGGCGGTTCATTCTGTTCGAGGCGCCCGCGGTGGTGCTGGCCACCGGTGGCATCGGTAAGTCGTACAAGGTCACGTCGAACTCGTGGGAGTACACGGGCGACGGGCACGCGTTGGCGCTGCGGGCCGGCGCGACGCTGATCAACATGGAGTTCATCCAGTTCCACCCGACCGGCATGGTGTGGCCGCCCAGCGTCAAGGGCATCCTGGTCACCGAGGGTGTCCGCGGCGACGGTGGCGTGCTGAAGAACTCCGAGGGCACCCGGTTCATGTTCGATTACATCCCGCCGGTGTTCAAAGGGCAGTACGCCGAGACCATCGAAGAAGCCGACCAGTGGCTGAAGGACAACGACTCCGCGCGCCGCACCCCTGACCTGCTGCCCCGCGACGAGGTGGCCCGCGCGATCAACTCCGAGGTGAAGGCCGGCCGCAATTCGCCGCACGGCGGGGTGTACCTCGACATCGCGTCGCGGCTGCCCGCCGACGAGATCAAGCGAAGGCTGCCGTCGATGTATCACCAGTTCATGGAACTGGCCGAGGTCGACATCACCAAGGAGGCCATGGAGGTCGGGCCGACCTGCCATTACGTGATGGGAGGCATCGAGGTCGATCCCGACACGGGCGCCGCCAAGACCCCCGGGCTGTTCGCGGCGGGTGAGTGCTCCGGCGGCATGCACGGATCCAACCGGCTCGGCGGCAATTCGCTGTCGGACCTGCTGGTGTTCGGCCGGCGCGCCGGGCTGGGCGCCTCCGACTACGTGCGCGCGCTGTCCGACCGACCGGCGGTGTCGCAGGAGGCGGTGGATGCCGCGGCCAAGCTGGCGCTCGCGCCGTTCGAGGGACCGTCCAACGGCGACCAACCCGAGAACCCGTACACCCTGCAGATCGACCTGCAGGACACGATGAACGCGTTGGTCGGCATCATCCGCAAGGAAGACGAGATCAGCGAAGCGCTGGGCAAGCTGGACGAACTGCGGGAGCGGTTCAAGAACATGCAGGTGGAGGGGCACCGGCAGTTCAATCCGGGCTGGCATTTGGCGATCGACCTGCGCAACATGCTGCTGGTCAGCGAGTGCGTGGCCAAGGCGGCGCTGGAGCGCACCGAGAGCCGCGGCGGCCACACCCGCGACGACCACCCGTCGATGGACCCGCAGTGGCGCAAGACGCTGCTCGTGTGTCGCACCGAGGGCGACGACGCCGTCGTCCCCGACGTCAGCGTCACCCGCGAGGAGCAGGTACCGATGCGGCCCGATCTGCTCGCTCTGTTGGACATCGCAGAGTTGGAGAAGTACTTCACCGACGAAGAACTCGCCGAGCACCCGGGACGGAGCAGCTGATGGGCTACCAGGCAAACCTGCGGGTATGGCGCGGCGACGACGACGGCGGCGCGCTGCAGGACTTCTCGGTCGAGGTCAACGAGGGCGAGGTGGTGCTCGACATCATCCACCGGCTGCAGCAGACGCAGGCCGGCGATCTGGCCGTGCGGTGGAACTGCAAGGCCGGCAAGTGCGGGTCGTGTTCGGCGGAGATCAACGGCCGGCCACGGCTGCTGTGCATGACCCGGATGTCGACATTCGATCCGGCCGAGACCATCACCGTGACCCCGCTGCGGGCCTTCCCGGTGATCCGCGACCTGGTGTGCGATGTGTCGTTCAACTACGAAAAGGCCAGGGAGATCCCGTCGTTCACACCGCCGAAGGACCTGCAGCCGGGCGAGTACCGGATGGCGCAGGAGGACGTCAACCGGCCGCAGGAGTTCCGCAAGTGCATCGAATGCTTCCTGTGCCAGAACACCTGTCACGTGGTGCGTGATCACGAGGAGAACAAGAAGGCGTTCGCTGGGCCGCGCTACCTGATGCGCATCGCCGAATTGGACATGCATCCGCTGGACACCCTGGACCGCCCGGTATCCGCGCAGCACGAGCACGGCCTCGGGCTGTGCAACATCACCAAGTGCTGCACCGAGGTTTGCCCCGAACACATCAAGATCACCGACAACGCCCTCATCCCCATGAAGGAGCGGGTGGTCGACCACAAGTACGACCCGGTGGTGTGGCTCGGTAACAAGCTGTTCAGGCGGCGATAGATCGAGGCCGATCCGGGTAGCCTCTAAAGCATGCGAGAACCGACGAGCATCAACGACATTCGCACCGCGATCCGCGAGCTCTCCGCTCGCGCCGACCTCGCCCGCAAGGAAGGCCGGCAGGCCGACGCCGACGAGATCGAACAGCGCATCCAGGGTTACCGCACCGAGCTTGGCGAGCGCCCCTAGCGAGCCTTTTGCGGGCTGGGTTAGATGCCCAGCCGTCGAAAAGTGCTGCGGTGGAACACGATAGGCGGCACATCCGGGTGCACGGTGATGTCGCTGACCCGCAGAATCACGATGGTGTGATCGCCAGCGGGGATCAGCTGCTCGATTGAACTCTCCAGCCAGACGCTGGTGCCCTCGACGAAGACCGCACCGGTCGGGGTGGACACCGTCCGCAGCCCGGCGAACCGGTCGCCGGTCTTCGCGGCCAGGGCGCGCGCGGCCTCGTCGTGCGATTCGCCCAGCACGCTGATCCCCAGATAGGGCACGTCCTTGAGCTGCGGCCAGGTGGTCGAGGTGTTCTGCACGGCGAACGACACCAACGGCGGCTCCAGCGACACGGGCACGAATGTACTGGCCGCCATTCCCACCCGGGTGCCGGCTACCTCGGCGGCGATCGCGATGACGCCGGATGGGAAATGCCCGAACGCCTCCCGCAGGGAGGTGGGGTTCAGATCGGTAGGACTCATCGAATCCATCTTGGCATTCGGCGCTCAGTGAGACTGCGGTGCGCCGATTTCTGCACAAGGGTTGTGGATTGACGAGTCACGACCGTGGTGCAGATCTCGGTAAAAGCCACCCAAGTCTCGGCGACGTCAGTCGGACCAGCGCTGCGCCTCCACCTCGGCGGGCAGCGACGTCTGCAGCGGCACATCCAGGCCGTCGTAGATGCCCGGCTTCTGCGTCGCCAGCCAGCCGATGGCGCCCAGCAGGCGGTTGGCCGCAGTGGTGTTGCCGCCGTCGGCCCGGGTACCGCCGGGAACGTCGGCCCGCACCACGATGCTCAGTTGGGGATCCCCGTCGACGAGCACGCGATGGTCGCCGACGCCTTGGTCGGGCTGCGGCCAGTCCGGCGCGCACACCGGGTCGATGCGGGTGATGTGGTGGACGACGATGCGCTCGCGCCCGACAACCGAACCAATGACCTTGAGCCAGAAGGCGCCCTGGGTGCCCCTTTCGAAGTGGCCCATCACGTTGTCGACGGATTCGGTCAGCGGGAGCCGCTCGACGCTCTCGGTGATCTCGTCGATCTCCAGCCCCAGACCACGGCCGATGAGCCGGATATTGCCGCCCCACACCATGGTGGGCACGGACGGCAGCAGCATCATCGGCACCTCGTCCATCGGCTGGCCGAACCCGCACAGCACCCGCACCGCATGCGGCTGGTCGAAGGTCGAGTAGTCGAAGATCTCCTGGCAGTGGATGGTCCGGATCCGGGTGCACAGCCCGGCGGCGATCACGCCAGCGCGTCGTTGGCCCACCCCGGGTCGACGCCGCTGACCAACAGCGCGGCGCCGCCCGACTCGGCGGCAGCGGTGAGCCGGGCGACCCACTCCTCCGGTGCGGATCGCGGGTCGTAAAGCGAATAGAGCGACGGCGTCACCACGTGCACACCGGCGCGCAGGCAACGCTCGATGTCATTGACCGCCTGATCGGGCCGGGTGTCCCCGGACGCCATGTAGGCGACGGCATCGCAGCCTGCCAGGGTGGCGTCTATATCGGTGGTGGCCGCGACACCGGTTGAGGTGTCCAGCCCGGCGAACGTCGCGGCGTCGGCGCCGGCCTTCTCCGACGAGGAGGTGATGACTCCGGACAGGTGCAGCCCCGGGAATGCGACCGCGGACCGGATCGCGGTCCTGCCCATATTGCCCGTTCCCCACACCGCGACGCGCTGCTGCATCCCACCACCGTAATGCGCTCGCCGGGCGTGTCGTGGCGAAGGTCACATGTCCGGAAAAGGCCTGTTGACGGCATTGCCGGGCAGCGGTTACCAGGCCCAATCAACCGCTGGGTTGCTTAGCCCACGGAAATTGCTCTGGGGTGCTTTGCGTTGAAGTTACCGAGCGGTATAGTTGGGGCCAGTTACTGGTGGGTAACTTGACCCGAGTACCCAACCGCGGTGGCGTTCTCAACGAGGAGGAACGGTGAGCCACTACAAAAGCAACGTCCGTGACCAGGTGTTCAACCTGTTCGAGGTTCTTGGCGTCGACAAGGCGTTCGGTGAGGGCGAGTACAGCGACCTAGACGTCGACACCGCCCGCGAGATGCTGAGCGAGATGGCTCGGCTGGCCGAGGGGCCGATCGCCGAGTCGTTCGCCGACTCGGACCGCAACCCCCCCGTCTTCGATCCGAAGACCTTCTCGGTGACGCTGCCGAAGTCGTTCAAGAAGTCGGTGCGTGCGGTGCTCGAGGCCGGCTGGGACAAGGTCGGCATCCATGAGGAGCTCGGCGGCGTGGCGATGCCCAAGGCGCTGATGTGGGCGCTGCACGAGCACATCCTCGGTGCCAACCCCGCGGTGTGGATGTACGCCGGCGGTGCCGGATTCGCCAACATCCTCTACCACCTGGGCACCGAGGAGCAGAAGAAGTGGGCCGTGATCGCCGCCGAGCGCGGCTGGACGTCGACCATGGTGCTCACCGAGCCCGACGCGGGTTCCGACGTCGGCGCCGGGCGCACCAAGGCCATCGGGCAGGACGACGGCTCCTGGCACATCGACGGCGTCAAGCGCTTCATCACCTCCGGTGACGCCGACGACCTCGGCGAGAACATCATGCACCTGGTGCTGGCGCGTCCCGAGGGCGCGGGCCCGGGCACCAAGGGGCTGTCGCTGTTCTTCGTGCCGAAGTTCCTGTTCGACTTCCAGACCGGCGAGCCCGGCGAGCGCAACGGCGTCTATGTCACCAATGTCGAGCACAAGATGGGCCTGAAGGTCTCCGCGACCTGCGAGCTGTCGCTGGGCCAGCACGGCGTGCCGGCCAAGGGCTGGCTGGTCGGCGAGCTGCACAACGGCATTGCGCAGATGTTCGACGTGATCGAGCAGGCCCGGATGATGGTGGGCACCAAGGCCATCGCCACGCTGTCCACCGGCTACCTCAACGCGCTGGACTACGCCAAGAACCGCGTGCAGGGCGCCGACATGACCCAGATGACCGACAAGACCGCGCCCCGGGTGACCATCATCCATCACCCCGACGTGCGCCGCAGCCTGATGACCCAGAAGGCCTACGCCGAGGGTCTGCGGGCGGTGTACCTCTACACCGCCACCTACCAGGACGCCGCGGTGGCGCGGGCCGTCCACGGTGTGGACGCCGACCTGGCGGCGCGGGTCAACGACCTGCTGCTGCCGATCGTGAAGGGTGTCGGCTCCGAGCAGGCCTACGCCAAGCTGACCGAGAGCCTGCAGACCTACGGTGGTTCGGGCTTCCTGCAGGACTACCCGATCGAGCAGTACATCCGCGACGCCAAGATCGACTCGCTCTACGAGGGCACCACGGCCATCCAGGCGCAGGACTTCTTCTTCCGCAAGATCGTCCGCGACAAGGGTGTGGCGCTGGCGCACGTGGCCGGCCAGATCGAGCAGTTCCTCACGAACGAGTCCGGCAACGGCCGGCTCAAGACCGAGCGTGAGCTGCTGGCCACCGCCCTGCAGGACGTCCAGGCGATGGCGGCCTCGCTGACCGGCTACCTGATGTCGGCGCAGGAAGACCCCAAGAACCTCTACAAGGTGGGCCTGGGTTCGGTGCGCTTCCTGATGAGCGTCGGCGACCTGATCATCGGCTGGCTGCTGCAGCAGCAGGCCGCGGTGGCCATCGCGGCGCTCGACGCCGGCGTCAGCGGTAATGACCGCGCCTTCTACGAGGGCAAGGTCGCGGTGGCATCATTCTTCGCCAAAAACTTCCTGCCGCTGCTCACCAGCACCCGCCAGGTAATCGAGACCCTCGACAACGAGGTCATGGAACTGGACGAAGCGGCCTTCTAGGCCTTCTTGACCGCTTCGGACGCGAGAGGCCCCCGCTCAGGCGGGGGCCTCTTGCGTCCTACCTCCGGCATAAAAAGGCGGGTTCGGGAGGACAATTGGGGGCGTCTCATTTGTCTCGCGCGGCCGGCTTTTCACCCCTGTACCGGCACTTCGGATTGGTCCTTCCCGAACCCGTCGTGCGTGCGATCGTACGCCGCGAATTCCGCTGACGCCAGAGGCAATCACCGTCATTCGTCCTGCTCGCGCAGCAACGCGCGCGTGCGGGCTCGGACCTCGGCGGAAGCGTCGAAGACCGCGCCGACGAACTCGTCGACACCGGACGCGCTCAGTTCGTCGAGGCGATTCGCCACGGTCTGCTCGTCGCCGATGATCGCGGCGTCCTCGGGTCCGGCGAACCCCTCGCGGTCCAGCATCGCGCGATACGACGGCAGATGGGCGTACATCGCGAACTGCTCGGCGGCCTGCGCCCGCGCGCGCGCTGCGTCGTCGGTGACGCTGACCGGTAACGTAGCAACCACCCGCACCGCTCCGTCAGCGCGGCCGGCCTCGGCGGCGGCCTCACGCAGCGTCGGCCCGACGTGCTCGGCCAACGTCTTGGGTCCGGTCATCCAGGTGACGGTGCCCGCCGAGCGCCTGCCCGCGAGCCGCAGCATCTGCGGCCCCATCGCCGCGATGTACACGTCGGGAGTCGGCGCGCCCGGAATCTGAAGTGCCCCACGGGTACTGACCGTCTCACCGACGGCGTCGGCGGGTTCGCCGGCCAGCAGCGGCAGCAGACCGTCGAGGTACTCGCGCATCCGGCGCATCGGCTTGTCGAACGAAATGCCCCACATTTGTTCGGTGACCACCCGGTGACTCATCCCCACGCCCAGGATGAACCGGCCGTTGCCGATCAGGCTGAGGGTCAACGCACGCTGCGCAAGCTGCATCGGGTGCTGGACCTGGATCGGTACCACGCCCGTTGCGACCTCGAGCGTGTCGACCTCCCGCAGCACGATGCCGAGTGCGGTCAGCAGATCGGGTTCGTAGGGCATCTGCGTCATCCACACCCTCCGAAACCCCTCGTCGCGCAGCCCTGCGAGATTTACCACCCAGGCGTCGACCGGCGACCGCCCACCCGTATCACTCAACGACGACAAGATGCTCATCTGCATGGCACTCACGCTAGAACCTCGGGGTGTGAAAAGAGAACGCCCTCTGCAGTAACCTCGTCGCCGACTCCTTGAACGATTGCGTGGCGATGGCAACTTCTCGCGGGGACGATGCGCCCAGGCACAGGCCGTGGTTGCTGTCGTCGTTGCAGTCGCCGGCCCAGGTGCTCGGAAACCTGGGCCCGAACTGGTTCGCGTCGGTCATGGGAACCGGGATCGTGGCGACCGCGGGCGCGACCTTGCCCGTACGGATTCCGGGACTGCATGTCTTCTCGTTTGTGGTCTGGGTCTTTGCCGTCCTGTTGTTGGTCGTAATCATCATCGCGGTGGCCGCCCACTGGGTGCGGTACCCGACCGTCGCGCGTAGTCATGCGTACAACCCGCAGATGGCCCACTTCTACGGCGCGGCGCCGATGGCCCTTCTCACGGTCGGGTCCGGCGCGCTCCCCCTCGGCAAGGATCTCATCGGCGAACGCGCCGCCATCGACCTCGAATGGGTGCTGTGGACCGTCGGCACGATCGGCGGACTGTTCACAGCGATGTCCATCCCTTACCTGATGTTCACCCAGATCAATGTCGAGCCGGACGCCGCGTTCGGGGGATGGTTGATGCCCGTCGTTCCGCCCATGGTTTCCGCGGCGACGGGCGCACTGCTCATCCCGCACATGGCACCGGGCTCTGGACGAACAACAATGCTCTATGGCTGCTACGCGATGTTCGGGCTGTCCTTCGTCGCCGCCATGATCATCACCACCATGGTGGTGAGCCGCCTCGCGCACTTCGGCACCTCGGGCACCGAACGGGTTGCGACGCTGTGGATCGTGCTGGGCCCTCTGGGTCAGGCCGTTACCGCCGTAGGCCTGCTGGGGGCCAACGCCGCGCATGCCGTGAGCCCGGAATTAGCCAGCGGCATGGCGGTTTTCGGCATCATCTTCGGGGTGCCGGTGTGGGGCTTCGCGGTGCTCTGGATCGCGTTGGCCACCGCACTGACGGTGCGGACAGCGCGGCGCGGAATGCCGTTCGCGCTGACGTGGTGGAGTCTGACCTTTCCGGTCGGCACCTTCGTCACCGGCACCACCCAGCTGGCCCTGCACACCGGCCTGCCCGCGTTCCGCGTCGCCGCCGTCGTCGCTTACGCCGGCCTGTTGGGCGCCTGGGGCCTGGTGGCGGTCCGGACCGCGCGCGGCAGCCTGCGGGGAAATCTGTTCCTGCCGCCGTCCACGTCCGGCCCGATCAAGGCGAAGAAGGATCCACCCGCGCGGACATGATAGATGCCCCGTGTTGCCGTCGGGTCGGGGGGTCAGACGACAACACGGAGCTATCCGGTCTATCGACCACCCTCGCACCGGCGTTACAACATTCCGGCGGGGAATTTCAGGCCTCGAGGATGGCCGTGACACCCTGTCCGCCGGCGGCGCAGATCGAGATCAGGCCGCGCACCGGCTGGCCCGTTTCCTTCTTCTTCTCGGCCAGCTGCTTGGCCAGCTGGGCGACGATCCGACCGCCGGTCGCGGCGAACGGATGACCGGCCGCCAGCGACGAGCCGTTCACGTTGAGCTTCGAGCGGTCGATCGAGCCGAGCGCGGCGTCCAGACCCAGCCGTTCCTTGCAGTACTCCTCGGACTCCCAGGCCTGCAGGTGCGCCAGCACCACCGACGCGAACGCCTCGTGGATCTCGTAGAAGTCGAAGTCCTGCAGGCTCAAGCCATTTCGCGCCAGCAGCCGCGGCACCGCGTAGGTGGGCGCCATCAGGAGCCCATCCTTGCCGTTGACGTAGTCGACCGCCGCGGTCTCGCCGTCGACGTAGTAGGCCAGCGGCTCCAGCGAGTGCTGCTGCGCCCACTCTTCGGTGGACAGCAGCGTTACCGAGGCGCCATCGGTCAATGGCGTGGAGTTGCCCGCCGTCATCGTCGCGTCACCGGCCTTCACCCCGAACACCGGCTTGAGCTTGGCCAGCTTCTCCGGCGACGAGTCGGGCCGCAGATTGTCGTCGCGGTAGAGCCCGAGGAACGGTGTGACGAGATCGTCGAAGAATCCGCGGTCATAGGCGGCCGCCATATTCCGGTGGCTGGCGGCCGCGAGCTCGTCCTGGTCGACGCGCTTGATGCCCATCTGCTTGGCCGTGATGGCCGCATGTTCGCCCATCGACAGCCCGGTGCGCGGCTCGCTGTTGACCGGGATCTCCACGCCCAGCGACGCGGGCAGCTTGCCGACCAGCTTGAGCCGTTCGACATTGGACTTCGACCGCCGCAGCCCGAGCAGCGTGCGACGGAAGTTGTCGCCGAATGCAATGGGCGCGTCCGAGGTGGTGTCCACCCCGCCCGCTGCCGCGACCTCGTAGCGGCCGGCCGCGATCCCGTCGGCGGCGGAGATGGTCGCCTGCAGACCGGTACCGCAGGCCTGCTGCAGATCGAACGCCGGTGTGTAAGAGCTCAGCGCGCTTCCCAGCACGCATTCGCGCATCAGGTTGAAGTCGCGGCTGTGCTTGAGCACCGCGCCGCCGATCACCGCGCCGAGCGTCTCGCCGCTCAGGTTGAAGCGGTCGATCAGCCCGCTCAGCGCGGCGGTGAACATGTCCTGGTTGGAGGCGTTGGCATACGCGCCGTCCGACCGGGCGAACGGAATCCTGCTGCCGCCGAGGATTGCCACCCGCCGGCTGGTGTTGTTGGCCATAGGGCCATACTACCCACTGTTCTTACTCTGGAGTAAGTTCGGTGTCGTGGCTACCGACCTGTACTCGCAAATCGTCCATTCCGCGCCCGGGAAGCTCCTCGCCAACCAGCTGGGCATCCCGCAGCCCGAGACGCTGCGCCGCTACCGGCCCGGCGATCCGCCGCTGGCCGGGTCCCTGCTGATCGGCGGCGACGGTCGCGCCGTCGAGCCGTTGCGCGCGGCGTTGGCCGACGACTACGACGTGGTGTCGAACAACCTGGGCGGACGCTGGGCGGACTCGTTCGGCGGGCTGGTTTTCGACGCCACCGGCATCAACGAGGCTGCCGGGCTGAAGGCGCTGTACGAGTTCTTCACCCCGCTGCTGCGCAACCTCGGCGCGTCGGGGCGCGTGGTCGTCGTTGGCACCACGCCCGAGGAGACCGGCAGCGTCCACGAGCGGATCGCGCAGCGCGCACTGGAGGGCTTCACCCGATCGCTGGGCAAGGAGTTGCGCCGCGGCGCCACCGTCGCGCTGGTGTACCTGTCCCCCGACGCGAAACCGGCCGCGACGGGCCTGGAGTCCACGATGCGGTTCATCCTGTCGGCGAAGTCGGCCTATGTCGACGGCCAGGTGTTCCGGGTCGGCGCGGCCGACTCGGCGCCGCCCGCCGACTGGGACAAGCCGCTGGACGGCAAGGTCGCGGTGGTGACCGGCGCGGCCCGCGGCATCGGTGCGACGATCGCCGAGGTGTTCGCCCGCGACGGTGCCACGGTGGTGGCCATCGACGTGGAGTCCGCCGCCGAGGCGCTGGCCGAGACCGCCACCAAGGTCGGCGGTACCGCGCTGACCCTCGACGTCACCGCCGACGACGCGGTCGACCGCATCACCGAACATCTGCGTGAGCACCACGACGGCCGTCTTGACATCCTCGTCAACAATGCCGGCATCACCCGCGACAAGCTGCTCGCCAATATGGACGAATCGCGCTGGGATTCCGTCGTCGCCGTCAATCTCCTTGCCCCGCAACGGCTTACCGAAGGCCTGGTGGACAACGGCACCCTCGGTGAGGGCGGCCGGGTGATCGGCCTGTCATCGATGGCCGGTATCGCGGGCAACCGCGGGCAGACGAACTACGCGGCCACCAAGGCCGGGATGATCGGGCTGACCGAGGCGCTGGCCCCGGTGCTGGCCGCCAAGGGCATCACGATCAACGCGGTGGCGCCGGGCTTCATCGAAACGCAGATGACGGCCGCGATACCGTTGGCCACCCGGGAGGTGGGCCGCAGGCTGAATTCGCTGTACCAGGGCGGCCAGCCGGTCGACGTCGCCGAGACCATCGCCTACTTCGCCAGCCCGGCCTCCAATGCCGTCACCGGCAACACCATCCGCGTCTGCGGCCAGGCCATGCTGGGCGCCTAGGTCCGGCGGGCAGGACTAGGGGAATTATGGTGAGCACCGTGACACAACCCAGCGGTTTGCGGAATCTGCTGCGCGCGGCGGCCGGCGCGCTGCCGTTCGTCCCGCGCGGCGACACGCTGCCCGACCGGACGCTGAGTGTCGAGGACCTGACCATCGACCGGGCCAACGTCTCCGAGTACGCGGGCGTCACCGGGTTGCGGTTCGGCGACGCGGTGCCGCTCACCTATCCGTTCGCGTTGACGTTCCCGACGGTGATGTCCTTGGTCACCGGCTTCGACTTCCCGTTCGCCGCAATGGGTTCGGTGCACATCGAGAACCACATCACGCAGTATCGGCCGATACTGGTCACCGACACCGTCTCGGTGCAGGCGCACGCCGAGAACCTGCGCGAGCACCGACGGGGGCTGCTGGTCGACCTGGTGACCGATGTCAACGTCGGCAACGAAACCGCGTGGCACCAGGTGACGACGTTCCTGCATCAACAGCGGACCAGCCTGTCCGACGAACCCAAGCCGCCTCCGGAGAAGCAGCCGAAGCTTCCACCGCCGAACGCGGTGCTGCGCGTCTCGGCCGGACAGATCCGCCACTACGCGTCGGTCGCTGGTGATCACAATCCGATCCACACCAATCCGATCGCCGCCAAATTGTTCGGCTTCCCGACCGTGATCGCGCACGGAATGTTCACCGCCGCAGCGGTTCTGGCCAATATCGAGGGTCAGCTGTCCGATGCGGTGCGCTACTCGGTGCGCTTCGCCAAGCCGGTGGTGCTGCCCGCCAGCGCCGGGCTCTACGTCGACCGGACATCCGACGGCTGGGAATTGGCTCTGCGCCACCTGAGCAAGGGTTACCCGCACCTGACCGGAACGGTGACCGGACTCTAATCGGCCGCAATAGACTGGCTCGGTTCTTCGCGTCGAGGGAGGCCGGGGTGGAATCTCTGATCGATTGGGCAGCCCAGTACTCGGCTCCGATCCTGGTGCTGTTGTGTATCGCCGCCGCGACGATCTTTGTCCTCAAGATGGTCACCGAGCGAACAATCGAAGCGAAATTTTCGCAGATGCAGAAGACGATCGAGCTGAGCCTCGAACGCCGTTCGGAGTTCGAGCAGCGGGTTCTGCTCGACCGCTACCAGCTCATCGTTGACATCCTGGCTCGTCTGGAACGTATTTCGACTGACGTCAACCGAGCGCGGTGGGGTCAACACATCGAGGGTCTCTACGTCGAATTGAACGGCCGAGTAGACATTCCGGCAATCACCGCGGTGTATCAGGATCTGCAGTCGAAGTCATACCTGCTATCTCCGACATCACGCGCTCTGCTGCGCGAGCAGGCCGCTACGGTGATCGACATTGCCAACGCCCCGTCGGATGAGGAATACAAGAGCATCGCGGCGCGATACCTTCAAAACCATTCGCGCCTGATGGAGTTGATCAACGAGGAGTTCGGCACCACTGCCATCAAATGGTGAGATCTAGACCGTCATCGTCTGGCGCACACACCGAGAGAAGAACGGAACCCCGGTGCGGATCTGCGTGTTCCGTACCGGCCCACCGGTGAACAATGCACGCTCCCTTGCGGTCTCGGTAAGCCTGTCGAACGGAGCGTGGCCGAAATCGTAGACGTACAGGCGGCCGCCGGGCCTCAACACACGAGCCAGCTCCGGAACCGCGTCGGCGGGGCGGTCCCAGTGGTGCATGCTGTACGTCGTCACCACGACGTCGAACGAGTCGTCGCCGAACGGCAGGTCGGTCACGTCGCCCACTCGGGCCGAGGCCCGCTCGCGGAACTCGTCCAGGTTACGTTGGGCCGCGGCGACCATGTCGGACGACAGGTCGATCCCGGTGAGCCGCATATCGGGGCGGCGCTCGGCCAGTTCGACCAGCAGGACGCCGGGGCCGGTGCCGACATCGAGTACTTCGGCACCCTCGGGCACGGTATCCACCAGGTCGTCGGCGATCCTGCGGTACAGGCCGCGCAGGGGTCTGCGGGCCAGGAAGTCGTACAGACGGCTCGCGCGGCCTTCGAAGAAGGCCGGCCGGTTTCCGTGAACATGTGCGCGCATCGCACCTCCAAAGTTGTGTCGTACAACTATCCCCAACCGTACCGGCTATAGTTGTACCGCACAACTGATTGGAGGCGGGGTGGCGGCCGACGAGTCTGAACAGCTGCATGCGCTGTTCATGAATCTCGTGCGGGTGGCCGGCCTGCTGCAGCCCGACCAAGAGCTGCCCGGGTATTCGGTGTCGCTGTCGGCGGCGTTTGCGATCCACGAACTCGACCACGGCGACGGGCTCTCGCAGCAGGAACTCGCCGAACGCCTGATGCTGGAGAAGAGCACGGTCAGCCGGATGGTGGCCGACCTCGAACGCAAGGGCCTAATCGAGCGCGAACGCGATCCGGCCAATCGCCGGGTTTACCGGTTGCAGCTCACCGACGAGGGCCGGGCCTTCCATGTCCGCGTCGCGGCCGGATACGGCGCGCAGTACCACCAGTGGACGACGGCCATGACCCCCGCCGAACGCGAGGCGCTCCTGGTCGGACTGCCCGCCCTGATTCGCGTGGTGCGGGAGTCGCAGGGTTGAGTTGAACGTTCACTCTGCGCACAGGGCGCGGCCAAGTCGCACAATTGCGCCATCACCGCAGAGTCAACGAAGAAGAATCGGCGTCCTTTTCCGCGGGCGTGCCCTTCAGGCCGCGCCAGAACAGATTTATCATCAGCTCGGCGGCCTCGTGCACATCGGCGTCGCCGGTACTGACCCGGGTGGCCACCGCCTCTCCCGCACCCACCAGCGCGACCGCCATCATGTCGAAGTCGGTGTCCGGTTCGGGGTGACGAGTGCCCGATCGCAGCAGCCTGGCGACCAGGTCGATGATCCGCTCGCGCCCTTCGCGCACCGTGTGGGCGAACGCCTGGGAGCTGGTGGCCTGGGTGTATAGCACCATCCACGACGCGCGGTTGACGTCGATGTAGTGCAGGAATGACAGGACGGCGTTGCGCAGCAACTCTTTTGGGCTCTGCGTGAAATTGATGTCGGCCCGCACGGCGTCGACGAAACGGCTCAGCTCGCGGCTCAGGCAGGCGCCGAACAGCTCTTCCTTGGAGCCGTAGTACAGGTACAGCATGGGTTTGGAGATCTGGGCCTCGGCGGCGATCGCGTCCATCGAGGTCTCGTGATAGCCGTTCACCGAGAAGATCTGCACGGCGGCGTCGAGCATCTGCTGCTCACGAACGGCACGCGGCAACCGCTTGGTTCCACCTGCCATGCGAGAGCCTTTCTGACGTGTCCTTACTCCAGAGTAAGCAATACGCGGCGAATCAGCGTCCACACTGTGGATTCGGATCGCATCGCGGGCGAGGTCACGGCAGTAGTTCGGCGCGCCGTTGCTCTTCCCAAAGCGCCATCCGGGTGCGCGCGGGTTCCCCGACAGCGTCCATGACGAGTGGAATGAGCAGTTCGGTGAGTAGGAATCCGGCCGCCATGCTCTGGTAGGTGGTGTCCACGGTGCTCGAGGGCGAGGACGACTTCAGCGTCAGGTCGTCAGTGATCTGCTCGACCGCAACGAACACCGACCGGGCGGCGTGCGGTATGGCGCGAACACACCGCGGCGGCCCGCGCCTGGCGCGAAGCCCAGGAACACCCAGCGGCTGGCGAGAGAAGCGCCGAACAAAGCCGCGGCCGCAACGTCGACGGGCTCGAACCTTGATCCGCAATTCGTGCGGGCGGTGGTGCAAGCGCACGCTCCCCCAGCGTGCAGACTGGTCAGGTGGCACTCACTCCTGTGTCGATGACGCCGGTTCCCCCGGCGCCGATGCTGGCCACCATCGGCGTCTTGCCCCTCGACACTTCCGGCTACTGTTTCGAAGCCAAATGGGACGGGCGCTGGCGCGTTGCGATCAGCGGGCTGAGCTGTTCAGCCGCCTTCCTCGACCGACTCACATCCGCGTTTCCCCGCCCCCGCAAGGCTGCCGGCCGAGTGCAGCCCGCCGCAAAGGACACGGAGTCGACCGATGAGGATGCGGCCGGTCCAAAGCTTCGGCCCGCCCCCGTGGCATGACAGCACTGTCGCGCCCCCGAACGAAAGGATCAACGAAAATGTCCCCTCTCACCCGGGTCCGCCGTCTCCTGATCGCGGCGTGCGCCGCGCTTCTCGTCTTCGCCATCCCCGCGTGCAGCCAGGTCGGAGGCACCGACGCCAAGCACATCACCATCGGAACCGTCCCCTGGGACGAGACAATCGCCACCAGCAACCTGTGGAAGGAACTGCTCGAGCAACAGGGTTACACGGTCGACCTCAAGAACCTCGAGGTCGCTTCGCTCTATACCGGCGTTGCGCAGGGACAGATCGACCTGTTCACCACGAGCACCCCCAAGGTGCACGAAGACTACTGGGAACGCTTCAGCGACAACTTCGTCGATGTCGGAACGTGGTACGACACTCTGATTCAGGGCTTCGCTGTCCCTGAGTACGTCGACGCGCAGTCCATCACGGACATCAAGGGGCATGCCGCGGAGTTCGACGGCAAGATCATCGGCATCGAGGCGGGCTCGGGCCTCATGCAAGATGCGCACGGGGAGGCGGTGAAAGACTACGACCTCACCGGCTATGACATCGTGGACGGGAGCACTCCGGCGATGCTCGCTGCCCTCGATACGGCCATCAAGGCGAAGAAGCCTGTGGTCGTGACGCTGTGGCAGCCGCACTGGGCGTTCCAAAAGTACCAGATCCGGCTGCTGGACGACCCCGCCCAGAGCTTCGGCGGGATTGACACCTACCACGTCGTGGCAAGCAAGAAGTTCGCCGAGAACAAGGAGGTCATCTACCAGCTCGCCGCGTTCCACATGACACCGGAACAGCTCCAGAGCCTCGAGCTCGACATCGAAAACGCCGGGCAGGGCAACGAGGCGCAAGCCGTCAAGGCCTGGATCGAAGAGAACCAGTCCGTCGTCGACAAATGGACGCAGGAAGGAGTCTGACCCGCCATGCATCCCTCCTCGGACTCGGGCTCCGCGAGGCAGGCGCCGCAGGAGCCTGCCACGCGGCCCAAGGTGATCTCGATGCGAGACGTTCCCTCGACGCTGTACACGCGTCCGCAGCGGCACGGGCCAACTGACCGCTTCGAGCCGGGTGACGCATTGATCCGCACCTACATCGAGAGCGATCGATTCCACGTCGGCGTGTGGGATGCCCTACCGGGGGAGTCCTTCTGGACCGACAAGCACCCAGTGGATGAATTCCTCTACGTCATCGAAGGCGTCGCCACGATCCTGGTTCCGCCGCTGCGGGAGGCCATCGAAGCTCATCAGGGCGATGTGGTCCACATGCCGGCCGGGACCGAGCACCAGACCATGAACCGTGGTCCGGGCACGTTGAAGCTGCTCTTCTGTGCGCCACCGGGCTCGATCGCGACGTGACCTGAGAGATTGCAACACCATTCGTACAACGAGGTGCGCGTGACCGCCGCAGACCCACTGCTGACTCCATTCACCTTGAAGACCCTGACGCTGCGCGATCGCATCGTCAGCACCTCCCACGAGCCCGCCTACAGCGAGGACGGTATCGCGCCTATCACGTGGCGAAGGCGCGCGGCGGCGTCGGGCTGACCATGATCGGCGGTAGCGCGCTGGTCAGCCGCGACAGCTCGCCGGCGTTCGGCAACCTCCAGCTCTGGAAGGACGAGGCGTGGCCGTGGCTGCGCCGCCTGGCCGACGAGATGCACGACGAGGGCGCCACGGTGATGATCCAGCTCATCCACTTAGGGCACCGCACCAGCAACTACACCCAGGCCACCCGACTGCCAGCGCATCTGATCGCCGCCGTACCGGCGATGTTTTTCGTTTATCTGGACACTTGGCGCATATATGCAGCCGGGCTCAACGAGTGGGTTCTTAAGACTTTCACGAGTCGGCGAGGCCGGGTCCCTAACGCTTCGCTCGCTGCGTGCGGCAGGCAATCCGATCAGTGCCTCAGACCCGGGACTGGACGTCGTCAAAGTTGTCCGCTAACTAGGGCTTTCAGCGTCCGCACCGCGGATTCGGGCCCTTCACCGCGGCCATTCGCAACACCGAGGCGTCCACGCCGGGCATCGTCAGCTCGCCCGCCTCCAGCGCCTTCTCCAACCGGTCCAGCACCGCGGGCACCTCGTCGGTGGTGATCCACAGCGCGGTGTCCGCGCCGGCCGCCAGCCCGCGCAGCGCGGCCTCGGCGACGCCGTAGCGAGCGGTGATCGCCCCCATGCCGGACAGGTCGTCGGTGAACACCGGCCCGTTGAACGGCGGCCCGCCGTAGCCGCCGGATCGCAGCAGGCCGTAGGCGGCGGGGCTCAGGCTGGCCGGGTCGCTGCCGGTCAGGCCCGGCACTTGCAAATGCCCGACCATCACGCCGACCGGCACTTCGGAGGAAAGCGTCCGGTACGGGACCAGGTCGGATTGCTGCAGGTCGGTGAGCGACGGGGTGACGACGCTGCCCTCGTGCGAGTCGCCCGAGCCCGAGCCGTGGCCCGGGAAGTGCTTGAGCACCGGCAGCACTCCGGCGTCGCGCAGCCCGCGGGCATAGGCGCCTGCGTACTCGGTGACGGTGGCGGCGTCGGAGCCGAACGACCGGTCGCCGATCACGGTGTCATCGGCGGCGGCGGTGACGTCGACGACTGGGGCGAAGTCGACCGTGATGCCCAACGCGCGCATCTGGCGGCCGCGGTCGAGCGCGATGCCGTACACCTCGTCGGGGGTGTGAGTCTGGGCCAGCACCCGCGGCGACGGCTGGCTTCCGATCAGGCCCGCCAGCCGCGACACCCGGCCGCCTTCCTCGTCGACGCTCACCGCGACCGGCAGCGGGCCGGCCGAGCCGGCGATGTCGGGCAGCGAGCCGTCGGACAGCATCGACAGGTCGGTCCAGCTGCCGACCATGATGCCGCCGACGTGGTGGTCGGCCACCACGGCGCGGGCGTCCGCGGCGCCGGTAACCCCGACCATCAGCAGCTGGGCCAGCTTGTCGCGGGTGGACATGGCGGCCAGCAGCGCCGACCCGTCACCGCAGGCCGGCGGCACCGGTGCGGCCGGCAGCGGGACGTTCGGCGTCGCAGGCGCCGCGGTGGTGGTCGGCGGGCTTGGCGACGGCGAGCATGCCAACAGCAATGCGGTCAACGCCGCCAGCGCGGTTCCGGTCTGCAGCAGCGAAGCCACCCGGCTGGGATTACGAGGTACGGGCATTCGGCAATGGTGTCATTCGGCGCGATCGTAGGGTGAAGCCACCGCCGGTGGAGTGAAATGGATCACACACCCTTCAACTGAAAATGTCGACAGAGTAGGCGCCGACGAACCCGCAATCCGCTGGATCGAGTTCGCCCATTCGCGGAGGAAATCGTGGCTGAAACTTTTCCCGAACAGGCCGAGGAGACCGGTCCGGTATCGCCCTGCTCGGCCAGGCCTGCGACGAGGTGATGTCGAGTGCACAACGGTGAGCTGGCGCGCCAGCGGACGCACACACTCGACGAGTCCCTGCTCGTCGCTCCGGAGGAATCAGACCGCCCGGTCGTCGACTTCCTCGGATCCACGCCGGGCCGGATGGCGTTGGTGGCGGTCGTTCTGATAGCTGCGCTGCTCGCCGTCGGTGTGACCGCGTCGACGACGGTTTCCGACCGGCAAAGCCGGCTGGAGACCCTGCGATCGCATACCGAACCGCTGGCCGATGCAGCCCAACGGATCTACGGCGCTCTGTCGCTCGCCAACACGACCGCGGCCACCGCGTTCCTGTCCGGCGGCGTCGAACCGCAAGACGTCCGCGATCGCTACGACGCCGCCATCGGACAGGCGTCCGCCGGGCTGGTTCCCGCCTCGAACGGAGTGTCGCCCAACGATATTCGCTCGCTGACGCTGCTCACCGACCTGTCCAACCAGCTGGCGGTGTATACCGGGATGATTGCCACTGCTCGTGCGAACAATCGTGCCGGCCGCCCGATCGGAGTCGCCTACCTCAGCGGATCGTCGGCGTTGATGCAGCATTCCATCCTGCCGGCCGCCGAACGGTTGTATCGGACTCAGTCCGACGCTGTGATGGCGTCGGGACGGTCGGCCGGCCCGTGGCGTGTGGTCATTGCGGGAGCCGTGCTTGTGTTGGGCTTGTTGGTGCTCGCGCAGGCCTTCCTGGCCAGGCGCAGTAATCGTCGGCTGAACCCCGGGCTGGTTTTGGCGTCGGTATTGATGGCAATGCTCGCGGTGTGGCTGACGGTGGCCGGGCTGGTGTCGACGCAAGCCGCCACCGGTGCACGGACGGAGGGCGGCGAACCGCTGGACGCCGCGGTGACTGCGCGAATCCTTACCCAGCAGGCCCGTGCGGACGAAATCCTCGGACTGCTCAAACGGGGCTCCGACACCTTGTCCGACATCAGATTCGATGAATGGACCGCACAGATAGGGTGGCTGCTCGACGACCACCCCGTTGCCGGGGCGGCGGACGCGCTGCGCGGCTGGATGCGCTCCCACGACGAGATCCGCCGCAGGCTGGCCGTCGGCGATTATGCCGGTGCCGTGGCCATCGCGCGAGACGACGGACCGCAGCATTCCACCCCGGAGTTCACTCGGCTGGACACTGCGTTGGGGGACGAGATCACCCGGCTGCGCGCCAGGCAGCGCGACGGGATCGCACAGGCCTATACTGCGCTGAATGGGCTCCCGGTCGGTGCAGCGGCGATTGGGGTATTGGCCGCGCTCGCGGTTGCAGCGGGTTTCGGGCCACGGCTAAGCGAGTACCACTGATGCGCACGATCGCAACGGTTCTCGCGCTTGCAGTCGTCCTGCTCGCCGGGTGCTCCACGGTGCAGCCGCTGGCTGAGGTGTCGGCTTCGCTCACCACGCCGCCGATGCCCAGCGGCGCGGCCGTGGTGCCCTCCGCGTCCGGCGCGGCTGTCGAAAGCTGCGATGCCACGGCCAGTCTGCAGCCGTCCACCGCGGTTGGCCCCGCCGTTGCGGCGATTCAGCGCCGCGGCCGGCTGATCGTCGGTGTGGACCAGAGCACGAATCTATTCAGCTTTCGCGATCCCGTGTCCGGCGAATTGCAGGGTTTCAACGTCGACGTCGCCCGCGAGATAGCCCTGGACCTCGTCGGCGATCCCGACAAAGTGGAATTCCGCCTACTGTCGGAGCCGGAGCGCATCAGCGCGGTGCAGGACGAGGCCGTCGACATCCTCGCGAAGGCGACGACGATCACCTGTGCACGTGCCGAGCTGATCGCATTCTCCACGGTGTACTTCGAAGCGAGCCAACGGCTGCTGGTGCCAAGGGATTCGCCGGTGCAGGGGCCGGCCGACCTGGCCGGCAAACGGGTCTGCTCAGGGCTGGGAACCACATCTCTGGCCACCGTCGCCCGGGTCGCGCCAACGGCAACCCTTGTCGCCGTTCAGAATATGGACGACTGCCTGGTCGCGCTTCAGCAGGGTCAGGCGGACGCCGCAAGTACCGACGACTCGATCCTGGCCGGCATGGCCGTACAGGATCCCAACCTGCAGATCGTCGGGCCCAGCCTGGAGGCCGAACCGTACGGTATCGGAGTCAACAAGTCTCAGGAGGATCTGGTTCGCGCCGTCAATGCCAGCCTCGAACGGATCCGACGCGACGGGACGTGGCTGTCGCTGTACCAGAAGTGGCTCACCGAGCTCGGCCCGGCGCCGAGTCCACCAGAACCGAAGTACCGGGATTGAGATGGCTGGAGACGAGGGAACACGCGCCGTCCTGGTGACCGAATCGGAGCCGGTCAAGGTCGAGGCCACCCGCTCGCGGCTGCGCACCGGAGGGCGGCGCATCGGCGACGGCCTGGTCGAGATTCCGTTTCGCCAGGACATCGAGCCCGCCAGTGCGATCCTCACCAATCCGGTTCTCGCCGAATCGAAACGGGACTGCAGCAGCTGCGGGCGGCCGGTCGGACGGGGTGATGGCGGCCGGCCTGGGCCCAGCGAAGGGATGTGCCCGCATTGCGGCACGTTGTTCTCGTTCGCGCCACAACTGGAGACCGGCGAGTTGGTGGCCGGTCAGTACGACGTCCAGGGGTGCATCGCCCACGGCGGCGTCGGCTGGATCTACCTGGCCATCGACCGAAACGTGAGCGATCGGTGGGTGGTGCTCAAGGGTCTGCTCCAGCCCGGTGGAGAGCAGGCGCAGGCGATCGCGGTCGCCGAACGCCAATTCCTCGCCATGGTGAATCACCCCGGCATCGTCAAGATCTACAACTTCGTCGAACACCCGGGGTTCGACGGTCGCCCGATCGGCTACATCGTGATGGAGTACATCGGCGGCACCACGCTACAGGCGATCCTGGCAACGCAGGGAGCCGAGGCGCCGGAGGGCGAACTCACGCCGATGATGCCGGTGGAGCAGGCGCTCGGTTATGTGCTCGAGGTCATGCCGGCGCTGTCCTACCTGCACTCGCTCGGCCTGGTCTACAACGACCTCAAGCCCGAAAACATCATGCTCACCGAGGACAACGTCGAGCTTATCGACATGGGCGCGGTGTCGGGCATCGGAGACTTCGGATACATCTACGGCACCAAGGGATTTCAGGCACCCGAGATCGTGCGCACTGGTCCGACGGTCGCGACCGACATCTACACTGTGGGCCGGACGCTGGCCAAACTGACCGTCGACATGCCCACCGACCGGTACGCCGAAACCTTGCCCGACCCCGACGACGTGCCGCTCTTCCAGCGGTACGAATCGTTCTACCGGCTGCTGGTGCGCGCGACGAACCCCCGTCCGGCGCAGCGGTTCTCGTCCGCCGACGAGATGGCGACCCAGTGCAAGGGAGTGCTGCGTGAAATCCTTGCCGAGCAGACGGGTGTGCCGCGCCCGGGGACGTCGGTTCTGTTCAGCATGCCCCGCTCGGCGTTCGGGGCCGACCTGGCGCTGCAGCGCACAGACGTGTTCGTCGACGGCCACCGACACAACGTCCGGCTGAGCGCACGTGATGTCACCCGTGCACTGCCGACACCGGCCCCGACCGAGGATCCGGAAAGCGATTGGCGGATGGACTGGGACGACGCGATCACCGCGCTCGATTCCGGAGTTCTCCGGTCAGCGCTGGCATGTTTCGAGCGGGTGGTCGCCGCGCTGCCCGGCGAAGCGGCACCGAAGCTGGCGTCGGCAGCCGTGGCTGAGCTGCTGCTCGACACAGATGACGCACCGGACCCCGAACGATTGCGGCGATCGGCCGAGCGGTACTACCGGACGTTGTGGCGCACCGACCACTCGATGGTCAGCGCGGCGTTCGGCCTGGCCCGCCGACTCGCCGCCCGTGACGACCGGGCCGGCGCGATCGATGTGCTCGACCAGGTCCCGTTGACCTCGCGCCACTACTGCGAGGCTCAGCTGACGTCGGTGTTGATGCTGCTCGACGGGCGTCCGATCACAGAGATCACCGAAGCCGATCTGCGCGATGCGGCGCGTCGTGTCGGCGCTCTGGCCGAGACCGAGCCGCGGGCCTTGCAGATGCGTGCTCTGATACTCGGAACTGCATTGGACTGGTCGCGGTCCGGCGCGACTCCGGATGTGGATCCGCTCTTCGGTCACCCGTTCGACGAACGCGGCCTGCGGGCGGCGATCGAGGAGACGCTACGAGAACTCGCGCGGCACTCGCCGCGGTGGCGCCATCGCCATACCCTCGTCGACCTGGCGAACGCTGTCAGACCACCGACATGGATGTGAGCTCGTCCGACGTTGCAGTCACGCCAAGGCGCTATGCCTGCTCAAAGCCCGCGCGGTGTGGGACACGATCATCGCAAATCCTGATTGTGCCTCCACGGTGCTGATCGTGGCTTCTGCTACTTTGGCCGCATGGACCGGTTCATTGTGCCCGCGGCGGCCAGTATCGTGGTCGGCCTACTGTTGGGCGCGGCCGCCATTTTCGGAGTGACGCTGATGGTGCAGCAGGACAGCAAGCCCCCGCTGCAGGCGGGCGACCCGGCGTCATCGGTGCTCAACCGGGTCGAGTACGGCGACAGAACTTAAGTTGACCGCGCCGCTGTCGCGGCGCTGGTTGTGGGTGGTCGCCGGGGCGGCACTGATCCTGACCTTCGCCCAGTCACCCGGACAGATTTCGCCCGACACCAAGCTCGACCTCACCGCGAACCCGCTGCGGTTCCTGGCCCGCGCCGCCAACCTGTGGAACAGCGAGTTGCCGTTCGGCCAGGCCCAGAACCAGGCCTACGGGTATCTGTTCCCGCACGGGACCTTCTTCCTGGCGGGCGACATGCTGGGGCTGCCGGGCTGGGTGACCCAGCGGCTGTGGTGGGCGCTGTTGATCACGGTCGGGTTCTGGGGTGTGCTGCGGGTCGCCGAGGCTTTGAACGACGGGCGGGGTATCGGCAGCCCCACTTCGCGGGTGATCGCCGCCGTCGCGTTCGCGTTGTCGCCGCGGACGCTCACCACGCTCGGCGCGATCTCGTCGGAGACGCTGCCGATGATGCTCGCGCCGTGGGTGCTGCTGCCGGTCATTCTCGCGCTGCGCGGTCAGGGGCCGGTGCGTGTGCTGGCCGCCCGCTCGGCGCTGGCCGTCGCCCTGATGGGTGCGGTCAACGCGGTGGCCACCCTGACCGGTTGCCTGGCCGCGCTGATCTGGTGGGCATGCCACCGGCCGAACCGACTGTGGTGGCGGTTCACGGCGTGGTGGGCGCTCTGCATCGCGTTGGCCATCACTTGGTGGGTGCTGGCGCTGGTGCTGCTGGGCAGGGTCAGCCCGCCTTTCCTCGACTTCATCGAATCCTCGGGCGTCACCACGCAGTGGCTGTCGCTGACCGAGGTGCTGCGCGGCACCTACAGCTGGACTCCGTTCGTCGCGCCCAACGCCACCGCCGGTGCATCGTTGGTCACCGGTTCGGTGGCGGTGCTGGCGACGACGTTGGTCGCGGCGGCCGGGCTGGCCGGGTTGGCGATGCGCTCGATGCCCGCCCGCGGCCGGTTGATCACCATGCTGTTGATCGGCATCGCGTTGCTGGCCGCGGCATACTCCGGCGGGCTGGGATCGCCGGTGGCCCATCAGGTGCAGGCATACCTCGACGCGGCGGGCACCCCGCTGCGCAACATGCACAAGCTCGAGCCGGTGATCCGGCTGCCGCTGGTGCTCGGCCTGGCGCATCTGCTGGGCCGCATCCCACTGCCGGGTAGCGCGCCGCGACGGGTGTGGCTGAACGCGTTCGCCCACCCCGAACACGACAAGCGGGTGGCCGTGGGCATCGTGGTGCTGGTGGCGCTGGTGGCCGGCACGTCGCTGGCGTGGACCGGCCGGCTCACCGCGCCGGGGGCATTCAGCGCGATCCCCCAGTACTGGCACGACACCGCGAACTGGCTCGACGAACACAACACCGCCGAGCCCACACCCGGGCGCGTGCTGGTGGTGCCCGGCGCGCCGTTCGCCACCCAGGTCTGGGGCACCAGCCATGACGAGCCGCTGCAGGTTCTCGGTAGCAGCCCGTGGGGGGTGCGCGACTCGATTCCCTTGACGCCGCCGCAGACCATCCGCGCGCTCGACTCGGTGCAGCGCCTGCTGGCAGCCGGCCGTCCATCGGCCGGACTGGCTGATACCCTTGCGCGCCAAGGGATTTCCTACGTTGTGGTGCGCAACGACCTCGACCCCGAGTCTTCCCGGTCGGCACGCCCCGTGCTGGTGCACCGTGCCATAGAAGGCTCGGGAGGGTTGACGAAAGTCGCGCAGTTCGGTGAGCCGGTCGGCCCGGGCACGTTGTCGGGCTTCGTCACCGACAGCGGGCTGCGGCCGCTCTACCCCGGGGTGGAGATCTACCGCGTGGACACCCCCACCAATCCGGCCGCGCCCTACCTCGCCGACACCGACACCATGGCGCGCGTCGACGGCGGCCCCGAGGCGCTGCTGCGGCTCGACGAGCGCCGGCGGCTGCTGGGCCAGCCGCCGTTGGGCCCGATGCTGCTGACCGCCGACGCGCAGCGCGCGGGCCTGGCCGTCCCCGTCGTCACCGTCACCGACACGCCTCTGGCCCGCGAGACCGACTACGGCCGCGTTGACGACCACTCCTCGGCGATCCGCACCGCGGACGACGCCCGCCACACCTACAACCGGGTGCCCGACTACCCCGCCGGCGGCGCCGACACCGTCTACGGAAGTTGGACCGGCGGGCGGCTCACCGTGTCGAGTTCGGCGGCTGACTCCACCGCGCTGCCCAACGTTGTGCCCGCGACCGGACCGGCCGCGGCCATCGATGGCGACCCTTCGACCAGCTGGGTGTCCAACGCACTGCAGTCCGCCGTTGGTCAGTGGATGCAGGTCGACTTCGATCGCCCCGTCACCAACGCCACCATCACGGTCACGCCGAGCGCCACGGCCGTCGGCGCCCAGATCCGCCGGATCCAGGTGTCCACCGTCAACGGCACCAGCACGCTGCGGTTCGACGAGGCCGGCACGCCGTTGACGGCGGCGCTGCCGTACGGCGAGACACCGTGGGTGCGGATCACCGCCGCGGCCACCGACGACGGGTCGCCCGGTGCGCAGTTCGGCATCACCGACTTCAACGTAACCCAGTACGACGCCTCCGGGTTCGCGCACCCCGTCACCCTGCGGCACACCGTGCTGGTGCCCGGACCTCCGCCTGATTCCGTTGTGGCACAGTGGGATTTGGGCTCGGAGCTGCTGGGCAGATCCGGCTGCGCGGAGAGTCCCGACGGGGTCCGGTGCGCGGCGGCGATGGCGCTGTCACCGGAGGAGCCGGTGAACCTGGGCCGCACCCTGACCGTCCCCGAGCCGATTGCGTTGACGCCGACGGTGTGGGTGCGCGCGCGGCAGGGACCCAAGCTGGCCGACCTGATACGTCAGCCGAACACCACCGGCGCCGACGGCGACGCCGACCCGATCGACGTGCTGGGTTCGTCCTACGCCGCCACCGATGGCGACCCGCGCACCGCGTGGACCGCGCCGCAGCGCGTCGTCCAGCACAAGACCCCGCCCAACCTCACGCTGAAGTTGCCCACCGGCAGCGAGGTGGCAGCACTGCGGGTGACGCCGAGTTCGTCGGAACTGCCGGCGCACCCGACGCTGGTCGCAGTCGACCTGGGCGACGGGCCGCAGGTGCGCGCGCTCGACGCCGACGGCGGCCCGCAGACGGTGGCCCTGCGATCCCGCGTCACCGACACCGTCAAGCTGTCGATCCTGGACTGGGACGACGTGATCGACCGCACCGCACTGGGTTTCGACCAGCTCAAACCCCCGGGCCTCGCCGAGGTCTCGGTGCTCGACGGGCGCGGGGCGCCGATCGCCGCCGCCGACGCCGGCCGCAACCACGGACGGGCGATATCCCTGCCCTGCGGGCGTGGCCCGATCATCGCGGTGGCGGGCCAGTTCGTGCAGACCGCCGTCGACACCACGGTCGGCGCGCTGATCGACGGCGACCCGATCCCCGCCAGGGCGTGTCAGTCCGAGCCGATCGCACTGCCCACCGGCCAACAGGAGCTGCTGATCAGCCCCGGCGGCGCGTTCGTCGTCGACGGGGTTCAGCTGGCCGGCCCGCAGGCGAGCCAATTACACACGGCTGCAACGGTTCCCGTCGACAGCGGCGCATGGGGCGCCGATCGCCGCGAGGTGGACGTCCCGGCCTCGCAGGCGCCGCGGGTGCTGGTGGTGCCCGAAAGTATCAACCCGGGCTGGACCGCGCGCACCGCCGACGGAGCCGGGCTTGCCCCGGTCACCGTCAATGGATGGCAGCAGGGCTGGGTGATCCCGGCCGGCACCGCCCCCGGCACCGTCACGCTGGCATTCGAGTCCAACGCGCTCTACCGCACCGGGCTGGTCGGGGGGCTGGCCCTGCTGCCGCTGCTCGTGCTGCTGGCGCTGCTGCCGGTGCGCCGCCGGCAGCCACCCGACGAGCCCGCACGACCGTGGCGGCCCGGCCCGGTGGCAACGGGCCTTGCGGTACTGGCGGTCGGGGCGGTCATCTCCGGCGTGGCCGGTGTCGTAGTGGTCGGGGCTGCGATGGGCGTGCGATATCTGCTGTGCCGGCGCCAAAAGCTATGCGACGCCGTCACGGTCGGCACCGCGGCGGGCGGGCTGATCGTAGCCGGCGCAGTCTTGTCGCAAAACCCGTGGCGATCGGTCGACGGGTACGTCGGCCACTCGGCGGGCGTTCAACTGCTGGCGCTGATCGCGGTGGGCGCGCTGGCGGCGTCGGCGGTCGCGGCGCCGGGCACTCGGAGGACACCCGGTGTATCGCCGACGACTTCGGTCCCCCGTGCAGAGATGGCGCCGCCGGCCTCCGACGTGCCATGAAGATTGCCCACCTTGGCGACACTGTCGCTCACTGGTGCCAGGGAAAGGCTCTAACCGTTGCGAGGCCCCGGATCTCGATGCCGCGGAGGCTGGGCGGCTCGACGGACATCACGTTGTCGACGATGAAAGCCACCTTTGGATTGCGGATGACCTTGCGCCACTTCTGGGTTCGGCCGAACGCGTGCCCGACGATGTCGATCGTCGAGCCGTCCGGACCGAGGTGCACACCGACCGGCCTGATCTGCGGTTCGCCTGCAGGTCCGATGGTGCAGAACCGTCCGATCGGCTGGTTGCGCAGGTATGCCAATTCGGCGGAGGTAAATGTCATGGTGTCTCCCTACGGGCCCGGGTTCGGTAAAACGCAACGGCAGGTACGGGTCGACTCCTAGCATCGGCTGCGTGTCGCAGCTAAATACCGCCCGGGGTCCGATCGATACGGCCGATCTCGGTGTGACCCTGATGCACGAGCACGTCTTCGTCCTCTCGCCGGAGATTCAGCAGAACTATCCCGAGGTCTGGGGTGACGAGGAAAAGCGGGTGGCCGACGCGATCGCGCGGTTGAACGAACTGAAGGCCCGCGGCGTGGACACCATCGTCGATCTAACGGTCATCGGGCTGGGCCGGTACATTCCCCGCATCGCCCGCATCGCGGCGGCCACCGAGCTGAATATCGTTGTGGCGACCGGTATCTACACCTACAACGACGTGCCTATGTTCTTCCACCTCACCGGGCCGGGCACCGAACTCGATGGGCCCGAAACCATGACGGACATGTTCGTCCGTGATATCGAGCAGGGCATCGCCGGAACGGACATCAAGGCCGCGATCCTCAAGTGCGCCACCGACCAACCGGGCGTCACCGCCGGGGTCGAGCGGGTGCTGCGGGCCGTCGCCCAGGCCCATCGCCGCACCGGCGTGCCGATATCGACCCACACGCACGCGGCCACCCGGCGCGGCCTCGAACAGCAGCAGGTGTTCGCCGAGGAGGGCGTCGACCTGTCCCGCGTCGTCATCGGGCACTCCGGCGACACGACCGACATCGCCTACCTCGAAGAGCTGATCGGCAACGGGTCCTACATCGGGATGGACCGTTTCGGCGCCGACGTGTTCCTCCCGTTCGAGGAGCGGGTCGACACGGTGGCGCGGATGTGCGAACGCGGCCATGCCGACAAGATGGTGCTGTCGCATGACGCGACCTGCTTGATCGACTGGCTGCCGGAGGACCTGGTCCCGGTCGTCCTACCGAACTGGCATTACCTGCACATCCACAACGACGTGCTTCCCGCGCTGAAGGAGCGTGGCGTCACCGACGAGCAGATCACCACGATGCTCGTCGACAACCCCCGCAAGGTCTTCGAAAACCAGGGCGGCTACTGAGCGACGGGCTCGGCGATATCCCTGACCGCGCTGTCCAACGGCGGCACCGGGCGTTGCTTGCGAAATTCCCAGCGCCGCAACGCCACTCGGCAGGGCGACTCGATCAACGCATAGCTGACCGCCGCGATCGCGAAGCCGAAGACCACTGTCAGGACCAGCACTACCGGCATGTGGCCGTTGAACGGGAACTCGCCGATGACGGGGAACACCATCACCAGCGCCGCCAGGTGCCAGATGAACAACCCGTAGGACCACCGCCCCAGCGTCACCATCGTGGGGTTGCCCAGTAACCGGTGCGGGGTGTCGGGCCGGTCCAGCACCAGCGGGGCCAGCAGCGCCGCGGCCACCACCGCACCCATCGCGATCTTCAGCGCAAACTGGCCCACGCCGCCCGGGGTCAGCCCTTCGGGGCCGGCCAGCGGAGACGCTGCGACCACGAACGCCGCCACCGCGACCACCGCCATCAACACCCGGCGCCGGGCCAGCCGGTGCGGCCAGCCGATCGGGGTGACCGTCAACTCCGCCAGCAGCATGCCCGCGGCGAACCAGGAGAAGAACGCCGGCGGCCAGTTCAACGGGTTGACGCCGTAGGGGGCGTCGAACGGAATCAGCGCCCAGCCCAGGCTGGCGACGGCGGCCGCGGAGATCACCGGTATCCGGGCGCGCACCGGCACCCGGCGCGCCAGCAGCGCCAGCAGCGGCAGCGCCAGGTAGAAGCTGACCTCCACCGACAGGCTCCACATCTGGGTGAGCCCGGCCGTCAGCGTCAACGGCACATAGATCTGGGTGAGCGTCAGGTTGGCCAGCCACACCGTGAGGTCGGCGTTGACCTCGGGCAGCAACGTCAGGATCACCACGACCGCTACCAGGTAGGCGGGCATGATGCGCACGATGCGCGACCGCAGGTAGTGCCCGGTCGGCGGGACGGGCCGCATACCGCGCGCCGCGGCGGCATGCCCGCGCCACAGCAGAAAGCCCGACAGCGCGAAGAACACCGCGACCGCAAGGTCGAACCGGCCGAACAGCCGCCCGGCTACCCCGCCGGTGTGCCCGGTCTGGAAGGCGACGTGGGTGACGACGACGCCGACGGCCGCACAGGCGCGCATCCCCTCGACCGCGGGCAGGAAGCTGCGCGTCCCGCCGACTTGCTGGGATGTGGCCACGGCGACCAGTGTGCCGGGCAAGGACAAACACCCCAAAAGCGGGTAGTCAAGCGGCCTCAGCGCATGCACTCGTAGTAAGCATCGACCTTAAAGTGTGCTGTTAGGGTCGAACGAGTTTTGCCGCCGCCTGGTCGGGGCATGTGGCGGTGGAATATGGGTCGCGCAAACCGAAGGAGGCACGGTTTGAACCGCGCAGTGGCGCTGCGTATCGCGGCGTGCGGGATCATGGGGCTGGGTGCGGGACTGCTGATCGCCGCTCTGTTGTTGTCCACCTACACCAAGGGCAAGATCGCCAAGATTCCGCTCGATGTGGACGCCACGCTGGTCAGCGATGGCACGGGGACGGCGCTCGACCCGGCGTCGCTGGCGGGCGAAAGATTCATCATCGACAGCAATGTGCCGCTTGCGCTGCAACAGCAGGTCAGCGTCGAGGCGCCGTCGAACGCCGAAGTGGTGACCCTCCAGGTCGGCAGCACGCTTCGCCGCACCGACAAGCAGCGTGACGCCGGCCTGCTGTTGGCGATGGTGGACACCGTCACCCTCAACCGCCGGACCGCGCTGGCCGTCACCAGCGAAAGCAACCCCGGTGGCGCCGTGCAGAAGCCGCGCACCATCGAGGACGACCAGCCGCCGACCAATATCGCGCTGCCGCACGAGGGGCTGGCCCACCGGTTCCCGTTCGACACCGAGAAGAAGACCTACCCGTTCTTCGACCCGATCGCGCAGAAGCCGTTCGACGCCAATTACGACGGGGAAGAAGACGTCAACGGCCTGACCACCTATCGGTTCACCCAGAACGTCGGCTACGACGCCGACGGCAAGCTGGTCGAGCCGGTCAAATACGCGTCGCTCTACGAAAACGACGAGGACGCCGACGTCACCGCGCGGGCGTCGCTGTGGGGCCTGCCCGGTGACCCGAACGAGCCGATCAAGATGACCCGCTACTACGCCGCGAAGCGCACCATGTGGGTGGATCCGGTGTCGGGCACCATCGTCAAGGCCGAGGAGCACGGCTACCACTACTACGCGCGCGATGCCCTCAAACCCGAGGTGACGTTCGTTGACTACACGGTCACCTCCAACGAGGAAACCGTCGAATCGCAAGTCGCGGATGCGCGCGACGAGCGCGACCGGGTGGCGCTGTGGGGTCGCATCCTTCCGATCACGTTCACCGCGATGGGCCTGGTGGCGTTGATCGGTGGCGCGCTGCTTGGCTCGTTCAGCCTGAGGGCCGAGTCCGCGTTGATCGATCCAGGCCTGGACAGCACCGCCGGCGGCTTCTTCGGCCGGCGCGAACCCGACACCGGACCGATGCCTGCCGCGGAGGCCGAGACCGAGAAGCTACCCGCACAGCGGCCGTCGGACTTGCCGCCGGATAGACCGGTCTGATCAACCGGTTCGGGGTGCCGGCCTACGCGCTGGCGCTGGCGTTGGTGGTGACGGCACCGCTGCTGGCGCCGGGCCATCTGCTGCTGCGCGACGCGGTGTCGACCCCGCGGTCGTATTTGTCCGACGCGGCACTGGGTCTGTCGGAGGCGGCGCCGCGGGCGTTGCCTCAGGATTTCGCGGTGGCGCTGGCCTCGCATGTGCTCGACGGCGGTGTGGTGGTCAAGGCGCTGCTGGTGGCCGGATTGTGGCTGGCCGGCTGGGGCGCGGCCAGGCTGGCGGCAGCGTTGGTGCCCGAGGCGGGTGTGCCAGGCCAGTGTGTCGCCGTTACGATCGCGGTCTGGAATCCCTATGTGGCCGAACGGCTTTTGCAGGGCCACTGGAGTCTGCTGGTCGGCTACGGCTGTCTGCCGTGGGTGGCGACGGCGATGTTGCGGCTGCGCATGTCGTCGTCGGCTTCGGCGGTCTCGGCGCTGGTGTTCTGGACGGCGCTGGCCGGGCTGACACCGACCGGGCTGATGCTGGCCGCGGCGGTCGCCTTGGCGTGTGTCTTCGCGCCGGATGGCGGGCGGCCCCGGTGGCTGTGCGCGAGCGTCGGTTTGGGTGCCGCGGTGCTGGCGGCGCTGCCCTGGCTGGTGGCCGCGGCGGTGTCCGGCACGCTCTCGTCATCGCAGGCCGCGGGTGTTTCGGTGTTCGCGGCCCGCGCCGAGCCGGGGCTCGGCACGCTGGGAAGCCTGGCCAGCCTCGGCGGGATCTGGAACGCCGAAGCCGTACCCTCCTCTCGGACAACGCTTTTCGCGGTGGTCTCTGCGGTGGTGCTGCTCTCTGTGGTGGTCGCCGGCTTGCCGGTTGCGCTGCGCCGACCCGCCGCGGTGCCGTTGTTGATCCTGGCGGCCGTCGCGGTGCTGGTGCCGGCCGCGATGGCCACCGGACCCGGAGTGGCTGTCGTGGAGGCGACGGTCCGGACGCTGCCCGGGCTGGGTGTGGTGCGCGATGCCCAGAAGTGGGTGGCGTTGGCGGTGCCGGGTTATGCGGTCGCCGGCGCAGCGGCCGTCGTCACGCTGCGGCGCTGGATGCCCGGCGCGGCAACGGCATTGGTGTGCTGTGCCGCGCTACTGGCGACGCTGCCCGACCTGGCCTGGGGGGTGGGCGGCAAGGTCACCGCGGTGCACTACCCGCCGGGCTGGGCGGCGGCCGCGGCGGTGATCAACGCCGACCCGCGACCGGTCGCGGTGCTGCCCGCCGACGGCATGCGGCGTTTCGCGTGGGCCGGTCCCGCGCCGGTGCTCGACCCGCTGCCCCGCTGGGTGCGCGCCGACGTGCTGACGACGGGGGATCTGACGGTCTCGGGGCAGACGGTGCCCGGCGAAGGCGGTCGCGCCCGCGGTGTGCAGGAGTTGCTGCTGGCTGGCGCCGATCGCGAGGCGCTGGCACGCGCGGGCGTCGGCTGGGTCGTCGTCGAATCAGGCGGCGGGACAGCGTCTTTGTCGCTTCCGGTGGCCTACCGAGACGCCGACCTGACCGTCTACAGGGTGGGCGGTGAACACCCGGAGGCGTCGCACCGGGCGCTTTTGATCGCCGCGCATCTGGTGTGGCTGACGATGCTCGTGCTCGGCGCCGCCGGCACTTTGCGATTTCGGCGTGATGAGTCGCGCTGAGCGCGACTCATCACGCCGAAATCGCGTCTAGACCACGCCGCTGACGCGACGGCCGGCGTGCATCGACTCCAGGACCGTGCGCATCGCGTGTGCGCTTTGCCGCCAGGAGAATTCGCCGCTGCGGGCCTGCGCCTTGGCGCCGAGCTGGTCACGCAGCACGTGATCGGTCAGCAGCCGCTCGAGCCCGGCCACCAGTTCGTCGTGGTCGTCGACAAGGAGGCCAGTGACTCCGTCGACGATGGAGTCGGTCAGCCCGCCGGAGGATCGGTAGCCGATCGTGGGCACCGAATGCTGCGCGGCCTCGGTGACAGCCAGGCCCCAACCCTCTTTGCGTGACGGCAACACATGGACCCAGCACCGCTGCAGCACATGGTGTTTGGTGCGGTCGTCGACATGGCCGTGAAACGTCACCGCGTCGGAGATGCCCAGCCGCGCGGCATGGTCGACCAGGCGCTGTTCCCACCACCCGCCGCCGAGGACGTCCAGATGTAGTCCCGGCATCCGTTGCCGCAGCTCGGCGACGGCGTCCATCGCGTCCTCGATCTGCTTGTGCGGCACCAGCCGCGACAGGACCGCCACCCGCGGGGCGACCGAACGCGGCAGCGTCAGCGTCTGCGCCGGCGCCTCGTCAAGCCCGTTGCGCACCACCGCGATTTGACCGGGGTGGACCCCGAGGTCAGTCAGGTCCCGCGCCGACGGCAGCGACACCGTCACGTACTGGTTGGCGCGGTGCACCCGGGGCGACACCTTCGACTCGACGTACCAGCCGAACCGGCCCATCAGCGGGCCGGCCACCGGCCATTGCTCGCGGTGACAATGGTGCACCAGCACGGCGACCCGCTTGCCGAACACCATGCGGGCCAGGAACGGGAAGCCGTTCTGGGTGTCGACCACCACATCGGGCCTCGCCCCGCGCAGTGGGCCGAGCCCGATGCGGGCCGCCGCCATTGCCAGCAAGGCCCACACATACACCGAATAGCGGCCGCCGCCGCGGCTGATGCACACGCCGTCCACCACTTCGCGCCGTGGGGAGCCCGGATACCGCGCGGTACGCAGCGTGACCTTGACCCCCGACCCGGCCAACTGGGCGCCGATGCGCTGCAGATAGGTTTCGCTGCCTCCACCCTGCGGATGGCCGGTGTCTCGCCAGCACAGCAGCAGCACCGCGCCGACGCGTCGGGACGTTCGCGCTGTGGACATCGGGTCTCAGGGTAGCGGCTGCGTAGGGTCGGTTGATGGCAGCCACCGACCACTTCGCCCGGCGGGCGACGCTGGCCCGGTCGCTGCGGCTGCTCGGCGAGTTCCGGTTCGAGCAACGCGATCCGGCCCGGTTCTATCGCGTGCTAGCCAGCGACACCGCGGCGATGGTCAGCGATATGTGGTGGGCAACCAACTACACCTCCCCGGCCGGCCGGACACTGCTCGACGTGGGCGGCGGGCCCGGCTACTTCGCCGACGCGTTCGCCGACGCCGGTGTGCACTACATCGGTGTCGAACCCGATCCGCGGGAAATGCACTCCGACCCGGCGCACGACTCAGCACCCGCGCCGTTCGTCCGCGCCTCGGGGATGGCGCTGCCGTTCGCCGATGCCAGCGTCGACATCTGCCTGTCGTCCAACGTCGCCGAGCACGTGCGGCAGCCGTGGCGGTTGGGCCGCGAGATGCTGCGCGTCACCAAGCCGGGCGGACTCGCGGTGCTGTCGTACACGGTGTGGCTGGGCCCGTTCGGCGGGCATGAAACGGGTCTGTGGCATTACCTGGGCGGCGCCCGCGCGGCGGCGCGGTACGCCCGCAAGCACGGTCATCCGGCGAAGAACGACTACGGGTCGTCACTGTTCGCGGTGTCGGCCGCCGACGGCCTGCAGTGGGGGGCCGCCAGCGGCGCGCTGGTCGCCGCATTCCCTCGCTACCACCCACGATGGGCGTGGTGGACGACGACGGTGCCGGTGCTGAGGGAGTTCATGGTGAGCAACTTGGTGCTGGTCTTGCGCCCGCCCAATCCTCAAAGGTGAACATGTTCTCGTTTTGGCTTCTTCTCGGTAGGGTGGCGCCATGACGCAGAGCGTGGAGACGGCCTACAAGACCGAGTACGACAAACTGTTCATCGGCGGTAAATGGGTGGAACCGTCGACCTCCGAGGTCATCGAGGTGCATTCGCCGGCCACCGGCGAGTACGTCGGCAAGGTGCCGTTGGCCGCCGAGGCCGACGTCAACGCCGCCTGCGCGGCCGCGCGCAAGGCGTTCGACGAGGGACCGTGGCCGGCAATGTCTCCCGAGGAGCGCGGCGCGGTGATCGGCGCTGCGGCCAAGTTGATCGAGGAGCGCGCCGACCTGTTCAAGCATCTGCTCACTTTGGAGACCGGTCAGCCCGCGATGACCGTCGACACGGTGCAATACGCATCCGCGTTGGCGTGGCTGCAGTATTACGCGGGCGCTGCCGACAAGTTCGGCTGGAAAGAGCTTCGCAACGGCGTGTACGGCAAGACGCTGGTGACCCGCGAGCCGGTCGGGGTCGTCGGGGCGATCGTGGCGTGGAACGTGCCGCTGTTCCTGGCCGCCAACAAGCTCGGTCCGGCCTTATTGGCCGGCTGCACCGTCGTGCTCAAGCCCGCGGCCGAAACGCCGTTGAGCATCAATGCGTTCGCCGAGGCGTTCGCCGAAGCTGGCCTGCCCGAAGGCGTGCTGTCGGTGGTCCCGGGTGGCCCGGAGACCGGCCGAGCGCTGACGGCCAATCCGGAGTTGGACAAGTTCACGTTCACCGGCAGCTCGGCGGTCGGCAAGGAGATCGGCAAGCTGGCGGCCGAGAAGCTCAAGCCGTGCACGCTGGAACTCGGCGGCAAGTCGGCCGCGATCGTTCTCGAGGACGCGGATGTGGATTCAACTCTGCCGATGTTGCTCTTCTCCGGCCTGATGAACTCCGGGCAGGCCTGCGCCGCCCAGACCCGCATCCTCGCGCCGCGCTCGCGCTACGACGAGATCGTGGAGAAGGTCGCCGCCGGCGCGGCCGCGATGCCCGTCGGCACCCCCGACAATCCCGCCGCCGCGATCGGCCCGTTGGTTTCGGAGAAGCAACGCGAGCGCGTCGAGGGCTACATCAAGAAGGGCGTCGAGGAGGGCGCGCGGCTGGTCACCGGCGGCGGGCGCCCGGAGGGACTGGACGGCGGCTGGTTCGTGCAGCCGACGGTGTTCGCCGACGTGGACAACTCGATGACGATCGCGCGGGAGGAGATCTTCGGCCCGGTGCTGGCGATCATCCCCTACGACACCGAGGACGACGCGATCCGCATCGCCAACGACTCGGTGTACGGCCTGGGCGGCAGCGTGTGGACCACCGACAACGCCAAAGCGATCGAGATCGCGGCCAAGATCCGCACCGGCACCTTCGCGGTCAATATGTACGCGTTCGACCCGGGCGCGCCGTTCGGGGGCTACAAGAACTCGGGCATTGGGCGGGAGTGCGGCCCGGAGGGCATCGAGCAGTACTGCGAGGCCAAGAGCGTGCTGCTGCCGTTCGGTTACACGCCCGAGGGCTAGCGCGGCAGACGCAATGGTCCCCGACACCGAGCGTTCGGGTGCTTTCGCGTCTGTTCGCCCAGGAACGGTGACGCGCGCGACCGGTCCTTAGATGAGAATGCCCTCATCTGGTGCTCCTGTACGGCTCATGTTGCGGTGCGAACGTGAATGTGCCAGGCAATCACCCAGTGATAGGAATAGATCAATGGCACGCCAGACTCCATGGAAGATGCTGGTCGTCGGGGTCGCGGTGGCGGGCCTCGCCGGTGCGAGCGCCGGTACCGCCGCAGCGAACACACCGGTGCCGACCACACCTACGACGACGGTGCTCGCGTCCGACGACGACTTCGTCTTCGATGACATCTTCGACGATCACGGCCGCCGCCTTTTCTTCGTCGACCCCGGCGTTTGCTTCGTTTTCGGCTGTCGGTTCTTCGACGACCACGGTGGTCCCGGTCGCCACTAGGGCACGGCGTCGAGCCGATAACCCATGCCCCGAAGGGTGACGAAGCGCTCGGCGCCGAGCTTGCGCCGCAGATATCGCACGTACACGTCGACGACATTGGACCCCGGGTCGTAGTCATAGCCCCAGACGTGACTCAGCAGCTGTTCGCGGGACAGCACTTGCCCCGGATGACGCAGGAAGGTCTCAGCTAGGGCGAACTCACGCGCGGAGAGGTCGACGGTGCGCCCGTCGACATGCGCCCGGCGGGTGCGCAGATCCAGTTGTAAACCGCCACAGGACAAGACGGTGGTCTCGGCGACGCGATCAGGCATTAGCCGCAGCCGGACGCGGGCCAGCAGTTCCTCGAACCGGAACGGCTTGGGCATGTAATCGTCGGCGCCACCCTCGAGTCCGGCCACCGTGTCCTGCACGCTGTCGCGCGCGGTGAGCACGATGACCGGAATGGGATTGTGTGCGGACCGCAATCGGCGCAGCACCTCGAAGCCGTCCATGCCCGGTAGCCCGATATCCAGGACCATCAGATCGAAGCCCCCAGTCGTCGCGTAGTCATACGCCGACGGTCCGTCCGCGACGACGGTGACCGCGAAACCGTTGGCGGACAAGCCCTTGTCAATGAACGACGAGATGCGTTGCTCGTCCTCGGCGATCAGGACTCGGGCCATGGCTCACCCGCGCGCATGCGGGGTACGACGACGGTGAAGGTGGAGCCGCGTCCCGGGATGCTGTCCAGCAACACGTCACCACCGTGCGCGACTGCGATGGCGCGCACGATAGCCAGACCCAGACCGGCACCGTCGGAGCGCTGACCGGCTGCGCCGCCACGCGAGAAGCGCTCGAAGATGTGGGATCGGTCCTGGTCGCTGACACCGCGTCCCGAGTCGGTGATCCAGAACCGGAGCCAGCCACGGTCGAGCATGGACCCCACCGCAATCCGGTCGCCGGGTTCGGTGTAGCGGCACGCGTTGTCGGCGAGTGCGACCAGCGCCTGGGTGATCCGCTGTGGATCGAGGGTGGCCTGAACCTCGGCGGTTGCTTCCAGCTCGAAATCGCGATCGCCAAGCAAGGCCACCTTGTCGAATGCGTCCCTGGTCAGCGCCCCGACATCGACAGGTTGGAGGCGCAGGAATGCGGGCTGCTCGGATTGCGCCAGCAGCAGCAGGTCCGAGACCATCCGATTCATCCGTTCCAGTTCGTCGTCCACCAGCGCAACCGTCGATTCGACGTCGGCCGGATCGGCGGGATTGAGCACCTCGAGGTGCCCACGGATGATCGTTATCGGGGTGCGCAGTTCGTGGCCCGCGTCGTCGATGAACCGTCGCTGGGCCGCCACCCCGGTCTCCACCCGGTCCAGCATGCCGTTGACGGTGGCCACGAGGCCCCCGAGTTCGTCGCCACCCCGCCACGGGATGCGTCCGGACAGATCCGTGTCGGTAATGGTTCGCGCCGTCTCGGTGATGTCACGCAGCGGCCGCAGGATCCGCCCTGCAACCAGCCATGCGGCGCCCACCGCCCCGAGGATGGTCGCGGCCCCGACTATCAGCATCAGACGGGCGGCTTCGTCCGCGCCGGTCCGTTCGGCATCGGCCAGGTACGCCGCGGTTATGACGCCCCGTGCCGGATCCCCCGAGAGCGTGACCGGGACGGCGACATACAGCACTTCGCCGATGTCGGGGTGGTGGTAGCGACCTTCCGCGGGGCTGGTCAGCGGTGCGACAAGCCGGGTGAAGGCCGCGTCGCGGGCGAGCGAAGCCTGCGGCCCCGGGGCCTGCTGCCTGCTCTGGGCGCGGTACTGCCCGTCGACGTAGCCCACAAACCTTTCGTTGGGCTTCGCTACGTTGTAGGCGATCGCCTCGCGGATCACTTCGTCGACACTCGTGAACGGCGCGCCGGTTCTCGGATTGACACCAGGCGCAGCCAGTTCGGTGAACTGCTGGATCTCGAACCGGAGTTCGGAGTGCATGCGGGCGTCAGTGGCCGAGATCAGCAGCCGCCACGTCACGAAGGTGACGATGCCCAGGGCCGCAAAAACGAGCAAAAGCACCCAGCCGATGATTCGGGTGCGGGCCGCGAATGGCAGCAGGCGGTCCCGAAGCCGACGTTGCGGCATGACATAGCTTGTGTCACCCGGGACCGCTGTTGCCGCCATGGCCGCCGTTGTCGTCGCCGCCACCGTGGTCGTCCCCGTCATCGTCGCCGCCTCTGTCGTCGCCGCCTCTATGGTGTCGCCCGTCGTCGGTGGGCTGGACCTGTTCGAACGCGGGCGGGGGCGCCGGAACGCCGTTCGTGTCGACCGGCGGTGCAATCGGCGCGGCGGGCTGCGGCGTGGGCGCGGCCAGCGACGACGTCGGCGGGGCAGGCGGAACGGTTGGCGCGGAGCTGCGCGGGGCGTCGACGGTGATCGGCTGGAGTCGGCTCTCGTCGTAGTTCGGCTGCATCTTGATGCCCGCCACGCCGACAACGCCGCCGATGATCAGCGCGCCGAGCAGGATCGTCAAGGGAAGACGCATACCATCCAGATTCCGGAACAGCGATAGCCCGCGGGTTAAATCTACATGAGAAGGTTCTCACTTGGTTTCCCAGCCGGGGCGCTCAGCCGCGGCAGCACGTTCTTGGCGGAAAGTTTGCGGCAGCAACCTTTCCGCTGTGGGACGAGCAGCTAGCGCGAGCAGACGCTAAGGTGCCCGACACGCCGCGGAAATGGGGACGTCCGCGTCTGCTCGCGCAGTTAAAAGAGCACCCTCGCGATCGTTTCGGCGACTGCGGCCGGCTTTTCCGAGCCGTCGAGTTCGATCGTGTGGCGCACGGTCAGGTTGACGGTGTTGTCGTCGACCTTGCTCGCGTCAATCAGCTCCGAACGCACCCGGACCCGTCCGCCGGACGGGACCGCGGCCAGGAAGCGCACCTTGTTCAGTCCGTAGTTGATGGCGAGTTTTGCGTTCTCGACGCGAAAGTTGTCCTTGCTCAGCGCCGGAATCAGCGACAGTGTCAGGTAGCCGTGCGCGATCGTTGTGCCATAAGGGCTTTCGGCCTTTGCCCGCTCGGAGTCGATGTGGATCCACTGGTGGTCGCCGGTCACATCGGCGAACGCATCGATGCGCTTCTGGTCGATCTCCCACCAGTCGCTGACGCCGAGCTCCTGTCCAGCGGTGGCAACGGCGTCATCGATCGACGTGATCAACTTCATCAGAAGGCTTCCTCTCGTAGGTCCATGATTGTCAGGTCGACACCCTCGATGATCCTGCGCTCGGCGGTCAACCGGGGCAAGACGTTCTTCGCGAAAAAGTTTGCCGCGGCGACCTTTCCGTTGTAGAAGGCGCGATCGCGGTCCGACGGGTCTCCGTCGAGCGCGTTGAGCGCGATCTCGGCGTGGTACAGCAGCAGCCAACCGATCAGCAGGTCGCCGACCGCGAGCAGGAACGGCACCGACTCCAGGCCCAGCCGGTACAAATCGCGGGCGTTCAGCTGCGCTTCGAGCAGGTATTCGGTCATCGCGGTGACCATGGCCTGCAGGTCGGCGAGCGCGGTGGCCAGCCGTGCGCGGGCGTCGGCCAGTTCCTCTCGCGGGCTGTCGCTGCCCAGGAACTTCTGGATCTGGGCGACCACGTGCTGCAGCGCGACGCCCTGATCGCGAGCGATCTTGCGGAAGAAGAAATCCTGCGCCTGGATCGCCGTGGTGCCCTCGTAGAGGCTGTCGATCTTCGCATCCCGGACGTACTGCTCGATCGGATAGTCCTGCAGGAAGCCGGATCCCCCGAATGTCTGCAACGACTCGGTCAGGCATTGGTAGGCACGCTCGGATCCGACACCCTTGACGATCGGCAGCAGCAGGTCGTTGACCCGCTCGGCCAGCTCGGCGTCGGCCCCGGAGACGATCGATGCAACCGCGGGATCCTGGTGTGCGGCGGTGAACAGGTAGAGCGCCCGCAACCCCTCGGCGTAGGACTTCTGGGTGAGCAGCGCGCGGCGCACGTCGGGGTGATGAAGAATGGTGACCCTGGGTGCATTCTTGTCGGTCATCTGCGTCAGGTCCGCGCCCTGGACCCGGGTCTTGGCGTAGTCCAGCGCATTCAGGTAGCCGGTCGACAATGTCGCAATTGCCTTGGTGCCCACCATCATTCGCGCGTACTCGATGATCTTGAACATCTGGGAAATGCCGCTGTGGGTGTCGCCCACCAGCCAGCCGACAGCGGGAACATCGTGCTGGCCGAATGTCAGTTCGCAGGTGGCGGAGGCCTTGAGACCCATCTTGTGTTCGAGACCGGTGACGAACACGCCGTTGCGACCGCCCGGCTCGCCGGTCTCAAAATCGGGAAGAAACTTCGGCACCACAAAGAGACTCAGACCCTTGGTGCCCGGTCCGGCACCCTCGGGCCGGGCCAGCACCATATGCAGGATGTTCTCGAACAGGTCGTCGGTGTCGCCGTTGGTGATGAATCGTTTGACGCCGTCGAGGTGCCAGGTGCCGTCGGGCTGCTGGATCGCCTTCGTGCGCCCGGCGCCGACGTCGGATCCCGCGTCGGGTTCGGTGAGCACCATGGTGGCGCCCCAGTTGCGCTCGACGGCCAGCGCCGCCAAGTGCCGTTGTTGCTCGTTGCCGATGTGGTACAGGATGTTCGCGAGAACCGGGCCCGCCGAATAGATGAAGGCCGCGGGCTGGGCGCCGAGCGGAAGCTCGTTGATCGCCCAGGCGACCATCGCGGGCGCCGGCACACCGCCGACGTTTTCGTCGAGCCCGATCCGGAACCAATCCCCCTGCTGCCAGGCCCTGAATGACTTCTTGAACGACTCGGGCAGGCTGACCGCGTGCGTCTTGGGATCGAATGTCGGGGGATGACGGTCGGCGTCGGCGAAGGATTCCGCCAGCGGACCTTCGGCCAGCCGCGACGCCTCTTCCAGCATCTGGTGCACCGAGTCTCCGTCGAGGTCGCCGAACTCGCCGACGGCCAGCACCTTCTCCAGCGCGAGCACTTCGAACAGGTTGAACTCGAGATCACGGACGTTGCTCTTGTAATGGCCCATGACGAGCGCCTTTCGTCGCGACTGCGCCCGAGCGTAATCCGGCGTCAGTGACCCTGGAAGTGGGCGGCCCGCCGCTCGATGAACGACTGCACGCCCTCGGCGGCATCGGCGGTGCCGAACAGCCTGGTCATCTCGGGGCGCAGCCGCTCGATCGCGGCGGCGTCACCCTCGGCGCGGGCCAGATGCGCGGATGCCAGCACGGCCCGGACTCCGAGGGGGCGGCGCGATCGGCGATGGTGTGCGCGATCCCGCGGGCTTTGGCCTGCGCGGCGGCAGCGTCGGCGGCAACCTCTTGGACCAGGCCGATCCGCAGCGCCTCGTCGGCGTCGAATTCGTCGCCAGTCAGCAGCCAGCGCATGGCATTGCCCCAGCCGGTGTGCCGGGTAAGCGGATGGTCGCGCCGCCGAACGGATAGATCCCCCGCTGCACCTCCAGCTGCGCGAATCGCGTTCCGGCGGCGGCGATCCGGATGTCGGCGGCGAGCAGTAGCTCGATGCCCAGTGTCAGGCACCAGCCCTGCACCGCGGCGACGACCGGCTTGGTCCAGTCGCCGTCCAGCCGCCACGGGTCGCGGCCGTCGTCCGGGAAGGGGTTTTGCCCGCTGGCAATGTAGGGTCCGACCTCTGCCAGGTCGAGGCCCGACGTGAAATGGTCACCGTGGGCGAACAGGACGCCGGCACGCAGCGTGTCGTCGGTTTCCAACAGCGCGTATGCGCGGGATGGCCGTCGCGCTCGAGGGAGATGGTGTCGAGCCGCTGCGCTGCGGTCATGTGATGAGTCAACTCCAGCGGTCAGGATTATGCAAAAAGACATAATCGCCTGGCTAGGCAGTGGACTGTCTCCATGCTTTGGTACACGTTTACCTGCTGTTTACCGATCGCTCTACTGAGACCAGCGCACGCTATTGCGCACGTGTCTCATCAGTTCTATGCTCCAACCCATAGACAGGAGGCTCACGATGTGGATCATCGAGGTCAACTTCGCCGGCCATCAGTTCACACAGCGTGTGCCTGACCGCCCGCGGGTCTTCCGCTTCAGCCCGCGTGCCGTGCACTGGCGTCCGTCGCAGCTCCGCCACCCCCGCGCCGCCTGACGTGACAGCCACCGTCATCAGCCCGCGGACCAAACGCGGTTCGACCCGAACCAAGATGCTGGTCAGCGCCGCAGAGGTGATGCGCGAGCGAGGTGCCGCCGGCGTCACGATCGACGAGGTGCTGACCCGCAGCGGTGCGCCACGCGGGTCGGTGTACTACCACTTCCCCGACGGCCGAAACCAGATCCTGACCGAAGCGCTGCAGTACGCCGGCGAGGCGATCACCGCCGTCATCGATGATGCCGCGGCCAAGGGCGGGATGTTCCTGGTGCGCCAGTTCGTCGACTTCTGGGAAGAGCTGCTCGCCGAGAGCGACTTCACCGCGGGCTGTCCGGTGGTGGCCGCGGCGATTGGTTCGACGGAAGACGAGCCGCAACTGACGTCGGTTGCCGGCGCCATCTTCAACCACTGGCGTGACGCGCTGACTCGCGCCTTCGTCACCGACGGCTTCGAGCAGTCCGACGCCGCATCTCTGGCCATCATGTGCATCGCGTCGCTGGAGGGCGCGGTGGTGCTGTGCCGGTCCACCCGCAGCGCGGACCCGCTGCGCGATGTCGCGGCGCAGGTCGAATTCCTGATCAAGTCAAGGGAATTCGTCCGGCGGCACGGGCTGCCGACCGTCGACCGCTAGGGCACTCTCGACGTCGAAATGAAGGGCGCGCGGGGCTTGTCGGCCGCGACGTCCAGGATCCGGCCGCGGGTGATCGGGAAGTGCCCGCCTCGTAGCGACACTGTCGCTGGGCGGTGGCCAGTGGCTAGGCGGCTCGGGTCCAGCGCGCGCACACGAAGTCGCCGTTAACCGCCGACTCGGCCAGTGCCCACTCCGACCGCACCGGCAGCAGCCGCGCACCGGCGCCCAGCGAGCACGGCGCATAGGTGACGATCATTTCGTCCACGAGGCCCGCCGCGACGAACTGCGCCGCGGCCGCCCCGCCACCGACCAGCCACACATCCTTGCCGGCGGCCGCAGATACGAGCCGCGGATGCAGGTCGGCGACGTCACCGTCGAATGTCTGCACCGGATGGCCGGCGACCACGATCTGCGGCCGGTGCGTCAGCACCCACGTCGGCTGCTCGTAGGGCCAGTCGCCGGGCTGGTGTGCCACCACCCACTCGTAGGTCGCCGAGCCCATCACCAGTGCGCCAACGGATTTCGCGAAGGCGTCATAGCCGAACGGTCCGTCCGCGTCGACCGCGCGGGACATCAGCCAGTCCAGGCTGTCGTTCTCGTCGACGATGAAGCCATCGATGCTGGACGCGGTGAAGTAGACGGTCGCCATGTCAGTTGCCTCTCATCCAGTCCAGTGGGTCGCCGCGCCCGGTGCGGACGCCGTGCCGGGCCAGCATCGTGCGCGCCAGTTCGCGTCGGTACGCCGAGTAGGTGAGCACGTGCGCGACGATGCCGTAGAGCTGGAACGACTCCGGCGGGTCACACAGGGCGTCGATCACGGTGTCGGCCAACCGACCTTCGGCCGTGTAGTCGGAGACCATTGTCGTCCAGCGTCGTGCGATCTCATCGTGGCGCGCGGCCAGCTCGTCGGGCGCCGTCGACTCCGGTGTTGTCGTGTCGCGGGACGGAAAGTCGCGGCCCTCGATGCAGGCCAGCCAGACCTCCTTGGTCCATACGATTGCGCCAAGCACCGCACCGACGCTGGGCTCCGGGCCGTCCCAGTCCAGAACCACCTGTCCGGGTGAGATCTGTTCCTTCCATTGCTGTTTCGACAGTTGTGCAGCCTGGCCGATGAGGTAGGCGGTGTCGGCGATGTCGTGCGCGACCATCAGCTGGGAGGTATCGGCCTGTTTGGTATCGCCGGCGCTGTCCAGCCACAGCGATTGTGGTGGATGGAAATGCAGGCCGTTGGGCGAGGGCAGCCGGAACTCGACGTCACCGGCGCGCGACGGCGGTACCCCGAATGTGCGGCGGAAGGCTCGCGAGAACACCTCCGGCGACGACCACCCCTCGTCGGCGGCGACTGCGGCCACGGGTTCGCCCCGACGCAGCCGCCACGCGGCGCGCTCGAGCATGATGCGGCGGCGCAGCGCGGCCGGCGACTCGCCGGTCAGCCGGCGCACCTCGCGGGAGAAGTGGAATTCCGACGCGTAGCTGCTGCGCGCCATTTCCCCGACACCGGTATTGCCGGCGTCGACCACCGCGTCGAGCAGTTCACGCAGGCGGTCGCGCCGGGCGATCGGTTGTTCACTCACGTTCACCGAGTATGGTCCGCTTCCGCCCGGAGGAACATGGCAATTCCTGCTGCATCGCCCATGTGGTGTCTTTTCGGTGTTGCAGAGCTGAGACCGCTTCCACGCCCGAGTCCCGGCCCGCCTAACTGATCGCACGCCGACGGCGACTGCTTCGTGTTGACCGGCAGCGATACGCCACGATATCGATGCCGTCTTGGACTCGACGCATTGACCGAGCACACCGAGATTGTCGTGGTGGGACCTGGGGAATCAGGTGTCGAGCACCTCGGTGACGCGGGCCTCGAGGTCGTGCCGGTCGCCGAGGTCGGCGAGGTCGATGCCGAATCGGTCGGTGAGGGTGTCGAGCACCTGGGCGGCGGTGTCGAAGCGAATCCGCTCGGTGTCGCCGCCGCTGTGGATCGCCAGATTGCGGCCGCGCAGATTCCACCGCGCGTCGTCGGTAACCAGCGCGGCGGTGAGGCCGACGACGAACACCGACTTCGGATACGTTGACACATACCAGCTTCCGACCTCGAAATCGATCCGCGGCTGCGGCCGGGTGATGAACATGTAGAGCGGCTGCCAATCGCCGCGGATCTCGGCCTCCAGCAGGTAGCCCTCGCCGTGCTCGCGCAGCCGATACGGCTCGTGGCGGGTGCGCTGTACCGGACCGGCCTCTAGCCGAACCGGGGACGTCAGCGTCTGGCCGCCGAAACCCACGTCCACCAGGAAACGGCCGTCCACACCCGGCACCGCGACCGACAGCACCTGATGGGTCTGTGCGGGCAACTCGGGGTTGGGATTCATCCAGACCACCCGTCCGGCGAGACGCTCGACCCCAAACCCCAACTCCGCCAACACATATCCCATCAGCCCGTTCTGCTCGTAGCAGTAGCCGCCGCGGCAACGACGCACCAGCTTGTCGCTGAGCGCGTCCGGCCCGAGGTCGGCGACGGGTATGCCCATCAGCGGGTCGAGGTTTTCGAACGGAATGGACCGGTTGTGGGCCGCCACCAGGGCGTGCAGCGTCTCGAGTGTTGGCTCGGCCGGATCCGTGTACCCGATCCGTTCGAAGTAGGCGGCCAGGTCAATGTCGGCGCTGACTTCTGTTGTCATTAACCCATCATCCGACCTCAACGTCGGTTGAGGTCAACCCACGGGTGGGTGACTGGCATCGCGTTATGCCCGTCCGGTCGCGATCACCATCGGCTGGTCGACCACCGTTGTCCCGTCGACCACGTGCGCTTGCACGCCGTCGACAAACCGGCGCTCCAGGGCCAACTTGGCGTCGTCCGGGGCTTGTGCCACGACGTCTGCCATCGGCGTGAGGTTGATGTACTGCCACAGAAACTCGGCCGGCGCAGGTAGTCGGAACGTGCACGTCGAAACGGTCGCCGACACATCACTCAATCCAGCGTCACGAAGCAGAGCGGCGACGGCGTCGGGGTCGTTCAGTGAGAAGACCGCGCTGACGAAGCCACCCAGGTCGGGGCTGATGTGCTCGACGAGGGCCTGCTCCATTAGTTCGTAGACCGGTTGGATCCTGCCTGGCGTGTTGACCACGACCCGGCCCGACGGCACCAACACCCGGTGCATCTCGGCGATCGCGGCGGCCCGGTCCTCCATGAACATCAGGCCCATCTGACAGAGGACAACGTCGAAGGAGGCATCCCCAACGGGCAGCGACGCCGCATCGGCAACGCGCAAGTCGACCTTGGCGCCCTCCGGCGCCGGGACCGTCTTCGCGACCTCGATCATGTCACCAGCGATGTCGATCCCGGTCACCGATCCGGTTGTCCCAACTCGCTCGGCGGCCAGCCTGGAGATCACACCCGTGCCACATGCGACGTCGAGCACCCGTTCACCCGGCTGTAGGTTGGCCGTGCGCAAGAGATCGCGCGACACCGGTGTGGCGATAGCGGGTACGAAGTAGCGCTGATAGTTTTCGGCGGACGCGCCCGTGAATTGGCGGTACGAAACGGAAGTCATGGCCACAGACGATACGAACACCGACATCGGACGGGCATCGCCTATCCAACCCATTTCGGCGGATGGGCTAAACGACCCATTGCGCATTCAGACCAGGTGGTGCTCGTAGGCGTACGCGGTGGCGGCCGCGCGGTTCGTTACCCCCAGCTTGGCGTAGATGTGCTCGACATGGCGGGCGACGGTGTGCGCGCTGACAACCAGGTCCGCGGCGATCTGGCGATTGGTCTGGCCGCTGGCCAGGTGGGCGAGCACCTCTCGTTCGCGGGCGCTCAGGGCGGCCGTTTCAGCGTCTTCGCCACGCGGATGGACGCCGTCTGCGAGTCCGGCCATCAACGCCTTCGCCCGCTCGAGGTCCGGCGCAGCACCGAGCTTGGTGAAAACATCTCTGGCGCAGTCGAACTCCACCTCCGCACCGGTCCGGTCCCCCAGAGCGGCGCACGCCAATCCCACCAGCAGCGCGGTGCCCGCCCCGTCGTACGGCATGTTCAGTGACTGCCAGGTCCTGGCGGCGGTCCTGAGTTCGACCAGTGCGGCGGTCACATCGCCGGCCGCCAGCGCCACCGACCCGGTGGCGGTAGCCGCCATCGCCTGCAGGACCTGTGAGGTCGACGCGCCGGCGATCCCCGACAGTTCCTCGGCCGCGCTACGGGCAGCCGCGAAATCGCCCGTGGAACGGAATGTTTCGACCGCAGCCGCGAGCAGCGCCGGTCGCGCCCGACCACTGCGCGATTCGGCCAGCGCCCGCTGGATCGTCGCCGCGGCGGCCGATCCGTCGCCGCGGGCAAGTTGCAGCAGCGCCACACCCGGCATCGGATCATGGCCACACCCGCTCGCCTGCCGGTAGTTGTTCTCGGCCTGTTCGAACTGCCCACGGAGCCGGTGCATTTCGCCCTCTTGATACAGCGCGAGGCCAAGGGCGGGGTGGGGCGGATCGGCGAGGTGCCGGCAGGCGCTGCGCACACTGGCGATGGCCTCTGACCAGTTACCGCCGGCCTGCTGAAGCTGCGATCGGTGCACCAGGCACTGACCGCGGTACGGGACCAGCTCGGGCTGCGCGTCACACCAGGCGGCAAGGGCATCGGTCCACTCGGATGCCCTGCGCAGGTCGAAGAGCTCCATGCACTCGAGAATCACCGCGCAATACACGATGCCGGTCGTGATCGGGCCGAGCTCGCCGGTGGTCGCCGATACCATGACCTCGTCGAAGCGGGCGACACCCGCAACGGTCTCGCCAAGCGCGATCAGCGCCTGACCCTGGCTGAGCGTGCCGAACGCACGCAGGTCCGCGTCGTCGAACCGGCCGCCGATTTCAGCGGTGCGAACGCCGAGCGCATGCGCATGTTGCGGGTCACCGGCACCGAGCGCGGCAAGACACCGCGGTATCAGGACGTAACCCGAAGCCCGGCATTCCGCCCCGGCCTCCGCGACGAGCGCCTCCGCGCGCGCGAACCAGCCGTTGGCCTGCGCGGTCTGGCCGCGGAACATCAGACCGAGGCCGAGCCAGAACGCGTAACGCGCCGACTCAGCCGGCCTACCGGCGGACTGCGCGGCGCGATGCGCGGCCTCCCAGTGCCGGGCGCAGTCGTCGTCCGCACCGAGCAGATACGCCCGGATCGCCGCCCGTTCGCATTCCGCCGCGTCGATCGACGACGTCATGAATCCAGTGTCAGGTACCCGACCAGCGCGGCGGGCGTTTCTCCGCGAACGCCACCGCGCCCTCTTTGGCGTCGTTGCTGCCGAACACCGGCATCAGGATCTTTACCTGCTCGGTCCACATCTCGTCCGGCGACCAGCCGCGCGACTCGGTGATGATGCGCTTGGTGGCGGCCACCGCGAGCGGCCCGTTGGCGGTGATCCGCTCCGCCAGCTCGATCGCCGCGTCCAGCGCCTTCCCCGGCTCGGCCAGCACGTTGACGAGCCCGAGCTCGTGTGCACGCTGGGCCGACAGGTTGTCACCGGTCAGCGCGAGTTCCATCGCGATCGCATACGGGATGCGCTGCGGCAGCCGCAGCAGTCCGCCGCCACCGGCGACCAGGCCACGCTTGACCTCCGGGATACCGAACGCCGAGTCCTTCGACGCGACGATCAGATCGGTGGCCAACGCAAGTTCGGTGCCACCGGCCAGCGCATAACCCTCGACCGCGGCGATCAACGGCTTGACCGGTGGACGCTCGGTGAAACCCATCCCGCGGCCCTCGACCACCACGTTCTCGCCGCGGGCGAACGCCTTGAGGTCCATGCCCGCGCAGAACGAGCCGCCGGCGCCGGTCAGCACCCCCACCGAAAGTCCGGCGTCGTCGTCCAGCCGATCCATCGCGTTCGCCAACCCCCGGCTCACCGCCGCGTTCACCGCATTCTTTGCCCGTGGACGGTTGATGGTGATGACCAGAATCCGGTCGCGCTGCTCGACAAGGACGGCCTCTTCGGTGTTGCTCGCTTCGTCGCTCACACCGGTGATGCTAACGACCGCCGGGCCGGTGGCCGCATTGGCCTGGATAACATCGCTGGGTGAGCTCAACCGATATCGAGCCGTCCGAAATCACCAAATGGGATCCCGGCCTGACCGAGCGCGTGATGGGCTGGATCCGCCCACTGATCAAGGGTTACCACCGTGCCGACGTGCGCGGCCTGGAGTCGATCCCGCCCGGCGGCGCGCTGGTGGTGGCCAATCACTCCGGCGGAATCTTCCCGATGGACGTTCCGGTGTTCGCCACCGGCTTCTACGAGAAGTTCGGCTACGACCGGCCGGTCTTCACGCTCAGCCACGACATCATGTTCACCGGGCCGACCGCCGACTTTCTCGTCAAAACCGGCTTTATCCGCGCCAATCATGAGAACGCCGATGCGGCGCTGCGGTCCGGTGGCGTGGTCGTCGTCTTCCCGGGCGGCGACTACGACGTGTACCGCCCGACCCTGGTCGAGAACAGGATCGACTTCGGTGGCCGCGTCGGGTATGTGAAGGCGGCGCTGAACGCCGGGGTGCCCATTGTCCCCGCGGTCGCCATCGGCGGCCAGGAGAGCCAGCTGTACTTGTCCCGCGGCGAGTGGCTGGCCAAGACGTTGCGGTTGGACAAGCTGATACGAGCCAAGATCATGCCGCTCTCGTTCGGCTTCCCGTTCGGGTTCTCGGCCGTCATACCTGTCAACGTGCCGCTGCCCACGAAGATCGTCATGCAGGTGCTGGAACCGGTCGACATCGTCGCGGAGTTCGGCGAGGACCCCGATGTCGACGAGGTCGACGCGCACGTCCGCCACGTGATGCAAAAGGCGCTCGACGAACTGGCCAAGGAACGCCGGCTGCCGGTGCTCGGCTGAGCCGCGGATGGGTAAGCGCCGTCCGCTACTCCGCGCGCTCGCGGAGCTGGCCAACGCCGCCAACGCCGTGCGACCGCTGGGCCGGGAGGGATACGTCACCCTGCCGGTGTTCGCATTCGGCTGGCCCACCTCCGAACTCTCACCGCTGGTGCTGACCGGCTCGGTGCTCGACGCGGCCCGCCGCGGTCTGCGTGGCGACTTCGCCGGCCGCCGCGGCCGAATCGCGTTGGCGCTCACCGTAATCTCCTGGGCACTGCTGGGTCTCATCTCGTACCGCAATGTGCGATCGGAGCCGTATTTCGAGGCCGCTCTGCGCGCCGGTCTGGGCGACGACTACGCGTCGGTGGCCGCCGCGTCGCAGCCGGCAGCCGAAGCCCGGCGCCGGGCCGGGGTGATCCGCACCTCCTGGTCGCGGCGGCAATATGTCCAGAAGACCGAGACGGTGCGCTACGGGCCGCACGGCCGGGCCAACCTGGCCGATATCTGGCACCGCGCCGATCTGCCCCCCGACGGGCGCGCGCCCGTACTGCTGCAGGTTCCCGGCGGCGCATGGGCGATCGGCATGCGCCGGCCGCAGGCCTACCCGCTGCTGAGCCATCTCGCCGACCGTGGCTGGGTGTGCGTTTCCATGGCCTACCGCGTCAGTCCCAGACACACCTGGCCGGACCACATCGTGGATGTGAAGCGGGCGCTGGCGTGGGCCAAGGAGAACATCGCCGAGTACGGCGGCGACCCGGACTTCATTGCCATCAGCGGCGGTTCGGCGGGCGGTCACCTCGCGGCGTTGGCCGCGCTCACCCCGAACGACCCGCAGTATCAGCCCGGGTTCGCCGACGCCGACACCTCGGTGGTGGCCGCGGCTCCGGTCTACGGCCGTTACGACTGGGATTCCACCGAGGGTGCGGGCCGACCGGAGTTCATTGCCTTCCTGCAGAAGTTCGTGGTCAAGAAACCCTTCCCGGACAACCGGCAGGTGTACCTGGACGCGTCGCCGACCACGCGGGTAACTCCCTACGCACCACCGTTTTTCGTGCTGCACGGCCGCGACGACTCGATCATCCCGGTGCCCGAGGGCCGCGCGTTCGTCGACGCCCTCCGCGGGGTATCGAAGGCTCCGGTCGCATATGCCGAATTGCCACATGCCCAGCACGCTTTTGACTTCTTCGGGTCGCCGCGCGGGCACTACACCGCCGCGGCGATTGAGCGGTTCCTGTCCTGGGTGCACGCCACCCGGGGCTGAGTTCTACTGCGCCATCGCGTTTTCGACGACGGTCAGCTCCTCGGAAAGACCTGCGGCACGGCGGATTTCGATGAACGCTTCAATCATCGCGGCGGTCAGCTCGTGCGGGTCGTCGACTGTCGCGCCATCGGTGATCACCGAAATGTTGAGTTGGTCGACGTAGCTCCACACCGTGATGTTCAGCCCGCTGCCTGCCGTGAGCGGGCCGACCGAATAGAGCTCGGTGACCTGTGCACCGCCGACCCGCCCGCGCTCGCGAGGCCCAGGAACATTCGAGATGTTCAGGTTGAGCACCTTGTTCTGGCCGTCCTTGTTGGACAGCCAGCGAAACAGCGACTCCACCGGGGCGGGCGGCATGTACGCCGCCCACCGGGCCACCAACTCGGGCCCGACCAGCTGGTGGCCCTCCTTGGCCAGCGTCGCAGCCGCCCGGGCCTGCCGGACCCGCTCGGCGGTGTCTTCAATGTCGACCGGCAGGGCGACCAGCACACCGCTGAACCGGTTGCCGGAGATCCGGTCCGGCGAGAAGTCGAAGCTCATCGGCACCGACGCCAGCAGCGGGTGGTCGGCCGCTCCGTCGTAGTGCAACAACAGTTTGCGCAGCGCCCCCGAAGACATGGCCAGCACCAGGTCGTTGAGCGTCACCCCGAGCTGCTTGCTGGTCTCTTTGATGTCGGACAGAGCCAGTGTGGCCGTAGCGAACCGGCGTTCCGGGGTGAGGCGGTGATTCATGAAACTCGGCGGCGGCATGAACGGCCGCGTCAGCTCCGGGGACAGCTTGCGGCTGCTCCGTCGCACCCGGCCCACACCGGCCGCGGTGTAGCGCACCACCCCTGGGAAACGGCCGATCTGGCGCAGGTGGTCGCGGAACGCCGAGCGCACCAGCTCACCCTTGGTCGGCGCTGGATCCGTCGCATAGGAGTCGCGATCCCGCTGCGGGCCCTGCTGCAGGTCCATCCCCCGCGCCAGCAGGTTGGCCGAGGCGATACCGTCGGCGAGCGCATGGTGAATCTTGCCGACGACCGCGATCCTGCCGTTGGCCAGGCCTTCGACGAAGTACATCTCCCACAGCGGGTGGCTGCGGTCCAGCGGCGTGCTGGCGATCTGGCCGATGGCCTCGTCCAGCTCGCGACGACCGCCGGGGCTTTCCACCCGCCACGGCCGCACGTGATAGTCCAGGTCGACATCGCAGTTCTCCCGCCACATCGGGTGGTGGAACTTGAAGGGAATGTCGACAAGCTGGTAGCGGAAGGGGTCGAGTTTGTACAGCCGGCCGTGCAGCACCTTGCGGAAGTCGTCAATCCCGAACTTGCGGTCGCCTAGCCCTTCCAGGTCGATGACTGCGATCTTCAAAGTGTGCATGTGCACGTTGGGCGTTTCGGTGTAGAGCAGAAACGCGTCCCAACCGCTCAGCCTTTTCACTGCTACCTCCTATGTGGAGGCGTCTATATAACCTCTTTGGCCCGAATCAGCGTCTGGTTTCGATGAATCTGGTTGAGGAACAGGCCGATTGCCGTCGCCATAGACCCGGTGCGGGCGCCGTCGATCATGTCGAAGGCGTGCCCGGCGCCGGGCAGTTCCACGTAACTCACCACCGGATGCGACGCAGCACGGAGCCGCTCGACGAAGCTGCGGGCCTGCTCGACCGGGATGACGCTGTCGCCGGTGCCGTGGATGACCAGGAACGGCGGCGCGTCGGCGTGGACCCGGGCGATCGGTGACGCCTTGCGGAAGATCTCGGGGTGCTTCGAGATCTTGCGCTTGACGACGACGCGCTCGAGGAAGTCGACGAACCGGGCCCGTTCCGCCGTCGAGCGGTCCTCCCAGTCGTAGCGGCCGTATATGCCCACCACGGCGTCCACCGAGGTGTCCGAACCCTCCGGCAGGTCGGCCTGCATCTCGGGGTCGTTGATGGTCAGGCCGGCCAGTGCCGACAGGTGTCCGCCGGCCGAAGTGCCCGCTATTGCAACGAAATCACGGTCCCCGCCGAACTTGTCGACATTGGCGCGGGCCCACGCGATGGCCGTCTTGACGTCGGTGATGTGTTGCGGCCAGCGGTGGTGCGGCGCCACCCGGTAGTCGATGGACAAGCACACCCAACCCTGCTCGGCCAGGTGCGACAACAGGGCGTAGCCCTGCAGCAGCCGGCCGCCGTGCACCCACGCGCCGCCCGGCACGAAGATCAGCACGGGGGCAGGCTCTTGGGGCAGATCGTCGCGCCGCCACACATCGAGCAGCTGGGACGGGTGATCGCCGTAGCGCACCGAGGTCCTGTGCACGTGGCGACGGTGTTCGAACGTCCGCCACAACGGCGGAGTCCGCTCCGGCGCCGGCCAGTCGATCGCGAGGTCTTTTGCGGGCACGATACCGCGCAGCGCAGCGTTCGCGACCGCGTGCGTCATATCCCGTTCACGCCTACGTGCCTCCGCGTTACCCGGACTGAGCCAGGACTTCGCGGTCGCGCCGAAAAACTCGGGCATGTGGCGATAACCCCAGATGCCCATCGCGGCGACACCACCAAGTGGCTCAAGGTGTTTCCCAATCACCGGCAGCGAGGCCGAGGCCACGCTCATCGCCAACATGTAGTCGGAGGGCCCCGCGCGCAGTAACCATCGGGCGCGTGTCCACATGGTCGGTCCGGGGTACCGGGTGTCCGGTCGTACCGTCATGGCGCGAGAGTACCCCGCAAACTCTGATTAGTAGCGACAACCTAGTCGAATTTGTCTACTTCCTGGCTAAACCGCCGGAACGGCCACCCACGCACCCGTCGCCCCTAATCCGTTACCGCGATCGCGTCGATCTCCACGAGCATCTCGGCGCGCGGCAGGCCAGTGAAAACCGTGGTGCGGCAGGGCAGCACGGTGCCACTGGAGTTTGCGGCGACGAATTCGCCGTACGCGTCGTTCATGGCCGCGAAGTCCTCGCGCTTGGTGAGGTAGACCCGCAGCATGACCACGTCGTCGAAACTCGCGCCGCTAGCGTCGATGATCGCCTTGACGTTCTGCAGGGTGCGCGTGGTCTGGGCGGCGACGTCGCCCGGGTACAGGTACTCATTGGTCTGCGGATCGACCGGCCCCTGGCCGGAGACCTGCACGAACGGTCCCTTGCGAACGCCCTGGGAGAAAATGTGTGCGGGAGCGGGGGCGTCTGCGGTGGTTACCGCGATCTTGTCGGTCATGTCGAAACCTTTCGTCGTCTATGCGGCCGGGGACCAGCCGAGCTCTTCGGAGATTGCGTCGGCCGCGGCGCGTACCTGCGGCAGGGTGGCCAGAACCTGTTCGTGGTCGAGAAGCATGTCCGGGACGGACATGGACACCGCGGCCACCACCGCGCCGGTGCCATCGCGAACGGGGACGCCGATGCAGTTCACAAAGCTCTCGTGCTCCTCGTGGTCCTCGGCGAAGTCCTGGGACGCAACCAGTTCCAGCTCCGCGAGGTATTGCTCCGGGGAGTCAATGGAGCGCTCCGTGAACTTGACGTATTCGATCCGCTCGGCGATCTGCCGCCATTCCGATCGGGGGCGGCCCGCCACCAGAACCTTGCCGACCGCGGTGCAGTGCAGCGGCGCGGGACGGCCGACGCGGGAGTACATCCGGACGCTCTGGATCGCGTCGAACTTGTCGATGTAGACCGCCTCGCCCGACTCGTAGGTGGCCAGGTGGATGGTTTGGCCGGTGCTGGAGTTCAGCGCACTCAGGTGGGGGCGCGCCAAGGTCCGGACGTCGCGTTGTTCCAATGCGCGGTTGGAGAGCTCGAACAGCCGGGAGCCCAGAAAGTATCGGTGGCCGGCGTCCCGTCGAACGAAGCGCTCGGACTCCATCGTGCGCAGCAGCCGGAGCACGGTCGACTTGTGCACGTCGAGCCGGATCGCCAGCTGCTCCAGCGACTTCGGACCCTCGCCGAGCTCGCCCATGATGATCAGTGCACGGGACAGCGATTGACTCATGCGACCGCCTCGCAGGCATAGTCCAGCCGTGCCCACGCGGCCGGGTCCAGCGCTGCGAGTTCCTCGAGCCGCTCCCGGGGCGGCAACTCGGCGACGTCGCCATGACCGGCCAACGCCGCGGCGGCGCTGAGGTGCCCCAGCCGAATCCGCTCTTCATGCCCGAGTCCGCGTAGCAGTCCGGCGAGAAAGCCGCCGGCAAAGGCGTCGCCGGCACCGATCTTCTCCACCACATCCAGGCGCAACGCCGGCACGTCGACCCGCTCGCCACCGTGGAACCCGGTGACGGTGTGCGCGTCGTTCTTGACGATCAAGTGCTCGGGCTCGGGGAACAACGCGCGCAACTGCGCCGGATTGGCGGTTCCGAACACCGCCAACGCCTCGTCGGCGCCCAGGAAAACGACGTCGCTGTGCCGGGCGTGCCGCGCGAGCACCTCGGACGCGTCTGCCGGTCGGGTGGCCCACAGCGCGGGCCGGTAGTTCAGATCGAAGCTGACCAAGCGGCCGCGCCGGGGCATCGAAACCAGCTCATCGGTCAGTTGAGTCGCCGATTCCGACAGCGCGGTGGTAATCCCGGTGACGTGCGCTAGCGCCGACTTGTCGAGCAGTCGCATGGCTGCCGGAGCCGTGAGGTCCGCCGGTGACAGGGCGCTGGCGGCGGATCCGGTGCGGTAGTAGAGCATCCGGCTCTCGCCCTCGGCCAGGTCGGCCGCCGCTCCGGAGCCGCCGCCGCGTTCCTTGACGTACACCGCGGTCGGGCGTGCGGGGTCGATGCTCACCGCGGATACGTCAACACCACGCCGCGCCAGATTCCGCACCAAGTAACGGCCGAATCCGTCGTCTCCGACCCTGGAGACCCATCCGGCGTCGACATCCAACTGGGCGAGCACCGTTGCGACGTTGGCCTCGGCGCCACCGGCCGTGCGGTCGAAGGTGGCGGAATCCTCCAGCGGTCCGGGGCGCGCGATCAGCACCGCTAACCCTTCGCCCAGAGTGACCGCACGCGGCCGAACCGATGTCGTCGACTTCACATCAATCTCCTCGAGTGCTTGCGATCACCCTTCATCTGTTGCAGAATAGCCGTGTTCGACAAAATACGCAATATCCATTGCATAATACGCAACGCAGAAAGAGGACCGGACGTGATCGACAAGAGTGCCGTGGCTGCGCTCGACGAGCGAGTGCTCGGTCCGCAGCACAAGGGCCTCCCCCGGGAGGCGTGGGGCAAGACTGTCCGCGATTACCTGCGCACCGAGCCGACCCTGGACCGGATGTCGACGCCGTTGCTGACCGTCGAGAAGGCCGCGCTCGATTCGAATGTGTCGGTGATGGCTGACTGGGCCCGGTCGGCAGGGGTATGCCTGGCCCCACACGGCAAGACCACGATGGCGCCGCAGGTGTGGGCGCAGCAACTCGATGCCGGGGCGTGGGGGATCACCCTCGCCACCCCGTGGCAGGTGCAGCTCGCCCGGTCCTTCGGCGTCAGCCGGATCATGCTCGCCAATGCGATCGTCGATCCCGTCGCGCTGGCGTGGCTGGCCGCGGAGTTGGACGCAGATCCGTCGTTCGAGTTCTTCGGCTGGGCCGACAACGTGCAAACCGTGGAGCTGATGGATCGGGTGCTCGGATCGTCGCCGGGTGAACGGCCCGTCAACGTGATCGTGGAGCTCGGCGCGCCGGGTGGACGCACCGGCGCCCGGACCATCGAGGCGGCACGGGCGGTAGCCGCGGCGATCCACCGTTCGCCGCGGCTCACGGTGGCCGGAGTCGGCGGTTATGAGGGAGCGCTGAGTCACGACCGCGAGCCCGCCGGTCTTGAAACCGTCCGAAGCTACCTTGACCAGCTGGGTCGGCTGCATCGGGAGATCGCGGCCGAGGGGCTCTACGCCGGGGACGCGATCGTCACCGCGGGCGGCAGCGCCTACCAGGACGTCGTGGTCGAGCAGCTGGCGAACCTCGCCGACGAGCAGGCCGAGCGCGGGGTGCGCACCTCCGTTGTGGTGCGGTCCGGGGCGTACGTGATTCACGACGACGGGTTCTACGCCGGCATCTCGCCGCTGATCCCCGGCCGCGCGCAGCGCCCGCTGCGGTCGGCGATGCACGGCTGGGCCCGGACGGTTTCGCGACCCGAGCCGGAGCTCGCGCTGCTCGACGCGGGCAAGCGGGATCTACCGTTCGACGAGGGATTGCCGGTGCCACAACGGATAACCGGCGCCGACTCGTCCGTGCTCGCTAAGGCCGAGGTCACCGCACTCAACGACCAGCACGCCTTTCTCCGCCTGCCCGGCAGCGAAGCCGGCGATGTCCCGGTGGGCACCGTGGTGCGATTGGGGCTCTCACATCCGTGCACGGCGTTCGACAAATGGCGGCTGATCCCGGTCGTCGACGACGCCGATGCAGCGAACCCCCGCATCGTCGACCTCGTTCACACCTTCTTCTAGACAAGGCCGGAAACCCATGACCGACTTACTGATCCGAGACGTCGACGTCGTCGACGGCACCGGTGCACCCAGGTATCGGGCGGACGTCTCAGTCGACAACGGACGGATCACCGAAATCTTGAGTCCCCGAACGATTTCAGGCGCCGACAAGACCATCGACCCGGGACCCGGGTACGTGCTCGCGCCGGGATTCATTGACATGCACGCGCATTCAGACCTGCGCCTGCTCACCGATCCCGGCCACTTCCCGAAGATCAGCCAAGGCGTGACCACCGAAGTGATCGGCCAGGACGGAATCTCTTACGCGCCGATCGACGATGCCGCGCTTGACGTGATCCGCCGGCAGATCGCAGGCTGGAACGGCAACCCGACCGATCTGGACTTCTCCTGGCGCAGCGTCGCCGAGTACCTCGACCGGCTCGACCTGGGCATCACCCCCAATGCCGCCTACCTGGTGCCGCAGGGCACGTTGCGGCTGCTCGCGGTCGGCGCCGACCAGCGCCCGGCCACTCCCGCCGAGATCCGGCATATGCAGGAACTGCTCGCGCAGGGCCTCAGCGAGGGCGCGGTCGGCATGTCCAGCGGACTGACCTACACACCCGGGATGTACGCGGACACCGGGGAACTCGCCGCGCTCTGCGAAGTGGTCGCCGAGTTCGGCGGTTTCTATGCCCCGCACACCCGGTCCTACGGCGCCGGCGCGCTGGAGGCGTACGCGGAGATGATCGACCTCGCCCGCATCACCGGCTGTGCATTGCACTTGACGCACGCGACGATGAACTTCGGCGTCAACCGCGGGCGGGCACCGGAGTTCCTGGACATGGTCGACGCCGGCCTCGCCGATGGGTGTGACATCACGCTGGATACCTATCCCTATCTGCCCGGCGCCACCACGCTGTCGGCTCTGCTGCCGAGCTGGGCCATGTCGGGCGGTCCGGATGCGGCGCTGGAGCGTCTGCAGGATCCGGCGGCCCGTGCGCGAATCACCCAGGACGTCAACGTGAACGGCTCCGACGGCTGCCACGGCGTCACCGTGGAATGGGAGACCATCCAGATCAGTGGAGTGGCCAACCCCGACCTCGACCGATACGTCGGAATGACAATCGACACGATCGCGGCGGACGGTGGACTTGCGCCGGTGGATGTGTTCTTCGACCTGCTGGAGCGCGACACGTTGGCCACCACCATCCTGCAGCATGTCGGCCACGAGGAGAATGTTCGCGCAATCATGGTGCACCCCAAGCACATGGGCGGTAGCGACGCCATCCTGATCGGCGAGCGACCACATCCCAGGGCGTGGGGCACCTTCCCCCGTTACCTGGGACACTACGTTCGCGAGGTCGGCCTGCTGGGCCTCGAGGACTGCGTCAACCATCTGACCGGCCGTGCCGCCCAACGGCTTCGGCTCGTCGACCGCGGCTTTGTTCGCACCGGCTACTCCGCCGACCTGGTCTTGTTCGATCCGGCCGCCATCACCGATACCGCGACCTTCGACAATCCCAAACAGCAGGCGCTCGGGATCAGCCACGTCATCGTCAACGGCCAATGCGCCATCGAGGACGGCCGGCCCACCGGACGACTCGCAGGCCGCGCCCTCCGGATGGACCCCTCCAGAAAGCAGACGGTATGAACACCTCAGCCATGGCAACCATCGTGGCGGACCGGGCGCTCGCCGTCGTCCGTGCGCCCAAGATTCCCGACCCGGTTGCTCTCGCAAATGCCCTGGCACAGTCGGGTATACGTGCACTCGAGCTCACTTTCACCACACCGGATGTGCTCGAGTACCTGCGTGTCGCAGCTGCATCCAGGGCGGTGCTGGGCGTGGGAACCGTGCTCACCGCGGATCAGGCCCGCGCGGCCGTTGACAGCGGCGCGCAGTTCCTTATCACACCGGGGATTCGGGCCGGCGTCGCGAAGATCGGGGCGGAAAGCGAAGTCCCGGTGATCATGGGTGCGCTCACGCCGACCGAGGTGCTAATCGCCCTCGACCTCGGTGCCGCCGCGGTGAAGATCTTTCCGGCGAGCGCGCTCGGGCCCAGGTATTTCAAGGACCTGCGCGGGCCCTTTCCCGACGTCGCGCTGATTCCCTCCGGTGGGGTAAACGTGGGAAACGCCGCAGACTTCCTCGCGCACGGCGCGGTCGCGGTCACGGCGGGAACCGACGTTGTTCCGCCCCAGGCTGTGGCGTCCGGCAACTGGTCCGATATCGCTTCTCGCGCAGCATCCTTCGTGCAATCTCTGAACTGACCCCGCACCACTCCGTCCTGAAAGGCATTTCTATGAGTTCCGCCATCGAATGGCTCCGCACGACAACGCCAGGGCTGCTGGTCCTCTGCGGGCTCGCCATCGCGATCCTGCTGTTCACCATCATCAAGGTCAAGCTCGAGCCGTTCGTCGCCCTGCTCCTCACTGGCCTGGGCCTCGCTCTGGCCGCCGGGCTGCCGGTCAAGGATATCGTCGGCACTGCGATCAAGAGCGGTGATTCCTTGCTGGAGACCGGATTCGGCACCATTCTGGGGCACATCGCCGTCATCATCGGTTTGGGTACCGTGTTGGGCGCGATACTCGAACGGTCAGGCGGGGCAGACGTTCTGACGAGCAAACTACTCGGCGTGTTCGGCGACCGGGGCGCCCCGATCGCGATGGGCCTGCTGGGTCTGATCTTCGGCATCCCCGTCTTCTTCGACATCGGCATCTTCGTGCTGGCACCGCTGGTCTATGTGGCGGCCAAGCGCGGGGGAAAGTCGCTGGTGCTGTACGCGATGCCGATGTTGGCCGGCCTGTCGATGACGCACGCGTTTCTGCCACCGCACCCCGGGCCAGTGGCTCTCGGCGGACTGCTCGAGGTTAGTCTAGGGTGGCTGATTCTGATGGGATTCGTCTGCGGCATACCCGGTTTCATCGCCGCCGGTCTCGTGTGGGGCACCTACATCGGCAAGCGCGTCATGGTGGAGGTTCCGCCCGAATTCGTCGTCGAACTGGACCGTGGCTCCTACGAGCAGGCGGAGCCAACCACAGCCGGCGGTTCGGGAACGATGGTGAAGGAGACGCCCCCGAAAATCGACCGAACCGTCGAGACAAAGCCGCCGTCGGTCGGCGTGATCGCGGCGATCATCGCGATCCCGCTGGTCCTGATTCTTGGTGCGACGTTCGGCACGCAGCTGCTCGACGAGGGATCTCGACTCCTCGCGGTGCTCACCTTCCTCGGTACCCCGGCGGTCGCGCTGCTCATCGCGGTACTGGTCGCCTTCTATGTCCTCGGAGTCCGGCGCGGCGCGACTGTGCAGGAACTCAGCGTACTGACCGGCGAGTCTCTGCGTCCGGTCGGTATGTTGCTGCTGGTTGTCGGCGCAGGCGCGTTCTTCGGAAAGGTAATCGCCGCCACCGGCATCGGTGACGCACTCGCCGACACCATGTCGGCTGCGGGCTTGCCGGTGATCGTGCTGGCCTACGTCATCAGCTGCGGGCTACGCGTCGCGCAGGGTTCGGCGACGGTGGCCATCGTCACCACCGGTGGCATTGTCGCGCCGCTGGTGACCGAGGCCGACTACTCGCAGATGGCCGTCGCACTTATTGCGATGGCGATCGCGGCGGGTTCCATCATCCTCAGCCATGTCAACGACGGTGGGTTCTGGATCATCTCTAAATACTTCAACCTGACCGTCAAGCAGACGCTGCAGACCTGGACGGTGCTGGAGACCGTGCTGTCGGTGGTGAGCTTCGCGGTCGCGGCATCGCTTTTCGCGGTGTTCGGTTGATGGACGGACTAGCGGCCACAGGTTGGGTACTTAGACCCCGACCGGATGCGTTACCTTCACTTGACAACTGTCAATGCGAAGAGGACTTCCACCGTGAGTAAGTCAGCACTGGCCATCAGCGACGAACACCGAGATCTCGCCGACGCCGTGATCGGTCAGCTGGAGCGGCTGAAGAGCCGCGCGGCTGCCCGCGCGACGCTGGAGGACGGCCCGGCACATCCCGCCGATATCTGGTCGGCCGCCGCCGGACTCGGCTGGAACGGGCTGGCCGTCGCCGAGGAGCACGGCGGTTCGGGCTTCGGTCTCGCCGAACTGGCGGTGGTGCTGGAGGCGCAGGGCCGCGAGCTGTGCCCGGGGCCGTTCCTGCCGACCGTGGCGGCTGCGGTGGTGATTGACAGGTGCGGACCGGATTCGCTTCGCGCACAACTACTCCCGGGCCTTACCGACGGCAGTACCGTCGGCGCGCTGGGATTGTCAGGCAGCGTGAGCGTCGGTTCGGACCTCGTCATCACCGGCGAGAGCCCGGCGGTGCTCGGCGCCCCGGACGCCGGTGTGCTGGTGATCGCCGCCGGTGAGGACGTCGTCGTCGTGGACGCCGCTGCCGACGGGGTCACCGTCACCACATTCGAGTCGCTGGACACCACGCGCAGCATCGGCTCCGTCGCGCTGCGCGGTGTCACGCTCACCGAGGGCCGGGTTCTTCGCGGTGCCGCGCGTCGGGCCCGCACGGTGTTCCGGACCCTGGCGTCGGCCGAGGCGGTCGGCGTCAGCTGGGCGAGCCTGGAGATGACGGTTGAGTACGCCAAGGTCCGCGAGCAGTTCGGCAGGACCATCGGCACGTTCCAGGCGGTCAAGCACCACGCCGCCAACATGCTCGTCCACGCCGAACAGACCACCGCGGCCACCTGGGACGCGGCCCGCGCCGACGACCTGGACAGCGCCTGGTTCGCGGCCGCGGTCGCCGCATCGCACGCGATCCGCGCACAGATATTCAACGCGCAGAACAACATTCAGCTGCACGGTGGCATCGGATTCACCTGGGAGCACGACGCGCACCTGTACCTGCGCCGGGCCCGCACGCTGGCCACGCTGATGGCCGACGGCACCGACCCGCTGCTCGACATCGTGGAGGGGCAGCGCAGCGGGCAGGCGCACGGCGCGTCGTTCACGCTGCCCACCGAAGCCGAGGATTACCGCAAACAGGCCCGCGAGGCCGTCGCCGAGCTGCGGTCCCTGCCGACCGACAAGCAACGCGACTTCCTCGTCGACTCCGGCTATCTGGTGCCGCACTGGCCAAAGCCGTGGGGCCGGGGAGCCGACGTCCTCGAACAACTCGTGATCGAGGAGGAGTTCGGCGACGTCGACATCCCCGACATGGGCATCACCGGGTGGGTGACGCTCACCATCGCCCAGGCCGGCACCGACGACCAACGGGAGCGCTGGGTCGAGCCCGTGCTGCGCGGCCAGGCGATGTGGTGCCAGCTGTTTTCCGAACCCGGCGCGGGCTCCGACGCCGCGGCGGTGCGCACGGCCGCGAAGAAGGTCGACGGCGGGTGGCGGGTCACCGGGCAGAAGGTGTGGACCAGCCTGGCCCAGATGTGCGACTGGGGCCTGGCCACGGTGCGCACAGACCCGGACGCCCCCAAGCACGCCGGCGTCACGATGATGGCGATCGACATGAAAGCGCCTGGCGTGATGGTTAATCCGCTGCGGGGAATCACCGGGGACGCGCATTTCAACGAGGTGTTCTTCGACGACGTCTTCGTGCCGGATGCCGACGTGGTGGGCGACGTGAACAAGGGCTGGCTGGTGGCCCGGGCCACGCTGGGCAACGAGCGGATCTCCATCGGCGGCGGGTCATCGGCTCCCACCGGCTTTACCACCGACGACCTGATCAAGCTGCTCGACAGCACACCGGCCGAAACCGCCGCTCACTACGTGCGCCAAGCGGGTGAGGTCATCGCCGAGGCGCACACGCTGCGGTTGCTGAACCTGCGCCGGGTCAGCCGCGCCATGGCCGGCGCGGAGCCCGGGCCCGAGGGCAATGTCACCAAGCTGCTTCTGGCCGAACAGTCCCAGCGGCTGACCGAACTGGCCATGGACCTGGCCGGCTCGGCGGCTGTGGTGGGCCAGACGCCGAGGCTGACGACGGCCTATTTCGGCAACCGGGCCATGACGATCGCGGGCGGCACGTCGGAGATCACCCGCAACACGATCGCCGAACGCATTCTGGGACTGCCGCGAGACCCGCTGCTCAGGTGATTTCACCGCGCGAGCAGACGCAAGCGCCGGGGACGCCTCGCGCGGGTGTCGGTCATCGGCTACGGTCGTCACGATGAGCACGCTTGCCGCCGGTGTGGACGACGCCATCGCGGGGCCACCACGAAGGCCGATCGACGCCAGGCCGACTACTTCAGAGAGCTGTTGCAGAAGCAGTCGTCGCAGCTCAGCGACAACATCGCGAGCTACTACCGGCGGCTGACCAGACATCAACTCCGCAACGATTTCGCGGAGGTACGCCGGATGCGGCGGATGATCCGCGCCGCGGAACCGGAACAGCGTTCACTGGCCTGGGGGTTCGACTGCTCCTTTTCCACCCGCGACACCACTTCACCGGAGCCGGCCTCGACCAGATTCACCGAGATGCCGGTGTCCTTGGTGAACCTGTCGAACTGGGGCTCATACCAGGTGGCCAGGCCGTCGGCGCTGTAGACGGTGACCGTGTCGGCCGAGCCGGACGAACGGGTGCCGCCACATGCGGCGGTCATGGTGGTGCCGATCGCGACGGCGGCGATGGCCGCTACGCGAAACGTGTTTCGTAGTTTCATGATTCCTTCTTCGGTTAGCGGTCGTGCAGGATCAGGTCGGCAAATTCGGTGACATCACTGACGACGTGGGTGGCTCCGGCGTCGCGGAGCTGCTGCTCGTTGTGGGCCCCGGTGAGGGTGCCCGCGGCGACCGCGGCCCCGGCCCGCAGCGCGCTTTCGACGTCGCTGCTGGTGTCGCCGAGCGCGGCGACGTTGTGGACACTGTCGATCTCGAGTCGTATCAGCGCCGTCAACAGCAGATCGGGGAACGGACGGCCCCGCACCCCGTTGCCGGGTGCGAGCACCAGGTCGGCCAGCGACGACCAGCCCAGTGCGGCGAGCAGCTTCCCCTGCGTGGTGCCGCTGAAGCCGGTGGTGAGGGCCACCCGGACTCCGGCATCGCGCAGGCGGGTAATCGCCTGGGCCGCACCGCTGATCGGCTTGGCCATACCCCGGTCGATGAGTTCCTCGTACGCGGTTTCGAATGCGGCGTTCGCCCGCTGCGCCAGCTCTTCGGTTTCGAACAGGGCGCGGAAAACGCTGATCTTCGCCTGCCCCATGGTGTCCAGCACGTACTGGCGCGCTCGGTCGCGCTCGGATCCGGACTCGGACAGCCCGGCCGCGGTGGCTGCCGCCTCGAACGCGCTGACCACGAGGCCGTCGTCGGCGACGGTGGTGCCGGCCATGTCGATGACCGCCAGTTGAATGGTTTGGTGCTGCATAGGCTTTCCTGTCTTCTGCTTCAGAGGCCGATGAGGTCGGCAGTCTGTTCGGCCAGCGCCGGGCTGAGCGTACTGCCCCGTCCACCGGGCCCGGTGATAACCCACACCCCGTCATCCGGCGAGGTCCGGGACACCCGCTGTGCGGGGTCGACGCACTGGCTGTAGACCCCGGCCCAGCGCTGCCGGATCGGCGGCAAGCTCCGCCTCGACGACGTCGGCCAGGTGGGCGTACGGCGCCTCACCGACGTCGAAGGCGAACGGCTGCCCCATCATCACGCTGAGCTCGGTCACCGGCATCGACCTCCACACGCTGTCGCAGATGGCGGGCCGCCAGACCCCGTTCGTGGCGGTGGTGGTTCCGTTCATCCTGGTCTTCCTGGTCGACGGGCTACGCGGGCTGCGCCAGACGTGGCCGATCGCGGCGGTCGCCGGGGTGACATTCGGGCTGGCCCAGTTCGTCACGTCAAACTTCATCGCCGTCGAGATCACCGATATCGTCGCCGCGGTCGTGACCGTCGCGGTGGTGCTGGCGACGTTGCGCATCTGGCGGCCGACACCGGCAGAGACCGCCACCGAGCCCAAGGAGACGACGCCGTCGTCGCAGCCGGTGTCGCCGGGCGCCACCGCCACCGTCGAGCGCGCAGACACCGCGACCCGCCGGTCGGCGCGGTCCACCCTGGGCGCCGTGGCTCCCTATCTCGTCATCATCGTGGTGTTCGGGATCAGCCAGTTGGCCGCGATCAAGCCGTGGCTCGCCGCACACGGAACGTGGGTGTTGCACTGGCCCGGTCTCGACGTCGTCGACGCGGCAGGCAATTCGATCGGGGCGCAGAAGTTCAAACTCGACCATATAAAGGCCACCGGCACGCTGTTGCTGCTGTCCGGGTTGATCGTGATGGGCATCTACCGAATCTCACCCCGGGATGCGCTGCGCGCGTATCGCGACACGTTGGTACAGCTGCGCTTCACCATCGTCACCGTCACCGCGGTGCTGGCGCTGGCCTTCGTGATGAACCTGTCCGGTCAGACCCAGAGCCTGGGCTACGCGCTGGCTTCGGCGGGTGGATTCTTCGCGCTGTTGTCACCGCTGATCGGCTGGATCGGGGTCGCCATCACGGGTTCGGACACCTCGTCGAACTCACTGTTCGGCCTGCTGCAGGCCACCGCCGCGGACAAGGCCGGGCTCGAACCCGTCCTGATGGCGGCGACCAACTCCTCGGCCGGGGTGCTGGGCAAGATGCTGTCACCGCAGAACCTCGCTGTCGCGGCCGCCGCGGTCGGGATGGTCGGCAGGGAGGGCGACATCTTCCGCCGGCTGATCGGGTGGAGCCTCGGGATGCTGGCGGTGTTCACCGTTTTCGTCTATCTGCAGTCCACCGATGTGCTTGGCTGGATGGTGTCCTGACCATGTCCACACTCCTGATCGATGCCCTGATCGAGGCGACCCGGGATCCGGCCCGTGTCGGCGCGAGCGCGCTGGACCGTCACGCGGCGGCCCACGACGCCTCGCACTTCTTGCTCACGCCGCAGGTGGTCGTCACCGCCCGCGACGCCGCCGAGGTGGGCCGGTTGTTCGCGGTCAGCGCCCGCCACGGAGTCCCGCTCACCCTGCGGGCCGGGGGCACGAGCCTGTCGGGTCAGGCGGTGACCGACGGCATCCTCGTCGATGTCCGCAAGGGCTTTCGCACCACACAGGTGCTCGATGACGGTGCCCGCATCCGCACCCAGCCCGGGGTGACGGTGCGCCGGCTCAACGCCGAGTTGGCGGGCTACGGCCGCAAGATCGGTCCCGACCCGGCCAGCGAAAGCGCCTGCACGATCGGCGGCGTGGTGGCCAACAACTCCAGCGGCATGGCCTGCGGCACCGTCGAAAACACGTACCGCACACTGGATTCGATGGTGCTGGTGCTGCCGTCGGGCACGGTGGTCGACACCGGTGCCCGCGATGCCGACGCGCGGCTGCGCCACGACGAGCCGGAGATCTTCACCGGCCTGATGCGGCTGCGCGACCGGGTGCGTGCCAACCCGGCGTCGGTGGACAAGATCGGCCAGCAGTTCGCGATGAAGAACACCATGGGTTATGGCCTCAACGCGCTGCTGGACTTCGACGATGCTTGCCAGATCCTGGCGCACCTGGTCGTCGGCAGCGAGGGCACGCTCGGTTTCGTCGCGGAGGTCACGCTGCGCACCGTCGCGCTGCGCGGCCACGCCAGTTCGGCGCTGCTGGTGTTCGACGATCTGGGCGCCGCCAACCGCGCGCTGCCCGACCTGGTGGGCACCGGGGCGGCCACCCTGGAGTTGCTGGATGACGTGTCGCTGCGGGTCGGGCAGCGACTGCCCGACGCGCCGGCCCAGATCGCCACCCTCGAGGTCACCGGGCAGGCCGCGCTGCTGCTGGAATACCAGTCCACCGACCGCGACGAGCTGGCCTCGCTGACCGAGGCCGCGGCGCCGGTGCTGGCCGGCCTGCCGCTGCAGCATCCGGCGGAACTGACCGGCGATTCGGCGGTGCGGGGCCGGTTGTGGAAGCTGCGCAAGGGGCTCTACGCGTCGGTCGCCGGTGCCCGCGCGTCGGGTACCACCGCGCTGCTCGAGGACGTGGTGGTGCCGGTCGAACTGCTGGCCGACACCTGCGCGGGCCTGCACGAACTGTTCGACCCGGTACCGCTACCGGGATTCGGTGATCTTCGGTCACGCCAAGGACGGCAACATCCATTTCCTGATCACCGACCGCTTCGCCGACGACGAGCCGCTGCGCCGCTACGCCGCTTTCACCGAGGACATGGTCGATCTCGTTCTGGGGCAGGGCGGTTCACTGAAGGCCGAGCACGGCACCGGCCGCGTGATGGCGCCCTACGTGCGCCGGCAGTACGGCGACGAACTCTATGACGTGATGGTGGAAATCAAGCGGCTGATCGACCCGGCCGGGTTGCTGAATCCGGGCGTGCTGCTCGACGACGCACCCGACGCGCACCTGCGCCACATCAAGGTCACCCCGACCGTCGAGGAGGAGGTCGACCGGTGCGTGGAATGCGGGTATTGCGAGCCGGTGTGCCCCAGCCGCGATCTGACGCTGACCCCCCGGCAGCGGATCGTGCTGCGGCGCGCGATGGCCACCGCGGAATCAGTAGGCGACCACGCGCTGGCCGACGAGTTGGCGAAATCCTACGACTATCCCGGCGTGCAGACCTGCGCCGTGGACGGCATGTGCGGCACGGCGTGCCCGGTGCAGATCAACACCGGCGATTTGGTGCGCCGGCTGCGCCGGGAGAACCACTCTCGGCTGGCCGAGCGGGGCTGGGCGCTGGCCGCCCGGCACTGGGGCACCACCAGCCGGGCGGCGAGCAGCGCGCTGACCGCTGCGGCCGCGGTTCCCGCCGTGCTGCCCGCGACCGCAAGCCGCGCCGGGCGCGCCCTCGCCGGCACCGACACCGTGCCGCTGTGGTCGGAGGAGCTTCCGCGCGGCGGCCGGCCCCGGCGCCGGCCGGCACCGGTGGGCGAAGCTGACGCGGTGTACCTGCCGGCCTGTGTCAACGCGATGTTCGGCCCGGCCGGCCACGGCTCCGGTGTGCAGGACAGTGTCGAAAAGCTGTGCGCGCTGGCCGGAGTCAGGCTGCTGATCCCCAGTGATGTCGATGCGCTGTGCTGTGGCACCCCGTGGTCGTCGAAGGGGATGGCGAGCGGCTACCAAACTATGAAGGAACGCGTGGTGACCGCCGTCGTCGCCGCGACCCGTGGCGGCGAATTGCCGCTGGTGTGCGACGCGTCGAGTTGCACCGAGGGTCTGGTGAAGATGCTGCGCGACAGCGCGCCGCAGGTGCGGGTGATCGACGCCCTGACGCTGATCGCCGAGCGGGTGCTGCCCGGGTTGGCGGATCATCCCCGGCTGGAATCGCTGACGGTGCATCCGACCTGCTCGTCGATGCAGCTCGGCCTGAACGACGCGCTGCTGGCCATCGCGCGCGAGATCGCCGATGACGTCGCCGTGCCGCTGGACTGGGGCTGCTGCGCCTTCGCCGGCGACCGGGGCATGCTGCACCCGGAGCTCACCGCGTCGGCCACCGCCGACCAGGCCGCGCAGATCCGCGAACGCGACGCGCGCGCTCACGCGTCCTGCAACCGGACCTGTGAGCTGGCGATGACACGGGCGACCGGGAAACCGTACCGGCATGTCATCGAAATTCTCGCCGACCTGGTGCCCGCGGTCCTAATGCGCCCGGTCGGCCAGTGCGTGCAGAAAGGACGTGAGGTTGGCCGGGCGTTCAGCCAACCGCCGAACGAAGTAGCCGTACCACTGGGTGCCGAATGGCACGTACACCCGCATGGCATTGTCGGCGTCGGCGAGTCGGCGAGTTGGTTCCGCAGCGGCTCAGGTATCGGCGAGTTCGCGCGGTACCACGAACACGTCGACGAGCGCACCGTTGCGCCAGACCGTCATCTCGATCCGCCGGGCGATCGCATCCTCCACCATCAATTTCTGGATCGCGGTCGCGGTGATGATGTTGTGCCCGTCGACGCTGACCACGATGTCGCCGCGACGCAGACCGGCCTCCGCCGCCGGACTGCCCCGGACCACGCTGGCGATCTGCAACCCGGTGGCGGTACCCAGCCGGACCGCCAACGCCGGCGCGACCGGTATCCGTGCGCCGGCGATGCCGAGCCATGCCCGGCGCACCCGCCCGGTCGACATGAGGGCCGCGATGATCCTGTGCGTGGAGTCGTTGACCGGCACCGCCAGGCCCAGCCCGACGCCCGCGACAGCGGTGCTGACGCCGACCATCCGGCCCCGCCCGTCGGCGAGCGCGCCGCCGCTGTTGCCGGGATTCAGCGCGGCGTCGGTCTGAATGACCTCGTCGACCACCCGGCCCGACTGCGTCGGCAACGATCGCCCCAGCCCCGACACGATGCCGGCGGTCACGCTGCCGGCCAGGCCGAGCGGATTGCCGACGGCCACCACGAGTTGGCCGACGCGCAGATCCTCGGCTCGTCCCAGCACCACCGGGGCGGGTACCGGCTCGCGCGCCTTCAGCAGGGCCAGGTCGGACAACACATCCCGACCGACCACATCCACCATCACCGAGGTGCCGTCGGTGAAGGTCGCCTCCGCGGTCTCCGCACCCGCCACCACGTGGGCGCTGGTCAACAGGTAGCCGTCGGGCGTGATGACGCTGGCGCTGCCGCTGCCTTCGCCGCGCGATGAGCGCACCGCCAGGCTGGCCACGCTGGGTAACACCGCCCGCGCGACCCTGGTGACGACGGTCGAGTACGCGTCCAGCGCGGCGTCGTCATCGGGCAGGCGGTCTTCAGCCATACCCCAGTAAGCGCCATCGCCGGATCTGCTATGCCGTGGTTCGCCACCGGCAGAACTCAGCCCCGTTCGAATACCACGTTTCCGCCGATCACGGTGGCGGCCACCACGTCCGAGTCGAGGGTTTCCAGCACGTCGCCGGGCGGCGCCGACAGCACGCACAAGTCGCCGAGCTGGCCCGCCTCGACAGTGCGGGCTTCAGCCGGCCGGTCGGGATGGCCCAGGAACATGGTCAACGCCGTTGACGCCGAGACGCATTCGTCGGCGCCCAGCACGGCGCCGCTGCTGGTTTTGCGATGCACCGCGGCGCGCATCGCCGCCCACGGGTCGCCGTCGCCGAACGGCATATCGCTGGACAACGCCACCCGAATATTGGCCCGCAGCAGCGAGGCCAGCCGCCACAACTGGTGCTGCTCGTCTTCGGGGACGTCTGCGAGGTAATAGTCGCCGCGCTCGGCGATGAAGTTGGGCTGCGTCACCACCGTCACACCGAGCTCGACCAGGTCCCCGAGGTTGTCCTGCGGCACGACGGCCGCGTGCTCGATCCGGTCGCGTGGGTGGCTGCCCGCCGAGCGCAGCGCCGCGAGGGTGACGACGAGCTGTGCGGCGGTCACACAATGCACGGCGACCGGGCCGCCCGCCTCATGCCGGTCGATGATCCACGCGGTGAGCTCGTCCAGGTCGAGTCGGTCATCGTGCAGGATGCGCTTTCCCGGGGCCAGACAAACGACTCGTTGCCGCAGCCCGCCGTGTCGATGCGCCTCCACCAACTCGACGATGTCACCGGCACCGAGGTTCGGGGTGGCGTCGGTGACGCCGGTGATGCCGTATCCGGACAGCCGCCGGCTCAGGTCCGAGAGGTCGATTTCGCGTTGCCGCAACGCATCCGACCATCCGCGGTCCTCGCTGCGCAGCCGACCGTCGGGGTGATCGGGCAGGCCCACACGGGCCAGTCCCGCCGAGTTCAGGATCCACAGCACGCCACTGCGGTGCTGCACGCGCAGCGGTATCTGCGACCGGACGGCGTCGAGTTGCTCGCGGTCCAGGTCACCGGCGACAGACTCGTGGTAGCCGATCGCCCGGATCCAGCCGTCGTTTCCCGGCTTGGCGGCCGCCAGCGCGGCGGCCATACCGGCGCTCGTTCGGATCCTCGGTGGTCCGAGCCATAACGAATCACGGGCGGCGGCAGCCGAATACAGGTGGACGTGGTGGTCGTGGAGACCCGGGATAACGGTGCCTTCCGCCGCGTCGAAGACCTGCTCGCCCGGTCGCGGTGTCAGGCGAACGGCCACCTCATCGATCTGTTCGCCGACGCGGATGTCAACCACAGAATCGTCGAGCAGCGATGCGCGCTGAATCAGCATGCGGCTAGCCGTCTTTCGGAAACCAACCGATCCACTGCTGCGTTGTCCGCGCCAAGCTTTGACGCTGGCTCCTTGAGCGGAGGCGGCGCTGCGGGGCAAAGGCTTTCGGCTGGTTCGGTCGGCAGCTTGGCGTAGGTGGCGGCGACGGCGGCCATCGACATCTCGATCAGTTCGCCGCCGCCGCGGGCCAGGGAGTCGGCCACCGCCAGCGCGGCGTGCAGACCCGTCAGCGGATCGGCGATGGCGTCGCCGCAGAACACCGGCCCGTCGTCGTCCGTGCCAACCAGGCCGCCGGACACCGCGGCGTCGTCACCGAAGGCCACCCAGTCGGCGTGCTCGCCCTCGGCGCCGTGACCGGTGATGCGCAGCCACACCCGACCATCGCGCGCCGCGACGTCATGGGGGCCGAGCCCGCGCCGAACCAGCGCCGCGGGGCGGGACGACTCGATCACCACGTCGGCGCCGGAGAGCAGGTCCTGTATCTGGGCCGGCTCGTCGAAATCGGCGGCGTAGGAAAACTTTCCGGCGTTCATCCAGTCGAAGAAGGCGGACGGGCCGGCCCGGGTGCCGTCGGGTCGGGCCGGGCTCTCGACCTTGACGACGGTGGCACCGGCCTGCACCAGCAGCTGCCCACACAGCGGGCCGGCCCACATCGACGACAGGTCGACCAAGAGCAGATCGGACAGTGCGTGCGGCGACGCTGCCCGCCCCAGCGGGTGTACCCGCGGCGGGGCGGCGGGCGTCTCGCCGAGGGCCGCCGCCGGGAGGCCGAGCAGCCGGGCGCGGTCGGTGACAGCGGCTGCGGTCCGGCCCGCGGCCCAGTGCTGCACGGCGCGCCACGGGTCGGCGGTCGCATCGGATTGCACCAGCGCGGGGACGGCGTCGACGTCGTCGGGGCGCGACAGCGTGATGGCGCACCAGCCGTCGCGGCTCGGCAGCAGCCGCGTCGCCCCGCCCGCCGAGATCCGGCCGTTCGGGGCCAGGCCCAGCAGCGCGGCCCGGCCGGTGATGATCTGGCCGGCGTCGACGGTCACGCCGGTGCGAGCACGGAATTCGTCGGCCACCCGCTCGGCGTGCGACATCACGGCAGCAGGAATACCCAGCGACCTCACATAGCCATTGTCCTCGCCAACGGGTGAGCGAGGCGTCCTCGCGGTCAGAACTGCAGCGCGGTGAACCGCCAGTCGAGCACCTGGTGGTCGGTATCCGAGGTGCTCGAGGCCGCGTAGACCAGCGAGCGGAGCTTGAGCACGCCGCCGCGGCCGTCGGGCAGCGGAACGGCGCCGTCGACGTGCAGCTCGCTGTAGAGCGTGTCGCCCTCGTGCACCGGACCGGTGTGGTCGCAGGACTGCCAGCCGAGCACCGTGACAAGGTTGGGCAGCAGCCGCGTCGCCTGCGCCATCGCCAGGCCGATGGTGTGGCCGCCGTACACCAGCCGCTGGCCGCCCACACGCCAATCATGGTGCGTGGCAGCGATATTCAAGGTCAACCTGGCCAGCTCCGGAGCACTGCTGACGACGTCGGCGGTGCTGTGCAGCACCGAACCCGCGATGCCGGAGTCGAAATGCGTCCCGGGCACCCTGGCCCGGTAAGCGTCGGCGTCCCACCCGGCCGTCGGATCGGGCGCCGGCAGCGCCTCGGTCCCGATCGCCGACAGGTCTTCCGCGTGGCCGGTGTCGGCCGTGGCGCGCATCGGCAGCATCGCGCAGCGGTAGAAATCGAGCACCAGCCGGCCGACGCCGTCGACGGTGGTCATCCGCAGCGCCGCCAGCCCGGTCGGCACGCGGCCGGGTTTGGCCGAGTTCTGCTTCAGACCTACCACCTCGGTGCGGGTGAACAGGGTGTCGCCGATGACAGGGAAGCGGTGAAACGCCAGTCCCCGGTAGAACAGGTTGGCCTTGACCCGCTGGGTGACCAGCGTGCTCTGACCGATCGCCACATCGCACACCAGCGCCGGATGAGCCAGCGCGCCCGTCGACCCGGTGACGGCCGCCGCCAGTTCGGCGTCCAGGGCCAGCCGCAGCCGGTCGCCGATGATCGACTGGTGGGTGGCCGCCGCCCCGGCCGTCAGCGTCATCGACGGGGCCCAGTCGAAAACCTGGCCGACCCGGAGGTCGTCGAAATATGGGCCGTCTGATATTTGGCCGTACAAAGTCACAGTGCTTTATGCTGGCATCGCGCGTAGTGTGTGTCAATATGGCCGTACATTTGTTGAACGAAGAAGAGACCGTGCTCGTCGCCACGGTGCGCGCCTTCATCGACCGTGAGGTGAAGCCGACCGTCCGCGAGGTCGAGCACGCCAACGAATACCCCGAGGCGTGGATCGAACAGATGAAGCGCATCGGGATATACGGCCTGGCCATCCCGGAGTCCTACGGTGGTGCGCCGGTGTCGATGCCGTGCTACGTCGAGGTGACCCAGGAGTTGGCGCGCGGCTGGATGAGCCTGGCCGGCGCGATGGGCGGGCACACCGTCGTCGCCAAGCTGATCACACTGTTCGGCACCGAGGAGCAGAAGCGCACGTACCTGCCGGTGATGGCCACCGGCGAGATGCGCGCGACGATGGCGCTGACCGAACCCGGCGGCGGCTCGGATCTGCAGAACATGGCGACCACCGCACTGCCGTCCGGACCCGACGAGCTGGTCATCAACGGTTCCAAGACCTGGATCAGCAACGCCCGACGGTCGGGGCTGATCGCGCTGTTGTCCAAGACCGACCCGAACGCCACCCCGAAGCACAAGGGCATCTCGGTGCTGTTGGTGGAGCACGGGCCGGGGCTGACGGTGTCGCGGGACCTGCCCAAGCTCGGCTACAAGGGCGTCGAGTCGTGCGAGCTGACCTTCGACGACTGCCGCGTGCCGGTGTCGGCGATCCTGGGCGGCGAACCGGGCAAGGGTTTCGCGCAGATGATGAAAGGCCTTGAGACCGGGCGCATTCAGGTCGCGTCGCGTGCGCTCGGGGTGGCGACGGCCGCGCTGGAGGATGCGCTGCGCTACGCCCAGGACCGCGAGAGTTTCGGCCAGCCGATCTGGAAACACCAGTCGGTCGGCAATTACCTGGCCGACATGGCGACCAAGCTCACCGCGGCCCGCCAGCTCACTCACTACGCCGCCGAGCGCTACGACAGCGGTGAGCGCTGCGATATGGAGGCCGGCATGGCCAAGCTGTTCGCCTCCGAGGTGGCGATGGAGATCGCGCTCAACGCGGTCCGAATCCACGGCGGCTACGGCTATTCCACGGAGTTCGACGTCGAGCGGTATTTCCGCGACGCCCCGCTGATGATCGTCGGCGAGGGCACCAACGAGATCCAGCGCAACGTGATCGCCGGGCAGTTGGTGGCCCGAGGCGGGATCTAGCCGGTGAAGACCGAGCCCGCGTATCAGACTCTGCGCGAACGTCTTCGCGCCGAGATCGCCGCGGGCCGCTACCGCGACGGCGTCCGGCTGCCCACCGAGTCCGAACTGGCTGCCCGCCACGGGCTTTCGCGCCAGACCGTGCGACGCGCCTTTCAAGACCTTGTCGCCGAGGGCGTGGTGTATCGGGTGCCGGGGCGGGGCACCTATGCCCGTGAGCCGGGGCGACGATATCTGCGTCAGCTCGGCTCGATCGAAGACCTGATGAGCCTGTCGGATGACACCTCGATGGAGGTGCTGGCGGGGCTGCGTCGGCGGGTGGACGTCGATGCCGCCAGTCGGCTACGCCTGGACGACGACATCGTCTACACCGTGATGTTTCGCCGCATGCATGACGGGGTGCCGTTCGTTTTGACCGTCGTGCATCTGCCCGAATCAGTGGCCCAGCCGGCGCTCGGATCAGCCGAGCTGGCGGACGGTGCCGTCGGCACCAACACCGTCATCGGACTGTTGGAACCGCACCTGCCCGAGCCGATCGACGCAGCGGCGCAGTCGATTACGGTCGCAGCGGCCGACGACATCGTCGCAGGCGCGGTCGGGTGCGAACCCGGGCACCCGATGCTGCGCGTGGACCGGCTCTACTCCGACACGTCCGGCCGGCCCGTCGAGCTGTCGGTCAGCCACTTCCTGCCCGAGCAGTACACCTACCGCGTCACACTTCGTCGGTCAGGGTGATTTCGGCGCGGAAACGTTCGGTGAGCGCACGTAAGCGCACCGAAATCACGTCAGGGCGTCGACCAGTCCCCACCGCAGCGCCGTCGCCGAGTCGATGCGACGCCCCGAAAGCACCAGATAGGCAGTGCGCCACCGGCCGATGCGCCGCGTGATGCTCACGGTACCGCCGGCGCCGGGAATCAATCCGAGGCTCAGCTCCGGCAGCGCGAACACCGCATCCGCACTGGCCTGCACCCGCCCGCAGTACGCGGCCATCTCCAGTCCGCTGCCCAGCACCTGGCCGTGCACCTCGGCGCGGCACCGTGAGCCCAGGCGTGCGGTCAGCTCGTCGAGCGCCAGCGCCGGGCTGTGCCGGGTGCGGGCCAGATGCGCGCTGGCCGGGTCGGCGAACGTGCCGAACTCGGCGAGATCGCCACCGCTGCAGAAGGATCGGCCGTTGCCGGACAGCACCACCTCGTCGATGGACGGGTCGAGGCGGGCGACGTCGAGCGCCTCCAGCAGCGCCGCCCGTGCGTCGGTGGAAAACGCGTTGTGCCGCTGGGGCCGGTTGAATCGGACGTGCAGCGTGTCGCCGTCGCGCTCGGCCAGCACCGGCTCGGGGATGTCCGGCATCCGGGCCGGACCGCGCTCGGCGAGCCAGCGGGCGAACTCCGGGCCCGACTGCAATGTGGAGTACGCCAGCGATTCGGCGACGACGCCTGCCCGCGTGGGCCCGGCCGGGTCGACGGACCGCAGCACATCGTCGCAGACGGCGGCGGCCTGCGGCCACCGCGTACACCGCTCGGTGAGCTCGGCGAGCGCCTCGGGGACCGATGCGACCGAGACGACCCGACGGTCGTCGCAGTAATCCTCGATCAGTGTGAAAGTGGCATGGCCTGGCGGACTTTCGCCGTCCGATGCGATACCGATCAGGACACCGCCAGACAGTTCGACTTCTTTCACGAGTACTTCTCGATGAGCTCCTGCTTGTACAGCTTGCCGGTGTCGGTGCGGGGCAGCTGCGTCTCGAACGAGATCGAGCGCGGACATTTGTAGTGCGCCAAGCGTTCCCGCAACCATGCGAGCAGTTCGTCGGTGAACTCGTCGGTGGCGTCGGCCGGATCAACGGTCTGCACCACACCCTTGACGCTCTGGCCCATCTCGTCGTCGGGAATGCCGAATACCGCGGCGTCCATGACCTTTGGGTGGGTGACCAAGATGTTCTCCGCCTCCTGTGGATAGATGTTCACCCCGCCGGAGATGATCATGTGGTGACGGCGATCGGTCAGGTAGAGGTAGCCGTCCTCGTCGAGGTACCCGATGTCACCGACGGTCATCCAGCCGTGGTTGTCCCGCGATGCGGCGGTCTTCACCGGGTCGTTGAGGTATTCAAACGAGTACCCGCCCTCGAAGTAGATCTCGCCGGCCTGGCCGGCCGATAGCTCGTTGCCGTCCTCGTCGAGGATGTGCATGCCGCCCATCATCGGCTTGCCGACCGAGCCCGGGTGCGCCAGCCACTCCTCGGCGGTGATCAACGTCGAGCCGATCGCCTCCGATGAGGCGTAATACTCGTCGACGATCGGCCCCCACCAGTCAATCATCTGCTTCTTGATCTCCACCGGGCACGGTGCCGCCGCGTGCATCACCCGCTTCAGGCTGGAGACGTCGTACGAATTGCGCACGGACTCCCGTAGTTTCAGCATCCGGGTGAACATCGCGGGTACGAACTGGCCGTGGGTGACGCCGTGGCGCTGGATGGCGTCCAGGGCGCCTTCGGGGTCGAACTTCTCCATGACGACCGTCGGTATGCCCGCGGCCTGCACGCTCATCGACCACACCGATGGCGCGGTGTGGTACAGCGGCGCCGGACTCAGATAGGTCGCGTCTGCGTCCATCCAGAACCCGACCAGCGCCGACATCATGCCGGGCGCCTCGGCCGGCGGTACGTGCGGCAGTTCGCGCCTGATCCCCTTCGGCCGGCCAGTGGTCCCCGACGAGTACTGCAGCAGATCGCCCTCGATCTCGTCGCCAATCGGCGTATCGGGTTGGTCGGCAACACATTCGGGGTAGCGCTGCCAGCCGTCCAGGTCGTCGTCGGCGATCATCAGCAGATCGGGCAGTCCGTCGAGATGCTCACCGAGGTTCTCGCAGACCTTGCGCAGCGCCGCCGACCCGATGATGGCCTTCGCGTTGCTGTTCTCGACGATGTAGGCGGCCTCGGCTGCGGTCAGGTGGGTGCTGATCGGCACGTAGTACAGGCCGCTGCGGCGCGCGGCCCACATGACAGCGTGGATGTGCTCGTTGTTCTCCATGAGAATCGCGACCGCGTCGCCCTCGCGCAGGGCATGCCGACGGAAGTAGTGCGCCAGGCGGTTGGCGCGCGCCTCCAACTCATCGAACGTGACGACCGTTCCGGACGGATGCAGGATGACGGCTGGCTTGTCGGCGCCGACGTGGTCGCGGATCTGCATGGGCCGACTCTACTTCGCCCAAATTTGACAGGTGTCAAGCCCCCGAGTCCGGTGGCGGAGTGTGCAGGCGAATGACGGTCAGCAAAGTGCGGCCGTGTCCTCGGGAGTCGTCACGTTCCTGTTCACCGATATCGAGGGGTCGACCCGGCGCCGAGAAGCCGACACGGACGCGATGCGGGGCGGTTCCGGAAGCCACGACGAGTTGTTGCGTGAGGCCGTCAAGCTCGACGAGGGCTGGATGTTCAAGCGCACGGGGTCTCCGAACCAGGTCGTGAGGATGAGCACCGAGCGGCGAGTGTCCAACTCCCGCAGTGCGGCCACGAGATTGGTGAGAATGTCCCGCGCACGCAGAGGAATTAGGCCGGTGGTCGGCAGGGCGGATCCGCGCACCGGCGCGGCACACCCACCGCGGAGAACGTAGGCCACGCTGTGAACTTAGGTGTCCAGTGGATGCCGCCACTGCAGTCGACGGAACCGCGCGAAACCGCGGTCGGCGCTGAGCCAGGTCGCGTTGTTCTCTACCGCATACGCGGCCAGATATGCGTCGGGCACATCATTGCCACGTGCGTCGATGTCTTGCGCGAGTTCACGAAACAACGCCCAGTGCCGCTCCCCCGGCCGGAGGCGCATGGTCGCCGGGGCGGCGATCAGCGCCTCGAGGGAATCCCAGGCGTTGCTAGGCGTCGTCGGCTCGGTGAAGATCCGCCGATTGGTGATCACACGGACGTAGCCGGAAAGCGCTATGTCCGGCACCCCGAGGGGCTCGTCATCGTTGGCGAGACGCTCGAGCAGCGCACGGTAGTCCTCGTGCTCGGGCAGGTCCGCCCGGTGGGCGTAGACGAGAACGTTGGCGTCAACGCAGCGCATCGGTGGGCACGCCCTCGTCCAACACCTCCGCGACACCGGCGTTGGACGACAGATCCACACCCGGCCGCAGCCCACCCGCACCGAACGGCCGCACCTCGTAACGCCCTACAGGTCTGTGCCGTTCGGCGTGAAGTCCCCGCCGGACGGCATCCTCGAGGACCGCCGCCACCGTGCGGCCAGACCGAGCTGCTCTCGCCTTCACCTCTCGGTACAGCTGGTCGTCGATCCGGATCGTGGTACGCACGTTGGCATCTTAGCATCAGTAGATGGCATCAAGATGTCGTTGCTGAGATCCACGCGATACCTGAGGCTTCGACGCTGGCGCTGGCTCGCCGCCTCTCGGGGGCTTTTGCGACTGTTCGGCCTAGTCGTTGCCCGGCACCGTCAGATCGACCAGGGTGCGGACGTCGCCCAGTTCGAGGATCCCCCAACATGTCTCGACGACGCGCTGCGCGCATCCCCGGCCCAGGACGGGCGACGCCAGGGCCAGGAACTTGTCCTCGAGCTGCTGATCTGTCATCGGGTTGTCGGGCGTGCCGAGATTGTGGGCGACGTGGCGCTCCAGCGTGCGACCGTCCCGCAGGGTCAGGACGACGCGGGCCGAGTCCTTGTTCTGCTCGGGGTCGGTGTGGACGCGGATCCGCTCACGAAGCCGGGCCAGTTCCGGGTCGGCGACCCGCTGATCGGTGAACTGGTCGAGGAAGGCGGCTCCGTCGGCCAGCGCGACCGCCAGGACGTGATAGATGCTGAACTTCCCCTCCAGGCCGGTGCGTGGCTCGGCCAGCCCAGTAGTGGTTCGCACGTAATCGTGCACATCGGCATCGACAAAGAGGACGTCATCGGCGGTGAGGCCGTGCTCGGAACGCAGCTCGAGGAGGGCCTGCGCGGGCGGGTGGGTGAGCGAGCCGCAGGCGTAGGGCTTGAAGCCGTCGCGCGGGAGATACCAAGTCTCGCCCAGACTTTCGACCGCCCGCTCGGGCGCGGGGTCGGGAGAGAACAGGTGCAGGAAGCCTCGATGGCCCTCGATGGGCTCGGTGCTGGAGGTGAACCCGTCGCGCGCGAGGAATCCCGAGAGCAGCCCGTCCATGGCGGCCTTGCCGGCGTGCAGGGACTTGCCCATCGACCCGTAGACGACCTTCATGCCGGCCGCCTGGGTGGCGCCGGTTCCGAGCGCCGCGAGCGTCTGCTCGGGCGAGAGGCCCAGCAATCGTGCCGTCGCGACCGCCGCGCCGATGTGGCCCACGGTGCCGGTCACGTGCCAGCCGGCGTCGTAGTGCCCTGGGCCGGCTGCGATCGCGACGCGGGTCTGCACCTCGAAGCCGGCGACGAAGGCCTCCACCGCAAGTTTTCCGCAAACCGAGTCGATCCCACCGGCCGCGGCGATGGCCGGCCACAGCGGAGCGCTGCCATGAATGGTGGTCCGGTCGGGGTTGAAGGTGTCGTCGAAGTCCAGCACGTGGGCAGCGATCCCATTCGCCAGCGCCGCATAACCTGCCGAGGCGCGCTGCGGGGTGCCCACGATGCCGGCCGTGCGCGATCCGTCGCCTGGGTCAACGGCACGGATCCCCGCCCGTACCCGGGCGCCCTCGGGTGTGGCGGAGCCCGCGATGGTACAGCCGAGCCAGTCGACGAGGCAGCGAACCGCCTGGTGCACCACTTCCGCGGGGAGGTCCTCGGTCCGCACGCCCGCCGCAAACGTGGCCAACGCACCGCTTATCCCGGATTCACCGGTCACCACCCACTCCAGTCTGTTAGACGGAAAGAAATTCTGTTATACAGACTATATGGCATCAGCATCGGCGGACCCGCGCAACTACGACGATCGGACCTCCGTCGAGACGCGCGCCTTGCTCGACTTCGTAGGGCACACCAACGTCGACGACATACCCGCCGACGTGCTGCACGAGAGCACACGTTGCCTGCTCGATCATCTCGGCCTCGCGATCGCCGGTGCCGAGGAGCCGGCCGCGCGGATCGCCAGGGAGCAGTGCCGTCTGCTTGGCGGTGAGCCGCAGGCCAGGGTGCTGGGCACCGGCCACCGGCTGCGAGTCACCGACGCCGCACTGGTCAACGGAATCGCCTGCCATGCACTGGATTTCGATGACACCCACGTCCCCACCATCCTGCATCCGACGACACCTCTGTACGCCGCGGGCATGGCGCTCGCCGAGTGGCGGGGCAATCGGGGCATCGAGCTGTTGGCCGCACACGCCCTCGGGTACGAGCTCGCTGCCCGCGTGAGCAACGCGCTCTACCCCGAGCACTACGACGCCGGCTGGCACATGACCGGCACCACCGGGGCGCTCGCCTCGGCCGCCGTTGCCATCAGGTTGATCGACCTCACCGGAGTCACCGCGACGCACTGCTTGAGCATCGCGGCGACCCAGGCCGCCGGTCATCGCGAACAGTTCGGCACCATGACCAAGCCGTTGCACGCCGGCCGGGCGGCGCAGGCGGGTGTCTGGGCGGGGCTGCTCGCGGCCGCGGGATTCACCGGCGCGCCCGACCCGCTGCAGGGGCGCCGGGGAATGTTCGCCGTGATGTCGTCGGCCAGCACGCCAAACGATCTCATCGAAGGCCTGGGTGAGCAGTGGCAGATCTTCGACAACGGAGTGAAGCCCTACGCGTGTGGCGTCGTCATCCACCCGGCGATCGACGCGGTGCGTGACCTCGCGACCCGTCGTGGGCTGACAGCGGACCGGATCGAAAACATCAGGCTTCGCGTCCACCCGCTGGTGCCGGAGCTCACCGGGAAGACCGACCCGCGCACCGGCCTGGAGGGAAAGTTCTCGGTGACCTTCGCGTGTGCCATCGCGCTGCTGGAGGGCCGGGCGGGCGAGGCGGAGTTCTCCGACGCGGCCGTCGCCCGCAAAGACGTCCGGGCGCTGATGTCGCGGATCGAAGTGGTCCCGGACGCCGCGGTCCCGCATACGCAGGCCGGTGCCACCGCGCTCACCGACGACGGACAAACGGTGGAGACCTGGGTCGATCATGCGCGAGGCACACCCGGCAACAGGCTCACCGACGACGAACTCAGGGATAAGTTCCACGGGCTCGCGGACGGGGTGCTGGGGCGCGATCGTGCCGCGAGGCTCGCCGATGCGGCCTTCTCGCTCGACAAGACCGGTGACATCGAGGCGATGCTCGCGTTCACCACTCCCTAGGGGCGGCGCTGACAACGGAACCGTCGCAGTCGACTCGGACAACGGTCCCGGTGAGCTCGGCGGCCTCCGCGAAGGCCAGGCGGGCGACCTGCGCCGCGATCTCGGTGCGGCACCGGTCCAGCTCCGGGCCATCGGAGTCAACCCCCGGCGATACGGCATTGACGGCCACCCGGTCCTCGCGCAGCGCTCCCGCCAGCGCGAGCGTCAGCCCGAGCACGCCGTACTTGGCCGCGGAGAGGTGAACGCGCTCAGGGTCGCCGCTCAGCGCGTTGCGGCCGAGGATGTTCACGATCCGTCCGCCGGGGCGCAGCGCCGGAAGCGCACATCGGATACACCGGAATGCGCCATCGAGGGTGACCTCACGAACCCGCCGCCAATCCTGCTCGGTGATCTCGTGGACCGGCTGCCGGGGACGGTAGGACGCGTTGTTGACCAGCACTCGCAGCGTGCCGTGGGCGGCGACGGTTTCGAACATGCGCTCCACCGCTGCTGAATCGGTGACGTCGGCGGTAACGGCAAAGGCACTTCCGTTCGCGGCGCGAATCGCGGCGACCACCGCGTCCGCCTTCTCCGCGCGGGCGCGGGTGTTCACCGCGACAGTCAGTCCCTCTCGCGCAAGGCGTTCGGCGATCACCGCCCCGAGACCGCTGCCGGCGCCGGTGACCAGGGCGACCTCCGGCTTCGGTTCAGCCATCGGCCGGAACGGTCTGCGCGAGCAGGGCTGAGACGTCTGTGAGCTCGTCGGCCCGCCAACAGGTAGACAGCAGCCGGTCGGTGCGCTCTGATCCCAGCACCGGGCCGGCCAGTTCGCGGAACTTCGCGGCGAGTTCGTCGTCGTCGAGCGGGGCCGACGGAGTGCCTCGGTTGCCGCGCACTCCGATGGACAGCGTCCGCCCCGAGGCGAGCGTGATGTCGACGTCGGCGTCCTGCTTCCCGAGTGCCGGGTCGGCGACGACCTTCACCCGGTCGCGCAGCTCGACCACGTCCGATCGCGTCAGGACCTCTTCGGACAGCTCCTCCGTGCCGACCCGCCGGAATACCACCGCCGCCGCCGCGCAGTGCCGCAGGCTGAACTTCGCCTGCATGCGGTTGGTCGGCCGGGGCAGATCGGTGAAGCGCGCCGCCGGTGGGGAGACCCGGACATCGATCACGGTGACGTCGCATGCGGCGATATCGTCGCCGGTCACCATGGCGATGACGCCGTCGACCATGGGGTGGGTCAGCGAACCGCTCGGATAGAGCTTGTACCCGTTGGAGGTCAGGTTCCAGCTCTCACCCAGCCCCGCGCTGATCCGGTCGGGAGCCGGGTCGGCGCTCATCACCGCGAGGTAGCCGAAGTCGCCCTCGAGCGCCTTCGCGCTGGCCGTCAGCTGGTGCTCGACGAGGGTGGCCGCCAGTACTCCGTCCATCGCGGCCTTGCCGGGATGCATGCTCTTGAGGTCACTGCCCGCCATGATCCGCAACCCCGCCGCCTGTGTGGCGCCCGCGGCGATCGCGTGCTCGACATGCTCGTGGTCCAGGCCCATCGTGCGCGCGGCCGCGGCCGCCGCCCCGACGTGACCGGATGTGCCCGTGACGTGCCAGCCCGCGTCGTAGTGCGTCTGCCCGGCGGCGTGCGCGACCCGTGTCTCGACCTCGAAGCCGAGCGCGAAGCTCGCCAACGCATCGCGCCCGGTGACCGGCCGGGTGTCGGCAATGGCCAGGATCGCCGGCCACACCGCGCAGCTTCCGTGCACCGTCGTGCCCGGCGGGTTGTAGACGTCGTCGAGGTCGAGCACGTGTGACGCGAACGCGTTGAGGAAAGCGGCGAACGGCGGCGAGGCCCGCATCCGGTCCCCGACGACCGTCGCGCCGCCACCGCTTTCGCTGGCCGCGATGGCGCACCGGGCACGGCGGGTGGCGTCGTCGCTCGAGCCGGCGACCGTCACCCCGAGGTGGTCGACCAGGGCGCGGCGCGCCGCGTGGATAACCGGTTCGGGAATCTGGTCGGACTCGTGCTCGGCGACGAACCTCGCCAGAAGCGATGTCGGATCGCCTCCGATCACTGATCCTTCCTCAGGCCGAGCCCTGCGAGCAGGTCACCGACGATGGTGGTCTGCTCCTGCAGGTAGGACGTGAGCTTGTCGTCCTGGAGGTTCTGCGTGACCAGGCCGCTGTCCTTGGCAAGGGTCTTCCAGTCCTCGGTCTCTACCATCTTCGAGAGGTCGTCCTGGTAACCCTGCACGGCGTCCCCGGGCATGTCGGGCGCACCCATCACGGCACGGAACTGGACTGGCACCTTGGAGGAGTCGATGCCTTGCTCCTGCGTGGTGCTGACGTCGGGGAAGATCTCGAGACGCTCGGACCCGACCACCGCGATCAGCTTGAGCTCTCCGGCCTTCACCTGCTCGGCGAAGTCTTCGGCGCTGCCGAGCATGATGTTGGCGTCACCGCGCAGCAGGGCGGTGATCCTGGAGCCGGTGTCCTCGAAAGAGAGGAACTTCCAGCGTGCGCCGACGGTGTCCTGCAAGACCAGCCGGGTGAGCGCGTCGTTGGCGGTGCTGGAGCCACCGCTCTGGACGAGGGTGTCGGGACTCTTCTTGGCGGCATCGACGAACTCGGCGAACGTGTTGAACGGGGACTTGGCGCTGGTGGCGATCACCTGCGGCTCAGTCGCGACCAGCGTGATGGGGGTCAGTTGGTCGAGACCGACCTGTGCGTTCTCCACGGTCATCGGAGTCGCGATCCATGTCGGTGTGACTTGAGCGATCAGCCCCGCGTTGCCCTTCCGCTCGATCATGTAGGACATCGCGCCGATCGAGTCACCTGCAGGCACGTTGCGCACCGGCCACTGCGTGTCGATGATCTTGTTCTCGTACATAACCTTGATCATCTGGCGGGTGAACACATCGCTGCCGCCGCCGACGGCGTTGTGGGTGACGACCTCCACGGGGCCGGAGCGGCCACCGCCGCCGTCACCCGAGCCGGAGTTTCCACATGCGGCGACGGCGGTGAGTGTCGCGGCCGCCGCCGCGATGGCGAGGAGTTTCCTGGTACGGATCATGGTCCGCTTCCTTCCTGGTGAGGGTTGGGTGACTCAGGCGTCGACCTCGATCACCTGCTCGCGCACCTTGCGCGACCGGCCGAAAGTCAGCACGACAAGCAGCACAACGGCCAGGGCGATGAGGGTCGCCGAGATCGGCCGCTGTAGGTAGATGATCGGGCTGTTGTCCGAGAGCAGCAGTGACTGCCGGATCGCGTTCTCCGCGATCGGCCCGAGCACGAAGGCCAAGACCAGAGGCGCGGGTGGGATGTCGAGTTTCCGCATCACATACCCGAGCAGTCCGAAGACCACCAGCAACCCAACGTCGAAGAGGGAGAAGTTCACGCTGTAGACGCCGACCACCGAGATCAGGAGGATCGCCGGATAGAGCACGGTGTACGGCGTGTTCAGCAGCTTCGCGAAGAGCGGCACCATAGGCAGGTTCATCACCAGCAGGGCGATGTTGCCCAGGTACATGCTGGCGATGATCGGCCAGACCACATCGGCGTGCTCGTGGAAGAGCAGCGGTCCCGGGTTGAGGCCGTAGAGCACCAGCGCGCCCAGGAGCACCGCACCGGTGCCGGAGCCGGGAATGCCCATGGTAAGCAGCGGGACCATCGCTCCGCCGGTCTCGGAGTTGTTGGCCGCCTCGGGCGCCGCCACCCCCTCGATCGAGCCCTTGCCGAACTCCTCGGGGTGCTTGGAGGTGCGCTTGGCGATGATGTAGGACACGAACGAGGCGACGGTCGAGCCGGCGCCCGGCAGGATACCGATCAGGAAGCCGACGATGCCTCCCTGCAGCATGGCCGGGGTCGACTTGGTGATATCCGCACGCGAGGGCAACAGCTCCCGAATCTTGTTGGGTACCTTGAACAGTTTCTTCTCGGTCTTGTCCTCGATGTTGACCAACACCTCGCCGATGGCGAAGATACCGACGCTCAGCGCGATGAACTCGATCCCGCCGGCGAGTTCGATCTGGTCACCGGTGAACCGCGCCTGGCCGGAGAACAGGTCGGTGCCGATGGTGGATAGGAACAGTCCGATGAACATCGCAATGAAGCCCTTGAGCATGGACTCTCCAGCCAGCATGATCACCAGCAGCAGCGCGAACACCATCAGCGCCGAGTACTCCGGTGGACCAAAGTTGACGGCGACGTCCGCCGCCAGAGGTGCCAAGAACGTCAGGCCGATCACGCCGATGGTGCCGGCCACGAACGAGGCGATGGCCGCGATCCCAAGCGCCTTTCCCGCGCGGCCCTGTTTGGCCATTTCGTAGCCGTCGATACAGGTCACGACCGACGACGACTCACCGGGGATGTTGAGCAGGATCGAGGTCGTCGAGCCGCCGTACTTGGCGCCGTAGTAGATGCCGGCCATCATGATCAGGCCGGTCGCCGGATCGAAACCGGTGGCCAACGGCAGCAGGATCGAGATCGTCGCCGGCGGCCCGAGGCCGGGCAGGATGCCGACGAGAGTGCCAAGCAGGCAGCCGATCGTGAGCCATAACAGGTTCGTCGGCGTGATCGCGGCCTGCAGTCCGGAGAGCAGACCGTCGATAGCGTTCACCGGCGCTCTCCAGGTTGCTGCCCAGATCGGTTCACTGCCACAGGGTTCCCCCGGGGAGTTGCACCTCGAGCAAGATGGCGAACAGGAAATACATCGCCGGCGGCAGCAGCAGCAGCGCGATGATCGAGGGGACGGAGCGGATCCGTTCGATCACCACGATCACCAGCAGGACGAGCACCTCGCCGGCGATCAGGAAGCCGAGTGGCTCGATCAGGACCGCGCAGATCAGCAGGGCGAGCCACACCAGCCCGGCGCGGGCCATGTGTCGGGGCGAAAGCGATAGCGTCTGCGCCTCACCGCTGCGCGCTCTCGGACCCAACAACCAGACTGCTGAAAGAGCCAGTCCGAGGCCGATCAGACAGAGCGTCAGCAGCATGGGAAGGTAGCCAGGTCCGGGCTCATTGTTCGATCCGCGGAAGTCCAGCTCGGTGCGGCTTCGATAGAGCAGCCAGGCGCCGAGAGCGGCGACCACCAGCCCGAGGACCACGTGGACCCGCCGGGTCAGCCGGGCCTCGCGCTTCTGGTCGACGTCGCCGTCACCGTCGCCGAGGGCGTCGTGGCCGACGCCGTCCTGGGCGACGGCGTCCGGGACGACGGCCGCCTCGGTGCGCCGACCGATGTCCTGATCCATGCAGACCTCTCATTGGATGTCTTCAAGATGGAAACATCTTCTGGTTATAAGAAAACCTAGAAGGGACGCGAGGATGTGTCAAGCGTCACGTTCCTTCGTCAAACCTACGCCGACCGCCGGTAGTCTTCTTCTATGCAGAACACACGACCGGAGAGCGAAACGGGGCCGGCCTACCCCATCGCCTCGGTCAACAACGCACTACTGCTGCTGCTGTTGTTCCGCGAGCAGCCGAGAGTCCGGCTCACCGACGCCTGCAAGTACCTCGGGGTCGCCCACTCGACGGCGCATCGGCTACTCGCAATGCTCGCCCACCACGGCTTTGTCCAGCAGGAGCCCGTCACCAGGGCCTATATCGCCGGTCCCGCGCTGGTCGAGGTGGGCCTGGCTGTCGTCGGCTCTCTGAACGTCCGGGAGCAGGCCCGGCCGGTGATGGAGGAGCTTGCCGCCGAGCTCGGCGAGACCGTCCACCTCGGCGTCCTCGAGGGCAACCAGGTCCGCTTCGTCGACGCGGTCGAGTCCGAGCGTGCCCTGCGCGTGGTGGCGCGAACGGGCACGCTGGTGCCGGCGCACTGCACGTCGCTGGGCAAGGCCCTGCTCGCCCAGATGACCGACGAACAGGTCGCCAAGCTGTACCCCACGTCGGCCGAGCCGTTCGCGGCCCGCACCGAGCGGTCGATCACCACCCAGGCGAAGCTGCTGAAGGAGGTGTCGCGGGCCAGGGCGCGCGGGTACGCCGTCAACTCGGGCGAAACCGAGGACGATGTGGGCTCGGTGGCCGTCGCGTTCCGCGACTTCGCCGGACGCCCTGCCGCCATCGCGGTGGCCGCACCCACGAGTCGGCTTGGCGCGCAACGGATCTCGCGCATCGGCGACCTGATGATCGAGGCGATCGCCCGGACGCCGGAGTCGACGATGCCCGCTCAGGCGCCCGCGGAGTGAGGCCGGCCACGCGCGCTGGCGATGCCGGCTCCCGCAGTGGCGAACATGACGACCGCCAGTAGTGCGAAGGCCGTCTCGACTCCCCACAGCTGTGACACCGCGCCGGCCGCGGCAAGCACGAAGACCTGCCCGAGGCGGTTGGTCGCCACGCGGAGGCCCAGCGCGGAGCCGCGGCTGGTGGGGTCGACCAGGTTGACGACCCAGTCCATGGTTGTCGTCTGTGAGAGGCCCAGGGCGAAGCCGAGCACCGACATCGCGACCATCATGGGCGCCAGGTCGCTGCTCATCGAAACTATGAGCAGGCAGGTCGCCGCCACCACCGTGGCGATCACCGTCAGCTTGAGCGTCGGGATGCGCCGGACAAACAGCGGGGTTGCCGCCCGTGCCAGCAGTGCGCCGCTGGAGCTGATACCCAGCAGGATCCCCACCTGGGACGAGGTCAGGCCGACGGCGACGCCGAGTAGCGGCACGTAGACCAGAAGCAGATCAACGCCGCTCTTGGCCGAGAAGCTGGTCATCAGCGCGGCCGGCATCCCCCGCCGGCGAAGGAGGCGCCACACCGGCTCGGCGCGGCCCGTGCGGACGGTCGACACCTGTATCCGGGTGCGCATGGCCAGAGCGGCGGCGGGCAGACCGCCGATGAAGACCCAGGCCGCGATCAGCAGGGCCGACGATGTCGACTCGAGGCTCGGCTCGTCGCTGTGACCGATGATCACCCCGCCGAGTACCGGGCCGACGATCTGGCCGAGCGCCGAGACAGTGGTGAGCGTGCCGAACCTGCTGATGCGCGCGAGCGAGCTGTCCGCCTGGGCCATGATGCTCTGCGCCCCGATGGTGCCCGACATGTGCCCGATGCCGAGCGCGGTCGTACCGATCGCGACGGCCGGAATGTTCTCGGAAAACACGAGGACGAACGCCGCCAGGGCGGCGATGGCGAGACCGCCGGCAAGCGCGATCGCGGGGTGGTGTCGCTCGGTCCACCGTCCGAAGCCGACCGCGAGCAACATCGGCGGCAGAGCGAAGCATGCGGCTGTCAGGCCGAGGGTGAAGCCGTCGGCGCCGAGGGCCAGGAGTCGGTAGGTCGACACCGGCCGGGCCAAGGTGACCGCGACCTGCAGCAGGAAGACGCTGGCGACGGTGCCGGCCAGCCACGGCGGTGGGAGCCGCTCGACGGGGCGGACCATCGCTCACCCGAACGCCCGCCCAGAGGTACCCGGGCAGGCGTTCGAATCGTTCAGAACTTCCAGCCACGCTCCGGCGTGGCGACATCTACCTCGACACCGTCAGGGTCGCGGAACTTGAAGAAGCGGGGTGGGTCAGCCGCCTCCGCGCCGTAAACCTCGATGCCGCGTTCCTTCAAGGCGGTCACCACGGCACCGGTGTCCTCGATCGTCACACCAATGTGGTTGGGCCCCATGGCCCCCTGAGACCACGGCGCACGCTCGACGGTTTCGTTGGGCTGGAGCAGTGAGTAGTTGACCTCGCCGTCACTGAGATCGAGCGCCTTGCCCGGGAAGTGCCCTGGGGTTCGGACATCTCCAAGGCGCTCGAAACCGAGCACGTTCTCATAGAACTCGGCGCTCCGCTCGAGGTCCTCGACGACGATTCCAAGGTGTCGGATGCGCACCTGCGTCCTCCCTATTCTGCCTACTCTGCGTAGGCGACTGTCTTCCGTAATGTAGACAGAGTTTCTGTCAATCAGACTGTAGGCGGGGCGTCAGTCTGGCGTCAATGACATGTCCGCCCCGCACAGGCCTACGGCGCACGAGGGCCGCCGACTGTGTTGGTTTCGTACGCGACACCCGCGGCGGATTCACGCGATGGCGTATGAAACCTCACAGACACCGCGCTCGCCAGGGACTTCCGGGCGAGAAGACGCGAAAGCCCCCGACACGCGCGGGGGCTTTTGCGTCTGGTCGGCGCTTATTCGGCCAGGCGGTGCTTCAACGCGTCGAACTCGTCCTTGATGCCGGTCGGCAGCTTCTCGCCGACGAACTCGAACCACTCCTCGATCTGCGGCAGCTCGTCACGCCACTCGGACGCGTTGACCGTCAGCGCCTCGTTTACATCGGCCGGGTCGACATCCAGACCGGACAGATCCAGGTCGTCGGCGGACGGCACGGTGCCGATCGGGGTCGTCCGGCCACCGGCCTTCTGTTCGATCCGCTCGATGACCCACTTGAGCACCCGGCTGTTCTCGCCGAAGCCCGGCCACAGGAAGCGGCCGTCGTCGCCGCGGCGGAACCAGTTGACGAAGAACACCTTCGGCATCTTGGACTCATCGGAGTTCTTGCCGAGGTCGATCCAGTGCTGGAAGTAATCGCCGACGTTGTAGCCGAGGAACGGCAGCATCGCCATCGGATCGCGGCGAATGGTGCCCACCTTGCCCTCGGCGGCGGCGGTCTGCTCGGAGCCCAGAGTCGCACCGATGAACACACCGTGCTGCCAGTCGCGGGCCTGCGTCACCAGCGGCACGGTCGTCTTGCGACGGCCACCGAACAGGATCGCCGAGATCGGCACACCCTGCGGGTCGTCCCACTCCGGGGCCAGCGTCGGGCACTGCGACATCGGCGTGCAGTACCGCGAATTGGGATGCGCGGCCTTGGTGCCCGACTCGGGGGTCCAGTCGTTGCCCTTCCAGTCGATGAGGTGCTGGGGATCGCCCTCGAGGCCTTCCCACCACACGTTGCCATCGTCGGTCAGGGCGACGTTGGTGAAGACGGTGTTGCCGGCGGCGATGGTCTTCATCGCGTTCGGGTTGGACTTCCAGTTGGTGCCCGGCGCAACACCGAAGAAGCCGAACTCCGGGTTGACCGCGTACAACCGGCCGTCCTTGCCGAACCGCATCCACGCGATGTCGTCGCCAAGCGTCTCGGCGCGCCAACCCGGGACGGTCGGCTGGATCATCGCCAGGTTGGTCTTGCCGCACGCGGACGGGAATGCCGCCACGACGTAGTAGGCCTTGTTCTCCGGGGATATCAACTTGAGGATCAGCATGTGCTCGGCGAGCCAGCCCTCGTCGTGGGCCATCGCCGAGGCGATCCGCAGCGAGTAGCACTTCTTGCCCAGCAGCGCATTGCCGCCGTAGCCGGAGCCGAAGCTCCAGATCTCGCGGGTCTCCGGGAAGTGGCTGATGTACTTGGTTTCGTTGCACGGCCACGGCACGTCCTTCTGGCCGGGCTCGAGTGGCGCGCCGATGGAGTGCAGCGCCTTGACGAAGAAGCCGTCGTCACCGATCTTCTCCAGCGCCGCCTGCCCCATCCGGGTCATGGTGCGCATCGAGACCACGACGTACTCGGAGTCGGTGATCTCGACGCCGAGCTTTGGGTCCTCAGCGCCCAGCGGGCCCATGCAGAACGGCACCACCCACATGGTCCGGCCGCGCATACAACCGCGGTAGAGGTCCTTCATGATCGACCGCATATCGGTCGGATCCATCCAGTTGTTGGTCGGACCGGCGTCGATTTCGCGCTCGGAACAGATAAAGGTGCGGGACTCCACACGAGCGACGTCAGACGGATCCGACAGCGCCAGGAATGAATCGGGTTGCTCCTCGGGGTTCAGCCGCTTGAAAGTGCCGGCCTCGACCAGGTGCGCGGACAGCCGCTCGAACTCCTCGTCGGAGCCGTCGGCAAACATCACTCGATCGGGTTGCGTGAGTTCGGCGACCTCCTGGACCCAGGCGAGCAGTCCCTTGTGCTTCGTCGGTGCGGTGTCCAGACCCGGAATGGTCGCTGCGGTCATAACAATCTCCTGCGTAGGTTTCTGCCAGGACGCAGGCCCCGAGACCGCCAGCCCAAAGGCACGGGCAGCGTCACGGTCGTCCCTGGAATAGAGGTTAACGTGGGTGAGATGCCCGCGGTGAATCGGGAGCATGTCCGATGACTCACAGGAACGATTCAGAAAACATTTTGCCGCGGTTTATCGATTCAGCCGTCGGAAGGTCGCCCGGCCGGCGCTGTGGCCGGCGAGCTGGCTAACTCGGCGCTGACCGCGTCGAGCGCCCGCCGCAGCGACGGCAGCCGCCGATCACGCAGGGCGCCGGCCCGCGCCGTCGCGATTGCATGCTCGCGCAACTCGGCATCGATCTCGGCGATCCGATCGACGGCCCTCGCGCCTTCAACCTCGTCGCGTGCGGTTAGCTCCGCGGTGAGTTCCACCTCTTCAGCCAACACCCGGGTGGCGACCAGCTCCTCGACCGTCGACCGCAGTGAGGTGGTGACCTCGGTGACCCACCGGTCCAGCACCGCCCGGTCGTGCAGCACGCGACGGATTCCCACCACCCACACCGTGAGCAGCAGCCCCAGCAACCCGCCGGCCACCAGCCCGGCGATCCTCAGCCCCGGCGCCACATCCGCAAACAACCGGCTCACCGCCAGCGCGACACCCAACCCGAAGCCGGCACCCAGCACCATCATCAGCCGCGTCTCCAGCTGTCGAGACTTCAGCGGCGGCGGCGGGACATCGGGCGGCGGGGGTTTGCGCGCGGGCGCGGGAGCGGTGAGGCCGAGTTCGGTCGCGACATCACCCAGGTGGTTGGTGATGCCCTCGTCGACCTCGTCGACAACCTCGTCGGCGCGGCTGTGCACATACGATTCGAACTCGCCGAGCCGGCGCCGGGTCGCCCCCGAGGCGTCCTCCTGCAGTTCGGAACGCACCGACGCGCATCGCTTGCGCGCGAAGTACGTCAGCTGAACCCGCGCCTGCTGGATCTGACTGCGCAGCGCGATGGTGCGTTCGGATTTCGACAGCCGCCGCCCGCGCAGAACGTCGTCACGGCGCTCGCGTAGCGCGGTCACCCGCGCTTCGCGGTCCAACCCGGCAGCGTCGGCCTGGTGCCGGGCGATGACGGTGTGCAGCCGGGTTTCCCAGGCCCGCAACCTGTTTCGCTGCTGCACCTCTGGATCACCGAGCCGCTGGCTCAACAGGTCGACGAGGTCGTCGAGATTCGGCTCCCCCAGATCGGGCGCTGCCGCAGCCCCCACCCAGGGCACCTCGGCGTAGCGGGGAGCACACGCCGCCAGCAGCGCACGGTCGGCGGCCAGCACGTCGCGCCAGTCACGGTGCGCATCGATCTTCGACACCACCCCGATCACCAGGTCGGTGTATCTGGCCGCCAAATCGACCAGGTTGCAATCGGATTCGGTCACCGGCGCGATCGCCGACACCACGAACACCACCGCCGCAGGCGCAAAACCCGGACCCAGGTCGTCGGCCTCGACGAAGGTGTGCTCCGGCATGCGTTCGCGCAGTGCGGCGATCAAGCTGGTGGTTCCGGCCAGCCACGGCCCGGTCACCAGCACGACATCGCGGCTCTCCACGCCTGGCGAGTTCAGGCCCGGATTGACCGCCGCGACCACTGCGTCCGCCGCCGCAACCGGGTCGTCGGTCATCGCTGGTCACCGGCGGGCCGCTGCGCCCTCGCGAGAAGACGCAGTGAACCCCGGGAGATATCGGCGGCGCAGTTGCGGCACAGCGCGTCGAGGGGTGCGCTCGCGTAGCGCCGCCAGTGCAGCGCGCGGCGCAGATGCGCGGCCGGGTCGTCACCGTGGTCCACGTCCACCCCGCTCGCCTCGATCACGTCGACCGCCGCGGCCATCACCGCGACGACGGTGTCGTCGGCGGACAGGAATTCCGTCAACCGCTCATCGCCGGATTGCACTGCCAGCGCCTGCAATTCGGCGAGCGCCGAGCGCACCCGCCGGTAGCGAACTGCGGCGCCGGTGGCGATCAGCTGCGCGACGACTCGGTCGATCTGGCTGAGCCGATGCAGCAGCGCCCGCAGTGACGCGGCGTCCGCGCCGCGGCTCAGCACAAGCACGGCGTGGGCGATGCCGAACCGATCGAGGGTGTCGAGCAGCCGGGCCCGGACCTCACGGGACAGGCGGTGCTCCGCCTGCAGGAAGGCGTCGGCCGAGGTCAGATCGGCGGGCTCGGTCGCCAGTGTGCGCAGCGCGCAGACCAACTCGTCATCCAGGACGGCGGTGGCCAGCAGGCCGACCGTCGGCACGGTAGGCACCCCGGTCAGCGCCCGGTAGTGGGCGGCGTGACGGTGCGCGAGCGCCATAGGTCCACCGGCACCAAAGCCGGTCAGGTCCGCCTTGTTGAGGGCCACAAGGACCGGCCGACCTCGGGCGTCACTGCCCGCCAGCACGGCGCGGTCCTCGGGTTTGAGCACCTCGGCGACCACCACGACGTCAACGTCGGCCGTCTCGACATCCGGGACCACGGTGACACCCACACCGGCCAGTGCCGCCGCGACGGTCCCGCGGCCCACGCCGTCGCGACCGCGCACCGCTACGCACAGCGGGCTGGTTAGATGCCGGATGATCCGCGTCAACCGTGGGTTGCGGCACTGTTCAGCGAATTGCGTCAGCTCATCGGCGAAAATCTGGTGGCCTTCCTTGCCCGCCGGAGGAAAAACTCCGGTCCCCTTCCGCAAATGGTGGCACCTCTACGACCCCGGCGCGAGCGGATGTTTTCGCCTTACCAGCCGAAGGCAACTGTTGGGTATCAATCTGCACCGCGATGCGGGTACCCCGACGTAGATGAGCGACGATGGACGGATGCATGCGCAGCGCGACGTCCCCGCCGCCCCGCATCTGCATCCCCGGATCACCAGTTTCCGTTCCCAGCGCTCGTCCATCTCCGGCGGCCAGCAACAGACGTGGGACCGGCTGTGGCCTGAACTGGGCATGCAGGCGCGCGACGCCGACGGTCCCGTGGCCGGACTCGACGCCGAGGCCTGGTTCGGCCGGTCGGCGCCGATCGTGCTGGAGATCGGCTGCGGCGCCGGCACCTCGACGCTGGCCATGGCGCAGGCCGAGCCCGAAATCGATGTCGTCGCCGTCGAGGTGTACCGCCGCGGTCTGGCGCAGTTGCTCAGCGGCATCGACCGGGAAGGCGTCACCAATATCCGGCTGGTCCGCGGCGACGGCGTCGACGTGCTCGAGCACATGTTCTCCGCCGACTCGCTGACCGGCGTGCGGGTGTTCTTCCCCGACCCGTGGCCCAAGGCCCGCCACCACAAGCGCCGGCTGCTGCAACCGGCCACCATCGCGTTGATCGCCGACCGACTGCGGCCCGGCGGCGTGCTGCACGCCGCGACCGATCACGCCGGCTACGCCGATCAGATCGCCGAGGCCGGAGACGCCGAACCGCGGCTGCGCCGGATCACCGCCGGCACGCGCGGCCTGCCCATCACGGTGGAGCGGCCCGACACGAAATATGAAACGAAGGCCCGCCACGCCGGTAGCGCCGTCGCCGAACTGCTCTGGGAGAAACGGCCATGAGCGTCACCGAAGAATTCCAGGATGTCGAAGCCTCACCGCCACCGACGGTGACGCCCGCCGCCACCCACCGGGTTCTGCTGGTGTGGGACGCACCCAACCTCGACATGGGCCTGGGCTCGATCCTCGGCGGCAGGCCGACCGCCGCGCACCGGCCACGCTTCGACGCGCTCGGTCGCTGGCTGCTGGCCCGCACCGCGGAGTTGGCCGCGGGCCAGCCCGACATCTCACTGGAGCCGGAGGCCACCGTCTTCACCAACATCGCCCCAGGCAGCGCCGATGTGGTCAGACCCTGGGTGGAGGCCTTGCGTAACGTTGGCTTCGCGGTTTTCGCGAAGCCGAAGATCGACGAAGACAGCGACGTCGACAGCGACATGCTCAGCCACATTGCGCTGCGCCGCAGCGAGGGGCTGGCCAGCGTGTTGGTGGCCTCCGCCGACGGGCAGGCGTTCCGGCAGCCGTTGGAGGACATGGCCCGCGCGGGCATCCCGGTCCAGGTGCTCGGATTTCGCGAACATGCAAGTTGGGCGCTAGCGTCGGATACCTTGGAGTTCGTCGACCTGGAGGACATTCCTGGTGTTTTCCGGGAACCGCTACCGCGAATCGGCCTAGATTCGCTGCCCGAGCAGGGGGCTTGGCTGCAGCCATTCCGGCCGCTGTCCTCGCTACTGACCTCGCGAGTCTAGACAATTGAAATGCGCGGGTCGCTGAAGATCAGTTAGGAGCTTACGTGTTCGCCTGGTGGGGCAGAACGGTGTACCGCTACCGATACATAGTGATCGGGGTCATGGTCGCACTGTGCCTTGGTGGCGGCATATTCGGGATCAGCCTCGGACAGCACGTCACCCAGAGCGGCTTCTACGACGACGGCAGCGAGTCGGCGCAGGCATCGCGGCTCGCCGACGAGGTGTACGGCCGCGACACGTCGGGCCACATCGTCGCGATTTACACCGCTCCCGAGGGCAAGACCGTCGACGACCCGGCGTTCAAGGAGAAGGTTCTCGACAACCTCGCGCAGGCCGAACGGGACCACCCCGACGAAATCCTTCGCTCGATCGGGTACTTCAAGAACCCCGACACGTTGGCGAACATGGCCGACGGGGACAAGCAGCACGCGTTCATGTCGATCCAGCTCAGGGGCGACAACGACGACACCATCCTGAACAACTTCAAGAAGGTCCAGGACGACTTCAATATCCCAGGGGTCGACGTCAAGCTCGCCGGTCTGCAGCCACTCGCCAACGAACTGACCGGAACCATCGGCGAAGACCAGAAACGCGGGGAGGTGCTCGCGATACCGCTGGTGGCGGTCGTGCTGTTCTTCGTCTTCGGCGGCGTGGTCGCGGCCAGCCTGCCGGCGATCGTCGGTGGCCTGACGATCGCCGGGGCGCTCGGAATCATGCGGCTTCTCGCCGAGGTGATGCCCGTGCACTTCTTCGCTCAGCCCGTCGTGACGCTGATCGGCCTGGGCATCGCCATCGACTACGGCCTGTTCATCGTGAGCCGATTCCGGGAGGAGATCGCCGAGGGCTACGACACCGAAGCCGCCGTGCGGCGCTCGGTGATGACCTCGGGCCGCACCGTCACCTTCTCCGCGGTGATCATCGTGGCGTCGTCGGTCCCCCTGCTGCTGTTCCCGCAGGACTTCCTCAAGTCGATCACCTACGCCATGATCGCGACGGTCATGCTCTCGGCGATCCTGTCGATCACCGTGCTGCCGGCGGCGCTGGCGATCCTCGGCACCAACGTCGACGCGTTCGGCGTGCGCACCCTGCTGCGGGTTCCGTTCTTCCGCAACTGGGGGCCGATGAACTGGTGGCTGACCTGGCTGGCCGAGAAGACGCAGAAGACCAAGACCCGCGAAGAGGTCGAAAAAGGCTTCTGGGGCAAGCTCGTCAACCGCGTGATGAAGCGCCCGATCGCCTTCGCCGCACCCATCCTTGTGCTCATGATCCTGCTGATCGTGCCGCTTGGTCAGCTCGCGCTCGGCGGCATCAGCGAGAAGTACCTGCCGCCGGACAACTCCGTGCGCCAGGCGCAGGAAGAGTTCGACCGCATCTTCCCCGGCTTCCGCACCGAACCCTTGACGCTGGTGATTCGCAGCGAGAATGGGCAGCCGGTCACCGATCAACAAATCGCCGAAGTCCGCAACGAGGCGATGTCGGTGTCCGGATTCATCGAGCCGGACAACGATCCCGCCAATATGTGGAAGGAACGTCCGTACCTCGACGGCGCGTCAAAGGATCCGTCGGTGCGCGTGATCCAGAACGGCCTGGTGAACCGCGACGACGCGGGGCACAAGATCGACGAACTGCGGGCACTCTCACCGCCGCGCGGCCTGACGGTGTGGGTGGGCGGCACACCCGCCCTGGAACAGGACAGCATCCACAGCCTGTTCACCAAGCTGCCGTTGATGGTGGTGCTGCTGATCACCACAACCACCATCCTGATGTTCCTGGCGTTCGGATCCCTGGTCCTGCCGATCAAGGCCGCCCTGATGAGCGCGTTGACCCTCGGGTCGACGATGGGCGTGCTCACCTGGATATTCGTCGACGGCCACTTCTCTCATTTGCTCAACTTCACGCCGCAGCCGCTGATGGCCCCGATGATCGGCTTGATCATCGCGGTGATCTACGGCCTGTCGACCGACTACGAAGTCTTCCTGGTCTCCCGCATGGTGGAGGCCCGCGAACGCGGCATGTCCACCGCCGAGGCCATCCGAATCGGCACCGCGACCACCGGTCGGCTCATCACCGCGGCGGCCTTGATCCTGGCCGTGGTGGCCGGCGCGTTCGCCTTCTCCGATCTCGTCATGATGAAGTACCTGGCGTTCGGCTTGCTCATCGCCCTACTGCTGGACGCGACCGTCATCCGGATGTTCCTGGTACCCGCCATCATGAAGCTGCTGGGCGACGACTGCTGGTGGGCGCCGCGCTGGATGAGGCGGCTGCAGGAGCGGCTCGGGCTCGGCGAGATCGACCTGCCCGACGAGCGCAAACGTCCGGCGGTGCGCGAGCCCGAGGAGGCTCTCGTCGGCGCCGGCGCTCCGATGCGCCTGCGGCCGGTCCCGCCGCACGACCCCTCCCATCCCGGTGTCGAGGGTTCTTCGCGGCCCGGCGCCACGACCCGGATCAAGCAGGCGGCGCCGCGGGCCAACGGACCGTCGGTCGTGGGCACCACCCGGATGCCCACCCCGCGCAACGCGCCCGCCGATGAACCGCCCACCACCCGGCTGTCGATGGCCAAGAATGCGGTGCGAAACGTCGTCCACAATGCGACCGCGGTCACCCAGCGCCACCAGCGACCGACGCCGCCGCAAGCACCTGCTCCCACCCCGGCCGCGGCCGCGGCTCCGCCGCCCGTTCCTGCTTCGACCCAGCCCCGCGAGGATCGCGAAATCGAGTCGTGGCTCGGCGAACTGCGGGGCACCAGCCCGGCCGGGCCGCCGATGCCGCCGCCGCATCCCCAGCCGTCGGCCGACGCCACCCGTGCGATTCCGGCGGGCAGGAGCGAAGCGACTCGGGGATCAGACGCCGAACAACGGCAACACCGCCCGCAAGGTGATGACGCGCCGACCGCCAAGCAGCGGCCGCCGGACCCCGAGGCGACCGAAAAGCTCAACGCCCGCAAGGGCGACGACGAGCGCAAGCCGCGCGGCGACGGCGTCAGCGCCCAGGACCTGCTGCGGCGCGAAGGCCGGCTTTAGTCCTCAGCCGGCTCGATCTCATCGGCCTCCGCCTGGATGACGGGACCTTCCTCGGCCTCCTGCGCGGCCTCTTCGGCCTCGGGATCGCGCGCCAGCAGCACCCGCACCGCGCTGTTGAAGAACGCGACCGTCGGCACGGCCAGCAGCGCACCCACGATGCCGGCCAGCACGGCACCGGTAGCGATGGCCAGCACCACCGCCAGCGGATGGATCGATACCGCGCGGCCCATCACCAGCGGCTGCAGGACATGGCCCTCCACTTGCTGCACGGCGATGACCAGCCCGAGGGTGATCAGCGCGATGATGAAGCCCTTGGCGAGCAGCGCGACCACCACCGCAAGGAATCCCGCGATCACGGCGCCGACCAGCGGGATGAAGGCGCCGAGGAAGACAATCGAGGCCAACGGCAGCGCCAGCGGAACGCCCATGATGGCCAGGCCGGTGCCGATACCGACCGCGTCGACCAGCGCGACCAGAAACGTGGCGCGCACATAGCCGATCAACGAGTTGAAACCGGCCCGGCCGGCGTCACGGACCCGCTCCTGGACGTGCGGGGGAAAGACCTTGGTGACGAACTGCCAGATGTTGCGGCCGCCGTGCAGAAAGAAGATCAAAGTGAACAGCACCAGCAGCGCCCCGGTGACGATCTCGGTGACGGTCGCCGCTGTCGACAGCGCCCCGGTGGTCAGCCGCGCCTGATTCTTCTGCAGCGCCTCAATCGCGGCGTTGCCGGCGTTGTCGATCTGGTCCCGGCTCAGGTGCAGAGGTCCTTCGATGAGCCAGTTGCGCACCCCGTCGATGCTCCGCGTGACCTGGTCGACCAGGCCCGGTACGCCCTCGACGAACTGGCTGACAACGAAGGTCAGGATGCCGCCGACCACCGCGATCCCAGTCAGGAGGACCAACGCCACCGCTCCGCCGCGCGGCGCGCCGCGCCGATCCAGGAAGTCGACCGCGGGGATCAGCAAGGCGGCCAGAATCAGCGCCAGCGCGACCGGGACCACGATGGCCTCGAGCCGTTGAATCACCCAGAGCAACGCGACCACCGCTCCGAGAATGACCAGCAGTCGCCAGGCCCACGCCGCGGTCTTGCGGACGAGGGGTGTGACCGAGTCGTGGTCGACATTCAGGCCCGCTGGCATGCCGGTAGCGTAACGGCCGGTCCAAAGATCCCAGGGAAATCGACGGACGGACCGGGGGCGCGCCTGCGCCGGCAACAATGTTCCGGATACCCGCGCGGCTACCCTGTAGGGCGTGTCCCACGACGCGCCGGTGGGCGACGCCCGCACTCAGGAGGGAAGCGCACGCGGCAAGTACTGGTGGCTGCGATGGGTGATCATCGGGATCGCGGTCGCCGTGCTGGCGATCGAATTGGTGCTGGTCTGGGATCAGTTGGCTAAAGCGTGGAAAAGCTTGTACTCGGCGAAGTGGTGGTGGGTACTGGCCGCTGTGATGGCGGCGCTGGCTTCGATGCACTGCTTCGGTCAGATGCAGCGCAAGCTGCTGCGATCGGCGGGCGTGCAGGTGCGGCAGTGGCGCTCGGAAGCGGCGTTCTACGCGGGGAATGCGCTGAGCACGACACTGCCCGGCGGGCCGGTGTTGTCCGCCACCTTCATCTATCGCCAACAACGGTTGTGGGGCGCCTCCCCGATGGTCGCCTCGTGGCAGTTGGTGATGTCGGGTGCCCTGCAGGCGATCGCGTTGGCGTTGGTCGGATTGGGCAGCGCCTTCTTGCTCGGGGCTAAGCACAACCCGCTGTCGTTGATCTTCACACTCGGCGGATTCCTCGCGCTGATACTGCTGGCGCAGGCGGTGGCGTCGCGGCCCGACCTGATCGACGGGATCGGCGTGCGGCTGGTGAAGTGGTTCAACTCGGTGCGTGGCAAACCCTCCGACACCGGCCTGGACAAGTGGCGGCAAATGCTGGCACAGCTGGAGTCGGTCAGCCTGAATCAGCGGCAGGTAGGCATCGCATTCATGTGGTCCCTGCTCAATTTGGTCGCCGGCGTCGGGTGCCTCTTGTTCGCGGCCTACGCGGCCGGGGGGCGGCCGTCGCCGGTGGGGCTGACCGTCGCGTTCGCCGCCGCCCGTGCGGTGGGGTCGATCCCGTTGATGCCCGGCGGGCTTCTGGTGGTCGAAGCGGTGCTGGTACCCGGCCTGGTGTCCAGTGGGATGACACTGGCCTCCGCCATTTCCGCGATGCTCATCTACCGGCTGATCAGCTGGATCTTCATCGCCGCGATCGGCTGGGTGATCTTCTTCTTCATGTTCCGCACCGAAAAGGACATCGATCCCGACGCCGTCCTCCAACATGAGGAGTTGGAGGTCGAGGGTCCACCGCAGTTCAGTCCCGACCCCGAAGCCCGGCACGAACCAGAGCCATAGGAGCGGCGCGCATGAAGACCGGAATCCGAACGGTCATCGCGGTTCTCGGCGCCGTGGCTTTGCTCTCGTCCTGCGGACGCTCGACCGAGCAGGCGCAGGAGACCCAACCCTCGACGCCGCCGGCGGTGGTCACCCCCGTGGTGGCATCCGTGGTCGCGCCGCCGATCCCGGTGCCGGCCACCGACGGCAAGGACCACCTGGCCTACGAACTACAGCTGATCAACACCCTCACCCAGGACGTGACGCTGACGTCGCTGGCCGTCGTCGCCGGAGACCAGACGTTGATGACACTGTCCGGCGACAACCTGAAGTACTGGACCCGCATCATCGGAAACGCCACGCCCACAACCAAATTGGGTCCCGGGCAGACCGCGCTGGTGTGGGTCGACGTCGCCCTGAACAGACCCGCCACCATCCCGGGCGAACTCACGCACCGGCTCGGCATCGCCGTCGCGAAGCCGCAGCCGCCGTTGTTGCCCGCGACGATGACCGAGACGGTCGGGCAGGTCAGCGTGCAGAACCGCAAGCCGGTGGTGATCGCGCCACCGCTGGACGGCCCGAATTGGTTGAACGGCGACAGCTGTTGCGACATGACCGCGCACCGGATGGCGATGAACCCGCTCAACGGTGAGCTGTGGGCTTCCGAACGATTCGCCATCGACTACATACAACTCGGGCCGGGCGGGCGGATGTTCGCCGGCGACAAGACCAAGCCGGAGAGCTACCCATCCTTCGGCGCCGACATCCACGCGGTCGCGGAAGGGCCGGTGGTTTCGGTCCTTGACGGGCTGCCCGAACAGGTCCCCGGGAAGAGCCCGACCGGACTTCCCCTCGACCAGTACGCGGGCAACCACGTGGTCCAGGACATCGGCGACGGCAACTACGCTCTGTACGCGCACATGAAGACCGACAGCGTCAAAGTGAAGCCCGGCGATGAGCTGACCGCCGGCCAGGTGATCGGGTCATTGGGCAATACCGGCAATTCCGATGGGCCGCACCTGCATTTTCACGTGATGAGCACTGCGGATCCGCTGGCTTCCAACGGCCTGCCGTTCGTGTTCTCGTCGTTCAAACTGGACTCGCGAATGGTCTCGCAGGAGGCGCTGGACTCACTGCTGAACGGGCAGCCCGCGCAGCTGCAGCCCGGCTTCCCCGTCCGCGACGAAACCGACGTCAGCCCACTGGTTCTCGACGTTATGACCTATGCCACCGGATAGTGGCGTGCGCACCCGGCCGGTCGCGCTTGCGCTCGTCGCCGACGCCGTCTGCGTCGTGGTGTTCTGCACGATCGGCCGGCGCAGCCACGCTGAGGGCCTCAGCGTGGCCGGCATCGCCGAGACCGCTTGGCCGTTTCTGGCCGGAGCCGGTGTCGGGTGGCTGCTTTCCCGCGGCTGGCGGCGTCCGGTCGCGTTGGCGCCCACCGGGTTCGTGGTGTGGGTGTGCACCATCGTGGTCGGAATGCTGTTGCGCAAGGCGACATCTCAGGGAGTCTCGCCGAGCTTCGTGGTGGTGGCATCGCTGGTGACCGCGGTGCTGCTGCTCGGCTGGCGCGCCGCGGCGCAGCTCGTGTCGCGGCGCTGAGTCAGCCCGAAGTCGACACCGTCAACGTCGCGCGCAGCCCGCCCAGCGGCCCGTCGGACAGTTCGATGCGCCCGCCATGCAACGCCGCCTGCTGCGCGACCAGCGCCAGGCCCAGGCCCGACCCGCCCGGGGCCGCGTTGCTGCCGCGCACGAAGCGGCCGAGCACCTCGACGTGCTCCTCGGCGGGTAGCCCGCGACCGTTGTCGTCGACCACGATCGTGATCACGTGGTCATCGCGATGCGCGGCCAACACGATGTGGGTGGCCTGCCCGTGGGTGATCGCATTGCGCACCAGGTTGTCCACCGCCAGCCGCAGACCGCTCGGCCAGCCCCATACGGTGCCCAGATCGTCGTCGGCCTCCACCACGATCTCCACCGAGCCGCCCGGCCGCATGTTCTCCCGCGCCACCCGGTCCAGCATGTCGGTCACGTCAATGAGCTCACGGTCCTCGGCCTGCGCCAGTTGGCCCGACGCGAGCTGGCCCAGCGCGGTGATGATCGCTTCCACCCGGCGCTGGGCCCGCGACAGGTCTCCGACCACTTCGGCGCGCTCCTCGTCGGGCAGGTCGTGGATCCGCAGCGTGTCCAGGTCGGCGCGCATGGCGGTCAGCGGCGTGCGCAGCTCGTGCGCGGCGTTGGCCGCGAAATCCTGGGCGGCCTGCAGCGAGTTGGTGGTGGCCCGCTGCGCGGCGGCCAGCCGATCCAGCATTCCGGCCATCGCGTCGGACAACTCCTCGGCCTCGCGGGCGCCGCGCACCGGCGCCATATGTTCGGTGCCCTTGCCCAGCTTCATGGTCTGTTCGGTCAGCTTGCGCAGCGGCCGGACCGCCGGGCCGGCCAGCAGCCAGCCCACCCCGCCGGCGATCAACACCGTCACCAGCCCCACCGCCGTGTAGAGCGGGATGCGCCCCCGGCTCAGCAGAATGCTGTCCGCGCGGATGCCGATCGAAACCAGCACGCCGCCTTGCTGATCCATCGGAACCGTGCGCACCCGGTAGTCGACGCCGTTGACTTCGACCGTCGACGTGCCCGGCGACAGCGCCGGCAGTTGAAAGCCGCGCTGGAACACCACCTGCCCGGTCGAGCGGGACCGTCCCGTCGTCAGCACGCCGCGGCGGGGGTCGGACAGCTGTTCGGGATACATGCTGGCGTCGACGATGGAGTCGAGCCGGCGGTCCAGCTGCGCGGCGTCGTTGTTGGCCAGCACCACCGAGGTGAGGATGGTGAACGCGGCGACGACGGCGGCAGCCGCCGCGGCGGACGCCACGGCCACCCGGGTGCGCAGCGATGCGGATCGACCGAAGCGGGTAACGCGCAATGGGGTCACGGCTCGTCTCGGAGCACGTACCCGATCCCGCGAACCGTGTGGATGACTCGCGGCAGGCCCTCGCGTTCGAGCTTGCGCCGCAGGTAGGAGATGAACACGTCGGCGACGTTGGTGTCCACGTCGAAGTCGTAACCCCAGACCAACTCGAGCAGCCGCTGCCGCGACAGCACCACGCCGGCATTCTCGGCCAGCACTGCCAGCAGGTCGAACTCCCGCTTGGTCAGTTCGACCCGCTCACCGTCGGCGAACACCAACCGACGCGCGGTGTCGATGGTCAGCGGCCCGACCGCCATCGTGTCCGACGGCTGATCGGAGTGGCTCGCTCGGCGCAGCAGTGCGTGCAGCCGGGCCACCAGCTCGCCCAGATCGAAGGGCTTGGTCAGATAGTCGTCGGCGCCGGCTTCCAGCCCGGCGATGCGGTCGTTGACGGTATCGCGGGCCGAGAGCACGCAAATGGGGATCTCGTTGCCCAGCGCGCGCAGCGCGGTAACCACGGCGACGCCGTCGAGTTCCGGCATTTGCACATCCAGAACCAGCGCGTCGTGCGTTTCAGTCGAGAGCAGCCGCAGGGCCTCTTTACCGGACGCCGCGACGCGAACGTCAAAACCCGAATGCCGCAGTCCGCGGGCGACGGAAGTCCTGACATCCGGGTCGTCGTCGACCATCAGCACCATGCGACCCGCGTTCTCGTGCGCGGGTGGCACCCGACTATGGCGTGTCGGGTGCGGGCGCTGCGCCGCAGCGGTTCTTCAGGTCGACCAACGGCTGGCGGATACCCGTCATTTCGGCCTTGACCTGAGGGTTGCCGTTCAGATAGTCGTCTACCCGGGTGCGGACCTCATCGCGGGGCAAGCCTTCCAGGCTGGTGAAGAACCAGTTGACGTCCGGGTGGGTGAACAGGTACGCCGACGTGGAGGCCGAGACGCCCGATGCCACGCCCGCAAGGTCCGCGGCGGTGCAGTTCGGGGGGTTGTCGGGCTGGGCCATCGCCGTCGGGAGGGCACCAAACAGCATTGCGCCGGCAAGGGTGCCGGTGCCGACTGCGCCAGCTACCGCACGCCGAGCGGTACGGGCTGAGAGCATCATGGACAGACTCCTTCATCGAATGTGGAGTGGCCGTAACCAGTGGCGGTTACCTACATCGCAAAGCTAATCAGAATCGGTGCCGACTTTCTTCCCTTGCGGTGAACCAATCCGGAGAAGTTCCGAATCCGCAGCCCAGAATTCTGCGTCCGGGGCCCCCGCGAGGGCGGACGGCTAGCGAGTGGCGGACGGCTAGCGGGTGGCGGTCGTCTACGGACCCGGCGGCGGACCGCTGTCCGGCGTCAACGCCGATGCCGGGGACGACTGCGCGGGCAGCGCGGCGCTGGGCACGCCGACGTTCTGTGCCGCCGGCAGCCCGCCCGGCAAAGTGGACGGCAGCGCGCCGCCCTGCGCCTGTGCGGTCTGCATGAGTCCCATCAACTGCGGGACGGTGATCGGCAGCTTGCACCGGGTGGACAGATTGACGAGCGGCTGCTGGAGCTGCTGCATGTCCTTGCCCGCCTGCGGGTTGGCATCGAAGTAGGTCTTCAGCGCCGCCAGCGACTGCGGACCAGCCTGCTGCTGGGAGATGGTGGTCAGCGCCTGGTTGGTTTGCGGTTGCGAGTCGAGATAGCTCCCGGTCGAGGTGGCCACCGAGCCGACCGTCGTGGCGACCTCACTGGCTGCGCAGGGGTCCGGTGCGGCGGTAGCCTGATGGGCCCGCCAGCAGTGAAAGACCAGCCACCGCGGCGCCGCCAGCAGCGGCAGCAGCGAACACAGAGTAAAGACTGCGACGCGTAGCCTTGGTGGTCGTTTTCATGCATGACTCCTTACGGTTTGCGAACGTCTAGCTGCCTCGCAAAACACTTGCGACCGGCGGCAATTGGTCCCCGACGCCGAAACGGCCACCGGACATCCTGCCATCACCCGCGCGCACCTGGCCAATTCAGCGGCGGAATCCGCAGGTCAGCCGGTGGGACCCGGTGGCGTCGCCGAAGGCATGCGCCGGCGCCCCGCCCGGGGGTCGTCGCAGCTTACTGGCCCGCCAAGGGGGCGTCACCTTACCGTATGCTGCGGTACGCTCACGCTACGCAACGCCGGGGAGAAGGCAGGGGTTTCGCTATCCAGCAGCTCATGATGCGCTTGAGCAGCAATCTGCGCAGATATCGCTGGGCGGTTTTCGCGGTTTGGCTGCTTCTCCTCGCTCCCGCGATCTATCTCGGACTGAACCAGGCCGGAAACCTCACGGGCGGCGGGTTCGAGGTTGCCGGTTCGCAGTCGCTGTATGTGCAGACCGAGCTCGAGGAGCACTTCCCAGACCAGGGCGCATCGCCGTTGGCGTTGGTCGCCGCGCCGCGGGCCGACGCCTCGTTCGATGACATGAACACCGCCGTCGCGCAGCTGGAACGCGTGGCCGCCGAGGTGCCCAACGTCAAGGTGATCCCCAACCCGCAGCAGCCCGCGCCCCAGCCGGACCGGCCATACGTCATCACGCTGCGGATGGACTTCAACAACACCGGCGCGGTGGACGTCGCCAAGCAGCTGCGACAGAAGGTCGGGGTCACCGGCGACCAGCCGGGTGAGATCGAGAACGGCAAGGTCCGGCTCTACGTCATCGGCCAGGGTGCGCTCGGCGCGGCCGCGCAGACCAGCACCAAGCACGACATCGCCCAGGCCGAGCAGTGGAACCTTCCGATCGTGCTGATTGTTCTGCTCGCGGTGTTCGGATCGCTGGCCGCCGCCGCGATGCCGCTGGTGCTGGGCATCACCACGGTCGTGGTGACCATGGGACTGGTCTATCTGCTGTCGATGTACACCACGATGTCGGTGTTCGTCACGTCGACGGTGTCGATGTTCGGCATCGCGCTGGCCATCGACTACTCACTCTTTATATTGATGCGGTTCCGCGAGGAACTGCGCGCCGGTCGCGATCCCGCGCAGGCCGCCGACGCCGCGATGGCCACCTCCGGGCTGGCGGTGGTGCTGTCCGGCCTGACCGTGATCGCGTCGGTGACCGGCATCTACCTGATCAACACCCCGGTGCTGGTGTCGATGGCCACCGGCGCCATCCTCGCGGTCGCGGTGGCGGTGCTGACATCGACCACGCTGACGCCCGCGGTGCTGGCGACGTTCGGCCGGGCCGCCGCGAAACGGTCCTCCTACCTGCACTGGTCGCGGCGCGCCGAGACCACGCAGTCGCGGTTCTGGACCCGGTGGACGGGCTGGGTGATGCGTCGTCCGTGGTTGTCGGCGCTGGTGGCCTCTGCATTCCTGCTCACCCTGGCCGCACCGGCGTTCGCGATGGTGCTCGGTAACAGCATGCAGCGGCAGTTCGAAGCGACCCACGAGGTCCGCGGCGGCGTCAACGCCGCGGCCGAGGCGCTGGGTGCCGGCGCGCTCGGCCCGGTGCGCGTGTTGGTAACCTTCCCCGACGGCAACACCGCCTCCGCCCCGGTGAAGGAGCCCACGTTGGACGCGGTGCGCCAGAAGATGGCGCAGGCGCCCAACATCGTGTCGGTGTCGCCGCCGATGTTCGGCGACGACTACCGCAGCGCGCTGCTGTCGGCCGTGCTGTCGGTGGACCCCGAAGACATGGCCGCCCGCGAGACCGTCGACTGGATGCGCGAACAGCTGCCGCGGGCACCGGGGGTGGACGCCCGGGTCGACGTCGGCGGACCCACCGCGCTGATCAAGGACTTCGACGACCGGGTGTCGGCCACCCAGCCGTTGGTGTTCGGATTCGTCGCGTTGATCGCATTCATCATGCTGCTGATCTCGATCCGGTCGGTGTTCCTGGCGCTCAAGGGCGTCCTGATGACGGTCCTGTCGGTGGCCGCCGCCTACGGCAGCCTGGTCGCCGTCTTCCAATGGGGCTGGCTGGAGGCGCTGGGCATCAAACCGATTGCATCGCTCGACAGCACCATCCCGCCGCTGGTGTTGGCGATGACGTTCGGGTTGTCGATGGACTACGAGATCTTCCTTCTGACCCGCATCAGGGAGCGGTTCCTGCAGACCAGGAACACCCGCGACGCGGTGGCCTACGGCGTCAGCACCAGCGCCCGCACCATCACCAGCGCGGCACTGATCATGATCGCGGTGTTCACCGGCTTCGCGTTCGCGGGCATGCCGCTGGTCGCGCAGCTCGGTGTGGCCTGCGCGGTGGCCATCGCCGTCGACGCCACTGTGGTGCGGCTGGTGCTGGTGCCGGCGCTGATGGCGATGTTCGCCGAATGGAACTGGTGGCTGCCGGGTTGGCTGGCCCGCATTCTGCCGTCGGTCGACTTCGAGAAGCCGCTGCCCAAGATCGATATCGGTGACCTGATCATCATCCCCGACGACATCTCCACACTCGCCGCACCCGGCTCCGACGTGCGGATGGTCGTCAAATCCGCTGCCAAACTGAAAAACCTTGCCCCTGATTCCATTACCGTCGCCGATCCGCTGGCGTTCACTGGCTGCCTGCTGGCCGGTAAGCCGCTCGGGCACCGCATCAAGGGCGGCGACGAGCCGATGCCGAGGCGGCGGGCGGCGGGGGTCAACGGCCACACCAATGGGCGCACCCACAAAAACGGAACCGCCAACCGGAATGGCAAGTCCCTGCCCGCCAGCCTACGACCGGTGCATCCGGTCACCATGTGGCGGGGCCGGCTGTCGGTTGCCCTGGACGCCCTGGCGACCGAGGCCGACGCCGACCCCGCACCGATGGAACGCAACAGCCCGATGGAAACCACCATCGTCCAGCTGCCCACCGGCGACCGGCTGCAGATACCGACCGGTGCGGAGACACTGCGGTTGAAGAGCTACCTACTCATGTGCCGGAACAGCGCCCGGGATTACGCTGAGTTTGCCGAATTGGTCGACTCCATGGAGACTCAAACAGCTGCAGTGGTGCTGGCCGGAATGGACCGGTACTACTGTGGTCGACAGTCGAGAACACAGTGGGTGGCCACCCAGTTGGTGCGCCGCCTGGCCGACCCGCAGCCGACGGACGAGCACGACAGCCGGATGTCGGGCCCCGAGGCGGAAGCCGATTGGGCCAAGGTCAGGCAGCGCTGCCTGTCGGTGGCGGTAGCGATGCTGGAGGAGGCGAGGTGACGTTCACCGCGGACCCACGGCGCGACGCTGTCTCCGCACGCACAGCTAAGGCGACGGCGGCGACGACGACGACACAGCGAAAGCCGGTCGACGACCGGCCCGTGGAGTTCTGGCCGACCGCCGCGATCCGCGCGGCGTTGGAAACCGACGACCTGTCGGTGTGGCAGAACATCGTCGTCGCCATCAAGCGCGACCCCTTTGGCCGCACCGCGCGCCAGGTCGAGGAAGTGCTGGAAACCGCACGGCCGTACGGCGTTTCGAAGGCGCTGTCGGAGGTGCTGAGCCGCGCCCGCGAGAACCTGGAAGCCAATGAATGCGCCGAGGTGGCGCGCCAGGTGCGGGCACTGCTCGACCGGTCCGGTCTTGGTCAACACGAGTTCGCCTCCCGCATCGGCGTACCCAAGGAGCAGTTCGCGGCGTACCTCGGCGGCCATGTCAGCCCGCCTGCATCGCTGATGGTCCGCATGCGACGGTTGTCCGACCGGTTCACCAAGATGCGAGCACAACGCCCAGGCAGTTGACCACCTTCGCGCTGATCCCGGGAGCCGGCGGCAGCGCCTGGTACTGGCATCGCGTCACGCCCCTGCTTCTTGAGCACGGCGCCGACGCCGTCGCGGTCGATCTGCCCGCCGACGACGACTCCGCCGATCTGACCGCCTACACCGAAATCGTGTGCCGGGCACTGGAAGGCGCGTCCGGGCCGGTCATCCTCGTCGGCCAGTCGATGGGTGCGTTCACCGCGCCGATGGTCGCAGAACGCGTCGACACGGCGCAGATCGTCTTGGTCAACCCGATGGTGCCGATGGCCGGTGAGACGGCTGGGCAGTGGTGGGAGGCCACCGGGCAGTCTGCCGCTCGGATCGACTACTTCAAGCGGATCGGCTTGACGCGAACCGACTTTGACCCGATCGAGGACTTCTTCCACGACGTGCCCGAGGAGGTCCGGCAAGTCGCACTGAGCCAGCCCGAGCCACGCCAGTCCGACGCACCGTTCGAACAGCCGTGGCCGCTTTCGCGCTGGCCCGATGTGCCCACCCGCGTCCTGCAGGGCAGTGACGACCGACTCTTTCCGCTGGAGTTTCAGCGGCGGGTGGTGCGCGAACGGCTGGGCCTGGATGTTGACGTGATACCCGGTGGGCACCTGATGGCGTTGAGCCGGCCACGCGAGGTGGCCTCGTATCTTCTGTCGTCAAAACTGCACACAGGGTCGTGAATTGACGCCCAGTAGCCACACCAGCGACGTCGGCACCGCCCCGTCCGGGATGATGGGCGTCGAAAAGCGGTGGCGCACCCTCCTCTGAACAGATCCACGCACCGTCAGGCGCCCAGTCGCTGGCCGGCGCTGTTCAAGATGCCCCTAGGCTGGGGAACCATGACTGAAGCTCGCAGTTGGGCGGCTCCAAACGCGCTCACCTTGCAACGCATCCTGCGCGAGACCCGATCGGTGGCGATCGTCGGCGCATCGGCCAAGCCGTCGCGGGCCAGCCATTCGGTGTGGACCTATCTGAAGTCGAACAGCGAATACGCGCTGTACCTGGTCAATCCGACGATCAGTGAGGTCGAGGGCACCCCGGTGTACCCGAGCCTGGCCGACCTGCCCGTGGTGCCCGATCTCGTCGACGTGTTCCGCCGCTACGACCAGCTGCCGTCGGTGCTCGACGACACCGTCAAGGTCGGTGCCAAGACGCTCTGGCTGCAGCAGGGCCTGTGGCACGAGCAGGTGGCCCGCGACGGCGAGGCGGCGGGACTGCAGGTGGTCATGGACCGCTGCCTGGAGGTCGAACACGCCCGCTTGTCAGCGTGAGTTGATCGGCGTCACGTCGTCGACAAGCCAGTGCCCGCTGTCCTTGGACAGCGTCACCCGCAGCGCCAGCACCGCGTTATCGGGTGGCTTGCCCGGCACGCTCTGCGTTCCGCGCATGATCACCGCAACACTGGCCGCCTGCGGCCCGATCGCCTCCACCCCCGCCGAGATGGTGCTGGCCTGAGCCGAGACGTTCTCGCTCGCCAGTTCCTTTGCGATGCCGGCGAATTCGCTCTTGAACGCCTGCGCACGCTCGGGCGCCATCAAGGCGGCGGCACGATCGATCGACGCGGTCGGGCTTTGCGGTGTGAACGTCGCGGACGCCTCGGAGACGCTGCTGGCGATCCCCAACACCTCGGCGCTGTCGTCGTGCAGATTCCGGTCGGGCACCGTCCACCGGGTGAAGCCCACCAGCGCCGCCGCGGCCAACGCCGCCGTCGCCAACCCGATGACCGCCAACCGCAGCCCGGGACCGTCGTCGTCGGTTCCGACGGTCACCCCGTCGCGCCGCGCGAGGACGAAGTTGACGATCATGCCCTGCACGATCAACAGGCACAGCACCGAGCAGACCGACACCCACCACAGCGGCCAGGCCAGCGCGACGCCGATGTACACCAGCGCGGCGATCGCCGCCACCGGCACCAGGACATCGAAGACCAGCACCCGCAGGCGGTTCCTCATCGGATCGGCTCAAGGCGGGAGACCAGCAGCTTGCCGTCGACGTCGGAGACGTCGAGCCGAAGCGTCCACCGCACCGTCTGCGGCTTGCTGCCGACGTTCTCGCTGACCGATGTCGCAACGACCATCACGGTGTCCGTGCGCGAGGCGAACGCCGACAGCTCGGGCTGCGGCTTGGGCTGCCGCGCCGGGCCGCCGTCGGTCGACGGGTTGTGGTGCAGCGACTCGATGGCCACCGAGTCGATCTGGCCGGTGGTCCGCGACTGCAGCGTCTGAACCAGCTGGCGGTACGGTTCGACCGCCGAATCGAAGTCGGCGTTGAGCTGGCCGACCGTGCCCTCGTGCAGCTTCTGCATGCTGGCCTCGACCGTGTCCTTGTTCATGTTGATCAGCTCGCCGGTCCAGTCGGCGGCGGCCTGCAGGACCCGGCTCTTGTATGCCCGTTCCTCGACCTCGCTGCGGTGCTCAGTCCAGATGAGGGCGGCCACGACCAGCGCTGCGATTGCGATGACACCCAGCACCGCCGATGCGATGCCGTAGCCGGAGAACACGCCGCCGCTTTGGTCGTTGTCCTGGCGGGGCTCGTCGTCGGGCATGCGCGTGAGGGTACCCGGCAGCTCACCTACGTCGCGAAACTGTATTCCGCTACCCGTTTCGCGCTGGAACTCGTCGCGGAATACAGTTTCGCGGCGGGCCGGCAGCGTCTGGAAGGATGTTGGCGTGACGGTAGAAGCCATTCGCTCAGGAATCGACCTGAGCCACGTCGACTCTGATGCCCGCCCCCAAGACGATCTGTTCGGCCACGTCAACGGCCGCTGGTTGACCGATTACGAGATTCCGGCCGACCGCGCCACCGACGGCGCGTTCCGGTCGTTGTTCGACCGCGCCGAGGAGCAAGTCCGCGACCTGATCACAGAGGCAGCCGAATCGGGTGCCGCTGCAGGCACCGATGAGCAGCGTATCGGCGACCTGTACGCCAGCTTCATGGACGACGCAACCGTGGCGCGGATCGGTCTGCAGCCGCTGCGCGACGAGTTGGCCGCCGTCGACGCCGCCGACAGCCCCGACGCGCTGGCCACCGTGCTGGGCGGAATGCAGCGCACCGGCGTGGGCGGCGGCACCGGCCTGTACGTCGACACCGATTCCAAGGACTCCACCCGCTACCTGGTGCACCTGAACCAGTCCGGTCTGGGCCTGCCCGACGAGTCCTACTACCGCGACGAGCAACACGCCGAGATCCTGTCCGCCTATCCGCGGCATGTCGCCGCGATGTTCGCACTGACCTACGGCGGCAGCGCCGACGATCACGCCGAGACCGCCGCTCGCGTCGTCGCGTTGGAGTCCAAGCTGGCCGCGGCGCACTGGGACGTGGTCAAGCGCCGCGACGCCGACCTCACATACAACCTGCGCACATTCGCCGAGCTGCCGTCCGAGGCTCCGGGCTTCGACTGGGCCGGCTGGATCACGGCGCTGGGCAGCTCGCCGGCGGCGGCGGCCGAACTGGTGGTGCGCCAGCCCGATTACCTGAGCGCGTTCGCGGCGCTGTGGTCGAGCGAGGATCTCGAGGACTGGAAGCGCTGGGCCCGGTGGCGGCTGATCCACGCCCGTGCCTTCCTGCTCACCGACGAGTTGGTGGCCGAGGACTTCGCGTTCTACGGGCGCACATTGAGCGGCACCGAGCAGATCCGCGACCGCTGGAAGCGTGCGGTGTCGGTGGTGGAGAACCTGATGGGCGACGCGGTGGGCAAGCTCTACGTCGCGCGACACTTCCCGCCGGGGGCCAAGGCGCGGATGGACGAGCTGGTGGCCAACCTGCGTGAGGCGTACCGGGTCAGCATCACCGACCTGGACTGGATGACGCCGCAGACCCGCGAGCGCGCGTTGGCCAAGCTGGACAAGTTCACCGCGAAGATCGGCTATCCGCGCAAGTGGCGGGACTACTCGAAGCTGGTGACGGCGCGCGACGACCTGTACGGCAACTTCCGGCGCGGCTACGCGGTGGGCTATGACCGTGAGCTGGCCAAGCTGGGCAACCCGGTGGATCGCGACGAGTGGTTCATGACGCCGCAGACCGTCAACGCGTACTACAACCCGGGAATGAACGAAATCGTCTTTCCCGCAGCGATTCTGCAGGCGCCGTTCTTCGACGCTGAGGCCGACGACGCCGCCAACTACGGCGGCATCGGCGCGGTCATCGGCCATGAGATCGGGCACGGTTTCGACGACCAGGGCGCCAAGTACGACGGCGACGGCAACCTGGTGGACTGGTGGACCGACGACGACCGCACCGAATTCGGTGCGCGCACAAAGGCATTGATCGAGCAGTACGACGGCTACTCACCCAAGGGCCTGGACGGCCATCACGTGAACGGCGCGTTTACCATCGGCGAGAACATCGGCGATCTGGGCGGCCTGTCCATCGGCCTGCTGGCCTACCGGCTGTCACTCGGTGGCAAGCCCGCCCCGGTGATCGACGGGCTGAGCGGTGTGCAGCGGGTGTTCTTCGGCTGGGCGCAGGTGTGGCGCACCAAGTCCCGCGACGCCGAGGCCGTCCGGCGGCTGGCGGTGGACCCGCACTCGCCGCCGGAGTTCCGGTGCAACGGCGTCATCCGCAATATCGATGCGTTCTACGACGCCTTCGACGTAAGCGAATCCGACGGGCTGTTCCTGGATCCGCAGCGACGGGTGCGGATCTGGAACTGAACTGGCGAGCGCTTAGAAGATCTGCCAGTCGGACGCACCGTCGGGCTTGTTGTACATGCCGACGGAGTTCTTGATGACGATCGGGTCCCCGCTGCCGAAGTTGTCGAAGAACCACTGCGCGTTGGCCGGGCTGATGTTGATGCAGCCGTGGCTGACATTGGTGCTTCCCTGCGAGCCCGTCGACCACGGTGCGCTGTGCACGAAGGTGCCGCTGTTGTCGATGCGGACCGCGTCCTGGACCTTCAACTTGTAGCCGTCGGCCGAGTCGACCGGCACCCCGTAGGTCGAGGAATCCATCACGATGTCGGCGAACTTCTCGAGAACGTAGTAGGTGCCGTTGGGGGTGTCGTGACCCTTCTTACCCATCGAAACCGGGAAGGTCTTGTCCAACTTGCCGTTCCGCATGATTTCCATCTTGAGGTTCTTGTTGTCGATGGTCGCCACCAGCGATTCGCCGACCCGGAAGCTGGATTTGGCGCCGGATGCGTCGATGGTGACAACGGTGTTCGCCGGCCAGAAGTCCTGGGGCCGCCAGCGCACCTGCGTGTCGCTGACCCAGTAGAACCTGCCGGGCACCGGCGGGATCGACGATATGTGGATGGCCTGCTCGGCCATCGGCTTGTTGGCGATCGGCCGCTGGAAGTTTATGTAGATCGGCTTGGCGACGCCGACCATAGAGCCGTTGACCGGGTTGAAGGATGGCGGCAGGAATACCGGCTCACCGACGAACGGTGTCGGGTTCTGTCCAGCGGGCGTGCCCTCCGGGATCGGCAGGGGAGGGCCCGCCAGCGGGTCAGCCGGCGCGAACGGGTTGGCCGGCGGGGGCGGTGGTGGAGCCGCAAGAAGATCGGCCGGCGGCTCAGGCGGCGGCAGTTCGGCCGGCGCCGGCGGCGGGGGGGGCGGCGGCGCGTCGGGTGGGGGTGGCGGCAAGGGCGCCGCGGCAGGGTCGACCGGCGCCGGCGGTAGTGGCGGTGGCTCGGGTTGCGCCAGCGCAGACGGGCCACCTAACACCAGTCCGCCAACCAGCCCGACCGCGAAAATCGCGGCGACCAGTCTCCCCCTCGTGCCTTGCTGCATACGTCACCTCCAGTCAAAAGCTTCGTCCAGTGTCGCACAGCACGGGGGCCAGCTACCGCCCGAGAGGACCGCTCCGCCCCGACGACCGCCCGACCAAATGACGCTGAGCTGCTGTGTTCATCGCCGCCGGGTGCGCAATGTTACTTACGGCTGGTGGTCAAGGGAACATCGAAGAGCCCGCGATTCACGGCAACGCAGGTCAGCGCGATGACGACCAGGACGGTGGAGGCAGCGATCATCGTGCCCACACCGGCGTCTTCGTACAGCAGTCCACCCGACAGCGAGCCGGCCATGATGCCGAACTGGAACGCCGTCACATACAGCCCAGAGGCGCCGTCGGGGTCCTCGGGCGCAGTGCGCATCGCCGCCGCCTGCAGCATCGGCGGCAGCGCGGTCGACCCCGCTCCCCACAGCACGATCGCCGCGATGCCGATCAGCGCCGTCAGCACCCCGGGGTGATCACGGAACGCAAGGGCCGACAGCACCGCGAAGGCGATCGCCAGCGCAGCGAGGGACCCAACCGCCAACGCCTGCGGCCGCCGATCCAGTGGCCGCCCCATCACGCCCATCGAGATCAGGCCCGCGATACCGAACGCGGCCAGCAGGCAGGCCAGGTTCGGGCCGCGCACCCCGACCAGATCGCGGATGATCACGACGATGAACATGTAGGAGATGAAGTGGCCGGCGACACCGATCGCGGTCAGCACGCTGAGCGTGACCAGCCTGCGATTCGCTGACACCGAGGTCGAACGCAATGGCCGGCAGTGCGCCGACCGGCATGATCTCGGCCGTCACATAGACGAAGGCGGCTGCGGAGAGCACCGCCAGTTGCACGGCGATGCGCGGTGTCCACACTCTGGTGCGCGGCGTTCGGTTAGGACAGTCATAGCGGGCGTGAACACGGTAACGGCTGGGAATATGAACCGCGCCAGACCGATTTCTAGGCTGGTAGTCGATTGCCGCTCAATCGAGAGAGGATCGTGATGGTCGCCATCCCGGAGGATTACGAGAGCTTGTTGGAGCGCCCGCTGTACGGGCACCTGGCCACCACCCGGCCCGATGGGCGCGTGCAGGTGAACCCGATGTGGTTCGACTGGGACGGTGAGCTACTGCGGTTCACCCACACCACCAAGCGTCAGAAGTACCGCAACATCACCAGCCATCCCGAGGTCGCCATGTCGATCAGCGACCCGGACAACCCGTACCGCTACCTCGAGGTCCGCGGCGTCGTTGAAGAGATCGTTCCTGACCCGACCGTCGCCTTCTATCTGCACCTCAACGACCGCTACAGCGGCCCGCTGACCGAGGCTCCGCCGGACGCGCCGGATCGCGTGGTGATCGTCGTTCGTCCGACGGGCTTCAGTAAGCAGTAGAGGGTGTCGCTGGCATGCTGAACCTGTGATTGTGGCGTTCAGTGTCAGCCCATCGGGAGGCGACGAGACCGGTGGTGTCCGCGCGGCCGTGGCCGAGGCGATCCGGATAGTTCGCGCCTCCGGTCTGCCGAACGAGACGAATGCGATGTTCACCAACATCGAGGGCGAGTGGGATGAGGTGATGGCGGTGGTGAAGCAGGCCGTCGACGCCGTGGCCGCCGTGTCGCCGCGCGTCGGCCTGGTGCTCAAGGCCGACATCCGGCCCGGGTTCACCGGTCAACTCACCGCCAAGGTACAACGCCTCGAACGCGAGCTCGACGCGACCTAGCGTCGCTATCCGGCGGGACTGCCCTAAGTGCCCGCCTTCGAGCGATGTTGTCGCTTGCGGCGAGGTGGGCAAATCCAACTACGGAGATCCGGGCGCCGGCTGGCTCAGGACCGCACCAGGCGGGCGATGGCCGCCGAGGCCTCGGCGAGCTTGGCGTCGGCCTCGTCACCGCCCTCGGCGACCGCCTGCGTGACGCAGTGTCCGAGGTGCTCGTCGAGCAGTCCCAGCGCGACCGACTGCAGCGCGCTGTTGACGGCGCTGATCTGGGTGAGGACGTCGATGCAGTACTTGTCCTCTTCGATCATCTTGGCGATGCCGCGGACCTGGCCCTCGATCCGGCGCAGCCGCTTGGCGTAGTTCTCTTTCTGCGGCGAATAGCCGTGTGCGGCAGTCATTTCAGCCTCCCAGCATCTGCTTCATCTGGTCGATCTCGGCTTGCTGCGTGTCGACGATGGTCTTGGCCATGCCGATCGCGTCGACGTTCTCGCCGTTGGCGATTTCGGCCTTCGCCATCTCGATCGCGCCCTGGTGGTGACCGATCATCGATTGCAACCACAGTGTGTCGAACTCGGCGCCGTTCAGCGACCCCAGTTTGCGCCATGGTGGGCGCGTCCACCATGCCTTCCATCGCCATGTTCCCGTGCCCGCCGTGACCGGAATTGCTCTCAGGGTTCTCTTTCCACTGCACCAGGAAGACCTTCAGCGCCTCGATCTCGGGTCCCTGGGCGGCGGAGATCCGCCCGGCCAGTTGGATGACTTCGGGGTTGGTCGACCGGTCCGGAACCAGCGCCGACATCTCGACGGCCTGCTGATGGTGCGGAATCATGTTCGTCGCGAACGCCACGTCATCGGCGTTGAATCCCGCCGGCTCCGCGGCCACCGAGGATTTTTCGCTGTGTTCGGGGTCGGTGTGGCCGTCGGACGCCGGGCTGTCACACGACGACAGGAACAGGGCGGCGGCCAGGGCGGCCAGGGCTGCGGCGATGCGCGCGGTGATGGACGTCATGACACCACCCTACCGGATACCCCACCGGGGTATCGATAACGGTTTGGCGCGCAAAACGGCGCGGGCATACTGAAACGATGCCCTCACAGCCCGACATCAAGCCCCGCAGCCGCGACGTCACGGACGGCCTGGAGAAGGCCGCCGCCCGCGGGATGCTCCGCGCAATAGGCATGGAGGACGACGACTTCGCCAAGTCGCAGATCGGCGTCGGGTCATCGTGGAACGAGATCACGCCGTGCAATCTGTCGCTGGACCGACTGGCCAAGGCGGTCAAGGACGGCGTGTTCGCCGCGGGCGGCTATCCGATGGAGTTCGGCACCATCTCGGTGTCCGACGGCATCTCGATGGGCCACGAGGGCATGCACTTCTCTCTGGTATCCCGCGAAGTGATCGCCGACAGCGTGGAGACCGTGATGCAGGCCGAGCGCCTCGACGGGTCGGTGCTGCTGGCGGGCTGCGACAAATCGCTGCCCGGCATGTTGATGGCCGCCGCGCGACTGGATCTGGCCAACGTGTTCCTCTATGCGGGGTCGATCCTGCCCGGCAGGGCCAAGCTGTCCGACGGAACCGAGATGGACGTCACGATCATCGACGCGTTCGAGGCGGTCGGGGCGTGCGCGCGCGGGCTGATGCCGCGCGAGGACGTCGACGCGATCGAGCGGGCCATCTGTCCCGGCGAGGGCGCGTGCGGCGGCATGTACACCGCCAACACGATGGCCAGCGCCGCCGAGGCCCTTGGCATGTCGCTGCCGGGCAGCGCGGCACCGCCCGCGACCGACCGCCGACGCGACGGGTTCGCCCGCCGCAGCGGTGTGGCCGTCGTCGAGTTGCTGCGCCGCGGCATCACCGCCCGCGACATCCTGACCAAGGAGGCGTTCGAGAACGCGATCGCCGTGGTGATGGCGTTCGGCGGGTCGACCAACGCGGTGCTGCACCTGCTGGCGATCGCGCACGAGGCGAACGTGAAACTGTCGCTGGAGGACTTCACCCGCGTCGGCGTCAAGGTGCCGCACCTGGCCGACGTGAAACCCTTTGGGCGGCACGTGATGTTCGACGTCGACCGGATCGGCGGTGTGCCCGTCGTGATGAAGGCACTGCTGGATGCCGGTCTGCTGCACGGCGATTGCCTGACCGTGACGGGCCAGACCATGGCCGAGAACCTCGCGAAGATCGCGCCACCCGATCCCGACGGCAAGGTGCTGCGGGCGCTCGACAACCCGATCCACCCCACCGGCGGCATCACGATCCTGCATGGATCACTGGCGCCCGAAGGCGCGGTGGTGAAGTCAGCCGGCTTCGATTCCGACGTCTTCGAGGGCACCGCAAGGGTTTTCGAGCGTGAGCGGGCCGCTCTCGACGCTCTGGAGGACGGCACCATCACCCACGGCGACGTCGTCGTCATCCGCTACGAAGGCCCCAAGGGCGGGCCCGGGATGCGGGAGATGCTGGCCATTACCGGGGCGATCAAAGGTGCCGGGCTGGGCAAGGACGTGCTGTTGATGACCGACGGCCGATTCTCCGGCGGCACCACCGGACTGTGCGTCGGGCACGTCGCCCCGGAGGCCGTCGACGCTGGCCCGATCGCGTTCCTGGCCGACGGCGACCGCATTCGCCTCGACGTCGCGAAGGGCACCCTCGACGTCCTGGTCGACGCGGCCGAATTCGAGTCGCGCAAGGCGGGTTTCAAGCCGCCGCCGCCGCGCTACACCACCGGCGTGCTGGCCAAGTACACCAAGCTGGTCGGCTCGGCAGCGACCGGGGCGGTCTGCGGATAGCGCCAGCCGCCTACGTGTTTCGCCCGCCGTTGACGCCCAGGATCTGCCCGGTGATGTAGCCGGCTTCATCGGAGATCAGAAACGCGCATGCCGCCGCGATATCTTCTGGCCTGCCCATCCGGCGGACCGGGGTCTGCTCGATGGTTTTCTCGATCTCGCCCAGCAGTGCGCGTCCTTCGGCGGAGCGCAACATCGGCGTATCGATGAAGCCCGGCGGGACCGCGTTGACGGTGACACCGTACGGGCCGTACTCCAGGGCAAGGGTTTTGGTCAATCCGTTCACCGCCGACTTGGCCGCAACATAGTGCGCCATGTACGGCACCCCCGAGTGGGTACTGGACGAGGAGATGTTGACGATGCGTCCCCAGCCGGCCTCGATCATCTCGGGCAGCACGGCCTGGATGCAGTGAAAGACGCCGTGCAGATTCACGTTGATCACCCGCTGCCAATCGTCGAACGAGATATCGGTGAAGGGCTTGAACCCGTCGACGCCCGCGGCGTTGACCAAAACGCTTACCGGGCCGAGTTTTTCGCGGATCTTGGTCAGCGCGGCATCGACTTGCGCCCGGTCCGTCACATCGGCGGCATACGCGAAATCATTGTCGCCGGGGTTCAGGTCGATGGTGGCGACGTGGTAGCCGTCTGCGCCCAAGCGAGTTGCGATCGCCTGGCCGATACCCGAACCTCCGCCGGTGACGACAGCTGTCTTCATCCAATGTCCTTTCTAGAGTTGCGCGGGCTGCGTAGCCCAAGAGTGCGTCGCCCGCTCTCCACCACATTGCGGAGCAGAGCCTCCTCGTCGAGGTTGACCCATGTGGGTCCCACCGCGCTGGCGAGCCCGCCCAGCACGAAGGCCGCCTTCACCAGCCCGGCCGGACCGGGTTCGACGTCGGCGAGCAGAGTCAACTGTCGGTTGATCAGGTCGCCCCACTCGCGCTGGGCGCGCAGCATCGTGGCCACGCTCGGGTCGCCGGCGAGCACGGAGACCACGGCGCGGTTCTGCACGGCCAGCGCGGCGTAGCCGCTGAGCATGTGCTCGGCTCGTGCGTGCACAGTGCGTTGTGACTCGGCCGTCGTGATGATGTCGCGCAGCTGGGAGAAGATCGGTTCGACGACGGCGTTGAGGAGTTGCTCCCGGGTGCGGAAGTGGTAGTAGATGGCCGCCTTGGTAAAGCCCAGTTCGTCGGCGATCATCTGGAGCGACGTCCCCGCGAAGCTGTTCTTGGTGAACAGGTCGACGGCGACATCGATGAGACGCTGCCGCGTGTCGGCGGCTGCGGTCGTCTGCACCACAGTCTCCACATCCACCCCTTCACCCGCGTTGGACTACTTGTCGATCGTATAGTAGTTTACTTGTCGATCGTAAAGTACGCTACTTGTCGATCGACTAGCAGGGCTCACGGCGAGAGGTGCAGGTGCATGACCGACATCGAGACGGCGGACTTCTTCCGCGACCAGCAGCTCATCGAGGATCCCTACCCGTACATGGAGGCGCTGCGCACCAAGTGTCCGGTGATGTGCGAACCGCACCACGACGTGATGATGGTGACCGGTTGGGACGAGGCGGTCGCGGTCTTCAGCAACGCCGAGACATTCTCGTCGTGTACCTCGGTGACTGGGCCGTTCCCCGGATTCCCGGTCCCGCTCGAGGGCGACGACGTCAGCGAGCTGATCGAAAAGCACCGTGGCGATCTCCCGATGAGCGACCAGATCATCACGTTCGACCCGCCCAAGCACGCCGACCACCGCGCGCTGCTGATGGGCCTGATCACGTCGAAGCGCCTCAAGGAGAACGAGGAGTTCATGTGGCGGCTGGCCGATCGCGTGCTCGACGACTTCCTCGCCGGCGGGCAGGGCGAGTTCATCGGCGAGTTCGCCGGCCCCTTCTCCCTTTTGGTGATCGCCGACCTGCTCGGTGTGCCCGAACAGGATCGCGACGAGTTCGTCGCGGTGCTCGGCCGCCGCGCGGAAGCTGGCGTCGGCAGCACCGACAGGGAGTCGATGGAGCACGGCCCCCTGGAGTACCTCTACGGCCGGTTCTCGACCTATATCGAGGATCGGCGCCGCGAGCCCCGCGAGGACGTGCTCACCGGCCTGGCCTCCGCGACGTTTCCCGACGGCTCGACACCCGAGGTCATCGACGTCGTGCGGGTCGCGACCAACGTGTTCGCGGCGGGCCAGGAGACCACGGTCCGGCTGCTGAGTTCCGCGCTCAAGGTGCTCGGCGAACGCCCCGACATCCAGGCGCTGCTCCGCATCGAACGCGACCGCATCCCGAACTTCATCGAGGAGACGTTGCGGATCGAAAGCCCCGTCAAGGGCGACTTCCGGCTGTCGCGCGTGCCGACCACCGTCGGCGGGGTCGACATCCCGGCCGGCACCACGGTGATGGTGATGAACGGCGCCGCCAATCGCGATCCACGTCAGTTCGAGCAGCCCGACGAATTCGATGTCGCTCGCCCAAATGCCCGTCGTCACATTGCATTCGGGCGCGGTATCCATTCCTGTCCCGGCGCGCCGCTGGCCCGTGCGGAAGCGCGGGTGTGTCTCGAACGCCTGCTCGACCGCACCACCGACATCAGGATTTCGGAGGACAGACACGGTCTCGCCGATGCCCGGCGCTACACCTACGTGCCGACCTACATCCTGCGCGGCCTGACCGAGTTGCACCTGGAGTTCACCGTCGCCGAGGACACGCCCCGATGAGGGCCGCGGTCGACGACCAGCGCTGCCGGGGACATGGCGTCTGCATCACCATCTGCCCCGAGGTGTTCACCCTCACCGACGACGGCTACGCGGTCGCGCAGGCCGAGATACCCGTGGAAGTCGAGGCGGCGGTTTCCGAGGCCGTCGCAAGCTGCCCGGAGCAGGCCATCACGGCGGAATGAAGTCCTGGGCCGGCCTACTTCACCAGCGCCAGCGCGAAGCCGTCCCAGCCCTTGGTTCCGACCGTCTGGATCGCCGCCGTGTCCAGCCGCGGGTTCTCACCCATCATTTCAAGCATGTCGCGCACGGCGCGGGCCTGTTGGTCGTCGGGGGCCGGTTCCAATATCCGTCCATCTCGAATGACGTTGTCCACCACAATGACTGAGCCCGACGCACCCAGCTTGATCGCCCATTCGACGTAGGCCGGGTTGTTCTCCTTGTCGGCGTCGATGAAGAAGAGGTCGAAGGGCTCGTCCCGGCCCTCCAGACGCGGCAGCGTGTCCAGCGCGGCTCCGACGATCACCTCGACCCGGTCGTCGACGCCGGCCCGCACCAGGTTGGCCCGCGCCACCTCGGCGTGCTTCGGCTCGTACTCCAGCGTCACCACACTGCCGCCGGGCCCGACACCACGGGCCAGGCAGATGGTGCTGTAACCGGCCAGGGTGCCGATCTCCAGCACGCGGGTGGCCCGCGTCACCGTCGCCAGCAGAGACAAGAGCTTTCCGTGTTGCGCGGATACCTCGATGGCCGGCATACCGGCGGCCACGCCCGCCTCACGCGCGTCGATCAGCGCGTCGTCTTCGGTGTGCAGTACCTGATTGAGCAGCGCGTCGACGGCGCGTGCGTCCGGTGAGGTCACGGCGCACACGTTATCGCACACCCTCTTTGGAGTAGACGACCCGCAACACGTGCGCGACCTCCGGGCCCATCACCGCTTCGGCGAGTTCGCAGAACGTCGCGACGAACTCCGGCCCGTGCGCGGGCTCGGCGCTGCACAGGTGGTGGGCGATCTCGTGCAGCACGACGAGCTCGCGCAGCGCCCAGGTGGTGTGCCGGTCGGGCACCGCCATGGTGGCGGCGCCGTCGTCGGCCCGACGTTCGTAGTGCGCCGCGGTGATCCCGCGCCGTGCCCGCACCGCCAGCGGACCGGCGGCCGACCAACGCTGCCGCACCGCCGGGTGGGACAGCACGTCGTCGACGTAGCGCTGCACGGAAGACATCGACGCGAACCGGCCCTCCGGCGGCAGCGTCAGCTGAGTTCCGAAGAACTCGACGGCGCGATTACCGTGCTCGGCGGCCCGGTCGAACAACGTCCGGACGAACTCCTCGGCCGCGTAGACCTTTGAGCGCTGGGCGTCGCGGGCCGTCAACGTCACTTCTCGAGTGACGCCCGGGCGCCGGCCAGTTCCGGGCTGGTGCCCAGCCGGGCGCGGCGTCCCGCCCGGTCGCCGGCCCGGCGCGCCGACGACGAATAGCCCGCGGTGGCGCTGGTGGCCCGCCACGTACCGCGGGCCTGCGAGGCCTCGCGGTAGAAGTCCTTGAGCTCGATGTCCTTGTCCCGCAACGCGATAGCGGTACCCGGCGGGCGCCTGCGGTCCTTGGTGACCTCGCGCCGCGTCTGCTCGCGGGCCTCCGAGAGTCGCTGTCCGACGCGGGCACCGAACGCCAGCTGGAAGTTCAACCGCGCGGTGATGGTCGGCGTGGGCCGGTGCGCCCCCGTACCGATATAGGCCTCCGAGGACTTGACCATCTGCATCACCAGGCTGGCGTACAGCGCGTGGCTGGCGTCGATGTCCTCGGCGAACCCGTAGGCGTACACGAACGTGGAGTTCGAGGCGACGTCGCACTTCACGTCGTTGGCGGCCGCGATCACCACAAACAGCTGGACGTAGGTGCGCAGTCCCCTCGTCCCCGCGGTGCCGATGGTGATGGTGCGCTGCTCGGGCATCTGTGCCCTTGTGCGCTTGTCCGCGTGCGATCGCGCGACGGCAAGGTCGATGGACGTCGCCGTCGCCAATCGTTGCGCTGCCGCCATGAACGCGTCCGCTTCATGCTGGTTGTCGGTGCCTTCGGCCTGGCGCAGCAGGGCGGCGATGCGCGCCAGCATCTTGTCGTCGGTCATGGCGTCAGGTTAAGGGTGGAGTATGACTTTTCCGCGGGCGTGCCCGGTCTGCAGGTAGCGGTGCGCGTCGCGCGCCTCGTCGAGCGGGAAGGTGCGGTCGACCGTCACCTCCAGCCGTCCTTCGCCGGCCAGCCTGATCAGCTCGGGCCGCGCGGCGTCTCGGATCTCATCGCCGCCGTCATCACCGGTCAACGCGGCGATCCCGAGTTCGGCGGCGCGGGCGAAACCGGCGATCGTCGCAATACGGCCGCGGTCGGACACCAGCTCGACAGAGGTGTCCAGCGCCTCGTCGGTCCCGACCAGGTCCAGCGCGGCATCCACGGGCCCGATCTCCCGTACCCGGTCGGCCAGCCCGTCGTCGCCATAGGCGACCGGAGTCGCACCGTAGCCACGCAGCTGTTCGTGGCGGGTGGGGCTGGCAGTGCCGATGACCTTCGCGCCGCGCGCGACCGCCAGCTGGACCGCGAATAGGCCCACACCACCGCCGGCGCCGTGGATCAGCACGGTGTCGCCCTCGCCGACCCGGGTCACGGTCAGCAGGTGCCAGGCGGTGCCGCCGGCCAGCAGCAGGCCCGCGGCCTGCTCGAAGCCCAGCGATGCGGGCTTGTGTCCGACGTCGGCCGCGTCGGCGATGACCCGCTCGGAGTAACCGCCGCGGACATTCGTGGCGATCACCTCGTCGCCGACGTCCAGCGGGCCGGTGTAGCCGTTGATACCCGGCCCGACCGCCGCGACGATCCCCGAAACCTCCTTGCCCAGCGGCATCGGCAGATTGTCCGGATCGCGGCCCATGTATCCGCTGTAGAGCTTGTAGTCGACGGGGTTGGTGCCAGCGGCCTTGACGTCGATGAGCACTTGGTCCTCACCCGGATGCGGTAACACGATGTCTTGTACCGCAAGGACTTCCGGGCCGCCGTAGCCTTCGGCTACCACCGTCTTGGTCATGGTCGGCAGTCTATCGGTTACTTGTTGACGAACCCGTCCAGCGCGCTGACCACCTGCGGAGACAGCGGGTCCTGCTTGGCGAAATTCGCGACGTTGTCGCTCGGGTCGTCACGCAGGACGTGGTTGACGCCCTTGAGTTCAACAACGGTCAGCTCGGTATGCCCGAGTGCGGAGATGAGCGGCTTCTCGGCTTCGCAGTTGGCCTGGGCGTCGGAGTCCGAACACGTCAATAACACCGGCGTGCCCGCGGGCACCTTGGCGGCGAGAGCCAGCGGGTCGATCTTGTCGGCGTCGACGACGGCCTTCACGTTGGCCGGGTTGAGGATCGCGCCCAGGCCCTCGGGCAGCTGCGGAGGCACGGTGCCCTCGATGCGGACCTGGTCGACGGCGGCGAGCCAGGCCGACAGCACCTGGGCGTTACCTTCGCCGCGCACCCGGCCGGTAATGATGTCCAGATAGCGGCCCGGCAACGGCTGGAACAGGCCCAGCGATCGGATCTTCGGGGCGCCGGGCGTGGTGTCGGCGGCCAGGGACATGGCGTGGATGGTGCCGTCGCCCAGCGCATACACCGAGATGTGGGCCTTGTCGGTGCGGGGCTGTTCGGCCAGGAACCGCAGCGCGGCCTTGGCGCCGGATGTGTAGGTGGCGCTCACGACGTCGGTCCGCCGCTGTTCGTACGGGCCCAGGCCGGTCTTGCCGGTGCCGACCTTGTCGTAGCGCAGGCTGGCGACGCCGCGGTCGGACAGCAGTTCGGCCAGCTGGCGCATGTTGCCGACCGGGCCCACGATCGCGTTGTCGCCGTTGCGGTCGGTCGGCCCGCTCTCGGAGATCAGCAGCGCAGCCGGTGCGGGGCCGCCGTCGGGCTTATGGCGGTAGGTGCCGTGGATGGTCAGGCCGTCGACGACGAAACTGACCTCGTCTTCGACCCACCCGGTGGGCTGCTGCTCGTCCGACGAGCAACCGGTCGACAGCAGCAGCACAATGGAAAACCACAGGGCTGCAACAACTTTCACAACCGAACCTCGATCCACGACGCGACGTCGCCGAGCACCACGTCGCGCTCGGGTTCGTTGAACACCTCGTGGTAGAGCTCGGGATAGACCTTGAGGTGCACATCCGACGAGCCCACGCATTCGACCAGGTGCTCACTGCCCTGCACCGGTATCAGCTTGTCCTGCTCGCCGTGCACGATCAGCAGCGGCGCAGTGAGCGCCGACGCGCGCTGCGGCATGGTGTCGCCGACCTGGAGCAAAGCCTTGACGATGCCGGCGGGCAGCTTGCCGTGGTGCACCAGCGGGTCGGCGTTGTAGGCGGCCACCACCGCCGGGTCGCGCGACACCGCGTCGGTGGGGAGCTGTTCGACCGGCAGGCCCGGCGCGATCTTGCCGAGCGTCTTGGCGAGGAACACCATCATCGGCGACACCGCGGCCTGCGCGTCCACCGCCGGCCCGGACAGCACCATCGCGGCGTAGTCGTCGGGGTGCTCGACGCCGTAAGCGAACACGATGCCGCCGCCCATGCTGTGGCCGAGCACGACGCGCTTGAGGTTGGGATGATCGGCGGCCGCGATGCCGACCAGGGTGTCGAAGTCGCCGATGTATTCCGAGATGTCCCGCAGGTACACACGCTTGCCGCCGGACCGCCCGTGGCCACGGTGGTCCAGCGCGTAGACCACCAGGCCGGATTCGCCGAAGCGCTGCGCCACGTGGTCGTAGCGGCGGGCATGCTCGGCGTAGCCGTGGGACAGCACGACCACCCCGCGCGGAGCGGTCTCCGGTGTCCACACGTCGTAGACGATGCGCACTCCGCCGACGCCGTCGAAGCTTCGTTCGCTGCGGGTACTGGCCATCAGGGGAGACTAGCGGGCCCCCTGAACAGGCAGGTGCCGGTTTGTCGGAGTCGTGCGTAAGCTCGGCGACGTGACCGTCCTCGCCCACAACCTTGATGACGGCAGCGCCGAAGACGCCTTTCTGGCCGATGCGCAGCGCTATCGGCGTGAGCTTCTGTCGCACTGCTACCGCATGACCGGGTCCCTGCACGACGCCGAGGATCTGGTCCAGGAAACCTACCTGCGGGCATGGAAGTCCTACAAGGGATTCCAGGGCAAATCGTCGGTGCGCACCTGGCTGTACCGAATCGCCACCAACACCTGCCTGACCGCGCTGGAGGGTCGGCAGCGCCGGCCGCTGCCGACCGGGCTGGGCGCGCCGAGTTCGGATCCGACCGGCGAGATCGTGGAACGCACCGAGGTGCCGTGGCTGGAGCCCATTCCGGATTCACACGACGACCCCGCCGATCCGTCAGTCATCGTCGGCTCGCGCGAGTCGGTACGGCTGGCGTTCGTCGCCGCCCTGCAGCACCTGCCCCCCCGCCAGCGCGCGGTACTGGTGTTGCGCGATGTGCTGCAGTGGAAAGCCGCCGAGGTGGGTGATGCCATCGGCGCGTCGACGGCCGCGGTGAACAGCCTGCTGCAGCGGGCGCGGGCACAGCTCGACGCCGTGGGCCCCAGCGAGGACGACGAACTCACCCCGCCGGATTCACCCGAGGCGAAGGATCTGCTGGACCGCTACATCGCGGCGTTCGAGGCCTACGACATCGACACGCTGGTGGAGCTGTTCACCGACGAGGCGATCTGGGAGATGCCGCCCTACGACGGCTGGTACCAGGGGCCGGCGGCCATCGGCACGCTGTCGCGGGAGAAGTGCCCGGCCGAGAAGGCCGGCGACATGCGGCTGATCCCGACGACCGCCAACGGGCAGCCCGCCGCGGCGATGTATATGCGTGAGGGCGACGAGCACGTGGCGTTCCAACTCCATGTCCTGGCCGTCACGCCGGGCGGGGTGTCGCACGTCGTGGCGTTCCTCGACACCACGCTGTTCGCGAAATTCGGGCTGCCAGCTTCTCTGTAGCCGCCGAGTGGCCACTTAAGCCACGCTTTCTCGCAGGATGCGTGCAACAACTGGCCACTCAGCGCCCTTCGCCTGCAGCGCGGCACACGTCCGGGTCACGATGACATGCGGCCGGTACCGCAGCATGTCGGCGCTGACGCGGATGATCACCCAACCACGCGCCAACAGTTCGGCAAGCCGGTCGATGTCGTAGGCCCGCTGCGCCGGGTCAGTCCAGCGCTGCACACCGTCGTACTCGACGCCCACCTTGAACTCCTCATATCCCATGTCGATCCGGGCGAACGATCTGCCGAAGTGACCCGCCACCACGATCTGGGTCTGCGGTTTCGGCAATCCCGCGTCGACGAGCACCAGCCGCGTGCGTGTCTCCTGCGGGGACTCGGCTCCACCGTCCATCAGGTCGAGCACCTCACGCAGTTGGACAACGCCGCGTACACCGCGGTGTCGCTCGACCAGCGCCAAGACGTCGACCGCCTGCAAGCCCGTCGCCTGCGCAAGCGCGTCCAACCGAATGACGGCTTGCGTGCGGCCTTGGCGCCGGCCCAGATCGAACGCCGTGCGGGCGGGTGTCGTCGCGGGAATCCCCCGCACCAGTCGGACCTCGTCGTCATACAGTTCGTCGCGGTGAATGACTATGCCGTCCACGGGTTTTCCATTCGGCCGGTACAACTCGGCGGGCAGTCCCGCGTCAATCCACTTCGCGCCATACAGCGCCGCCGCTGATAGCCCCGCGGCCCTTGCTTGGCGCCTCGACCACAACCACGCCGCTACCGCTCGCGTGACGGGATTCAGCTCGTCGCCCTTCGGGACATAGACGTTGCGATAGACCGCATAGTGGCGGCTGGCCAGCGTTCGCCTGGTGACATGGCCCGCCGCCAACGCTTCGGTGCCCAAGAACGGTCCGGTGTTCATGCGCCCACGGTGTCGGCGGCCGCGGACGCCGCAGGCCGATCTCAAGTCGCTGCGACGGGCTGCTGTGGATGACGACGGATGTGTGGATGGCCGCCGAGTGGCCAGTTATGCCACGCTAAGCCCGCCAGTGCCGTGCGACAACTGGCCGCTCGACGACAGATAGTGGGAGAATGCCCAGGCCAGACGCCTGATCAACCGCTCTGGCCGAGGGCGACCACGTCATCCTGGCGTTCATCTCGGCCTGCGGCCAGTGCCAGCCGTGCCTGAAGGGCTGGTCCCTGTGCGACCGCGGGCGGTGTTGCTCGGCGGCAAGGCGATCGCCGACGGCACGTCACGAGTGCACGCGGGATCGCACGAGGTGTCACCGATGAATCTGCTCGGCACGTTCGCCCCGTACATGACGGTGCACAAGGACTCGGTCGTCAAGATCGACCCGCCGGTGCCGTTCGAGTCGGCGGCCCTGCTGGGTTGTGCGGTGCCGACCGGTTTCGGGTCGGCGACCAACGTCGCCGAGGTGCAGCCCGGCGAGACGGTGGTGATCGTCGGTGTCGGCGGCATCGGCATCAGCGCGCTGCAGGGCGCGGTCATCTCCGGTGCGCGCAACATCATCGCCATCGACCCGGTGGACTTCAAGCGCGATCAGGCGGTCAAGTTCGGCGCCACCCACGTCTATCCGTCGATGGCCGAGGCGATCGCGCCGATCATCGACCTGACCCACGGCGTGATGGCCGAGAAGACCATCATCGCGGTCGGCGAGATGCGCGGGGAGTACATCGAAGAGGCGATGACGCTGACCGCCAAGACCGGCACCTGCGTGGTGACGGGCATGGGCTCCATGCTCGACGTCGACGTGAAGCTAGACCTGTTCCTGTTCACGATGTTGCAGAAGACGTTGAAGGGCAACATCTTCGGCGGCGGCAGCTCGCACGTCGAGACGCCGAAGCTGGTCGGGCTGTACCAGTCGGGGCTGCTCAAAATCGACGAGATGGTCACCAACACGTATTCGTTGGACAACATCAACGACGGCTACCAGGACATGCTCGACGGCAAGAACATCCGCGGCGTCATCAAGTTCACCGACGCCGACTGGTAGCCGGGGACAGGGCAAAAATTGCCCACCTACGAGCGAAAAAGTCGCTGATATGCGCACATGGCTCACTCGCTCCGGAGCTCCAGCACCGGTTCGAGCCGGCTGCGGTGTTGTCGCCTCCATCGCGAGCCACCTAGGCTCGACAACCGAGGGGTGATGACATGACCGCAGCCGAGAGCCTCGACATCCGGCGCGCCGACGACCGCGCGAAGACCAAGATCTCCTGGCTGGACTCCAAGCATTCGTTCTCCTTCGGCGGCCACTACGACCCGGGCAATACCCACCACGGCCTGCTGCTGGTGAACAACGACGACATCGTCGAACCGGGCACCGGGTTTGACACCCATCCGCACCGCGACATGGAGATCGTCACGTGGGTGCTGCGCGGGTCGCTGGTACACCAGGACTCCACCGGGCACTCCGGGGTGATCTATCCCGGGCTGGCCCAACGGATGTCGGCGGGACGCGGCATCCTGCATTCCGAGAGGAACGACTCCTGGACCCTGACCGGCGACCAATCCCACAGTGAGCCAGTGCATTTCGTGCAGATGTGGGTGGTGCCCGACGAGTCGGGCATCACCCCCGGATACCAGCAGCTCGAGATCGACGACGAGCTACTCCGCGGCGGGTTGGTCACCATCGCGTCAGGCATGCCCGAGCACAGCGACGACACGGCCATCACCATCCGCAACCGGCACGCCGCCCTGCACGGCGCGCGCCTGCAGACCGGTGACAGCGTCGAGTTGCCGCAGGCGCCGTATCTGCATCTGTTCGTCCCGCGCGGCGAGGTCACTCTGGAGGGGGCCGGGCCGCTGCACGAGGGCGACGCCGTGCGGTTCACTGCGTCGGGCGGTCAGCGCGTCACCGCCACCGAGCCGTCGGAGATTCTGGTCTGGGAGATGCATGCGGGTTTGGCCGCGGCATAAGCGGTTTGGGATCGGCCTCGTCGGCGTCGCCCTGCTGGCGGGGTGCTCGGGCAGCCCCACGGCGAACGAGGCGCCGCCCTCGCCCGCGTCGCCCGCGCCCACCGCCGAGGCGCCCGCGGGGCTGGCGCCGGTCACCGTCGAGGTACCAGAGGACCTGGCGCAGGCCCCATTCGACGAACCGCGACAGGCGCTGGTGCCGTCGGGCTGGACACTCTCGGTGTGGGCCCGGGTTCCCAGCGCCAGACTCCCGACGTGGGCCCCGGACGGTGCGCTGCTGGTATCGGTGCCGAGCACGGGGCAGGTGGTGCGGTTGGCGCCCAGTGGCGCCCGGCCGCGCCAATCGGTCCTGCTCGACGACCTGGACCAGCCGCACGGCCTGGCGTTCGCCGGGTCCACGCTCTATGTCGCAGAGAGCGACCAGGTTGACGCCTACGACTTCGCCAACGGAGCCGCGACCAACCGGCGCACCGTCGCCGGCGGGCTCCCGGACGCCAAAAGCCCCGACCTGCGCGGCGCCTACGCACACGCGCTGAAGAGCGTCGCCATCGGACCCGACGGCGCCGTCTACTTCTCGATCGGTTCCACCGGCAACATCTCCGCCGGGGACCGCGACGCGAATCCCCCGCGGGCGACCATCATGCGCGTCCCGCCCGGCGGAGGACCGGCCCAGCCGTTCGCCATCGGTGTCCGCAACGGCACCGGGTTGGCCGTGGCGCCCGACGGTTCGGTGTGGACGGCGGTCAACAATCGCGACAACATCGGCTATCCGGAGCCCGGCCCGTCATACGGTCGGGTGATCCCGGACTACGTCGACGAACACCCGCCCGAGTCGGTTGCGCGGCTGACGCCGGGGCGCGAATTGGGTTGGCCCTACTGCAATCCCGACGGCGGACCGGCGAACCTGCCCTTCATCCGCGACGTCCAGACCAACGCCGACGGCAGCGAGCTCGACTGCGCCGCGCTGCCGCCCGTCGAACAGAGCCTCGGCGCCCATTCCGCACCGCTGGGGATGGCCTTCGTCGACGGCGGGCTGCCCGAACCCTATGCACGCGGCGCGCTGATGGGCGTGCACGGGTCGTGGAACCGCGAGCCACCGCGGGCGCCCGAGGTCGCATTCTTCCCTTGGCAGGACGGCAGTCTCGGTAACCAGCAGACCCTGGTCGGCGGCTTTCAGGCCGCGGACGGCTCACGCTGGGGCCGTCCGGTCGCCGCGGTGGCGGGTCCGGACGGCTCCGTGTACATCACCGACGACTACGCCGACGCCGTATACCGACTGGCGCCGCCCGGACGTTAGCGAACGGTGGTGCCGGGCCGCGTGCCGCGGCGTCCCGTGATGCCGACGTAGGTCGCGATCAGGATGACCGCAACGACAATGCCGACAAGGAACGGGATGACCGCCCAACCGCCCCCTTCGTTCTGGTAACCGAAGAGGTTGTAACAGAACCACGAGCCGATAAGCGATCCGAGGACACCCAGCACGATCGTCATGAGGACGCCGATGCTTTGCTTGCCCGGCATGACCAGTCGCGCCAACGCGCCGATTATCAGGCCCACGATGACCGCGGAGATGATCGTCATGAACATTGCTGTCACTCCTTTGCCAGCGGCACCGCGACAGGCGCCGTCCTAGGCCGGTGCTTCCAATTACCGCCGATTCCTAACGATACCGCTCGGCAGCGCCGGCAGCTCACCTGTAGCAGCCGGAAAGCCCAACGGACAGAACTCAATTCGGACTGGTACCGGATCGTGACCAAGCTGTTACGGAAGTTGACACTGTGATTGCTGTGGTTATCGTTGTTTACTCGAGAGACTCTATCGAAAGGGAGATCGTGCCGGGCCGGGCAACATTCCGGCGGTTCGCCGTGGGTGCCGCGGCGCTGACGCTGTGTGCGACGCTGGCGACGGCCGCGGGCGCACCCGCGGCCGGGGCCGCCAGTGGGCGCGAGCTGTTGGCCAACGCGATCGCCGCGACCCGCGGGTCCTATCTCGTCTACAACTTCGGCGGCGGCCATCCGGCGCCAATGCTCAACGCCGGTGGCGGCTGGTACGAGATGGACAATGGCGGGCATCTGATGATCATCAAGGGTGCGTCGCAACGGCTTTCGCCGCGGCTACTGGTCGACTCGCACTCCAGATATCAGGCGCGCTGTGAGCGTGATCCCCGGGCGCGCACCGGCGAGGGCCTTTGGCAGGCCTCCGAGATTTACACGCCGCTGGAGGCGTGGCAGGTGCTGGGCCGGCCGACGATCGCGATCAACGCCAACTTCTTCGACGTGCGCGGGCAGAGGGGCGGATCGTGGAAGTCGACCGGTTGCAGCTCACCGCTGGGCGCCTACGTCGACAACACGCGCGGCCAGGGTCGCGCCAACGCCGCGGTGACCGGGACCATCGCGTACGCGGGTAAGCAGGGACTGTCCAATGGCGACGAAACGTGGACAGCGCTGACGACGATGATTCTGCCGGTCGGCGGCGCGCCGTATGTCGTCCCGCCCAAGGCACCCGACGACTACGACGCCGCCTCGCCCGCCATCCAGGGACTGCTCGACGAGGGCACCCGGTTCGTCGCGGTAAGCGGCCTCGAGTTGCTGTCTCCCGGCGACACCGGACAGCTAAATGACCCTGGGCCGAGCGCCGCGAGGACGGCACTCGGCTACGCCAAGGGTAAAGACGAGATGTACGTATTCCAGGGCGGCAGCTACACGCCCGACCAGATCCAGGATCTGTTCCGGGGTCTGGGCAGCGATACCGCAGTGCTGCTGGACGGTGGCGGATCGTCGGCGATCGTGCTGCGCCGCGACACCGGCGGGATGTGGAGCGGCGCGGGTTCGCCGAAAGGCAATTGCGATACGCGCCAAGTGCTCTGCGACTCCCGTGAGCGCGCGCTACCCAGCTGGCTTGCCTTCAACTGACGCGCATGCCGAAGCTGACACGCCGGGCCGTCTTGGGACTCGGCGCCGGGTTCGCCGCTGAATGTGCACTGCTGCGTCTGGGTTTGGCGACGGCGGTCGGGGCTCCACCTCCGGGCGAACCGGCCCCGCCGTCGAAGGCGGCGCCGACGTTTGTGACGGGCTCATTCGCCTCGGCGGCCCGCGGCGGCGTCGAAACCACGTGGGCGATCGCGCGTCCGCCCGGGCAGAGCGCTGCGCTGCGGCCGGTGATCGCGTTGCACGGCAAGGGCGGGAACGCCACGACGGTGATGGGCATGGGCGTGCAGGAGGCGCTCGCGCAGGTCGCCAAGGCCGGGTATCCGCCATTCGCGGTCGTCAGCGTCGACGGCGGTGACAGCTACTGGCACCGGCGGGCATCCGGCGAGGACTCCGGAGCCATGGTGCTGACCGAGTTGTTGCCGATCCTGGCGGCCAAGGGGTTGGACACCTCGAAGCTGGGTTTCATCGGCTGGTCGATGGGCGGGTACGGCGCGTTGCTGCTCGGGGCGCGGCTGGGTCCGGCGCGCACGGCCGGGATCTGCGCGGTGAGCCCGGCGCTGTACACGTCATACGACAAGGCCGTGCAATCCGGAGCGTTCGACAGTCCCGCGGATGCGGTCAGATACTCGGTGTTCGGCGCCCCGGCATTGTCCGCGATCCCGCTGCGGGTGGATTGCGGTGCCAGCGACCGGTTCTACCTGGCCACTAAGCAATTCGTCGCCTCGCTGCGGAGGCCGCCATCCGGGGTCTCCTTCGAAGGTGGCCATGACGTGTCGTCCTGGCGGCGAAAGCTGCCCACTGAACTGGCCTGGCTGTCCTCGTAGGGCTTCAATACCGCGATACTGCTGGGTCTCGTGAGACGATCGTTGCTCGAGTGAACAGAGTGGCGATCCCGGTACGTTCATCCCGACACGGCGAATCCGCGGGCGGGCGGCCAGACCTGTCGCAGAAGCAGTTTCGGACCGACATCGAGGGGCTGCGGGCGGTCGCGGTGCTGGCCGTCGTCCTGTTCCATGCGGGCGTTCCCGGGGTCGGCGGCGGGTTCATCGGAGTCGACGTCTTCTTCGTCGTCTCGGGATTCCTTATCACCGGCCTGCTTTGGCGTGAGATGACGGGCACGGGCACCGTTGAGGTTGCCCGGTTCTACGGCGCACGCGCCCGGCGGCTGCTGCCCGCCGCGGCGACCGTGCTGGCGGTCACCGCCGCCGGCGCCGCGGTGCTGCTGCCGCCGTTGCAGGCCCGCAGCGTGATCGGTGACGGAATCGCCAGCGCGCTCTATGTCGGCAACTACCGATTCGCCCTGCACGGCGCCGACTACCTCGCCGCCGACGCACCATCGCCGTTTCAGCACTATTGGTCGCTCGGCGTGGAGGAGCAGTTCTACCTGCTGTGGCCGGCGCTGATCATCGGCACCGCCTGGCTTGTCGCGCGCACGACCCGGCGCTTCGGTGTGGCCGCTCCTCGGTCGGCCACGCCCTATGCGCTGGTGCTCGCGCTCGTGGCGGTCATCTCGTTCGCCATCTCGCTCGCGTGGACGCATTCGCTGCCGTCGTGGGCGTTCTTCTCGCTGCCGTCGCGGGCCTGGGAATTGGCGGTCGGCGGATTGGTGGCGCTGACGGCGAGTCGGTGGCGGCACCTACCCGGACCGTCGGCAGCCGTCGTCGGCTGGGGTGGCCTGGCGCTGATCGTCATCACCTGTACGCAGGTGGTTGAGACGACGCCGTATCCCGGTACCGCCGCGCTGCTGCCCGTTCTCGGTACCGCATTGGTGGTGGGTGCGGGTTGTGCGACACCGGATCTGGGTGTCGGGCATTTTCTGTCGGCTCCGGCGATGCGGGCGGTCGGCCGGCTGTCCTACTCGTGGTACCTGTGGCATTGGCCGGTGCTGCTGCTGGCGCCCGCGCTGTTCGGTGCGCCGCTCGGTTTGGCGGGTCGGTTGGCGATGGTCATGGTCTCGTTCGGGCTGGCGATTCTCACGCTGCACCTCATCGAGAACCCGGCCCGGTTCGCGCCCTCGTTGCGGTCGTCTGCTGCACGCAGTCTCGTCGTTGGTGGAGCAGTGACCGTGTTTGCGGTGTGCGTCGGGTTGGTGTTGTTGGTGCTGCGGCCCGTTCCCGTCGGCGTTGGGCTGGCCGCGGCCCCGGCGGTTGCCGCGCCGGCGCCGTCAGCAGCGCCGCCGGCCTTGCCGGTGCGCGAACAGTTGCGCGCCGCGGTCGCGGCGTCGGTGGACGTGCGTGCGGTGCCGTCGAACCTTTCGCCTTCTCTTGGTGCAGCGCCATTCGCCAAACCGGAGGGGTTCCTCAACGGGTGTGTGCGGTCGTGGCGCGAGGTCGGTGCACCCGAATGCGCGTCGGGTGACACCGCATCGCCGACGATAGTGGCGCTGGTCGGGGATTCACATGCGGCGATGTGGCAACCCGCGCTCGATCCGATCGCGCAGCAACGGCATTGGCGGTTGGAGACGATGAGCAAGGTGCTCTGCCCGCTGCAGGATTTGCCGATCAAGAGCCCGTATCTCGGGCGGAAGTACACCGAATGTGAGCAGTGGCGTGGCGAGATCCTTTCGCGGCTGGAGAACGAACGGCCGCGGCTGATCATGCTCGACATGGGCCGGCGGTACGGCGCCGACTTCGGCTTTGTCGCCTACGACCAGGCGTGGCTAAACAGCCTGACGGGGTTGGTGCAGCGGTTGCGAAGCACGGGCGCACGCGTTGTGGTTCTTAGTCCGGTACCGGATCCGCAGTCGACGGTGCCGACGTGCCTGTCGGCCCATCTCGACAACGCGATGGAATGCTCGCCGGCGCGGTCGGTCGCGTTGAACGACAACGGTATTGGCGCTGAGGCGGCGGCGGTTAGGGCCGGCGGCGGAGAGTATGCGGACCTTAGTGAGTTCTTCTGCACCGCTGCGCGCTGCCCGGTCATTGTCGGCAACACGCTGGTGTACCGCGACGACAACCACGTGACGATCGAGTACGCGGAGGTGCTCGGGCCGGTGCTGGCCGAACTCGCCGACCGGTTATTGGCGCTCAATCGATAGCTGAGTGTTAGCTGGCCGCCTCCACCGCACGACGAGCCGCGGCCTCCGTCTGACGCGCGTAACTACCGCCGAACAACACAACGTGCGCCAGCAGCGGGTAGAGCTGATGCAGTCCGATCCGGTCGCGCCAGCCGGCACGAAGCGGATGCACCTCTTGATATCCGTCCAGCACCGCTTCCAGATATGGACATCCGAACAGGGCCAGCATCGCCAGGTCGGTCTCGCGGTGGCCGCCGTGCGCGGCCGGGTCGATCAGCACCACACCCGCGGGCGTCCACATGACATTCCCGCTCCACAGATCGCCGTGCAGCCGTGCCGGAGGATCGTCGTCGTCGAAATCTCCCGCCACACAACGCTGGACGACGCGGTCGATCGCAGCGCGACCGTCGGAAGAAAGTCGCGCCCCCGCGGCGCCGGCCATCGGACGCAATCGCTCCTCGGCGTAGAACTCGCCCCAGGTTCGATGACCCGTTAACGACATCGGCAGCGGCTGCGACAACGGGCCGAAATATCCGGGTCCGCTCCAGCCGTCCGGTCCCACACCGAACGACGGCGCCCCGGCATCATGGGTCGCGGCCAGCCGGGCTCCGAACTCCCGCGCCGCCGCCCGGGACGGCGCCGACGCAGTCAGCCGCTCCAGCGTCACCGACTGCGCGTCGTGGTCCACCACCCGCGCGCAGGGTACACCGCCGTCAGCGGCCGAAAGCCATTGCAGGCCCGCGGCTTCACAGGCAAAGAAGCCCGCAGGCGCGCCAACTCGCCGCTTGACGAACACATCCATGCCTACGGCTGGCCGGACACCATCCGCAGCACCCGGTCACGCGCCCGGGTCGGCAGGTTGCTGATCAAGGCCAGCTGCACCTTGGGGCCGATGCCGACGACGTAGCGGGCGCGCGGCCGACGGGCGGTGAGCGCTTCCTCGACCACGGCGGACACCTTCTCCGTGCGGACCGCCATCCGCTGGGAAAACGGGATGAACTTCTTCATGCCGGCGATGTGCTTGGCGTACAGGGCGCGGTGCTCGGATGTCAGCGCGGCTTCCATCTCTTTGACTACGGCGTCAGCCATGCGCCACATATCGGTGTCGGTCTGGGCCGGCTCGACCAGCACCACCGGAATACCCCACGGTTTCAGCTCCATTCGAAGCGCATCGGCGGCCGCCTCCAAAGCGAACTTCGACGCACAGTAGGCACCCAGCATCGGAAAGGTGACTTTCCCGTTGAGGCTTGAGATGAACACCACGCGGCCCCGCGATTCCCTCAGCCGCGGCAGCACCGCCTGCGTCACCGCAAGCTGGCCGATCACGTTGACGTCCAACTGTTTTCGCCAATCGTCAGGGTCGACGGTTTCGATGGGGCCGCCGACCGCGATGCCGGCGTTGTTCACAATCGCGTCGAGGTGCTCGGGCAGCGACTCCGACAATGCGGCGATGTGTCCGGCGTCGGTGACGTCGAGAATGACCGAGGAGATTCGCTGCGGGTGGGCCTTGGTGACCGCGGCGGCGTCCTCTGCGGTGCGCACTCCCGCGATCACATCCCACCCGCCGGCCGCCAGATGCTCGACGATCGACCTGCCGATACCCCGTGCTGCGCCGGTTACGAGAACTGATGGCATAGCCGAACACTAGTCCTGCGCAGAATCCGGCGGCCCGAACCGGAAGATCAGCGCACTCGCCGCCACCACGGCCGCCGCCAACGCGATCACCGGAGCGACCGTGAAGAGCGACATCGTCGCGCCGACTACCGCTCCGCCGAGCATGGTGAGCACGACCGAGTAGCGCAGCTTTTCCCGCTGACCAGTACCGCCCGCCAGCCTGCTGTCGAACCCGATCCCGACGACGGTGGCGGTGAGCACCGTGGTGCTGAGTTCCTGAATGCCGAACAGACGCGCGGTGGCGTTCTGCACTCCGAATGTGATCGCAAGTCCGGCGATCAGAATCAGCTTGGTGTTGTCCCGGTAGTCGAGCACGCCCGTGCCGGCCAGGATCGACAACACCACCAGGATGACCACCTCCGTCCCGAGCGCCACGAACAGCCAGGTTCGAGTCTGCTTATCGAGGTGCCTCGCGAACCGGCCACCGATCACGGTGCCGAACACGAAGCCGCCGAACGCGATCAGGGCGGCCGTCAGATCGACACCGGAATGCGGCACGAACCAGAAGCCCAGAAAGATCACGTTGCCGGTCATGTTGGCCACGAAGACGTGGCCCAGCACCAGGACGCTGATGGCATCGACAAGCCCGGTCGCAAACGTCAGCAGAAGCAGGCCGACGACCGTCAGCCGTTCGGAGACCGGGGAGACGACGGGCATGACATGCGGTCGCGGTCTATAACTGCGGCGTCAGATCCAGCGACGTGACCGTGGTCATCCGGGTGATGAGCCATTTCGCGTCACGGCGTTCCAATATCAACCGGTATGACAGATATCGCAGCGACGGAATGTTCTTCGTAACGGGGCTGGTCGCAACGGAATTGGTGTACACGATCGCGGTGGCCTCCGACGGGGTGAGCGTTTCCACCGCCGTACCGAGTACCTGGGTGCTGTTTGTGACCTGCGCCTGCTTGTTGGGTGCGACGATCGCGTCGATGTACTTGCGGTAGTCGTTCGCGAAGTCGCCGCCCAGGTAGCCGGCCGACCGGTCCGGCAGCGACTCCATATTCTCCGGCGTGTACGTCCACAACGTGGTGATGGCGTTGGCGGCGGTTCGCGCCACATCGAGTTTGGTGTGCACCAGCGCGCGGTCGGCCAGATACGGCTGCAGCGCCACACCGGCGAAGGCTGCCGCGGCGACGAACAGGGCCCCGGCCGCGACCGCCGCGATCTTCACCCGACGGCCGGCGGGCTGGTGCGGCACGAGAACCGGTTCAGCCTCGACGGATTCGGCGGTCTCGGTGGTCTCACCGTCCGGTTCGGCTTCCGGCACCTCGTCGCCGGCCGCTTCGGCCTCGACCGTCTCGCCATCCGGTTGGTCAGCGGTGGCCTCGTCGGGTTTGCGCTGCGCCTTGGCCGCCCTGCTGGCCTTGCCCACCGGAGTGCGTGGAGCCGGCTTGACGTCCTCGGTGCCTGCGACGTCAGCTGTGGCATCGGCGGATTCGTCGACCGCCGCCAGTGACTCAGCCTTGGTCGACCGTCGCCGCAGGATTCGCCACCGGCGACGGCGCGGGGTCGGTTCGTCAGGAGTAGACGCTTCGACGGCCTCCGTGGTCAGATCACCTGGATCAGATGGCTGATCTTCCACTGCTGTCCTTCCTTGATAGCCGTTGCGATCCAACGGTTTCCGCTCTCGACCGTCGACTTGCCATCCGGCGACTTCGTCGTGATCTTCGTCGCGACCAGAACGTCTGCGCTGCCGTTGTCGTTCCACCGCTGCACGCCGGCCTCGAGGACGGTGCCGGTGGTGGGTTCGGCCCGCGCGACCTGGACGACGATCTCGTTCTGTTTTTCTTTGAACATCTTGGCGAAGTCGCCAGTGCCCTGCGCCAGGATTCGGTCGGCATAGTCGTTGGCGTGGAACGGATCCAGCGTGGTGTAGGAGGTCATGAACGCTCGAACGTAGCCGAGCGCGGCGGCGTCCTTGAGTGCCCCGCGGCGGTCGGTTTCGTGTCCGATCAGCATGTACGTGCTCGCCGTGATCGCGGCCGCGATCAGCAGCGTCGCGACGGCCGCGATGACGCCCAGGCCCCAGCGCCGCGGCTGGGGCGGCGCGACCTCGAAGAGGTCCACATCGGTGGGCTCGACCTTGCGCCGCGGGCTCACCTGCCGGCCCCATTCATGTTCGGCTTCTTCAGCACCGTGAGGTTTGCGACCCGCCAGGACCCGTCGCCGGACTTCTCGAACTCCACCCGCACGGTCGCGGTGATGAACTTCAGATCCTTCGGATCTGTGCCCCGTTGACCCTGCAACGCCAGCAGCATCGATGCCTTCTCCCGCTCCGCGGACAGCACCGTGCTGCTCACCGCCCAGTACTCGTTCGTAGTCGCGCCGGCCCCCTGCACCGCCTGCTGCTGGGCGACCAGCTGTTCGCGATAGGCGTCGGTGGCCAACGACTGTGCGCGGGAAAAGTCGTCCTGCAGCGTGTCGGTGTTGTAGCTCAGCATCTGTTCGACGATTCGCGGACCCTGCGCGGCGATCTGGTCGCGCGCGGCGTCGACCGACCGATCCTGCCGGTACACCACCAAATAGCCCAGCCCCACGCCGGCCGCGCACACCATCGCCGCGGCCGCCAGCACCGCCGCCGTCGGCCGCCGCATGTCGCGCTCCGGGCGCTCCACACGTCGCACTTCGGTGCCCAACAGCATGTCGGCAAACGTGCGCCGGCGCCGGTCCCACAGCGGCCACAACCAGCCGAGGAACAGCGCCGCGGTGTCCAGCAGGTGCGCCAGATCGCGGCCCAGCAGCCGCCAGCTGCCGACGTCCCCGCCGTCGCGGCGTCTGACCGCGATCCCGAAGAGCGCCCGCCCCACACTCCAGCCGGTCATCGCCGGTAGCACCCACCGGTTGACCGCCACTGCGAGCACGGTCAGCGCGGCTGTCCCGGTGAACACCCACCACAACCAGCCGCGCTGCGGGGCCGCCAACGCGAGCAAAGCCATCGTTGCGATCACACCCATGCCCAGCAGCACGTCCAGCGCGAATGCGCCGGCGCGCGCCAGCCAGGATGCGGGCGGATCGGCCGACACCGAATCGGTGGCCGGTGCGTCCGACGTCTCGTCGAGCACAGCCGTCACGAGGTCACCTGATCGAGCTGGGCGATCTTGTACGTGCCGTCGACAGGTGCCATCTGAACCCGCAGGCGATAGCCCTGCTCCTGATTGGCCGCCTCCGAGTTGGTCACTTTCACCCGCACGGCCACCAGCACATCCACCGATCCATCGTCGTTGTAGCGCTCCACCGCGGCACGCATGTCCGACACCTGGACCGTGACATTGGCGGCCCGGTACGCGTCGACCAGCACGCCGCTGTACAGGGCCGCCTGGACGCCGAAGTCTCCCGTGGAGCACTCGATGATCTTCGTCTGGCCGGCGGTCATCGTCGCCGTGTCCGGGGCGTGGGTGGCCGCGACACAATCCTTGGCCGCCGCCACCGCCGCCGCTTCGGCGCGCGCGATGGCCTCACTCTCGGAGTGATGGCGCAGCGCCAGATACCCGCCGACCGCCGCCGCGGCGGCCAGCACGACCAGCGCCGCGCAGATGCCCAGCATCCAGCCCCGGCCGAGCCGCGTTTCGCGGCGCGGCCAGACAGCTGACTCGGGAGATTCCTGGACTTCTTGGTCCTCGGATACTGCTACCGATTCGTCCGGCGTTTCATCAGCATCGGTGGGGTTCAGCCGGCGGGTGCCAGCATCTCCTTCCATCCGTCGTCTCCTGGGTTACTCGAATTGCTTACGGAGTACTTGACGCCGTCGGGTCCGACTACCTCGCCGCTGGCCGGGTTGTAGATCGCCGTCGCACCTGGTGCCGGAGTGTAGATGCACGGGTTGGGTTGTTGTCCACTGCACTGGACCGTGCCCTGGCCGGGCGGGGTGAGTGGGTCGCTGATCGGCGCCGGTGGTGGGGGCAACCCCTCGGCCGGCAGGGGATTCAGCCCGGTGTTGATCGACGGCGCCGGGATGACCCGGCCGGGGTCGACCGGCTGGTCGCAGCGAGCGGCCGGGGCCGGGCAGTTCCGGATCTGGTTCGGGTCGCCGTACCAGGGGTTGGTGCCCAACGGAACATACGGCTCGTTGCTGCGGCACTCCCTCGGCGTAGCCGCCCGCTTACCCGGCACGTCCACGCAGGGATAGTTGCGTGCACCGCGAACCACGTTGCCCTGGAAGTCCTTTGGGATCTTGCAGTACGTGCCCGACGGCAGCGGCGCCATGCTCGTGTCGGCGGGCGACCGCCACTCCGCCGCCGGGGCGAACCCGGTCAGGCACGGCGGCGGCATGTTGAGCGAAATGCCCAAGTGCACCAGGGCCTCGTTATCGAATATCACATTGGCCTGCGCGATCGCTGCACCCTGCGGAAGAATCACCAACGTCTGCTCGAGGCCCTTGTTGTAGCGCTTGAGCATGTCGATGACGACCGCGAGATTCGCCAAGGTCTGCGGCAGCGAGTCCCGCACATCGCCGAACACGGCGTTGAGTTGGTCGGCGGTGGGGGCGGCCTGCTGAAGGCCGCTGCGCAACGCCTGATCCTGCTCGGCCGACTGCGCCGCGATGATGTTCAGGTTCCGCGACCATTGTGCGATCGCGTCACCGGAGTTGACCTGGCTGTCCAGAATCGGCGCCGAGTTCGCGATGATGTCGTTGACCGGGCTCAGGTTGTCGCGGAAATCGCTGGCGATCGAGGCCGTCGAGTCGACCAGCCGTTGCAGGGCCGGGCCCAATCCACCTACGGCCAGCGCGGTTTCGCTGAGCAGCGCGTCGATCTTCTCCTTGGGCAGCACCGCAAGACCCTTGTCGGCCTTATCCAGCGCCGGCCCGATCTCGGCCGGCACCGAGATGCAGGTTTCCGGGTCCTCCCCGCGGGTCTCACGCCATCGTCGGCAGTTGTCAGTCATCGACTGCCCGTTCGCGTTGTACTGGCCCGGATCGCCGGTCGACACCAGGTCCAGGTATTGCTCACCGATCGCCGACACGGAGCGCACGTTGGCCGACGCATCTACGGGGATTCTGTAGCGGTTGTCGATTCTCATCGTTGCCCGCGCACCCGTCTCGGTGGGCTCGACAGCGATGACCTTGCCTATCTGAGTGCCCCTATACGTGACGTTGGCCGTCGCGTAGAGCCCACCGGACCTGGGCAGGTCGGCATGCAAGTCGTACTGCCCGATGCCGGCCACGGAGGGCAGCCGCAGGTAGTACCAGCCCAACGCGACCAGCGCGATGATCGTCAGGATCGTGAACAGCACGAGCTGGATCTTGATGAAGCGGGTCACCACGGCTCACTCACCCCTTTCGACCAGCGGTCCGCCCGGCACGTCGTGCGGGTTCGGCGTGAACCGCACATCCGGGATCATCGTGTTCGGGTCGCGTCCCCAGGCCTGCTCGAGCGCGCGCAGCATGCCGGAGACACCGGTCCCGGACAATATGCCGTTGTCTAACGCGCTGAACGTCAGGTCGACCAGGAGCGACACGTTGAGGAAGTCGCCCCGAAACGCTTTGGGTACGTTCTCGATGGGGAACGGTAGGCTCACCATTAGTTTGAGCGCGCCGATCAGGTACGGCGAGGCCCTACCCAGTTGCTTGAGCGGCCGCTGCAAATACTGCAGGTTCGTGTGCAGGTTGTCGCTCGTCGGGGCCAGCGCATTGTCGGCGGCAAGGCTGATCCGGCCCAGGGCCTCCACCGCGTCGGCGAACAGGTCGCGGGTGTCGGCGAAATGCTTTATCAGCGGCGGGAATTCGGTGAGCACCCGGTCCAGGGTGGTGTTGCGATCTGCGACGATCGTCAGCAGCCGGTTAGTGGAATCGATGGCTCGGGTGAGGTCGTCGCGCTGCCGGTTCAGTTCGTCGGTGAAGGTGTCCAGCCGGTTCAGGAATTCACGGATCTGATCGGCCCGACCGGTCAGCACGTTGTTGATCTCGGTCTGGATGACAACGAGGTTCGGGATACCGCCGCCGGTGAGAATGTTGCCGATGCTGGCCAGCACTCGTTCGGTGGTCGGGAACGCCGACGAGTTCTGCAGCGGAATCGTGTCGCCGCTGCGCAACAGCTCCGGCGACGGGTCCGGCGGCAGGTCCAACTGCACGTGCTGCGAGCCGAGCAGGCTGGTCTGACCGATCTTGGCCAGCGTGTTGACGGGCAGCTCGATGCCGGGCTGCAGGTCGAGCGTGAGCGTCGCGATCCAGTTCTTCAACTCGATCGACCGCACGCTGCCGACGTAGACGTCGGCCACCCGGACCCGGCTGTTGACGTTGAGCGCCAACGTGTCCGGCATCTGCACATAGATGGTCATTTTGTTCGGGCCGGTGCCGGGGCCACCGGGCAGCGGCACGTTGGCGATGCCGCGCCACGACCCGCACGAACTCAGCACCACCGTCGCCAGCAGCAGCGCCACCGTACGGCGCGCGATCCGGGTCGATCTGCGTGTGCACATCATGGTCCACCTGCTTCAGCGGGCAGCGGCGGTCCCGGCGGTCCGGCCGGGGCCGGTGCCGGTCCGGACAATGCCGGCGAGCCGCCTGGGTCGCCTGGTATCACTCCGGATGCCGGTCCCGGCGGCGGCCCGGGCTGCGGGTACCACGGTGGGGGCAACGGGTTGTTCTCGTCGTACGCGTTCGGCGGCCCGGGCAGGTTCCCGCCGGGCGGCACCCCAAACGCGGGCGGCGCGGGCCGCGCCACAATGTCCGGCCCGCCCATCAACTCCGAAAGCGACTCCGGCGTGAGCATGTTGGCCGTGAACGGCTGCACGTCAACCCCTTGCATCCCGGGTGCGACGATCCAGCCCGGCTCGTGGTTGCCGTGCGACCACAACGTGTCGCGCGACCAGATCCCGGGCACGGTGGTGTCCTTATATCCCGGTGGCGGCCGCAGCCTCGGGTCCGAGTACGAGATCTGCTTGGGCAGCGTCATCGCGGTGCGTAGCTGGTTCAGGCCGAACGGCAGGTAGTTGAACTTGATCGCGTCGAGGATCGGCGCAAGGTACTGCGCACAGAGTTCGGCGGAGTCCTGGTAGCCCAGCCGGCTGCCGGCCTGAATCGCGCTGCAAATGAACTGCATCGGATTGGCGAAGCTGCTGAGCACCGGCAGACCGACGATGCCGCCCTGGTTGGGGGCGGTGATGTCGCCCAGGCTCGCCCCGAGGTTGGGGAACACGTGCAGGGCGGTCTCCAGGCCATCCAGCGGCTCGGGCTGCAGAATCGCGTTGGTCACCTCGGCGAGGTTGTCGACGTCATGGGTAAGCACCTCGCCGTTCTCGTCGAGGAATTGGCGGGTCGTGGCCAGCAACTGGTTGAGGTCCTGCAGTGCGGTGGCCAGTTCCCGGTCGGTGTTGGTGAACGAGTCGGTGAATTGCGCGAGGTCGTTGTTCAGCGCGACGAACTGTTGATCGCTGCGGTACAGCGCATTGACGAACAACGCCAGGCTCTTCACCACGGCGAAGAAGTCGCCGCGGCCCTCGTTCAGCGTTGTCAGCGCCTCGGACAGGCTATTAAGTGTCGTGTTGATTTGCTGACCCTTGCCGGCGAGTCCGTCGGCGAATGATTCGATGATGTCGCCGAACGGACCCTGGGGCTGTTCGGCGGTCGGACCGAGGTCGACGAGGAGTCGGTTGATCGAGTTGGTCAGCTCGTTGTACTCGACCGGCACCTGCGTGCGGTCGATGGGGATGACGGCGTCGTCCTCCATCACGGGCCCGCCGGTGTAGGGCGGCGACAACTGGATGGGTCGCGACGCCACCAGGCTCGGGAACAGGATCGTCGCGGTGGCGCTGGCGGGCACCTTGTACTTCGAGTCGTAGTGGAACGTCACCTTCATTTTGTCGCCGGCGGGTTCGATCTTGTCGATCGAGCCGACCCTCACGCCCATGATCTGCACCCTGTCGCCGGGATAGAGCCCAGGAGTGTCCGGGAAGTACGCGACGACGGTGTTGGTGGTCAGCTTCTTGTAGAGCTGCCAGCCGGCGAACGCGGCAACGAGGCCCAGTATCACGACGAGCGTGCCGATGATCACCGAAGCCCGAGACATGCTCGGCATCTTCAGGTTTCGCACGTTAAAGATGGTTGCCATCGGTTACGACCCCGTTGCTTCTTGCGACCCGGGCGGGAGGAACGGCGGGTTGCCCGGCAGGGGTGGGGTCCCCGCCGGGGCTAACTCCGGACCAGGCCCGGGAGGTGGCGGCGGCCCGGTCAGGGCCGGCGGCAAGGGTGCTATGCCCGGCGTGAAGTCGGGTGGCGCGGGCACCGGCTCCAGCGGGACCGTGCGCGCACCCGGCGGACCGGGGGCCAGCGGCACCGGGGTGCCGGGTACGTCCGGCGGCAACTGGCCCGGGATGGCGGCGCTGGGGACACCGGGCGTCGGCGGCAGGCCGAGTGGGTTTGGCGGCGAGGTCAACACGTCCGGCGGCGAATAGTTAGGGCCGTATGCGTTGTCTCCGTACGGGCCTTGGGTCAGGTGCGCACACGGCAGCGGATCGCCGGGCCGCGGCAGGCCGTCGGCCGGAGGGGTGTACGAGCACGGCGAGCCGGGCGGCACCGCGGGCCCCGGATGCTCGGGGGTGCCCTCCAGCGGAATCGGCGCCGGCGGCGGGGCCCCATTCGGCAACCGCTCGCCGTTCGGGTCGGGGAACCGGAAGGCGGGCAGACCGGCGTTGCGCCAGAACTCCTCCGGGTCGATGCCACGCTTCTTGAACGCGGCGTCGACGAACGGCTGCAGGATCCAGTACGGCAGCAGGTTGACCACCAGCACCTTGAAATACGGGCCGGAGGCGATTGCCTCGCCCAGCGACGCGACGAAGTTAGCTACCGTGGTGAGCGTGTCGACCAGGTCGTACTTGCGCTCAACCAGGATGTCGCTAATGCTGCGCAGCTGCTCCAGCACCCGATTGAGGTTCGGGTTGTCGTCGATGAAGCCCTTCACCTGCTCGGAGAAGACCGACACCCGTTCCAGCAGCAGGCTGATCGCCTGGCCGCGTTCGTTGACCGCGGCAAGCAGCGTCTGGGCGTTGACCAGCAGTTGGTTGATCTGCTCGCTGCGACTGCCGAGGACGCCCGCGATCTTGTTGGCGTTGGCCAGCAGTTGCCTGATCTGCTCATCGCGTTTGCCGATCGTGTCGGAGAACCGCGCGACACCGTCGAGGGCGGCGCTCAGATGCGGGGAGGTCTGATCGATGGTTTCCGACAGCACGTCGAGCGACCGTTTCACCGTCTCGGTGTCCCAGCCGGAGGTGGACTTGGTGAGGTCGAAGAACGCGTCGTAGATCTGGTACGGCGTGGTGGTCTGCCCCAGCGGCAACATGCCGTTGGCGCGCAACGGTTCCGAACCACGCGGCTCGATCTCCATGTTCTTGCGGCCCAGGATCGTGTCGGTGCGGATGGAGGCCCGGCTTTCGGTGCCTACGCTGTTGCGGCCGAGCGAGTAGCCGATCACCACTCTGTCGCCCTGAATCTCCGCGGACCGGACCACGCCGACATCGACCCCGGTGATGCGCACCTTGTCACCAGGCGTCAGCCCGGCGGTATCGGCGAACTGCGCGTAGTACGTGGGCGTCGCGAACAGCATCGGCACGCTGGCGATGCTCTGTCCCACCCCGACGACGAGCAGCAGGATGATGATGCCCATCAACCCGTTTCGAACCCGGTTCGAACCCTCCAGCGTCCTCATTGCGGCGTGCACCTACCCGACGGCTGCGACCAGACCTTGACCGTCCGGACCGGGCCACCGGGCTGTAATCCGTTCAGTTTCAACGAGATATCGCAGACGTAGAAGTTGAAGAAGTCACCGTAGACGCCTCCGGCCCGCCCGATGATCTTGAATGCGGCCGGCAACCTGACCAGGATGTCGTTGAGTTGGTCCTTCTGGTCGATCAGCGGCTGCTGGACGGCCTCCAGGTAGCCGACGGTGTCCTGCAGCAGCGGCCGGTTGTCGGCGAGCAGGTCCGCGACCGTTCCGGCGGCGTCGCTGATATTGGCGGTCGAGTCCGCGATCGGGTCGGCCCGGTTCTTCAGCTCGGTGATCAGCACCTCGAAGTTCTGCAGCGTCTCGTCGAACTGCCGCTGGTGCTTGACCGTCGTATCCAGCACGGTGTTGAGATTGCGGATCACCTCGCCGATCGCCTGGTCCCGGTCGGCCAGTGCCGTAGTGAGCGAGGCGGTCTGGTCGAGGATGTCGTTGAGGGTGCCGCCCTGACCCTGGAAGATCGTGATCAGCGACGACGCGATGTTGTTGACCTTCTCCGGGTCCAGTGCCCGAAACAGCGGCCGGAACCCGCCGATCAATGCGTCCAGGTCCAGAGCAGGCTCGGTTAGCTCCTCGGGAATAGTCCCACCGGGAGGCAGCCGCTTGTCACTGTCGCCGCGCTTGAGTTCCAGGTAGCGGTCGCCGATCAGATTCAGGTAGCGGATCGACGCGGTCGTCTCGTCGAACAGCGGCAGAGAGCGGTCGACGTTGAAGTCGACGCGGACCCTGTCACCACCATCGATCAATTGCACCTTGGAGACCTTGCCGACCTCAACACCGGAGGCTCGAACGAACTGTCCGTTCCGCAAACCACTGGCGCTGGAGAAGATCGCCGAATAACCGGTGGTCCGGTCGAATCGAATCTGACCGAACACCACGATGATGATCGCCGTGAACAGCAGCAGCACCAGGGAAAGGGCGCCGAGCTTGATGGCGGTACCGGTGATCTTCATGGGTTGATCGTGTGCTCCCCGATCTGGCGGCCCCAGACGTATTCGATGGCGAACGGCGAGCCGAGCCCGATGTGGTTGTACGGTGCGATAGACGCCCCGGTGTCCATCACCAGATACGGGGCTGGCCACAGCTCCCGGGTGATCGGCTGCCAGCATCCCGGGCGGCCCTCCGGCCCGCCCGTGGCGTTCACCCGCGGCAGGTTGTCCGGATAGACGTAGGGATTGCTCGCCCCAAGGCCAAGGACCTCGGAGTGGGCTCGCAGCGAGTAGCCGTTACCGCCCAGCGCTGCGGCGGCCTTGGGTTCGACGTCGTGGAAGTTGCGGAGGGTGCAAAACAGCGCGGGACTGTACTCGTCGAGCACCTGCGAGGTGGGGATGAGGTCTTCGGCGCCCCGCACCAGATATGGCCCACCGCGCTCGAAGATGTCGCCGCCGGTGTTGCCGAACCCGACCGCGGCCATCAACGCCTGATCGAGATTGCCCTGTTGCTCGTTGAGGGTGCGCGCCGTGGTCACCGCGTTCTCCAGGCCGTCCCACAGGTCCGGTGATGCGTTGGCGTACACATCGGCCAGATCGGCCAGCCGTTGGACGTCGTAGCGGACCTGTGGCTGCCGCGGATTCAGATCCGCAAGGATCTCGTTGCCGTGGATGAGCGCTTGCCCGAACCGGTCGCCCAGCCCGTCCAACGCCTGCGCCGTCGCGGTCAAGGTCTGGTTCAGCTTGACCGGATCCACCTTCTCGGCCACCGACACCACGGTCTCGAACAATGTGTTGAACTCGGTGGTCACCGACGACACATCGATCACGTGGGAACTGCTAATCCGTTCGGACGCCGGATCTTTCGGCGACGAGAATGCGACATACTTGTTGCCGAACACGGTCGTCGCCTTGATGTCGGCCACGACGTTGGCCGGGATCAGTTCGATGTGCTCGCGATCTATATCCAGCGTGATCCTGGCCCTGGGCTCCCCACCGACTTCGACCTCATTGATCGCGGCGACCCGGCCGATCTCCACCCCGTTGTAGGTGACCTTCGATCCCGGATCCATTGACAAGCCCGCCCGCGACGAGATCATCGTCAACTGCTCCGGCCGAGCGAAGCTCCCGCGGAACTGGGCCCACACCAACACCGTCACAAGGGCGGCCACCAACAGCAACACCAACCCGGCCATCTTGTACGGCGGCTTACGGGGTTCGTTCAGTGGTGCCTGGGGTGCGGTCATAGCGCCTACACCGTCAGGTTGAAGTTCGGGTCGGTGCCGTAAAGCGCCATCGATGCGAACAGGACCACCAACACGATCGCGATCAGCGACGCCCGCATCGACCGGCCCACCGCCTCGCCGACGCCGACCGGTCCGCCGCTGGCGAAATAGCCGTAGTAGCAATGGTTTATCATCACGATGATCGAGATGATGATGGCCTGCACGAAGGACCACGCAACGTCGTCGGGTCGCAGGAACGTCCGGAAGTAATGCTCGTAGGTGCCGGTGGACTGCCCGTAGAACAGCGTCGTGGTGATCTGAGCGGACAGGAAGCTCATGATGATCGCCATCGCGTACAGCGGGATGATGACGATGAACCCGGCGACGATGCGCGTCGACACCAGGTATGAGATCGACTTGATGCCCATCACCTCGAGGGCGTCGATCTCCTCGCTGATTCGCATGGCGCCCAATTCGGCGGTGGCGCCGGCACCGACCGTGGCGGCCAGCGCCTGGCCGGCCACCACCGGGGCGGCGATGCGGACGTTGACCAGCGCGGCGAAGAACCCGGTGAACGCCTCGACGCCGATGTTGCCCAGCGAGGCGAAGCCCTGGATCGCGATCAGCGAACCGCCGGACAGCGTCACGAAGCCAACGATCGCGACGGTGCCACCGATGACGGCCATCGCGCCGGTGCCCATGCCGATCTCGGCGATCAGCCGCAGAAGCTCCTTGCGGTAGTAGCGAAGCGCGTACCCGATCGAACCGACCGCCGTCACCACAAACCAGGCGACGTGCCCGACGCTGTCCAGCCCGCGGGCGGGCGCGGTGACCAACCTCTCGGCGCGGGGGAAGCGGGACCGCAGAACGGTGCTGGTCGTCATGTCAACGGCCCGTGCCGAATCGGACGCCGATGGTGGTGAGCACCACGTTGACCGCGAACAGCGCCACCACGCAGAGCACCAGCGTTTCGTTCACCGCGGTGCCGACGCCCTTGGCGCCACCGGCGACGGTCAGGCCGCGGTAGCAGCCGACCAGCCCGGCGATCAAGCCGAACGTCATGGCCTTGACCACCGAGATGAGCACCTCGGGAAGACCAGTCACCAGTGTCAGCGTCGAGACGTAAGCGCCGGCGGAGACATTCTGGACGTAAACGCCAAAGATGAAGCCGCCCACCAGACCGATCGTGATGACCGCACCGTTGAGCAGCAGCGCGACGAACGTCGAGGCCACCACCCGAGGCACCACCAGCCGGTGGATGGGATCGATCCCGAGCACCTCGAGCGCGTCGATCTCCTCACGGATCGTGCGGGCGCCGAGATCCGCGCAGATGGCGGTGGAGCCGGCCCCGGCGACCACGAGCACCGTGACGAGCGGCCCCAGCTGGGTGACGGCACCCAGCGCCGCACCGGCGCCGGAGACGTCGGCGGCGCCGAACTCCGCCAACAGGATGTTCAGCGTGAAGATGATGAGCACGGTCAGCGGAATGGAGACCGCGATGGTCGGCAGGAACGCCACCCGCATCAGGAACCAGCCCTGAAGGATGAACTCCCGCCACTGGAACGGGGGACGGAACAGGGCCTTGCCGGTGAGCACGCACATGCGCACGAAGCCGCCGATGGCCTCCAGGCCCGGCCTCACCTGATCGCGGACGTATCCGGTCAGGCCGGTGGATGCCGTCACGGACGGGCTCCGACGTCGGAGCCGCGATTGTCGTGGCACAACGACAGCCCGTGTCGCACGCCCCCTCCTCGCCCCAACCCGGTGTGTATGACCACCGTCTCCTTACTCGCGAGTAGTAAGACAGACCACAGGACTGTACCCGATGCCACCGCCGCGGTGGACCGCATCCGTCGGATTGAACCCCTAACCGTTAGCAAACGCGTCCCCATTCGCTAACTTTCTTTAATCCCGGCAGAAACTGTTGGCGCAGAAGAACTTTCGTCGCTCATCTTTTCCACGCCGAAGCGGGTTCGCAGTTCCCTCTTGAGCACTTTGCCCGCGGGGTTGCGTGGGAGCGCGTCAACGATCTCGAGAGCCTTCGGATGCTTGTACCGCGCGAGCCGTTCGGTGAGGAATTCGTCAAGATCGGCAAGGTTCAGGGTCTGGTCTGACACGGCCCCTAGAGCGACAATGGCGACAGGGACCTCACCCCATTTCTCGTGGGCCCGTCCGATCACGGCCACTTCGACGATCGCGGGATGGGCGGCGAGCACATTCTCGACTTCGGCGCAATAGATGTTCTCCCCGCCGGAGATGATCATGTCCATCTTGCGGTCGACGACCCAGACGTAGCCCTCCTCGTCCTGCCGCACCAGATCGCCGGAGTGAAACCAGCCGCCGGCGAACGCCTCCGCGGTCGCCTCGGGGTTGTTCCAATACCCGGCCATCAGCGTCGGCGCCCGGTAGACGATCTCGCCGACCTGACCGACCGGGACGTCGTTCATGTCCTCGTCGACGACCCGCGCCGCCACCGTCGGGATCACCTTGCCGACCGACCCGAGCTTGCGCATCGCGTCCTGCGCCAACAACATGCACGTCACCGGTGACATCTCGGTCTGGCCGAACGCGGCGAAAATCTGTGTGCCAGGGAAGGTTTCGGACATGTCGCGCAGCAGGGTGTCCGACGCGGGCGCGGCGCCCCACGACAGCACCCGCAGCCTCAGCTCGCGGGGGAGTGCCCGCTGGGCGGCGCAGACCGCCTGCCATTGCGCGGGCACCAGGAAGATCGACGTCACCTTCTCGGTCTCGAGCACATCGAGCAGCGCCCCGGGGTCGAACGCACCGAGGGGGTAGATGACGGTCGGCAGGCCCAGCTGCAGGCCGCTGATCATGTTGCCGATGCCCGCGATGTGGAACAGCGGGACCCCGATGAACCCGACGTCGTTGTTGATGTCGGCGCCGACGGTGAACAGGTTGGTCATCGCCTGCCCCGACAGGTTGGTGTGGGTCAGCACCGCGCCCTTGGGCCGGCCGGTGGTGCCCGACGTGTACATGATCAGCGCAGGCGAATCGTTCGGGATATCCACCGGGGAGGCCGGTTGGCCCTCCTCGGTCAGCAGATCGTCGTAGCCGAGCACCCCGTCCTCGGTGGCGCCCCCGGCGACGATCACCGTGGTCAGCGTCGGGTCGAGACCGCGCACCGCCGTGGCGACGTTGGCCAGTACCGATTCGGTGATCACCACCTTGGCCTGGCAGTCGCTGACCAGGTAGTCCACCTCGGGTGGGGTCATCCGGAAGTTGACCGGTACCGCGATGGCGCCGAGCTTGTTGATCGCCAGGAACGACTCGACGAACTCGGTGCGGTTGAGCATCAGGATCAGCACCCGGTCGCCGAAGCCGACCCCGCGCCGACTCAACGCACCGGCCAGGGCGGAGATCCGCTCGTCGAGCTCACCCCAGGTTGTCGTCCGACCCAGGAAGCGCAGCGCCGTCGCACCGCGTTGCATCAACGCGTGGCGGGCGAGCTGGTTGGTCCAGTTCTGCCGACGGGCCAGGTAGGGCTGCTCGGTGGGCGATGGCTGAGCGGTCAACGGCTGGTGCTCTTTCCGTCTTGGGTTGCGCGACGTTGATATTTGATCAAATATTGTGTTGCCCAGGTCACACTATGGCCTCGGCGGCTCGGGGACAACCCCACGCCAACAGACCGGAGAACACGGTGAACGCACCAGCCCGATCCCGGCCCACGGCGCAGCGCTCGGTGCGCCGTGAGCAGCTGTCCGACGAGGTCGCCGGGCGTCTGCGGGCAGAGATCATGTCGGGGACGCTGCGGCCCGGCACGTTCATCCGCCTCGACGAGACGGCCGCCCAACTCGGGGTCAGCATCACGCCTGTGCGCGAGGCGCTGCGCACGCTGCGTGGCGAAGGCATGGTGCAGCTGGAACCGCATCGCGGCCATGTGGTGTTACCACTCAGCCGTGCAGATATCGCGGACATCTTCTGGCTCCAGGCCACCATCGCCAAGGAACTCGCCGCGAGCGCCGCCGAACGCATCACCGACGCCGAGATCGACGAGCTGGAAGGGCTCAACGGCGAGTTGGCTTTGGCTGTCGAGCGTCGAGATCCCGACGAGGTCGCCGCGGCAGAGTTCGCGTTCCACCGGGCGTTCAACCACGCGACCGGGCGGATCAAGCTGGCCTGGTTTCTGCTGCACGTCGCGCGCTACCTGCCGCCGCTGATCTATGCCACCGACCCGCAATGGGGCGCCGCGGCGGTGACCAACCACCGGGAGCTGATCTCCGCGTTGCGCCGGCGCGACGCGGCTTCCGTGGTCCGGCTTACCAGCAGCCAGTTCACCGACGGCGCGGCGCGACTGACGGCTCGCCTCGACGAAATCGGGATGTGGAGCTGATCGGTTAGCGCCGCGGCAGGCAGGCCACGATGGCCGCGATCGGCGGCAGCGGCACCCACGCCGAGCATATCTAGGATTGCCCGCCTCACAGCGACATAGTCGCTCGAACCCGCACGTCCAAAACGTCAGCGACAAAGTCGCTCCGAGGCGGCC